>NZ_BJHU01000030.1 GCF_005405905.1 Acidovorax sp. NB1
AGCTCTGCGCCAGAGCCTGGGCGAGGGTGGTCTTTCCTGAGCCCGGCAGACCCGTGAGCCACCAGGTGGTGGCCTTTTTTGATTTCATGGAGATGTGCCGCCTTTTGCGCCCCGCCGCCTACACATGGAGCAGATAGCGCTTGGGGGCCGTAAAGAGTGCGCCGTTTGGAATTAACAATTTGGAGACTATGGTTTTTAACCAATGTATTCCACCTTGTCGCTCTTTGTTTTTCATCACGCGCGGCATCCGGATCGAAAGCTTGCCTGACGGCTGCAGTGCTCCACTGCCCCCTTGCGCCGCCAGGCGCCCTCCCCCCCCCGATACGACCCCAGGATCACCTGGATCAACGCTACTGATACTCAGGCCCAAAAGCCACAAACTCCCCCTCCAGTTGCCCCGCAGGCTGGCCCTGGTAGTGCAGCACTGAGGCCTGCACGATGCGCCCGATGCCCTTGCGCTGCAGCATGCGCGCAAAGGGCCGCCACACCTGTGCAGACGGCGCCTGCGCCACGGCCGTGAAGGTGCCCGCCATCGGCGCCAGGTAGTCCATGGTGTTGCGCTGGATCACCAGCCGGCTGCCCAGCCCCTCGGCCGACAGCCGCAGGTGCAACATGGACCACGCCGCCAGAATGGCCACGGCCGAGGCACTGCCGCCAAACACCGTGTCGCGGTGGTTGATGTTAGGTGCCAGGGGCGCGCTCAGCACCACATGGTGGGGCGATGCCTCGACCACACTCACATCCATCGCATGAGACAGGGGAATGTGCTGGTGCAGATAGGCCTGGAGTTCAGAAGCATTCACGGTGCGCGCCGGGGGAGCCGGTGAGTTGTGGTGGCGCGATTTTGATACAGACACACCGAACCCCTCACCGCCTCCCCCAGGCTCAGAGCCATACGTCCCGCAGCCAATCCACCGTGCCCTGCAGCGGGTGCCCCATGGCAATTTCGTCCATGCGGTCCAGCTTGTCCACGGCGTCCAGCGCAATGGTTTCGTTGGGCTGGAAGACGATCTGCAGGCGGTGATAGCGATCGTCCAGCAGCTGCCGGGCCTGGTAGTCCGAGATGCCCGCTACGCCGTCCATCAGCACATTGATGAGCGGCTGCGCCCATTGCGCATAGCCCCAGTCCAGCGTCTGGCCCTTGATGTAGGTGAGGCTCACGCCCGTGCCCAGCGACAGCATCACCACCTCGTCCAGCGCAGCGCGTTCGGCGGGCTGGTTGCGGCGCGAAATCGCCTGGGCCAGTGCGACGATGCTGGGGTTGTTGGCATACACGCCGCCGTCGATGTAGCCGTCGGCCGAGGGGAAGTAGGTGGGCGCCGAGCTGGTGTACTGGGCGATGTGGGCCACCAGTTGCTCGCCGTCCGAGTCCGTGCCCTTGAAGTTGTGAAAAATCTTGGGCTTCCAGGTGCGTTTGGCGGGCACTTCCTCGTTGTCGAGGTCAAAGGTGGGGATGGCCACCTTGCGGGCCAGGTCGCGCAGCTTCAAATCACCAAACACGGTTTTCAGCTCTGCCTTGAGTCCCTTGCTGGAGTAGTCGGCCCCCACCGTCTTGCCCAGGTCACGCACGTTGTCCCAGAAGCTGTCGTCAAAGATGACGCCGCCGCGCTCCTTGTAGACGGTGCAGATTTCCTCGGGCGTCTTGCCAGAAGCCAACCCTAGCGCCAGGATGCCGCCGGTAGAGGTGCCTGCAAACAGGTCCACGGTGTCGAGCCACCCCGCCACCTGCGGATCGGCATTGAGCCGGGCCAGCAGCCGCGCCGTGATCAGGCCGCGCAGGCCGCCGCCGTCCAGGCTGAGGATTCGGTACTTGGCCATGGGCGCCTCCTGGTGTGCAAATAGGTGGCTCGGATGCTAGGCGGCGCCTCGGCGGATGCCAAGAAGAATCGTGCAGGCGATGGGCCCGCCACGGCTCTACCGCCGGTCCGGCCGCAGCCGCCCGCTCTCCCCCTGCCCCACTTCCTTCAAGAAACTCCACACCGCCTGCATGCGCGCCAGGTGCTTGGCCTCGGCGGGCATGCTCATCCAGAAGGTGCGGGTAAAGCGCGCCTCCTGCGGCAGCACGCGGGCCAGCACCGGATCGGTGTCGGCCAGAAAGGCGGGCAGCACGGCCAGCCCGGCCCCGGCGCGCACGGCCTCGTACTGGGCCGTGACGCTGGTGCTGCGCATGGCAAAACGCTCGGGCGGGTAGAGCTGGTCGAGAAACTGCAGCTCCTTGGTGAACAGCAGGTCGTCCACGTAGCTCACAAACGCGTGGTGGCGCAGGTCCTCGCGCGTGGCGACCAGGGGGCGGCGGGCCAGGTATTCGCGCTGGCCGTACAGGTGCAGCGTGTAGTCCGCCAGCTTGGTGACGATGACCGAGCCGCGCGTGGGCCGCTCCAGCGAGATGACGATGTCCGCCTCGCGCCGTGACAGGTGCAGCATGCGTGGCAGCGCCAGCAGGTCGATGGACAGATGCGGGTGCTTTTGCGTGAGCCGCGCCAGGTGCGCCGCCAGGATCAGCGTGCCAAACCCCTCGGTCGCCCCCACGCGCACCAGGCCCGAGGGCCCTGCCCCCGCCTGCGCCGGGGCTGCACGCTCCACACCCAACACGGCGGTTTCCATGGCCTCCACGGCGGGCAGCAGCTGGCGCCCGGCCTCGGTCAGCCGGTGGCCGCCTGCCTCGCGCGCAAACAGGGCGGCGCCCATCTGCTTTTCCAGCGCCTGGATGCGGCGGGCCACGGTGGTGTGCTCCACCCCCGCGCGGCGGGCGGCGGCGGCCAGGGTGCCAGAGCGGGCCAGCTCCAGGAAGTAACGCAGGTTGTCCCAGTCCATGATCCTAGAAACGGTAGTTGAACGCGCTCGCCAGTGCCCGGTGCCGTGATCGGCGTGCCAGACAAGGCGTGGCGATCAGTGCTGTGCAAATTTGCAAAACCAAAGTGCAGCATTGTCTATTGCTTCAGCAATTTTGCACAGCTACGATGCGCCATTCGTCGGCAAACCGCCGCGTGCCAACCCAGGAGACAAATCCATGAATGCACCGACTTCTTCGGCCGTGCTGGCCCCTACCGTCAAACTGCTGATCGGCGGCAAGTTCGTCGAGTCCAAGACCACGCAGTGGCGCGACGTGGTGAATCCCGCCACGCAAGAAGTGCTGGCCCGCGTGCCCTTTGCCACCCCTGAAGAAATCGACGCCGCCGTGGCTTCGGCCCAAGAGGCTTTCAAGACCTGGAAGAAGACCGCCATCGGCGCGCGCGCCCGCATCTTCCTGAAGTACCAGCAGCTCATCCGCGAAAACATGGCCGAGCTGGCCGCCATCCTGACGGCCGAGCAGGGCAAGACCCTGCCCGACGCCGAAGGTGACGTGTTCCGTGGCCTGGAAGTGGTCGAACACGCCGCCAGCATCGGCAACCTGCAGCTGGGCGAGCTGGCCAACAACGTGGCCGGTGGTGTGGACACCTACACGCTGATGCAGCCCCTGGGCGTGTGCGCAGGCATCACCCCCTTCAACTTCCCGGCCATGATCCCGCTGTGGATGTTCCCCATGGCCATTGCCACGGGCAACACCTTCGTGCTCAAGCCGTCTGAGCAAGACCCCATGGTGACCATGCGCCTGGTCGAGCTGGCACTCGAAGCCGGCATCCCCCCCGGCGTGCTGAACGTGATCCACGGTGGCGAAGCCGCTGTGAACGCCATCTGCGACCACAAGGACATCAAGGCGATCAGCTTTGTGGGCTCCACCAAGGTGGGCACGCATGTCTACAACCGCGCCAGCCTCAACGGCAAGCGCGTGCAATGCATGATGGGCGCCAAGAACCACGCCATCGTGATGCCCGACGCGAACAAGGAACAAACCCTGAACGCCCTGGCTGGTGCCGCCTTTGGTGCCGCAGGCCAGCGCTGCATGGCGCTGTCGGTGGTGGTGCTGGTGGGCGAAGCGCAAAAGTGGGTCCCCGAGCTGGTCGCCAAGGCCAAGACCCTGAAGGTGAGCGCCGGTGTCGAAAAGGGCACGGACGTGGGCCCCGTGGTGTCTTGCGCCGCCAAGGACCGCGTGCAAAGCCTGATCGAGCGCGGCATTGCCGACGGCGCCACGCTGGAGCTGGACGGCCGCAACCCGGAGGTGGCTGGCTACGAAAAGGGCAACTTCGTGGGCCCCACGGTGTTCAGCGGCGTCAAGCCCGGCATGAGCATCTACGACCAGGAAATCTTTGGCCCCGTGCTGTGCCTGTCGGCCGCGGCAGACATTGACGAAGCCATCGAGTTCATCAACAGCAACCCCAACGGCAACGGCACCGCCATCTTCACCCAGTCGGGTGCGGCCGCGCGCAAGTTCCAGGAAGAGATCGACGTGGGCCAGGTCGGCATCAACGTGCCAATCCCTGTGCCAGTGCCGCTGTTCTCGTTCTCGGGCTCGCGCGCTTCCAAGCTGGGCGACCTGGGCCCCTACGGCAAGCAGGTCGTGTTGTTCTACACGCAGACCAAGACCGTGACGGCGCGCTGGTTTGATGACAGCACCATCTCGCATGGTGTCAATACCACGATTAGCTTGAAGTAACCCCCTGAGCGGCTGCGCCGCTTCCCCCTTTCTCTGCATCGCTGCGCGATGCGGAAGGGGGACGCCACCCGTGCCTGAATCGCTGGATGGCGGCTCTTGCACGGTGGCACTGGCCTGGGCCGCGCCGGTTTCAACGACTGCGCGCGGTGGTAAAAGCGGGGCATGCAAACTTTTCAGACAACGATGCGGGGATGGGCCATGGTCTTCGGTGCTGCGTGCGTGATGCTGGTGGGTGCAGATGCCCACGCGCAGGCGGGTGCCGCCTGCAAACCCGGCGGCACCGTGGAAGAAACCAATGCCTGCGCCGTGCAAGCCTTCCAGGCGGCAGATACCGAAATCGCCGTCCTTTACGGCGACGTGATGCGCGCCCTGTCGGCCCACGAGCGGCCCCAGCTGCGGCAGGAGCACACCACCTGGCAGCGCGAGCGCACCACACGCTGCAAACAGGCGCAGCGCAGCAACGAGTCGCAGCCCCAGTGGCCGCGCCTGTACCACGAGTGCCTCACGGCCGAGACCCAGGCGCGCCGCAAGGGCCTGATGCGCTGGCTGACGCTGGACCACCCGTCCGCCAAGCCCTGAGCAAGGCCACCAGAACAACAAAAAGCCAAGAGACAGAACACCATGGACTTTGAACTCACCGAAGAGCAGCGCGCCTTTGCCCAGACCGCACGCGACTTTGCCCAGGCAGAGCTGGCACCCCACGCCGCGCACTGGGACGAAGAAGGCATCTTCCCCAAAGAAGCGATCGCCAAGGCCGGCGAGCTGGGCTTTTGTGGCCTGTACGCGCCCGAAGCCGCCGGTGGCCTCGCCCTGCCCCGGCTGGATGCCACGCTGGTCTTTGAAGAAATGGCGGCCGTGGACCCCAGCACCACCGCCTTCATCACCATCCACAACATGGCCACCTGGATGCTGGGCACCTGGGCCACGCCCGCCGTGCGCGACCATTGGGGCCCCCTGCTCACCACGGGCGAAAAGCTCGCCAGCTACTGCCTCACCGAACCCGGCGCAGGCTCCGACGCCGCCTCGCTCAAGACCCGCGCCGAGCTGGTGGGCCACGAATACGTCATCAACGGCGCCAAGGCCTTCATCAGCGGCGCGGGCAGCACCGACGTGCTGGTGCTCATGGCCCGCACGGGCGATGCGCAATCAGGCGCGGGCGGCATCAGCGCCTTTGCCGTGCCCGCCGATACGCCCGGCATCAGCTACGGCAAAAAGGAACAGAAGATGGGCTGGAACAGCCAGCCCACGCGCACCATCAGCTTTGACAACGTGCGCATCCCTGCCGACCACCTGCTAGGCCGCGAGGGCGAAGGCTTCAAGATCGCGATGAAAGGCCTGGACGGCGGCCGCATCAACATCGCCACCTGCTCCGTGGGCGCGGCGCAAGGTGCGCTCAACGCTGCCCAGCAGTACATGCAAGACCGCAAGCAGTTCGGCAAACCCATCGCCAGCTTCCAGGCCCTGCAGTTCAAGCTGGCCGACATGGCGACAGAACTGGTCGCCGCCCGCCAGATGGTGCGCCTGGCCGCCAGCAAGCTGGACGCTGGTGCACGCGACGCATCCACCTACTGCGCCATGGCCAAGCGTTTTGCCACCGACGCAGGCTTTGCCGTGGTCAACGAGGCCCTGCAACTGCACGGCGGCTACGGCTACATCCGCGAATACCCGCTGGAGCGCCTGCTGCGCGACGCACGTGTGCACCAGATCCTGGAAGGCACCAACGAAATCATGCGGGTCATCATTGCGCGGCGCATGCTGGATGGGGATGCGACGGAGGCGATTCGCTGAGCGCTTACTCCTGTTTTCATAGCTGCCAGCGCTTACCCAACGGGCGGTAGCAGCCCATTTGAATCAGAAACCATGCCCGCCCGCCCCCTCTCCGACGAAACCCTGCACCTGATCGACGCCATCCGCACGGCGCTCGCGCACCGCAGCGACGTGGAAGAGCGGCCGCTGTTCGGTACCTATGCCTTCTTTGTGGACGGCAAGATGTGCATCGCCGTCAAGGGCGAGGACCTGCTGGTGCGCCTGCCGCCCGACCGCCACGGCGCATTGCAGGAGATGCAGAACACCCGCGAACTCTCGCCCGGCGGCGGCATGCAGGGCTACTTCTGGGTGGAGCCCAACGGCTACGCCACCCGCGCGCAATGGAACTACTGGCTGGAAGAAGCCCTGGCCTACAACCCGCTGGCCAAGGCATCGCCACGCAAGAAGACCGGCTCCCCAGCGGCGGGCAAAAAAGCGCCATCCGCCGCCCGCAAGACGCCGAAAAAAACCGCTGCCAAGAAGCACAGCATCTTCGAAGCCGACGACTGAGCCGCCTTACCAACCACGACCCGGAGCCCCACCATGCCCCTACGCATCGTCCGCCTTGGCACCCCGCGCGCCGCCGGGGAAGGCACCCGCATCGGCACCGTGCGCCGCCCACCGCGCGGCGTGCCCAAGGCAGAGTTTGCGAGCCGCGACTACTACGACGTGTGGTACCCCCTGCTCTCGCCCACGCCCGAGCTGATGGCCCAGGGCCAGCAGGCGCAGCAACCCGGCAAGGAAGGCGACAAGGCATGGGAGGCTTTCGTCAAACAGTTCCGCAAGGAACTGGCCCTGCCCGAAGCCAGCCGCACGCTGGACCTGCTAGCCGCGCTGTCGCACCACAGCGCGATGTCGCTGGGCTGCTACTGCGAGGACGAAGCCCGCTGCCACCGCTCGGTGCTGCGCGTCGAGCTGGCCAGCCGTGGGGCCGACATCAGCACCTAGATTTCAAGCTTTTTAGGCCATTACCGCGCAATGGATATGCCTTTCTAGCTATCAAATTCATACTAGACCCGTCCCCATTCCCTTTCACCATCACAACGACATCCAGGAGCAACACAGCATGAAAATCGCATTCATCGGCCTCGGCAACATGGGCGGCCCCATGGCACACAACCTGCACAAGGCAGGCCACGAAGTGCGCGCGTTCGACCTCTCCCAACCCGCCCGCGACAAGCTGGCGACTGACGGCGTGCCCATCGCCACCGACGCCAAGGTGGCAGCCGCAGACGCCGAAGTCGTCATCAGCATGCTGCCCGCCAGCCAGCATGTGGAAGGCCTGTTCCTCGGCGCGGGCGAGCTGCTGGCCCAGCTGCCTGCGGGCACGCTGATCATCGACTGTTCCACCATCGCAGCCGCCACTTCCCGCAAGGTGGCCGAGGCCGCCAAGGCCAAGGGCGTGGCCTTTATCGACGCCCCCGTGTCGGGCGGCACCGGCGGCGCCATTGCAGGCACCCTCACCTTCATGGTGGGCGGCGACGCAGCCGACCTGGAACGCGCCCGCCCCGTGCTCGAAAAAATGGGTGCCAACATCTTCCACGCAGGCAGCGTGGGCGCAGGCCAGACGGCCAAGATCTGCAACAACATGCTGCTGGGCATCCTGATGGCGGGCACCAGCGAAGCCATTGCCCTGGGCGTAGCCAACGGCCTGGACCCGAAGGTGCTGAGCGAAATCATGCGCCGCAGCTCGGGCGGCAACTGGGCGCTGGAGAAGTACAACCCCTTCCCCGGCGTGATGGAAACCGCGCCCGCCAGCAAGGGCTACGCGGGTGGTTTTGGCACGGACCTGATGCTCAAGGACTTGGGGCTGGCGCAGGAGAACGCGATGGCGGTGAAGGCTGCCACGCCGCTGGGAGGCATGGCGCGCAATTTGTACGCGGCGCACAGCTTGGCGGGGCATGGGGGGCTGGATTTTTCCAGCGTGATCAAGATGGTGCAGAAAAAGGCTTGATGGAGCTTTGCGGGGCTGCGGCCCTTTGCGGATGAGAATGGGCGCTGTAGCATGTAGTTACAGCGCCCATTGTTTTTTCATCCGGAAGTTTTTAGGTTTGACTAAACAGGGGGTTGGATGAGCTGCTCTGGAGAAAACAATGTAAGACTTTTTATATGACCCACTACCGCGTTTATGGCGTCATCCATTTCTAGTTAGGCCTTGGAACAACGTATGGTTAGCTTCCCGTCAACTGAATCGCTTACCGCAAAAGATTTTGAGCTACTGGTTAAGAGCTGGCTCGAAGCGGAATCGGACGATTTGTGCGATTTCTCTGCGTCTCACCTTGAGTCGATGAAGGGGCAAGACGGTGAGTTCACCTTTGATGTGACTGCGAAATTCTGTATTTTTGGAGGGATGAAGGTGCAGGTCGTCGTTGAGTGCAAAAAGCACTCCAATCCTATTAAGCGTGAATTGGTTCAAGTGCTTAACGAGAAAAAGCGGTCTGTTGGAGCCCACAAAGCAATACTTGTTGCAACGGCCCCGTTCCAGTCTGGCGCAATCGAGTATGCTGAAAAAAACGGAATCGGCTTGGTGCAGATCGCCTCTAGCAACGTGCTATTTATTAAGGCAAGTAGAAACCGATCTGCACCGCTGCCTAGAGCCATCGAGAACGTGGCACTACAAGAACCATTCGTAGGCTTATTCTACGGAATGAATCCTAATGGAGATCTAGTGTTTCCGCAGGTGTTGCGGCGGGGAATGACTCATGAGCTTGGTATCTTCCTCCGTGGATAGTTGTCTACCAAGCTTTGTGAGTGCCCTCCGTGCTTTGCACTCAGGCGCGGCCTACCTTGGGCGTTAGCCGTACTTATATGAGCCAAAACATAGCAAATACTATTAAGATCGAGTTCAAACGACTAACAAATATTGAAGTTTCTGCAGTATATATGCCAAAAGGAACCACGCACATTCCAACCACACTCCAAAATGGAATGTGCGGCGTATATATTTTCTTGTCTGGCAAATACTGTTTCAAAGTCGGGAAAGCCGGTGCAAAGAGCAAAGCTCGCTGGAATTCTCATCACTACAATCTTGATGATACGACGCCTAGCACGATGCCCAAATCGATAGTAAAAAACAAAGAAAAATTTAAAACGTATTTTTCTAGTGAAATGGGTGACGCAATAGACAAGTTAAACAAATCTAACATTCAAGCTTGGGTCAAAGAAAATTTATGCCGAATTGAGCTATTGATTCCGGAGCAAGAAGATTCTTTCGCACTTAATCTTCTTGAAGCACTGGCGCAGTTTCACCTGCGCCCAATATTCGAGGGAAAAAATGCTTAGCCCGGCATTCGAGCGGACTGGCCAACGGCCAGCCGCTTACCTTGAACATCATGACTTGTTAAATAAATAATATGTCGCAAAAGAAATTTTTACTTGGTCTAGGAGCATTTTCTTCATTAGCAATAACTTTGTTCGCACTGCAAAAACTTATTCTCAATGATTTTCCAAGCAAATCCAATATTGCAATGATTTACTTTTTGTATGCAAGTGCTTTACTAGCAACACTGCATACAGCTATTTTTTGGTTGCGCCTAGAATTGCTGGAAACAAGAGGTTGCGGCCTACCAAAAAATACACCTCGCTATATTGACTACTGCATAACAATAATTATTGCGGTTGGACTTTTCCAAATAAATTTTTCGGAAGACTCCATGGCGAAGTACATCACAACAATATCAGGCACAAAGCAAGATATATTGACTAATATTCAAAACGCTGCACAGAAGCATTTGGACACGGACTGCAAGCCCGATTCTGGACTCCTAGTGGAGGTTTGCGAATCCATGGGCCGGGAGAATTGCAAACAAAAGAAAAGATTCACGACTGAGTTCTGTATGAAAACAGCAGAAATACTCAATCAGAAAAATATGGAAAATTACATACTAGAGGTCACAAGCAAAGATACAGAGTATCTAAACCATCCAATTGAATTCATTGCAACAAATGGGGGCCCGCAAGCAGTATACTCACCGCTTAAGAGATTTGTAAACCAACTTTCGTCAAGTGTCGAATATTCAAAAACCTCAATTAATTCCGAATCAAAGCTTGCGCTAAATTGGATTATAATAATACTATTACCATTGATTATAGCACTGCGAGCACTCAAAACATCCGTTGAAATATTTGGGAAACTGTAAAAACCGCTTATACGAGCGCGCACAGTTGTCCGACTATTGAAATCGCTGACACCATTTCGATTGAAGAAAGGGTGACAGCCGTATTTCAAGAAGTATCTAATCCGGCAGTCAAGTGGACTGGCCTACGGCCATCCGCTTACTTTGATCTACAAGGGCTTCCCCACCCATGCAAGCGCAACCCATCCCAAGCTGATTGCAGCGCGATCGACTCAAGCAAACGGTTTGCGGTTTTCAACCCAGATCGACTCCCAAACCAGTGTTGGCGGCCATGCCCCCTTCACCGCCTCAACGCTCTGGATCATCAAAACCGGCGATGCACTGCCGTCGCTACGTGCGGTGCATGGTGACTTTGAAGACTGGATTGCCCGTGGGCTGGTTCAGGACAACAACAACCTCTCGGCGCTGCCCGTGCAAACCCTGAATGCGCACACAACCACGGCATGGCCCGCGATGGAGTCCGTGGCGGGGGTCGTAGTCACGGCGATCTGCCCATCGAATTTGCGACCCACGTGGTGCACGAACAGTCGGTACGCCGCTTACCGCCTCGGGCGGTAGCACTGGCGGCCAATGCCCACGAAGCCCACCAAGCGTTTCGTGTGGGGCCCAGCGCCTGGGGCATGCAGTTCCACCCCTATTTCAGCGATGCCGTCATACGCGACTACGTGCAATGTTTTGCGCCGTCGCTGCAGCGCACGGGGATGGATACCGACGCTTTGCAGCAGCGGGTGCAGGCCACGCCGCGCGCTGCCAGCCTGCTCACGCGCTCTGCGCAGTTGGCGGAAGTCAAGCCTTAAAATATTGATGAAAATTGGCTCTAGCGCTTATCTATAAAGCGCTAGTAGCTATCAAATATATAGTCCAATCAGTCATCCGCGCCGGTGCCAGCGCCTCGGTCGCGCCCACCAGACTGGCGCCGATGTCCAACAGGGACATGACTGGCACGCCGTGGACTCACTTCAAACCCCGCAGTTGAGTATGATTCGCATCCCCTCATGCTGCACCGCACCATCCCCGCCCTGCCTTTCCACATCGTGCTTCTGCTGGTGGCGTTGTTCAACGCGCTGGCGGGTGCACCCTTGCATGAGGCACGGCACATTCAGGAGCTGGTGCGCAGCGCCACGGCCTCGGTAGCCGCAGGCGATGTGGAGGGCTTCGCGGCAAACACCGCAGCCAGCGACGATCACAGCGAAGAGACACACACCACCTGCGCTTGGTGCCTGACCCACGCGCTGGAGGCGGGGCTGGCGCATGCACCGGCGCGCCAACCGCAACCGCCCGCTGAACCCGGCGCCATTGCGCCGCAAGGCGCAAACCCCTTCACGGCCCAGCAGGTGCGCTGGCCGTTTGCTGCACGCGATCCTCCACCCGCCAGCCAGGCCTGACACGCGTCAAGCCCCAGCCAGCCTGCGCTCTCCAGCGCATCCCCTTTTCGTTTTCGCCCTTGCCCGCGCCCCGTGGTCGTGTGCGGGCTGCAACCTCGTGCGCCTCATCTCCAGGCGCGCCGGGCCCCGTTTTTGCGTTCATCTGTTTTTTTGGACTGGTTAGCCATGCGCACCTCCCCTTCTTCTGTTTCTTCTTCACGCCCTGCGCCCCTGCCGCGCCCCACTTTGACGGCCCTGGCGGCGGCGGCCCTGCTGGCTTCCCTGCACCCCGCCCAGGCCGCAGACGGCGATGTGGTCACGCCGCCCACCCTGTCGGCCGTAGACGTGGTGGGCCGCAGTGCCTCGGGCACCTACTACGCCGACGAGGCCGAGGGCGCCAAGACTAGCCTGCCGCTGCGCGAGCTGCCGCAATCCGTGCGCGTGATGTCGCGCCAGACGCTGGACGACCTGGGCGCCACGCGGCTGGATGATGTGCTGGACTATGTGGGCGGTGTCTCGCGCCAGAACAACTTTGGCGGGCTGTGGGACAACATCGCCATCCGGGGCCTGCCGGGCAATGAGAACACGGGCATGGCGACGCTGCTCAACGGCTTTTCGTCCAACCGGGGGTTTAACGCGCCGCGCGACTTGGCGGGGGTGGAGCGGGTGGAGTTTTTGAAAGGCCCCGCCGCCGCGCTGTATGGCAGCAGCGAGCCCGGCGGCACGCTCAACATCGTGAGCAAGAAGCCGCTGTGGAAGGCCGCGCATTCGGTGGAGGCCTACGCGGGCAGCTACGGCCTGGGCCGGGCGGCGCTGGACACCACCGGCCCCATCAACGACCGGCTGGCCTACCGCCTGAATGTGGCGGTGGAAGACAAGGGCAGCTTTCGCGACCATGTGCGCGCGCAGCGGCAGGTGGTGGCTCCGGCCTTTACCTGGAAGCTCTCGCCCGACACGGTGCTGGAGTACACGGCCGAATTTCTGCGCCACGCCACGCCGCTGGACCGGGGCGTGGTGGCGGTCAACAACCGCCTGGGCGCGGTGCCTGCCAGCCGCTTTTTGGGCGAGCCTGCCGATGGCGATGTGACGGTGACCAACCAGACGCACCAGCTGGTGCTGTCGCACGAGTGGAACCCCGACTGGCGCAGCCGCGTGGGGCTGTCATACCGCGAGACGGGGCTGGAGGGCTTCTCGACCGAGGCCACGGCGCTGCAGGCCAATGGCCGCACGCTGACGCGCCAGCGGCGCTTTCGCGACTACCAGTCAGACGACGTGGCGGTGCAGGCCGAGCTGCAGGGCAACCTGCGCACGGGCGGGCTGGAGCATGAGCTGCTTATGGGGGTGGAGAGCTTCCGGTTCAGCATGGATTCGGTGATGCTGCGGGTGAACCCCAGCGCTGCCGCGCCCTATGCCATCGACATCTTCAACCCCGTGTACGGCCAGGCGCAGCCCACGCCGGGGCGCAACACCGACACGCTGGAAAAGCAGCGCAACACGGCGCTGTATGTGCAAGACACCCTGAAGCTGGGCGAGCAATGGCGCGTGATGGCCGGGCTGCGGGCCGACAACTATGACCAGAGCCTGCAAAACCGCATCACCAACCGCACCACGGCGCAAAGCCCCTCGGCCGTGTCGCCGCGCCTGGGCGTGAGCTGGCTGCCGCTGCAAGGCGTAACGGTGTATGCCAATGCGGGCACGTCGTTCCGCCCCAACGCAGGCAGCGATGCTGCAGGCAATGCCTTCGACCCCGAAAAGGCCCGCGCGCTGGAGCTGGGCGCCAAGTGGGAGAGCGCCGACCAGCGCCTGGGCGCCACCGCCGCGCTGTTTGACATCAAAAAGCGCAACGCCCTGACCAGCGACCCGCTGAACGCAGGCTTTTCGGCCGCCGCTGGCGAGGTGCGCAGCCGGGGGCTGGAGCTGGACTTGTCGGGCCGCGTGAGCGCGCATTGGCGGGTGAACGCCAGCCTGGTGTTCAACGACGTGGAAGTGACCCGCGACAACACGCTGGAAGTGGGCGGCCGCCTGCTGAACGTGCCCAAGGTCAACGGCAGTGTGCTGGCGGTGTACGAAAACGCACTGGCCAACGGCCAGCGCTACGGCGTGGGCGGCGGCGTAACCCACATGGGCAAGCGCCTGGGCCAGGCCCGCACGCAGGCCGAGGCCAATGCGGGCACCGCCGCGTTTGAGCTGCCCAGCTACACGACAGCCAAACTGATGGCGTACTGGCGCCTGAGCCCTACGCTGAACCTGTCGCTGGATGTGGACAACGTTTTTGACAAGGTGCACTACACCAGCTCGTACAGCCGCGTGTGGGTGACGCCGGGAGCGGCGCGGACCGTCACGGTGGGTTTGCAAGCGAAGTTTTGATGAAGCACCCCCTGAGTCGCTTCGCGCCTTCCCCCTCTCTCGCTACGCGGGAGGGGGACGCCCCCAGCGCGGCGGGGCGGCCCTTGCGCGGGGGCACTGGTCTTTGGCAGCGCCAGTTTCGTCGGTTGCGGCGAACGCGCAGGGCTATGGAAAACTGAAATGAACACCTTCTCGACTTTTCTTCGGCCACTGAGACGGCGCCATGCCCTGCAGGGCTCAGTGGCCGCGCTGGCGGCGGGCGCCCTGCCCGCTGCCTGGGCACAGGGCACACCACCCGCCTCCACCCCCGCACCGCTGCAAATCGTCGGCCCGTGGGAGATCAGCGGCCTGGCGCCCGCCAGCAGCGGTTATGTGTTCACACGCATGCAGGTCACAGAAACCCTGCTGGACGCTGCAGACGACGGCCAGCCACGGCCCGCGCTGGCACGGCTCTGGCGCCGGTCGGCGGATGGGCTGGTGTGGCAGTTTGAGCTGCGGCCCGGGGCGCGTTTTCATGACGGCACGCGGGTGACCGCCGCCGCCGTGGTGCGCAGCCTGCAGGCCGCGCAGGTGGCGCCTGCGCTGCTGAGCCAGGCGCCCATCGAATCCATCACCGCGCCCGACGAGGGCACGGTGATCATCCGCCTGCAGCGCCCCTACACCGCCCTGCCCGCGCTTTTGGCGCACTCCAGCACCATGGTGCTGGCCCCGGCCAGCTATGGGGCCGACGGCAAGGTGCGCAGCATCATTGGCAGCGGCCCCTACCGCATTGCGGTGCTGGTGCCGCCGCAGCAGGTGGAGACCATGGTGTTTGACGCCTACGACGGCCCGCGCCCTGCCATTGCCGCCGTGAGCTACCTGGCCGCCAGCCGTGCCGAAACCCGCGCGCTGATGGCCGAGAGCGGCCAGGCCGACCTGGCCTATGGCCTGGACCCGGCCAGCCTGCGGCGGTTGCAGCGCCATGCGCAAAACCCGGCGCTGGCGCGCCGCACGCCGGTGCGCATTGCCTCGGTCACGCTGCCGCGCACCGTCATCGTCAAGCTCAACGCGGGCTTGCCCGCGTTGCGCGATGTGCGCGTGCGCCAGGCGCTGAGCCTGGCCATCGACCGCGCAGGCATTGCGCTGGCGCTGATGGGCGACGAGGCGCTGGCCGCCACGCAGCTGCTGCCGCCCACGCTGGGCGCGTGGCACAACCCCGACCTGCCCCCGCTGCAGCACGACCCCGAAGCCGCCGCGCGCCTGCTGCGGGCCGCTGGCTGGCAGCGCCACAGCGGCGGCCTGCGCGATGCCGAGGGCCTGCCGCTGCACCTGGTGATCCGCACCTTTGTGGACCGGCCCGAGCTGCCGCTGATTGCTACCGCCTTGCAGGAGCAATGGAGGCTGGCGGGCATTGCGGTGAAGGTGAGCATCGGCAACTCGGGCGACGTGCCCCGGGGCCACCGCGACGGCAGCCTGCAACTGGCGCTGGCGGCACGCAACTACGCCAACGTGCCCGACCCCACAGGCACGCTGGCGGGCGACTTTGCCGCCCAGGGCGGCGACTGGGGCGCCATGGGCTGGCACAGCGACGCCGTGGTGCAGGCCCTGCAGGAGCTGACGCGCACCCAGACCACGCCCGAGCGCACGCGCGCGCTGCGGCAAACCATCACGCACACCCTGCAAACCGAGCTGCCCGTGATCCCCTTGGCGTGGTACCGCCAGCATGTGGCCGTGGCGCCCCGGCTGGCGGGCGTCACGCTGGACCCGCTGGAGCGTTCTTACCGCCTGACCGGCATGGAGTGGAACAACCCATGAACCCTTTGACTTCAAAACCCTGGGCCGCCGTGGTCGGCCGCAGGCTGGTGCAGGTGCTGGCCGTGTCCCTGCTGATCGGCACGCTGTGTTTTTTGATGGTGCGCGCCCTGCCGGGCGACCTGGCCATGCGCGTGGCGGCGGGCCGCTATGGCTACGACCTGGTGAGCAACGCCGCTGCCGACGCCGTGCGCGCAGAGCTGGGGCTGGACCGACCCGGCTGGCTGGCGCTGCTGCACTGGTGGCGCGACATGGCCACGTTCAACCTGGGCCAGTCGCTGGTGTCACAGCGATCGGTGTGGCATGAGGTGGCGCACCACCTGGGCGCCACGCTGCGCCTGTCTGCCGCCGCGCTGGCAATTGCCTTTGCCGTGGGTGTGCCGCTGGGCGTGTGGGCCGGGCTGCGCCCCCAGGGCTGGGTGGACAAGGCCAGCTGGCTGATGGCCGTGGTGCTGCGCGCGCTGCCGCCGTTTTTGCTGTCGGTGCTGCTCATCCTGCTGGTGGCTGTGCAGTGGGGCTTTTTGCCTGCGGGCGGTGACGAGAGCCAGGCCAGCCTGGTGCTGCCTGCGCTCACGCTGGGGCTGGGCCTGGCCGCCGGGCTGGCGCGCGTGACCCGCGCTGCGATGCTGGAGGTGGTGGTGTCGCCCTTTTTTGAATTTGCGCGCACCAAGGGCCTGAGCGACTGGCAGGCGCTGGTGCACCACGGCCTGCGCAATGCCGCCGTACCGGTGACGGCCTACCTGGGCGTGCAGGCGCTGTTTCTGGTGGAGGGTGCGCTGGTGGTCGAGACGCTGTTTGCCTGGCCCGGCATCGGCCATGCGCTGGTGCACGCCGTGTTTGGGCGCGACATTCCGGTGGTGCAGGGCACGGCCCTGTGCATGGGACTCCTGTTCGTCGTTTTCAACCTGCTGGTGGATGCGGCCTGTTTGGCGCTGGACCCCCGGCATGCGCAAAAGGTAGCCGCATGAACGCCGTGACTTCCACTCTTTCATCGCCCGTGGGCGACGTGGTGGCCCAGCCCCGCTGGCCGCTGCGCACCACACTCGGCCTGGCCCTGCTCGGCCTGCTGGCGCTGTTTGCCCTGCTAGGCCCCTGGCTGGTGGGTGCAAGCCCGGTGGTGCAAGACCTGCGCAACACCCTGGCGCCCCCCAGCGCCCAGCACTGGCTGGGCACCGATGTGCTGGGCCGCTCTGCGCTGGCGCGGCTGGCGCATGCGGCGCAGCTGTCGCTGGGCATGGCACTGCTGGCGGCCGTGAGCGCCGCCGTACCCGGCACGCTGCTGGGCATCGTCGCAGCATGGCGCGGCGGGCGCACCGAGCGGGCGCTGCTCATGCTGTCGGACTCGGTGCTGGCAATCCCTGGTCTGCTGCTGGTGTTGCTGGTGGCCGCCCTGGCGCCCGGTGCGTTGTGGGCGCTGTATGCGGGCCTGTCGGCTGCGCTGTGGGTCGAATACTTTCGTGTGAGCCGCGCGGTGGCCCGGCCTGTGCTGGCGGGCGATGCGGTGCAGGCATCGCGCCTGCTGGGTTTTGGGCGCAGCTATGTGCTGCGCCGCCACCTGCTGCCCGCGCTGGCGCCAACGCTGGGCACGTTGCTGGCCTTCACCACATCCCAAGCCGTGCTGGCGCTGGCCGCGCTGGGCTTTGTGGGTGTGGGCATGCAGCCGCCCACGCCCGAGCTGGGCCTGATGATGACCGAGGCCATGCCGTACTACGAAGAAGCCCCGTGGCTCATTGCCGCCCCCACCGCCCTGCTGGTGTGGCTAGTGGCCGCGATGATGCTGCTCAACCCCGACCGGGAGACCGCATGACCACGCCTTTGAAATCCGACACGCTGCTGGTCATGGAAGGCCTGGGCATCCAGGTGGGCGGCAAGCGGCTGCTGCGCGATATCAGCTTCACCCTCCGGCCGGGCGAGGCGCTCACGCTGGTGGGCGAAAGCGGCGCGGGCAAGTCGCTGCTGGCCCAGGCCATCATGGGCAACCTGCCGCCCGCGCTGCAGGCCACGGGCCAGATCACGCTGGATGGCACCACCACCCGCGCCCAAGACGCCGCCGCGCGCCGCGCCCTGTGGGGCCGCAAGCTGGCGCTGCTGCCGCAGGAGCCCTCGCTGGCGCTCAACCCCCTGGCCCGCGTGGCACCGCAGTTGGCCGAGGTGTACCGCGTGCTGCACCAGCAATCCACTGACTCCGCCAGCGCACAGGCCAAACAGGTGCTGGGCGCTGCGGGCCTGGCCAGTGCAGGCAGCCACTACCCCTGGCAACTTTCGGGCGGCATGGCCCAGCGCGCCGTGGCCGCCATCACCCTGGCCGGGGGCGCGCCGGTGCTGATGGTGGACGAGCCCACCAAGGGCCTGGACGCGCATTGGCGCGGCCGCATGGTGGAGTTGTTCCGGGGCGTGCTGCAGGCGGGCGGCTGCCTGCTCACCATCACCCACGACATGGAGGTGGCCCAGGCGCTGGGTGGCCAGGTGATCGTGCTGCGCCACGGGCTGGCGGTGGAGCAAGGCGACATCCACACCGTGGCCGCCGCGCCGCAGCACGCGTTTACGCGCCAGCTGCTGCAGGCCGACCCGGCGCGATGGCTGCCCTTTGCCGATCCTGTGACGGGCGAACCCGTGGTGCAGGCGCGGGGCATCTCCAAAGCCTATGGCACACAAAAGCTGTTTGCGCCGCTGGACCTGGACTTGCGCAGCGGCGAACGCCTGGCCGTGCAGGGCCCCAGTGGCACCGGCAAAAGCACGCTCGGCAATGTGCTGCTGGGCCTGGTGGCGCCCGACACGGGCCGTGTGGAGCGCAGCGCCAGGCTGCGCCCGCATGCGTTTCAAAAGCTCTACCAGGACCCGGTCAGTTCTTTTGCGCCGCACATCAGCCTGGCCCAGTCGCTGCGCGATGCCGCCCTGCTGCACCGCTGCGACTGGAAGGCGGTGCAACAGCGCCTGGCGCAGCTGCGCGTGCCCGAAGACCTGCTGACCCGCAGGCCCGACCAGGTGTCGGGCGGCGAGCTGCAGCGCATTGCGCTGGCGCGGGTGCTAGTGGCGCAACCGGCGCTGCTGTTTGCCGACGAACCCACCTCGCGCCTGGACCCGATCACGCAGCAGGAGGCCATCCAGGTGCTGATGGGCGCCGTGCAAGAGACCGGCGCCGCGCTGATGCTGGTGACCCACGACCCGCACCTGGCCGCCGCCGTGGGCACGCGCACGCTGGATTTTGCGCAGGGCGACACACTGGCCTGCGCTGCGTGACTCCACGAGTGGGGCCAGGCAGTGAACGCCCCAGGTGCTCGCCCCAAAGCGCCCTCCTCCTACCCAGGCCAGGGCGCTTTTCCGCTAAGGTGGTGGGATGCACCTGAAACGACCCCATACACCCAGCGGCGGGCGCCCCGCCTTCGGCAAGGCCCTGGTGGCCGCCACCCTTGCAACCCTGCTGGCAGCCTGCAGCAGCCAGCCCCAGGGAGCCCCCATGACGCAGCCCCCGTCTTCTTCCCCTTCTTCTTCCACCTCCGCCCCATCGTCTTCCGCCCACACGCTGCAGGCCTACGACTGGGACCTGGTCTCCGCCCACGATGCCCGGGGCCAGGCCGCACCCGGCTGGCTGCTGGCGGGCAAGCGGGCGCTGCGCCTGCACTTTGAGGGGCAGCGGCTGTCGGTGCAGAACCTTTGCAACATGATGGGCGCTGGCTATACGCTGAGCGGCCCGAACCTGCAGGTGGGGCAGTTCGTGTCCACCAAACGCGCCTGCGCCGAGCGCGACTTGATGGATCTGGAGCAACGTGTGGCCAGCCTGCTGCCCCAGGCCCAGCGTTTGGAACTGCGGGGCGCCACCGCCACCAGCGCGCCGCAGCTGACCCTGTGGTTTGCCGACGGCAGCCGCTGGGAGCTGGCAGGCTCGCCCACGCCCGCCACGCGTTTTGGCTCGACGGGCGAGAGGCTGTTTCTGGAAGTGGCCCCCGAGCGCGTGGCCTGCAACCACCCGCTGATGCCCCAGGCCCAGTGCCTGCGTGTGCGTGATGTGCGCTATGCCGACAACGGCGTGCGGCAAGGGGTGGGCGAGTGGCGCATCTTCCAGGGCGAGATTGAGGGCTACCGCCACGAACCGGGCCTGCGCAATGTGGTGCGCGTGCAGCGCTACTCGCTGGCGCGCAATGGGCAGTTGCCTGCCGATGCACCCAGCCATGCCTATGTGCTGGATCTGGTGGTAGAGACCGAACGGGTGCGCTGAAGCCTCAAACTTCAAGCAAAAAATGCCGTTACCGCGCTATCACCATGCTTTTGCAGCTATCAAATAAATAGCATTACGGCGAAACAGGCACTGAAGCAGGCACCGCCGAGGGCGCTACCGCGCGCAGAAAGCGCTGCTCGAACAGGCCGGCAGGCAGCGGCTTGCTGAGCAGATAGCCCTGCATCTCGTCGCAGCCCAGCTGCGCCAGCCGCCGGGACTGGTCTTCGGTCTCCACCCCTTCGGCTACCACCTTCAGGCGCAGGGCATGCCCGAGGTTGATGATGGTGGACACCAGCGACTGCCCCTGGGGCCCCGAGGCCATGCCCATGATGAAGGAGCGATCAATCTTGAGCGTGTCCACCGGCAGCCGGGCCAGGTAGCTCAGCGACGAGAACCCGGTGCCGAAGTCGTCGATGGCGATGCTGATGCCCATCTCCCGCAGGGCGTGCAGGCTGCGTATGCTGCGCTCCACGTCGTCCATCACCATGCTTTCGGTGATCTCCAGCTCCAGCCCCTGGGCGGCCAGGGCGTCGTGGGCCACGGCGTCACGCACCTCGGCAATGAAGCCCTGGTGCCGCAGCTGCAGGATGGAGACATTCACGGCCACCCGCAGCGGGGCCAGGCCCGCCTGGCGCCAGCGCAAGTTGTCGGCCAGCGCCTGCCGCAGCGCCCAGCGGCCCACGTCGTAGATCAGGCCGGTTTCTTCCAGGATGGGGATGAACTGCGCGGGGGGCACCAGGCCCCTGCGTGGGTCGTTCCAGCGGATCAGGGCTTCGGCCCCCGCGATGGCGCCACTGGCCAGGTGCTGCTTGGGCTGGTAGTGCAGCACAAACTGGCCTTGTTCCAGCGCCGCACGCAGCCGCCCTTCCAGGCTCAGCGCCTCGGCCACGCGGGTGTTCATCTCGGAGGTGTAGAACAACAGGCTGTCGGCCGCGGCCTTGGCCTTGTTGACTGCGGCTTCGGCGTTGCGCAGCAGTGTTTCAGCGTCGGCGCCATCCATGGGATACAGGGCCACCCCGGCCTTGGCGGCCATGCGCAGCTCGGTGCCACCCACCACAAACGGGGTGTCGAAGCAGGCCCGCATGAGCAGATCCACCGCCACGGCCACGGCACCCGCGTCGCGGGCCTCGGTCACGGCGATGCCAAAGCTGTTGATGCCGATGCGCGCCACGTCGTACAGGTTGCCCGCTGCATGCTGCAGCCGCAAGGCCACCTGCTGGAGCAGTTCGTCGCCCACCTGGCGCCCCAGGGTGTCGTTGACGATGCGAAACCGGCTGATGTCCATCAGCGCCACGCCTTGCAGCGCCTTGGCGGATTCGCGGGTCCGCAGGTGCTGCCCGGTGCGTTCGAGGAACAGCGTGCGGTTGGGCAGGCCGGTGATTTCGTCGTAGTAGGCCAGGTAGCTCAGGCGGTCTTCCTTGTCGAGGTGGTCCATGGCAAAGCCGATGTCCCCGGTCAGCTCCTGCAGCAGCTTCATCTCGGTGTCGTCGAAAAAGCCCACCTCGTCCGCCAGCAGGGCCAGCACGGCCACCACCTCTTGCCCCACCAGGATGGGCAGCACCGCAATGCTGGCCACCCCGCGCGCCTGCAGCTGGTCGCGCAGCATCACACTCGGGTCGCCGGTGATGTCGTCGCACAGCACCGGCCGCCCCGACCGCACCACGGCGGAGGCCAGGCTTTCGCCGGGCGTGGGCACGTCGAACAGGCCCAACCGGTCGTGGATGTTGTGGATAAAGTCGGCCTCGGCCCCTGACACGCCCACCGGCAGCACCCGCCGCGCCGCGCGGTCCACACGGCCAATCCAAGCGATGCGGAAGTGGCCGTGGTCCACAGCGATCCGGCAGGCCTCGCGGAACAGCTCGTCGCGCTGGCGCACGCGCACGATCAGGGTGTTGATGCCGCTGAGCATGGCGTACACGCGGTTCAGGCGCTTGATCTTGCGCTCAGCCTCGCGCCGCTCGGTGATGTCTTCGCCCAGGCTGGCCACGCCGGTCACCTGCCCACCCACCGAGCGCAGCACGGTGTTGTTCCAGTGCACCAGGCGGCGCTCGCCCGAGCGGGTGAGGATTTCGTTGTCGTAGTGCCAGGCCGAGGGCCGATCGGCCATCAGGTCGGCAAACACATCGCGCACATGGGCCGTCTCGGGCGGCACAAACAGCTCAAACCAGTTGCGGCCAAACACTTCTTCGCGCTGCCAGCCCGTCACACGCAGCAGGTAGTCGTTGCAGTAGGTGATCTGGCCTTCGCAATCGAGCATCAGCGAGATCATCTCGACCTTGTCGAGCATGGTGTTGAAGCGCCGGTCACTTTCGTGCAGTTCTTCTTCGGCGCGTTTTTCCTTGGTCACGTCCTGGATGGTGTTGAACCAGCGCCCGCCCTCGCCCCGGCCCGCCTCGTCCTCCAGCGGCTCCATCACCTGCCGCAGGTACTGCAACCCGCCGGATGGGGCCAGCACGCGGTAGGTGAAGTCCACCCGCATTTGCTGGCGCGCAGCCAACAGCGCGTGGTGGCGGAAGGTTCCCCGGTCATGGGGGTGCACCAGCTCCAGCCAGTCGCGCGCAGACCGGGGCACGCGGTCGGCGGGCAGGCCCAGAATGTCGGGCAAGGTGTCCTGCCAGCTCTCGAACGCGCCATCGCGCCCGCTGATCACGTGGGTGATCTTGGCCAGTGCCTGCGCCCGGCGCAGGCTGGCCTTGCTGGCGCGCAGCTCTTCCATGGCGCGCTGGCGCTCGAACACCTCGATCTGCAGTTGCTCGGCATGTTTCTGGATCTCCATGTAGAGGCTGCCGTTTTCGTAGATGCGCCCCACCTGCGCGCCCAGGATGGCCAGGACTTTTTCATCGTCGGCACTGAAGGCCTCGGCCCCCTCCTTGTTGGCCAGGCAGATCCAGCCGTACGAGAACGACAGCGAGGTGATGGGCGCGATCAGCCCCGTGTGCAGCGGTGGGTAGCCCTCAGGCAAGCCGATCACGCTGGGGTTGCCGCTGGGGTTGGTCACGCGCTCGGAGCGGCGCTCGGCGCGCAGTTGCCCGAGCAGGCCGTGCGAGACGACGGGCAGGTCCAGCGGTGTGTCCTGCGGACCGGGGTGGGCCGACTCGATGCCGCTGGAGCAGGCGATGGTGCTGTCGCTGTGCTTGCGCACCACACACAGCACCGCATACTGCGCGCCCACCAGTGCACGTGCCCCCCTGCACACGTTGGCCAGCAGCACCTGCGGGTCGCGCTCGGAGGCAAGCTGCAGGTTCAGGTCGGTCAGCGCCGCCAGGCGCCGGTTCATGGCCTCCAGCTCGGCCATGTTGCCGGTGAGCTTGTCGGTCATGAGCTGCAGGTGCCGGGTCTGGAAGCCATGCTCCAGCTCCACCGAGGGCCGGGGTGCAATCTGCGTGAGCGCCTGCTCGATGGCGGCCAGGATGTCCTGCGGCTCGCAGGGCTTGACCAGCACCTGCGTGACCCCGCAGGCCAGTGCCAGGCTGCGCGCCTCTTGTTCGCGGTAGTGCACGCTGTAGAAGATCACCTGCGTGGCCGACAGGTGGTGGTCGGCCCGCAACTGGCGCACAAACTCGTAGCCGTCCATGGTCGGCATCAGGATGTCGGAGATCACCAGGTCGGGCCGCTCGGCGCGTACCCGCTCCAGCGCCTCGGCGCCATCGGAGGCTTCCAGGGCCTGGTGGCCGCTGTGCCCGATGAGCGTGACCACCAGCGCCCGGTTGGCAGGAAGGTCGTCAACGACGAGGATCTTGGCCATGCAACGCCTGCTCCAGTGTCAGCCCTCGGCGGGGGGATTGAAAGGGGGCCCCAGAAACGCCTCGACCTGCTGGACGAAGGTTTCGGGCGTGATGGGCTTGGACAGATGGTCATTAAAACCCACATCCAGCGCCTTTTCGCGGTCGCCCGGCATCGAGAACGCCGTGACCGCCACCAGCGGCACCACGCGCCACAGCATGCTGGTGCGCAGGCTGCGCGCCACCTCGTAGCCGTTCATCACGGGCATCTGCAAATCGCACAGGATGATGTCCGGGCTCTCTGCCAGCGCAATGCGCACGCCCACGGCACCGTTCTCGGCGGCCAGCACGCGGTGGCCTGCAGCTTCCAGCAGATAGGTCACCAGCTGCCGGCTGGCGTCGTCGTCTTCAATGACCAGGATGGTGGCTCGGGTCATGCGCTGCGCTCCTGGAGTTCAAGGACAAAGGTGCTGCCGCGCCCTTCTTCGCTGTCAAAGCCCAGGGTGCCCCCCAGGGCTTCGGCCAGCTTGCGGCTCAGGTGCAGGCCCAGGCCCGTGCCTTCGTGGTGGCGGCGGTCGGCGCTCTCCACGCGCGAGAAGGCCTCGAACAGGCGCGGCTGCTCCTGCAGCGCAATGCCGGGGCCGGTGTCCTGCACGCGCAGTTGCACGCTGCGGCCGCCGTCGGGCATGGGCAGCTCGTGCAGCACCACATCGACCCGGCCCTCCTGCGTGAACTTGATGGCATTGCCCACCAGGTTGATGAGGATCTGGCTCAACGCCCGCCGATCGGTCTGCAAGGCCACGGCCTGCGTCGGCACCTGGACCGCAAACGCCAGCCCCTTGCGCCGGGCCTCCAGCTCCAGGGTGGCCGACACCTCCTCGATCAGGGCCTTGCAGTCCACCAGCTCCAGGTTCAGCGTCACCTTGTTGGCGCTGAGCTTGGCCACATCAAGCAGGTCGTTGATGAGGGACAGCAGGTGCTTGGCGCCCGTCTGCACGATGCGCAGCTGTTTTTCCTGCTCGGGATTGAGGGGCCCCGGCAGCTTCATGAGGAGCGTGCCCGTGAAGCCAATGATGGCGTTGAGCGGCGTGCGCAATTCGTGCGACATGCTGGCCAGGAAACGGTCCTTGACCAGGGCCGCGTTCTCCAGCTCCAGGTTCTTGTCGCGCAGCACCTGCTCGATGCGCTTGCGCTCGGTCACATCGCGGATGGCGCTCGATACAAACAGCCCTTCTTCGGTCTCCAGCGGGCTCAGGCTGATCTCGACCGGGAACTCGGATTTGTCCTTGCGCAGGCCATACAGGTCCAGCCCCGCGCCCATGGAGCGTGAGCGTGGCTCCGCAAAAAAGCGGTGCCGGTGTTCGGGGTGGCGAGCGCCAAAGCGCTCGGGCACCAGCAGCTCGATGGGCTGGCCCAGCAGCTCGTCGCGGCTCCAGCCAAACAGCTTCACGGCCTGCGAGTTGACGAGCACGATGCGCCCCTCGCGGTTGACGATGACCATGGCGTCGGGCGCGGCTTCGAGCAGGTCCTTGAACTTCTGGTCGGCCCGCTTGCGGTCGGTGATGTCGCGGATGGCGCTCATCACCATGGTGCCCTCTTCGGTATCGATGGGGCTCAGGCTGATCTCTACCGGGAACTCGCCCCGGTCCTTGTGCAGGCCATGCAGCTCCAGCCCCGCCCCCATGGTGCGCGTGCGCGGCTGGCCAAAAAAACCGCTGCGGTGGCCCAGGTGGGCGCCCCGGTAGCGGTGGGGCAGCAGCATCTCCACCGCCTGGCCCAGCAATTCGGTGCGGGCGTAGCCAAACACCCGCTCGGCCTGCGAATTGACGAGCACGATGCGCCCCGTCACATTGACCATCACAATGGCGTCGGGCGTGGATTCGAGCAGATCGCGAAAGCGCGCCTCCAGCAGCTTGGCCTCGCGCTCCACCTTCAGCTGGGTCACGTCCTTCTTGCTCGACAGGAAGTACAGCAACTGGCCGCTGGCATCGAGAACCGCCTTGGTAGACACATTGATGTGGACCAGCGTGCCATCCTGGCGGCGGCGCACCGTCTCTCGCACCGAACTCCCCAGGCGCACGGCCTCTGCCCGCATGAGGTCTTCTTCATGGGCCCGGTCCTTGGGCACGATGAGATCGAGCAGGGAGCGCCCTTGCACATCGGCCTGCCGGTAGCCAAAGATCGATTCAGCGGCCGGGTTCCACTCCAGCACCAGCCCCTCCGGGGACAGTACCAGCAGGGCGTCGGGGTTTTGCTCCCAGTACGCGACAGAAAGTTTGGATCCCATGCCGCCCTCTTGTGCCTTTTGTTCCAAGTGGTGTTCCTTCCCCGCACCGCACTGCCAGGGTGCCAAACCATATTAGGTGGGAACGCATGAAAACACCAACACAGAAGTGCCAGCCCAAGGCCCCGGGCACAAGCAGTTGCGCCACAGGGCTTCAGCCACAGAAAAGCCCCTGATACCGCAAGGGCCTTAGGGGCGATGTCGAGGGATGCCGGGGCGTCCTTAGAGCCTGTTTACGATCTCCCAGGGGATCGTAAACAGGCTCTTCTTAGTGACTCAATCCCGTATGTCGTAGTGAAAGACCTTGGAGACGATCTGCCAGCGCCCGTCCAGCCAGAGCAGCGTGAGCAGGTCAATAAAGTGCTTGGGCGCAATGGAGCACTGCAGCTTGGCCAGCGCAGTCACGGGGCCCACGAGGTCGATGGAGAGCACACGGTCGGTGCGCGGCTGGCCGCTCGCCGCTGGGGCTGGGCGGGCGTCCACCACCGGGAAGTATTCGTGCATGCGCCAGAAGTTGGGTTGCTCACCCACCGCCGTGGCATACAGGGCCTGCGGATGGAACACCTGGGCCAGGCGCTTTGTGTCGCTGTGGTACAGACCGTCGAGGTACAGCTCCAGCACCGCGTGGATGGCGGCAAAGTCGGCGGCGCTGCTCATTGCGCGCCGCCTTGTCTGGCCCGCTCGCGCAGCACGGTCACGGTTTCACCCGCGATGCCCCAGTGGTCGGTGTCCACCTCTTCGATCACAACAAAGGTGGTGGCCGGGTTCTTGCCCAGCAACCGCACCACCAGGTCGGTCGCGCCACGGATCAGCTGGGCTTTTTGTTCACGCGATGCACCCTCGCGGGTGATCTGGATGTTGATGTAGGGCATGGCTCGCGTCCTCAGCCCACCAGGCCTTCGGTTTGCATCGCTGCACGGACCTCGGGGCGGGCTGTCACGCGTGCCATGAAGCTGCCGATGTGCTGCAGGTCGCCCAGGTCAATCTGCACAAACTTGGCCCAGCCGAGCACCACAAACAGATAGGCGTCGGCGGCGGTGAAATCGTTGCCCGTGAGGTAGCTCTTGCCCGCCAGTTGTCCGTCGAGCCAGGCCAGCTTTTTGTAAAGCACCGCAGCCAGGGCCTTCTTGGCAGTGGCATCCACATCGCTGTGGAACAGCGGTGTGAAAGACTTGTGCAGCTCGGCCGTCACGTAGTTTTGCCATTCCATGACGCGATATCGCTCCAGGCTGCCCGCAGGCGGCATCAGGGTGTGGGCGCCCGCAAGGTCGGCCACGTACTGGGCGACCACCGGCCCTTCGGTGATCCGCGTCCCGTCCGGGAGTTCGATCACCGGCACCTGGCCTTTGGGGCTGATGGCATAGAAGTCACCGCCGCCGCTGGTGGTGTGCTTGCCGGTATCGACCTTCTCCAGCGTGAAGGGGGTGCCGGTTTCACGCAGAAGAATGTGTGTGGCCAGCGAGCATGCGCCGGGGGCGTAATAGAGCTTGATAGAGGTCTGCATCGGGGACTCCTTATGTCCGTGGTTGGTGATGCAGTGACTGTATTGACGATGAAATTGACAATAAACTAGATTAATTTCAAATCACAAATTACACAGAAATCATTAATGGACCGGCAATTCGACAATCTTCGCCTGGGCAGCATCGAGTTGTTCTGCCTCACGGCGCAGCACCAGGGGTTCACGGCGGCGGCCAAGGCCACGGGCCTCACGGCAGCGGCCGTGAGCCGGTCCGTAGCACGGCTGGAGGAGCGCATGGGCGTGCGCCTGCTCATGCGCACCACACGCCAAGTGAGGCTGACGGAGGTCGGTCAGCGCTACCACGACCAGTGCCGCCAGGCGCTCACCCAACTCAGCGAGGCCGAGCGCGAGGCATCGGGCCAGCAGCTCAAGCCCGCAGGCCTGGTGCGCATGAGCCTGCCCACCTCGTACGGGCACCACCGCGTGCTGCCGCTGCTGCCGGCCTTCAGCACCAAGTACCCCGACATCGAGATCGAGCTGCAGCTGTCCAACCGCAATGTGGACTTCACCGAAGAAGGCTTTGACCTTGCCATCCGGGGCCGCACGCCCCCCGATTCGAGCCTGGTGGCCCGCAAGCTGGAGGACGCTGACCTGGTTGTGGTTGCTGCGCCGGCCTACCTCCAGCGCCACCGCGCCCCCCACACGCCCGAGGAGCTGGCGCAGCATGAATGTGTGCAGTTTGTGCTGCCCAGCAGCGGGCAGGTCGTGCCCTGGCTGCTGATGCGCGACGGTCAGACCGTCGAATGGCCCACGCAAGGCAAGCTGCGCTGCGCCGACGACATCCTGGGCCAGGTTACGCTGGCCCGCGCGGGCGCAGGGCTGGTACAGACCTACCGCTTCCTGGTCGAGGACGATCTGCGCAGCGGCCAGCTGGTCGAGGTGCTGGCCGCACACGCAGGCGCATCGCGGCCGTTCTCGCTGATCTACCCGGGCAACCGGCACATGCCTTTGCGGGTGCGGGTGTTGATTGACTACCTGGTGCGTGCGCTGGGGCACTGAGGCGTTGAGGCTGCACCAACAAAAAACCCTGGTCCGATCAACATACCAGGGTTCTTTTTATGAGGCGTTTTGAGCCGCCCCGAAGCCAGGACTACATATTGGAAATCATGACCTGACCAAAGCCCGAGCAGCTGACCTGCGTGGCGCCGTCCATCAGGCGGGCAAAGTCGTAGGTCACCTTCTTGGAGGCGATCGACTTCTCCAGCGAGCTGATGATCAGGTCGGCGGCGGCGGTCCAACCCATGTGGCGCAGCATCATCTCGGCCGAGAGGATTTCGGAGCCGGGGTTCACATAGTCCTTGCCCGCGTACTTGGGCGCGGTGCCGTGGGTGGCTTCAAAGCAGGCCACCGAGTCGGACATGTTGGCGCCGGGCGCAATGCCGATGCCGCCCACCTGGGCCGCCAGCGCGTCGGAGATGTAGTCGCCATTGAGGTTGAGCGTGGCCACCACCGAATACTCGGCGGGGCGCAGCAGGATTTGCTGCAGGAAGGCGTCGGCAATGCTGTCTTTGACGGTGATGTCCTTGCCCGTCTTGGGATTCTTGAGCTTGCACCAAGGGCCGCCGTCGATCAGCTCGGCGCCAAACTCCTTCTGCGCCAGCGCATAGGCCCAGTCGCGGAAGCCGCCTTCGGTGAACTTCATGATGTTGCCCTTGTGCACGATGGTCACGCTGGGCTTGTCGTTGTCGATGGCGTACTGGATGGCCTTGCGCACCAGGCGCTCGGTGCCTTCGATGGACACGGGCTTCACGCCCAGGCCGGAGGTGTTGGGGAAGCGGATCTTCTTCACTCCCATCTCGTCCTGCAGGAACTTGATGAGCTTCTTGGCCTTGTCGGACTCGGCTTCGAACTCGATGCCGGCGTAGATGTCTTCCGAGTTCTCGCGGAAGATCACCATGTTGGTCTTCTCGGGCTCCTTGAGCGGCGAAGGCACGCCCTTGAAATACTGCACCGGGCGCAGGCAGACATACAGGTCCAGCTCCTGGCGCAGCGCCACGTTGAGCGAGCGGATGCCGCCGCCCACGGGGGTGGTCAGCGGGCCCTTGATGGACACCACGTACTCGCGCAGCACCGCGAGGGTTTCTTCGGGCAGCCACACGTCAGG
This sequence comes from Acidovorax sp. NB1, assembly GCF_005405905.1. Classification (GTDB taxonomy): domain Bacteria; phylum Pseudomonadota; class Gammaproteobacteria; order Burkholderiales; family Burkholderiaceae_C; genus Acidovorax. The sequence continues at coordinate 29,826 of NZ_BJHU01000030.1, forward strand.
GCCATAGACCTTGGTGGATTTTTCGCCCGCGTACACCTCCATCCAGTGGATCTTCTTCTTGCCGCCATAGGCCTTGGCCACAGCGGCATCGACCACCTTGATCATCACGGGGGTGATGTCGAGGCCCGTGCCATCGCCTTCGATGAAGGGAATGATGGGTTCGTCCGGCACATTCAGGGACATGTCGGCGTTGACGGTGATTTTCTGGCCTGCGGCAGGCACCACGATGTGCTGGTAGGTGGTCATGGGTGGGGAGTCTCCGGTATGCGCCGAATGGAATTCGGTCGATGAAGGGAAAAAGCAAGAAAAGGGAGCACCGCCAACGGCAAGGCGGTGTGGTTTCAAACCATTCTAATGACAAAATTTTTCATCCAAGACCCTGTCAACGCGCTGGGCGCTGCTATCGTTGCGAGTGGAGCCGTACGGTTTTCGCACGGCCCTTCAACCTTCGTTCACACTGGAATCGGCATATATGAAAAAACTCCTCGCTGTCCTCGTGGCCGGTCTGTTCACTGCTGGTGCTTTTGCACAGGCACCTGCGGCCGCCCCCACCACCACCGCTCCTGCTGCAGCCCCCATGACGGCCCAGGCCACGGCTCCGGCCACCAAGAAGGTCGCCAAGAAAAAGGCCACCAAGAAGGTCGCCAAGAAAAAGACCGCCCACAAGGCCGCCTGAAGCAGTCCCGCAAGGCCTGAGCCACCCGCTCCCGGGTTTTCGGGCCTTCACTGATTCAAAATCGCCCGCATCTGCGGGCGTTTTCTTTGGTGCTGCAGCCCCTCCCTGCCTGCACAGCCAGAACTTTCTGCTCACCGTGCAGTCCCCTCCTGGCCCCGCCCGCTGTTTTGCCTTGTTTTCCGTTGACCAGAAAGCCTCGCCCATGACCGCCTCACGCGCTACCCCCACCCTTCCGTTTGGCGCCCTGCGCGCAGCCATGGGCATTCCCCGCCTCGCCCGCCACGTGGCCGGGGCCTGGGGTGCCTTGCTGGTGGCTGGTGCCCTGGTGGCCACGCCCACCACCGCCGTTCAGGCCCAGGAAGGCCCGCAGCTGAATCTGCAGCGCGTGGAGTTGACCGCTGGCATGCACCGCATCGACGCTCAGGTGGCCGCAACCCCCCAGGAGCGCCAGACAGGGCTCATGCACCGCAAGGAGATGCCCCAGCACGAGGGCATGCTGTTTGTGTTTGAACAGCCTGCGCAGCAATGCTTCTGGATGAAAAACACGCTGCTGCCGCTCACGGCCGCGTTTGTGGATGACGACGGCACCATCGTCAACCTGGCCGACATGAAGCCCCAGACGCTGGACTCCCACTGCTCGGCCAAGCCCGTGCGGTATGTGCTGGAGATGAACCAGGGCTGGTTTGCCAAGAAGGGCATCAAGGCAGGCGCCAAACTGGCCGGTGCGCCGTTCAGCCGCAAATGACCGTTCCGCTGCGCCTCAATTGCTATTATTTGAATAGCAAATATCGCTTGATGGACGCGCGCAAACGGCCTAAAAAGTTTTAAAGCACCAACAAAAAAACGGCCCGAGGGCCGTTTTTTGTTGCTCAGCCGCCGGGCACACAACCCGGCAGCCTGACGCTCTGGATCAGGCGAAGTTGGCTTCAGCAAACTTCCAGTTCACCAGCTTGTCGAGGAAGGTCTCGACAAACTTGGGACGCATGTTGCGGTAGTCGATGTAGTAGGCGTGTTCCCACACGTCCACCGTCAGCAGGGCCTTGTCGGCCGTGGTCAGGGGCGTGCCGGCGGCGCCGGTGTTGACGATGTCCACGCTGCCATCGGCCTTCTTCACCAGCCAGGTCCAGCCCGAACCGAAGTTGCCAACGGCAGACTTCACAAAGGCTTCCTTGAAGGCGGCGTAGCTGCCCCACTTGGCGTTGATGGCTGCAGCCAGCGCGCCCGAAGGCTCACCGCCCCCCTGGGGGGCCATGCAGTTCCAGAAGAAGGTGTGGTTCCAGATCTGCGCAGCGTTGTTGTAGATGCCGCCGCTCGACTTCTTGACGATCTCTTCGAGCGTCATGGATTCGAACTCGGTGCCCTTTTGCAGGTTGTTGAGGTTCACCACGTAGGCGTTGTGGTGCTTGCCGTGGTGGTACTCCAGGGTTTCCTGGCTGTAGTTCGGAGCCAGGGCGTCGATGGCGTAGGGCAGCGGGGGAAGGGTGTGTTCCATGGTGGTGTTTCCTCGTGGTTTGAAATTCTGGGATGCCGTCTGCAGCAGGTTCTTTCCTGAGCAATGCAGTCGGACACAGCGCGAGGGGGCATTGTAGGAACATCAGGTGACCTGTGCAGGCTCAGGGAGACATCGATGGACCCCAATGCCCTGAAAAATTCGGCTGCCTGGGTCCTCCTGCCCCTGCACGCTCACAACAAGCGCGGGGGCGCCACCGTCACATCCACCGCCCCATCGGCCAGCGTGGCGCGCAGTGCAGCACCCAGCGGCGCCTGCCGCACACTGGTCACCGCCCGCCCATCGGTATCGGTCAGAAGCGCATAGCCGCGCTGCAGCACCAGGCGCGGGTCCAGCAGGTCCAGGCGCAGAGCGGCACGTTCCAGCCGTTCGCTGTGCTGCGCCAGGGCGCGCTGCAGTTTTTGGGGAAAATCGGCCTCTAGCGCCTGCTGGGATTGGCCCATGCGCTGCATTTTCAGGAGCACACCATGGCGCATGCGCTGGGCCAGGCGGGCCAGTTGCAGCTGCTCGCGCGCCACCAGGCCCGAGGGGCGGCCCAGCCGCGCGGCGGCCTGGTCCAGCCGCTGGTGGCGCGCGTCGAGCTGGCGTTCCACGCCATCGGCCAGGCGCCCAGCCAGCAAGCCCAGTGCACCCAGCCACACATCGCGCGGCTGCGCCACCAGCTCGGCCGCCGCCGTGGGCGTGGGCGCGCGCAGGTCGGCGCAGAAGTCGGCAATGGTGAAGTCGGTCTCATGCCCCACGCCGCTGATGAGGGGCACGGGGCTTTGCACGATGGTGCGGGCCAGCTGTTCGTCGTTGAAGGCCCACAGGTCTTCGATGGAGCCGCCACCGCGCACCAGCAGGATCACATCGATGGGCGGATGGGCAGGCAAACTGCCCTCTTCCGCCCGCCCCGCTTGCGCAAGCAGATACAGTTTTGATAGCGCCGCAACAATCGATGGCGGCGCGGCCGCCCCCTGGACCTGCGCTGGCACCAGCACCACCGGAATGTGCGGCACCCGGCGGCGCAACGCAGTCACCACATCGTGCAATGCGGCTGCACCGGTCGAGGTGACGAGGCCGATGCCCCGTGGCTGCAGCGGCAGCGGGCGCTTGCGGGCGGTGTCGAACAAGCCTTCGGCATCCAGCTGGGCCTTCAGGCGCAGGAACTGCTCGAACAACGCGCCCTGCCCCGCGCGTTGCATGCTTTCCACGATGAACTGAAGGTCGCCGCGCGCCTCGTACACACCGAGGCGCCCGCGCACTTCCACCAATTCGCCATCGCGCGGTGAAAAGTCAAGCAGGCTGGCGGCACGGCGGAACATGGCGCAGCGCAACTGGCCGTTGGCGTCCTTGATCGAAAAATAACAATGCCCGCTGGATGCGCGCGAGAAGCCCGTTATCTCGCCGCGCACCGCCACAGGATTGAAGCGGGCCTCCAGCGCATCAGCAATGGCGCGGCACAGCGCGCCAACTTCCCACACACGCGGCGCCACGCCTGGGTTGGTGCGCTCAAACATGAGAAACGGCGGGCGTTTGCGCCGCGCGCGCCGCGCAAGTACTCCACAGAATCTGGCCAACGGCGGTTACCACAGGCACATAACCAAAAATTGCCCGCAAAACACCAGCGGACGTACAAGTCATTGATTTATAAGGACTTTTCATTGCGCAATTTTTCATCAATCTGTTGCAAGCACGGCGTGGAGCCACTTTGCAAGGCCTGGAACAGGGGTTTCCCACAAAGTTATCCACAGATTTTGTGGGTGAGCGGGAAGGCGGGGGACACGCGCAGCAAGGTAACGGTTTGTGACGTCAAGAGCGTGTTCATAGCCTTTCCATGGTGCCCGTTGCCCCGCAAAGGCAGTGGATGCAAGACGCCCACCGCAAGGCGCACTCCTGTGCGGCGAGGATGGGCAACGCCACAGACGCTGCCTTTGCGGGGCAACCCTTCGGGCAAAAAAGCAAACAGCCGCACTCGTTGTTGCCCGCCTTGTCCAGGCCACCAGCCTGGCCTGCGGCGGGCGCCTAGATTGCGGCTATTTGCTGCTTTGCGGGCACCATGGAAAGGCTATGAACACGCTCTAGGGCCCCCGCAAGCTGGGCCATAATCGCCGATTGCTTTCATCTGCGCGGAGAGAGATTTGCTGTCCATCATACAAGCCGCAGGCTGGCCGATCTGGCCCCTGATTGCGTGTTCCGTCCTGGGAATGGCGCTGATTTTCGAACGTTTTGTGGCCCTCAAGACGGCCCGCGTCGCCCCCCCGAAATTGCTGGATGAAGCGATCACCGTGTCGTCCAAGGCCCTGCCCACCCCCGATGTGGTGAACCAGCTGGCGCAGAACTCGGCCCTGGGCGAAGTGCTGGCCAGCGGCCTGCGCACCCTCAACAGCAACCCCCAGTGCAGCGAAACCGACCTGCGCGCCGCCATGGAAGGCACGGGCCGCGCGGTGGCGCATCGGCTGGAGAAGTACCTCTCGGCCCTGGCCACCATCGCCTCGGCCGCGCCCCTGCTGGGCCTGCTGGGCACCGTGATCGGCATGATCGAGATCTTTGGCTCGCAGTCGGGCGGCGGTGGCGTGGGCCAGGCCATGGGAGGCGGTAACCCGGCCCAGCTGGCGCATGGCATCTCGATTGCGCTCTACAACACGGCGTTTGGCCTCATCGTGGCCATCCCGGCGCTGATCTTCTGGCGCTACTTCCGCGCCCGCGTGGATGCGTATCTGCTCACGCTGGAGCTGGCTTCGGAGCAATTCGTGCGCCACATCCTGCGTCTGCGCAAAGCCAAGTAAAGTCAACCCCAAGCCCCATGAACTTCCGCCCCCGCGCCAAGGAAGAGCCGGAGATCAACCTGATCCCGTTCATCGACGTGCTGCTGGTGATCCTCATCTTTCTGATGCTGACCACCACCTACAGCAAGTTCACCGAGCTGCAGCTCACCCTGCCCGTGGCCGACGCCGAGCAGCAGCGCGACCACCCCAAGGAAATCATCGTCGCCGTGGCGGCCGATGGCCGTTATGCGGTCAACAAGAACGGCGTGGACGGCAAGGGCGTGGACTCCATCGCCCAGGCCCTGCGCGTTGCAGCCACAGCGGGCCCGGGCAGCGTGGTCATCATCAGCGCCGACGCCATGGCGCCGCACCAGTCCGTGGTCACGGTGATGGAGGCCGCACGCCGCGTGGGCCTCACGCAGATCACCTTTGCCACACAGTCGTCGTCTGCGTCCGCACGCGCGACCGGCGCGGCCAGCCGCTGACGCGCATGGGCGCCCCCGGGCCACAGCCGCCCCCGGCAGCGCCCTCCTCATCCTCCTCCCGCCCGCCTGCCGGGCGCGCCACCGCCGAACAAGGCCTGCAACAGATCTGGCAAAAGCGCGGCTGGGCCGCCTGGGCCTTGTGGCCCATCTCGCTGCTGTATGGCGCCCTGGTGGCGCTGCGCCGCACGCTCTACCGCATCGGCCTGCTGCACGCTGAGCACACAGGCCGCCCCGTGATCGTCGTGGGCAACGTGATTGCCGGGGGCGCAGGCAAGACCCCGGTGGTCATCGCGCTGGTGAAACATCTGCAGGCACAGGGCCTGCGGGTGGGTGTGATCTCGCGTGGCTATGGTCGCAGCACCCAGGACTGCCGAGCGGTACTGCCTGACAGCCCAGCCGCTGAAGTGGGCGACGAGCCCGCACTGATCGCACGCAGTTTTGCAGGCGATGCCGCCGTGCCGGTGTTTGTGGCGCCGCACCGCATCGCGGCCGCGCGCGCACTGCTGGCGGCACATCCTGGCACCGATGTGATCGTCTGCGACGACGGCCTGCAGCACCTGGCGCTGAAGCGCGACCTGGAAATCTGCATCTTCAACGACCAGGGCGTAGGCAACGGCTGGCTGCTGCCTGCCGGGCCGTTGCGCGAACCCTGGCCGCGCCGGGTGGACTTTGTGCTGCATGCGGGCGATGCAGCGCCCGTTGGATCATCCGCCCCCGCCCCAACCGCAGTATTCGGCCTGCAGCGCCGCCTGGCGCCCTGGGCGGTGCGGTCCGACGGCAGCCAGGTGCCGCTGGCCCAACTGCGTGGCCAGCCCCTGCACGCGCTGGCAGCCGTGGCGCGGCCAGGTGACTTCTTTGCCATGCTGCAGTCCGAAGGCCTGACCCTGGAACACACCGAGGCCTTGCCGGATCACTATGATTTCAATAGCTGGAGGCGACCACTGGATGCGCGGAAGGCCGTGATTTGCACCGAAAAAGATGCCGTCAAGCTATGGGCCTTGCACCCCAACGTGCTGGCCGTGCCCTTGGCCGTGCACATCGACCCCCGCTTTTTTGCCGCGCTGGATGCCAAGCTGTCGGCACTGATCGCCAAGGCCGCAGCACACAGGCCGCCGCTATCATCCCCCCCTGCCTGAATGGGCCTGCCCCACCCTGCTGAACCCTCCCGGAAAGCCCTGCCCCATGGACCCCAAACTGCTTGAACTGCTGGTCTGCCCCGTCACCAAAGGCCCCCTGACCTACAACCGCGAGGCGCAGGAACTCGTCTCGCGCAGCGCGCGGCTGGCCTACCCCGTGCGTGACGGCATTCCGGTGCTGCTGGAAAACGAAGCCCGCACCCTCACCGACGAGGAACTGGAGCAGTGAGCGCCACAGCCACCCCGGCAGCCGCCAGCCCCTTCACGGTGCTGATCCCGGCGCGCATGGCGTCAAGCCGCCTGCCCGACAAGCCGCTGGCCGACATCGCCGGGCTGCCCATGGTGGTGCGTGTGGCCCAGCGCGCAGCGCGGAGTGCCGCCTCCCGCGTGGTGGTGGCCGCTGACGATGCCCGCATCCTGCAGGCCTGCGCAGCCCATGGCGTGCAGGCCATCATGACCCGCCCCGACCACGCCAGCGGCAGCGACCGCCTGGCAGAGGCCTGCACGCAGCTGGGCCTGGACGGCGACGACATCGTGGTCAACGTGCAGGGCGACGAACCCTTGATGGACCCGGCGCTCATCAACGCCGTGGCGGGCCTGCTGCAGGACAGCGACGCGCAGCGGCCCGAAGCCAGCATGGGCACGGCAGCCCATGCCATTGCCTCACTGACCGACGTGACCAACCCCAATGTGGTGAAGGTGGTGCTGGACGCACGGGGCCTGGCGCACTACTTCAGCCGCGCGCCCATCCCCTTTGCGCGCGACCATGTGGGCACCGCCTGGTGGCAGGGCGCTGCGCAAGCTGCGGCCCCGGGTGTGGCGGCGCTGGCGGGGTTTGCACCGCTGCGGCACATCGGCATCTACAGCTACCGCGCCGGTTTCTTGCGGCAGTTCCCGCAACTGGCCCCGGCACCGACCGAGGCGGTCGAGGCGCTGGAGCAACTGCGTGCCCTCTGGCATGGCCACCGCATTGCCGTGCACTTGGCCGAAACGGCCCCAGGCCCGGGCGTGGACACGCCCGAAGACCTGGAGCGGGTGCGCAGCCTGTTCCGCTGAGCACCTCGCCCCACCCGCACCGCCCCGCTGTGGTGCGGCGGCGGGAAGACAGTCGCCCATGTAAGTCAGCGCAAGGTGGTCGCATGCTATCCTCGACCGCAACGAGAGCACCGCATCCCGGGCGCACAGAACGGCTACAGGCGCCCTTCGAACGTCCCCGCCAGCGGCGCCACCCGATTTCTAACCTTCGAGGACTTCCATGAGACTGATTCTGTTGGGCGCGCCTGGCGCCGGAAAGGGCACGCAAGCCACGTTCATCTGCCAGAAGTACGGCATCCCGCAAATCTCCACCGGCGACATGCTGCGTGCCGCCGTCAAGGCCGGCACCCCCCTGGGCCTGCAGGCCAAGGCCGTGATGGACTCGGGCGCCCTGGTCAGTGACGACATCATCATCGGTCTGGTCAAGGAACGCATCACGCAGCCCGACTGCGCCAAGGGCTTCCTCTTCGACGGCTTCCCCCGCACCATCCCCCAGGCCGACGCCATGAAGGCGGCAGGCGTCAAGCTCGACTATGTGCTCGAAATCGACGTGCCCTTTGACGCCATCATCGAACGCATGAGCGGCCGCCGCTCACACCCCGCCAGCGGCCGCACCTACCATGTCAAGTTCAATCCCCCCAAGGTCGAAGGCAAGGACGACATCACGGGCGAAGAGCTGATCCAGCGCGAGGACGACAAGGAAGAAACCGTCAAGAAGCGCCTGCAGGTCTACAGCGACCAGACGCGCCCGCTGGTGGACTACTACAGCAACTGGGCCAAGGCCGAACCCGCCGCAGCCCCCAAGTACCGCGCCATCAGCGGCACGGGCAGCGTGGACGAAATCACGGCACGCGCACTGCAGGCCCTGGCCAGCTAAGACGCACCGGCGGGGGAAGGCAGACGCAACACACCGCCCGCCGCCGCCCCACAAATCCACCGCGCTGATAGAGCGGTCCCGGCGACGCCCTGCACAAGGGCGTCGCTTTTTTCATGGTGCCAAGGTTCTCACCGGCGCGGCATCTCACCTGCCTTGTATCGCGCCCCCGTCAAGCCGGGCTGGACCGCAGGCCATAGGCCTTGCCATCGACATACAGGTATTCGGCACGCAGCACCGGATCCCCCTTCTCTTCGCGCAAGGTGAACCCCACCACCGACACCAGGGCGCCTGGCCGGATCTCCTGCACCTGCCATGCCTGCATGCGCGTGAGGGGCGCCAGCTCGACCTCCCAGAGCCGGTCCTTGCGGGTGGGCAGCACGGCCTTGGCCAGCAGCGCCCGGCCATCCACCGGCGCCGTCTGCGCTGGCACGGGGCGCTGCGCCAGATCGGGAGGCAGCTTCAGGCTGGCGGCAACCTCCAGCGACAGTTCAGCGTGGGGGTTCTGCCAGCGCACCTTGCGCGCGGTGCCTTCCAGATAGATGGGGCGGTCCGGGTCAAAACTGCTCCAGCCATGGTGCGCCTGCGCCCCCAGGGGCCAGACGGAGGCGGCAAGCAGCAGGTGGCGGCGCGGCAAGTTCATAGGGACTCCTCAAGGAAAAAGGAACCGGACAGGCTTCACAAATAGGCGATCCAGCGGCCACACACCACCACGGCCAGCCAGACCACCGTGGAAGCCAGCATCTGCGCGCGGGCCAGGCCGTCCAGCCGCGTGAGCGAGCCGCGCCCATGAAACCATGCCGCATTGCACCCGGCAAGCATTAACAACAGCATCTTCAAGGTAAATGCCCGGCTGCTGAGCAGCTCGGCAGGCTGCGTGGCAAACATCAGCAGACCCGAGGCGGCGGCCAGCCCGAAACCGCACAGTGCCAGCGACAGGCTCAGCCGGGCCAAGTCCTTCACCGGCAGCGCTACACCCCGGCCAAACACCCGCAACTCCAGCAACACGAGGTTGCCCAGCAGCAGCGCAATGCCCACGATGTGCACCACCTCCAGTGCCGGGTAGGCCCAGGCATGCGTCTTGAGTGCTGCAAACATCGACAGCCGTCCCGTCAGCCTGCCTGCAGCAAGTCGAGCAGCAGCACCACCCGCGCCTTCACCGGCGACAGCCCCTGAGAATCCGGCAATTGGTCGCCAGGCTTGGGCAGCACCTGGCCCTCGGCACACCGGGTGGCCCGCACCACGCGCACACCGGCCTGCTGTGCCCGTAGCAAGGCGGCCTCCAGCGCATGGTGGATGGTCCCGTTGCCTGTGCAGGCCACCACCAGGCCCCGCACACCAGCATGCACCAGCGCATCCACGGTCTGGGCCCGCGCCCCTGCGTGGCTCAGCACCACCTCCACCCAGGGCCATTCGGCGGCTTTTACTCCTGTTTTGATAGCAGAAAAAGCCCGTCCAACAGGCGACAGAGGCCAATTTTGCACAAGACGCACCCGACCCTCTTCCACCCAGCCCAGCGGGCCCACATCGCCAGAGGTAAATGCATGCACCCGGTAAGGGTGGACCTTCTGGACATGCCGTGCGGCATGAATTTCCCCGGCTGCCACAGCCACCACCCCGGTGGCACCAGGGGCCAGCACCACGGCCACGGAGTCCAGCAGGTTCTGCGGGCCATCGGGTGTCAGAGCCGTCGCGGGGCGCATGGCGCAGGTCAGTACCACAGGCTTACTGGTGCCCAGCACCTCGTGCAGAAACCAAGCCGTTTCTTCCAGCGTATCGGTGCCGTGGGTGATGACCAGCCCCCGCACATCCGGGTCTGCCAAATGGTGTGCGCAGCGCTGGGCCAGCGCCCACCATACGCCGTCATCCATGTCCTTGCTGTCCACCTGGGCCACCTGCTCGGCCACCAGCATGCCTCCGGCCAGCGCCTGCAGGCCCGGCACGGCGGCCAGCAGTTGTTCCACACCGACCTGGGCGGCGGTGTAGCCGATGTTGTCTCCTGCCTGCGCCGAGGTGCCTGCAATGGTGCCCCCGGTGCCCAAAACCACAATTTTTTGCCCACTCACTTGCATACTCCGAAAAACTGGTGAAAAATACAGTTACTGGATTAAAAAACAGTTGTTCGCCACTGTAACCGCCGCCACCGGAAACCACCATGCTCGACAACCCCAAACTCACCGCCCGCCAGCAGCAGATTCTGGACCTCATCCAGACCGCCATCGCACGCACCGGCGCACCCCCTACCCGCGCAGAAATCGCGGCCGAGCTGGGTTTCAAATCGGCCAATGCGGCCGAAGAACACCTTCAGGCCCTGGCCCGCAAAGGTGTGATCGAACTGGTCAGCGGCACATCGCGGGGCATTCGCCTGCGTGGCGATACGGTGCGCTCCATCAACGCAGCACGTGGCAGCCAGTTCAACCTGCCTATTCCAGGCCTGTCACAACTGGTGCTGCCCCTGGTGGGGCGCGTGGCAGCAGGGTCGCCCATTCTCGCGCAGGAACATGTGGACCAGACCTACAGCGTGGAGAACAGCCTTTTCCAGCACAAGCCCGACTACCTGCTCAAGGTGCGCGGCATGTCCATGCGCGATGCCGGCATCATGGACGGCGACCTGCTGGCCGTGCAGTCCACCCGCGAAGCCCGCAACGGGCAGATCATCGTGGCCCGCCTGGGTGACGATGTCACCGTCAAGCGCCTTCGCCGCACGGCCACAGCCATCGAACTGCTGCCCGAAAACCCCGACTACCCCGTCATCGTGGTCCAGCCCGGCGAGCCCTTCGAAATCGAAGGCCTGGCTGTGGGGCTCATCCGCAACACCATGCTGATGTAGGCCCATCCTTTTGGGCTGCACTGCGGGTGGCGGGCGTTTGGTAGGCTGAAACAGCACACCAGCCCTGCGGTGCAGACCCCACGCCATGCCCCAGCCGGTGCAAACGCGGCGCTGTTGATTTGCCTTGTGGTGCGATTCACGCGCCGCAGGGTTTATCACGCCCTCTGGCCATCGGCAAAAAAGCATGGCGTGAAATCACTTCGCAATCCTGCCTGTGTTCAACCCCCGACCTTCGGAGTTTTCACATGGGAATTGCCTTGTTTACCCTTACCGCCTTGCAAAATCCGCTGCGCGGCCTGAAACGCCTGCTGGTACACCCTGCGCGCGCAGATAGCGCAGCAGACGAAAACATCGTCGTAGTAGAACGCCCGCGCCCGCCTACCCCGCAGATGGGCCCACGGCCATTGCGTGGCAACTGGCCTTTCACGGTGAAGCCTCCACTTCGCCCATCCGAGACCCCCAATCGACAGCCTGCGCCAGCAGGCAGGTCTTTTCTGCCCATGGCCACCCCCATGGGCAGCCACCGCCACGCATTTTTGTCAGCACTGCCCACCGATCCCCATGCCAGCAGCCTGCGGTCGCCCAAAGTCGTGCGGCGGGTATCTGACGCAGGCACAGGTCGCTTGGTGATTGCCGGCCGGATGGCCGATGTATGTGCAGAGCTGGATCGCATGGTGGCCTCTGAGGCCATGCGGGCCTAGCGCCTGTCCACAATCAGTTCATGGGACTCGCTGCGCCACCCATGCGGTAAATGCGGGACGCACACCCACAAGCTGCAATGATCGGTAGCAAAGATGGGCAGCCCTGCAAGCTCCGCCCTTTGCGGAGCGATCGCAAGGACATGGCAGCCGGTAGCTACGCTCGTTGTTGCTCGCTTTGCTCGTGCCGACACATGGGATTCGGCGCGTGCCCGAAGGATAAGCGCTCCCTGTCGCTCAGCCTCCAGGAACAGCGCTTAAACAGACTCTGACAATCCATCTGGTACAGCAGCCTCATGGAGCAAACACCCCGCCAACGCCGCCCTACCAGGCGGTGCACCAGTCTGGATAGCAGATCCACCCGGGCCCAGGCGCCTGCGCCAGCATTACCGTGGCGCACCAACACTCCGTCACCAAAAGCCGGGGATTTTGGTGCGCCAAGCGGCCACCCGCTGCGGTGCGCAGTTCCCGCCAAGGCACAATGTCGGGATGAACATTGTGATCCTCGACGACTACCAGGATGCAGTGCGCAAGCTGCATTGCGCTTCCCGGCTCGACGCGTACACCGCCAAGGTTTACACCAACACCGTCAAGGGACTGGGCCAGCTCTCTGTGCGGCTCAAAGACGCAGACATCATCGTGCTGGTGAGGGAGCGCACGCAGATCACGCGCCAGCTCGTCGAGAAGCTGCCCCGCCTCAAACTCATTGCCCAAACAGGCAAGATCGGCGGCCACATTGATGTGGCGGCCTGCACCGAGCGCGGGATCGCCGTGGCAGAAGGTGTGGGATCGCCTGTGGCGCCTGCCGAGCTGACATGGGCACTTGTGATGGCCTCCATGCGCAGGCTGCCGCAGTACATCTCCAACCTCAAACATGGCGCCTGGCAGCAGTCCGGATTGAAGACCGCGTCCATGCCTGCCAATTTTGGGCTGGGCAATGTGCTGCGTGGAAAAACACTCGGCATCTGGGGCTACGGGCGTATCGGGCAACTGGTGGCGGGTTACGGCCGGGCTTTCGGCATGAATGTGCGCGTCTGGGGCCGCGAGGGTTCGCGCGCCCAGGCACTCACAGATGGCTACCAGGCCGCTACCACACGCGAGGAGTTCTTTTCGCAGTGCGACGTTATCTCATTGCATCTGCGCCTGAATGATGAGACCCGGGGCATCATTTCGCTGGAAGACCTGTCGTGCATGAAGCCCACGTCCCTGCTGGTCAACACCTCGCGCGCCGAACTCATTGAACCCGACGCATTGATTGCAGCCCTCAACCGGGGACGCCCCGGCATGGCCGCCGTCGATGTCTTCGAAAGCGAACCCATCCTGCAAGGCCACGCCTTGCTGCGCCTGGAGAACTGCATCTGCACGCCCCATATCGGGTATGTCGAGCAAGACAGCTACGAGCTGTACTTTGGTGCGGCCTTCGACAACGTGGTGAACTTCATCAAGGGCACACCAACCAACATCGTGAACCCTGGCTCACTGCAAGTGCGCCGATAGGACAGCAGCAGCCCATTACTCCGCCCAAGACAGAGGCGCAGACCGAGGGTTCGCTTATCCGTCCATCACAACAAAAAAGGCTTCCCGAAGGAAGCCTTTTTTTTGTCTACAAGGCGCCTAAGCGCCCCGCAGAATGAAGACGCTCCATTACAGAGGGGTCTTCTTGCCGTCCTTGTAAACGTACAGCGTGATCGCTGGGTTCTTCATTTCGCCGTTGGGTTCGAAGGCGATCGTGGAGGTCACGCCCTTGAAGTTGGACTTGGCCAGCTCAGGCGTGTAGACCTTGGGGTCCACCGAGTTGGCACGCTTCATGGCGTCCACGATCAGGAACGTGGCGTCGTAGGTGTAGGGGCTGTACACCTGGAACTGGTTGGGGTACTTGGCGTCGTACTTGGCCTTCCAGGCCGTACCGCCAGGCATCTTGGCCAGCGAAGAACCACCTTCGGCGCAGATCACGTTGCCCAGGGTCTTGGCACCAGCGGCCAGCTTGGCGATTTCAGAAGTGCAGATGCCGTCACCACCGAAATACTTCACGTTGCCCATGCCCAGTTGTTCCATCTGGCGCAGCATTGGGCCGCCTTGGGGGTCCATACCGCCGTAGAAGATGGCGTCGGGGTTCTTGGCCTTGATGGCGGTCAGGATCGCCATGAAGTCGGTGGCCTTGTCGGTCGTGAACTGCTCGTCCACCACCTTCATGCCCTTGGCTGCAGCAGTCTTCTTGAACACGTCTGCCACGCCTTGGCCGTAAGCGGTACGGTCGTCGATGATCGCGACGGTCTTCAGCTTCAGCGTGTCCACAGCGTAGAACGCCAGACCAGCGCCCAGGGCGTTGTCGTTGGCGATGATACGGAAGGTGGTCTTGTAGCCGGGCTTGGTCAGGTTGGGGTTGGTGGCAGCACCGGTGACGTGGGGAATGCCGCAGTCGTTGTAGACCTTGGAAGCGGGGATGGTGGTACCGGAGTTGAGGTGGCCAACCACGCCAGCCACCTTGGCATCGCACAGTTTCTGTGCAGCAGCGGTGCCTTGCTTTGGATCAGCAGCGTCGTCTTCAGCGACCAGTTCGAACTTGATCTTCTTGCCACCGATGGTGACACCTTGAGCGTTCAGCTCTTCAATGGCCATGCGGGCGCCATTTTCGTTGTCCTTGCCGTAGTGGGCTTGGGCGCCGGAAACCGGAGCCACGTGGCCGATCTTGACCACCTGCTCTTGTGCAGAGGCCACACCAGCTGCAGCTGCGATAGCAGCAACCACGGTCAGTTTCAACTTCAATTGCATATCAATCTCCAGTAAAGATAAACGCTGAGAATGTTCTTGTGTCTCAACGCAGGCGAACATATCGCAATTTACGGGCCAGATCATTAGGGAACACGATTAAATGCGGGGGAAACCACAAGGGAATACCCTGTCATCCCTTGCCAGCCTTGGGCGCGCCGCTGGCCAGCTCCTCCGCCACGGCCTCGTACACCGCGTGGCGGACCACCGATTCAATCTCTTCCCGCAGCCTGGGCAGCACCGATCTTGTCTGCTCTTGCACCACCGTGGCGATCGCTTCACGCAGACGTTGATCCAGCACAACGTCCACACGCTGCATGACACGGTGCACCATGTATTCCTCCATGCCTTCGGGCATGGGCCGTGCCACCACCGCAGTCACTGGCGGCGGGGTGGTGTCTGGTGCACGCGCCTGGATACCCGGCGGATGCGGCGGATTTCCAGGCACCTGAGCGCCGCTGGCATGTATCCGCGCACCACCCAACCCACCGGCAGTTGCAGCCACCGGTGCGCTCGCGGGCCGGGGCATGGCAGGCAATGAAGCACCACCGGGCTGCCGCACAACGCCTGCGGGCGCAGGGGTGTGCGGCGGTGGCATGACGGTGGTACGCGCCCGGGGCTCCACCGGCTTGGGCGCCGGCGGTGTGCCCGGCACCTGCACCACTTCGGTGAGCGTGGGCACAAAACGGGGGGGACCTTTGGGCGGCGTAGCCATCAGCCGCCTTTCAGCACCAGATCGTGGCGCGTGATGGCGTAGCCCCGCGAGGCATAGTGGCGCCAGCGCGTACGCGCTCCGGCACGGTCGGCTTCATCATGGGCGCTGACCACTTCCACCAGCCGGTCAAACCGGCCAAAACCTTCCGGAACCTCGGCGTGGAGATTCAGCAGCACCTCATGGTGCGCCGCCGAACGCACATCGACCGCCAACAACACCGGAGATGCCAGAACCAGCTCTTCGTCCGCATCGCTGCGGCAGTGGGCCACAAAGTCCTGCGGCGCCAGGGCCCAGAGCATACGGTCCAGGGTCTCCAGCGCCTCAGTGGGGGCCGTAATCACCAGGCGCGCCCCGCTGCGCTGCACCTTGCGCGCAAAACGGCACGCATAGGCCAGCTTGTCGGGCGCATTGAAGTGGAAGGCGACCTCGGTCATGGTGAGCCCACGCAACCCATCAAGCCGCTTTGGAGCGGGGCGCGCGCTTCGCCGTCGGCTTGGCAGCCACACGCGGCACGGATGCTGCCTTGCCGGCCGCCTTTGCTTGCGCCTGGCCGAGCAGGTAGTGCACCAGCAACCCCACAGGGCGCCCCGTGGACCCCTTGGCGGCACCGCCACGCCAGGCCGTGCCAGCAATGTCCAGATGCGCCCAGGGCATGTCGCCCACAAACTTCTGCAGAAACTTGGCGGCCGTGATCGAACCACCCGCACGCCCGGCCACATTGCCCATGTCGGCAAAGTTGCTCTTGAGGCCATCGGCGTAGTCGTCGTCCAGGGGCATGCGCCAGCAGGGATCCTGCGCGGATTCACCCGCCTGCTGCAGCGCTGCAGCCAGGCCATCGTTGTTGGCGAACAGGCCGCTGCGAACACCGCCCAGCGCAATCACACAGGCACCGGTCAGGGTGGCAATGTCCACCACAGCGGCAGGCTTGAAGCGGGTTGCATACGTCAACGCATCGCACAGCACCAGACGCCCTTCCGCGTCGGTGTTCAAAATCTCGATGGTCTGGCCGCTCATGCTGGTGACCACATCCCCGGGCTTCACCGCGCGGCCATCGGGCATGTTCTCGCAGGCGGGTACCAGTCCCACCACGTTGATGGCGGGCTGCAGTTCGCCCAGCGCGCGGAACGTGCCCAGCACGCTGGCCGCACCACACATGTCGAACTTCATCTCGTCCATTTCGGGCGCGGGCTTGATCGAGATGCCACCCGTGTCAAAAGTGATGCCCTTGCCCACCAGCACCACCGGCGCCTTGTCCTTGGCAGCACCGTTGTAGCGCAGCTCGATAAACCGCAGAGGCTCTTCGGAGCCACGGGCCACGGCCATGAATGCGCCCATGCCCAGGCGGCTGACCTCTGCCGGGCCATGCACCTTGCACTGGATGCGTGGCAGCTTGGCCAGCGTCTTGGCGGCATCGGCCAGCAGGCTGGGCGTTGCATGGTTGGCCGGGCGATTGCCCCATTCGCGGGCAAACTCCACCCCCGCCACCAACGCCACGCCGCTGTCAAAACCCTCTCGCACATCGGCGGGACTGGCGACACCGATCACACAACGCCCCAGACTGCGGGCCTCGGCCTTCGATTTGGTCGTGGTGTAGACATAGCTGGCCTCGGCCACCGCCTGCACAGCGGCGCCCACGGCATCCGCCGCAGCAGCACCTGCCCAGCACAACACCACCCGCTTGGTGTGTGGGGCCTTGATTGCGCCGCCCGCTGCCAGCACGGCCTGCCGCACCGCACGGGCAGCACCATCGCCGCCGCCCACCAGAACCACGCGGCGCGCGGCCAAAGCGGGCACCTGGTACAGCTGCAGCTGTTTGCCAGCCTTCAGCGAAAGATCTCCGTTCTTGAGCGCCAGCGCCACCAGGGCAGACAGGGCATCCGCCCCCGGTTTGAAACCTTCCGGAATCAGCACCACCAGCAGGTCGCATTTTTCCGAAGCAGCCGCCGCCAAATCCAGGGTCTTGAGATCAAAGTTCATAATCGGTGTTTTCCTTTTGAGCGGGCCATGCGCTTTGATGCGCTCGCAAAAATGCATAGCACGCGCTGAGCCAATGTTATTCGATTCATCCCTTCGCAAAGAGCTGGCACGCAGCTTCGGCGCGACGCTTGTGGTGCTGGTGACCGTGGTCATGACCATGATGCTCATCCGCACGCTCGGCCAGGCCTCCAAAGGCAGCGTGAGCCCCTCCGATGTGATGCTGGTCATGGGCTTCACCGTCCTGGGGCAATTGCCCATCATCCTCAGCCTGAGCCTGTTCATTGCCGTGGTCGGCACCCTCTCGCGCATGTACCGCGACAGCGAAATGGTGATCTGGTTTGCCAGCGGCCGGGGCCTGATGAGCCTGGTCAAGCCGCTGCTGCGGTTTGCCTGGCCCGTGATGGTGGTGATTGCTGTGCTGTCCCTGCTGGTCTGGCCCTGGGCCAACTCGCAGATCCAGGAACTCAAGACCCGCTACGAGCAGCGCAGCGACATCGACCGCATCGCACCCGGTGAATTCCAGGAGTCATCCAACGGTAGCCGGGTGTTCTTCATTGACAAGGACAGCCCCGACACCCAGGCCGCCAACAACGTCTTCATTGCAGCCAACGACGGCACGCGCGAATCCGTCACCTCGGCACGCAGCGCGCGGCTGGAGACCCAGGCAGGCGAGCGCATGGTGCTGCTCAGCAACGGCCAGCGGCTGGAGACCTCGCGCGACAAGCCAGGCGTCAAGATCAGTGATTTCTCCGAATACGGGACCCGCATCGGCACCGCATCACCGGGCTCCGCCGAAGAGCTGGCGGTGAAGACACGCACCACCTTCGAACTGCTCATGCGCCCCCTGCCCGCCTACCAGGCTGAACTGGGCTGGCGCCTGGGCCTGGCACTGGCCGCCCTAAACTTTGTGCTGCTGGGCCTGGCCCTGGCCAGCGCCAACCCGCGCGCCGCACGCAGCACCAGCCTGGTGTTTGCACTGTTCGCGTTCATCGTCTACTACAACCTCATGACCCTGGGCCAAAGCTGGGTGGGTGCGGGGCGGCTGGGCCTGGTGAGCTTCATGGTTCTGCTGCATGGCGGCATGCTGGCCGTGTCGCTGCTGGTGCTGGCCGTGCGGCACAACCAGTGGACCGTGCGGCGCCTGCTGTCGCCACGGCCTGCACAGGCGTCCGGAGGGCAGCCCGCATGAAGACCATCCGCCGCCTGATCCACCGCGAAGCCCTGTCCGCCGTCACCTTCGTCACGGTCGGCTTCCTGGCACTGTTCTTCTTCTTCGACCTGGTCGATGAGTTGCGCTGGGTGGGCCGCACCGGGTCCGAGGGCTACCAACTCTCGCACGCCCTGTTGTTTGTGGTGCTGAGCATTCCCAGCCACCTCTACGAGCTGCTCCCCATCACCGTGCTCATCGGCACCATCTTTGTGATGGCGCGACTGGCCCAAAGCTCCGAATTCACCATCATGCGCACCAGCGGCATGGGGCCCTGGCGCGCACTGCGCACCCTGGTCACCCTGGGCGGGGTGTTTGTGGTGCTGACCTTTGCCGTGGGCGACTACCTGGCACCGCTGACGGACCGTACCGCCCAGCTCATCAAGGTGCGCTACCTCGGCAAACTGACGACTGGCGCCACCGGAGCGTGGCTCAAGGAACGGCAGGACAACCACTCCTTTGCCGTCAACGTGCGCGCGCTCACCCCCAATGGCGGCATGCTGGATGTGCGCATTTTCGAGTTTGACGACAAAGGGCGCCTCGCCTCGCAGACCCGGGCCGCGTCGGGCCAGTTCGGCTCGGATGGCGCCTGGGCACTGGAGAAAGTGCAACGCAGCCGCTTTGAACACCGCAGCGCCACCGACGACAAGGGCGAAGCACGCGTCGAACACCTCGACACCCCCAGCCTTCAATGGCCCACGCGCATCAGTGCCGACATGGTGGCCGCCTCCCTGCTCAAACCAGACCGCATGGCCACGCTGGACCTGTTCCAGTTCATCCGGCACCTGAACGCCAACGGCCAATCGGCCCAGAAGTACGAGATCGAGTTCTGGCGCAAGGTGTTCTACCCCCTCTCCTGCCTGGTGATGGTGGTGCTGGCCCTGCCCTTTGCCTATCTGCATTTCCGCTCGGGCGGCATTGCGGGCTATGTGTTTGGCGGCGTGATGGCGGGCATCAGCTTCTTCCTGCTGAACAACGTGTTCGGCTACGCGGGCAACCTCCAGAACTGGTCGCCCATGCTCACGGCGGCGGCGCCGGGGCTGATCTATTCCGTGCTCTCCCTGGCAGCCTTCGGCTGGCTGGTGCTGCGGCGCTGACCGCGGCAGCACCCCATTCCACACCCCATGCACAACGCCATCGTCCTGTTCTCCCACGGCTCCCGCGACCCGCTGTGGCGTGCGCCCATCGAAGCCGTGGCCGCGCGCATTGCAGCGCAGCACCCCACACGCCCCGTGGCGTGCGCCTATCTGGAGCTGTGCACCCCTAGCCTGGCAGATGCGACCCAGCAGCTCGTCAACCAGGGCGCCACCCACGTCACCGTGGTGCCCATGTTCCTCGGCACGGGCAAACATGCGCGCGAAGACCTGCCCGTGCTGGCGCAGGAACTCCTTGCCGCCCACCCCGGCGTGCAGTTCCACGTCCAGGCCGCGATCGGAGAAGACCCGCGCATGACGGCCCTGATGGCGGACATCGCCTGCGAGGCTCCGGGGGGCTGAAAATTCTGTGAAGGTGCCCGATAGCGCTTAGACGATTGCAGCATAATGATGCAAATCTTTAGGCGATATTCGATATGAATCTGCACCAATTCCGCTTTGTTCAAGAGGCTGCGCGCCGCAACCTCAACCTGACCGAAGCCGCCAAGGCCCTGCACACCTCGCAGCCGGGCGTCTCCAAAGCCATCATCGAGCTGGAAGAAGAACTGGGCGTGGACATCTTTGCCCGCCACGGCAAGCGCCTCAAGCGCATCACCGAGCCCGGCCAGCATGTGCTCAAGAGCATCGAAGTCATCATGCGCGAGGTGGGTAACTTGAAGCGCATTGGCGAGCAATTCAGCGCGCAAGACAGCGGCACCCTCAGCATCGCCACCACCCACACCCAAGCGCGCTATGTGCTGCCCGTGCCCGTGGCGCGCCTGCGCGAGGCCTACCCCAAGGTCAACGTGAGCCTGCACCAGGCCACGCCGCACGAAGTGGCCCGCATGATCATCGACGAGGTGGCCGAGATCGGCATGGCCACCGAATCGCTGGCCGACTACCCCGAACTCGTCACCCTGCCCTGCTACGAATGGCAGCACGTGCTCGTCGTGCCCAACGACCACCCACTGGCGCAAAAGGAACGTATTGGCCTGGACGACCTGGCCCATGAGGCCCTGATCACCTACCACCCCTCCTTCACCGGCCGGGGCAAGATCGACCACGCCTTTGCGGCGCGCAAACTCACGCCCCGCATCGTGCTCGAAGCCATCGACTCCGACGTGATCAAGACCTATGTGCGCCTGGGCCTGGGCATCGGCATCGTGGCCGAGATGGCCATGCGCGATGACCCAGTAGGCGACCTGGCCGTGCGCCCCGTGGGCCACCTGTTCGGCCAGAGCGTGGCCCGCGTGGCCTTCAAGCGCGGGGCCTACCTGCGCAACTTTGTCTACAAGTTTGCCGAGCTGCTCAGCGACCGCCTGAGCCGCGAGCTGATTGCCCGCGCGATGACGGGGCATGTCAACGACTACGAGCTGTAAACAACCAGCAGCCCAGCCTCAGCTCTTCTTTCAGCCCATCCAGATCCCTTCTTTCACGCCGTTGTGCCATGACCCAAGCCATCGCCCGCACCCCCGCTTTCCCCAGCAAGCTGCCCAACGTCGGCACCACCATCTTCACCGTGATGTCCGCCCTGGCTGCAGAGCACAAGGCCGTCAACCTGGGCCAAGGTTTCCCCGACTTTGAATGCGCCCCCGAGCTGGTGAACGCCGTCACCGCCGCCATGCAAGCCGGCCACAACCAGTACCCGCCCATGCCCGGCGTGCCCGCCCTGCGCGAAGCCGTGGCCCGCAAGATCGAGGCGCTGCACGGCCGCGCCTACAACCCCAACACCGAGATCACCATCACTGCAGGCGCCACGCAGGCCATCATCACCGCCATCCTGGCCATCGTGCACGCGGGCGACGAAGTGATCGTGCTCGACCCCTGCTACGACAGCTATGTGCCCAACATCGAGCTGGCGGGCGGCAAAGCCGTGCGCGTGCCCCTCACGCCCGGCACCTTCCGCCCCGACTTCGCAAAGATCAGCGCGGCCATCACGCCCCGCACCCGCGCCATCATCATCAACAGCCCGCACAACCCCAGCGCCACCATTTGGACGGCCGAGGAAATGCACCAGCTGGAAGACCTGCTCGCTCCCACCGACATCCTGCTCATCAGCGACGAGGTGTACGAGCACATGGTGTTCGACGGCGCCGAGCACCAAAGCGCCGCGCGCTTTGCAGGCCTGGCCGCCCGTGCGTTCATCGTCTCCAGCTTTGGCAAAACCTTCCACGTCACCGGCTGGAAGGTCGGCACCGTGGCGGCCCCCGCAGCGCTGACGGCCGAGTTCCGCAAAGTGCACCAGTTCAACGTGTTCACCGTCAACACCCCCGTGCAGCACGGGCTGGCCGCCTACCTGCAGGACCCCACACCCTACCTGCAGTTGCCCGCGTTCTACCAGGCCAAGCGCGACCTGTTCCGCGAAGGGCTGGCAGGCTCGCGCTTCAAGCTGCTGCCCAGCACCGGCAGCTACTTCCAGTGCGTGGACATCTCGGCGTTCAGCGATTTGAACGAGGCCGATTTCTGCCAGTGGCTCACCCGTGAGGTGGGCGTGGCGGCGATTCCGCTGTCCGCGTTTTATGGCGACGGGTTTGACCAGCGTGTGGTTCGGTTCTGCTTTGCCAAGAAGGACGAGACACTGCGCGCGGCGCTGGAACGGCTGCGCAAACTCTGAGGCCGTTGCCATGGTTGCACTGACCGGGTCTCTCCAGCCCATCGTCGCGCCGACGCCCACCGACCAACTGTTGCCGTTTGAGAAAGCGCTGCTCCAAGCCACCGCTTCCGCACTGCCACCGGCTGAGGCGTTGTTGCTGGCGAAACAGCTGGACTGCATCAACAACATTCGCCGTCCGTCGGACTGGAAGCGCATTGAATTCCAGTGCAAACGCTGGTTTCAGGTCCGATGGCCGGCACCGCTTCTCTTTGCTCGCACGGACACATTCCGCGTCGCCACCATTGCCTGCCAGTTTGGAGCGAAAGATGCGCTGGTGGATGTGTGGGCGGAGGGCGGCCATGTGTCTGCGCTGGAATCCTCCATGGGTTTCAGCGGGCTCTCCATTTCGGGGCCACTGAACATCGTTGCCGTGCACCCCGCTGCCTGACAGGGCCCATATCATTCAGCAGCAAGCAAAAATTCAAGAAAAAGTGGCCTTTGCGCGCATCCACAAAGCGCAAACAGCTACAAATACAATAGCAAACTCTCTACACATCACCAAGGCTGCCACACCAACCCTGTGTTTTCCACGGAGTCGCATGGCAGTGCCCCACCCTCACCTCGTCTGCCGCGCCAGCCACACACCCGCCGCCGCCAACGCCATCCCCGCCAGCGCCCAGCCGGTGAGCGTCTCACCAAACATGGCCCAGGCGATCAGGGCCGTGGTGGGCGGTGTCAGGTAGAACAAGCTGGCCACGTTCACCGCGCCGCCCCGGCGAATCAGCAGGTTCAACAGGCTCACCGCGCCCAGTGACAACACCAGCACCAGCCAGCCCAGCGCAAACACAAACTCACCCGTCCATGTGATGGCCATGGACCCGGTGGCATAGGCCAGCGCAGCCATGGCGATGGCACAGGGCAGGTATTGGATGACCGAGCCCGTGCGCAGATCGAACGAGGGGCAAAAGCGCTTTTGGTACAGCGTGCCCGCCGTGATGCCCAGCAACGCCACCACGGCAGGCAGCAGCATGCCCAGCAAAGCACCTGCGGGCACCGTCGCCACCTTGCCCGCCACCACCAGCGCCACGCCGCCGAACCCCAGCCCCAGCCCCGCCCACTGCGCGGGCCGCACCTTCTCGCCCAGCAAGGCGCCCGCCACCAGCGCAGTCAACAGCGGCTGTAAGCCCACCACCAGTGCCGTGATGCCCGACGGCAGCCCGTGCCCAATGGCCATGAACACCCCGCCCAGGTACACGCCATGCACCAGCAGGCCCGACACCGCGATGTGGCCCCAGGCCCTGCCCGCCGGTGGCCAGGGCGCACGCACCACCGCCACCACAGCCAGCATGAGCACGGTGACGATGGCAAAGCGCAGCCCGAGAAAGGTCAGCGGCTCCACATACGGCAGACCCAGCTTGGCGCCGATGAAACCCGTGCTCCAGAGCGCGACAAACAGCAATGGGACGAGTGAATCCAGCGGATTCGACACGGGGGATGAATGGGGTGTTGCCTGGGTCATGGAGTATGAAAACAAAGCGCCTGGCTGCGGCAGCCAGGCCAGACAGGAAGAAAGGCCCGGGGCGGTGGGCAAAACAGAGAGAGGACGCGGCCCATCATCGCAGCGTCTGCCCCACGCCCGGTGCTTCGTCCGCACGGGCCCTGGCCGCAAACCAGTCCACCACCCACGCGCGAAACGCCGCCATGGCCGCCGTGCTGAACCGGCCCGAGGGCCGCACCAGGTAGATGCCTGCATCTGCATTGAGCTGCCACTGGGGCAGCACACGCACCAGCTGGCCTGCGTCAATGCAAGGCTGGATCAGCCAGTCGCCCCCGGCCAGGATGCCTGCGCCGAGCGTGGCGGCTGTCAGCAGCGCTTCGTTGTCATTGCTCACCAGGCTGCTGTGCACCACCACCGTGTGGCTGGCGCCCGCGCGTGAGGTGAGCTGCCATTCGGGATACGACGCCAGGCCCGTGAAGCCCAGGCACTGGTGCTGCGCCAGGTCGGCGGGCGCCTGTGGCATGCCATGCTGCTGCAGATAGGACGGCGCTGCGGCCATGATGCGCCGGTGGCCGCACAGCCGCGTGGCCACCAGCCCGCTGTCGGCCAGCTTGCCAATGCGGATGGCGGCGTCAAAGCGCTCGCCCACAATGTCCACCAGCCGGTCGGCGTATTCCACCTCCAGCGTGACCTGCGGATGGGCCAGCGCAAACTCTGCCAGCATGCCGCTGAGCAGCCGCCGCCCCATGGCCGCAGGCACCGACACGCGCAATCGCCCGCGCACCTGCTGTGCGCCCTCGGCCGCCTCTGTCTGCGCCTGTGCGATCAGGCCCATGGCCTCGCGCACTTTCTCCACCAGCTGCAGCCCTGCGTGTGTCAGGTGCAGCTGGCGCGTGGTGCGCTCCACCAGCCGCACGCCCAGGCGACGCTCCAGCGCATTCAGGCGTTTGGACAGCACCGAGGGGTGGCGCTGCAAGGCGCGGCCCGCGGCAGCAAACGAGCCCCCATCGCTCAGGGCAAGAAGGGTCGCCAACTCATCGGCATGCTGGCTGTCGAGCAGGTCCATCAAAGATCAAGGCGCCACGGCGTGGCACCACACAAGGTCACGGGGTAAGGATGATCGCACCTTGCGATCGCCCCTGCTCCAGGTCGGCGTGGGCCGCCGCCACATCGGCCAGCGCATAGCGGCGCCAGATGTGCAGCGTGATGATGCCGGCGGCCACAGCCTGCAGAACGTCCTGGGCGCGCTCCTGGTACTCCGCCGCCGTGGCCGTGTGCGCGGCCAGCGACGGGCGGGTGAGGAACAGCGAGCCCTTGGCATTGAGCGTGCCCACCTCGATGGGTGCGGGCAGGCCCGAGGTGGCGCCAAACGACACCAGCAGGCCGCGCGGACGCAGGCAGTCCAGAGACGCGTTGAGCGTGACCCGTCCGATGGGGTCGTACACCACGTCCGCCTTGTGCCCCAGCGTGACCTCCAGCACCTGCGCGGGCAAGGTGGCGGGGTCAAAGACAAACACCGCGTCGCACCCTGCCGCACGGGCCCGCTCCACGCTCTCTGGTTTGGAGACCACCCCCATCACCAACGCACCCAGGTGCCGGGCCCAGGCGCACATGAGCTGCCCCAGCGCTCCGCCCGCCCCATAGATCAGTACCTTGGTTCCGGGCACGACGGCATAGGTTGTCTTGAGCAGGTACTGCGCCGTGATGCCTTTGAACAGCACCGCCGCCGCCTCGTCAAAACCCAGCGCATCGGGCAGCTTGACCAGCCGCTCGGCCGGGAACAGGCGGGCGCTGGCATAGGCCCCCAGCGGCCCGGTGGCATAACCCACACGGTCGCCCACCGCCACATTCAGCACCCCTGGGCCCACGGCCACCACCCGCCCTGCGCCCTCCAGCCCCAGGCCGGACGGGAACGGGATGGTCACCGCGCCTTTGCGCTGGCCCACGTCCAGCGGGTTCACGCCGATGGCCGCCTGTTCGAGCCACACCTGCCCGGGGCCGGGCACCTGAGGCTCAACCGCCTCCAGTCGCAGGGCCTCTGGCCCACCTGCCGCATTGATCCGAACGCTCACTGCCATGGGGCTTTCCTTGGGGATGAATTTCATGCCCCGAGCGTAGGTTTTGGCGCCGGGCTGATCAATCCGCTGGCCTGCAGTTGACTCCTGCACCGGCTGCACGAAACCCCAAGGCACAGGTGGGAAGCCCGTTGGTGAGCGCAGGGCAGGCCAGCGCAAAAAAACACAAGAAAATGCGGCCCTCCGCGCATCCATCATGCGCTTTAAGCTATCCAATTAATAGCAAATTATGGATTCACTCCGTCGCGATAGAAAGAGCGGGTGTGAGCAGCCCCACCATCTGCCCACACCCTCCCTTCGCAAACCGGTCGGCTTCGGGGGCCGGTACGCCAACGGAAAACACGCGCTAGCCCGCAGCCACCGCCAGGCCCAAGGCGGGCTGGTGATCCAGGCCGCCCACCACCCGGCTGGTGCTGAAGCGCTGCTCCACCTGCCTGAGGAAATGCGTGAGCAGCAAGCGGTACAGGCCATCGCCCAGGGCGGCGTCCTCCACCCCCACATCCAGGTTCGGGTTGTCGTTGATCTCGATCACGTACACCCCGGATGCCGTGGCCTTCAGGTCCACGCCATAAAAACCAT
Organism: Acidovorax sp. NB1; assembly: GCF_005405905.1. Classification (GTDB taxonomy): domain Bacteria; phylum Pseudomonadota; class Gammaproteobacteria; order Burkholderiales; family Burkholderiaceae_C; genus Acidovorax. The sequence continues at coordinate 56,363 of NZ_BJHU01000030.1, forward strand.
GACCCACCAGGCGGGCAGAGCTGACTGCCGCCGCCAGCACCTGCGGGGGCACCTGGTCCAGCGGTACGGCCTGCACCCGGCCTTCGGTGTACTTGCCATTGGCCGTGTGTTGCAGGATCTGCCAGTGGCCGTCGCACATGAAGTACTTCGCTGCGAAGATGGCCTGGCCTGCCAGCACGCCGATGCGCCAGTCGAAGTCGGTGTACATGAACTCCTGCACGAGGATGATTTCCGACTCCTTGAGCATGTCCCGGGCGATGCCATGCAGCTGTTCAAAGTTCTCCGCCTTTTTCACACTGCGGCTGAACGCGCCGTCCGGCACCTTCACCACCACCGGGTAGGCCAGCCGGTGCTGCATGTCGGCCAGCGTGCGGCGGCTGACCATGTGCGTGAGCGGGGTGGCAATGGCATGCTCGCGCAGCAGCTCTGCCAGAAAAGCCTTGTTAGTGCAGCGCAGGATGGACGCGGGGTCGTCGATGACCGGCATGCCCTCCGCCATGGCTTTGCGCGCGAACTGGAAGGTGTGGTGGGTCACGGCCGTGGTCTCGCGGATGAAGAGTGCATCAAACTGGGTCAGCCGCGCCAAGTCCTTTTTTTCGATCAGCTCCACGGCAATACCCATCTCCTGCCCCACATCGACCAGCTTGCGCAGGGTCTTGAGGTTGGACGGCGGCAAGCGATCGTGCGGGTCGTGCAGCACCGCCAGGTCCATGCGCGGCTGGGGCATCGCGATCATGGGGCGCCAACTTCGCCGTGTGTACTGGAGCAGCGCTTGCACGAAGACCTCGTCGCGCGCGGCATCCACATCGCGCAGGTCCAGCGCCTGTATGCCACCGATCTGCCAATGGGCCGACTGCTCCTGCCTCTCCAGCGTAACCTCCATCAGTGGGCAACGGAACAGCTCGAAGCTTTTGCGAGCCAGCGCAGCCAGTGCGGGGTCTTCCATGATCCCGAAGAAGACATGCAGCGTCAGTGTGTTCACAGAGCGCGGTATTTCCTTGAGCGGGCCAATCAGCCGGTTGAGCTGCGCCAGCGCCGATGGCTCGATGCGTTTGCGCTGCAGGCTCAGGATGGTGTCCACGCTGGGCGTTACGCGGTCACCACGCGCCTCGGCCAGCAGCGAGCAGTAGTAGCCCATGCTGAGGTAGCCGTAGCTCCTGCACAGGTTGGTGACCTTGCGCACGCGCCCACGGTGAAGCGGCTGTTCTGCAACGAATTGCTCTGCTGTGATGACCTTGATGTCGGGCTGGCTCCATCGAAAGTCGGCCAGCTTCTCCACCACGATGACATGTTCTGAGGACAATTTATTTCTTTCCAGAAAGGATGACGGCCGCAGTGCGCCCACGGCGCCCATACCTTGCGACTTTCTTGAATTCACTCCAACTGATGGACACACCGCCGTCCGGGTCACCGGAACGTGCCATGGGGTCCAGCAGGCGAAACACCGCACCGTCGAAGCCTGTGATGACCACCCAGTGCGGCGTCTTCTGCCGGTGCAGGCGCCACAAACTGATGAGCACAATGGGCAGGCGCCCCGCCCGCAGCTGCTCGATCACGCTGTCGGGCGACACGGGCCGCGCATGGATCGGCACCTGGCGCGCCTCCAGCGCCGCCCTGAAGTCGTTCTCCACCAACTGGATCACGTCCTTCTTGCGGGGGTCGCGCACGCTGTCCATGAACAGCGAGGCACCGGCAGCCGCATACACCGACACCTCAAAACCGTGGGCCAGCGCGGCATGCGCCAACCCAAAAGGCCCACACCCGCCATGGCCTGCGGCCATGAACACCGTGGTGGCCTCGCGCCACAGGCGGATCTCGGCCGCCTGATTCACCGGCATGGCGGGGTCCATGGCGGACATCGCCATCAGCAGCGCACAGGGGCCGCAGGTGAAGTCCAGCGTCTGTGCATAGTGGCGCACCTGGTACGACGCCGCTGCCTGGGCCAATGCGCCATCGAACAGGTCCTTCTGAAAACACAGGGCCTGTTCGCCATCCTCGTAGTAGGCATTTTTGCAACCGGTGTGCACAAAGCCGTGGCGCGCGAAGAGACGGTGCGCCGACAGGTTGCCTGCCCTGCTCTCGAGCCGCAGCACTGCGCAGCCCGCATCGCGCGCACCCTGGATTGCCGCCGCCAGCAGCCCGCTGGCCACGCCTGCGCGCCGCATGGACGGCGCCACCGCAATGGAATACAGGCGTGCCACAGACGACCCTTCGCGGCGCAATACCACGCAGGCCCCGTCCAATGTCTGCCCTGATCTGACCACCAGTACACGTGCCGAGGGGCTCAACAACAGACGCCCCCAGCTCCTGCGCGAAATCCGATCGCTGGAGAACGCGGTGTTTTCCAGCTGCTCCAGTGCGGGCAAATCTGCAGGACCCGCCGTTGCGACGCCCCGCACATCCGTCGATGGTTGTCGCTTCACGGGCAGTCCCCACGGGGCCGCTGCGCCTTGCGGTCAGACAGCTTCAATGCCACCCACCCCACTCCGATCGGAACGACAAGCACCAGCACGGCCAATAGCAACGCGATCCAATCAGCCATGGCGCTGCAGCTCCGGGCCCACGCCACGCAGGGCGCTGCGCACAGAGCCTGCCTCAATGGCCTGGCAACGTCGCGCGCTGCAATGGTTCAATGGCATGAAAACGCCCCCGCGCAAGCAACACTGGCCACACAACCGAGTTCGAGCTGGGGCAGGCCAGAGACCAGGCAACGCTTGGCACTCTCCAGGTCGCGCCGGTGGATGTACAAAGTGCCCCTGGCCGTGTGGCGGGGCACGTCGAACGCCAGGCTGTATCCGCGCAGCTGCCGCCCCAGCACGGCCTGCAGCCTTGCACGCAGGCTTTTCCCATCGGCATACGGTGTGGTGAACGGAACCAGCACCAACGCGGTGGGATCGCTATCGCTCTCACCCAAAGGCAACAGGGATACCCGGTGCAAGCCCATACTGGGACAACTCTTCATCAGCATGTTTTCACCACACGGAGCCCCCGGCAGGGGCGCTTGTGGCCGGTGTTGAACATGCTTTCAGTCTAGAAAATCCGGCGTAAATCGTTCGTAAAAAATGCGGGGGAAGACATCAAATCGCTGTCAATCCAGCGGGGCTGGCCACGCATGTGCGCGGGTGCGAAGGGCTGGCGCCAGCCCTACACCGCCAGGCGGTATCCCACCCCCGACTCGGTGAGCAGGTGGCGGGGCTGCGCAGGGTCGGCCTCCAGCTTTTGGCGCAGGTGCCCCATGTAGATGCGCAGGTAGTGGCTCTGGTCCGACCGCATGGGCCCCCACACTTCGCGCAACAGCTGCTTTTGGGTGATGACCCGCCCCGCATTGGCCACCAGCACCATGAGCATGCGGTACTCGGTGGGGGTCAAGTGCACCTCCACACCCGCCTTGCGCACCAGGCGCGCACTGCGGTCCACCTCGACATCGCCGAAATGGAACAGGGGCTCCGCCGCCTCCTGCACCAGCCCGTTGCCGGTGGCGGCGCGGGGCCTGCGCAGGTTGGCCCGCACCCGCGCCAGCAACTCGCCGGTGCCAAAGGGTTTGGTGAGGTAGTCGTCTGCACCGGCATCGAGTGCGGCGATCTTGTCGGTCTCATCGGTGCGTGCAGACAGCACGATGATGGGCACGGCGGACCAGCCCCGCACATCGCGGATCAGCTCCACCCCATCGCCATCGGGCAGCCCCAGGTCCAGCACCAGCAGGTCGGGGTGGCGGGTGCCAGCAGCCGACAGCCCCTCGCGCAGGGTTCCCGCCTCGTGCACCTGCCAGCCCTCGGCCTCCAGCGCGCTGCGCACAAAGCGCCGGATCTGTGGCTCGTCCTCGATCACCAAAACGGTACGTATCTGCATTGTTTTCTTCAGGGGGCAGAAATGCCCCGCTCCATCTCACTCAAACCGGGGTCGGGCGGCGGCTCGCGCCGCGCCAGGGTCACCGTGAATTCTGCCCCGCCCCCTTCTACGCTGGCGGCGGAGATCGCACCGCCATGCGCTTGCACGACGGCCTTGCAGATCGCCAGCCCCAGGCCCACGCCCGGGGTCGCGGATTCCGCCTGGCCCCGGGTGAATTTTTCAAACAGGGTGTGTTCTTTGCCACGCACCGAGGCGGGCAGGCCCGGGCCATGGTCTCGCACCTTCAGCACCAGCATGTTGTCTGTGGTGGATGCTTTCACCACCACCGGCCCCGCGCCGTATTTGGCTGCATTCTCCAGAAGATTGACCAGCACGCGCTCGATGAGCACAGGGTCGAACTCCACCAGCGGCAAGTCGGCGGGCACCTCGGTGCGCACAGGCATGTCGCCCAGCGCGGGTCGGGCGGCCCGGATGGCAGAGCCAACCACCTCTTCCACCGACTGCCAGTCCCGCCGCAGATGGACGCTCTGCCCCGACACATCGCTCTCCAGGCGCGCCATGTCCAGCAGGTTGCTGACCAGCGCATTGAGCTGGTGCGCCTGGTGCACGATGGCCTTGGCCACGGCGCCGGTTTCTTGCGGCGGCGCGCTCCGCAGCGATTCGGCGAGCGTGATCAGAGCCGTGAGGGGGGTGCGCACATCGTGCGACACCGCGCCCAGCAGGGCATTGCGCAGCCGTTCAGACTCCATGTCCACCACGGCCTGCTGCGCAATGTCCACGTAGTGCACACGCTCCAGGGCAATGGCGATCTGCCGGGCCAGGGTGTCGAGTTGCTGCGCCTGTTCGGGGATCAGCAGCCAGCGGGGCTGGGCGGGTTCCAGCGCCAGCACACCACGCACGCGCATGGGGGCCTTCAGCGGCACGTAGCGCCAGGCCTGCGCGGCCAGGGTGCTGGTTGCCAGCCCGGCGCTCTGGCCCTGGCGCAGCGTCCAGTCCGCCACGCTTTTGTCGAAGCCCGGCGGCAAATCGTCGGGGTACTGAAGGCGGTCCGACGCGTCCAGCGCCACCACCACGGCGCGGCCCCCGAAGTGCCCCTGCACGGCCGCCGCGCCGATCTCGATGACCTGGCTGGTCTCCAGCGCCGCAGACAGCTCGCGCGTCAGCTCAAACAGCGACTGGGCCCGCCGCTCCCGGCTGATCGACACCCCAGCGGCAAACCGCAACCCGGCCGTGAGCTGCCCCACCAGCAGCCCCACACCCAGCATCACCGCAAAGGTGACGATGTACTGCACATCGCTCACCGCGAACGACAGGCGCGGTGAGACGAAGAAAAAATCGAACGCCAGCACATTCAGCAAGGCCGCCATCGCTGCGGGCACGCGCCCAAAACGCATGGCCACCGCGACAACCCCCACCAGGTAGAGCATCACGATGTTGGTCAGCTCCAGCAAACCATGCAGCGGTGTCGCCAGCACCGTAACGGCAACGCTGGCGCCCAGCGCCCACAAAAACCCCTGCCAGCGATAGCGCCCTGCGCCGGGCTCGCCCACATCCCCGTCATCATCCAGGCCCATGTTGCGGTCCCACAGCGCCCGAGGCAGGCGCCGCGAGCTACCCGCATGCGCTGCCTCCACGATGTCGAGTGATGGCGCCCGTTCGGCCAAATCGCGCGCAACACCTTTGGATGCGAGAAGTTTGCGCCACCCCGCCCGCGCGGCGGGGCGCCCCAGCACCAGGGTGGCGCAGTTCAGATGCAGCGCCTGGGCCGCCAAGGCGGGCGCCACGCGGTCGCCCGTGAGCACGGCCGTTTCGGCTCCCAGCTCCTGCGCCAGTTGCAGCACGGCCAGAATCTTGTCGCGCAGGGCTGCGCCCAGGCGCTGCAGCCTTGGCGTCTCCACATAAGCGGCATGCCATTTCACATTGAGCTGCCCCGCCAGGCGGGCGGCTGTGCGCACCGTCTGTGCCGCGTCTTCATGGGGCCCGACACAGGCCAGGATGCTGCCCGAGGTGTTCCAGGCACTGGCCACGCGGCTGCCGGAAGCGCCCGACTGCTCCACCCGCCAGCCCAGCACATCGTCTTCCACATGCTCCGCCGTGCGCCGCAGCGCAATCTCCCGCAGGGCGATCAAGTTACCCTTGCGGAAAAAGCTCTGCGCCGCGCGTTCGGCCTGCTGGGGCACGTAGACCTTGCCAGCGCCCAGGCGGGCGATCAGCTCGTCGGGCGTCGCATCGACCAGCACCACTTCGTCGGCGTTGTCCAGAACGGTGTCGGGCACCGTTTCGTGCACACGCACACCGGTGATGGCCCCCACCGTGCCGTTCAGGCTCTCCAGGTGCTGAACATTGAGCGCGGTCCACACGTCGATGCCAGCGGCCAGCAGCTCCTGCACATCCTGCCAGCGCTTGGCGTGGCGGGAACCCTGCACATTGGAGTGCGCAAGTTCATCCACCAGCAAGATGGCAGGCTTGCGGGCCAGGGCCGCATCCAGATCGAACTCGGAAAGCGTCCGGCCCCGGTACTCCACCTGCTTCAGGGGCAGCGACTCCAGCCCCTCCAGCAACGCAGCGGTTTCCGCGCGACCATGGGTTTCCACCACGCCGATGAGGATGTCGCGCCCCGCGCGCCGCTCGCGCTGCGCGGCACTGAGCATGGCCCAGGTCTTGCCGACCCCGGCATTGGCACCGAAGTAGATGCGCAGCCTGCCCCGCTGGGTCTGCTCTTCCTGGGCGCGCAGTTGCGCAATCAAAGCATCGGGGTCGGGGCGCTGGATGTCAGTCATGCATCAACAAGTATCGGTGCCAAAAGTCAGAGCATGTCAGCGCACGTCAGCGCAAGCCGTCGAGCGCCAGGTTCAGCGCCAGCACGTTCACCCGGGGTTCGCCCAGCAGCCCCCACAGCGGCTGCTCCGCGTGCTTGCCAATCACGGCATTCACGCTGACCACCGGCAGGCTGCGGGCCCGCGCCACGCGCCCTGCCTGGTACTGCGCCGCAGCCAGGCTGATGTGTGGGTCCAGGCCACTGGCCGAGGCCGTGACCAGATCCACCGGCACGGGGGCCGTGTTGCCGGGGTCGGCCGCGCGCAGGGCTTCCACGCGCGCTTTCACCGCATCGGCCAGCGCCGGATTGAGCGGCCCCTGGTTGGAACCGCTGGACGCCGCCGCGTTGTACGGCATGGGCGCCGTGGCCGATGGGCGGCCCCAGAAATGCCCGGGGTCTGAAAAGTTCTGGCCGATGAGCGACGAACCGACGGTCTGGCCATTGCGCTGCACCAGGCTGCCAGCTGCCTGCTGGGGGAACACCGCCTGGGCGGCGCCCGTCACCACCAGCGGATACAGCAGCCCGGTCAGCACGCTCAACAAGGCAAACAGCACCAGCGCGGGGCGAAGAATGTTTTTCATCAGAATCTCCTCAGATCAGCCCGACGGCCACAAGTATCCAGTCAATCAGCTTGATGCCCACAAACGGCACCAGCAGCCCGCCCAGCCCATAGATGGCCAGGTTGCGACGCAGCAGCGCCGCCGCACCCACCGGGCGGTAGCGCACACCGCGCAAGGCCAGGGGAATCAGGAACACGATCACCAGCGCATTGAAGATCACGGCCGACAGGATGGCGGACGACGGACTTGCCAGCTGCATGACATTGAGCGCGGACAGCTGCGGGTAGGTAGACACGAAGATGGCCGGCACGATGGCGAAGTATTTCGCCACGTCGTTCGCAATCGAGAACGTGGTGAGCGAGCCGCGTGTCATCAAGAGCGCCTTGCCGGTCTCCACCACCTCCAGCAACTTGGTGGGGTTGGAGTCCAGGTCCACCATGTTGCCCGCCTCCTTGGCGGCCTGTGTGCCGCTGCCCATGGCCACGGCCACGTCGGCCTGGGCCAGCGCGGGGGCGTCGTTGGTGCCGTCGCCGGTCATGGCCACCAGGCGGCCTTCCGCCTGGTACTTGCGAATCAGCTCCAGCTTGTCTTCGGGTGTGGCTTCGGCCAGGAAGTCGTCCACCCCCGCCTCGGCCGCGATGGCTGCCGCCGTGAGCTTGTTGTCGCCGGTGATCATCACGGTCTTGATGCCCATGCGGCGCAGCTCGATGAAGCGCTCCTTGATGCCCGCCTTGACGATGTCCTTGAGCTCGACGATGCCCAGCACATGGCTGCCCTCGGCCACCGCCAGGGGCGTGCTGCCGCGCAAGGCCACCTGGTCGGCCGCGCTCATGACATCCTGAGGCATCTTGCCGCCCAGGGCTTCCACATGCTTGGCCAGTGCCAGCACGGCGCCCTTGCGCAGCATGGTGCCCGCAGATTCCGGCTGTCCCTCTCCTGCGGGCAAGTCCACGCCGCTCATGCGGGTCTGGGCTGTGAAGGGCACCAGCTTGACGCCCTGCGGGTTCTGGCCATCCACGCCAGCGCGGCGGGCCAGCTCCACAATGCTGCGGCCTTCAGGCGTTTCATCTGCCAGCGACGCCAGCAAGGCGGCGCGCGCAAGGCGCTCCTTGGACACACCCGGCGCAGGCAAAAATGCGCTGGCCTGGCGGTTGCCGTGGGTGATGGTGCCGGTCTTGTCCAGCAGCAGCACGTCCACGTCGCCTGCGGCCTCCACGGCCCGGCCCGAGGTGGCGATCACATTGGCCTGCATCATGCGGCTCATGCCAGCCACCCCCACGGCAGACAGCAGGCCGCCAATGGTGGTGGGGATTAGGCACACCAGCAGGGCCACCAGCGCGGTCAGCGAGACCACGGTGCCCGCGCCCGATGCCTGCACGCTGAAGATCGAAAACGGCAGCAGGGTCACGGTAACAACCAGGAACACGATGGTCAACGCCACCAGCAAGATGGTCAGCGCGATCTCGTTGGGCGTCTTCTGGCGCTTGGCGGCTTCCACCATGCCGATCATCCGGTCGAGGAACGACTCGCCTGGGTTCACCGCCACGCGCACCACCAGCCAGTCGGACAACACCCGGGTGCCTCCGGTCACGGCAGAAAAATCACCACCGGATTCACGCACCACAGGGGCCGATTCGCCGGTGATGGCGCTCTCGTCCACCGAGGCCACGCCTTCGATCACCTCGCCATCCAGCGGGATCACATCGCCCGCCTCCACCAGCACCACATCGCCCCGGCGCAGGTTGGTGGCCAGCTCGGGCAAAAACGCAGCATCGTGCACAGGCTCCTTGAGCTTCTTGGCCCAGGTTTCCTTGCGCAGCCCGCGCAGCGATGCGGCTTGCGCCTTGCTGCGCCCTTCGGCCAGCGCTTCGGCAAAGTTGGCAAACAGCACGGTGAACCACAACCAGACCGTGATGGCCAGCACAAACGCTGGGCGCATGCTCGCATCCTCAGGCGCATTGAGTGCATGCAGCCACAGCAGCGTGGTGAAGATACTGCCGATGTACACGATGAACATCACCGGGTTGCGCCACTGCACAAACGGACTGAGCTTGGCCAGCGCGCCCCAGAGCGCGGTCTTGATCAACGCTGCATCCAGCAGCGAAACGGAAGAAGTTTTTTTCTTGGTCATTGCCATACCTCACTGAACCCGGAGCATCAGGTGCTCCACCATCGGACCCAGGGCCAGGGAGGGCACGTAGTTGAGAAGACCCACCAGAAGCACGGTGCCGATCAGCAGCGTGACAAACAGCGGCCCGTGTGTGGGCATGGTGCCCGCCGTGACAGGCAAGCGCTTTTTGGCCGCCAGCGAACCCGCAATGGCCAGCACCGGCACGATCACACCGAAACGGCCCAGCCACATCGCCAGCCCCAGCAGCACGTTGTAGAACGGCGTGTTGGCCGACAGGCCCGCAAAGGCGCTGCCGTTGTTGTTGGCGGCAGACGTTAGCGCATACAGAATTTCAGAGAACCCGTGCGCACCCGGGTTGGCGATGCCCGCCCTGCCCGCGTCCGTGGCCACGGCAATCGCCGTGCCCACCAGCACCAGGATGGGCGTGACCAGGATGGCCGCCGAGGTGAGCTTCATCTCGCGCACCTCGATCTTCTTGCCCAGGTATTCCGGCGTGCGGCCAATCATGAGGCCCGCCATGAAGACGGCGAGGATGGCAAACACCAGCATGCCGTAGAGGCCCGTGCCAACGCCACCAAACACCACTTCGCCCAGCTGCATCAGCACCAGCGGCACCATGCCGCCCAGGGGCGTGAAGGAGTCGTGCATGGAGTTCACGGCACCACATGAGGCGGCAGTGGTCACGGCAGCGAACAGTGCCGACGCATTGATGCCGAACCGTACCTCCTTGCCTTCCATGTTGCCCCCCGCTTGCAGGGCACTGGCGGTTTGCTCCACGCCCAGCCCCACCCATTGCGGATTACCGACTTTCTCAGCGGAAACCACAGCGATCACGGCCACCACAAACATCACCGTCATGGCCGCCAGGATCGCAAAGCCCTGGCGCTGGTCGCCCACAACGCGGCCGAATGCAAAACACAGTGCAGCGGGAATCAGAAAAATCGCCAGCATCTGCACGAAGTTGGTCAGGGCCGTCGGGTTCTCATAGGGATGGGCGGAGTTGGCATTGAAAAAACCACCGCCGTTGGTGCCCAGCATCTTGATGGCTTCCTGGGATGCCACCGGGCCCATGGCCAGGGTCTGGGTGTTGCTTGTCTTCGCTTCCATCACCGGCGCGCCATCGCTGCCCACCACCGGCTGGCCCGATGCGTCGAGTTGAGGCACTTCATAGGCCGTTGTCTCCAGCGTCGCCACATCCTTGTAGGCGTCAAAGTTCTGGATCACGCCCTGCCCGACCAGCACGATGGAAATCACAAACGCGATGGGCACCAGCACCCATGCCGTGATGCGCGTGACATCGGCCCAGAAGTTGCCCACAAAGCCTTGGCCATCGGTGCGGCGCGCTGCAAAACCGCGCGCCAGCGCAAACGCCACGGCGATGCCGGTGGCCGCCGAGAAGAAGTTCTGCACCGACAGGCCCAGCATCTGCGTGAGGTAGCTCATGGTGGACTCGCCCCCATAGCCCTGCCAGTTGGTGTTGGAAACAAAGCTGATGGCGGTGTTGAACGAAGAATCGCCCGACACTGCGGCCATGCCCTGCGGATTGAGCGGCAGCAGGTGCTGCAAACGCTGCAGGCCATACACCGCAAAAGCACCGATGGCATTGAAAGCCAGCAGCGCCAGCGCATAGCTGCGCCAGTGCATCATCTGATCCGGCGCGACCCCGGCCAGCTTGTACAAGGGTTTTTCGATGGCATGCATCCACCTTGGCAGGCGGCCATCACAGACTGCAGCCAGCCATTTGCCAAGCGGCGACGCCAGCACGCCCAGCACGATCAGGAAGAGCCCCAGCAGGCTCCAGGCAGAGGTATCCATCTCAGAACTCCTCCGCGCAGATCAGCGCAAACACCAGGTAGGCCAGCAAGACCAGGGCCACGATGGCGCCAAAACCGTAAAGCATTTCCATGCCGATCATGAACGCGCCCCCTTGGCTGGGCCATATGTGCCCAGCAAAACCACGGCCTCGGCCATGACCACCCACAACGCCGCCAGTGCGGCCATCCATATCACGTCCATCGACAACTCCTGCATCAGAACAGGTGTTTGATTCTGAGAAGGAGGCCGTAAAAAGTGTGCACAGACTGTGGGGGGCGCCGTAAAAACGGCGTAAAAACGCGGGCCCGGCCCGGGCGGCGTTGGGGTGGCGCTTGACGAGCCACCGCATCGGGCGCGCTGCAGACTTGCGCAACATTGACGCAAGGGGGCGCAATTTTTGCGAACTTTATACGCGGGCTTTTCTACGCTGGCGCTCTGTTCTTTTTTCAAACATTGCTGCCATGAACGTCTCTTCTTCCAAAGCCATCACCGCCGCCCTGCTGGCCGCGCTGCCCCTGCTGGCCAGCGCCCAGCTCACCGGCAACGTCAGCCTGACCACCAACTACAAGTTCCGTGGTCAGGACCAGGACGCCACCAAGGCCAAGGCCGTCAAGCCCGCCCTGCAAGGCGGCTTTGACTACGCCTTCGGTGACTCCGGCTGGTACGTGGGCAACTGGAACTCCAGCGTGGACTGGCTGACCAACAATTCGCTCGAATCCGACCTGTACGGCGGCTACAAGTTCAAGGCCGCTGGCGCTGACTTCGATGTGGGCGCACTGACCTACATCTACCCCGGCAACAGCAACGGCAACACCACCGAGCTGTATGGCGCGGCCACCATGGGCCCCTTCACCGCCAAGTATTCGCACACCATCTCCAAGGATTACTTCGGCTTTGCCGGTGCCAAGTCCGGCTCGGACCTGAAGGGCCGCAACACTGGCTACCTGAACTTCGCGTTTGCCCAGGAAGTGGCGCCCAGCATCACGGTGAAGGCCTCAGTGGGCTTCACGCGTTTTGCCAGCGACATCAAGGACACCGGCGTGCCCAACTACATGGACTATCAATTGGGCGGTGCCTACGACTTCGGCGGTGGCCTGTCGCTGGGTGCGGCCGTGGTCGGCGCCAACAAGAAGGCCTTCTTCGGCCATGTCAACAAGTCGCGCGTGATCGTCACGCTGACCAAAACCCTGTAACCCCGTCCTCCACGGACAAGCAACGGACCTTCACAGCACACACCGCAACGCCCGTTCCCCCGCCACCCGCAGCCGCTCTTTGAGCGATGCGGGTGCCAGCACTTCAAACTCAACATCGAGGGCCATCAGCCAATACACCAGCGAGTCATTGGCTGCGCATTCCAGCTGGCAGCGCTGCCCCTGGTCCAGGGTAGATACCACACCAGCGGACTGCGGGATGCGGCGCGACATCACCGCGTAGGGCGCGTGCAGCACCACCTGCGCCTGTTCGGCATGGTGCGGGGCGGAGATGGAGCGCGACACATAGCCTTTCAGATCCCCCCCATCGGGCGCGGCCCGGGGCGCAAAATGTGCGCCCAACTGCGGGTCGCCCACGATGCGGTCGATGCGAAAGGTGCGCCAGTCGCTGCGCACCCGATCCCATGCCACCAGGTACCATCGCTGGCCGGTGTGCACCACGCCCTGCGGTTCCACGGAACGCTGCGCGCTGCGGCCCTGGCCGTCTTCGTAATGGAACTCAATGCGCAGCTGGTCGCGGCAGGCCGACGCGAGTGTGGCCAGCAACGATGCCTCAACCACCGGCCCCGTGCGGTCCAGCGGCAAGATGGCCGAACGCAAAGCGTCCACGCGCTTGCGCAGGCGTGCGGGCATGGCCTGCTCCAGCTTGACCAACGCCCGCAATGCGGGCTCTTCAATGCCACCCACCGCACCGGCGGTGGCGGTGCGCAGCGCAATCGACACGGCCAGAGCCTCTTCATCGTCCAGCAGCAGCGGCGGCAGCGCCTGCCCCGCGCGAAAGGCGTAACCCCCCGCCACGCCGCTGCTGGCATGCACGGGGTAGCCCAGCTGGCGCAGGCGGTCGATGTCGCGCCGCAGAGTGCGCGGATGCACTTCCAGGCGCTCGGCCAGCTCGGGGCCCATCCAGTGGCTGCGCGTTTGCAGCAGCGAGAGCAGGCGCAGCAGACGGGTCGATGAACTGAGCATGGGGCCACTGTACTTTTTATTGAGGACTGAAATTGTCCGCAATGGTTCTTACAGTGGCAACACCTTTTCTTTCTTCCACCACCAAGGAGTTCTTCATGTCCATCGTTCTCTACTGGCACCCCATGTCCAGCGCCACCCCCATCGCCTGCGCCCTGGCTGAGCTGGGGGTGCCGCACGAACGCATCAAGATCGACATCCGCACCGGCGAGCAGCGCCGCCCCGAGTACCTGGCCCTGAACCCCAACGGCAAGGTGCCCACCCTGACGGTGGATGGCGCCCCCATGTTCGAGGCCCTGGCCATCCACCTCTGGCTGGGCCACCGGTTTGGCGTGGAGCCCGGCCTGTGGCCCGCAGGTGGCACGCCCGAGGCGCTGCAGGCGCTGTCATGGTGTACCTGGTCGTATGTGACTTATGGCGCGCTGGTGGGGCGCCTGCATGTGGCAACCCAAGGCGAGGAGGTTTGGCGCAACGCCGCCCAGGCCGAAGCCGTTCTGCGTCAGCTGAGCGAGCTGCTTGCCTTGCTGGACGCACGGCTGGCCCAGCAACCCTGGATGCTGGGTGCCAACTACTCATTGGTGGATCTGGTGGTGGGCTCAGTGGTGGGCTACAGCCTGTACCTGGGTGCCCCCGTCAACGCACACCCGCATGTGCAAGCCTGGCTGGCCCGGGTACAGGCCCGCCCGGCGATGCAGATCGAGGCTTGAGCGCGTCGAACAAAGCTGCTACAGCAGCACGATGTCGTACTGCTCTTGCCCCATCGCACTTTCTGCCTGCAGCGAGATGGGTTTCTTGATGAAGTCGGAGAGCCCGGCCAGGTGCTGGCTTTCCTCGTCGAGGAACAGCTCCACCACCCGTGCCGACGCCACCACGCGGAACTCGCGCGGGTTGAACTGGCGAGCTTCGCGCAGGATCTCGCGCAGGATGTCGTAACACACGCTGCGCGCAGTCTTCACGCTGCCCTTGCCCTGGCAGGCCTCGCAGGGCTCGCACAGCATGTGGGCCAGGGATTCGCGGGTGCGCTTGCGTGTCATCTCCACCAGGCCGAGCTGCGAGAAGGTGCCGGACGACATGGTCTTGACCCGATCGCGCGCAAGCTGCTTCTTGAACTCCGACAGCACGGCCTGCTGGTGGTCCTCGCGCACCATGTCGATGAAGTCCACGATGATGATGCCGCCCAGGTTGCGCAACCGCAGCTGGCGCGCAATGGCCTGCGCGGCCTCCAGGTTGGTCTTGAAGATGGTGTCGTCAAAATTGCGCGCACCCACGTAGCCGCCGGTGTTCACGTCGATGGTGGTCAGCGCTTCGGTCTGGTCCACGATCAGGTAGCCGCCGGACTTCAGCTCCACCCGGCGCCCCAGGGCCTTGGCCACTTCTTCGTCGATGGAGTACAGGTCGAAGATGGGTCGCTCGCCCTTGTAGTGCTGCAGCTTGCCAGCAGCTGCGGGCATGAACTCCTGCCCAAACGCGCGCAGGCGCTGGAACTGCTCCATCGAATCGAGCCGGATGGTCTGCGTGTGGTCGCCCACCAGGTCGCGCAGCACGCGCTGCAGCAGGTCCAGGTCCTGGTGCAAGAGCGACATGGCGGGCAGCTTGAGCGATGCCTCCTTGATGCGCGCCCAGGTCTTGCGCAGGTAGGCGATGTCTTCGGCCAGTTCTTCGTCCGTGGAGTCTTCGCCGTTGGTGCGCAGGATGAAGCCACCTCCACCGCCCGAGGCCTTGTCGCCCACCAGCGCCTGCAGGCGCGCGCGCAGGGCGTCGCGCTCGGCGGGCGGGATCTTCTGCGACACGCCCACATGGTCGTCCTGCGGCAGAAACACCAGCAGGCGGCCTGCAATACTGATCTGCGTGGACAGGCGCGCGCCCTTGGTGCCGATGGGGTCCTTGATGACCTGCACCATGAGCGCCTGGCCCTCGAACACCTGCTTTTCGATGGGCACCTGGGGTTCGGTCTTGCGCGCGAACGCGGGCGGCTCGCCATCGGGCTGGCGCTGCCACACATCGGCCACATGCAGAAACGCCGCGCGCTCCAGACCGATGTCGATAAAGGCCGACTGCATGCCAGGCAGCACGCGCGAGACCTTGCCCAGATAGACGTTGCCCACCAGGCCCCGCTCCAGCGTGCGCTCGATGTGCAGCTCCTGCACGGCGCCGTGCTCCACCACGGCCACGCGCGTCTCCTGCGGCGACCAGTTGATCAGGATGTCTTGTTGCATGGGAGGGTAACCGTGTTGTTTTTGCTTATAGAGGGAAGCCCGCCGCGCGCAGCAGTTGTGCCGTCTCGTACATGGGCAGCCCCATGATGCCCGAATAACTGCCCGCCAGGTGCTCCACATAGGCAGCCGCCCGGCCCTGGATGCCATAGGCCCCGGCCTTGCCCAGCGGCTCGCCAGTAGCCACATAGGCATCGATCTGTGCGGGCGTCATGGCAGCAAAGGTCACGCGCGACACCGACAGCGCCGTGAGGCGTTTGGTACCCACCTGCAACGCCACGGCCGTGAGCACGCGGTGCTCGTGGCCTGCCAGCTCGGCCAGCATGCGCGCGGCATGGGCTGCATCGTCGGGCTTGCCGTAGATGGTGCGGCCCAGGGCCACGGTGGTGTCGGAGCAAAGGATGGGCGCATCCGGCAGGCCACGGCGAGCACGGCGGGCCACGGCGGCATCCAGCTTGAGCGCCGTGACACGCTCGACATAGGCCGTGGGCGCTTCTCCGGGCAGCACCACCTCGATGGCCTCGGTGTCTTCGGCTTCATCGCACTCCACATTGGGCAGCAGCAAGTCATAGCGCACACCCAGCTGTTCGAGCAGCTGACGACGGCGCGGGCTTTGGGAGGCGAGGTAGATGAAGTCTGGCATGAACAGATTTTGAATAAAAATCGGCCCCTGCGCCTGTCCATCAAGCGCCAGAAGCTATAAAAATAATAGCATTGGGAAGCAGCACAACCACCCTGCCCCGCATCATTCGCGGTGGTAAGGATGCCCGGCATTCACCGACCAGGCCCGGTACAGCTGCTCGATGAGCAACACGCGCACCATGGCATGGGGCAGGGTCAGGTCCGACAGGCGGATACGCTCATGTGCAGCCTGGCGAAAGGCAGGGTCCAGCCCGTCGGGGCCGCCAATCACCAGCGCCACATCGTCGCCCCCCAGCTGCCAGCCCTTGAGGCGTTCGGCAAGGGCCTTGGTGGTGAGGTTGGTGCCCCGCTCGTCCAAAGCGACCACGCGCGTGCCACGCGGGATGGCCGCTTCGATGCGCTCACGCTCGGCCGAGTACAGCGTCTCCAGGGTCTTGGAGCCACGTGGCTCGGTCTTGACGGCCTTGAGTTCGACCTTGAGTTCGGGCGGAAAACGTTTGGCGTAGTCGTCATAAGCCGTTTGTGCCCAGTCGGGCACCCGCTGCCCGACCGCCACGATAAGCAGCTTCATGGATCAACCTGGATGCGTGGGGGATGGTTGCCGCAGCGCACCCGCCTGGGCGCTCTGCGGACGCGTATCAACCCTTGCGGGCCGGGGCCTTCTTGGCAACAGGCTTAGCAGCGGGCTTGGCCGCCGCCTTGCTTGCCGGAGCGGAAGCAGGCTTGGCTGCTGCGCGTGCGGGGGCCTTGGCAGCAGGTGACGACTTCTTGGCTGCGGGCTTCTTGGCGCCCACGGGCTTGACCACCACCGTCTTGACAGGCGTCTTGGTCGCTGCAGGCTTCTTGGCAGCCACCATACCGGTGGTTTTGGCTGCAGTCTTGGCGGGTGCCGCTTTGGCCATTGTTTTTGCCGCTGGCTTGGGTGCTGCTTTGACTGGCGTTTTGGCGGCAGTCTTCGCAGCCGTCTTGGCGACGGCCTTGACCGTGGCCTTGCCCGAACGGGCGGCTACCGTGGGAGCTGCGGTCTTTTTGGCGGGCGCCTTGGCAGAAGCCTTCGCGCCGGATTTGGCAGCCTTCTGGGCCGACTTCTTCTCGGCCAGCTCGGTGGCGGCGCTGGACTGGGGCTTGGCAGCACCCAGCTTCAGGCGCACAGGGGTGTCGCCCCACAGCTCTTCCAGACGGTAGTACTGGCGGATGGCAGGCTGCATGATGTGCGCCACGGCCGCGCCGCAGTCCACGATGATCCATTCACCGTTGTCTTCGCCTTCGATGCGGGGCTTGGAGAAGCCCGCTTCCTTGACCGCATCGCGCACGCTGGCGGCCAGGGCCTTGGTCTGGCGGTTGGAGGTGCCCGATGCCACGATCACCCGTTCAAACAGCGGCGAGAGATGCTCGGTGTTGAAGACCTGGATGTCTTGCGCCTTGACGTCTTCCAGGCCATCGACGATGGCACGCTGGAGTTTGGTAACGTCTTTTTTGGCGGCGGTTTCCGATTTGGTGGAGGTGGTCATCAGGCGGTGGTTAGAGAGGGAATGGAATCAATATAGCGCGCAACATGGCGTGCAACCAATAGGGCTGCGCCTTGGATATTGCGTGTTGTTGCGCGGGTGTTGCACCCTGGCGCAGCATCGGTTTGGGGTGTTTTTGGCCTCTTGCGCCTGTGTAAAAAGCGCGGACAGCTATTGAAATTATAGCTTTTGCGCTTTTTACCCCGTCAGGGCGCTGTCGCAGCCCCGCTGTCCAGCCAGTCGCGGCGCACCAGAAAACGCTGCAGCAATGCGGCCTCGGCCGAATCGGCAGCGTCAGCGCGCTGGTACGACCAAGACACCAGCGGTGGCATCGACAGCAGGATGGACTCGGTGCGACCACCCGACTGCAGGCCGAAGTGCGTACCCCGGTCCCAGACCAGGTTGAACTCGACATAGCGGCCCCGGCGGTAGAGCTGGAAGTCGCGCTCGCGCTCGCCATGGGGCATGCCCTGGCGTTTCTCGACGATGGGCAGGTAGGCGCTCAGGAAAGCGTCGCCCACCGACTGGGTCATCGCCAGGCTCTGCTCAAAGCCCAGCTCCGAGAAGTCGTCATAGAACACACCACCCACGCCGCGCTGTTCGCTGCGGTGCTTCAGGTAAAAGTATTCATCGCACCATTGTTTGAAGCGCGGGTACTTGTCATCGCCAAACGGCTCCAGCGCGTCGCGGCAGGTGCGGTGAAAGTGCACTGCGTCTTCTTCAAACCCGTAGTAAGGCGTGAGGTCCATGCCACCGCCAAACCAGCAGGTGGGCGCCTGGCCGGGGTGACCGGCGGCGATCATGCGCACGTTCATGTGCACCGTGGGCACATACGGGTTGCGCGGGTGGAACACCAGCGAAACGCCCATGGCCTCGAAGGGCGCCCCCGCCAACTCGGGCCGGTGCTGCGTGGCCGAGGGCGGCAGCTGCGGGCCGCGCACATGGCTGAAGCCGCACCCGGCGCGCTCGAACACCCGGCCGTTTTCGAGGATCTTGGTGATGCCATCGCCTTGCAGCGGCTCACCCGGCGGCTTGCTCCAGGCGTCGGCCAGAAAGCGGGCACCGCCCTCGCCTTCGACAGCTTCGAGCGCATCGGTGATGCGGGACTGCAGGCCCTGCAGGTAGCCACGCACACGGGCCACCGTGTCGGCTGCGTTCAGGCTTTGCGCGTCTGCCATCAGCTTTTCAGGGCACGGAAGCCGATGTCACGACGGTACTGCGCGCCATCGAACTGGATGCCACGCGCCACGTCGTACGCACGTTGCTGCGCTTGCTTGACGCTGTCGGCCAGCACGGTGACGCACAGCACCCGGCCGCCCGTCACGCTGACCACGCCGTCCTTGAGCTGCGTGCCCGCGTGGAACACCACGGCATCGTCCGCCTCAGCAGGCAGGCCGGTGATGGGGTCACCTTTGCGCGGAGCCTCGGGGTAACCGTGGGCGGCCATCACCACGCCCAACGCGGTGCGACGGTCCCATTGCAGTTCCATCTGGTCGAGCTTGCCGTCGGCCGCAGCGCCCATCACATCACTGAAATCGCTTTTCAGGCGCATCAGGATGGGCTGGGTTTCGGGGTCACCCATGCGGCAGTTGAATTCGAGCGTCTTGGGATGGCCCTTCGCGTCGATCATCAGCCCGGCGTACAGGAAGCCGGTGTAAGGAATGCCGTCCTTTTCCATGCCACGGATGGTGGGCAGGATGATCTCGCGCATGGCACGGGCGTGCACGTCGGCCGTGACCACGGGTGCGGGCGAGTAGGCGCCCATGCCACCGGTGTTGGGGCCTTCGTCGCCGTCCTTCAGGCGCTTGTGGTCCTGGCTGGTGGCCAGGGCCAGCACGTTCTTGCCATCGCACAGCACGATGAAACTGGCTTCTTCACCTTCGAGGAATTCCTCAATCACGACCCGCGCGCCGCCTTCGTTGTGCGTCACGCCGTATTTGTTGTCCACCAGCATGAAGTCCACGGCGTCGTGGGCCTCTTGCAGCGTCATCGCCACCACCACGCCCTTGCCCGCAGCCAGGCCGTCGGCCTTGATGACGATGGGCGCGCCCAAACGGTCCACAAAGGCGTGGGCCGCAGCCGGGTCGGTGAAGGTGTCGTAGTCGGCCGTGGGGATGCCATGGCGGCGCATGAAGGCCTTGGAAAACGCCTTGGAGCTTTCGAGCTGGGCCGCAGCCTTGGTGGGACCGAAAATGCGCAGGCCATGGGCACGGAACTCATCGACCACACCGGCCGCCAGGGGGGCCTCAGGGCCCACCACGGTCAGAGCGATCTTCTCGGCCTGGGCCCAGGTACGCAGTTCGCGCACGTCAGAGATCGCCACGTTTTCGAGCTTGGGGTTCAAGGCCGTGCCACCGTTGCCGGGTGCCACAAACACCTTGGTCACCTTGGGGGACTGGCTCAGTTTCCACGCCATCGCGTGTTCACGGCCGCCGCCACCAATCACAAGTACTTTCATAGGAACCTTTGGTGAACCCGGCCCACAGCGCTGCGCTGCTGGGTGGGGTTCGGGGGAATATCAGTCGGAAAACAGGTCAGGGCAAGAAAAAAGCGGTGATCTACGGGTGCAAAGTCACAGCGCCGCGTTGTGGTAGACCTCCTGGGTGTCGTCCAGGTCTTCCAGTACGTCCAGCAGCTTTTGCATCTTGGCGGCGTCTTCGCCGGTCAGCTCGATCGTGTTTTCGGGCCGCATGGTCACACCTGCCACCTCGGCCGTCAGGCCTGCGGCCTCCAGTGCGTTCTTCACGGCCTCAAAGTCTGCTGGGGCAGTCAGCACCTCTACGGCGCCGTCTTCGTCGGTCACCACGTCTTCGGCGCCCGCCTCCAGCGCCACTTCCATCACCTTGTCTTCGTTGGTGCCGGGGGCAAAAATCAGCTGGCCACAGTGCTTGAACTGGAACACCACCGAGCCTTCGGTACCCATGTTGCCGCCGTGTTTGCTGAACGCATGGCGAACTTCGGCCACGGTGCGCACCCGGTTGTCGGTCATGGTGTCGATCATGATGGCCGCACCACCAATGCCATAGCCTTCGTAGCGGATTTCTTCGTAGGTCAGGCCTTCGGCATTGCCCGTGGCCTTGTCGATGTTGTATTTGATGCGGTCGGCGGGCATGTTGGCCGCCTTGGCCTTGTCCACCGCCAGGCGCAGGCGGGGGTTGGCAGACAGATCACCGCCACCCGCACGGGCAGCCACGGTGATTTCGCGAATGATGCGGGTCCAGATCTTGCCGCGTTTTTCATCCTGCCGCCCTTTGCGGTGCTGGATATTCGCCCATTTGCTGTGTCCTGCCACGAGAAGTCCTTTTGTATTGATTTAATCTAGCTGGCGGATTTTACTTTTTGCCGAACCTGTACCCCCGAGGAAACCCGAAATGGCCGAACCCCTGCTGATTGCCAAGCACGACACCACCGAATGCCACCTGCTTCCCGGCCTGGCCAACCGCCACGGGCTCATCACCGGGGCCACCGGCACAGGCAAGACCGTGACGCTGCAGACCCTGGCCGAAAACTTCTCGCGCATTGGCGTGCCGGTGTTCATGGCCGACGTAAAGGGTGACCTCACCGGCGCCAGCCAGCCGGGCAAGATTGGCGACAAACTGGCTGGCGTGCTCAAGGAACGCGGCCTGGAGCTGCCCACACCCCTGGCCTGCCCCACCACGCTGTGGGACGTGTTTGGCGAACAGGGCCACCCGGTGCGCGCCACGGTGTCGGACATGGGCCCGCTGCTGCTGGGCCGCATGCTCAATCTGAACGAGACGCAGCTGGGCGTGCTCAACCTGGTCTTCAAGATTGCGGACGACAACGGCCTCTTGCTGTTGGACCTGAAGGATCTGCGCGCCATGCTCACCTTCGTGGGCGACAACGCCAAGGAGTTCACGACCGAATACGGCAACGTGAGCGCAGCCAGCGTGGGCGCCATCCAGCGCGGCCTGCTGCAGATCGAGCAACAAGGCGGCAGCGAGTTTTTTGGTGAGCCCATGCTCAACATCCAGGACTTCATGCAGACGGTGGACGGCCATGGGGTGGTCAACATCCTGGCGGCCGACAAGCTCATGAATTCGCCGCGCCTGTATGCAACCTTCCTGTTGTGGATGCTGTCGGAGCTGTTCGAGCAACTGCCCGAAATCGGCGACCCCGACCAGCCCAAACTGGTGTTCTTCTTCGACGAGGCGCACCTGTTGTTCAACGAAGCGCCCAAGGTGCTCATCGAGCGCATCGAGCTGGTGGTGCGCCTGGTGCGCTCCAAGGGCGTGGGCGTGTACTTCGTCACGCAGAACCCGCTCGACATCCCCGACAGCGTGCTGGCCCAGCTGGGCAACCGCGTGCAGCACGCGCTGCGCGCCTTCACCCCGCGCGACCAGAAGGCGGTGAAGGCCACGGCCACCACCATGCGGCAAAAGCCGGGCCTGGACATTGAAACCGCCATCACCGAGCTGGCCGTGGGCGAGGCGCTGGTGAGTTTTCTGGACGCCAAGGGCCGCCCCAGCATCACAGAACGCGTGTTCGTGCTGCCCCCGGGCAGCCAGCTCGGCCCCATCACCCCGCAGCAGCGCCAGGCGCTGATGGCCAGTTCGCTGGTGGCGGGTGTGTACGAAACCACCGTGGACCGCGAATCCGCCTATGAAAAGCTCAAGGGCCGCGCCGAAAACGCACCGCCCGCACCCGCGGGCACGCCTGCCAGCCGCACAACAGGCGGAGCCAGCCCCATCGGCACGGCGCCAGGCGGAGCCCAGCCGCAGGAGAGCAGCTTCCTCAACGACCTGCTCTTTGGCACCACCGGCCCGCGCGGCGGGCGCAAGGACGGGCTGGTGCAGACCATGGCCAAGTCGGCCGTGCGCACGGTGGGCACCAACGTGGGCAAGGAGATCCTGCGCGGCGTGTTGGGCGGCATCTTCGGCGGCGGCAGCAAGCGCCGCTGAAGGGAGAAGGGGCGGCGCGACGGGGCCCTGCAGCCCCCGCCCGTTGCCGCCCCAACCCTCCCCAGGTGTGGTGGCCTTGTGACAGGCTGGCGACAATGCCATGCGTTTGTCACGATTCGGTCACATTGCGGCCGTGCAATGGCCAAAACACACAACAACAAGGAGGGACACAATGCAACGCGTAGAACACGCCCTGGTGCGCTGGGGCAACAAGGTGGTCCAGGCGGCCATCATTTTGTGGGTGCTGGCTTTCATCGGGGTGTTTGCCGGGGTGTGGAAGCTCCGATGGATCTGGCTGCTATATGTGTTTGCCACGGTGCTGGTCACAGTGATCCTCATCCGCTGGACCACCGCCGTGCGCGAGCGCTACATCCGCGAAGCCCCCCTGCCCCGCTTTCTGCAGCGCAAGCTGCGCGAGACCTACCCCCACCTCAGCCCCCGCGACTGCGACCTGGTTGAACGGGGCCTGCGCCAGTTCTTTATGGCCTGTCTGCGCAGCAACAAGGACTTTGTGGCCATGCCATCGAAGGCCGTCGATGCGCTGTGGCATGAGTTCATCCTGCACACGCAGGCCTACAAGCTGTGGTGCCACAACGCCCTGGGCTTCTTTCTGCACCACACCCCGGCCGAGGCCCTGGGCAAAAAGGCCCGCCACAACGACGGCCTGCGCCGCTGCTGGTACTGGGTGTGCAAAGAGGAATCCATCGACCCCAAGGCCCCCAGCCGCCTGCCCCTGCTGTTTGCGCTGGATGCCAAGTTCGCCATTGCCGGGGGCTTCACCTACGTGCCAAACTGCGCCGACATCGCCCACAAAAGCGATGCGGGCGGCAGCGGCGGCGACAGCTACTGTGGCACCAGCTTTTCGGACGGCAGCTACAGCGGCAGCGCAGGCGACTTTGGCGGCGCCGAAAGCTCGGATGGTGGTGGCGGGGATGGAGGGGATGGCGGGGGAGATGGCGGTGGTGGCTGCGGCGGTGGGGGCGGAGACTGACCCGCCCACCCATGATTGCTCCGTTTTTTATAGCAACAAACCAATACAGACAGGCGGAGAAGGCCAAAAAGAACCCAAGTCACCCAGGCGACGACCCGCCAGCGGCCAGCGGGTCTACAGTGACGGCCCATGAACACCACCCTCACCTGCTTCTCCCTCAGCATCACCAACCATGTGGCCCACCTGGTGCTGAACCGCCCCGAGGCCATGAACACCATGCACCCCACCTTCTGGCGCGAGCTGGACGAGGTGCTGGCCCAGCTGAACAAAAGCGGTGAGGCGCGTGCGCTGGTCGTCAGCAGCACCGGCAAACATTTCAGCGCGGGCATGGCGCTCGAAACCTTTGGCGGCGCCATCACCATGGACGACCAGAGCCCCGAAGGCCGCGCCGCCATCTTTGACCTGCTCACCGACATGCAGGCCACCTTCACCCGCATCGAAAGCCTGCGCATCCCCGTGATCATGGCCATCCAGGGCGGCTGCATCGGCGGCGCGGTGGACATGGTGACCACAGCCTGCGTGCGCTACGCCACGGCCGACGCGTTCTTCTGCATCCAGGAAATCAACATCGGCATGGTGGCCGATGTGGGCACGCTGCAGCGCCTGCCCAAGCTCATCCCGCTGGGCGTGGTGAAAGAGCTGGCCTACACCGGCCGCCGCCTGAGCGCCGCCAAGGCCCTGGGCCACGGGCTGGTCAACGAGGTGTTCGACACCCACGAGGCCATGGTCGCCGCCGCGCTGCAGTGCGCGCAGGAGATCGCCACCAAGCCCCCCGTCGCCATCTGGGGCACCAAGCAGGCCGTGAACTACGCGCGCGACCACAGCGTGGAAGACAGCCTGCGCCAGATGGGATGGCTGCAGGGCGCCATCTGGAGCAACCGGCACGTGATGGAGGCCGTCACGGCCATGAAGCAAAAACGGGCGGGTGAGTTCCCTTCGCTCACGCCGCTGATCCGGTTCAACGACCTGGGCTGACGAAACAGGGGGGCCGGCGCAAAGACAGCCCACGGACCACCGATCGCCCCGTCTCCTGGAGGCCGGGGGCAAGGCAGAGGAAGATACTGAAACTGAAACGCCTCGCTCACTACCAAATTCATAGCTGCCAGCGCTTACCCATCAGGCGCTGGCAGCTATTTTTATGCCCGAATTGGACCCATAGGGCTATCATGTGGCAACCCGGGGCGGCCCATGCCCCGCAGCGAGGACGCCACCATGACCGTGCCCAGCATGCCCCCTCCTGTGAGCCTGCCCACCCATGACGATGTGGCCGCCGCCGCCCGGCGGCTGGCGGGCGTGGCGCACCACACGCCGGTGATGCGCTGCAACACCATCGACGAGCGGCTGGGCGCCAAGCTGTTCTTCAAGTGCGAGAACCTGCAGCGCACCGGCGCCTTCAAGTTCCGGGGCGCCTACAACGCCCTCGCCCAGTTCAGCGATGCGCAGCGCGAACATGGCGTGCTCACCTTCTCGGCAGGCAACCATGCGCAGGCCATTGCGCTGTCGGCCCGGCTGCTGGACATGCCCGCCCTGGTGGTCATGCCCGATGACGCCGCCGCCTCCAAGATGGCCGCCACGCGCGAATACGGCGCCCAGGTGGTCACCTACAACCGCTACACCGAAGACCGCGAAGCCATCAGCCGCCAGCTGGCGCACGAGCGGGGCATGACGCTGATCCCGCCGTTCGACCACCCCCATGTGATTGCAGGCCAGGGCACGGCCGCCCTGGAGCTGCTGCAGGAGGTGCCCGACCTCGACTACCTGTTTGTCTGCCTGGGCGGCGGCGGCCTGCTGTCGGGCAGCCTGCTGGCCGCGCAGGCGCTCGCGCCCCGGTGCAAGGTGATCGGCGTCGAGCCCGAAACCGCCAACGACGCCCAGCAGTCGCTGCGCGCGGGCCACATCGTGCACATCCCCAACCCGCACACCATTGCCGACGGCGCGCAGGCCCCGAGCCTGGGAGAACTCACCTACCCCATCATCCGCGAGCATGTTGAAGACATCGTCACCGTGAGCGACCAGCAGCTCATCGAAGCCCTGCGCTTTTTTGCCCAGCGCATGAAGCTGGTCGTCGAACCCACGGGCGCCCTGGCCTTTGCGGGCGTGCAAGCGTTCTCGGGCGAAGACAACGGCGCCAAGCTGCTGCAAGGCGAGCGCGTGGGTGTAATCGTGAGCGGCGGCAACGTCGATCTGCCGCGCTACTCGCGGTTTCTGGCAGACTGACGCCCGTTTCAAAAAAGCAAAACCCTACTTCCAGCCATGAGCAACGTCACCGTCATCACCCACCCCCTCGTCCAGCACAAGCTCACGCTGATGCGCAAAAAGGACGCCAGCACCAACAGCTTCCGCCGCCTGCTGGGCGAACTCTCCACCCTGATGGCCTACGAAGTCACGCGCGACATGCCGCTGCAGGACATCGAAATCGAAACCCCGCTGGAGACCATGACCGGCAAGGTCATCGACGGCAAGAAGCTGGTGCTGGTCTCCATCCTGCGCGCAGGTAACGGTTTCCTGGACGGCATGCTCAACGTGGTGCCCGGCGCGCGCGTGGGCCACATCGGCCTGTACCGCGACCCGGCCACGCTGCAGCCCGTGGAGTACTACTTCAAGATGCCGTCCGAAATGGACGAGCGCGACATCATCGTGGTGGACCCGATGCTCGCCACCGGCAACTCGGCGGCCGCCTGCGTGGACCGGCTCAAGAAACTCAACCCCCGCTCCATCAAGTTCGTCTGCCTGCTGGCCGCCCCCGAAGGCGTGGCCACGCTGCAGAAGGCGCACCCCGATGTGCCGATCTTCACCGCCGCCATCGACCGCGAGCTGAACGACCACGGCTACATCCTGCCGGGCCTGGGTGATGCAGGCGACCGGATTTTTGGCACCAAATAAGAGCGCAGCGCGCCAGGGCGTGCACCAGCCACCGCAGGGCCATGAAGCCCGGCGGTGGCTTTTTTCATGGTGGCCCGTCCACGTCCGCAAATTTTTACCACCTGGTGGCTTTCCTCTGGCAGACTTGCCAGCGGTTTGCCGCAGTCCGGGGGGGCCTACTGGCGCGCTCCTTGCTTGACAAAGGCACCTCCAATCCCTTTGTTCGTTTGTCTGAAGGAACCCCACCATGACCACTCGCCGCCTTTTCACCGGACGCCTGCTCTGCACCTCCCTGGCCCTCTCGGCCGCCATGGCGATGGCGCCCTCGCTGGCCACAGCGCAGTCCAAGCTCAAGGTCGCGGCGATCTACACGGTGCCTTTCGAGCAGCAATGGGTCAGCCGCATCCACAAGGCGCTCAAAGCCGCCGAAGCGCGCGGCGAGATCGAGTACAAAGCCAGCGAGAACGTGAGCAACGCCGACTACGAGCGCGTGATGCGCGAATACGCCACCGGCGGCAACCAGCTCATCGTGGGCGAAGCCTTTGCCGTGGAAGCCGCCGCCCGCAAGGTGGCCAAGGACTTCCCCAAGACGTCGTTCCTGCTCGGCTCCTCCGGCAAGCCGCAGGCGCCCAACTTCAGCGTGTTCGACAACTACATCCAGGAGCCCGCGTACCTGAGCGGCATGATCGCGGGCGGCATGACCAAGTCCAACAAGATCGGTATGGTGGGCGGCTTCCCCATCCCCGAGGTCAACCGCCTGATGCACGCCTTCATGGCGGGCGCCAAGGAGACCAACCCCAAGGTCGAGTTCACCATCACCTTCATCAACAGCTGGTTTGACCCACCCAAGGCCAAGGAAGCCACATTCGCCATGATCGACAAGGGCGCCGACGTGCTCTACGCCGAACGCTTTGGCGTGAGCGACGCGGCCAAGGAAAAAGGCAAGCTCGCCATCGGCAACGTGATCGACACCCAGCCGCAGTACCCCGACACGGTGGTGGCATCGGCCATCTGGCACATGGAGCCCAGCATCGACCGTGCGCTCAAGCTGGTCAAAGAGGGCAAGTTCACCGCCGAGGACTACGGCCCGTATTCGATGATGAAACACAAGGGCTCTGAACTCGCACCCCTGGGCACGTTCGAGAAGAAGGTGCCCGCCGACATCGTGGCCAAGGTCAAGGCCAAGCAGGCCGACATCCTGGCGGGCAAGTTCACCGTGAAGGTGGACGACAGCCAGCCCAAATCGACGGCCAAGTAAGCACTGAACGTGCGGGCGCTCCCCCCTGCCCGCCCCTGTTCCAGTCTGTGCACAGGCCACCCCGGCAAAGCGGTGGCCTGTTTGTTTTGAAGCGTTGACTGCACGCACCGCTGTTTTCTTTGACGAGGCACCACCCCCATGCAATCCATCCCCACGGCCAAGCCCTCCCTGATCGCCCGGTGCACACGCCTGCTGGGCGCCCTCGCCCTCGCCGCCGTGGTGGCAGGCTGTGCCACCACCGCGCCCGGCAAGACGGCCGTGCGGCTGGACGACACCCCCCGCATCGCCGTCATCTCCGCCTTTGCGCCCGAGCTGACCGTGCTGCTGCCCCAGGTGCAGCAACCCGCCAAGCACAGCATCAACGGCGTGGAATTCACCACCGGCACGCTGGAAGGCAAGCCCGTGGTGGTGTTCCTCTCCGGCATCAGCATGACCAACGCAGCCATGAACACCCAGCTGGTGCTGGATCGCTTCAACGTGAGCCACGTGGTCTTCAGCGGCATTGCGGGCGGCGTCAACCCCAGCCTGCACATTGGCGACGTGACGGTGCCCGCGCAATGGGGCCAGTACATGGAATGGCTGATGGCGCGCGAAGACAAACCCGGCCAGTACAGCGCCCCGGCCTGGATGAAAAGCGAGCTGACCATGCCCGCCTTCGGCATGATGCACCCGCGCCCCGTGGAGGTGCGCTCTGCCGCCCAGCCCAAGATCACCAAGAAGTTCTGGTTTGAAGCCGACCCCAAGATGCTGGCCACCGCCCGCAGCCTGCAGAACGTGGGCCTGGAGCACTGCCTGGCCGCCACCTGCCTCAAGCAGCGCCCGCAACTGGTGGTGGGTGGCAACGGCGTCTCGGGCCAGGCGTTTGTAGACAACAAGGCCTTCCGTGAATACGCGTTCAAGACCTTCGAGGCCAACGTGCTCGACATGGAAACCGCCGCCACCGCCATGGTGGCGCACAGCAACGGCGTGCCCTACATCGCCTTTAGGTCGCTGAGCGATCTGGCCGGTGGTGGCGAGGGCGAGAACGAGATGGGCACCTTCATGGGCGTGGCGGCCGCCAATTCGGCCAAGGTGCTGCGGGCATTTTTAGCCAACTGGAAGTAAATGGCAGAGTCCACCGCCCCTGTCCTGCGCCTGTCGGGCATCACCAAGCGCTTCGGCAAGCTCGTCGCCAACGACGGCATCAACCTGACCTTGGCACGCGGCGAAGTGCTGGCCCTGCTGGGCGAAAACGGTGCGGGCAAGTCCACGCTAATGTCCATCCTGTTCGGGCACTACGTGGCCGACGAAGGCAGCATCGAAGTCTTCGGCCAGCCCCTGCCCCCCGGCCAGCCGCGTGCGGCGCTGGCGGCTGGCATTGGCATGGTGCACCAGCACTTCACGCTGGCCGACAACCTCACGGTGCTGGACAACGTGCTGCTGGGCTGCGAGCCGCTGTGGCAGCCCTTCTCGCGCCGCAGCGAGGCACGCGCCAAGCTGCTGGCCGTGTCGCAGCAGTTTGGCCTGCCGGTGAGCCCCGATGCGAAGGTGGGCAGCCTCTCGGTGGGCGAACGCCAGCGCGTTGAAATTTTGAAGGCACTCTACCGGGGCGCCCGCATCCTCATCCTGGACGAACCCACCGCCGTGCTCACCCCGCAGGAGAGCGAGGCGCTATTCGACACCCTGGCGCAGATGGTGGCGCAGGGCCTGTCCATCATCTTCATCAGCCACAAGCTGGGCGAGGTGCTGCGCGTGTCGCACCGCGTGGCCGTGCTGCGCCAGGGCAAGCTGGTGGCCGAGGCACCTGCGCAGGGCACCACGCAGGGGCAGTTGGCGCAATGGATGGTGGGCCATGCGATTGAGGCGGCCGAGCGCCGCCCCGCGAAGAAGGTGGGCGAGCCCATCTGCACCCTGACCAACGTCAGCACCGCACCCACAGGACGCGACCGGCTGAATGATGTGTCCCTCAACTTGCGCGCAGGCGAGATCGTGGCGATTGCCGGCGTGAGCGGTAACGGCCAAGTGGCGCTGGCCGACCTGCTGTGCGGCGTGCGTAACGCCACCACCGGACAGGTCACGCTGCGCCGCGCTCCGCTGCAAGCCCGCCCCGCATGGCTGGTCAGCCAGGGCGTGGCCCGCATCCCCGAAGACCGTCACGCCGTGGGCGTGGTGGGTGACCTGCCCGTGTGGGAGAACGCTGTGGCCGAACGCCTGCGCGGCCCCTGGTTTGCGCACCCGTGGTTCCGCGCCTTCTGGGTCAAGCGCCGGGCGGCCCGCCAACATGCGCAGCGCGTGGCCGCGACCTTTGACGTGCGTGGCGGCGGAGCCGATGCGCCTGCTCGGTCGCTGTCGGGCGGCAACATGCAAAAGCTCATCCTGGGCCGGGCGCTGATGCCGCCGCAGGACGCGGCGGGTAATTCGGCTCCCGCGCCCCAACTCATCGTGGCCCACCAGCCCACCTGGGGGCTGGACATTGGCGCGGTGATGTTTGTGCAGCAGCAGCTCATCAACGCGCGTGATGGCGGAGCGGCTGTGTTGCTGATTTCGGACGATCTGGATGAAGTGCTGGCGCTGGGCGACCGCGTGGCGGTGATGCATGACGGACACCTGAGCGAGGCCCGACCCGCAGAAGACTGGACACGCGAAGCCATCGGCCTCGCCATGGCCGGTGCAGCCCACTGAGCGACAACAAGAAAAACCCATGAGACTCGAAAAACGCAACCACACCTCCCCCGCCGCCTACGTGCTGGCGCCGGTGGGCGCCGTGGTGTTCACCCTGCTCGTCAGCGCACTGCTGGTGCTGTGGGCTGGCGCGCCCGTGGGGCAGACCTATGCGCTCCTGCTGCAGGGCGCATTCGGCTCGGTGTTCGCACTGACCGAAACCCTCACCCGCGCCACGCCGCTGATCCTGACCGGGCTGGCAGCGGCCGTGGCCTTCCGGGCGCGGCTGTTCAACATCGGGGCCGAGGGGCAGCTCTACGCCGGTGCGCTGGCCGCTGTGGCCGTGGGTGGCATGCATGGCGGCACAGGGCTGGAATGGTCGCCCTATGTGCTTTTCCCACTCATGATGCTGGCGGCAGCACTGGCGGGCGCCGCGCTGCTGCTGGGCCCGGCGCTGATGAAGGCACGGCTGGGGGTGGACGAGGTGGTCACCACGCTGCTGCTCAACTTCATCATGCTGTTGCTGGTTTCGGCCCTGCTCGATGGACCGATGAAAGACCCGCTCTCCATGGGCTGGCCGCAGAGCGTGGCGCTGCAGGGCGATCTGGAACTCGCAAAGCTGGTGCCGCAGACGCGGCTGCACACGGGGCTGCTGTGGGCCGTGTCGCTGGCCGTGATGCTGTGGGCGCTGCTGGCGCGCACGGTGCCGGGCTTTGATATTCGCGCTGCGGGCGCCAACGCACGGGCTGCCGCATTTGCGGGCGTGCCCATCACCCGCACGGTGGTGCTGGTCGCCCTGCTCTCGGGCGGGCTGGCCGGGCTGGCGGGCGCGATTGAGGTGGCGGGCCGCACGAGTTATGTGACGCTCGACATGTCGCCCGGCTACGGCTACAGCGGTATCGTGATTGCCATGCTGGCTGGGCTGCACCCGCTGGGCGTGATTGCGGCAGGCACCTTTGTGGCGGGCGTGCTGGTGGGGGCCGACAGCATGAGCCGCGCGGTGGGTGTGCCCACCTACATTGCGGATGTGATCGTGGCAACGTCGCTGATTGCGGTGCTGGTGGCCGGGCTGCTGACGCAGTACCGCGTGCGCTGGAAGTGAGGACGCCATGAACAAGCACGTGCACCAAAAATGCAAGAAAAATAGGCTGTTACCGCGCGTCCACCATGCCTTTTTAGCTATCAAAAACAAAGCAAACCATGCCGGAGCAGCCGCATGACCGAACTGCTCGACATCCTCGCCAACCCCGCGTTCTGGATCGCCACCCTGCGCGTGGCCACCCCGCTCATCCTCGGCACATTGGGCGTGCTGCTGTGCGAACGCGCGGGCGTACTCAACCTGGGCATTGAAGGGATCATGGTGGCGGGCGCCTTCACCGGCTGGCTCACGGTGTATGCGGGCTACGGGCTGTGGACGGGTGTGCTGGTGGCAGCGCTCACCGGCGCCGTGTTTGGCCTGCTGCACGCGTGGCTCACCGTGGGGCTGGCGCTGTCGCAGCATGTGTCTGGCCTCGGCATCACGCTGCTGGCCACGGCGCTCAGCTACTACGGCTACCGGGTGAGCTTCCCCAAGGTGAACACGCCGCCCACCATCGAGCCGTTTGCGCCGATGGACTGGCTGGGCGTGCCCATCCTCTCTGCCCAGACACCCCTCACGCTGCTGGCGCTGCTGCTGGTGCCCCTGCTGGCCTGGGTGCTGATGCGCACCCCGCTGGGCCTGGCGGTGCGCATGGTGGGCGAGAACCCGCAGGCGGCCGAGGGCCAGGGCATCTCGGTGGCGGCCACGCGCACGGGCGCCATCGTGGCAGGCTCGGCGCTGATGGGTGTGGCGGGGTCGTTCCTCACGCTGTCGGCGTTCAATGCCTTCTTCTTCAACATGATCAACGGGCGCGGCTGGATCTGCGTGGCGCTGGTGGTGTTTGCATCGTGGCGGCCCGGCAAGGCGCTGCTGGGCGCACTGCTGTTTGCGTTTTTTGATGCCTTGCAGTTGCGGCTGCAGCAGTCGGGTGATGCGTGGCTGCCGTACCAGGTGTATTTGATGCTGCCCTACCTGCTGTCCATCCTGGCGCTGGTGCTGGTGGCGCGCAAGGCGGCGTATCCGCAGGCGCTGATGAAGCCGTATCGCAAGGGGGAGCGGTGAAGCACATCCGCCACGGCATGAGGCACTGGCTGGCTGGTGCGCTGCTGGCCTGCGCGGGCCCGGTCCATGCCCTGGGCATGGACCTGCCCTACGAATCCTTTGCCACCGCGCCCGACGTGGACTGGATCAAGGTTTGCGGCCAGTGGCCTGCGCCTGTGCAGCCGGGCCAAGGGGATGGCGTGTACCGCATCGTGCATGCCACGCGCCATGCACAGTCGTTCCTGTACCTGCAGTGGATCGTGCGTGACAGCACCGACAGTGCCACCGCCGTCCACACCGAAGGTTTTGCCGCCATCAACAACGACCATGCCTCCATCACCTTGAGCCAAATGAACTGCCTGGCCACGCGCCGGGGCATTCGCTTCACGGCGCGGGCAGCGTCGGGCCATGACAACAGCGTGTTCCGCATCACCATCGATGCGGGGCACCCACCGGGCGAAGTGCGTTTTCGCACCCGCCAGAGACGCTGATGCGCAGGCCCGACCCATCAGGCACTGGGGGCGCCCATGGGCGTGCACAGCTCCACCAGCGCGCCATTGATGTCTGCCACATAGGCCACTGTCTGGCCCCAGGGCATCTGCTCGGGTGCCTGCACCAGCCGCGCACCGGCGCCCACCGCGCGCTGCACGGCGGCGGCCACGTCGGCGGTGGTGAATGCAATCTCGAAACTGGGCGCATCGGCCGATGCACGCTGCGGGTTCTTGCCCAGCTCGGCCATCAGCCGCAGCGACGAGAACGCCAGCGCTGTGGCGCCTGTGTCCAGCTCGCCAAAGTCGCCTGCCTCGTGCACAAAGCGGCGGACCAAGCCAAAAGCTCGTTCGTAAAAAGCAATGGTCTTGGGAACGTCTTCCACGTACAGGATCGTGTAGCCAAACTGCATAAAACCGCCTTTGTAAAAATGGATGCGCTGACACATTGACGAATGCGCACAGCAAGACCTAGAGCTTAGGCACAGAACCGGCCCCGGTCTTGAAAAAAACCAACACCCCCACGCCCACCGCCCACGCCATGCTTGACCTGCTCATCACCCACGCCACCCTGCCCGACGGCCGCCAGAACATGTCCATCGCCGTGCAGGGCGGCCGCATCACCGAAGTGACCGAAGGCCTGCAAGCCCCCGCGCATGAAACGGTGGATGCAGATGGTCTGCTGGTCAGCCCTCCGTTTGTGGACGCGCATTTCCACATGGACTCCACCCTGAGCTACGGCCAGCCGCGCGTGAACGAGAGCGGCACCCTGCTCGAAGGCATTGCGCTGTGGGGCGAACTCAAGCCCACGCTGACCCACGACGCCATCGTGCAACGCGCCCTGCAGTACTGCGACATGGCCGTGGCGCGCGGCCTGCAGGCCATCCGCAGCCATGTGGACACCAGCCACCCCAGCCTGCTGCCGGTAGAGGCGCTGCTGGATGTCAAGCAGCGTGTGGCGCCGTACCTGGATTTGCAGCTGGTGGCCTTTCCGCAAGACGGCGTGCTGCGCGCGCCGGGCGGACTCGACAACCTGAAACGCGCGCTGGATATGGGTGTGGACGTGGTGGGCGGCATCCCCCACTTCGAGCGCACCATGGCCCAGGGGGCTGAGAGCGTAAAGATCCTCTGCGAACTGGCGGCAGAGCGCGGCAAGCGCGTGGACATGCACTGCGACGAATCCGACGACCCGCACTCGCGCCACGTCGAAACCCTGGCGTACGAAACCCAGCGCCTGGGCCTGCACGGCCGCGTGACGGGCTCGCACCTCACCTCCATGCACAGCATGGACAACTACTACGTGAGCAAGCTGATGGCGCTGATGGCCGAGGCCGACCTGGGCGTGGTGGCCAACCCGCTCATCAACATCACCCTGCAGGGCCGCCACGACACCTACCCCAAGCGCCGGGGCATGACCCGCGTGCCCGAGCTGATGGCCGCAGGCCTGACGGTGGCGTTTGGCCACGACTGCGTGCTGGACCCCTGGTACAGCGGCGGCAGCGGCGACATGCTCGAGGCCGCGCACATGGGCCTGCATGTGGGCCAAATGACCAGCCAGGCGGCGATGCGCCAGTGTTTTGATGCGGTGACAGTGAACCCCGCGCGCCTGCTGGGGCTGGAGGGCTATGGCATTGCGCCCGGCTGCCATGCAGACCTGGTGCTGCTGCATGCGCGCAACCCCGTGGACGCGATCCGCCTGCGCGCAGCGCGCCTGGGGGTGTGGCGGCGCGGCCAGCGGGTGGCCAGCCAGCCCAGGCCGGTGGCCGAACTGCACCTGCCGGGACGGCCGGGCAGCGTGAGCTTTTTGTAGCAGCGGCTGCCGCACCCACAACGGTGGTGAACGCGCCCGCCCGCAGGTCGGGTGAGCCCGAAGAGCGCAAACCAACCTGCGGTTTGAGGAAAAATTGGCCTCTACCGCGCATCTGTTATGCGCCAAGTGCTACACAAATGAGAGCATAGCCATCAAGCCATGCGCGCAATGGTCTTGCGAAACCGCGCCAGCGCCAGGCTGAACAGCACGGCCCCAATCCCCAGCAGCCACACCAGCGACGGCCACACCGCCGCCCAGCCCGCCCCCCGGTAGAGGATGGCCTGGGCCAGCTCTGTGAAGTGCGTGGTGGGCGCCAGCGCCATGCCGTACTGCACCCACAGCGGCATGCTCTCGCGCGGGGTGACGCCGCCCGACAGCATCTGCAGCGGCATCATGATGAGCACCATCAGCAAGCCAAACTGCGGCATGCTGCGCGCCACCGTGGCCATGAAGATGCCCATGGACGTGGTGGCAAACAGGTGCAGCGTGGCGCCCAGCAAGAACAGTGGCACCGAGCCCTCGATGGGCACCCCAATCGCCCAGCGGATCACCGCCGTGAGCGACACCCAGGTAGCGACCAGCACCACCAGCGCCATGGCCCAGACCTTGGCCAGCATGATTTCGCCGGGGGTGACGGGCATCACCAGCAGGTGCTCCACCGTGCCGTGCTCGCGCTCGCGGATCAGCGCTGCACCCGTGAGGATGATGGAGAGCATGGTCACGATGTTGATCAGCTCCATGAGCGAGCCGAACCACGCCGGGGTCAGCGCCGGGTTGAAGCGCGCGCGCACCGCCAGCTCCACCGGCTGGGTGGGCACGCTGCGATGGCCCTGCACGAACTCGGCGGCCTCCAGCTGCACGATCTGCGCCACCGCGCCGTTGGCGGCAAACGCCTGGCCGTTGCGTGTGGCGTCCACATTGAGCTGCACCGAGGGTGCCCTGCCCGCCAGCACATCGCGCTGGAAGTGGGCAGGAAGGTGCAGCACCAGCGTGAAGCGCCCCGCGTCCAGGCCCGGGTCCACCTCGTGCATGCCGACCATGGCCGGACGGGTGAACTGGGGCGGGTAGAAGGAGCTGGCGATGCGTTGCGACAGGGCCGAGCCGTCCTCGTCCACGATGGCGATGGGCACGTGGTAAAGCGTCTCAGGCTGCGCCTTGCCAGCGGAGTACACCGCCAGCGTGGTGGTGTAGACGATGAGGAACAGCATGGCCGGGTCGCGCCACAGACTCCACAGCTCCTTGATGCCGAGGCGGAAAATGTTCGACCACCGTCCACGCAGTGCCATGTCAGGTCTCCTGCTTGCGCAAAAGCAAGATCGCCGCGCCGACGATGACCGGCACCGCCACCAGCATGGGCCAGAACTCGGCCTGCAAGTCCTGCAGCGTGAGGGCCTTGTTGAACACGCCCCGGCTGATGGTGAACATGTGGCTGGCCGGGTAGACCTCGCCCACCCAGCGTGCAAAGCCGGTCATGGCCGAGACGGGGTTGATCAGGCCCGCAAACTGCACCGCCGGAATCAGCGTGCCCACCATGGCAAAGAACATGGCCGCAATCTGGCTGCGCGTGACCGTGGACGCCAGCAGCCCCATGCCCGTGGAGCAGAAGCTGAAGATGAGCGCCGCCAGCGCCAGCGTGCCAAAACTGCCCGTCATGGGCACGCCAAACACCGTGACGGCCGCCAGGCACATGAGCCCGAAGTTGAACAGCGCCAGCAGCACATAGGGCAGCTGCTTGCCCAGCATGAACTCGGTGCGCGTGGTGGGCGTGACGTACAGGTTGATGATGGAGCCCAGCTCCTTCTCGCGCACCACCGCCAGCGCGGTGAGCATGGCGGGCAGCATGAGCAGCAGCAGCGGGATCACGGCGGGCACCATGGCGGGCAGGCTGCGCACATCGGGGTTGTAGCGGTAGCGGGTTTCCACCTCGACCAGGCTTCGCGGGGCCATGCCCGTGCGGCTCTGGATGGCCTGGGCCAGCCAGTCCTGGTGCATGCCCAGCGCGTAGCCCATGGCCGTCTCGGCGCGCTGGGGCATGGCGCCGTCCACCCAGGCGCCAATCTGCACAGGCTGGCCGCGCTCCAGGTCGCGCGCAAAACCGGGCGGGATTTCGAGCGCGAGCGAGATTTCGCCCGAGCGCATGCGCTGGTCCAGCTCGGCATGGCTGGTGATGGGCGGGCGCTCCACAAAATAGCGCGAGCCCGCCAGGTTCAGGGTGTAGGCACGGCTCGCGGCCGACTGGTCGCGGTCCAGCACCGCAAAGCGCAGCTTTTCCACATCCATGCTGATGCCGTAGCCCATCACAAACATCAGGATCAGCGAGCCCAGCAGCGCCAGCGCGCCACGCACCGGGTCGCGCCGCAGCTCCAGCGCCTCGCGCCACTGGGTGCTGTGGATGCGTGCCAGGCTCTGGCGCAGGCGCTGCGCCCAGGTCGGGCGGGCCGGGGCGGCGCCCACCGGGGCCGATGGGGCCGGTTCTGCATTCGGCGGGCCAGCCGCGCCACCGCCCGCGCCCACCAGGTAGCCGATGAAAGCTTCTTCGAGCGTGGAGGCCCCGCGCCGGGCCACGATGTCGGCCGGGGCCGCACTGGCCAGCACCCGGCCCGCGTGCATGAGCGAGATGCGGTCGCAGCGCTCGGCCTCGTTCATGAAGTGGGTGGAGATGAAGATGGTGACCTTGTCGCGCCGCGCCAGCTCCACCATCAGCCGCCAGAAATGGTCGCGCGCAATGGGGTCCACGCCCGAGGTGGGCTCGTCCAGGATCAGCAGCTCGGGCTGGTGCACCATGGCCACGGCCAGTGACAGGCGCTGGCGCATGCCCAGCGGCAGTTGCATGGGCAGCGTGCCGCGCACGGCTTGCAGGTCAAAGCGCTCCAGCATGGCCGTGACGCGCACGGGTACTTCGTCCTCGGGGACGTGGAACAGCCGGGCGTGCAGCACCAGGTTCTGCTCCACCGACAGCTCGCAGTACAGCGAAAACGCCTGCGACATGTAGCCCACGCGGCGGCGCGTGGCCATGTCCCTGGGGTCCACGGGCTGGCCGAACAGCCAGGCCTGCCCATCGGTGGCGGGCAGCAGGCCGGTGAGCATCTTCATGGTGGTGGACTTGCCGCACCCGTTGCTACCCAGGAAGCCAAAAATCTCGCCACGCTGGATGCGAAAGCTCACATGGTCCACCGCCACAAAGTCGCCAAACTGCATGGTCAGGCCCTGGGCCTCGATGGCGATCTCTGCCGCAGCATCGGCCTGAAGGGGCGTGATGACCACGGGCTGGTGCCCGCGCCGCTTGGCCTCGGGCAGCAGGGCCACAAAGGCGGCCTCCAGGCTGGCGTGGCCGGTGCGCTGCATCAGCTCGGCGGGCGTGCCCGTGGCCAGGATGCGGCCTGCGTCCATGGCCACCAGCCAGTCAAAGCGCTGGGCTTCTTCCATGTAGGCCGTGGCCACCAGCACACTCATGCCGGGGCGGCCTGCGCGGATGCGGGCAATCAAATCCCAGAACTGGGCGCGTGCCAATGGGTCCACGCCCGTGGTGGGCTCGTCGAGGATGAGCAGGTCGGGGTCGTGGATGAGCGCGCAGCACAGGGCCAGCTTTTGCTTCATGCCGCCCGAGAGCTTGCCCGCAGGCCGCGCCAGAAACGGGTGCAGCCCGGTGCTGTGCGTGAGGTCGTCAATGCGGCGGCGGCGCTCGGCGGCGTCGTGGCCAAACAGGCGGCCGAAGAACTGCAGGTTTTCCTCCACCGACAGCGTGGGGTACAGGTTCTTGCCCAGGCCCTGCGGCATGTAGGCAATGCGCGGGCACACAGCGTTGCGGTGGTGGCTGTCGGCCATGTCGCCGCCCAGCACCATCACCTGCCCCTGCTGCACCGCCCTGGCCCCTGCCACCAGTGCCAGCAGGCTGGATTTGCCCACCCCGTCCGGCCCGATCAGGCCCACCATGCGGGCGGCGGGCAGCTGCAGGTCGATGCCCTCCAGCGCCACAGTGCGGCGGTAGCGCTGGCCCACGCCTGCAAGGGTGACAACTGGTGCGGTCACTGTGCGGCCTGGGGGGCTGCTGGTTGCATGCTTTCTTTGACCGCCAGTTGCGGCGGCCAAGGGGCGTTCGGGTCCATCCGCAGCCAGGCCACGCCGGGCAGGCCGGTCTTGACCTGTTCGCGGTGGCGCACCAGCAGCTCCCTGGGGATATGCGCACGCACGCGGAACATGAGCTTTTGCCGCTCGCTGGCGGTCTCCACCGTCTTGGGGGTGAACTGCGCGGTGCTGGCCACAAACGACACGCTGGCGGGGATCACAAAGCCGGGGGCGGCGTCGAGCACGATGCGCACCTCGCTGCCCAGCGCCACGCGGCCCGCCACGGTCTCGGGTAAGAAGAAGGTCATGTACACGTCGGTCAGGTCGGCCAGCTGCAGCACGCGTGCACCCGCGCCCACCACTTCGCCCGGCTGCACCACACGAAACTGCACGCGCCCGTCGCGCGGAGCCTTGAGTTCGCTGTCGGCCAGCTCCACGTCGATGCGCGCCAACGTGGCCTGCAGCGCGCGCACATTGGCCTCGGCGCTGGTCACCTGCGTGCGCGCGGCGCCAATGCTCGCTTGCGCGGCCTTGGCCTGGGAGCGTGAGGCCGTCAATGCCGCCTGCAGGCTGTGCACCTTGGCGCGGTCGTCGTCCAGCAGCTGGCTGGAGAAGAAGCCTTCGCGCGCCAGTTTTTCGGAGCGCGGCAGGCGCCGCTGGGCGGTGTCCAGGTCACTCTCGCGCTGGGCCACCACGGCCAGCGCGGCCTGGTGGTCGCTCTCGCGCTGTGCCACCTGCACGCGGGCGCTGTCGATGGCCAGCTGCGCTTGCTGCAGCCGTGCCACGGCCTCGTCGCGCTGGGCCTGCAGGCTGTCGATCTGCATACGGGCCACGGGCTGGCCCGCCGTGACGAAGGCGCCTTCGTCCACCAGCATCTCCTGCACCCGCCCTGCGAGCTTGGTGGCCACAGCCACCTCGGTGGCCTCGATGCGGCCGTTGCCGCTGACAAAACCGGGGCCGGGGCCCTGGGGCTGCCAAAGCGCCCAGCGCAGCAGCACAGCGCCCCCCGCCAGCACAACGGCCAGGGCCGCAACTATCGTCCATCGCTTGGTCATGGGTCATCCTTGCGGGGTGCTGGCGCAAACCCGCGCTGAGCGCGGGGCCAGACCCGTTGAAGGATGGTAGCCCTGCCTCCCGGGCTGCCCCAAGCCCTGCTGCGCGGTCTCTTGACCTGCATCAATCCCTGCACAAAGGCCCCCACAGGCCGCCTCCAGGGCCTCGGGCGCCCACCGGTCTGCAGGCACCTGGGTTGCAGGGCCTGCCATGGGTCATCACCGGAAAATTACAGGCAAAAATCGGCCTTTCCGCCTGCCTGATATGCCTTGATAGCTATCAAAAATATAGCTACGCCACCACATCAAATGCCGACAGGTGGTTGGCCAGGTGCATGGCATGGGCCTGTTCGTACTGCGCCTTGTTGAGGGCGCCGTAGGCAAAGTGGGGCTGCAAGGGGCCGGTGTGGGCGGCAAAGTCTTGCGCCGCCCGGCGCAGGCGGGCCAGGGCGGCCTGGGCCTCGGCTGCTGCGTCCAGCGCAGGGGCGCCGGGGATGGGTTCGGCCAGGTTGTGGCTCATGCGCCCGCGCTGGGCAAACAGCGTGAAGGCTGCGGCGCCCAGCGTGTTCTGAAACAGGGCCGACTTGGGCGCCGGAAAACCCTGCAGCGAAAACTCGATGCTCTGTGCGCAGTGCACCAGGGTTTCCGACCAGTTCCAGGCCGTGGCGGGGGGCAGCGGCTGCACCGCAGCGCTGGCCAGGCGCTCTACCTCCCGCATGGCGTCGGCCACGGTCGCATAGACCAGTTGCCGGTCGTTGCCGGGCTTGTGCAGCAACCAACCAGCCCCGGCAGCGGCTGCCGCCGCCACCCCCACGGTGGCCAGACCCGCGCCGGTCTTGAGAAATGCCCTGCGGGGCGCGGCGGGCGGACGGGCGCCCGCGCTGTGGGGGCCCGTGGGGTGGCTGGGGGGTGTGGCTGCCATGGGGTTTGCGCTGGGGTGAAGGGGGTGGAACGGGCGAATCGCACAAAAACACCCGCAATTTTGCGGCAGGCCCTGGCTGCGCAGGGGCCCCCGAAGGTCGGACAGCCGACACTGGCGCCGCTTTGTGGCGGGGCCGCTGAGGTTTGTCGTGGAGGCGCCGAGACGCCGTTCAGGTGGCTGCCGCCGGGGCCGCCGCAGCGCGGGCGGCAAGCCCTGGCGGTGCCGCCATCTCCACCCGGTTGCGGCCGCGCTGCTTGGCCAGGTACATGGCTTCATCGGCCCGCTGCAGCACCGCACCTGCCGAATCGCCCTGGCCACACAGGGCGATGCCAATGCTCACGGTGAGCGCAATGGACTGCGGCCCCGCCGCTGCGGGCTGGGACTCCACCAGCACCCGCAGGCGCTCGGCCACGGCATGCGCGCCTTCGACCCCCGCGTTGGGCAGAAAGATGGCGAACTCTTCGCCCCCCAGTCGGCCCATCACGTCTTCCTTGCGCAGGCAGCGGATGGCCAGGGCCACAAAGTGGCGCAGCACATCGTCACCCGCACGGTGGCCCCAGGTGTCGTTGATGGTCTTGAAGTGGTCCAGGTCCAGCACCAGCACGGGCACCGGCGTGTGGGTGCGCCGGGCGCTGCTCACGGCCTTGTCCAGCAGCGTCAGAAATGCGCGGCGGTTGAAGACGCTGGTGAGCGGGTCCACCTCGGCCAGGTGGCGCAGCTCGTTGGTGATGAACTCGTTCGCAAGGATCAGCGCGCCAAAGCCCAGCAGGACGGTAGCGACGATAGCCTCCAGAAGAATGAACTGAGGCACAGACGCCATCAGCCCACCACCCGGCCCCCCGTCGTCGGACGCAGTCCCGCCCAACGTGAACAATGCGGGCCTCAGTAGAACGAACAGCCCGTGCAGGCACAGCACACCAGCCAACAAATAACGCGCTGGCACGCGGTGAATGCCCCCCGCAGTCAGGGTGCGCGCTGTCAGCAGGTAGCAGACACCCGATCCCAGTCCCATCAGAACAAAGCGCATGCCCACGTGCGGATACACCTCCGTGAACACCACCGACAACGCAAGCAGTGCCCCCAAAGCAGCAACCGCATACAGGTGCGAAAACGGCCGCCGCCCCATGTACATGCGGCCAGCCAGCAGGCACAGATAGGCCCCCAGCGCCACAAACC
This sequence comes from Acidovorax sp. NB1, assembly GCF_005405905.1. Taxonomy (GTDB): domain Bacteria; phylum Pseudomonadota; class Gammaproteobacteria; order Burkholderiales; family Burkholderiaceae_C; genus Acidovorax. The sequence goes on from NZ_BJHU01000030.1 coordinate 98,375, forward strand.
CCTGCGAGATGACAACCCCCAGCACCTCGGGCAGCCAGCTGCGCAGCAGCAGGCTCACGGTAAAAACCGAGCTGCACAGGAAAGACAACACCCACAGGCGCAGGCCCGGAATGTTCTTGTTGAAATGCCACACGGCGTAGAGCACGGCGGTGACGAGTGCGGTCAAGAGCGCCGCAAGGACGGTGAGTGTGGGGGTGTGCACGGGGTGAAAAGCGGGCAGGCGCCCTGCATGTTAACCGCGTCGCCGCCGCGCACTGCCCCGGGTTGCGGGCGCGGGCGGGGTTCCCTGACCTGGGTTAAGGACGTATTCACGTCCTACGGGCCCCGCAGCATGCACATGTAGCGCGGCAGCTCCACGGCCCCGCACCAATCGACCGGGCAGGCTACCCAGCCACGTTGCACTCTCGGCGCAGCAGCGCCAGCGCGTCGTGCATCTGGTAGTCCATGTCGCTGAGCAAGGTTTTCTCGGCGTCCTGCACAAAGCTGGCCCACAGCGCAAGGTAGTCCTCTTGGTGCACCCCGGGCGCATGGGCGCGGATGAAGTCGGCCGCCAGCGCGGGTTGCAGGCCGGATTTGCGCGCCTTGCGCACCAGGCTGGCGGCGGTTTTCTCCGTCAGCAAGGTTTTCTTGGGCACACCCGCCGCCAGGCACAGGAACAGCGTGAGCAACGAATGTTCGTCGTCGTTGCCGTCGGTGGTCTTGAGCCAGGTCTTACTGGCGGGCTGCGGGGGTTCGGCGTCGTCTTCCAGCGCGTCCAGGCTGTGGTGCAGGGCCTCGACCTCGGCCAGCGGGTCGTCCAGCAGGAAGTAGCGCGCACGAAACGCCGCCATGGGCCGCAGCAGGGTGCGCAGCGGCGTGGTGGATTGCAGCAGCTTGGGCAGGTCGGCCAGCACGGCGCTGCAGTGCGCCGCCACGGCATCGTGCAGCTCTGCGGGCAGCCCTGGCGGCAGGCGCAGTGCCGTGGGCACGGGCAACTTTTTCTTGCGCAGGCCCGTCACCAGTTTTTCAAACGCCGGTGCGCTGGGCCATTCGCCCGCCGCCATGGCCTGCGGGGCCAGGGCCTGCATCAGCAGGCCAGTGCGGACCACGGCCTCGGCGTCGGCCCCGGCAGATTCCAGCTCGTCGGTGTCCAGGTCATATTGCGTGGCCAGCCACTCGGCAGCCGCAATCGACTGGGCGATCTGGCTGCGCCGTGCCAGCTCGGCGCGGTAGTCGGCATGGCTGCGCAGCGACCAGGCGGCCAGCAGCGGGGTTTCGGCATCGGCATACCCGGCCATGCCGAAGTTGCTGCTCTCGGGCATGGCGATCAGCCGCTTGAGCATGTCCGAGCCGCCCTTGGAGCGCGACAAGAAGGAGTTGTCGCGCAGCGAGACCGCCGCCTCGGCCAGGTCGCCGCCTGTGGTCTCCAACAGGTACAGGCTGATCAGGTTGACCATGCGGTCCCGCGCTTTTTCCAGCTCGGGCCGCAGAAACTCGCTGCCAAAGTAGCGCGCAATCTGCACCATGCCCTTGGGCGCATCGGTGTGGATGGCCGCGAGCCGGTCTGCACCCAGGATGCCATGCTGCACGCCGTACACCAGCGCCTTTTCAAAGAAAGGACGCGCGTCGTGGAGTTGCAGGGCATTGGCGCCCGTTGGCGAATCAGAAGCAGTCGTAGGGGGCAAGGTCATGCAGGTACTCCATCGCGTTGCTCACGCTCTTTGCAACTGTCGCGGCCCAAGCCAGGACCGCCGAGCAAGGGCCGCCCCGCAGCAAGGGCGGTGTCCCCCTTCCCGAATCACGCAGTGATTCGAGAGAAGGGGGAAGGCGCGCAGCGCCACAGGGGGATGTTCTCTAGATCGCGGATTCTTCGTCAGAGGCGCGGGCCGCGGGCGTGGCCTTGCCCCGGTCGGTCTCGCTGGTCTCGAACTTGCCGTCGTCCTCTTCGGCGGGGGCATCGTCGCCCTCCTCCAGGCCCAGGTCAAACGCACGCGCCTTGGCGCGCAGCACCAGCAGCATTTCGATGAACAGGTCGCGGCATTCGTAGCGCAGCAGCCAGGCCATCTGCATCCAGTCGCGGTCGGCCACTTCGTCCTGGTCCACACGCGGCTGCACATAGCCGGAGGCGAGCAGCTCGTCGTCCGTCAGCGTCACGCCATAGTCTTCCACCGCGTCGAACGTGCCGGTGCGGGCAAAGGCTTCGATGCGGCTCCACTTCTCGGCAAAGTAGTTGGCCAGGGCCTCGGCGCCGCCCTCCAGGTCGCCAATCGCGGTGAGGAACTCAACCGGGTCGGCATCGTCGCGAAACACCACGGCGTTGACCATGTTGCGCAGGTGGGTGTGGGTGAGGTCCTTATACTGCTTCTCCAGCACCATGGCGCGCGCAAACTGCTCGGGCGTGACCAGCATGTTGACCACGGACGCCTTGGAGTCGTCGTACTCGCGCATCACGGCCAGGATGTCCTTGGGCGCGAGCTGGTCCAGCACCACCATCAGCGCGCCGTCGCCGTCGGTGTCGGCCAGCTCGGCCAGGGCCGACTCGGCGCCCACGATGTCACCGGCCGCGATCAGGCTGGTGGTCTTGGTGATCAGGGCGAGATGTTGGTTGCTGCTGCTCATGGTCGGTCACTCCTTGCGGTCAAAGCCTGCGTCGGCCAGCCAGTTGGCGCTGGACTCTTCGCGCGTACGGCTGTTTTGCGGGTCCACCGCGTCGTCGGCGCTCAAGGCGTTGTAGTCGTCGTCGTGTTCGACGGCGTCTTCACCGTCGTCCTCGGTATCGGCGTCGCCATGCCCTGCGGCGGCGGGGGCGATGCGGGCGTGCTGCTGCAGGTACTCCAGCCCAGCAGCCACAGCCAGAAAACGCGCGCCCTCGGGCTCGCGCAGCACGGTCTGCGCCAGGCTTTGCGCCCAGGGCTCCAGCGCCACGGCGTGGGTCAGGCTGTGCCAGTCGGGCAAGGCATCCACGGGCTGGCCCAGCAGGTGCTCGACCGCAGCGGGCTTGGTGAAGCGGAAGCCCCGGTGAAACACCACGGCCACCATCTCGGGGGCCAGCTCCATCATCTGCACCAGAAAGGCGATTTCGTTGCGCTTTTCTGCCAGGCGCTTGCGCAGCACATCGTTGCCTTCGGAGTCGGACACCAAGTCGTCCAGCTCGGCCTGGTAGGCGGAGCGCAGGTCATGAAAGTAGGGAGAAAGTTTCACAGGGGAGAGGAAGGAGAAGACGTAGAGGAAGAAGAAAGAATGCGCGCGCTGTAGGCCTGCCAGATCTCTTGTGCGGTCTGCAGCGGGTCGTCCAGCAGGTTGCGGCGGCGGTTGTCGTCGTAGGCCTGGCGTGCTTCGTCATCCGACAGCACCTCGTAGGCTTTTTGCACCTGGGCAAAACGCTGTGCAGCGTCCGGCGCGTCGTTGCGGTCGGGGTGGTAGAACGAGGCCTTCTGGCGAAAGGCCTTCTTGATCTCGGCCAGCGACGCATTGGCCGCCAGCCCGAGGGCGGCGTAGTGGTCTGCAGTCATGGAAAGGTTGGTGGTGTGAAAGCCGGTAGCGGTGGCGCTGGCCGCAGGGGCCTGCGGCCGTGTATCAGCCGCCCAGGCTCACAAACACGTTCTGCACGTCGTCGTTGCCGTCGATGGCAGCCAGGAAGCTCTCCACCTCTTCGAGCTGCTCGGCCGTCAGATTGGCGGGGTTGACCGGGTTCTTGGGCTTGTAGCCCAGCTTGACCGACAGCACGTTGAAACCGTGTGCGGGCAGCGCACGGCTCACCAGGTCCAGTTCAGCGGGGTCGGTCCAAAAGGTGGTGGTGCCCTCTTCATCGCCTGGCTCGCAGTCTTGCGCGCCCGCTTCAATGGCGGCTTCTTCAGGGTCAGCGCCTGCCACGGCAGGCTCGGCCTCGATCATGCCGACGTGGTCGAAATCCCATGCCACCGAGCCCGAGGTGCCCAACTGGCCCTTGCGGAACAGCACGCGCATCTCAGGCGCCGTGCGTTTGACGTTGTCGGTGAGGCATTCCACCATCACCGCCACCTGATGCGGTGCATATCCTTCGTAGATCACGCGCTCGTAGTTCACGGCGTCGGCCCCGGTGCCAGAGCCCTTCTTGATGGCGCGCTCCAGCGTGTCCTTGGGCATCGATGCCTTGCGGGCCTGCTCGACCACCAGGCGCAGGCGCGAGTTGCTGGCCGGGTCGGCGCCGCCGCGTGCGGCCACGGTGATTTCCTTGACCAGCTTGCCAAACAGCTTGCCCTTGGCATCGGCTACCAGAGCCTTGCCTTTTGCTTTCCACTGCGCGCCCATGGGGGTTACCTTTGTGTGTGGGTTGGGGGGTATTTGCCGTGGGTCGCCCCGCGCGGCAAAAACCCTATAGTTTACCCGGCGCCCCAAAATCCCCCCAGGCACACAACCCTGGCGCTGTCGTGGCGGCGCCAAACCGGCTGCCAACGGCCCCGCCCTGCCCTCGGCAGCGTGTAACCTCGGCCACACGCCCACCCTCACCCGCCCCTCAGCGCTCCCCCTCCCATGCTTAACACCCTGTGGCTCGGCTTCTTCCTGACGGCGGCGGTGGCCGCGCTGGCCCAGTGGCTGGTGGGCGGCAATGCCGACATCTTCTCGGCCATGGTGCAGGCCCTGTTCCAGATGGCCAAGCTCTCGGTCGAGGTGATGGTGCTGCTGTTTGGCACGCTCACGCTGTGGCTGGGCTTTTTGCGCATCGCCGAGAAGGCGGGCCTGGTGGACGCCCTGGCGCGCTGGCTGGCGCCGCTGTTTGCCAGGCTCATGCCCGGGGTGCCGCGCGGCCACCCGTCGCTGGGGCTGATCACGCTGAACTTTGCGGCCAATGCGCTGGGGCTGGACAACGCCGCCACGCCCATGGGCCTGAAAGCGATGAAGTCGCTGCAGGAGCTGAACCCCCAGCCCGACACTGCCACCAACGCGCAGATCCTGTTTCTGGTGCTCAACGCGTCCTCGCTCACGCTGCTGCCTGTGACCATCTTCATGTACCGCATGCAGCAGGGCGCGCCCGACCCGACGCTGGTCTTTTTGCCCATCCTGCTGGCGACATCCGCTTCCACCCTGGTGGGACTGCTGAGTGTGGCCGTGGTGCAGCGCCTGCCGCTGTGGAGCCCCGTGGTGCTGGCCTACCTGCTGCCCGTGGCGCTGGTGCTGGGCGGGTTCATGGCGCTGCTCACCACGCTCAGCGCCGCCGCACTCGCCTCGCTGTCGTCGCTGCTGGGCAACCTCACGCTGTTTGCGCTGGTCGTGCTGTTTGTGGCGCTGGGCGCATGGCGCAAGGTGCCGGTGTACGAGGCGTTCATAGACGGCGCCCGCGAAGGCTTTGACGTGGCCAAGGGCCTGCTGCCCTACCTGGTGGCCATGCTGTGCGCGGTGGGCGTGTTCCGCGCCTCGGGGGCGCTGGGCTATGTGCTCGACGGCATCCGCTGGTGCGTGACCACGCTGGGCGCCGACGCCCGGTTTGTGGACGCGCTGCCCACCGCCTTGGTCAAGCCGTTCTCGGGCAGCGCGGCGCGCGCCATGCTGATTGAAACCATGCAGACCCAGGGCGTGGACAGCTTTGCCGCCCTGGCCGCCGCCACCATCCAGGGCAGCACCGAGACCACCTTCTATGTGCTGGCCGTGTACTTTGGCGCGGTGGGCATCCAGCGCGCCCGGCACGCAGTAGGCTGCGCGCTGCTGGCCGAGCTGGCAGGCGTGGTGGCCGCCATTGCTGTGTGCTACCAGCTCTTCGGGTAGAAGCAGAAAATTACAAGCAAAAAAGGGCTTCTGCGCGCGACCATTATGCCTTTATAGCTACTAAATACATAGCTAACAGCTCAACCCAGCGCTGTATCCAGCAGCATCATCAGCACAAAGCCCAACATCAACCCGCCCGTGGCCCAGGCCTCGTGGCCCTTGCGGTGCGACTCGGGGATGATCTCGTGGCTGATCACAAACAGCATGGCCCCGGCCGCAAACCCCAGCCCCCAGGGCAGCAGGCTGGCCGACGCGCTGACCACCGCCGCCCCCAGCACGGCGCCCAGGGGCTCGACCAGGCCTGAGGCCATGCCCAGCCCCACCGCCAGCGCGCGCCGGTAGCCCGCTGCCAGCAGCGCCATGGCCACCACCAGGCCCTCGGGCACGTCCTGGATGGCGATGCCGGTAGCCAACGCGTTGGCGCGCAAGGGGTCGCCGCCCGCATGCGCCACGCCAATGGCCAGCCCTTCGGGCAGGTTGTGCAGCGCAATCGCAAACACAAACAGCCAGGTGCGCTGCAGCGTGCGCGACGCCGGGGCGCCCTCCACGCCCTTGATGAAATGCTCGTGCGGCAGCAGGCGCTCCATCCACAGCAGCACCAGCGCGCCCAGCAAAATGGCCGCGCCCACCGTGCCCCCGGCCCCCCAGGCGCTGGCCCCACCCGCGCGTGCCGCGTGGATGCCCGGGATGATGAGCGAGAACGAACAGGCAGCCAGCATCACGCCTGCGCCAAAGCCAAACAGCGTGTCCTGCGTGCGCTCGGACAACCTTTGCGCCAGCAGCACCGGCACAGTGCCCAGCGCCGTGGCCAGCGCAGCCGCCAGGCCGCCCCACCAGGCTGCTTCCACAGCGGGCTGGCCCACAATCCACTGCCACGCCTGGGCCGCAGCGGCCACGATGCCCAGCAGCACAATGCCCAGGCCCAGCCACTGCCGCCCGCGCAAAGCCACGCCGCGCCCTGCAGGCGGCATGGTGGGCACGGTGGTGGGCGCAGCGGGTTCCAGAACGGTGTCGGGCGAAGTGGGCGGCATCTGCATGGCGTCGGCTCCGGGTGTGGGCAAAAGGTGGGTCCAGGGACAGGAATCGCTGGGCGAAGCCGTCACGCCCGGGCCAGCGCAAAGCGACGGGCCACCTCGGCCCAGTCAATCACGTTGTAGAAGGCCGCGATGTACTCGGGGCGGCGGTTCTGGTACTGCAGGTAATAGGCGTGCTCCCACACATCCAGCCCCAGGAGGGGCGTGTTGCCCGACATCGCCCCCGCCATCAGCGGGCTGTCCTGGTTGCCCGTGCTCTCCACCACCAGCTGGCCCGCCGCGCCCACACACAGCCAGGCCCAGCCGCTGCCAAACCGCGTGAGCGCGGCCTTGGTGAACGTATCCTTGAACGCGGCAAAGCCGCCCAGGTCGGTGTCGATAGCGCGCGCCAACTCGCCTTCGGGCTGCCCGCCGCCCTGGGGCGACATCACGCGCCAGAACAAGCTGTGGTTGGCATGCCCACCGCCGTTGTTGCGCACAGGGCCCTGCAGGTTTTCGGGCAGCAGCACCAGCCGCGCCACCAGCTCGTCTATGGGCAGATCGGCATGGGGCGTGCCCTCCAGCGCGGCGTTCAGGTTGTTGATGTAGGCCTGGTGGTGTTTGGCATGGTGGATCTCCATCGTGCGTGCGTCGATGTGCGGCTCCAGCGCGTCGTAGGCATAGGGCAAGGCAGGCAGGGTGTAAGGCATGGTTGTTTTCGATCAGGTTGGGAGAAAGGGCCATCCGGTGCGGGCCGCAGGACCGGTGCGGGAAGAAAAAACCCACGCAGCCAATGGGCCCAAACGGTGGGTTGTGCGGGTGGCCGTCAGGACGGCGGGCCCGCAGGCCCGCCCCCGGCAAGGGCCTGGGCAATGGCGGGATGGGCGCCATGGCTGCGCACATGGGCGAGCAAGGCAGCATGGGTTTCGCGGCCATGCCGCCACGCCGCCTGGCGCAGGGCGGTGCCACACCGGCCATCCGCCACCAGGCTCTGCAGTAGCCCGTGGGCCCGGCTCAGCAAACGCGCCGCCGCATCGGGCGCGGCCGCCTGCACCTGCAATTCGGCCAGGTTCAGGTGCGACACCACCAGGGCCGCAATGCAATCGTCCTCGCGCCCCGCCGGGGGCGTTTGCTGCACCAGGCGCAATGCCAGCGCCAGCGCCTGCTGCTCAAACGCCAGCGCCATGGCCATCTGGCCCATGTGCCCGGCGGCGCGGGCGCGCTGCATGGCGCGCTCCCATTGGTGCAAGGTGGCGGGGACTGGCGGCAGACCGGCGGTGGTCGCGGCGCAGTTAAGGGTGTGGGGGTGGGTGGGGGTGCCCATCAGGTCCATCGCAAAACTCCTGGAGGAGCCTTTTGCGGTGGACGGGGTGTAACGTACTCAGGCAATCAAATGATAACCATTTGCATTTGCGATGTACAGCGGGGATGGACGTGCGCACTCGGGGACTGGGAAGCCCACGTAGGCTCACCGCCCAGCTTGCTCGCTACATGAAAGTTGGCTCATGAAGGGCTCAGGCCCTACCCACTCGCAAGCTATAGTTTGCGCGATCAACCCTTGCCGGGTTTTCCGGCATTTTTACACCTGGATATATGAACCGAGAAACGGCTGGCAACCCTGGCCACAAGCCAATTCCAGAAGAAATCAGTGTCCAAAATATCCCGCATGGTCCAGTTTGTCTTACAGGTTTTTCGATCTAAATTACTTTAGGCGTGTCGAATGACTGATGTGAACTCCTCAATACGTGAAAACGCAATTCGGTGCTTGGATTTGCTGCACAGACTGCTTGGTGTCTGGTTGGTCTTGTGCTTGATCGCTGCCTACTTGCCCACGGCTAGCAATGGTGCACAGCTAAGACTCCCTTTTACGGATGTGAACGTACCAGTTAACTCAGCACGATGGACATGCGCCGTCGCAATCTTTGTTGTTGGAGTCGTAGGCTGCGTAATGCTGAGGCAGGTGCGTGACCTCTGCGCATATCTCTCGTCAACGGAACACGTTGCTGTCGTGCTCACCTACCCGTCGATAGCTACTCTTGGAAGTCCTAGACAGAGAATGCTCTTTGGGCAGGCGCTGGCCGGCATTCAATACTTCGTAGGTATTCAACTTTGGTCACCAATGCCTCGCATGTTTGGAGGCGCGCCAGACATAGGGCTAGCGTTCTTATATGCAGTGCCGATGTTTTGGTTCGCATGGGATCTTCGAGACTGGCAGAAATCCCTTTCCCCCGAAATAAAGCTACCGAAAATCACGGGGGCTGGAGAATGAGTGCGATGCCTAATTCTCCCATCGCAAGGACGTTACCCGGCAAGCTTGGCGCCGCCACTCATGTCAAACGTCAGTCTTATTGGTGGACTCTATGAGCCAAGCTACAGACAGCTCACAATTCACAGCCAAACTGCTCCGCCCAATCACTTTAAGTGACGAGCATTCGTGGGCGTTTCTGGTTTTGCCAAAGTCCGCAAGTGAAACACTACCCCGACGTGGGCGAACGAGCGTGGAAGGGACCATTAACGGTCATTCTTTTCAGGCAACGCTTGAGCCGGATGGTCAACTGAGCCACTGGTTGAAGGTTGATGAAGCCTTGCGCGAAGTCTCAGGTGCAGAAATCGGCGACACGGTTACGTTAGAGCTTGCTGCCATGGCAAACGAGCCAGAGCCAACGCTGCCCCCGGATTTTCAGCAAGCTCTTTCTGCCTCCCCGAAAGCTAGGGCGGTTTGGGATGCCACGACAACCATTGCCCGTGTTGATTGGATTCACTGGATTGAATCCGCGAAGCAGGCAAGAACTCGCAAAAGTCGAGTGGAAACTGCCTGCGACAAGCTGGCGGCGGGCGAGAAACGCGTCTGCTGCTTTGATCAATCGGGCTTCTATAGCAAAAGCCTTAGCGCGCCCAAGGCGGCAGAGTGAGAGCAGGGGCCCGTTATGGGCAACCCGAGCATCCAATCACTTCTGAAAGCTGGCTCTCAATCCCCCACCCCTTCCTGCATCCCCCCACCCGGCGCAGCCACCAGCTCCCACTCCGCCAGTTGCTCATTGGTCGCAATCAGCCGCCCCACCAGCAGCTTGATAAAGGCCTTGTCAAAGCGTGACTGCAGATCTTCCGACGCCTCGCGCAGGGCAGGGTTGCGCACCTTGAGGACCAGCACCTCGGTTTCGGCCACTGCGGTGGCGGTGCGCATCTTGTTGTCGGGGCGCAGGTAGGTCATCTCGCCCAGGGTGACGCCGGGGCCCAGGGTGCTGAGGTTCCAGCCCTGGCGGCTAATGGCGACCTGGCCTTCGATGAGGATGCAGAACGAGTCGCCTGGCGTGTTCTCGCGCATGAGCACGGTGCCCTGCTCCAGGCGGCGCCAGCTGCCCAGGCGCATCAGCTCCCACAGGGCGACGTCGTGAAAATCGGCAAAAAATGGCAGCGCGCGCAGGCGGGCAAAACGTTCAGCCTCGGTGTCTTGCGAGCGCTGGCGCGGCAGGCCCCGGTGGGCGGCGAGCAGGGCCTGGGCAAAGTCGGGCCAGGTGGCAAAACGATCAGAGGGCTGCTTGGCCAGGGCGCGCAGCAGGACTTCGTCCACATGCGGGGGCAGCGACGCGCGCAGCAGGCTGGGGGGCGTGGGGGCGTCGTTGCTGATCTTGTAGAGGGTGGCGAAATCGGTGTCGCCATCAAACGGGCGGCGGCCGGTGAGCAGCTCGTACACCACCACGGCCAGCGAGAACATGTCGCTGTGGTGGGTGAGGTCCTGCTCGCGCACCTGTTCGGGCGACATGTACGACGGCGAGCCCACCAGGCCCGACAGCTGCGTGGCATCGCTGCGCAATGACAGCGCGGCACCAAAGTCGGTCAGCTTCACATCCCCATCGCGCGCCAGCATGAGGTTGGCGGGCTTGATGTCGCGGTGCACCAGGCCTTCGCGGCAGGCGTAGTCCAGGGCGTTGCAGCACTTGAATGCGATGTCGAGCACCTGGGGCACGGGCAACAGCGCATCAGGCGTTGCAAAGTCGGACAGCGGCTGGCCGTCCACGTATTCGAGCACCAGGTAGGGCGGCAGCGCTTCCTCGTCTGCATCCAGCAGGCGCACGATGTTGGGGTGGCGCAGGCGGCCCGACAGCGCGGCCTCGTTGCGCAGCAGCTTGCGGTAGCGCTCGGCCTGCTCGGGCACCTTGAGCAGGTGTGAGTGGGTTTGCTTGATGGCCACCTTGCGGCCCCGGAAGCCGTCCAGCCCCAAATACACAATGCCGCTGGCGCCCCGCCCCAGTTCGCGCTCGATGCGGTATTTGCCGATGTTGGCGGGCGGTGCAGAGGTGGCTGTGGCCATGGCGGGGCTCCCGGCGTGGGTGGGCGGTGGATGCCTAGTGTGCCTATTTGCGCGCAGCAGGCACAAGCCGTTCGGGCCGGGCCTGCGTGCACCTTGCGCGGCGATTCGACAAGCTCAGCGTGAACGGTTTCATGGGATGGCACGCACGGTGAAACGAGGCCGGGCGCGGTCAGGCCCCGGCAAGGGCCTGCTCAAAGTCGGCAAGCAGGTCTTCCACCTCTTCCAGGCCGACCGACAGGCGGATCATGCTGTCGGCAATGCCCATGGTGGCGCGCACGGCGGGGCCGGCCTCCCAGAAGATGGTGTGCGCCACCGGGATGATGAGCGTGCGGGTGTCAGCCAGGCCTGTGGCCTTGATGGGCAGCTGCAGGCGGTTGCACACGGGCAGGCACTGGTCGGGGTTGCGCAGCTCGAACGACAGCAGCCACGAGCCTGCCTTGAGGTGCTTTTTGGCAAATGCGTGCTGCGGGTGCGAGGGCAGCAGTGGGTAGTGCACGCGCGCGATGGCCGGGTGGGCCTCCAGCCACTGGGCCAGCGCCAGGGCCGTGGCGCTGGTGCGGTCCATGCGCAAGGCCAGGGTTTCGGCGCCCAGGGCCAGCTGGTGGGCGGCGTGGGACGACAGCGTGCCGCCCATGTCGCGCAGGCCCTTTTTGCGCAGCTGCTGCAGGCCCCAGCCCTTGGGGTCGCCCTTGCGGTAGGCGGCAAAGATGTTGGGGTAGCCCGACCAGTCGTACAGGCCCGTGTCGGTGATGGACCCACCCAGCGCGTCGCCCAGGCCGCCGATGCTTTTGGTGAGGGAGTTGACCACCAGCCCCGCGCCCACCGTGGCTGCGCGGAACAGGTAGGGCGAGGCCACGGTGTTGTCCACCACGTACAGCAGGCCGTGCTGCTGGCACAGCGCACCAATGCCTTCCAGGTCGGGGACTTGGGTGCCGGGGTTGGCGATGGTTTCGACAAACACCATGCGGGTGTTGGGGCGCAGCGCGGCGGCCACGTGGGCCGCGTCGGTCACATCCACGGTGGTCACTTCAATGCCCAGGTCGGCCAGCGTGCCCAGCACGCTGTTGGTGTTGCCAAACACGAACTGGCTGGCCACCAGGTGGTCGCCCGCCTTGAGCAGTGTGAGGAACACAGCGCAGATGCCCGCCATGCCGGTGGAGAAAACGATGGTGCCGTGGCCGCGCTCCATCTGCGTGATCTTGGCCTCCAGCGCCGCCGTGGTGGGCGTGCCCTGGCGCGCGTAGTTGAAGCCGCCCTTGGCCGTGCCCTGGAAAACGGCGATCAGGTCTTCGACCTTCTCGTAGCCGTATTGCACCGAGGTGTGGATGGGCTGGTGGATGGCGCCCTGCTCTGCGCCGCCCAGGCGGTCGGCGTGCACGATCTGGGTGGTGAAGCTGCGGTTTTGCGGTGTCGTCATAAAAATCTGCGGCTGCTCTGTTTCTACTGGTCTACGTGCAAGGCGGGACGACGAACACTGGCGCGATCTCTACGCCAGCGCCCCCGTGGAGCTGGCTTTGCCAGGCCACCGGGGTGCGTCCCCCTCTGGGGGAAGGCGCGCCAGCGCCTCAGGGGGAGCTACCGCTCCGGTGCGATGTGCTCGGCGTAATCGTACAAGGCCCCCAGGATGTCCTGCGTGCGGTCGTCGTCTGCGGTCTCTGACAAGGTATCGATTTCGGTGAACAGCTGCTCCACCGTGCGCGCCCCGCCCTGCCCGTCGAACAGGCAGGCGGCGCGGTGGGCCTCCCAGCGCTCTTGCTCCTCAGGCGTGAGGGTCTGCGGAAAATTGCGCGCCCGGTAGCGCCAGACCAGCTCGGTCAGGCGCGGGTCGTCAAAGCCCGTGCGGGCGGTGGCCAGCTTGGCGCCGGACATGCTGCGCAGGTCGTTCAGATAGCGGCGATCGTTGTTCCCCACAAAGCCGCCATACAGGTCCTGGTCCACGTCGGGGGCGGGCTCGGCAGGCCGGGCAAACACGGCGGGCCAGATGCCGCTCATGTCGGGCAGGCTGCGCGCCACTTCGGCATGCGCTGCTGCCTGGGCCAGGTCAATGCCCCAGCGCTGCGCCAGCGCGGGCGTGAGGGTGTTCACATTGCCCACCACCATGGGCGATTTGTTGAGGTGGATGGTCTTGATGGGCAGGCGTGTGACGCCCTCGGGCAGGTCGGCCGAGCGGGTGAACATGCGCAAGCGGATGTCCTCCACATTCAGCGCGGCCAGTTCGCGCGGGTCGTGGGCCAGGTCCCAGGCGATCAGCTCGTTCTTGTTGGTGGGGTGGCTGGCCAGCGGCCACATCACGCCCAGGCAACCACGCTCCACCGGGAACATGCCCGACACATGCAGAAACGGCCGCGCCGTGATGGCCGTGGCGGGCAGACGCAGCTCAGCGGCCACGCGGTCTTTTTTGTGCAGCGCCAGCGCAAAGTCGAACAGCTTGGTGTTGTGCTGGCGGATGAGGCGCGCGAGCGCAATGGTGGCGCGCACATCCGACAGCGCATCGTGCGCGGCTTCGTGCAGCAGGCCGTTGGCTTTGGAGAGGTGTTCGAGCTTGAAGCTGGGCGCGCCGTCTTCCTTCTTGGGCCAGGTGATGCCATCGGGCCGCAGCGCATAGGTCATGCGCACCACATCCAGCAGATCCCATCGGCCGCACTGGTTCTGCCATTCGCGCGCATAGGGGTCGATGAGGTTGCGCCAGAACATGAAGCGCGTGATCTCGTCATCAAACCGGATGGTGTTGTAGCCCACGCCGATGGTGCCGGGCTGCGCAAACTCGGCCTCGATGCGGTTGGCAAACTCGCGCTCGGGCAGGCCTTTTTCCAGGCAGAGCTGGGGGGTGATGCCGGTGATGAGGCAGGCCTCAGGGTCGGGCAGGTAGTCGTTGGCCGGCTGGCAGTAGATCATCAGCGGCTCGCCGATCTCGTTGAGGTCGGCATCGGTGCGGATGGCGGCGAACTGCGCGGGGCGGTCGCGGCGCGTGTTGGCCCCGAAGGTTTCGTAGTCGTGCCAGAGGAAGGTGTGGGCAGCCATGGTCGGTCAGCAAACAGGGGCGGGACGGGGATGTCGGCGGGGTGGAGGCGCAACTGTAACCGGATTTGCAGGCTTTTTAGGCCCCTACCGCCTGTCCATCATGCCTTTATAGCTATACAAATAATAGCAAATCATAACCCGTGGCTGCATGGCGTTCACTAGGTGATACACCTGCGGCCCGGCCGCAGCGTGGCCGCGCGGGACAATGGCGCCATGCATTGCCCCCTCCCCAACTCCAACACCAACTCCCGCCCCACCATCGCCTCGCCCCACCGCCCGCTGCCTGCAGGGTCCACGCCGCTGGCGGTCTGGCTCGCGGGCCTGGCGCTGGCGGGTTGTTCTGCAGTCCCCGCGCCCTCCCCCACACCTTCCGCGCCCCCCCATCCAGTGCCTGCGTCGGCCCCTGCGCCCACAGGCGCGGCCCCATCGGTGACCGATTCCAATGACCACACCGCAGGTTTTGCAGCCTGGCGCATCGAGTTTGCGGCCCAGGCCCTGGCGGCGGGCATCCAGCCGAACACGGTGCGCGATGTGCTGGGCCAGGCGCAGTGGCAGCCGCGTGTGGTGGAGCTGGACCGGGCCCAGCCCGAGTTCTCGCGCACGCCCTGGGCTTACCTCGACAGCGCGGTATCGGCCCAGCGCGTAGCCCAGGGCCAGGCCAAGCTGGCCGAACACGGCCCCACGCTGGAGGCCGCTGCCGCGCGCTACGGCGTGCCTGCCACAGTGGTCACCGCCATCTGGGGCATGGAGAGCAACTACGGCAGCAACTTTGGCAGCTTCCGCACCGTGGACGCGCTGGCCACCCTGGCCTACGAAGGGCGCCGCCGCGCCTGGGCCCAGGGCGAGCTGCTGGCGGCGCTGCGCATCGTGGACCGGGGCGACATTGCAGCCGAACGCATGCTGGGCTCGTGGGCGGGCGCCATGGGGCACACGCAGTTTTTGCCCTCGGTGTTTCTGGCCTACGCCGTGGATGCCGATGGTGACGGGCGGCGCGACATCTGGGGCAGCATCCCCGATGTGCTGACCTCTACCGCGCACTTCCTTGCACGCTCTGGCTGGCAGGCCAGCGAGACCTGGGGCGCCGAAGTAGTACTGCTGCCCCACTTCGACCACGCCCGGGCCGACCCCGCCGTGCGGCAGACCACAGCGCAGTGGGAGGCAGAAGGCGTGCGCTCGGCCGACGGCCAGCCACTGCCAGCCCTGGGCGCGGCCTCCATCACCGCACCGGCGGGCGCGCGCGGCCCGGCCTTTGTGGTGGGAGCGAACTTCCGGGCCATCCTGCGCTACAACAACTCGGTGAACTACGCGCTGGCAGTGGCCTTGCTGTCACGCCAGATTGGCGGCGGCGCCCCTGTCATCGGCGCCTGGCCGCGCGACCTGGAGCCCTTGTCCCGCACGCAGATGCAGGCGCTGCAGGAGGCGCTGAACCGCAAAGGTTTTGCAGCGGGCACGCCCGACGGTGTGATGGGCCCTGCCACGCGCGCCGGGCTGCGCGGCTATCAGCGCAGCTTGGGCATGGCGGCAGACGGCTATCCAACGGTGGAGCTGTTGCAGCGGCTGCAAACCCCTTGATGCTGCGCTGATCGACGGGTCTGGAGCACCCAACCGGGCCCTCGGGATAGAGACGCGGTTTGAAGTGCCTTGCATTGGGCTCTATGGGGCCCAGCAGGATGGAAAGACCCAAGGTCCGCCTGCGCGGGCCAAGAAACAAAAAAACCCACGGCATTCACCGTGGGTTTTTTGCTTGTCAGGCGGCGCCCCGAAAGGCGCCCCACCAGCGGTGCCCCCCGGGGTCAGTCTGCCGTGGCCTCTTCTGGCTCGGCAGGCTCCGACTTGGCAGAACGCTCCTTCTTGGGCAGCGGCTGGATGTCGAGCAACACCTCGGGCGTTTCCACGCCCTTGTCGTCGGTCTTCATCTCGATGTCCACCGTCAGGCGCCCACCTTCGGTCAGGCGGCCAAACAGCAGCTCGTCGGCCAACGCGCGGCGGATGGTGTCTTGGATCAGGCGCTGCATCGGGCGTGCGCCCATGAGCGGATCGAAGCCCTTCTTGGCCAGGTGCTTGCGCAGCGTGTCGGTGAAGGTGACCTCCACCTTCTTCTCGGCCAGTTGCGTTTCCAGCTGCAGCAGGAACTTGTCCACCACGCGCAGGATGATCTGCTCGTCCAGGGCCTTGAAGTTGACGATGGCATCCAGCCGGTTGCGGAATTCGGGCGTGAACAGGCGCTTGATGTCGCCCATCTCGTCGCCCGCCTGGCGCGGGTTGGTGAAGCCAATAGTCGCCTTGTTCATGGTCTCGGCGCCGGCATTCGTGGTCATGATGATGAGCACGTTGCGGAAGTCGGCCTTGCGGCCGTTGTTGTCCGTCAGCGTGCCATGGTCCATGACCTGCAGCAGCACGTTGAAAATATCCGGGTGCGCCTTCTCGATCTCGTCGAGCAGCAGCACCGCGTGCGGCTTCTTCGTGATGGCTTCGGTCAGCAGGCCACCCTGGTCAAACCCCACATAGCCGGGGGGCGCGCCGATCAGGCGGCTCACGGCGTGGCGCTCCATGTACTCCGACATGTCGAAGCGGATCAGCTCAATGCCCATGATGTAGGCGAGCTGCTTGGCCGCTTCGGTCTTGCCCACGCCCGTGGGGCCGCTGAACAGGAAGGAGCCAATCGGCTTGTCGCCCTTGCCCAGGCCAGAGCGCGCCATCTTCACGGAAGAAGCGAGCACTTCGAGCGCCTTGTCCTGGCCGAACACCACGCTCTTGAGGTCACGCTCCAGCGTCTGCAGCTTGCTGCGGTCGTCGTTGCTGACATTGGCGGGCGGGATGCGCGCGATCTTGGCCACGATCTCTTCGATCTCGGCCTTGCCGATGGTCTTCTTGCGCTTGCTGGGCACCAAGATGCGCTGGGCCGCACCGGCCTCGTCGATCACGTCGATGGCCTTGTCGGGCAGGTGGCGGTCGTTGATGTACTTGGCGCTCAACTCAGCCGCAGCCTGCAGGGCCGCAGCGGCGTACTTCACGCTGTGGTGCTCTTCAAAGCGGCTCTTGAGGCCCTTGAGGATGTCGATGGTCTCGGCCACGCTGGGCTCAACCACGTCCACCTTCTGGAAGCGGCGGGACAAGGCTGCATCCTTTTCGAAGATGCCACGGTATTCCGTGAAGGTGGTCGCGCCGATGCACTTGAGCTGGCCGCTGGAGAGCGCCGGCTTGAGCAGGTTGGACGCATCCAGCGTGCCGCCCGAGGCTGCGCCCGCACCGATCAGGGTGTGGATCTCATCGATGAACAGGATGGCATTGGGCTTGTCCTTGAGCGACTTGAGCACGCCCTTGAGGCGCTGCTCGAAATCCCCCCGGTACTTGGTACCCGCCAGCAGCGCGCCCATGTCGAGCGAATACACCGTGGCCTCGGCCAGGATCTCGGGCACGTCGTTCTGCGTGATGCGCCAGGCCAGGCCCTCGGCAATCGCCGTCTTGCCCACGCCAGCCTCGCCCACCAGCAGCGGGTTGTTCTTGCGGCGGCGGCAGAGGATCTGGATGGTGCGCTCGACCTCGTAGTGGCGGCCGATCAGCGGGTCGATCTTGCCGTCCTTGGCCGCCAGGTTCAGGTTCTGGGTGAACTGCTCCAGGGGCGAGGCCTTTTCGCTGCGCTCACCACCACCGCCTTCTTCGCCCTCAGCCTGGTTCTCAGCCTTGGCGGGTTCTGGCGGCTCGCCCTTCTTGATGCCGTGGGCAATGAAGTTGACCACGTCCAGGCGCGTCACGCCCTGCTGGTGCAGGTAGTACACAGCGTGCGAGTCCTTCTCGCCGAAGATGGCCACGAGCACGTTGGCACCCGTCACCTCTTTCTTGCCATTGCCCGTGGACTGCACGTGCATGATGGCGCGCTGGATCACGCGCTGGAAGCCCAGCGTGGGTTGTGTGTCCACCTCATCGGTCCCGGCGACCTGGGGGGTGTTGTCTTTGATGAAGTTCGACAGCGATGAACGCAGATCATCGATGTTGGCCGAACATGCGCGCAGCACTTCCGCTGCGCTGGGGTTATCGAGCAATGCAAGCAACAGATGCTCCACGGTGATGAACTCGTGGCGCTGCTGGCGGGCCTCAACAAAGGCCATGTGCAAGCTGACTTCCAGTTCCTGGGCAATCATGTGAACTCCTTTGTGCTTGCGTGGAAGGGATAACTTTAGATCGGGACAAAAGACCTGTTATTCAACAGGTTCACTGACACATTGCAGTGGGTGGCCCGCCTTGAGGGCGGCGTCAAGCACTTGTTCCACCTTGGTAGCGGCGACGTCGCGGGAATACACCCCGCAGACGCCTTTGCCATCCAGATGGATTTTCAACATGATCTGGGTGGCTTGCTCACGGTCCTTGCTGAAGAACTCCTGCAGGACCACGATGACGAACTCCATGGGGGTGTAGTCGTCATTGAGCATGACCACCTGGTACATCTGGGGCGGCTGGGTCTTCTGGGTGCGCCTTTCGAGCACGACCGAACCGCCATCATCCCGCGCAGGCCGTGTGACGGGCGGCGCGGTGGGGGGTGAGGGTGGTTTTGTTGCCATGAAAATCATTCTAGCGACCCGCGCAGGGGGCTGCCGCAGAAGAAGTTGGGAGTTGACCCGGTATTTTTCAAGCCATGGCTGCCACAGAGGCAGCCACTCCCCCCGCGTTATTCGTACACCACGCTCGCCGCCCCCGGGCCCGCCTGCGCAGTCCATGCCGCCAAGGCTGCATCCGACGGGAAAAACCGTGCGTTTTCGCCCAGTTGCAGCTCGGCCACTGCCGCCGCGTCCTCGGCCTTGCAGCGCACCCCCATGCGCACCCGCAGGCCATGCACGGCGACTTCGCCCTCGGCACTTTCCTCGCGCCGGGCCGGAAACTCCTGCACCAGTCGCGGGACATCGGGCAACTTGTCGCCCACCGCCACATGCAGGTACTTGCCAAACCGGCAGCGTGCGCCCGCCAGATCCCACACCTGCTGCACCTTCACGCGCAGGCCACCGCTGAAGTGGTCCAGTTGCAGGCGCCCCATCATCACCACGAACTCGTCTTCCTTGAGCTGGTTGCGGTAGGTGTTGATCAAGGCCTCGTCGGCCGATGCTTCGATGACGGCGGACTTGTCATCCAGCTTGAACAAGGCCAGCTTGCCCCGCTGTCCATTGATCACCCGAAAGTCGCTGATGATCCCGGCTAGCACCTGGGGTTCGCGGCTGTCGAGCAGTTCATCGATCTGGGTGCGCACAAAGCGGCGCACCTCGGTGGCCACCTCGTCAAAAAGATGGCCGGAGAGATAAAAGCCCACCGCCGTTTTTTCCAGCGTGAGCCGCTCCTTGATGCCCCAGGGGAGTGCTTCCACCAGATCCGGCTCCTGGGTGCTGGAGCCATGGGCATCGTCGCCCATCATGTCGAACAATCCACCCTGGTTCACATTGGCCAGCGTGGCTGCTGCAAAGTCAAAAGCCCGGTCGATGGATGCCACCATCGCGGCGCGGTTCATGTTGATCGAATCGAACGCACCCGCCTTGATCAGCGCTTCCACAGTGCGTTTGTTCATGCGCGCCTTGTCCACGCGCAGGCAGAAATCGAACAGGCTCTTGAAGGGGCCGGTGGTGGAGCCGTTGGGGCCCTCGCCCCGCCCTTCGCGCGCCGCCACCATGGCTTCGATGGCCTGCTGGCCCGTGCCTTTAACGGCGCCGAGGCCATAGCGGATGATCTTGTCCGTGACCGGCTCGAACCGGTACTTGCCCCGGTTCACGTCCGGGGGTTCGAAGGTCATGCCGAAGTGCTTGACCGCGTCCTCGTACAACACCTTGAGCTTGTCGGTGTCGTCCATTTCCACGGTCATGTTGGCGCAGAAGAACTCAGCGGTGAAATGCACCTTGAGCCAGCCGGTGTGGTACGCCAGCAGGGAGTAAGCGGCGGCGTGCGACTTGTTGAAGCCGTAGCCCGCGAACTTCTCCATCAGGTCGAACACTTCGTCGGCCTTCTCCTGGTTGATGCCTTTCTCGGCCGCCCCCTTGCGGAAGATCTCGCGGTGCTCGGCCATCTCCTCGGCCTTTTTCTTGCCCATGGCCCGGCGCAGCATGTCGGCACCGCCCAGGCTGTAGCCGCCCAGCACCTGAGCGGTCTGCATCACCTGCTCCTGGTACACCATGATCCCGTAGGTCTCCGACAGCACGGGCTCGACCAGCGGGTGTGGGTACTCCACAGGTTCCTTGCCGTGCTTGCGGTTCACGAAGGTGGGGATCAGGTCCATGGGGCCTGGACGGTAGAGCGCGTTCAGAGCGATCAGGTCTTCAAGGCGGCTAGGTTTGGCCTCCTTGAGCATGCCCTGCATGCCCCGGCTTTCAAACTGGAACACGGCCTCGGTCTTGCCCTCGGAGAACAGCCGGTACGTAGGGCCGTCATCCAGCGGAATGGCCTCGAACGCAAAGTTCTCCTGGCCCTTGTGGCGCTTCATGATGAACTCGCGCGCGATCTCCAGGATGGTGAGCGTGGCCAAGCCCAAGAAGTCGAACTTCACGAGGCCAATAGCCTCCACGTCGTCCTTGTCGTATTGGCTCACGGCCGATTCGCTGCCCGGCTGCTGATACAGCGGGCAGAAGTCGGTGAGCTTGCCCGGCGCGATCAGCACGCCCCCGGCGTGCATGCCGATGTTGCGCGTCATGCCTTCTAGCTTTTGCGCCATCTCGATGACGGTCTTGACGTCTTCTTCCTTGCGCACGCGCTCGTAGAGCATGGGCTCCAGCTCCAGCGCGTAGTTGTTCTTGTCGCCCTCTTTCTTCACCTCGGGCGGGTACTGCAAGGTGTACGACATGCCCGGTTTGCCCGGCACCAGCTTGGAGATGCCGTCGCAGAAGGTGTAGCTCATGTCCATGACACGGCCCACATCGCGGATGGCCGCCTTGGCCGCCATCGTCCCGAAGGTGGCAATCTGGCTCACAGCGTTCTTGCCGTACTTCTCCTTCACGTAGTCGATCACGCGGTCGCGGTTGCCCTGGCAGAAGTCGATGTCGAAGTCGGGCATCGAGACCCGCTCAGGGTTCAGGAAACGCTCGAACAGCAGGTTGTATTCGAGTGGGTCCAGATCGGTGATCTTGAGCGCATAGGCTACGAGTGAGCCTGCACCCGAGCCCCGACCCGGCCCCACGGGGCAGCCATTTTCCTTGGCCCACTGGATAAAGTCGCCCACGATCAGGAAGTAGCCCGGGAAGCCCATCTTGAGGATGGTGCCGATCTCGAACTCCAGCCGCTCCACATAACGCGGGCGCTGCTGGTCGCGATCGGTCTCTTTGGGGAAGAGCAACTTGAGGCGCTCCTCCAGCCCTGCGAAGGAAGCATTGCGGAAATGCTCATCGATGGGTATTCCATTGGGCGTGGGGAAGTCCGGGAGTTGCGGCTTGCCCAGCACCAGCGTGAGGTTGCAGCGCTGGGCGATTTCCACCGTGTTCGCCAGGGCCGAGGGCACATCGGCGAACAGCGCCTGCATCTCGGCCGATGACTTGAAATACTGGTCGCGGGTGAACTTGCGCACCCGGCGCGGATTGGCCAGGATTTCGCCTTCAGCAATGCAGATGCGGGCCTCATGGGCTTCGTAGTCGTCTGCCGTGGCAAATTGCACCGGGTGTGTGGCCACCACCGGCAGGTTCAGGCGCGCCGCCAGCTGGGCTGCAGCCGCGACATGGCTTTCATCGTCAACGCGGCCGGCGCGCTGCAACTCCATGTAAAAGCGGTGCGGAAAAACCCCTGCCAGGCGCAGTGCGAGGTCGGCCGCGCCGGACTCATCGCCCTTGAGCAGGGCCTGCCCCACTGGGCCCGCCTGGGCACCCGAAAGCGCAATCAGCCCCTCGGACAACTCCTCCAGCCAGGCCCAGGTACACAGCGCCAGGTTCTTGACCACGTTGCGCGTCCAGGCACGGGCCAGCAACTCCGACAGGTTGAGGTAGCCCTGACGGCTTTGCACCAGCACGATCATGCGCGATGGTGCGGCCCCTGCTTCGCCTTCCAGGAAAATTTCAGCCCCCAGGATGGGCTTGACGCCCTTGCCACGGGCTTCCTTGTAGAACTTGATCGCGCCAAAAAGGTTGTTGAGATCGGTGATGGCCAAGGCTGGCTGGCCGTCCTTGGCGGCCGCCTTGGCCACCTCATCGATTCGATTGGTACCGTCCACGACGGAAAATTCGGTGTGCAGGCGCAAGTGAACAAACATGGAGCCATTGTAGAAAGCCCCGCACCCGCCTGGCCGAAAGCCGGGCTCACGGCGCCGCTGGGCGATTACAGCCACCAGTACAATGCCTTGTCTGTTCAAGATGCCCGTGGGCCTTGGGCCGGAAGCGCAACGTTCGCCCCGGCCGCACAAAGCCTTGTGTGCACCTGTTCCCTCATTTGCTGAAAGCTGCTTGCGATGCTGCGTGCCCCTCTGCCCCTCGTTTCCGCCCTGCTGCTTGCTGGTCTGCTGGCAGGCTGCTCCAGCACCACCGAAGACAAAACGGCTGGCTGGAGCCCCAACCGCATCCACTCGGAAGCCAAGGACGAAATGAGCAGCGGCGCCTATGACAAGGCGGTTCCCCTGCTCGAAAAGCTCGAAGGCCGTGCCGCAGGCACGCCTCTGGCCCAGCAGGCCCAGATCGACAAGGCCTACGCGCACTACAAGGCTGGCGAAAAAGCCCAGGCCATCGCCACGCTGGACCGCTTCATGAAGCTGCACCCCGCCAGCCCTGCGCTCGACTACGCGCTGTACCTCAAGGGCCTGGTGAACTTCAACGACAACCTGGGGCTGTTCTCGTTCATCTCCCGCCAGGACCTGTCCGAGCGCGACCAGAAAGCCGCCAAGGACTCGTTCGAGGCCTTCAGCGAACTGGTCACCCGCTTCCCTGACTCGCGCTACGCGCAGGACTCGCGCCAGCGCATGACCTACATCGTCAACTCGCTCGCGCAGTACGAAGTGCATGTGGCCCGCTATTACTTCCAGCGTGGTGCCTATGTGGCCGCTATCAGCCGCGCCCAGGTGGCCGTGGCCGACTACCAGGGCGTGCCAGCGCTGGAAGAAGCGCTGTACATCCTCATCCAGTCCTATGACGCCCTGGGCATGACCCAGCTGCGCGACGATGCGCGCCGCGTCATGGACAAGTCCTACCCCCAGAGCCCCTACCTGAGCGGCGGCTTCAAGGGCAAGTCGGATCCGTGGTGGAAGGTCTGGTAAGCAACGCCTGAAGGGCTTCGCCAAAAGCCTCTTCAGATTCCAGCCGCCGCATGGGCGGCAATGCAGCCAGCAGGCGCTTGCCGTAGCCCATGGTGACAAGGCGGGTGTCCCCCACCACCAGAATGCCCCGGTCCGACTCTCGCCGGATCAGGCGCCCGGCCCCCTGCTTGAGCGCCACGGCCGCTTCCGGCAATGCATAGGCCTTGAAGGCTTTCCCCCCGGTCTTTTCAATGCGCTGGGTGCGCGCTTCGACCAATGGGTCGCCGGGTGGCGGGAAAGGCAGCTTGTCGATGACCACGAGCTGCAGCGCATCCCCGGGCACGTCAAACCCTTCCCAGAAGGTGGCAGACGCCACCAGCACACACCCCGGCTGACCATGCCCGGCCCCCTCCCGAAAACGCTCCATCAGCCTGCGCTTGGGCCATTCGCCCTGCACCAGCACCTCCAGGGCGCCTGACGATGCAAACCGCTTCTGGAGGGCTTCGCCCACGGTGCGCAAAGCCTTCAAGGTGGTGGTGAGCACCAGGGTGCGCCCCCCCAGCCGCTCGGCAGCATCGCCCACCCATTGCGCCAGCGCCGGGCTGTGCGCAGGGTCGGCTGGCGCAGGCAGCTGGCGGGGCACATACAGCGCGGCCTGGGCGGGATAGTCAAAGGGGCTGGTCACGCGCAGGATTTCGGCCTCCTGCAGCCCGGCCCGCTCGGTGAACCAGCTCAGCCGATCGTCATCTCCCAGGGTCGCCGACGTGAAGATCCACGCCCGTCCCGGGCCTGCGGCAGGGGCCTCGGGCCATCCGTCGCCCTCCTCGTTCTCCGAAGCCTCTGCAGGCGCCGCCAACAGGCGCGTGCGCATGGCATCAGCAATGTCCAGCGGGGACGCCACCAGCCGCAGTTGCGCCCCCACATCAACCCACCGCACCCCCTCAGCGTCAGCAGGGGCTGAAAACCGGGCCAGCCGCGCCAGCAGCTCCGAGCCTCGCTCATAGAGCCGCACAAAGTCCGGCGCAATTTCACTGACCGTGTCCAGCGCCTCCTGGGCCTGCACACAAGCCAGCGCCACGCGGCGCAGGGCATCGCGCCAGTCGCCTTCGGGAATCCCCTCCGGGGTTTCGTCCGTCCAGCGCAGTTTGGCGCCACCGGGCGCCGCACCGGCCACCAGGCGCAGGTCCCGCGCCGACAGCTCCACCAGGCGGGACAGCCCCACCCAGTCCGCCAGGCCGCGGGCGTGCTGCTGGCCTGCTGCCAACAGGTCCCGGCTGAAATCCATCACCTGCCCCGTGGACAACTGGGTGCCCAAAAACTGCACCCCTGTCTCGTTGATCTGGTGCGCCTCGTCAAACACCACCACGCGCACAGTGGGCAACAGCTCTGCCATGCCCGACTCGCGCACCGCCACATCGGCAAAAAACAGATGGTGGTTGATGACCACAATGTCGGCCGCCAGCGCCTCGCGCCGCGCCTTGTGCACATGGCATTCACGGAACCGGGGGCACTGCGACCCCAGGCAGTTCTCACGGGTGGAGGTGACCAGGGGAATCACGGGCGAGCGATCATCCAGTCCTGTCAGCTCGGCCAGGTCGCCAGACTGGGTGTGGTGCGACCAGCCCTCCACCTTGGCCAGCACACGCGCGACGCCCCGATCCTGCGCCTGCACGTCCTGGCGCGCCAGTTCCATGCGGTACAGGCACAGGTAGCTGGAGCGGCCCTTGAGCAACGCCATGCGTACCGGCATGCCCAGCGTGTCCACCAACCAGGGCAGGTCGCGTGCAAAAAGCTGGTCTTGCAGTGCCTTGGTGGCGGTGGACAGCAGCACACGCTCGCCACTGAGCAACGCCGGAACCAGGTAAGAGAAGGTCTTGCCCACCCCGGTGCCAGCCTCCACGACGAGGGCGCCCCCTGCTTCGATGGTCCGCGCCACGGCACAGGCCATCTGGGTCTGCCCTTCGCGGGGCTGGAAATGCGTGTCTGCCCGTTGCAAGACGCCACCGGAGGCAAACACCTCCGACACCATGTCCACGAGCGCCATCAGGCTGGCTCTTGCGGCTGGAGGTCACGCTCCAGCCGGTCCATGGCGTCGCGCAGCGCCAGCCTGCGCTTTTTCAGCCGCCGCAACGTCAGCTCATCGGGCGCCGCATCGGGTGCGCAGCGATCGATCAACGCATTCAGATCCGCGTGCTCCATGCGCAATTCGATCAGTTGTCGGTGGGGAGAGTGAAGACTGGGTTTCAAGGCAAGAGCGCCACAAGCATGGCGAAAATGCCACAGGCGGGCGGATAATACGCGCTTGGCCCGTTTTCCACGACGAGCGTTTGTGCGCGCGCCCCCACAATCACCAGCATGACCAAAGCGTTTCGCCTCATCGCGTCCACCGGCATCCACAAGGGCGACCGGGAATACCAGCAAGACCAGGTCGCCCTGATCTCCCACGACCGGCACAATGGCTGCGTGCTGGGCGTGATCGCCGACGGCATGGGCGGCCGCAGCGGTGGCCGCAAGGCATCGGACCAGGTCATGATGACCGCGCGGCAGCTGTTCGAGCGCTACTCGCCCGACACCGACGATGCGGTGTCCATGCTCAAGAACATGGTTGAAGAGGCCCACATCGTCATCCGGCTGACGGCCATTTCGGCGGAGCAGGAACCCCACAGCACGATTGCCGCTTTCCTCATCAACCCCCGGGGCGACTGCCACTGGGTGCATGCAGGCGACTCGCGCATCTACCACTTCCAGGGCCCCCGCATGGTGTTCCGGACCAGCGACCACTCCTATGTCCAGGCGCTGGTGGACCGGGGCGAGCTGACCGAGGCCGAGGCCAACAACCACCCCCACTCGAACATCCTGGTGGGCTGCCTGGGCACCGAGAGCGATCCGCCCATCACCACCCATGTGATTCCCCAGCTGCAACCGGGCGATGTGCTGCTGGCCTGCAGCGACGGGGTGTGGCACTACTTCTCGCCCACCGAGTTGGCCTCGGTGGTGGACTCCTTGTCCCCCCGCGAAGCCACCGAATTCCTGATTGAAAAAGCGCGCTCTCGGGCCCGGGGCGGTGGCGATAACCTGTCGCTGGTCATCGTGAAGATAGAGGCCCTGGTCGAAGAAAAGAAGATCGCACGCCTCATGCCGATCGACGCAGGCCGCGCCTAACCCAACGCTCTAAAGACCACTACGCACTGTTGTGAGGGCTGCACAGGCCACCGGGCAGCCAAGTTACCTACGGGGGAGATAGCCACCTCCATCATTCGACGGGCCAGCGGGCCGCCACTGGTCCCGCATCCTTATCAGGCGCTCAACGCGCCGGGCTGGATGCAGCCCGCGTCGGTGCTGGCAGCGGTGCGGCAGGTGGGTGCCCCTTTGCTGCGGCATCGGCCTGGGATTTCTCGACCCGCGCACGGCGCTCGTCCGCCGCCTTCAAGGTTTCCGCATGGCGGACACGCGCCTGGCTTGCGCGGTCTGCCTGAACGGCTGCTCGGGCAGCCTGCTCGCTGTCATGCTGCTGGGCCCGGTTGCGTTGCAACTGCGCGCGTTGCTCTGCATCGTGCTCCCGCTGTGCCTTGGTATTTGCGGGGTCTGCCGGGGTCTTGCGGACCGTGGCGTCTGTGCCCTGCCCTCTGGATGCCGGGGGCGGCACAGCCTTCTGCTTTTCCTCGATGGAACGCTGGCGCTCGGCTGCTTTCTCCCTGCGCTCGGCGTCATTCAACTCCACCTCTTGGGTGCGGAGCCGGTCGCCCGCTTCGCGTGCTTTGGTGCGAACGCCGCGCAGGCAATCTTCCACCGCAAACTGTTTGTAGCAGGCGGCTTCATCTCTCTGGCGCGCGGCAGCCAGCGCCTCGCGTTCGTGGCGGATGCGGTCGTGCTCCGCCCTGCGGTGCGCAACCTCAGCGGTCAGTGTGCTGTCCGGCGTTCCATCGGTGGCCTGGGCCCAAACAGGGGCCACTGGCAGCACCAGCAAGGCGGTAAGCGCCGCTGCAAAACATCCACGCTGCATCATGTGAGCCCCGTATCCACCATGCGGCGCTCCAGGTCCAGGAACTCCTTGGATTGCATTTCGTTGAGGCGCGACACCGTGCGCGGAAACTCGTGCGCCAGCGGCCCCTCGGTGTAGAGCTGCTCGGGCGGCACGGCGGCCGACAAGATGAGCTTGACGCGCCGGTCGTACAGCACATCCACCAGCCAGGTAAAACGCCGCGCGGGCGATGCCATGCTCACGGGCATGTAGGGCACATCCGAGAGCAACACGGTGTGGAACTGTGTGGCTATCTCCAGGTAGTCGTTCTGCGAACGCGGACCGCCGCAGAGCGTCTTGAAGTCGAACCACACCACGCCACCCGCCTTGCGCCGCGCACGGATCTCGCGCTGCTCGATGTGCAGCACCGGGTCTTCATCGTGCACTTCGGCCAACTGGTCGAACGCCTGCCCCATCTCGGCATCGGCCTCGGGGCCCAGGGGCGTGTGGTACAGCTTCACATGCTCCAGTGTGCGGCGGCGGTAGTCAGTGCCGTTGTCCACGTTCACCACTTCCAGCTTCTCGTTGAGCAGTGCAATGGCGGGCAGGATGCGGTCGCGGTGCAGGCCGCCGGGGTACAGATCGTCCGGCTTGAAATTGGAGGTGGTGACAAAACCCACGCCGTTATCGAACAGCGCTACCAGCAAACGGTGCAGGATCATCGCGTCGGTGATGTCTGCCACGTGGAACTCATCGAAGCAGATGAGCTTGTAGCGCTTGGAGATGCGCTCACCCAGCACATCCAGCGGGTTCTGTGTGCCCTGCAGAGCCACCAGCTCGCGGTGCACCTCGCGCATGAACTCGTGGAAGTGCAGACGCACCTTGCGCTTCAGGGGCACGGCGTCAAAAAAGCACTCCATCAGGAAACTTTTGCCCCGCCCCACCCCACCGTACATGTACACGCCGCGCGGGATTTCGGGCCGGTTGATCAGCTTCTTGAGTGCGTTGGAGCGCCGCGCCTTGTAGGCCGCCCACTCGTCAGCGCAGCGCTGCAACGCATCCACGGCCCGCAATTGGGCCGGGTCGCTTTGGTAGCCTTTGGCGGCCAGCTCGGCCAGGTAAGCCTGTTTGACTGTCACGGGATGGGCACCCTTCTGATACTATGAATTTGATAGCTACCAGCGCTTGACTAGCAGGCGCTGGAGCCCTTTTTTATTCAAACATCAGAAGTTGAGGGTGCGCTTGTCCACCGCCAGGGCCGCTTCCTTCGTGGCTTCGCTCAGCGAGGGATGCGCGTGGCAGATGCGCGCGATGTCTTCGCTGCTGGCCTTGAACTCCATCGCCACCACGGCTTCGGAGATCAACTCGCTGGCCTGTGGGCCCACGATGTGCACGCCCAGGATTTCATCGGTCTCGGCATCCGCCAGCATCTTGACCATGCCGGTGGTATCGCCCAGTGCGCGCGCACGGCCGTTGGCCAGGAACGGGAAGGTGCCGGCCTTGTACTTGACGCCGTCGGCCTTGAGCTGCTGCTCGGTGCGGCCCACCCAAGCGATCTCGGGGCTGGTGTAGATGACCCAGGGCACGGTGTTGAAGTTCACGTGTCCGTGCTGGCCGGCAATGCGCTCGGCCACGGCAACGCCCTCTTCCTCGGCCTTGTGCGCCAGCATCGGGCCGCGCACCACGTCGCCCACCGCCCACACGCCGGGCAGGTTGGTCTTGCAGTCGGCATCGACCACGATGGCACCGCGCTCGTCCAGGGCCAGGCCCACGGCTTCGGTGTTCAGGCCGATGGTATTGGGCACGCGGCCGATGGAGACGATGAGCTTGTCCACGTCCAGCGCCTGGGCTTCGCCCTTGGCGTTGGTGTAGGCGATGCTCACACCCTTCTTGCCGGTCTTGATCTCGCCAACCTTCACGCCCAGCTCGATCTTCAGGCCCTGCTTGTCAAACGCCTTCTTGGCTTCCTTGGCGATCTGCTCGTCCACCGCACCCAGGAAGGTCGGCAGGCCTTCGAGAATGGTGACTTCAGCGCCCAGGCGGCGCCACACCGAGCCCATTTCCAGACCGATCACGCCCGAGCCAATGAGGCCAAGCTTCTTGGGCACCGCGCCGACGCGCAGCGCGCCGTCGTTGGACAGCACCAGTTCTTCATCAAACGGAGTGCCGGGCAACGCACGGGCGTTGGAGCCGGTGGCGATGATGATCTGCTTGCCAGTCAGCGTTTCTTCGGCGGCGCCCGCCACCTTGATCTCGTAGCCACCTTCAACGGCCTTGGCGAACGAGCCACGGCCATGGAAGAAGCTGACCTTGTTCTTCTTGAACAGGTACAGGATGCCGTCGTTGTTCTGCTTCACGACGGTGTCCTTGCGGGCAATCATCTTGGCCACGTCCATCTTGACGCCGGTGGCCGTGATGCCGTGCTCGGCAAAGTGCTTGTTGGCATGCTCGAAGTGCTCGGACGACTGCAGCAGCGCCTTGGAGGGAATACAGCCCACATTGGTGCAGGTGCCACCGGGCGCGGGGCCACCCTTGTCGTTCTTCCATTCATCAATACAGGCGACGTTGAAGCCCAGCTGGGCGGCGCGGATGGCGGCGATGTAGCCGCCGGGGCCGCCACCGATGACGATCACATCAAATTGTTTGCTCATGGGAAATCTCGTTCAGTCAGTTGGAGAAAGACCCACCGGCGGGCAGGACCAGAGGCCGGGCCACGCGGGTGGGTCAATGCGATCAGGGGATCAGATGTCGAACAGCAGGCGCGATGGGTCTTCCAGCGCGTCCTTCATCGCCACCAGGCCCAGCACGGCTTCGCGGCCGTCGATGATGCGGTGGTCATAGGACATGGCCAGGTAGTTCATCGGGCGGATCACGATCTGGCCGTTCTCAACCACGGCGCGGTCCTTGGTGGCGTGCACGCCCAGGATGGCCGACTGGGGCGGGTTGATGATGGGGGTGGACATCATCGAGCCGAAGGTGCCGCCATTGGAGATGGAGAACGTGCCGCCGGTCATTTCTTCAATGCCCAGCTTGCCTTCAGCGGCCTTCTTGCCGAACTCGGCGATCTTCTTCTCGATGTCGGCAAAGCTCATCTGGTCTGCGTTGCGCAGGATGGGCACCACCAGGCCACGGGGCGAGCCCACGGCGATACCGATGTCGAAGTAGCCGTGGTAGACGATGTCGTTGCCATCGACCGAGGCGTTCAGCACGGGGTACTTCTTCAAGGCGTGCACGGCAGCTTTCACGAAGAAGCTCATAAAGCCGATCTTCACGCCATGTTCCTTGGTGAAGGTGTCCTGGAACTTCTTGCGCATGTCCATCACTGGCGCCATGTTCACTTCGTTGAACGTGGTCAGGATGGCGTTGGTCGATTGCGATTGCAGCAGACGCTCGGCCACGCGGGCGCGCAGACGGCTCATGGGCACGCGCTGCTCAGGACGATCGCCCAGGTCTTCCTTGGCGGCCGGGGCCGACACCTGAGGCAGTGCCTTGGTGGGCACGCCCGTGGGGATGGCGCTTGGAGCAGCCACAGCAGCCTTGGCTGCACCGCCAGCGACGGCGCCGAGCACGTCGCCCTTGGTCACGCGGCCATCCTTGCCGCTGCCAGCCACGGCAGATGCGGACAGGTTGTTCTCAGCCAGCAGTTTGGCAGCAGCGGGCATCGCCACGTCGCCCTTGGAGCCGCCAACAGCCGCTGGTGCGGGGGCAGGAGCCGACGCCGTGGCAGCAGCGGGTGCTGCAGCAGCGGCAGTAGGAGCGGCCGCACCGGCCTTGCCTTCGGTATCGATCTTGGCAATCAGTTGGTCGGCCACCACCGTGGCGCCGTCGCCCTGGATGATTTCTGCCAGCACGCCGGCCGACGGTGCGGGCACTTCGAGCACGACCTTGTCGGTTTCGATTTCGATCAGGATTTCGTCCACGGCCACGGCTTCACCGGCCTTCTTCTTCCAGGTCAGCATGGTGGCTTCGGCCACGGATTCGGACAGCTGGGGGACTTTGACTTCTACGATAGCCATTTTGAATTCTTTCAGTAGGGTTCTGTTCTGTGTTCGGTAGGGGGTGCTGGCCTTACTTGGTCAGGACAAAACCCTTGAGCTTGGCAAACGCGCCATCGACCAGCGCTTTTTGCTGTTCCTGGTGCAGGTGCGAGTAACCCACGGCAGGCGATGCCGAAGCGGCACGGCCGGAGTAGCCCAGCTTCTGACCGTCCAGCATGTTCTCGTGGATGTTGTGCTGGATGAAGAACCAGGCGCCCTGGTTCTGTGGCTCGTCCTGGCACCACACCACGTCGGTGGCGTTGGGGTACTTCTTGAGTTCTGCAGCAAACGCCTTGTGGGGGAAGGGGTAGAGCTGCTCCACGCGGATGATGGCCACGTCGTCGTCTTCACGCTCGGTGCGCTTCTTCACGAGGTCGTAGTACACCTTGCCCGAACAAGCGATCACGCGCTTGACCTTGGCTGCCTTCTTCACGATGGCGTCGTTCTGCTCAGGGATCACCGTCTGGAACGCACCCTTCGTGAACTCGGACAGCGGCGATGTCGCATCCTTGTTACGCAGCAGCGACTTGGGCGTCATGATGATCAACGGCTTGCGCAGATCGCGCACCATCTGGCGGCGCAGCACGTGGAAGATCTGGCTGGCCGTGGTGGGCTGCACCACTTGCATGTTGGCATCGGCCGACAGCTGCATGAAGCGCTCCAGGCGTGCCGAGCTGTGCTCGGGGCCCTGGCCTTCGTAGCCGTGAGGCAGCATCAGCGTGATGCCGTTGACACGGCCCCACTTCACTTCACCCGAGGCGATGAACTGGTCGATCACGACCTGCGCGCCGTTGGCGAAATCGCCGAACTGGGCTTCCCAGATCACCAGCGTGTTGGGGTCGTTCGACGCATAGCCGTACTCGAAGCCCAGCACGGCTTCTTCGGACAGGATGGAGTCGATGACAACGAACGGAGCCTGGTTGTCAGCCACGTTCTGCAGCGGCGTGTAGGTGCCGATGTCCCACTTTTCGCGCTTCTGGTCATGGATGACCGAGTGGCGGTGCGTGAACGTGCCACGGCCGCAGTCTTCGCCCGACAGGCGCACGGGGTAGCCGCTGGCCACCAGCGAAGCAAACGCCA
Organism: Acidovorax sp. NB1; assembly: GCF_005405905.1. GTDB lineage: Bacteria > Pseudomonadota > Gammaproteobacteria > Burkholderiales > Burkholderiaceae_C > Acidovorax. Next base: position 130,698 of record NZ_BJHU01000030.1, read on the forward strand.
TGTGCTCGCCCATGCCCCAATCCACGGGGATCTCGCCACGGCCCATCGCAGCGCGGTCGTCGTACACCTTCTTGACCAGCTGGTGCGGCGTCACGCTTTCGGGGATGGTGGTGATCTTCTCGGCCAAGCGCTTCCATTCGGCCAGGGGGATGGCCGTGTCGCCAGCGTCCGTCCATTTCTTGCCCAGGAAGGGGCTCCAGTCCACGGCGTACTTGCTCTTGAAGTTGGTCAGCACCGGATCGACCGTGTGCTTGCCCGCGTCCATGGCAGCGCGGTAGGCCTTGACCATGTCGTCGCCCAGCGACTCGCCCAGGCCTTGCGCGGCCAGCTTGTCGGCATACAGCTTGCGCGTGCCAGGATGCTGGCCGATCTTCTTGTACATCAGCGGCTGCGTCAGGGCAGGCGTGTCCTGCTCGTTGTGGCCCAGCTTGCGGAAGCAGATGATGTCCACGACCACGTCCTTCTGGAATTCCATGCGGAACTCCAAGGCGAGCTGGGTGGCCAGCACCACGGCTTCAGGATCGTCGCCGTTGACGTGCAGCACGGGCGACTCGACCATCTTCACGATGTCGGTGCAATACAGCGTGGAGCGTGCGTCGCGCGGATCGGAGGTCGTGAAGCCGATCTGGTTGTTGATGATGATGTGCACCGTGCCGCCTGTGGAATAGCCACGGGTCTGGGCCAGCGCCAGGGTTTCCTGGTTCACGCCCTGGCCGGCAAAGGCCGCGTCGCCGTGCACCAGCACGGGCAGCACCTGCTTGCCCTGGGGGTCGGCACGGCGGTCCATGCGGGCGCGCACCGAGCCTTCGACCACGGGGTTCACAATTTCCAGGTGGGAGGGGTTGAACGCCAGCGACAGGTGGACCGGGCCGCCGGGGGTGGTCACATCCGAGCTGAAGCCCTGGTGGTACTTCACGTCGCCCGATGGCAGGTCTTCAGGGGCCGTGTGGTCGAATTCGGCGAACAGGTCCGCAGGCATCTTGCCCAGGGAGTTCACCAGCACGTTCAGGCGGCCGCGGTGGGCCATGCCGATCACGATTTCCTGCACGCCCTTGGCGCCCGCAGACTGGATCAGCTCGTCCATCGCGGCGATGAAGCTTTCGCCCCCTTCAAGGGAGAAACGCTTCTGGCCAACGTACTTGGTGTGCAAGAAACGCTCAAGACCCTCGGCAGCCGTCAGGCGGTCGAGAATCTGCTTTTTCTTTTCCACGCCAAAGCTGGGCTTGCTGCGGATTTTTTCGAGTTTTTCCTGCCACCAGCGCTTCTGATTCTGGTCGGTGGCATACATGTACTCGGCACCGATGGAGCCGCAATACGTTTCGCGCAGGGCATTGATCAGCTCGCGCAGCGGCATCGACTCCTTGCCGAAGAACGTGTTGCTGGTGTTGAACACCACTTCCTGATCAGAATCGCTGAAGCCGTAGAAAGACGGTTCAAGTTCGGGAATCGCGGGCCGCTCGGTGCGCTTGAGCGGATCCAGGTCGGCCCAGCGTTGGCCCACATTGCGGTAAGCGGCGATCAACTGCTGAACTGCGGTGCGCTTGCGGCCCAGCTCAGAGTCCGCGCCAGTGGCAACAACAACCTTGGTGCCGCCCTGCTTCGCGCGCTCTGCAAAGGCATTGATGACGGGCAGGTGGGGGACGTCCTTGGCGTTGCTGCCGTCCACTGCGGGCACATGCTGAAGCGCATCAAAGTACTCGCGCCAGTTGTCTGGCACGCTACCTGGGTTGGCGAGGTAGTTTTCGTACATCTCTTCGACATAGGGCGCATTGCCGCCGAAGAGGTAGGTGTTGCCTTGGTAGGCTTGATAGACGGATGTCGTATCGCTCATATTCCGCTGACCTCCGCTTTCCTTGGGAAAGCATTAGCTGGTTGAGAAACCTTCCGCGACACGGCTGAACCGATTGGCGGATGCGACTGTGGCTGGGGAAGGGCCTTGGTACGGGCGGTATTGTGCCACCGAACAGGCAATCGCCCAACCAAGGGGGCATGCGCATCTCTGCAGGCATGGGCAAGTTGACGCTTTCGGGCCTCGCGTACATTCCGGGTATCCCATTGCTTCGAAGCGACATGACGACACCCAACCACCTCCAAGACAAAGCCTTCCTGCTGCTGCTGATTGCTGTGACCATCGCCTTCGGGGCCATCCTCTGGCAGTTTCACGGCGCCGTCTTTTGGGGCGTCATTCTGGCCATCCTGTTTGCCCCACTGCACCGCAAGCTGCTCAAGCGCATGCCCAAGCGCCCTACCCTGGCGGCTTTGTGCACACTGGGGCTGTGTCTGGTGATCGTGATCCTGCCGATGACGGCCATCACCGTGTCGCTGGTCCAGGAAGCCAGCGTCATCTACGAGCGGGTACGCTCAGGCCAGCTCAATTTCGGGCTGTATCTGCAGCAAGTGATTGCAGCCCTGCCTGCATGGGCCGCTAATCTGCTGGACCGGTTGAATCTCACCAGCATCGGGGAGTTGCAGCAAAAGCTCTCCTCCGTCGCCGTCCAGGCCAGCCAATTCGTGGCGACGCAAGCGCTGAGCATTGGCCAGAACACCCTGGAATTCCTCGTTGGCTTCGGCATCATGCTGTATCTCCTGTTTTTCCTGCTGCGTGATGGCGCGAGCCTGGCGCAGCGAATTGGCCAGGCCACGCCACTGGACGACGCCCACAAACGGCAACTGGTCAGCAAATTCACCACGGTGATCCGCGCCACGGTCAAGGGCAACATTGTGGTGGCCGCCTCCCAAGGCGCGCTGGGCGGCCTGATCTTCTGGGCACTGGGCATTCAGGGCCCCGTCCTCTGGGGCGTGCTGATGGCATTCCTGTCGCTGCTGCCCGCCGTGGGCGCAGGCCTGATCTGGGTGCCCGTCGCCATCTACTTCCTGGCGACCGGAGCCGTGTGGCAAGGCGCCGTGTTGACCGCTTTTGGCATCGGCGTGATTGGACTGGTGGACAACATCCTGCGCCCCATCCTGGTCGGCAAGGACACCAAGATGCCCGACTACATCGTGCTTATCTCCACCCTGGGAGGCATGGGACTTTTCGGCCTGACAGGTTTTGTGATCGGCCCCGTCATCGCTGCGCTGTTCATGGCCAGCTGGGACCTTTTTGCCCCGAGCCACACCGACTCCACGAGCAGCCCGTAACGCAAAACGCTGCCACCTTCGGCGGCGCTTGCAATCAGTCCAGCCGAAAAAACAAAGGCCTCCGCAGGGAGGCCTTTGAAATTGCACACCTTAAAGCGTGCAATGAATTGGTGGTAGGACGTACTGGATTCGAACCAGTGACCAACGGATTAAAAGGCCGAATTTTTTATTGCAAATCAATGTGTTGCGAGCGCGCTACCATTTGAGCTACCCAGCCGCAATAGAACTCACGGGCGCCTGCTGTCCGGCGGTAGCTGTATTGTGCCAACGCCGCCCGGCGCCCTCGGCGCCAGCCAGTGAACCCACAACCCCATAGCCCAGCCCATGGCACTCACCACAGCCACAACAATGATCCCCCAATGTGGGCTGTCCTTTAGCGCCAGATACCAAAACGGCTGACTGGCCATGCCGATGACGCTGGCCCACCGACGAAACTGCAGGCTTCGCGCCTGGGACAGCCAGATCGCCGCCGGGCCCGTGGTGGCGATCACCGCCTGAACAACTTGATCTGAAAGCATCCCGGGATTTTGCATCACTGGATGCAAAAACAGTGCCGCGCCAAGCCATCAGCCGCTGCGGCGTAGGCAAAATCGGACGCATGGCAGCCCAAAACATCGTTGACCTCCCCCCTCACAACCCCGACATGGCAGTGATCCGTCGCCGGGTGACGAACGCATTCCGCGTGCACTGGAAGACGCATCCAGGGACCACCGTGCAGAAACTGGTTCTGACCCAGAAGCAGGCCTATGACCTCGAACTGGCCCAGCGCTACGGTGGCTCCTCGCTGCCCGGCTTCAAGCTCACGAAAGGCAAGTTCTTTGACCGCCCAGTTGAGGTGTCGGCAACGACGGCCGGCGTGCTGGTGGCCCATGACGGCACGGAAATGCTGCTGGCTGACTACGACACTATGCCAGCCTGATCGGCCTTCTGCAGGTGCTTGATTGCGGGGTGCCACTTGCCCGCTGCGATCCTGGCCTGCACGCGATTGCGGTACTGCACTGGCGAAGGAGCTGCACGCGGGCGCCCTTTGTGCCTCATGGAGTTGCAGTGAAAGCACGCTGCAGCGATGTTTGCCGCAGTGTCCCGGCCGCCATCCTGGCGAGCTTCCAGGTGCTCTGCGGTCGCCCGCAGAAGACGGGCCAGGGCCACGGTGAGGTGGTACCGCTCCACAAACTCGGCTTCGCCATCACCGTCCCACATGGGAAGCTGGCAGTAGAAGCAACGGCAGTTTTGAGCTTGGAATGCCTTGCGGCGAAGTGAGGCCAGTTTCTTCATGGCAGGAACAGACTTGGTTGAACAAGCTATTCCCGCCGGTGCATCCGCCTCGGTCGCGGGCGCCGGGCATCAGCTTTAAACCGGCTATGCAGAGCCATCCAGCTTCTGCGGTCGGGGTCGCGGACCCGAACGACCAAATTCTAACGAAAAAGGCCCGCGCAGTGCGGGCCTCTTCAATTTGAAGTGCGCTCAACCAGCATCACGCGGATGGGCACATGCGCCAGCGCGGGGTGACGCGGGGGCGTTCGCGTTTGGCCAGGCGCAGCACGAAGGCCTTGGCCATCACCAGCGCCACGCGCGGTTTCGATGGGGCTTGGCTTTTGGGCAAACCTTCACGGGAGGGCTCCAGCCAGGTGCTGAGGCGAGCCCAGCCACTGCGGGCGGCACTCACGATGAAATCCCGGGTGGAAACGGCTGCCGACATGAAAGCGCCAGCGGCGGCTGCGCAGGCGATGGCAGCAATGGCGAAGAGGCGGTTGGATCGCATGGTGTATCTCCAGAAGGTGATGCCGTGGCTACCGGCGGGGGCCCCTTGCCGTGGCGGGGAATTTCAGGGGGTCCACCGAATGCCCACCTCCAGCTGAAGCCAGATCAGCGCCAATGCGCACTCACCGTCTTCATACTGGATGAACCCGAGCGTGGGCATGAAGAACCACGAGCGCTCGGTATGGCGGGCATAGGGGACCATGATTTACTGGCAGGCCTCGCAGGGGCCCTCGCCTGCCAAATTGCAGGCCTTGACGCTGGCCAGGAAGTCAGCGGCCTCTGCCGTGGGGTGATCCGGGCGCGGCGTGCCGGCCAGGTCTGCAGCGGCATCCGCATCTGTCAGCACCGGGCGGGCCAGCTCGTCGCGCAGGCGGAAACCAAGCAGCGGCCAGATTTCGCGCTCGGCGTTCTCGCGGGCGATGCGCTCACCGATTTCCTTGTTGTAGTTCTCGGGGCTTGCGCAGGCCGACACACCGTGCACAGTGAAGCCGTTGCGCAGGATCAGGACGCAGAAGGTCAGCAGCCCCAGCGGGTTATCAAGAGTCTTGCCAAGGAGTTCGTATGCATCACCAAGCGCCCCGATGCATCCCTGCTTGGCAGTGAAGTAGTGCTCGCTGACGATCTCCGCTTGCAACGCAGCAGGCATCACGCGCGGACCCTTGTCGGCCTTGGCCTGGATCTCGCGCTCCAGGGAGTCGGGGCCGGGGTCCACCACGGGGAGTGCGGTCGGCGCCGGGTCGTAGGTCGCCTCGAAAATATCCCGCTTGCACGGGTAAATCTCGCCCTTCACGCCAGTGATGAGCATGTCGTCGCGGCCCATCTTCATGGTGCCTTCCAGGGTCGGGATCAGGTAGCAGTCGTCGTTCTCATGCGTGATGGCATGGCCGGCATAGGTAAAGGACCACGGCATCCCGTTCACCACATTGCCGCCAGAGGCGATGCCGTGGGCGACAAGTTGGGCAAAGTTGATGGCGGTGATGACGACGGGCTTCTTGCGGAATTGGGTCATGGTGTTCTCAGGGTGTTGACCCGGCAGCCGGCCGGGGCGGGATCACTGGCCAGGCTTCGCGAAGGGTTCGCGCATCACCTGCGTGGCCATCAGCTTTTGGGACCAGCTCCGCATACGCTGCGCGGCAGTCTTCGAATACGGCTCCGAGGGCAGTGGCGTACTCAAGGACGGCGGCGGGGGGAGCTGCAGCGAGTCGGCGGGCACCGTCTGCGTTTTGGTCGCGCAGCCCGTCAGAAACAAGGCGCAGATGGTCAATTTCAGTGCGCAGAAGCGCTTCACGGGTGCGGGCAGCATTGAGGGCTCCTTGGTAGGTCTTGGTGATTGCGCGCTCGTCGGCGCGGGCCTGGGTCACTGCCTCCAGGCGCTCGTTGCTCTGCTCCAGGCGCACATCGGCCACGGCGGCATCCATGCGGGCGTCTTGGAAGACCCAGACACAAGCAGCAGTGGCCAGGGCCACGGCAAGGTGGGTGATGAGAGTGAGGTTCACGGCAGAAGCCCCAGTAACTTGCATATGGCCAGACCAACCACGATGCCCGCCGAGGCCGGCAGGACGATCACGATCAGCGCGTCAATGAAGGCGCCAATCATTTCGACTCACCCTGTACCGAATCAGCGCAGCGCGCCAGCGGAACGTTGCCCAGGCGGTTGTCGGCCCAGCCCACGATGAACATGGGCTTGTTCAGGCTCATGTAGTGCGCACCCTGCTGCGCGTCCACCAGCTTCAAGGTCAGCTCGCAGGCCTTGACGCGGCCGCGCTTGCGCTCCAGCGCCTGGTAGGCGGCCAGAGACTGGGCGCCGATCTGGCCGTCCACCGCCACCAGGGGGAAGTCGGCGCCGCCCCGGCTGAGGTGGTTCAGGCTCTGCTGGAACCAGCGCGCGGAGCGACCGGGCCCAGCGTTCACGCCTGCGTCCACCAGCTTTTCACCCACGGCGGGGGACATGGCGATCACGCGGTGGAAGTTCGGCCGCTCGATGTAGTCCTTGGCATAGAGCTGCTGGGCGAATTCCTTGGGCAGCTCGCGCATGGGGCCGGTGTACCCAGCGTCGCGCGCCACGGCCACCGTCACACCGTGGTTCGTCTCGCCGCCCGGGTCAGCAGGGTTGTTGACGTAGCCGCCCTCGACCGCAAACACTCCCGCCACGATTGCCAGGACTGCGGCCCCGAGGGAAGACCAGACTTTTGCGCGGCTCATTTGTCGGCCCCCAGCTCTGCTGGCTGCGTGGCGCCGCGCTCCAAGTCACGCTTGAGCATCTGCTTGCGCATGCGCTTCATCGGCAGTTCGTGCGCGAGGTAGCCATAAATCTGCACGCCCAGCCATGCTGCCGACAGAACGCCCACGGCGAGGTTCACCACTCCGAGGAATGTGCCCAGCCCAAGGAAGGCGGCCAGCCAGTTGACGATGTTTTTTGCCGTCACGGCCGAGTCAGGGTGCAGGATTTGGTCTTTCATGAGCCCGGATGATTCCGGGCTCCCTCGAAAGCGTCGAACCCTATACGGGGTCCACCTGGCAGCAGATCACGTAACCCGCAAACCAACCCTTGGCTGAGCAGCTCCGGCAAGATGCCTGCCGCGCGTGGAATTCATAGCGAAATCCCCAACTGCCCCGCCATCCATCCTTCTATGGCCGAAATCGCAGCGTCTGCCTGCGTCTGATTGAAGCCAGCTACATGCGCAATCTCCATCGTGCGGTTCGCTGGCGTGCCGGTGGATGCGATACGCAGCAACGCGGTCATCGCAAAGGTCGCCCCGCTGGCGAGCGTTGTCCACGCAACCCGATTGACCCGCATCCTGAGCTGGCTGGATTGATGAGAAAGGGTGACGATCACCCACTGGTTTTTCGCAATGGACTGGGTGATCTGGTGGCTGTCGCCGCCGTAGTTGTACCCACGCAAAGTGACCTGCCCAGAAACGCCGTCATCAGTGACGTACAGGCCGTAGTAGCCATCTGAGTCGGCAATGATTGCGTCAGACTCAAACGCAGAGCCTGTGTAGGGGTTGGCCGAGCTAATCTTCACGCCGACCACGACGACTTTTGTTGTGGTTGTGAAGAAGGTAGAGATGGGGAGAGCGGCTGATCCGTTGTCGGCGCGCATGTTGCTCGCGGATGCCCCCTCAAAAATCAGCGCGCTCAGGCCATTGACCGCCCCCACCTTCAGCTTCGGTGGGAAACCTGTCTCCAGCATCCCGTTCGACGTGTTGAGTTTGTTGCGCGCAGCGTAGACGCTCGCCCCGTCGGCAGTTACAGGCGCCCCTCCCCAAGCATCCAGCAGGTGGTTTGAGTCAGTCCCGTCGATCCACAACGTCCCCCCAGACACGCTGTCAGGCGGAATGCTGTCCGTCCAGATGCTGTCGCGGCGATAGAGCCCAGACTGCCCGGCTTGCAGAAGCATCATGCGTCGTTCTCCGCGCTCGTCGTGACGAACAGGTCAACGCCATGCAGCCGGGAGACGATGGCCAGGGTGTCGGCCGCATCGGCGGCTTTGCGGTACACGCGGAAAAAGATGGTGTCGCCATCGGCCGGGGTGTTTGCAACGGTCATCGCCGCTGTCTCACTCGACACATACAGCCTGTTAGTGGTGCCGCCGGTGTCCGTCACCTCCACGGCGGTCCCGTAGGCCTGGTTGATGGCCTCGTTGTCTCCGACAGCGACAGCCTGAATCCCCCACACACAGCCAAAGTTGACAGTGGTGGCAGCGTGCGACCAGCGGAAGCGCGCGGTGATGGTGCCCCTGTTCCAACGCTTCGGCAGCGGAATGGCAAACTGCGCATGCTGCTGCGTCGTCTGGTTGAAGTTCAACGTCTGCACATCGGGCTGGTTCGCTGCGGTGGCGATGTTGGTGAGCACGCCACTGCCCCCCGAGGCGCTGGGCATCATCGAGCCCGCCATGATGGGGATCATCATCCGACCGGCTGTGTTGCTCGTTTCATCAGTGCCCGGCACCCATTCGGAGCCGTCCCATTTCAGGACTTGCCCGACAACCTCACCATCAGGAAGGGTTGCGCCGCTGCCACCGCCCGGCAAAGAATCACCGGCCGGTAGCTCACGAACCACACCATCCACGACAACGAGAGGCCTGCGCTCTGCCATGTCATTACGCCAGCGTGATCGCCGGGCCGCCTTCGAAGTTCACTTCGGTGGCGCTGAGCGCCACACCGATGCGCTGCACCACATTGCCCGAAGCGCTCGGGATCGTTGCGCCGCCGGTCCCAGCAGTCGTCTGCAAGAACACAGGGCCCGGGGTCTGGCCGGTGACCTGGGTGTTTGTACCCTCGAAGTACACCAGCGCGCTGGCGCCGCTGGAGGCTGCAGCCAACACAAAACCGTGCACCTCCTTGCCTGCGGTGGTCGCGTCAGCCTTGCGCGCCTTGGCGCCCGAGCTGTTCCAGATGTTCACCCAGTCACCAGCGGCCAGGGCCTCACTAGTCGTGATGGACTTCGTGTCGGCGCCGATGCCCACCGGCATCAGGCTGTTGTCGAGTCGGCCGGTGTCATCCAGCGCAACGATGTCGCCAGCGTTTGCGGCGCCAGCCGAGGTCTGTACGCCAAACACCTCGGTGAAGATGCCGTTGATGAAGCGGAGAAATTTCTTTGCGGCCATGGTGGGCTCCTATGCAAGGGTGATGGGTGGTTGAACGTCCACAAGGACAAGCGTGGCGGACAGCGCATGCGCCACCACCTGAGAGAAAGCTGCGCCGCCCGGGAGCGATTGAGTGAGCTGGCCCGAAGTGCCGACGAACACCGGCCCAGGTGTCCACGTCCATCCGACGTGCTCTACAGTGAATGCGGTTTGAACGACTGCTTGATCGCCGGGGCTGTAGGCGTTGGTCAGGAGGCCCAATACAGCCCCAAGGTGCGCGGGGTTGGTGCAGTCGGCCTCCACAAGCAGACCAGAGGCATCCACTGCAACTGCGCTGTGGCCACTCAGCGGCGCGCCGCCGACGGTGATGGTGGTGGTGCCTCCCGCCGGGCCCTGGATGCCCTGAGCGCCCCTGGGGCCCTGCTTGGCCTCCGTGAGGATCTGCACGCGCTCTCGGGTTTCGACCAGAAGCTCCTGCCTGGCCTCCTCAACAAGAACCAGGGTTTCGCGTTCGACCAGAACGTCTGTCACCGGGGCACCTCCGCCGAAACGGAGATCCCGCCCTCCATGAGGCGGTCAACATCGTCAGGGTCGGCCGAATACTGGATCTCCAGCGCCCAGACACCACCCTCCCAGGTGATGCCGGTGGTTTCAGTTGCGCCCACCCAGAAATCGACGGTGCCCGTAGCGCCGCCCAAGACGATCCCCCCGTTCTCGGTGGTGAGTTCCAGAAGCACATCGGGCGAGTCAACCTCAGCACGCACCTGCATCCGCGCAGTGGCGCCCGTCAGATCCACAGGCACGCCACCAGCCTTCCAGGTCCAGCCTGGATCGAACTTGGCGCCCTTGTAGATGATGAGGTTTCGCTTGGCGGGGGTCAGCATGCCCTGCAGTTTTCCGGGCCATGGTGTTTTGGTCGAACCCTATACGGGGTCAGCTCCAGTCGGTGGTGTCGCGCTCGGAGCCATTGAACTGGCCGTTCGCACGCACCTGGTTCCACAGCTGGGTGACCATGTTGCCCAGCATGTCCACCAGCTCCTGGCCCGATGCGCTGTTGAGCTTGGCCTTCTGCAGGTCGTAGTCGCTGGCCAAGGCCGCCTTCACGGCGGTGTCGTGCCGCCGCTTGGCCGTCTCCAGCACCAGGGTCTGAATGCGCGTCTGCTCGGCCAGCGTGAGTTTCTCCAGGCCGGTGATCTGGTCGATCACGGCGTCCTGGTCGGCAATGTGCAGGGCGCGTGCCTGGCGCTTCTTGTTGAACAGGTCAGCCACCTTGCCCGTGATGTCGCGGATCTTGCTCGCCCGGATGCCTGCCGCTGCATTGGCCAGGGCCAGCTTCGCCCCCCGCTCTGCATCCAGGCGGGCCTGGAACGCTGCCGCAATGGCCGCGTCGTGGTTGCGGCCCACGGCCGCGTGCAGCTTCGCCACAGCGCCATGGGCTGCCCCGGGCAGGAACCGATGCCCCCCGGCGGCGGCGGCGGCCATCAGCTCGGCCTGCTGGTCCGCAGCTTCCAGTCGCCCGAAGGCCAGCGCGGTGTCTGCTGCCGCACGGTCAAACGCCTCCACGTAGGTCACGCCCGGCGCGCCCGCCATCAGCGCCCCGCGCGCGGCAGCATCTGCGGCATCCCCTGTTGCGGCCAGCCCCGGAAACAGCCGGTCGAACGCATCCAGCATGTTGTAGGTCAGCGAGGCCACGGCGGCATCCATCAGATCCCCGGGCAGGCCGGGCACCACGATGTCATCGTCTTGCCCAGGCGACAGAGCGCGGTCCAGGGCGTTCCGGCTGCTGGCCAGGCTGGAAGACCAGCGCACGCCCGCCGCGTCTGGCGCGCCCAAGGCGTTGATGGGGGCATCCACGGCCTCGGCGGTGATGCCATTCGCATACTGGTCGGTCGCCGTCGCCAGGTTGGTGATCAGCTCGATGGCCTGCATCACCACGGCAGCGGCCAGGCCCGGCACGAACACGGCCGGGAGGGTCTTGTTGGTATCGACGTTGAAGGGTGGCAGGCTCATGTCAGGTGCTCTCGGTCAGGCTCACGGTGTTGCTCTCGCGTGCTTCAGACGTGACAGTTACGCCAAAGCCATTGAGCGCAGCGGTTGCGCGGTTGGAGTGGCGGCGGATGCGCTTGATGTAGCCGTCCACCTCCAGCCCCACCCGTTCGGCATACCGATCGTTCACCTGGCCTGTGATGCGCACGTCGTCGGCGGCGGCTTCGTTGTCGCCATCGACCCCGATGCGCCAGCGCGCCAGTTCCTCGGCCAGCCGCTCCATGCGGGCGCGCTTGAGGTCGTTGGTGCGCCGCAGCTCGGTCAGGTAGTCGTTGTTGCGGCCGAACACGTCGAACATCAGGTTGATCTGGCCGAAGGCGTAATCCATGGCGGCGTCCAGCGCTTGGTCGCGCAGCTGCAGCACATCAACGATGGCTGCGGCCCGCAGCTGCTGCTTGGCGTTGTCGGCGTCGGCCTGCATCTGGGCGGCCAGGCGGGCGCCGCTCACCGCCATGCGCCGGGCGGCCTCGGCGGTCAGCGCAGCGCTAGCACCGGCGGGCATCGGCAGTCCATAGGCATTGAGCAGGCCGGGCACCTGCGCGGCGGCCGCCTGCGACTGCTGCAGGCGCTGGTGCTGCCCTACCCCGCCCAGCCCATCGCCACCGGCCATGACCCGGGCGTACCAGTCCAGCGCGGCCCGGAACGAGCCCGACAGCGGAGCCACCGCCTCCATGATCCGGGCGAACTCGCCCGCCCAATCGGCGGCCAGACGCTGCAGCGCCGCCGCCACGCCCTGGTCGTTGTCACCCAGCGCCGCGATGATTGCCGCGTTGGTGGCGCTGTCGCCCGGCACGAACGCGGGCAGGCTGTCCGCACCTGCCGCGCGCTGCGGCGCCTTGTCGAACACTGGCGCGGCCAGCGACACCGCCGCGTTCGCGCTCAGCTTGGCCTTGTCCCAAGCCAGCCCGAGCAGCCCGTCGAAGACGAGCGTGGGGTTCATTGCGTGACCGTTTGGCATCAGATTCTCCGTTTCAGCGGCACCACCTCAAACCGGATCGTGTCCAGCTCGAAATCGGCGCCGCCTTCGTTGTAAAGCTCAAAAGTGAAGTAGGACGCGCGCAGCCCTTTGCCCAGATCGAAACGCTGGGTGGCCTGCCGCGTGTCGGTGTGGCGCACGCGGTAGAGGTAGGCGTCTTTGCCATCCCCGGCGCGCAGGTACACGGCACCGCTGGCGCCCACGCCCACATACACGTTGGGCACGCTCTTGATCTCCGGCATCCCGAAATCGTGCTGGCCGAAGTGCAGGTGTGCCTGAATGGGCTCCCCCGCATCGTCATCGCCTTCCAGCTTGAAGATTCCCGATGATTTGGCCCCGTAGGCCACGCCATCAATGACCGCATAGCTATTAAATCCATAGCTCTCGTAACGGCTGGATGCGCCGGTTTCCGCGTTCACCGCCCAGGTTTCCGAGTCGTCCACGCCGTTGCTGGCCGTGGCCGGATCGCTCACCCACACCGCCTCGACCAGGGCCGCAGCGAACTCGCCCGACAGCGAGGCCAGCGTCTCGATGCTCAGGTCTTCGATGGTGGACACCCCGGCCAGGGCCTCCACCGTGATGAGCGCACCGGCCGTCAGCGTCTCGTTCATCGCCAGCACCACGGACCGCGTGGCGCGGAAGTCGCCCAGCAGGAATGGCCGCTCGATCATGTAGACCAGATCCGCCTCGGGGGCGGCCCAGCTGAAAGCCTCCATGGGGCGCATGCGCCCACGGCCTTCGGCATACGGGTGGTCGGCGGCCAGCAGGGACAATTCCTGCAAGGCCACATCGCCGCCGCCAATGGTGCCCGTCAGCCCCCGGCCCACGCCGATCATGGGGTAGAGGTAGCTGGAGCAGATGGCATAGGCAGGCGTCCACGCCTCGTTGTGCGCCTGGAGCGACAGGCCCGCCATGCTGCTGGCCATGCTGCCGCTGAGCTGGTTGGCGCCCCACACCGCCAGCGGCGCCATGGTGAGCGTCGCCCCCTGCGGCTGGGCCAGATCCAGCGGTCGCAGCACCAATTGCGCGAGCCCGGAAAAGCTTTGCACCTCGCCAATGGGGTGGATCATGGTGTTCATGTAGGCCCCGGTGTAGGGCTCGAACGCCGGGGACAGCACCCCATCGCCCGCAGCAAACAGGGCCGCGTCCATCCACACCTTGCCGTCGCTGGGCACCTTGCTGCGGTACAACACCGCGCCGTTGCGGTAGTACACAACGTCATTGCCCATGCGGATGATCTCGTACACATCGCCCGCCGCGTTCGTGCCCAGGTCGTCGGCCACGAGCACGCCCAGCTCGCGCACGCCGATCGCGCCTCGGTCGAAGGCCAGCGAATGGCTCATGTTGGAGAACCCATCGCCCTCTGGGACAGCGGCCAGGCCGACCACCACGCCGATGGAGCCCGCGCGCACGTTGAACCGCGCCACCAGGTTGCCCGTCAGGCTGGCCACGCTGAACGCGCTCGCATTCCAGCCCAGGTTGAACTCGGCTTCGGTGTAGTCCTCTGGCCGCTTGAGAGGCGGCGTGACCGCTTGCCCTGGGCGGGGCGGTACGTATTGCGGCCATGGCGGCACGTACACCGTGCCCCAATCAGTTGTGCTCATGGTGCGTCCTTGTTCAGCTCGTGCCGGGCCAGTTGAAGCCGGGCGGGGTGCCTGGTGGGTTCACCACGAACTCTCCCGGGCCGCCGTCGCCAGGCGCAACCCATCCGCCGGGCTCGTAGGGCTGGGCCGGGAGAGTGATGCCGCCGCTGCCCGTTCCGCCGCCGATGCCGCCGCCCTCGGTCTTGCGCAGCTTGATCAGGTCGTTGCTCACGTAGGAATCTCCTTGGTTTGGTCGTACACCCAGGGCAGCCCGGGGCACATAGCGGCCTCGCGCCCGCTGTTGTCCTCGATCACCACAGGGCCATACAGCTCCTGGGTGACATGGATGGAGGTGTTCGCGCGCAGATCGCTGATGGTCGCGTTCAGCGTCTGGCGCAGGGCCGTGTGGGACGTGCCATCCAGCTGCGCGTACCGTGGCAGCGCGAATTCCCCGCTGGGGTGGCGCTTCCAGGTCAGGCCCCGGTCCTTGCTGACCCAGAGCACGCCCTTCATCTTCGATAGGGCCCCGGGGTAGTCCACGCCGCCCGCCGTCGTGAAGCTGTTGAAGCGCGGGGCGCCCAGCACCACCACGGCCGCCAGCGTCTTCTCGTCCATGGCAAAGATGCGCACCACGGCGCGGGCATCCGCCACAGGCAGTGCACGGAATGACCAGGACCAGGAAGCTCCGTTGAACTCGGCCACGGCCAGCACGGTGCGCGGGTCGTTCAGCGTGACCGCCGACCCAGAGCTGAACCAGCCCATCGTGAGCCGAAAGGCCGCCCAGCGGCGGAATGGCACCACCTCCACCATGCTGGAGCGCGGCGACGCCGTGCGCATGGCGCCCGGGTACAGGTGCTGGTAGAGGTCTTCGTCCGTCACCTCAAACACCTGCTCCAGGCCCGTGGGCGAAGCGCGCAGCACGCGGTGGGTGTTGCACTGCCCGTAGATCGGCGAGGTGGTGGGGCTGAAACTCACCGTGCGCTGCAGCACCGCCGTCATCCAGACACCACCCTCCCCATCCGGCGCCACCACGTCCGTGGCTGAAAAATCCCCCAGCGCTGCGCGCACGGCCGCCATGGGCATCTGGGCCCAGCCCGCCCCGTTGGTGTCCGACCAGATCAGGCGCAGGTCGTTGGCGGGCGAGCGATACTGCAGGTCGCTGGGGAGCTTGACGGTGTAGGTGCCGCCGACGTTCACCACCTCCCACGCCTGCCCGGGGCGCAGCTGGCGCAGCGTGCGCAGCAGCAGGAACAGCCGCGTGGGCCCGGCGCGGTGCAGGTACAACTGGGCGGCAGCCGCGTAGAACTCCGGCCCCCAGCCCTCGGGGTCATCCCAGGTGACAGCCGACAGCGCGGGGTCGCCGCTGGTGGTGCGCATGCACGTCAGGCTGGCCACACCGGAGCCATCGGGGTAGATCGCGCCTGCCGCCGTGGCATACACCGCCGCCACGGAGACAAAGGCCGAATCGCCCTCCTGCACCAGGGCGGGGGGCGACACGTCGTAGTGCGCCGGCCGCTGGCGGTCCACCCAGGACACACCGGACCAGGGCCCGATGCGCATGAGGTTCGGGTAGTAGATTTCTGCGGGGTCGCCGTCGCGGTGCCACAGCAGCGGGCGGATGATGTATTCGTGGGTGATCGGGTCGATGGCGGGCTCTGCTGGCTGGGCTTCACGCAGGTCGTCCGCATCGGCCGTCAGGCCGGTGAGCGAGGGGCCCAGGCCGCAGAACGGACTGAACTCCAGCAACGCCCGGCTGGCCATGGTCGCGGGGTCCACGCTGAGCACGCGCACGGTGGTCAGTGCGGGCGCCCACACGCGCGCCATCAGGCGCATGTTGGTGGGGAACACGATGGTGTAGCTGGTCATCCGGTAGCCGACCAGCTTGCGCTCCGCGCGCCAGTTGCCCTCGGCCACCAGCTGCAGCCGCCCCCGGGGCAGCTTGTGCAGCGGCGCGCGCTTGGAGCGCAGCAGCCCGAGCCAGCCATTGAAGTCGAACACCGGGGCCCGCGCGCGCAGCTTCTTGGCGGCCGACACCTCCCACACCTGGCCGTCGCAGGCCATGGCATGGGTTCGGGGCAGCGGGCCAGACACGGGCGCCAGGCCATCGCCCAGCGACTGGTCATCACCCACCACACCCTCCCATGGGTTTTCTCCACCGGAACCCAGCACGCGCCAGCGGTCGCCCTGCGGCTCCCAGATGGCGAACAGCTGCAGGCCCTGGGGGCTGCGCCGCTCCAGCTCGCGGAACTCGCCCGAGATTTGCACACGGCTGGCCCCGTCGTCGTAGGTCATGAAGTCCGACCCGACGTTTTCCATAGAGGCCATGGCCTGCCGCTCGAAACCCGAATCGGCAGGCACCTGGTCGTGGATGCGGCGGATGGTCACAGCCGTTCCTCGCAGCCCACCAGCTTCTGCCAGAACGCGGTGGGCACCGTGCCCCCGCCCTCGTAGTCGTAAGTGAAGGCCACCATGGCGGAATCGCCCGCGTAGGCATCCTCCTGGAACGCGGCCAGGCTCAGGGCATCGTGGGTGATGGGCTGGGCACTGGGGGCGCCCGTCGCCGCCGTCACGGCGTAGGGGTAGAGCTTGCTCCAGTCGTAATCCACGGGGGTCACGCCATCTTCATAAAGCAGCCCGGTGAACAGCGCGGCGATAGTGGCAGCGGACACGATGGCCAGGTTCGCGCCCCCCGCATCCTTGAGGAACAGGCCCGCCGCCTCAAAGCTCAGCGACAGCGTGCCGGTCAACGCGCCCATCACCAGCGTGCCGGCGGCTGGGTTCACGAACCCGTCGAAGGTTTGGCCCTCCCGGTCGAAGGCCCCGATCATGATGACGGGCAGCAGGGAAGGCTCCGAGTAGCCGAACGCAGCGATCAGGCAGGGAGAGAACGGGCTGGGCCCCGTGCACATGGCCACCATCGCGTGCTGCGCGCCCGCCGTGAAATCCAGCTTCCAGCCAGGCGCACCGGCCACCGTGGGAGCTGGGTCCGGCCGCGCGCCATCCGCGAGCATGCCAATCGCCCAGGGCTCATCCACGGCATTGTTCGTGCACAGGATGCCGCTCGTGGACACTTCGCGCGGCGGCGAACCGCCGGGGACCAGCGAACCACCCGAATAGATCAGCACCTCGGCCATGGGCGGGCCTTAGAACGTGGGCAGGCTGGCGTTGTAGAAGTCGATCAGCTGATCCGCGCCCGCCGTCAGGATGATGCTGGACAGGTTCAGGTCGGCGCCCGACGTGCCCACCGTGCCCTGCAGGCGCCGCTGTGTCGTGCTGGCCGTGCCGTCATCGCCCGGGGCCACATGCCGGAAGAAAGTCGCCGTGCCGCTGGCGGCATTCACGCCCTTCCAGGTTTCCGACGCCTTCTTGGCAATGGCGCCATCCACGGCGTTGACCTCGAACTCGATCCCGCCGCCCGTGGCGTTATCGGAGATCGTGCACAGAAGCGTGGCGGCGCCCAGGGCGTCATCGGCAGTGGGCGGGATGGTGCCCGCGTAGATCTTGAGAAGGCCGTCCGCGAGCGCGGCCTTGAGGCTGCCCGAGTCGAGCATGTAGTTGCGCAGGCCTTTTGAGGACTTGAGGGGCATGGTGGCTCCTTAGATGGACAGAAACTGGAAACCGGCGTGCACGCGCAGCGCCAGGTCGGCGTCCACGTTCTTGACGGTAGGGAACTTCACGGCACTGAACAGCGTTCCGGTCGTGCCGCCCTTGGTGGAGTTGGTGGACATGAAGGCGCCGTACACCTGATCCGGGGCCGCGAACGAGAACTCGGCCTTGTTGGCGGTGTTCAGGATGGCGCCTGCCACCACGGCATCGGGCACGAACAGCACGCGCGAGGCTTGCTCGTAGTCGGTGATCTCGCCCGCCAGTGCGGGCAGCGTGGCGGCCGTCACCGTGGGCAGCGGGGTGTAGTCGGCGCCATAGAGCCCGATGTACAGATTCGCGGGGGCAGCAGCGCCAGCGAACAGGATGTTCGCCATCGCGTTCAGGCCCTCGGTGGGCACCAGGTTCTTGGCCACATCGCGGTGCAGCACTACACCAGTGCGCTTGTCGAAAAGCTCGACCACGTAGGTCGCGCCCATGTTGACTTGGTTCATAGGAGGGTTTCCTTTCTCACGATCTCGGCTTCCATGAATGAGCCAATCCCCGCCTTCGCTTCTCCGGGGTCGGAGAGCGTGGAAATCAGCTGCCGCAGGCCATTGCTGCGGCGGTAGACAGAGGCGCCACGGTCGGCGGTGCCCACCACCACGCGGCTCTCTTGAACATTGGTGATCTCGCCCGACTGGCTCAATGTGACCAGGCCCATCGGGCTCATCCAGGCAGCGCCACCGCCCGTTCCGGGCTGGTAGGTCAACGTGCCCTCCACGGCGCCGTAGTTGAGGGTTGCCACCATCGAGGCCGATGGCACGCCGCCGGGCAGGAAGTAGGTTTGATCCGCGCAGACGGCAATACCCGCCTCCACGCAGGCCAGCACCGTGATGCGGCCCGGGAACTGCATGAAGTTCTGCGCAGGGTCGTACAGGTGGGGAACGAAGGGCTCGCTGTAAAACAGCGTGTTGTGCACGGCCACCAGTGCGCGGTTGCGGTGGAATGCCACGATGTGGCCCGCAGGCAGCGCATCGAGGCGCCGCCCCTGGATCTCCACACCGAACTGAGGCACCCATGCGGGCGTTGGCCCGGAAACAGGGTGGTAGGAGCCCACGCGCAGGCCGTCCGAGAAATACACGGCCTCGTGCACCTCGGCAAAGCTCAGGGCGCTGGTCATGCCGTAGCCCTGGGCGATCTGCACGCGCTGCAAGGCCCCGGCCACGGGCCGCACGCAGAACACATCGCCCGCATCGGCATACAGCCCGAAGGCGCCGGAGCGCGGGGCCCAGAGCGAATGACAGTCCAGCCCAGCCTGGGCCAGGTCGAACCCAGCCCGGCGCCGCGCGCGGCCCTGGTTCGTCAGGTCCACGTTGACCGCGTTGCGCAGCAGGTCGCCCACGTCACGGCCGCCGCGCAGATCGTAGTCAGCGCGGCGGTTGTCCATCCCGCCGGGGAATGGGCCAAGGGTGGGGGTTGTGGCGGCCATGCCCGGTATGTTTCCGGGAAACCCCCTTTTTCCTTAGCCCTATGCTGGGCCCTGCGAAGTCTCCCGCGCCATGTCCCGCATCTGCTGGCGCAGCGCCTTGGGCGCCGTGTCGGCAATCCGCTGGGTCCGGTCCTTGCCCATTTCGCGCACGCGCTTCATCACATCGGGGATCTTCACCACGATGATCTGGTCCGGGTTGTTGCGGTTCCAGTCGGCCAGCCGATCACGCACCCGCTGCAGCGCGGCCTCATCCTTCTCAAACACCGCCTGGGCCCACTGCGCCTTGATGTCGCTGCTGGTCTGGACGTAGAAGCTCTTGGAGCGCTGCATGAAGCTGTTGGCCTCCTGCACCTCGGCCACGCTGCGCGGCTGGAACCCGAAGAACTTGGCCGCAGCTTCGGCCAGCGTGGTGTCCAGCACCTTGTAGCCCTTGGCGTCCTTGTAGATGCCGCTGAAACCCATGTCGATGCCCTTGGCCCAGTTGCGCACCGCAGCAGGAGACACCTCCAGCGCCGCGCCGCCCACATTGCCAGTCAGCAGCTTGCGCGCACCGGTGAAGCCGCGTGCCACCAGGTCGCCCGCAGGGCCCGCCACTTCCAGCAGATCCCGCTCGCGGCTTTGCTTGGACAGCAGAAGGCCGGTACCAGGGATCAGGTTGCCCATGCCCAGGCGGCCCGACACGTCGATGGGCGCACCAGGCAAGCCAGACACGCCGTTTTCCACAAAGTCGGCCAGCTCCTTGCCCACGACATCGCGCAGCGCCTGCTTGCGCCACTGTTTGGTGCTGACGTTGTAGCCCATCAGCTGGCCGGCGCCGTCGATCAGGTCTTCGGCATCCTCCATGAACGGCAGCCCACCGGCGCCGCCCATCAGCAGCAGCATGGCCACGGCCCAGCCCACGGCACGCTTACCCTCCGGGCCACCCTGGCTCCACATGCGGTGCATCAGCTCCAGGTAGCTGACAGAGTAGGTCTTGAAGGTGAACAGCGTCCCGCCGATGGCGCCGCGTGCCCACTTCGGCTTGTTGGCCTTGGAATAGACAAACTGCGTCTCCAGCACTGCGCGCTCGGCGAACTTCGCCGGGTCGGCCATGCCCTGCTCCTTGGCAATGCGGTAGGCGGCAATGAAGGTGCTGCGGCGGTTGAACTGCTCGGCCAGGGCAAAGGGCTGGCCCCATGCCACCTTCACGCGCTCCCAGTTGTTGGAAGCGGCAGCGCGGGCATCGCCCAGCTTGGTGCCATCCCCAGTGCGCAGCGAGCCCGTGCCCCGGGCCTGGGCCATGAGCTGGTGAATTTCCTGGGGCGAAACGATGCCTTCGGCCTCGGCCGTATGCAGCGCCTTGGCCAAGTCCGGCTCGTAGGCGCTGCGGCGGGTCATGTCGCGCACGGCGCCGGCCAGGTGCGAGGCTGCGCTGCGCATGCCCCCGTACTGCGACAGCCAGGGCATGGTGATCTGGAAAGGCTGGGTCATGTTGACCACGGCCGAAGCCACAGAGCCGCCCAGGTACTGCGCAAACAGCATGCCCCGGATGGCCTGGCCTTCTTCCTGGGGGTCTTGGATGTAGCTGCGCAGGCCCATGGCCACGTCGCGCAGCTCGCCCTGCTCCTTCGGAATTCCCTCGATGGCCGTCTCCAGCGTGCCCGCGTTCAGGCCACCGGCCGCCAGGCGGGCATTGGAATACACGAAGCTCGCCAGCACCCGGCCCACGTCCTCGCTGTAGCCGCTGATGCCCTTGCGGTGGATCAGGCGCTTGAGCGCGCTGTGATTGTTCTTGGCCAGCTGCAGGTAAGCCTGAAACGCCTTGTCCTTCGGGTCCGTGCCCTCGCCGCTCAGCCCCAGCATCTGGCCGAAGTGCTCAAGGCTTTCCGGGGTGACACCCTGGAACAACTTGAAAGCCTCGTCGCTCATGGTGCCCTGGGTGACGGTCGCGCCTGGGAATTCCTTCTCCATGGCGGCCTTCATCTTGTTGGACTCGTACATCGACTCAAACATGCCGAAATACTCGCGCGTGCCGTCCTTGCCCACCACATCCACGGTGTAGCGGCCGAAGCGCGACAGCGGCGCGTAGCCTGCGTCCATCAGCGCCTGTGCACGCTCGTGGCTTTTGACCACGGCGTTGTTCAGGCTCAGCACGCGATCGGCCTGGTCGGGGTACTCGCGCGCCTCGGCCTGCAGCGTGTCCGTGATGAGCACCATGGCGTCTTCCGCAGTGGCCTGCGCCAGCACCGCCTCGCGCAGGTCAGCGTAGCCATTGCCCAGGGCGCGCAGCATGTCGGCGCGGGCGGTCATGTCGATGGAGCGATCAATGGCCGCGCGCGCCTCCTGGTACAGGCTCACCTGCTGGGTGCTCAGGCCGAACAATTCTTTCAGTTCTTTTTGGGTCCAAACCACGCCCGGCTTGAGAATAGTGCTATCAAATTTATTGTTGATGATGGTGTTGTACTGATCCACCGGCAGGCCGCGCCACTCCTTGAGCATCTGCTCCTGGATCTTGCCGGTGCGCAGCAGGATCTGCGCCTTCTCGTCGGGCGTGGAGTTGCGGTACTTCGCGTTCAGCGCCTCGGTGGTCACGGGCGTGCCATCCACGTCGCGGGCCCACAGCAGCGTGCCCTCGAACAGTGGCTTGGCCACGGCCTGGTTGTCGGCGGCGGTGATGGGCTTTTTCTTGAGGTCGGCCAGCGTTTCCACCCGGGGCAGCAGGCGTGGCGCGCGGTCGGCCGCGTCGTTGCCCAGCATGGACACGTCATCAATGAAGCGCTGCGCGGCCTCGTACACCGGCTTGAACGCTGGCGAACGCTCGCCCAGGTTGCGCATGGTGCCCACGGTCTTGTCCCACAGCGACACCTTGCCCGCGTGCGTCAGCGTCTGGTGGATCTGCGCCAGCGCACTGTCTTTCAGGTCGGCTGCGCTGGAACGGCTGAAACGGATGTCCTGGTTGGCCCGGTCAGCATCACCAGCTCGGCTCATCACCGGCTGGCCACCACGCGGCCCGCCGTCAGGCCCCCCGCGCTCCACCCAGCCGCGTGCCGGAAGGATGTACGCCTGAATGATGTCGTTGTCCGTCAGGCGCAGGCTCTGGAAGCCTGGGACGTGCTGGCGCAGGAAGTTGCGGATAGCAGAAATCGCCCGCTGCACAAAGGGCAGCCGGGGATTCTTCTCGGCCATTTCTGCCAGGACTTCCTCGGCTGCTTCGCGCACGCTCAGGCTGTTCACCCCCCGCAGGCCGTATTCCTGCATCTTGGAGGCCACCTCAGCTTTGCGCATGGTGGCGATCTGATTGAGCACCTGGTCCAGGTCGCTGCCGAACTTGCCACGCAGCCCATGGTGGCCCAGCACCTCGTGGTACAGCACGCGCGCCGCATCGTTGGGCGTGTTCAGGCGAGAGGCCATCAGGTAGGCCTTGCCCCGGTAGTAGAAGCCCTCGGGCGCTCCGCGCGCACCGCCGCTGCGCTGGCGCAGGTCAGCCTTGCGGGCCGCCTCCGGGATGCGCTGGTCCTGCATGTCGAACGCCACAACCACCTCGGGAGCATTCGGCCCCCAGGCGGTACGGATGGCGTCCACCGTGGCCGAAACCGTGTCGATGGCCTGGCGCTGTGCGGCCTCGGAGTATGCCGATGGACGCCCCCGGGCCTTGAGGAATGCGCCCACGTCGAAGGGCGTTGCACGCCCCTCATCCTCGCGGCGGAAGGCAGGAGCATCGCCCGCCTCGGCATCTTCGGGGGTCGTTTGGGCGTCGCTCGGCGCTTTGCCCTCCAGCATGCCCACCAGCTCCCGCAGGCGCTCGCGCTTGGCAACCAGTTCCGCACCCTTGGGGAAAGTCTGGTTCAGCTGCTCGCGCAGCGCGGGCAGTTCCTCCTTCGCACGCGCCAGCTGGCGCTCCAGGTAGTCGGTGCTGCTGTTGGCCAGACGGCCGATGTCATCGAACAGGTCAGTGACCAGGTTGCGCACGTTGGCCGGCACTACGGACTGATTGACCGCGAACGAATTCAATCCACGGCTGGTGACGGTGGAGCCGTCCTCGTCCACCAGCGATACCGCGGCGTCGATCTGGGCGCCGCCCTTGCCGGTTTCTCGGGCCTGGGCGTCCAGCACCAGGTCGTAGCCCAGCATGCTGCCCACGGTGGCGGTGCGCGAGTCGCCGGGCTGAATGCCCTTGGTCAGCTCGTTGAACTTGGCGGCCAGCTCACGGGCAGCAACGGTGTGCTGGGCGATCAGGCGCCCGTCGATGGTCACATCGAATAGGGATGCGTCGCCCAGGGCAGCGCCAATGGCGGCGTCGATGCCATCCTTGTTGGTCAGGCGCGCACCATCCACAGAAATGGAGTAGCGGGCCGTGGGCTTGCCGCCCTGCTGCTGCTCGATGGCCTCGTTCACGGCGGTCATCGCGTCGCGCAGGCTGTCGTACTCCTTGCCCTCGATGCTCACGCGGCGCTCTGCCTTGCGGGCGTCGGCAGCCTCCATGGCTGCGTTGGCCTTTTCCTTCTTAGCGCGCTCGTCGGCAATGCGGCCGGGGTTGCGCTCGATGGCGCGCTCCGCGCTCTCCACAGCGTCCTCGATACCGAACATGCGGCGGCGGAATGCACGCTCCTGCAGCTCCAGCGTGGTGATCTCGGATTCCGTCTTGACGCGCTCCAGCAGCAGGGGGTTACCGGAAGCCAGGGCCGCCATTTCGGCCATGCCCACGGCTTCCTCGTCATCGAACTCCATGGAAAACGCGCCGTCATACTTGCGGATGCCGTTGATGGTCCGCAGCTTGGTCGCGTTCAAGTCCCACATCTTGGCGTCCACCGTGCGCTCGGTGGCGTAGGCCAGGATTTCCACCTCAAAGTCTGGGCGGAACAATGGATTGGGCTTTTCGGCCGTTGGTGGCGTGCTGAACAGGTTGCCCTGCCGGATAGCGCGGCCTTCGCGCTGCTCGATGTCGCTGGGCTTCCAGGTCACGTCCACATGGTGGAGCGCCACGATGCGCTGCTGCACATTGGTACCGGCGCCCATGCGCGGGGTGGAGCCGATCAGGACACGCACCTTGCCGCCGTTCACGCTGTCGAACAGCGCGGCCTTTTGCTCGTCGTTGTTGGCCTCCTGCACGAAGCGGATTTCGTTGGCGGGGATGCCCGAAGCGATCAGGTTGTCCTTGATCTGCTGGTAGGCGCTCCAAGGAGAGGTCTGCGCCATACGCAGCTCGGCAATCTCCTGGGGGTCGTAGCGGTCCAGGGCTTCCTGGGCTTCTTCAAACGCCTCCTGGTCATCGGCGCGCAGCGCGGCGTCGCGCTTGGCCACCAGCTCGTCATAGGCCTTGATGATGGCGTCGTCGCCCTTGGACTTCGGCACGGAACGGTCGAGGAACACCAGCTGGGTGCCCTGGTCGGCGTCCCACTTGTCGTAGATGCGCTTAATGTTCTCGCTCACCACCTGCAGCTTCCCGCCCTGCTCGGTACTGGTGCTGCGCGGGTCCACTGCGCGGATGTCGAGAGACAGCTTGCGCGCCCGGTCCATCAGGCGCAGACGCTCGGCGTTGCGCTCGTAGGGGTCTTCGATGCCGTCCAGGCCGTCGAACCCGTCCATCACATCCTTGAGGCCCTGCTCCTGGGCGGGCGTGGGCTTGACGGCCACCAGGTTGCGGTCCTTGCCTCCGGCCACCTTGGGCACGGGGAACTCTAGGCCCGGGTTGTCCTCGGCGTAGAAGCGCTTGATGTCGTCCAGGCTCACGGCGTCCGTGACCTGGTAGTAGAGATCCATCAGCGAACGCATGTTCGACCAGGTGCGGCCCAGGCGCGTTACCTGCTTGAGGCGGCCCGATTCGGTGGGCTCAAATGCC
The DNA here is from genome assembly GCF_005405905.1 of Acidovorax sp. NB1. Taxonomy (GTDB): domain Bacteria; phylum Pseudomonadota; class Gammaproteobacteria; order Burkholderiales; family Burkholderiaceae_C; genus Acidovorax. The sequence goes on from NZ_BJHU01000030.1 coordinate 155,682, forward strand.
GGGGTCGCCTCAACGAACTGCGCGCGGAATGCATCAAAGTGGGACAGGCCCATTTCTTCCAGCGAATCAGCCGCCAGGTAGCGCAGCATCGTGAACATTTCCACTGCGCTGTTGCTGATGGGCGTGCCGGTTAGGAAGGTGACGCTGCCAGTGGGCTGCTCGCGCAGCACGCGCACCTTGTTGTAAAGATCGTTGGCCTTGCGCGATCCGGTCTTGTCGCCCATGCCGCGCACACCCGTCAAGTTGGACGAGTAGTACAGGTTCTTGAACTCGTGGGCTTCGTCCACGGTCAGGTCGTCAACGCCCAGCTGTTCAAAGGTCAGCAGGCGGTCGCGCACGCCCTCTGCCAGGCGGTCCATGCGCGCCTGGATCTTCTCGGCCAGGCGCTCAGCCTCCTTCACGTTGAACGGCTTGCGGCGCCCGTTGTCCGTGCCGTCCTCCTGTGCCTGCGCCCAGGCGTCCTCAATGGCGGCCTGCGCCTGGGCAATTTCCAGCTCAAGGTAGCGGGTTTCCGTTTCTGGCGCGATGCCAATGAACCCGAAGGACGAATGGGGAACGATCACGATGTCCCAGTCGCCCGTGGCGATCTTGCCGAACAGGCGGCGGCGGCGCTTGGCCTCGAAGTCCTTCTTGCCAGCGGCCAGCACCTTGGCGCCGGGGTACAGGCGGTACACGTCGGCGGCCCACTGCTCAACCAGGTGGTTGGGCACGGCGATCATGGGCTTGCGGGACAGGCCCATGCGGCGGCGCTCCATCGCGCGGGCGATGGCGGTGAAGGTCTTCCCCGCGCCCACGGCATGATCCACCAGCATGAAGCGCTCGTAGATGCCGCGCCAGATGGCATTCATCTGGTGGCGGCGCATCTTGAGGATGGCGTCGGGCACCTTGCCGGGCAGCTGCAGGTGCTGGCCATTGAACTGGCGCACCACGCGGGTGTTGAACTTCTCGTTGAACACGTCCACCAGCCGCTGGCGGCGCTCGCCATTCTTGAAAACCCAGTCGCCAAACTCGGCCTCAATCTCCCGCGCCTTGAGCCCGGCCAGGGCGGTGCGCTCCTTGTCGATGAAGGTGTTGCCGTCCGCATCGCGCGCGGTGACGGTCACTGCCTTGCTGTTCAGGATGCGGGTGATGATGTAGTCGGCCGGGGCGCCCTCGCTGCTCCAGTTCGTCCACTTGGGGCCGTCGCTGCCGCTCGCCGTCACGCTGAAACTGTTGGTCAGGGACGAAAAGCTCACGCGGGCCTTGCCGCCCACCAGGTGCTGCACGAAGTCCGCATAGATTTCAGGGGGCACCCAGGTCGCGCCCATGGTCACAGCCACGTTCTCGGCGGTCCAATCGGCTGGAATGATCTTCTCCAGCGCCTCGGCGTTCTTGGTCATGCCAGCGGCGCGCGCAGCGTTCAGCTTGCGCTTGACCATGCCGGACAGGTAGGCGTCTGCGGTTTCCCACTGGCCGGTTTCCGGGTCTTTGAACACCAGCGGGTCGGCCCCCTGCTGCAGCTGCTCCCCGGCCTGCTCCGGGCTCACGCCCAGGAGGCTGGCAATGCGCTCCATGTCCACGCGGCCGGATTCAGCCAGCGTGATGGCCAGGGCGTCCGATGGGCTGGCGGCCTTTGTCGCGGGCTCATACTTGGGCACCACGCGCTCGCGCAGGATCGGCGCTGGCGTTGCCTTCTCCTTCTGCGCCTCCAGGCCAGACCGTGCGGCCTGCTCGGCGGTGCGCTCGGGCTGGTAGTCCACCTCCAGCGCAGCGATCAGGCCGCCATCCGGCATCGTCATCGCCAACTTCATGTTGGTGGAAAGTCCCACCGGGCCGTTGGCCTTCACGAACGCCTCATAGGCGGCGGCCAAGCTCTTGCGGTTGCCCTCCATGACTGCGGGCACGGCATCTGCTGTCTCCAGCACCAGCTGGCGTTTGAGCATGTCGCGCAGGCCCACGAGCCCACTGAGGCGCTTCATGCCCAGCTTGCCCAGGCGCAGCTTCTCGGGCACGTCTTCGGGCTTGGCGTACACCTTGCGCTCGTACAGGTTCTTGCGCGTGGCCTCGCCCTTGGCGTTCACCGCCTTGACGTTCTTGCCCTGATCGTCCAGGACGGGCTCCAGGGAGTACCACTGGCCATCCGCGTTCTGGCTCAGGGATTCGTGCCATGGGCTGTTTTCGCCAACCTCCTGGTAGGCAAACTCGAAATCGCCCTCTGGCGTCTCGCGCTCGATGACGCGCTGCAGCTTGCCGTCCGGGTTGGCCTTGATGTGCCCGGCTTCTTCGTTGGCCACGGCGATGCGCAGCGCATCGCTCATGGACTTGTGGCGGGATGCAGTAGCGTCCAGCACATCCTGCTGGAAGTTCTGGATGCCCACGGGCAGGCGCTGCACCGCCGCGCTCAGCAGCTTGCCCAGCTCGGCCGGGTTGTCCAGGCGCACGGTAATGTCGGCACCATGCTGCATGGAGCCGGAGCGCTCCATGACGCCCAGGACGTTCGCCGGGTTCTCCGCAAAATAGGCGTTCACGTTCATGGGCTCGCCGCCCAGCGGGTCGGGCACCTTGACCGTTTCTACCCAGGACGGCACCAGCGCGGCGGCGGCAGCGTCCGCGTCCTTCTTGTTGGCCTTGAGCTTGTTGTATTCGGTGATGGCGGCCTGCATCGCGGCCTGCTCACCAGCGTCCATCTTCTGGAAGATCAGGATGTCCGTCACCACCTCCGTGCGGGCGTTCTCCTTGAATGCCGTATCAGGCAGGCGGATCGCGGCCACCAGGCGCGCCTGCGCGGCCAGGGCCAAGCGGCTGCTCTTGTCCTGCGCGTCCATGAGGTAGCGCGACACCACCATGGCCTGAATGCCGCCGGGGCGCAGTGCATCCATGCCGGCGCGGAAAAACTGGTTGTGGATCGAAACGCCCTGCAGCTCGGGCTTGAACTGGAAGCGCAGCGACTCATCCCCGAACGGCGGATTGCCGATGTTCAGCATAAAAGCGTTGTCGGCCACCGGCACCTTCTGGAAGCCGGAATGCAGCACGGTCGCCTGCGGGTACAGAGCCTGCCCGATGCGCGCGGTCAGGCTGTCGTATTCCACACCGACAAACCGATTGGCCATGTCCTTGGGCGCCAGGCCCAGGAAGTTGCCGGAGCCCATCGAGGACTCCAGCACCAGGCCGCCACGGTAGCCCAGGCGGCGCACCATGTCCCACATGGCGGATACCACCGTCTGCGAGGTGTAGTGCGCGTTGCGGGTCGAACGACGCGCGGCGGTGTATTCCTCTTTGGTCAGCAGTTCGCGCAGTTCCTCGCCACGCGCCTTCCACTTGTCCTTGAACTGGCCGGAAGTGGGGGCGGGGAAAGCGTTGGCCAAGCCGCCCCAGCCCACATAGCGGGCCAGCATCGCCTGTTCTTCGGGGGTGGCACGGCGGTTGGCCGCCTCGATGGCCTTGAGGGCACGGATCGCGGCCAGGTTGTCATTGAACTTCTGAACCTCGCCGCCCTTGCCCAGGCCCACCTCATCGGTGATCTGGAAGTCTGCAGCGGGGATGTTCGGGGCGCTGGCCTCGCCCCCGGGGACGGCTACGCGCCCATCTGCTTGCGGTACTGGCTCTCCAGCTGTGCCAGTTCCTTGCGCTCCCACGGCTCCAGATCGGCCTCGGGCTCGGGTTTTAGGAGCACGTACTGGCTCAACGCCACTTCCTCCGCTTCGTGCTGCCGGAAGCCCTGCGCCATCAACGACAGCACTTCCTGCTGCGCCTGCTTGCCCGCTGTCTGCAGCGCCTGCTCCAGCTCCCCGCCCGCCTTCAACGCGGCCACCTTCTTCGGCAGCCACTGCATCCAGTGCTTGCGGGCTTTCGCTTCGTACAGTTGTGCGCTCATCGCTGGGGTTCTCCTGCTCTGCATTATCAGCCTCGGCCTGTTCGGCAGCAACAACCGCCTCGTGTTGTTCAATCTCGCCCTTCGTTTCCACGTCGATGACCGCGCGCTTGGTGTCCGCGTTCGGCTTGCCCCCCGCCATGGCGATGTAGGCGCCTTGCAGGTGATCCAGCGTCAGCGCGTCGGCCGCCTCGTCGCCCAGGTGGGTGCGGATCTGGTCCAAGGCGAACTTAGCCGAATCCTTGAACTTGTGGTACCCCAGGCGGAATGCGGCATCCAGCACGCGCGTGAGCACCGGCAGCAGCTTTTGCTCCTGCTCGGGCACGATGTTCATGCGGGTGCCCTTGCCCAGGATGTCGCCCAGGTCGGCCAGGGCGTTCATGAGGTCGGCCTTGGCGCGGGTCTGGTCGGTGCTGGGCTTCTTCTTGGCCGCGGACTTGGGAGGCTGCGTTACTGGCGCTGGGGCGAGCACAGCGCGAATGTCCGCCGCCGAAAAATCATCGCCCAGCTTCATGGTGACTGAGCCCACCTGCGCTTCGGTCAGGCCCAGCGGGCGCAGACGATCAATCAGTTCAGCCTTGTTGATATTGTTGGCAACGTGCTCCCGCACAGCCTCAATCGCTGGATTCAGCTTGTCAGCATCCTTGCCTTGCATTTTGGCCGAGCGCGAATTCGCGTTTTCGCTCTCGGCAGCCGTCATGAACTCGGGTTTCAGCTCGCCGCGCTCGATTTGCATGCCCTGGCGCGTTGGGCGCATGGACACGGTTTCCTCGATGCGCACGCCGCCCTGGGCGTACCAGCGCACACCGTTCTTGTCCTGGCGAATCATCACGCCATCAGCGCGGCGGCCGACGATGGCGTTTCCGTCCTTGTCCGCTTCCGAATTGATAGCTGCAGGCGCTTGATTGGCGCTGGTACCCGCCTGTTTTTCCTGGGATTCTTTCTGCTCGTCGGCCTGGGCCTGCTGCACAGGCGCCATTGCCACCATTCCGCCATTCTTCATCAGTTCAGCGCTGGTCCGGGTCTTGCCTTTTTGGTGCCAGTCGCCACGTGCCGTCCACTCATCCTGACCCGTCTTTTCCCAGTACAGTCCCGTGGCCTCTGCAAACTCTGACGGACGAAAACGCGAACCGACAGGCATCTCGGCGGCCTTGCGGCCATCCTCAGCGGCACGAGCCTCTCCCTCTTTTTCAATAGCCTGTCTGGCCTCTACCAAACCTTGGCGCTGCACCGCCTTGATTTCCGCGTCCAGCTTGTCCATGGCAGGACGAATAAGCGCTTTTCCGCCTTCATCCGCCACGTTGTAACGACGCACAGCATCATTCCATTGCTCGGTCAGTGCTCCCAATCGTTGCTGGGCGCTAGGTGCGGCGGCATTCGGCTCCATCGCATCCGCCAGCTTGCGCTGCACATCGCGGTTCAGATCGGCCCAGGCAGCCCGGTGCACGTTCTTGCGCACGATGGGCTTGAGGTCAGCACGCTCGGCCAGGCCCTGGCGCTCGGCGGTGGGCATGCGCGTCCAGGCGTCACCCGTGCGAGCTACGCGCTGCGCGGGATCTTCTGCTTTCGGCGTAGCTTGCGCGCTTGGCGCTGCCGCTGCTTGCGCTCCAGGGTTCTCAGTCGGGGCGCCATCGGTCAGGCCTGCCGCTGCTGATTGCTGCGCGCCATTCGCGCCTGCGCGTCCTTGAGCATCTGTTGCTCCGCGTGCGTCTGCTGGCGCTGCGCCGACTTGCGATGGTTGCGCGCGATCTTGCTGGGCTTGGGCGGCTTGAGGGCCATTGCTGTTTCCTTCGGTGGTTGCGGGAATGGTCAGATCGGCCGGTACCGGGCCGGCGTCTTCGGTCAGGGAGGCAAAAGCGGCATCGGCGCGATCTGCACCAGGCACGGTGGCGCGCTGCTCGGCATCAAGCTCGGCCTGCAGCTCCTGCTGTTCGCGCAATGCGCGGCGGCGCCCCAGCTCCTGGGCCAGCTGCATGCGCACCTCGCGCGACTGGGCGCCACGGAAGGTGTCGGACAGCTGGGCATCGCTCCAGCTCTCCATTGCCGAACCCTGCGAAATCTCGCCGGTTTCCTGGTTCACGCCTTGCTGCTTAAGCGCTTGTTGCTCTTGTTTTTGATTGCCCCGGGCAGGCTTCTTGCCCTGCTTCTGCGCCACTTCTGCGGCTTGCGCCAGCGCGGCAGCCTGCTGCACCTGGTCGGATACGCCGGTATCGACGGCCAGCGCGGCGCTGGCAGACAGCGGGCCTGCAGCCGGATCGAGGCCCATGGCCACAGAGCGCGGCACGGTGGCACCGGTGGACTGGTAAATCTCGTCATCCGGGCTCTGCACAGCGCGCGATGCGTCCAGGGCTGCCTGGCGCTGCGCGGCGGCTTGGGCCTGCTGCTGGGCCAGCGCGGCGGCGCCATCGGGTGGCGTGGTCTGCGGCACTGCGGGCTCGCCCTGCTCCTGCTGCTGCAGGGCGCTCAGCTGGTCAGCGAACGCCTGCTGAATGCGGTCCATGCCAGGGTTGCGCACGGCAGCGCCCGGCTGCTCGCCACCTGCGGGCTGCGCGTTGCCGGGTGCTGCGCCAGGCTCCCCTGCCTTGGGCTGGCGGAATCCGTGGTAACCGGCGGCTGCGCCCCCCATTGCAGAGCCCGACAACACGCCCATGACCACGGCCGCATCCACGTCCGTGAGCCAGTCCTTGCCCAACGCGACGTTCTGGAACACCTGCTCGGCCACCGACTGCGGCAGTTCCTCCAGGAAGCCCTCGGCAATGGCGCCCTCCACCACGCGGCGGGGGATGCTCTTGGCGGCCTGCTGCTGCACCAGCGGATTCACGGCGGCACGGGCCGCGTCATCCGCATTGGCCTTGGCCATGCCCTTGGTGCCCTGGGCCAGCAGGGTTTCAGCATCGCCAATGCCCAGCTTCTGGGCCACGCGCCCACCGAGCGCACCGATTGCAGCGCCAGCCACGCCGGTAGCCGCGGCAAGGCCCGATTGGGTGGGGGTCAGCAAACCATCCGGGGTTTCCTGGCGGATCTGCTCGGCCGCAGAGCCCGCCATCGTGATGCCCTCACCAGCCGCGCCCGCCAGCGCTGCACCAGCGGTGCCCATCTGGCCAAGTTTGGTGGCAGCCATCAGGCCGCGCGAGGCAACGCCACCGGCGCCCATGGCCGGAAGCGACTCGCCAACCGCACGCACGACCATGCTGGGGTTGGAAAGCGCCACCTTGGCTTTTTCTACGATGCCATCGGCTTGCTGGAACTGCTGGTTCTGCTGCTTGGTGGCGTCCGAGTCGAACAGATCGCTCGCGGCCTCCTTGGCTTGCTTGAACCGAAGGCCCACAGATCCACCCTCGTTCTCCAGGGCTTTGCCGACTGCGCCGCCGGTGGGGATGTCGAGCAGGCCAACCGCCGCTTCCGGCACGGAGATAGCGCCACGGGCCGCGACCCCGAGTGCATCACCTACCCAACCCTTGAAACCGCGCGATGGCGGCTCAAAGCCAGCTTCGACATCGCTCAGGTATTTGTTGTCAGCTTTGGATTTGCTGCTGCCTGCGGCCGGTGCGCCAAAGCCTACTTCTTGGTCGGTCAAATGCTGTGGGTTCATCCCCCCACTCTCTCGCGCACAAGGGAAAGCGGGAAACCCTATGCTGGGGCCCGACCGTGGCGATGCATAGTCCCCTGCTACATTCCTTCCAGGAGGACCAGATGCAGATCGCCAACATCATCGCAAGCCTACTCGTCGCGCTTTGTGCCACCACAGCAAGCGCCCAAGTTCATCGCTGCAAGGACGCCACTGGTAAGCTGATTTTTTCCGACCGCCCATGTGAAGCCAGCCAATCGGGCGAAATGGTCCAGCGCAAGCGCACGCAGGGTGAAATCCTTCTGGAACGCGAGCAGGCCATGAACGCGGAGCAGCGAAAACAGGCTCAGCGGCTTGCGGAGCAAGAACGAGAGGCGGCCGACCAGCGGCGCGGCCTTCAAAATCCTCCTGTGGTCGGCAGTGCCACCAGCGACTGGCAACGACGCAAAGACGCAGAAAACGCGGCAACGACCTCCAGCAGCATTGCCAACAATCGAAGCCGATGGGATCAAAAGGCAGAAGCAGAGCGCGCCAGGGCGCGCCGGGAGGAAGCGCTTCGGACTCCCGCCCCAAACCCTCCCGCAATGATCACCAGCTGCAACGCTGGCTTTTGCTCCGACACCAACGGCAACACCTACTATCGGAACGGCAACCACCTGAATAGCACTGACGGGCGGACATGCACCATGCAGGCAGGCTACGCTCACTGCAATTGAAGAAGTTGGCTCCCCGGCGAAACGCTAGCCAACCAGCAGCCAACCCTTTTCCGTCCACTGGCCCAACTTCCCATTGGGCAGGGTGTAAGTCGTGCCAACCCGACGCTGCGAAGCATCTTGTGGCGCGGCTTGCCCTGCCGCCCCGCCCTGCCCATCCATCCGCTTCATTTCCCCCGTGCGCTCGTTCACCGCACCCAGGATGCTTTCGGTCTTGTTGCCCTGTGCATCCGTTCCGCCCTGCAGCGCCACGGCCTTCCAGCTATCGCCCTTGCCGCTGAGCGCCTGCAGCGCACCTTGAGCCTGTGCCTTCTGTTGCGGGGTCGAATTGGGGTTCGTGAGCACTTCGCGCAACTGCTCCTGCTGTTGCAGCGCCCGTGTCTGGAACCCGCGCGCCTCGATCTCGCTGTTCGCGCGCTTGCCCTCGATGTCCGCCCGGCGGCTATCGACCTGGAAGCCCCTAGCAGAACGCTCGTTCGCCCCGGTCTGCTGCACCTGCTCGCGCTGCAGCCCACCGTTTTCGCGCATGGCCGTCTGCTCCAGGCCGGCCTGCGCCTGCTGCGAAGCCTGGTCGGTGGCCAGGGCTGCCTTGTAGCCCGCCATCGCAACGGAATCGCCCGGCCCGCTACGGTCGAACTTGCCGCCATTGTTGGTGATGCTGGAAGCAGACGTGGCCGCATTCTCCAGAGCCTTGCGCGCGGCCCAGTCGTTGGTCGAGTTGCGCAGCACGGGAGTTGCAACGCCTGCTGGGGCAAAACCGACAGGCGCTTGGCTTTGCCGCCCGGCCAGCGCGTCGGCTGCGGCCATGTTCTGGGCGCTGATCTGGCCGCCATTGCGCGGCGCCGCACCGTTGATCGACACATCGCCCGACACATTGGTGCCCGAATAGCTGTTGCCCACGCGGGTGACAGCGCCTTGGGCGGGCGCTACGGCAGCCTGCGTCGGCGCCGTGGGGGCTGGAGCAGCACCAGGCGCTGGCGCAGCCGGTGCTTGGGCAGCAACGGGCGCAGGGCTGGCCGCAGTGGGCGCGGCCTGTTCCTGCGGTGCACTGGTGCCGTCCATGCCAAAAAACTGCTTCCCGGCATCCGCCACGGCAGGCGCGGCGGCGCGCCATGCACCACCCACCACGTCATCCACCACGGCCGGGCCGTAGGCCAGCGCTGCCCGGGCAGTCTCGCCTGCAGCAGCGCCATACCGGCCCTGGCTTGCCAGATCACCAATGGCCTTGCCCGATTCATTGAACACCGCGCGCGTGCCGGGCATGAAGCCTGCGACCAGGCGCTTCACCTCGCCACCATCCACAAAAGACTGGCGTTTCTCATCCGTCACCACGCCGCCATCCGCGTACCGCCGGGGCTGGAAACCAACAACGGGCAGAGTGCTCGGGCGCTGCGCTGCAGGGGGATACCCCGGCGCCTGGGACGCAGGGGCTGGAGTGAGTGTAGGTGCGGGCGGCGGCGCAAGAGCAGTCTGTGCCGCCCGGCGCTCTGGACTATCCATGATGGAGCTAGCCGTCACTTCGGTGCTGCGCTGAGCATTGCGCTCCGCCCATCCCATAGGGGCTGCAGGCGCTGGCGCAGGAGATGCGGCGGGCGCTGCAGGTGCCACAGTGTTCGTGGCCACGATGGTTGGTGCTGGAGCTGGCGCCGGGGCCGGTGCTGGCGTTGTCCAGGAGGTCGAGCTGACCGCGCCACCAGGGGCCTGGCCATTGACTGCAATACCGCCCGACACGTTCCCACCGCTGTAGCTGTTGCCCACGCGGGTGACTTCGTTGCCAACCACACCGCCATCCACAAAGAACTGGCGCGGTTCCTCCGGCTGAGCCTGGGGGGCGAATCCGCGCACCGGCTTGTGCGTTGCGTTCTTCATCTGGTCGAGGGCCTGCACCCCCACGGCATGCACCTGCTCGGGCGGCATCTTGAACTCGCCGTTGCTCAGGTTCACGGGGACCGACTTCTCGCCACCGGGCTTGAAGCCACGCGGTGCGCCCATGGATTCAAGCGCCTCAACGCCCACGGCATCGGTGCTGTCCGCAGGCATGATGTAGGTGCCCTGGGGCACTTCATCAGGCACATCGTCGGAAGTGCCAGAGCCTGGCCCGCGCACCAGGCCTCCATTGGCAAAGCCCGCCGCTTTTTCACGGCGTTCCACCGCCGTCATGCCGGAGTAGCCGGAAAGAGCTGTTGCGGTCCCGCCAGACGGTGCTGGGCTGGGAGCTGGGGCCGATTGCGCACGTTCAGCGACGGCGGCAGAGGCCTCCTGGTTTCGCGCCTGGGCTTTCGCATCGGCTGCGCGCAGCTCGTCAGGCGTGCGGGGCCGCAAGCCCAACATGCCCTTGATGGAGTGCACCACGCCGCCGTCTGCATAGTTCTTGGCTTTGGCACGGGCCTCAGCAGGTTGAAAGCCTCGCATGGAGCCTCCTTGGAATCTCGGTCTGTAACTGTCTTGGCCGTGCGGAAGCTATGGCAGCACAGCCACGTTGTGGTGCACCTCGTCCACACGTGTGGTGCGGCGCATGTCGCTGTCTGGCAGAGGGCCAAAGTAATCGGTGAACTCGCGTTCGGCCTTCTCGGAGCGCTGCGGGTCGAAGCCATCGCCGTCCGGGATGCCGTAGGCGCGATGCAAAGCCCACTGGATCAGGTGCGCGTGGTGCGCTGTGTGGATCTCTGGCTTCGCAGTCAGGTTTGTGCCGGTGAACTGCTTGAGCGGCAGCCGGTAGCACTCCAGCGCCAGCGTGTCGCCAGCGTTGAACCCGCCCACCAGGCGAAGCGTGGTGTCTTCCTGAATGGCGTACCGCGCTGGGCTGGGGTAGTCGCGCCAGTTCGAGAACTCCCGGTCCAGCCACTCGCGCGACTTGAGGAAGATCGTGCGTGGCTTGTCCGCACCGGCCGGGGGGATCAGGCGCAGGATGGCGATTTCAAACACGCTGTAGTGCAGCGGGTAGGTGTGCACCCCGGGGGCCAGCGTGATGTTGCACACGGCTGGGTTGGCGTCCTCGCGCAGCAAACGCCCGCGCACTGCCGCCTGGGCCTGCGCGTCGTTCAGCCAGTCGATGACATCCTCATCCGACCACAGGTACGGCTGCACCTTGTCATCGGCCAGCACCCGAAAGCGGCGGATCAGGTCGGCCAGCGTCATCAGTTGAGCCCGCCCTGCACCAGCGCCGTGACCTGGTTGCGCAGGTCATCGGCCTTGTCCTTCATGCTCAGCTCCACGCCGTAGTTCGCCTTGGCAAATTCAGCCAGTGCGCCCTTGGTCATCTGGGACACCTCCAGCAGCGTGGATTCGATCTGGTCGGCGGTCTTCTTCTGGCGCAGTTGCTGCTCGGCGGCAGCCTGCTTGGCCAGGGCCAGAGCGGGGTCGGTCTTGGAGTCGTCGGCCTTGGCCGCGTTCTGGGCGTCTGCGGGCACGCGCTTGAACTCCAGGTAGCGCAACAGCGCCTTGGCATCCGCTTCGGACACCAGCTTTTCATCGCCGGGCTCCCAAGCGTTGCGCATGGGGGTGCGGTCGGTGTACGGGGCCGTGCCCTCGTAGCGGATCAACTCAAACTTCATGGGAGCCTCCAGAAAAGGAGGCAGGCCGGTTACCCGGCCCGCCGTTCCTTACTTCACGCCTTCGGCAATGCCGAAAATCACCACCTCGATTTCCGAGGCCTCGGTGTTGCCAGCCGTCTTCACGGTCAGCGTCAGGTGCGCATCCTTGGGCAGCACCACGGCAGGGTTGGCCGTGGCATTGCGCAGGCGGGCAACTGCAGCCAGATTCAGGCCGGCACCAAAGTAGTCGGCGTCCTGGGGAACAGCCGTCTCGTCCACGCCGTCCTTGTAGGCAAAGCCCAGGTCGCCGGTGACGGTTGCGGTCATGCCGTTGACCACCACCACCTGGCTGTCCACGAAGCGAAAGCCAGCAGGCAGATGGCCCACCCGGATGACATCGTTCGCGGCCAGGGCGACGGCGGAATCGGAGTTGATGACGGAACCGTTCGCGGCCGTCTTGAGGACATAGCGCAGCGCGGTGAGGTTGCCCCAGGGCGTGTTGCCCAGCTGCACACCGTTGTCCGGGTTCTTCTTGGTAATGGTTGCCATGGTTGGCCTCCGTTCTTGAATTGATGGGGATGGGGGCAGGACGCGCGGGGCGTCCTGCGTGGCCTATCAGCGTTCGCCGGGGATGAGCTTCACCACGGTGTCGATGGCCATGGCACCGATATCGGTCCAGTGCTTCGTGCCTTCGCCCTGATCCACTGCGAAGCGCACCTTCTGCAGGCCCTGGATCACACCGATCATCAGCTCGCGCTTGTCCTTGTGGTCGAAGGTTTCTTCGTTCCAGAAGAACGGCATGCCCGACAGGCCGGAGGCCGCGAAGGCTTGCATCAGCGACTGACCACCCAGCAGGACGGCACGGTCCACCGCGTGCGTGGTACCGAACGAGGCGGGCACCACGCAGGTGTTTTCGTTCTCGGTCGTGTAGTTCGCGGCGTAGCGGATGGTGTTGCCCGCGTAGAAGCGGATCGGCTTGGGCTGCTTGAGCAGCAGGATGCCGTTCCACAGTGCAGCCTCGCCCAGGAACAAGGGGTGACGCTTCGCGTTCGCAGCGCGGTTCAGGGCCGCCACCTGGAACTTGCGGAAAGCGTCATCCTGCGCGAAGGCGTGGTACTGCGCTGGGGACAGAATCAGCGCGCGCAGAGGCTCGTCTTCTGCGGCCACGTCGCCGGGGATCTTCACGGCGGGAGGTGGCAGCGGCAGCGACTCGATCAGCGTGCGGATCGCGTCCACCACGGTCATGTTCAGGTCATCCGTGGTAGCCAGCGCGACTTCACCAGCGCTCACGGAGAAAGCCTTCACACCGTTGGTACCGTCAGCCAGGTAGTGACGGTTCTTGGTGGGGGCCTTCACCGGGTTCACCAGCATTTCCGCGAAGTCGGGATCGTCTTCGGTGGGCAGGCGCCACTCGATGTTGTCGTGGAAGCCACGAGCACCACCAATGTGGGTCAGGATCGACTGGTCGAGGTACGCATTGGCATGCGACTGGCCGACCGGGCGGGCCAAGCGGGTGAAGTCCACGGCCGAACGGATGTTCGTCATGGTGTCGCCCAGCTTCACAGGGATACGAGCCTGGTCCACGCGGATGCGGGCCTTCTCGTATGCCAGGCCCTTGCCCTTGCCCTCGACCATGCGCGAGCCCATGGTGGGACGCATCTTGGTCGGCTGGACGAAGTGGAATTCCACCTCGTCACCAGTGCCGCGCGACAAGTCCATGCACTTCACGATGGGGAAATCGGAGCTGGACTGCTTGCGGATCATTTCCGCGACCTTCCCCTCGCCCTTGGGCAGTGGGCCGGACATTTGGCCCAGGCGAGAACCACGGTTCTCTGCGAGGGCAAACATGCCAGCCGACTGGACAAACTGCCCCTTGTCGGAACCGGCCGGTACGTGGCTGTTCATAGTGAACTCCTTCGATGGGATGGGGGCGGCTCATCACGAGCGGCCCGGTTTCAAAACTAAATGGCGTTCAGCACGCGCTCGATCTGCTCGGGCGTCATGTCCTGCATGCGCTCAATGAGCGCGTTGGGGTCTGCACCAGCCGAAGCAATCACTTGCTGGGCCATGTCCTGGTGTTGCTCACCCGATGCCTCCGACAGCGAGTTGGGGACGCGGCGTTGCACCTCCGGTGGCTTGCCCTTGTCCTGAGCGGCTGGCGCTGCGGCCTTGCCGGTCTGCGCCTTGAACGTGTCAAAAACTTCAATCACTTCCGCAGCAGTGCCGCCCGCTTCGGTGTCGAACACGGCAGCCACAGCGCCGCGCTGGAAGCCAGGCAGGCTGGCCTGCCAGGCTTTGAACTCCACCGACTGCACGATCTCGTCCGCATCGGGATGCTTCTCGTAGATCGCGCTGTAGTGGCTGTCCTGGGCTTGCTCGGCCTCACGGTCCTTGACGGGTTTCAACTCGCGGGCGGCTTCCTCGCGCAACTCGGTGCGCAATTCCTCGCGCAGCGCTTCGTGCGTTCGGCCCATCAGGGTGGCGATGCCCTTGGCGATGTCTTCTTCCGAGAAGTTGCCGAACAGGGATGCATCCACACCCTGCCCCATGGCGGTCTTCGCGGCTTCAAGGTTCTGGTCAGCCTGGGTCTGCGCCTTCCCGGCATCCGCGCGGGCTTGTGCGTTGTCCTCGGCCTTCCCCAGGTTCGCCTGCTGCTTGGCGGTCAGCTCTGCCACCTGAGCGCGCAAGGACTCGTTTTCACTTTCGAGCGTCTTGTTGCGCTCGCGGGACTGCTCCAACTTCTCCCAGGGGATCGTGTAGGTGCCAGACTTGCTGGCAATCGGCGCGCCCTTGGGCTCGTCGTCCTCGGTTGCACCAGTGCCGCCCGTGGCCTTGCCCTGGTCAGCCGCGCCGGTCTTGGCAGCATCCGCTGCGCCTTCGGCGTTGTTGTCCTTGGGGTCTTCCTGGGTGTTCGTGGTGGTAGTCGTACCTTCGCCAGCGCCATCGTCATCCAACGATTCGCCGTTGAGGGCCTTTTCGAGAAGTTCGGCAGGTGTGAGTGCCATTTGCTGCGTGCTCCATCCCAGCTATCCGGCTGGGCCTGACTGGGCATGCGTTCGAGGGATGGCCAGGGCCATCGCCCTGGCTTTCCGCTCTCCTGCTGCGGGATTGCTCCGCTTCACAGCGGTGCGGTATCGCCCGGCGCTTCACAGCGGGGGGCTTGCAAACGAGTATTCCCAGGTGTGGCAAAAACCCTCTGCCCTATGCTGGGCGGGCACAAAAAAGCCGCCTCGGCGGGCGGCTTTCTCAGGGGTGGTCGGCGTTATGTGGACGGGCACATGCGCCACAACGGGGTCACGCGGGGGCGCTCGCGCTTGGCCAGGCACATGATGAACGCCTTGGCCGCCACCAGCTTCACGCGCGGCTTGTCCTGGCTGGGGCTGGCCCGCTGCACCTCCGCACTCACGCGGAAGCCATCGGTCACGAAGCCCCAGGCGCGATGGACGGCGGTCACCACATAGTCGCGCGAGGCGACGGCGACCGACGCGAAGGCGCCTGCAGCAGCAGCGCAGGCAATGGCGGCGATGGCAAAGAGGCGAGAAGTACGGGACATGGCTGGAACTCCTGTGATGGTGCCGTGGCTGCGGCGAAACCCTGGCCGTTGCGGGTAGGGCCTCATGGTCAAGCCACGGCGCCAGATCGCTGCACCCTATGCCGGGCAGCGGCCGTCAACCCGAAGCGTGCTCACGTCCACAGTCACGGTCAGATCGCGGTGGTCGCGCTGATGTGTGATGACGCGGCCTGGCTCGATGGTCCCGTTGCGGAAGTCCAGGCGGTTCACCAGCTCCTGCAGCGCGTCGCAAACCACAGGCGAAAGCGCGACACCTTGGCCGCCAGCGCTGGAACCACGCACCGTCACGTCGATGGACAGGCGGAACTCGGGCGAGCTCATTTCCCCACCCCACGAACGGCGCGCGCCGGGCGGGCCTTTGCAGGTACCGTCTTCGTGGCGACTTGCGTATCTGCAAGCACCAGTGCCTGGAGCGGAATGGCAATCTCCTGAACGCCCACCGCGTCCTCGTGCTCGTAGAAACACACCATCAATCCGTCCTCGTTGAGCCCGGCAGCCGCCATGCGCTGCTTCCCACCCACGATAGTCACCTCCTTGCCGACCAGCTCCACGCACCCAATGGCGCGGTGGTCCTTGATGCGTGCCACGAGGCGCAACACGTCCTCCACCTGGCTGCTCAGCGTCTGTATGCGCTGCAGCGACTCCGCATCGTCGCCGTGAATACGGCTTTCGATGCGGCTCATGCGCTCGGAGGCGTCTGCTAGGCGGCTACGCATCGTGTCTGCTTTGCTGGTAGCGTCCTTGTAGCTGCGCACCAGAGCATCGCGCTCGTTGATGGCGCGGCTCATGGCCGCGTTGATGACTTCGTTGACGCGCGCCTCGATGGCGTCGATGTCGGTGGGGATGGGGTTGCCGGACATGAATACTCCTATGTTGGAAAGCTCCATGCTCCGGCTCATCCTCGAAATGCCATCACCCTATGCCGGGTGGTTCACTGCGGCAGGTTGTCGGCCACGGCGGGTGTCTCCATACCCTGCATGCCCTGCTCTGCCTCCTGCGGCACGGGTGGGAATGCCGGGCTGGTGTTCTCGCGCACGGGAGGCGCGCCTTCCGCTTCTGCCTCGGGCGTGGCCGCCGCCCCGCCGCCGCCCTGGATGTACGGGTTCTTGATGTTCATGGCGGCCGTCACGTCCGGTGTCGGGAAATCCGGGTCGTCGCCACCCGTCGTGGGCCGCTGGTAGCCCGCCCCCTTCATGATCTCGTCCGCGATGGGCGCGATCATCGGCATCTGGGCCACCTGCGCTCCTGCTTGCATAGCAGAGAAAGCAGCCTGCACTCCAGTTTGCACCGCCTGCGCCATCAGTTGCTTGATGCGCGCATCGCTCTCGGACTCCTTGATGGTCAGCTCGCGCTCCTTGAGGTCGTACATCAGCTCTTGCTTGACCTGGTTGCGGATGGCCTCGGGGTCTGCTTGGCCCTGGGCCTTGCGAATGGCCTCCACCACCTCCTTCTTGCGGGGCAAGTCCATCAGGTCGATCATGAAGGGCATCACCACCTGCTGGATCTCCGGTGGCGCGGCCTTGACCGCCTCGGACAGCGCGTTGAGCTGCTGGGCGCGGAAGCTGCTGGAGCTGGGCACATCCTCCAGGGCCACCTTGAGGCGCGTGCGCTGCACATCGTTGCTCAGCAGCACGATGTTCGTGATGGGGTCCACCTCGGGCTTGTTCAACACCACCGTGCGGGGCGCGTTGAGCACATCGCCCTCGATCACAACAACGGTTTCCTCCTTGCCCATGTCCTCGATGATGAGGGCCATCAGCTGCTCGCCTACCATGGCGCGGGCATCTTTGAAGTTGTCCATCAGGTCGGCCAGCGATACCTGGGACTGCTCCACCTGCGTTTGCTCCTGCACGCCGCTGGTGGCCGTGCCCTGCTGGCCCTGGAAGGATGGGGTGACACCCGACACGCCAGCAGCAGCCGCGCGCGAGTCCTGCATCAGCTGGAACTGCTGGGCGTTGAGCTGGAAGTCGCGCTTGCGCTCGAACTTGCCGCCAGCCTCCATGGCTTCCGGGTCCAGAACGAAATCGGCATCCACGCGGGACGCCATCTGCCGGAATTGCGCGTCCGACATGATTACAGCGCCCTTGGTGCGGATCGTCTCCACCGCCGACATGCCCCAGCGCAGCTTGGAGATCGTGCTGTTCAGGTTGTCCTGCGGGAAAAGCATGTCGCGCACCAGGCCGAACGGGATGCCGGTCATGTCTTCCTGGGCGGCAATCACACGCACGTAGGGGAAGTGGGGGTGTGGATATGGGCTCGGGCCGTCGAATAGGCAGTGCGGGCCCATCCAATAGCTGCGGCGCACCACGGGTACCAGTTCCTCCACCAGCTTGCCACGCCCCAGCGCAAGGGCCGCGCGGTGCAGCTCGTTCGCCTCGTCATACTTGACCGCACGCCCGTCCGTCATCTTGAGCATCACGGTCGTCACCCAACGGCGGTACCACAGCTCCGTGATGCAGACGGTCTTGTTTTCCTCGTTGTAGTAGGCGTCCTCCACCGTCGTCCAGGCGCGGTGTGCCTCGGCTGCCGCGTGCAGGCCGGTGGACTGGCCGCCCTCCAGCTCTTGGATGCCGAACTCGGAAATCCACTTGTCCGCGCCGTTCATGATGACGATGGCGTGGTCGGGGAACATGCGCGCGGCGCGGGTGCGGCTGATCCAGCGGCGGCGGTACAGCCAGCGCGCGTCGGACAGGTCGGGCTCGATGGCCTTCATGTCCCACCAGATTTCGTTGCGGTGGATGTAGCGGCACTTGTAGGGGTACTCCAGCGAGTTGCTGGAGCGCGAAACCTCCACCCAGCCGATGCCCACGGCACACGCGGGCTTGAATGCCGCCGACAGCGCGCGGTCTGCCTTGCTGTGCCGCTCTGCCTGGTTCAGCTTGAAGTTGGCCGCGTCAGCCACGTCCTGGCCGCCTGGGTCGCCGTCCGGGGTAACGCGCCAGTCAGTGCGCGTCTTGGCCTCAAAGCCACACACGGCACGGATGGCCGGACCGATGATGTTCTCCTTGGCGGGCGGGATGCCCATTTCCTTCATGCGGCGCAGCAGATCGGTGCTGAGCTGGTTGCCGTCCGCGTAGTCGGCCTCCATGTCGGCCTGGGCGCGCCATGGTGGCTGCGCCAGGCTCTCGCGCACGATGGATGCGAACTCGTCCCGCGTGATGGGCTCGTCGCGCCCGTCCGTCAGTTCTTCGGTGGCTCGTGGGGTGGTGGTGGTCTGCATGGTGGTGCTTTCACGTCCGCCAGTCGGGGGGCGGCGGCATTTCAAACTTGTCATCGGTGCCGTAGGCGTCGTCCGATGGCTGGTACAGGCCCGATTCCTTGGCCTGGGCCCACTGGCGCAGGGCGTCGGCGCCCTCGGTGCACTTGTTGCTCTTGTCCGGCTCGTCCAGGAACTTGGCCATGGCCTGGCTGTATTTCTTGCGGTACCCACGCAGGCGCTCCATGCCGAAGGCGCAGGCATCACGGTCAAACCAGGCCCCGCGCATGTGCTTGCGCAGGGTCTGCACGCCGGTCATGAGCTGGGTCACGCGCGGCACGATCACGAACTTGTGGCCGGGCATCAGGGCTGACAGCAGCTGCTTGGTGCTGCGGTTCGTGTCGCCCAGGCGCTTGTGGTCCGCGTCGTGGGGGAGGAAGTGCTTGCCGAAGACGTAGCCCAGGCCCTGGAGGTGGCGCACGTAGTGCTTGAGGTCTTCGTCGTGTTCTTCGTAGTAGTTGATGAAGCGGTCTTCGCCGCGCAGCTGCTGGGCAAACCAGATGGCGCAGCCGTCGCTGTTGCCGATGTCCCAGAACGTGTAGACGGGCAGATCCAACACCGGCACGCTGGTGATGCCACCGCGCTTGGTCAGCTCGGTGATGGCTTTGGTGAGGTAGTGGCCCTCGGTGGACTGCTGGAAGGCCTCGCGCGGGGTGGATGGGTACTCCTGCCACATGCGCTCTTCCCGCCCCGGGAAGTCGGCAGCCTGGGTCGCCGCGTACCAAGCCCGCTGTTCCATGTCCAGCGTGGTACCGGCCTCCACCTCGATGTCATCGAAGTATTTATGCAGGGCATCCGGCACCACCACAGCGCTCGCGTCCATGCGGTAGCTGGGCTCCTGCCACCACGCATAGAAGTGGAAGCGGTAGTCCCGCTGCGTGAGCTTCTGGTGAGCGTGGTGCAGCGCCTCGGCCCGCGTGCACAGCTCGTAGAACTCCCCATTCGCCCCTTCGGCGGTGGACTCGATCACCAGAATGCCGGATAGCGGCACCGCAGGGATAGAGCCGGTCATCACCTCCTTGGCCTTGTGCGGGAACTTGGCGCAAATCTTCCCGAACTCGGACACGTGCAGCCGATGGATCGTGCCACCGCGCACGGAGGTGGCCACTCGCATGCTGCTGTTGTTGTGCGCGAAACGGATCTCTTTCGTGCTCGCGCGTGCAAGGGGGAAGCGCTCGCGGATTTCCTCGGGCAGGTGGTCGTAGGCAAAGATCACCTTGTCCCGGAAGATGGATTCGGCCGTCTCACGGTCCTGGGCAATCATCCCGCAGCGCTGGTTGCCATTGAACAGGGCGTGATCCAGCCACAGGATGGCAATCAGGGTCGTGAAGCCCAGTTGGCGAGCCTTCAAGATGATGTTGCGATGCCACAGGCGCTTGATGAACCGCCGCTGCGCCCGATTGGGAATGAACGGCTTCACGAACGACTCTTCGTCGTTCTCGCCCTTCACGATGATTTGGTACAGGGCGCCGCTGAACAGACGCCACTCTGGATCAGCAAGGCAGCGCGCCAGCTCTTCCTCATCCTTGGGCATGCGCACAGCGGGCTGCACGCGCACGCGCTTGAGGTCGCGCGGCTGGTGAGGCCACAGCTTGGTGTCCAGGCCAGACGACTCGTCGCCTGGGCCAGCAACCCATTCGTTGTCGTCTTCCTCAATCTGCGCCTCGGGAGCCTTTGCCATGTCAGCTCCCGTCGTCGGGTTCGTCCGGCTGCATGGGCAGGCTGGATGCCGGGCGCTCTGGGTCGTCGGCCACAGGCTTGAACCCGTTTCCACTGCCCGCAGCAATGCGATGCAGCAGCGAGGCCAGCGGGTCGGTCTTCTGCTGGTTGTCCTTCTCGTAGAGGCCCAGGTGCTTGAACACCTTCTCCAGCGCGGCCGACTTGTCCTGCATCTTCACTTCGATGCCGAACTGGGTCTGCTTCGCACCTGCATAGAGCGCGGCGCCCTTTGCGCTCAGGTTGCGGGTGTCCTTGAGCACCACGCGCGCATGTCCGTCGCCGCCGCACTCGGGGCACTCGGCGTGTGGGGCGCGCAAGGGGTTGAAGCCGATTCCGCCTTGCTCATCGAACTCGGCGGGGTTGTTGCCCTTCTCCACCCACTTCTCGCGGTCGCGGTTCATTTCGCCCACGGTGCGCTGCCACTTGTGGCCCTCGCCATAGCAGCAGCGGCAGCAGCCGGTTTTCAGCTCCACCAGCTCGCGGGTGTCGGCAGTGGCGATGTTCCACGCCTCACGCAGCGCTCCATCGGCGGTGATCTGCGTGCGCTCCTGCTGCTGTAGGCGGGCGGCGTTCAGTGCGCGCTGGATACTAAGTTTTGCTAAGAGCTGGGAGCCCTGCTCGTTGGCCGTGTGTGCGCTGTACCCGGCCCGAATTGCCGCCTGGGTGGCGTTCATGTCCACCATGTACTCATCGACAAAGCGCTGCTGCTTGTCGGTCAGTACGGAGTCGGTGGGTTCGGTGATGGGTGCCGGTTCTGCCTGGGGTGCGGATTGGGCTTTGACCTTGGCAGGCTTGGTGCGCGCTGCAGGCGCCTTCTTGGCCGGTGCTGCCTTACGGGCAGGCGTGACAGAGCCTGCGGCCTTCTTGGGGGCTGCAGGCTTGGTGGTGGTGGTCTTCTTGCTGGGGGGTGCGGGCTTCTTGCCCGCCGGGGGTTTGGCCATGCCCGGGAGTCTTCCGGGGCATGGGGGATTGGCCTAACCCTATGCTGGGTGGTGCGGGAGTGTGCGGCTGTACCCGCAGCCTGTGCACTTCATGACGGGGACCATGCGCCCGGGGCCGCTGGGGCGCAGTGTTGTCCCACGGCCTGCCGGGTCGGTCAGGTGATCAGGATGGGATGCGGGTGCCGTGGTGGACTCCATGGCGTGGCCAGGAGCCATGGGGCTGGAGCACTTGGGGCAACATTTGGCGATGCACCGGGCTTCGTCGGCATCTTCTGGGTGGTCCGGTCGCGCGCCCGTGTAGAGCGCCAGCATCGCGCCCTGCTCGGGTTGAGCGCGCGCGGCAATCAGGTTTGCCAGCTCCACCAGCTGCCCGGCTGTGAGGCTCTGCGCGTTCTCGATGCCCATGCGCTCCAGCATGTCGCGGGCCTGTTGCTCGGCTGAAATGGTCATGGGCGCAATCCTACCCGGCGGCGCTGCTGCGGGCGGTACCGGCGAATAGCTCGGCGTGGCGCTGCACAAAGCGGCGCAGGAACTCCAAGCCCCGCCCCGTCACGCGCGCCACGCGGCTGAGCTGGCGCCCGCGCGTTTTCGTGTCGAAGTGATGCAGCGATTCCTTGAAGTAGCCCTGGGCCACGTAGCGCGCGGCCGGGGCGTTGTCGGGCAGGATCACGCCCTTCTCGCGTAGCACCTTCTCCAGCTTGCGCACAGGCACGCCGATGGTCTTGGCCGCGTCGCGCACCAGCACCGTGCCATCAGCGTTCAGCATGGCGTCTGCATAGACCACCTTCGGGCGGGCGGCTTCCAGGGCGGCCTTCTGCATTTCGATCTGCTCCTGCTGCTCGGCTGCCAGGCGCAGGGCCTGGGCGAAGCTCTGCGGCACGGCACCTCGCTCCAGTTTGTCTTGCACTTTCCGGCGCACCCCCTTGGATTCGCGCATCGCCACATACATGCACTGGCGCAGCGTCAGGCGGTAAGCCTCGGAGGTGGTGCCGTTGCCATTGGGCACTACGAAAGTTTCGTAGTGCTCGCCTTCCAGCTCGTCGCGCACCCGGGCGTGGAAGTCGTTGCGGCGGACCTCGCTCTCTCCGAACTGGGCGCGGGCTGCGTTGATGATGGTCAGCAATTCAATGCTGGTCATGGTCCGGTTGGCATCCACCGTCGTCATCAGCGTGTTCATCCCTTGCTCCCTTTACGAAATTCGGCGTCCTCCGGGCCGGAGACACCCAACAGATCCATCTGGCGCGCGTCCAGCTTGCTGCGCAGCAGATCGCGCAAGGTTTTCAGCTCGCGGCCCTGAGACTCCACCTTGGCGGCCAGCTCCGTGGCCAGGAACAGGTGAGCGCGGCTGCTTTCGATTACCCGGGCGTCCTCCGCAAAGCCGCCCAGGAGGCGGGCGGCGCGGCGCGCTTCGCTTGGCGTATAGGTATCAACGCTATCTCCCACTTCCAGCTTGACCAAGCCGTTGGGCAGGATGCCGCAGTAGATCGGGCGCGGCGGCGGGAACGTCTCCACCAGCTCGTACACACCGCGCAGCACGCGCTTGAGCTTGCCGTCGTCCACCAGGGCGCGCAGGCGGTCATCGACCACTGACATCTTCAAGCCGGTCAGCTCGGCCACCGTCTCGCGCGTGGCTATTTGGTCCACTTCGCGCAGGTCGCGTACTGCATCGAAGATGCGCTGCGTGCTGGTGATGGCCTTGGGGGCCTCGGGGGCGGCTTGCTCTGCAGCTGCAAAAGGTTGCTGGGTGGTTTCGGTCATGCTTCCTCGTCTTCGTTGAACTGCGGGATTCCTGCGGGCCACAGGCCAAGGTCGTTGATCTGGCGGCGCGTCTTGGCTGCCATGGCGCGGCCCAGGGCCACATGCGCCTGGCGGCCGCCGGGCACCAGGCGGTATTGGTCGAAAGCAACGTGGCATCCCTCGATGCCAGGGCGGGTGCAGCACAGAGGCATGGCGCGGCGGTCGTCCAGCCGCTGGCTCTTACCTTTGCCTTCGTTCTCGTGGGCGTGCTGGCTGTAGCCTTCGATGTGGCAGTGCGCGCACGGCAGGCTGGCCACGGCGCGGCGGAACTTCTCGCTGCGCAGGGGCGCGGCCTTGGGCACGGGGGCGGCAGTGCAGCAGCCACACACGACAGCGGCACGAGGCACTACAGAATTCATAGCTGCCTGCGCCCGCCGCATAAGCGCTTGCTCTCGGTTTTCCTCTGTTTTTTTGGCGCGTGGCCGCGCTTGGAAAGCGGTGCGCTTGAGGGGGGTGCGGCGGGTCAGCATGCGCGGCCTCGCTTCTGCAGCCCTGCTGCAGGCCATCCCATTTCGCAACGCAGCACGTTGAGCGTCAGCACGGGGATTTCCGGGAACAGATCCAGGTCGGAAAGGCGCTTGCGGGCTTCTTCGATCTGCTCCACGCCATCGTGTCCAAAGGCGAACAGGTAAAACTGTCGCGGGGAAACGAGCATTGCTCGGATGGGCGTATCTTTTGGATGTGCTCGCTTCACCGCGTGGCTCCTTCCTGACGGCGGTTGTTCGCGTTCTCGCTGCGCCACACCTCCACGCGCAGCTGGGCGGCGGTCAGGCGCCAGCGCAACGTTTCTTCCACGCGCACAGCCTCGCGCAGGCCCTCCAAGAGGGCGATGTAGTCAGGGTGGCTGTAGGCGTACTGCTCGCGCGCGGTCACGGCCTTGTCGGTGCATTCGTTCATGAGCAGCGCCTTCTTGCTCTTGCGGAAGTGCTCCAGGTGCACGCGGTCGGCCTTGGCCTGGGCGTATTTGCGCGAGTGCTCGATGAGGTAGTCAACGGCCTTGTTGGGGTCGGTCAGGTGCTCAGCCACGGCGTGCTCCATCGCGATAGATTGACGGCGAAACCCCAAGCGCGCGGTCAACAGACCAGCCCATCTTCAGTCGCTTATGCACTGTTCCAACACGCAGACCAAGCTTGCGACACCACTGGGCCATGGTGTGCGTCTCCCCCCGCCATTCGAGGAAAACGTTGGCCCGAGTGTTGTTCGCCTGTTCAAGCTTGGTTGCCCACCGGCAGTTGTTGGGCTCGTAGTCCCCGTTGTTGTTGGTGCGGTCGATGGACATTCCATCTGGCGCTGCTCCCATATCAGCCAGGAAATGGTCAAAGACCATCCAGCGATCACAGACGGAAATGCCGCGCCCTCCGTACCACTGGAACGCATCGTTCTTTGGGTTCGTGCACCGTGCCACCATCGCGCGCCACACCCGATAGGTGTGGGTGTCTTTCCCGCCGACAGTCTCACCATGGCGATACAGGCGTTCCACATTCGCATTGGCAACACGCTCCTTGCGAAGGCACCCACACGACAGCGCAACACCCGAGCGCAGTGAGGCACTCGCACGAACCGTCGATGCCCCGCAGTCACATGCGCACAACCAGCGCGCGTTCCCATTCGGACTCTTCCCATCACGCGCCATCACCAGCAGGCGACCGAACCGCTGACCCGCGATATCCAGGTGCTTAGACTTCATTTGGGCGCACCTCCACCTTCACCATCCCGCCAACTGCCCCAGCTCGGGCGATGCTCAAGCTCCAGTTCTTGTCGTCCACGCCCAGCACATCAGCGAGGCCGTCCAAACCCGACTTCATGCGTGCCAGAGCGTTGTCCAAGTCGAAAGCGCGACGTGTTGGAGGGTAGAACGTCAGGGACACATGCAGCTTTTCGACCTGCAGGCGCCGTACGCCCTGCTCAGTTGCAGTCCAAGCACAGGCTGCGCGATACGCCTTCTTCGCTTTGGCCAACTTGCTCCAGTGGATGCGAGCGTTCGGGCTCAACTCCTTTGGCGGCCACGGCAAAATGATCTGCACCACGTTCATGCGCGGCCCCCAGAGATCAGGGCAGAAAACAGCCCGCCGTCTGCTCGCACCGCGATGGATTGACCACGGCGGTACTTGCTCAGCACCGAAGTGCTCACCCCCAGTTCGTCGGCCAGCGCAACCCCGGTTTTCTTGCTCGTCTGCACGTAGAGGATCTGCTCCGGGGTCAGGAGAGCCCGCTGGCGGCCAATCGCCCGGTTTGCCAGAATGCGGGTGGTTTGCCCCTTGAGCTTGCCGGTAGCCTGCAGCCAGGCGCCATAGGCCACCACGCTGGTGCACTTGATGTGCGCCGGGTTGCAGCAGGCCAGCTCATCGCAGGTGCCGAACACGCGAAAGCCATCCGGCACGGCCTTCTTGTTGGCGCAATGCCATACCGCGCGCATCCCGCACTGAGTGCGCAAGCCGCCGTCTGCACGGGTGTAGTCGGGCGCGTAAATGTTGGGGCGGCCGTCGTGGCGCAATGCCCCACGCCAAAGCCAGTGGCCATCGTCGGTGATGACGCAGCGGCCCTTGATCTCTTCAAGCGTTCTCACTGCGCACCGTCCTTCTCGCGGGCGAAGCGCAGCTTGCCCAGGACGTTGCGCTCCAGCTTTCCGTGGCGAATCAGCGCTTGCACATGGGCATCGGCTGCGTTGTCAGAGGTCCACCCGAAGTGCTCGCGGATGCATTTGATGGTTGGCAACTGATCGTTTTCCGCGAAGAAATCGCGCGCGTAGGCCAGCACGTCAAGATTGCGGGCGGTGGGCTCAGTGGCTGCGGACCGCAGACCTGGTGCCTTCGCCCGGCCGCGCAACGGCGGCTGGGAGCGCAGCGAAGCCGCAATGGCGTTCGCCTCCTGCATGAAGTTGCTCACTGCCATGCCGTCCGCCCTTCCAGGCCAAGGGCCTGGCGTGCACAAAGCAGGCTGTACGGCCGGATCTTCTCCCCGGCTTCGCTGCGGCTGACCAGCGCGCGCGCCCAGCCCTTCTCGTCGGCCTTCGGCGCCAACGCCTGCTTGAGTTCCAGCTGTTTGGCCATCTGCGCAGACACCACAGCCTCCGTGGCCTTCGGCGCGGGCAGCGCCTTGAAAACCGGCGGGGGGCACAGGTTGGCGATCTTCTTGAGCTGGCCCACGTTCGCCGGGCAGCGCTCGGGCAGGTGGCGCAGGGCGTAACGCAGCGGCTCCAGGTTGTTGGCGTAGCCGTCCAGTTCCTCGGCCCAGTCGGCTTTGACAAACGCCATGTCCACACCGTCCCACTGGCGCAGCCAGTCGTGCCCATAGCGCACGGCCAGCTTCTCGAAAATGGCGTCGATGACGACCATGAAATCAGGGTTTGTCATGCTGCAGCTCCTTCAATGCGCGGCGCGGCATCGCGCGCCTGAACGTCGATGACCGCCCCACCCGCGATGAAGCGCTGTGCAGCCTCAAAGCCGCTCTCGGCCGCCGGGGTCTTGCGGGCAACGCCCGGGGCAACTTCCTCCATGCGCTGGCGTGCAGCGCGCTGGGCATAGGTTTCGGTGGGGGTTTCAGGATCGGGAGCGCGGCTGGCACTGGCGCCTCGGCCGCGCTGCTCCATGTGGCGGCGAATCCAGTTGCGCCAGACGGCCTCCCAGTCCAGCTTGCGGGCGTCCTTGCCTGCCTTGGCGTGCCAGTAGTCGGCAAAGGTGGCAGCCTGCGCGCGCACCTCGGCATCGGTCAGGACGGTGAACTCCTGCAGAGCCCAGTCGCCCCATTTCTTCGGGAGCTTCCAGTCCTCTGGCAGGCGCTTGCCGTTGCGGCTCTTGCCCTCGGGTGCAGTGGGCTCTGCGGGCGAAGCCGAAGGCGCCGCTTCCGAGTTTTGAGCACCAACAGAAGGTGGAGTAGTTAACAGATCTTCTTTATCTGTATCTCCTTCTTTATCTATATCTGTACGCGTGACTTCGTGACCAGTCACGCGTGACGCATCCGTGACCGTCACGCGTGACTCTGCTGTGACGCCGGTTTGATCGGTGGCGTTTGCGTCCTCGCCATGGGCTGCAACACGCGCTTCACCGTTGGCCTTCTTCAAAGCCTCGGCGGCATCGCGTTCACGCTGGCGCTGGCGTTGCTTGCGCTCGGTTGCGGTGGGGTCTGCATCGCTGCGTTGCTGCAGGGTTTCCCACTTGATGGGCTGCAGGGTGGCCTGCTCGATCAGGCCCACCTCGGCCAGACGCCGCGCAACCTCTTCCAGGCTGCGCAGATCCAGGCCCATCTTCACAGCGGCCTTGCGCATCATCAGCGGGTCGTTGGCATCGAGCACGCCCTGCCCCTTGAGGCACAGGATGGCGATGAAGTGCCAGCGGTCTTCAAACGCCAGCAGGCGCAATTTCTCGTCGTCCACCATCTTGGTGTACGCACGGAACCACGGGAGTGTCTGTGTCATGGGTCGGCCTACCCCCGCACCACGGCGCGGCGTCCGCCCTGGCGGCTGACTGCCAGCTCGCGCCCATGCTGGGCGGCCTGCAGTGCGCGCGCCGCGTGGTGTTCCGGTGTGTCAGCCGGGGCTGAGTGGGTGTTGGTGTGCCCCACGCGGCGGAAGCCAGGTGGTTGGTTCAAGGGCTTTGCGCGGTTCCAGAGGGTCATCAGCGCATCCCCGATTCGGGGCCCCCAAAAGACCCTATGAGCTTGGTCAGCGCTTCGGTACGCTGCACGGCATGGTTCAGTTTCTCAATCACCATCTGGTCGTAGCTCTTGCCGTGGACAAGGGCATAGACGCAATTGCGCAGCTCGTTCGATGCGTCGGTGTTCTGCAGGGAGCACTGGCGCAGAAACAGCGCATGGGTGTGCTCG
Source organism: Acidovorax sp. NB1 (assembly GCF_005405905.1). Classification (GTDB taxonomy): domain Bacteria; phylum Pseudomonadota; class Gammaproteobacteria; order Burkholderiales; family Burkholderiaceae_C; genus Acidovorax. Next base: position 183,451 of record NZ_BJHU01000030.1, read on the forward strand.
TCCACCTTCGTTTTGATGGAGTGCTCCAGCTTGCCCAGGGGGCCAGCAATGCCACGGCTGAATGCCGGGCCCTGGTCGTCATCGGAATCGAGGTGTTCCTCCACGTCCGCGAGAACACGGGTCACGCCATCGGGGGGGAGCTGGGCCAGGAGAGCGCGGATCTGGTCCGCGATGGCCTGCTCTTTTCGGGTCAGCGGGGCGGCCATCTATGCGGCCTCCTTGACTGGGTGGGCGGCCTTGCAGGCGCCAAGCGCTGCGTCACCGTAAACATGGTCAAAGGTGATGTGCAGGCCCTTGGTAGCGCAAAACTCAATGAGCTTGCGCGCCATTTCGGGCGGGAGGGTCTGGCCCCGCTCGTAGTGGCCAATGTTTCCTTGTGTGCAACCGATGCCATCTGCCATCGCTTGCTGTGTGATCCCGAGACGGTCTCGGATGGGCTTGAGGTTGTGCATACGGCGATAGTAGCGCCGCTAGGATTCAACGTCAATATCGCCGCTATTTTGAAGGCATAGCAGTGGCGCTAATAATTCACCATGGCTGAAAACAAGCGCTCAAAGATCACGGACGAGCACCGCGCGGAAGCTGCAAGGCTCAAGGCGCTTTGGGATGACGGCCGCCCTCACAAGACGCAGGCTGAGTTCGGGGAGCACTACGGCCTGGGCAATCAAGCCAATGTTGGGCACTATCTCAATGGCCGAAGCGCCCTCAATGCAAAAGCAGCAGCAGCCTTCGCCGCAGAACTTCAGTGCAAAGTCTCCGACTTCAGCCCGCGCGTAGCGGGTGAGCTGGCAATGCTCGGTGGATCAGCGCCAGCTGTCCCTGCGCCAGCCCCACACGAAGCCCCGTCCGAAACGCAGGGCGCCCCCGCAGATCTGGTCATCACCGAATTCGACACGGGTGGTGGCATGGATACCACTGGACGCCTGTTGCTGGATGATCAGCCGGGCATCATCAAGAGCTGGCGCGTGTCTCACGACTGGCTTCGCCTGAATGTGCCGTCCCACACTGGCATCAGGAATCTCTGCATCGTCACGGGCTTCGGCCCATCTATGCGGCCGATGTTCAATCCTGGTGACCCGTTGCTGGTGGACACCGGCGTGAAGACCGTGACGCACGAGGGGGTTTACTTCTTCCGGGTTGGGGATGAGGGCTACATCAAGATGATCCAGCGGGTGCCTGACCCTCACGGGGATGGAGTGATGCTCAACATCATTTCCAAGAACCCAGACTATCCACCCTACCCCATGTCGCCAAAGAACCCGCACTTTGAAGTGCTTGGCAAGGTGCTGACGGTTTGGCGCAGCGAGCAATACTGATCTAGCCGGAGAATTGAATGGCCTTGTTCGGAGAATCAAAGGTTATCAGCCTCGCGCGTGCACTGCTGATTGAAAGAGTGCGCAGCGATCCGACTGCGCGAGCAGGTGGTTTCACCACTGACATGGCCAAAAAGCTTGATGCCAACCAGATAGCTGGAACTGTCGAGGCGACTGTCGCCACAATCATGGAAACATTTGCCGGACTGACGCTGAAAGGCGCATCACCGGAGGACGCTCTGCGCCGAATAGAAGCGCATCGAAGATCGATAGGCAGCAGCAATGATTTCTACCCAGATGCGGGGACAGCGGACTACATCCGTTACCGCTTTGAGGTGGAGTATCAAGGGGCACAACTGCCACCTGGGCACTTGGACTTTTGCATTCACGCTGCTAACCACTTCTTCACCTACGTTGATGGCAAAGGTGACCTAAACCACGCGATATTGTTTGCACAGCACGAACGAGACAGGGATCGTTTGGAATATCTACTGGACCACCTAGTGGTGGCATTCAGGGATGATGATATTGAGAGCTATGAGTACCTCCAGCAGCAGGCGCAAGCTTGGGCGGAATTCAGATCCGAGCAGAGCCAAAAGCGTGCAGCAATGCAACTGAGGGCAGAGTTGCGCCGGATGTAGCCGATAGTGGGTGCCACAAAAGACCAAATCATGACCACCACACTCCGCCTTCAATACACCGACGTTCGCACCCGCCTGGTGGACGGCAAGCCGTTGATCGGCTTGAGGCACAGAGCCAAGGCGGCAGGGGACATGCCGGTGACAACTGCGTGGATCGAGATGCCACCAGAAACCGCCAGGCGGCTCATCCAGACACTGGAAGAAACGCTGGCTGAGCTGGGACCGAAGCAATCCGAATGAGTTTAGACCACCGCTTCCTAAGCTGGTGGAGGTGAAGGAATGCCGGAAGAACCGGCGAAAGGAGAACCAGTGAGCCAGAACGTACAAATCCAGTGCATCAACAAAACGAACCGGTTGAGCGCCCATGATCGCATCAGCCATGTGGGTGGTGTAAACCAAAACGGCACGCGGTGGAAACTTCCACTCGACCATGCTATAGCTGGCGCTGAGCGCGGAGAATGGAAGTTCTATGTGAGCGTCAATGGGCACTCGGTTTGGGTAGTGGTCGCGCTAAGCGCCTCTGGCAACAAGTATTTGAAAACGCAAAACGATGGTGAGCAGCCGAACAACCTGCTCAGCCTTCCCGAGTGTCCGTAGGACAACGCTCGATAGAGCCAATGCCCATGACCTTCACTTTGTGAGGGTTCGGCCGGTACACGGAGTTGGCCCCGTGGCATGAGTACCCGCCGCCTACGGCTTGGGCCTGCGCCACGATCCACAACCAGCGCTGCAGTTCTTCTAAGTCGCTGGCAACGATGGAGAATCGCCCGTCGTAAGTGACATGCCACTGACCAGTGGCTGCATCTTCTGCAACTTCCACGTTCGGTACTGCATAGCCGTCAATCGTCACGGCATGACCCGGCGCGCGAGCAGGTAGCACTTCCAGCATCCACTGTCCTTCCAACCGCCCACTGAGGCGGTTTTTTGTTGCCCGCCCGGATTGGGCGTGGCGCTGAGTGTAGTGAAATTCAAAAATAATCCTAGCGCCCCTATTGACCGCACAAACTAGCGCCGCTACTATTCAACCCATCGCAGCACACAAGCAGCGGTCAGGTGGGTGGATCGGCGCACACCGGTAGCTCTTGCAGCCAGGCACGGCTGGGTAAACGCAGGGCCTCCGCAGGCGGTAGCGGGCTAGAAAAGATCGTCGGTGTAAAGGCTAGTAGCGCTCTGCCCCTGGATGGGATCAGGCAACGCGAACGAGATAGGGCGAAGGAAGGAAACGACCGGCTGCCACTGCACTGCGAAGTCCAAACCCTGGGGCTGAGTACGGGGGTGAGGCGGGATCTGTACCGCCAAGAACAGAAATGCAAAGCAGGTTTCAACGCTTACCCGGAGCGGTCAATCCGGGATGCCCTCGCAAGAGGGCCATCATTCAAGCGGCGGTGTAGGAAATCGGCACCACGCCAGCCAAGCCGGAAATAGGAGGGCAACAGCCTTCACCCTGGGCCCGTCGAGTCGGGAACGGCATCGCTGTATCGCCGGGGTTGCGTCCGGCCCGCTTCAATGATGGTCAGCGCAGGCGCCCGTTGCCTTGGAGTGGCGCGGGCCGAAAGTACGGCAGTGAACAGGCAGCGTACCTGCCTCGGGTTTGTATCCCTGCGGGCCTGTGTACGGCCATCAACACCTACGGGCAAAAGCCAGCTCACGAACTCTGGAACGGTGCGTGATCCCCCAAGGCGAGTAGCCCACCCTCTTCTTTTTCAACCGCGCCGGGGAGTCTCCTCCCTCCCTCCTTTGTGTTCCCCCGGCAGGCCTCGCAAGGGCAGCGGTTTTTTCTTCCCCCAGCCCGTGAGGGCTTTTCTTTGGAGCCTGCAATGACAAAAATCACCGGTGATGCCGTCGCGCTGGTCAGCAAATACACGCGCTTCGACCCAGCCAATCCGGAGAAGACCGCTGCCGATGAGTTCAGCATCGTGAGCAAAGACAACCTGACCAAGGAAGGTGCACTGCGCGCTCATTGGGCAAAAGATGGCTACATCCTGGTCGGCATGGCCCGCATTGAGATCGAGCTGCTGCCGCAGAAGGAAATCACCACGAAGGCTGTGGCCACGCTGCGCCAGCAGAAGGAGCAGGTTCTTGCCACCGCACAGGCAGAAGCCACCCGCATTGAAGGCCAGATACAGAGCCTGCTGGCGATTGAGCACGTCGCAGAAGCCTGACATGGCCCGCAAATTCCGCTGGACGCGCGCCCTCTACCGCCGCGCGCACCGCGAGGCCCGCATCTATGACGGCCACGGATTCATGTACCACAGAGAGCCTGCGCTGGTCCGGCGCTACCGAGAGCTGTGGGACAAGCACCCGCAGCACGACGACCCGCTGATGCTGCCGCGCTGGCGGCGCTACCCGCTGGATGACGAGCCATTCTGAATTCCAACAGCCCGCACCACGCGGGCTTTTTCCCGCCCAGGAGGCGCAAATGCAAAACGTCAACACAACTGTGCAGCAGCTGCTGTGCATCCCTGGCGCACCGCCGCCGATCTCCCACGAGGAATTTGAAGCCCTGCGGGTCCGGGCAGACCTGGAGCACCTGCAGCACCGCGAGGCCAGCCGCGTGCACCGCGCGCTGGTCGATCAGGTCCAGCACAACGCGCACATGGGGGTTTGGTGATGAGCGCAGTTCTCTCGCCCTGCGGCTTGTACCGCTATCGCCTGGATCGTCAGCTCACCATGGGCGATGGTCAGGTTTACGCATTCTTCGGCGTGAATCCGAGCACCGCCGATGCCAGCCTTGACGATGCCACGGTGCGCAAGTGGACAGGCTTCTGCAAGCGCTGGGGCGCATCGCGCTACATCGTGGGCAACGTGTTTGCCTACCGCGCCACCGACGTGAAGACGCTGGCCAAGGTGGATGACCCGCACGGCCCCGACATCGGCGACCACATCACGGACATCATTTCGGAAGCCGACATCCTTGTGCCGTGCTGGGGCAACACATCGAAGGTGCCGCCCGGGCTGCAGGACTTCTTCGACGTTCTGGCGGACGCGCTGCTGTCGTCTGGCAAGCCTGTGCGCTGCTTCGGTTTCACGAAGTCTGGCGACCCGTTGCATCCGCTGATGCTGGGCTACGACACACCGCTGGTGCCATTTGCGGAAGGCGGTGCCGCATGACCATGCTTCGCCACCTCGTAGACGCACCCGTGGCCCTGGCCGTATCCATCGCAGCCCAGGCCCAAACCCGCGAGCTGAACGCCCTGCGCACCGAGCGCGACACGCTGCTCAACGCACTGCGCCAGATCGCCACCACCGAGGCCTGCAGCAACTCAGACCCCGACGTGATGGGCGAGGCCCTGGACAACGCCGTGGCAGTTGCCCAGGGGGCGCTGCGGGCGTGCCAGCACCACAAGACACGACCAGTTGCGCCAGAGGCTGCGGCCATTGGGGCGGGGCTGGACCCGGACGCACTTGAACAAGGGGACCCATCATGTATTTGAGCGATGACCAAATGGCCGCAGTGGTTGGAACGACAGCTTCTTCGTTCGTGCCTGTCGTACTGCCTACAGGCCGTCAAAACCTTCCCGAATGGGTGCGCGGCGCCCATGTGGATTGGATGAACGGCTGCGCCAACGCACCCACCCTCACCGTCAAGGTGCGCGGCAACGTGCGCCAGTGGGACGGCATGGTGTGGTCGAAGGTGAACGACAAGTGCTACATGGCCCGACATGCCGACGGCCGCGCAGAGGTGCTGTATCACGACGGTGGCGTTTTCCGCGCCATGGCATGGCGCATATTTGCTGGCGACGAGCCTGTGACGTACCGCTGGACGGTTGCGGAGCCAATGCACGGCGAGACCATGGAGCAAGCGGCCACTCGCGAGGCCCAGAAGCACCTGGACCTTGTGAAGTCGCACGGCGGAAAAACGATGCAGAGCTACCGCAACAAACGTGTGAAGCTGGAAGACTGCCGCGCCGAGTTCAAAACACTGGACGTGACCTCGCAGCAGAGCGGATTCGGTGGCGACGGTTATCTGCTCACGATGGATGACGGGTCCGAGCGCATGCTGCGCGGCCCATGGCACGGTGGCGCTCCCGATGGCTTCGTGGAAATCACGGTTGTCGATGTCGAACAGGACCGCTCAGCTTGGCTGAAGCGGAGGCCGTGGCATCGCCGTGGCGGCACAGGCACCTACGTCACAGAAGACTTGTTCTTGCGCATCGTGGCAGCGCACCAGCCTCACGCCGGAGTTGCCCGCGTGGGCCACAAGTACGGCTCGCGGCTGGAACCCTTCAACCTTGACTGGGACATGCCAAAGGCGCTTGCCTATTCCCTGGAGCACCAGCGTGCGCAACGCGGGGAGCCAGCTGGCAAGCACTGGCGTCTGTACTGGGACGGCTCGGAGCGGTACTGCGGCTCTCTGCGCATCCCCGCCCACGGGTTCTTGCCCGAGGTAACAGACCTTCCAAAAGGAGCAACCCCATGAACTACGCCATCACCCTGATCGCGGTAGTAGCAGCCCTTGGACTGGGCGCGGTGGCAGCGCACGAAGACGAAGCGCTGCAGGGCGACGATCTGCAGCAGGCCCAGCACTCGCGGGACTTCGCCGCCCGCAAGGTTTGCCAAGGGCAGGCCTTCGAGTGGGCCGACGACAAGACGCTGGTTTGCTTCAAGGAGCAGCCATGAAAGCCGCCATCGCATTCGCCGCTTGGCTCCTGACCACCTCTGCTGCCCTGGCCCTCTACATGGCCTGGGTGCATCAACCCTTCATTTGAGGTTCACATGAACGAAACAGACACTGCCGACGTGCTGACACTGGAACCCCACCAGCCCAAGCGCCACCCGCTGGCCACCGCCGAACCCGCACCCCTGCAGGTGGCCGACACCTCGCCCGCCGCCATCATGATGAACGCGCTGGAACGGGGCGCGGATCTGAGCCAGATCGAGCGAATGATGAATCTGCAGCAGCAGTGGCTGCGCCAGGAAGCGGAGAAGGCCTACAACCTAGCCCTGGCCGACTTCAAGGCCGAGAACATCAAGATCGCCAAGAACAAGCTGGTGGATTTTGAAACCCGCACGGGCCGCACCACCTACATGCACGCCGAGCTGGCGCAGGTGGTGGACGCCGTTGGCCCCGCACTGTCGCGCCATGGGTTCGGCTGGTCGTGGAAGCCCGAGCAGTCCAACGGCCTGATTCGCGTGTCTTGCATCCTGCGCCATCGACTGGGCCACCAGGAATCGGTCACGCTCGAAGCGCGGGCCGACGAGTCGGGGGGCAAGAACGCGATACAGGCCATCGTGTCCACCACCACCTACCTGTCGCGCCACACGCTCAAGCTCATCACCGGAACCGCCGAGAGTGATGACGACGACGACGGGGCTGCGTATGGTCACATGGGCGCTCAGACCATGCTGGAGCAGTGGACGCAGAAGGTCAAGGCCACCAAGACGCGCGCGGTGCTCACGGAGGTGATGCGCGAGGCCAAGGAAGCGTTCAAGGTTGCGAATGACTTCACGGGCTATCAGTCCCTGATGCACGTCATCACCCAGCACGGCAACAGCCTGCCAGCTGACCCGCCAACGCAACCAGCCCAGCCCGCCCATGCGTGAAGTCCTGTTCCGGTGCTCCAGCCTTGGGCACCTGATGACAGAGCCGCGCACCAAGGCCGAAGGCGATCTTTCCGTGGGCGCGCGCTCCTTCCTGCGCCAACTCGCCAAGCAGGAGATTTACAGCGTGGACTTCGAGGTTTCCGGCAAGGAAATCGAAAAGGGCCTGACTGTGGAGAACGAATCCATCGCCCTGCTGAACAAGGTGCGCGGCATGAACCTGGTGAAGAACACCGAGCGCCGCACCAATGAGTGGCTGACCGGCGAGTGCGACCTGTTCAACGCCCCCCTGCGCCGTGGGCACGACCTCAAATCGTCCTGGTCACTCAAGACCTTCCCGGCCTGGCCCGTGGACTGTTGCGACCCGATCTACGAGTGGCAGATGCGCGGCTACATGATGCTCTGGGACGCGGACGAGTGGGAAGTGAACTACGCCATGGTGAACACCCCCCACGAGCTGATCCGCAACGAGCCCATGGACCAGCACCTGGTGGATCACATCCCGCCCCACCACCGCCTGACCACCTGGGTCATCGAACGCGACTTCCAGAAGGAATCGCTGATTCGCCACCGCTGTGAGGCCGCCCGTTGGTACTACGGGCAGCTGATCCGCGAATTCGACGCCGAGCACCGCATGGACGTGATTGACGTGCAGGCCAAGGTAGTCCCCCCGCCCCAACAAATTGCAAGCAAGCCAGCCTCGCGCGTGCTGCTCCCCACCCTTTTCTGAGGAGATTTCATGACTGAAACTGAAACCACCACCGCCGTGGCACAACAAAAGGCCGCCGACATCGCCACTAAGCCCATGTCCATCAAGGACACCGTGCTGGCCCAGTTCAAAGACACAGAGGCCGGGCTGAAAGCCATGGCCGAGAAGTACCGCGATGTCGTCTACAACGTGGTCGAGTCCAAGGGCATGGCAGACGCCAAGGCCGCCCGCGCCGATCTGCGCGACAACGGCCGGCGCATGCTGACGCGCACCGAGGCCTCCGTGAAAGCGGACGTGAACGAACTCAAGAAGGTGATGGGCGACGAGGTGGAGCGCCTGGTGGCCATCGTGAAGCCGGTCGAAGATGCCATTGACGCCCAGATCAAGGCAGAGGAAACCCGCAAGGCCGAGGAAAAGGCCAAGCGGGACAAGGAGGAAGCGGACCGCGTGGCCGCCCACCGCGACAACATCGACCAGCTCAAGGCCTACGTGGACAAGGCCGAGGGCCAGCCGGTGGAGGTCATCGAGAAGGCCATTGCGGTGCTGGGCGATATTACCTTCGGCCCCGAGTGGGAGGAATTCGCCCAGGAAGCCGAGGCCGCGTGCCTGGCCACCGTACAGCGCCTGCTGGCCATGGTGGAAAGCGAGAAGACCCGCATCGAAAACGCGCGCCTGCAGCGAGAACTGGAGGAAGCCCGCGCCGCACTGGCCGCCAAGGCACCCGCGCAAGCCCCTGCTCCGGTGGAGCCACCCGCTGCAGCACCGGCGGCGGACTCCAAGGCGTTCGAGGTGGATCCATGGGATGGGCCCACCGCAGATCAGATAGTGCAGCCTGCGGCCGAGCCCGTTGACCCACTCGCACCGGCCCGCCAGCGCGTGAGCAGCTGGACCGCAGCGCGCTCCGCGCCTGCTCCAGCGCCAGCCGTGGAAGCAGCGCCCCCCACCCTCAAGCTGGGGATGATCGCCGAGCGCCTGGGGTTCAGCCTGACCGCCGACTTCCTCAAGACCTTGGGCTTTGAACCTGCAGCCACCGAGCGCGCGGGCAAGCTGTTCCACGAAGCCAGCTGGCCACTCATCAAGGCTGCGCTGATCCGCCACATCCAGGGCCTGCCAGAGCAAGCAGCCGAATAGGCCCCACCACCGAACCAACCACCGGCCCGCCCTCTGCAGGCCATTTTTTTGCCCACTCCAAGGAGAAACCCATGTCCGCAAACACCCCCCGTCCTCCCATCGGCGCCATCATCGCCGCCCTCGTGCTTGCCGAGGTGCTGAACGCAAAGCGCGCAACCAGCGCCGACCGAAGCGACCTTCCCCCGAGCCTGAAAGAACTGCTGTCGGCCAAGTGCGATGACTCCACCTGCGAAGCCTGCCACCCGGCCACGGCGAGCAAGCCGCAGGACAACACGATGGCACAGGCGATGGAAAAGGCGAAAGAAGAAGCCGAGCCAGTCCACGTCAGCGACTACATCGAGATCCCGCCCGACGTTGCTGAGCTGGTGGGCATGACGAAGCCAGGGTTTGACCCCAGCAGCCTGGAAGGCCACACCCGCCTGCTGGCCGCCGCCTTCATCATCAACGTGCGCAAGCTGGGCGAGCAGCCGGTGAACACCTTCCCCAAGGCCGCCGCCACCATCACCGGCATCCGCTACGCGGAGAACACCGTGCTCTCCGCGCTGCACACCTTCGCATCCCTGGCGGGCAAGTGAGCGCGATGCAGCAAAAGAACCCTGCCATCCCGCTGGCGGCGGTCGAGAGCAAACAGCTCAAGGCCATCGGGCACGACCCAGCGCGCGAGGTGCTGGCGGTGCAGTTCGCCAATGGCGCCGCCGTCTACCACTACAGCGGCGTGACCAAGGAACTGCACCAGGCCCTCCTGGCCGCCGAGTCCAAGGGCACCTTCTTCGCCCGCCACATCCGGGGCCTGCAGTGCCAGAAGTTTGAGGCCGCACCCCAGGTGAAGCACCTGCCGCCTGACGACACCGAAGGCGGCGCCCTGTAGCCGCCCCACAGATCCCGCAACCGGCCCGCCTCGATGCGGGCCATTTTTTTTGGAGTAACCCATGAGTACCACTCTCAAATCCCCGACGCTGCAGGCCAAGCGCAAGCCGTTCACCGACTTCTTGAAACAGGTGGACTTCGGCAACCTGGAGCAGGAAGCCACCGACGCGCTGCAGGACATCGTGCACGCGGCCACGCAGACCGGCAAATCTGGCGAGCTGACCATCAAGCTCAAGCTGAAACCTGTCGGCACCACCGGCCAGGTGGAGCTGGAAGCCGAGGTGAAGGCCAAGGTTCCGCAGCCCACGCGCGGCAAGACCCTCATGTTCGCCACGCCGGACAACAACCTGCAGCGCGAGAACCCCCGGCAAACCACGCTGGATGGCCTGCGCACCGCAGATCAGGAAGCCGCCGCTCAAACCGAGCTGCGCACGGCGCCTGCGGCCGACGACAAGCAGCCCCTGCGCGCCGTCCACTGATCCCCCTTCCCTCAACCCTTTTCAACCCAGAGAAAGCCCATGAACCAAGAAGCAACCGAAACCCAGGCCCGCGACGCGCTGGCCGCGTGCAATCAGACCGGCTACCAGTTCGCTGGAACGCCCGGCTTCATCCTGCCCGAAGGCTATGCCTTCAAGGATCTGTCGCACCTGATGCCCGCGCCGACCCGCAAGAAGGGCACCACCACGCTGAACGACGCGGAGAGCTTCATCGCCGTGGTCAACGACCAGAAGGCAGAAGGCGGCACGCGCCTGTTCAGCACCATCAACCCGCCCACGTTCACCGCCGTTTTCAACCACATCGGTGATGAGCCTGGCTGGGGCGATCACAAGGCCAAATACAACGCACCGATCTCCATCGAGTGGGGCGCATGGGTCCAGATCGACAAGAAGAAGCTGGATCAGGTGGAAATGGCGCAGTTCCTGGAGTCCAACCTGGTGGACATCGTGCACATCCCCAAGGCCGACGCCACGCCAGAAAAACCGGCCGAAGTCGGCAGCCCTGACGGCGCCACCATGCTGGAAATCTGCCGCACGCTGCAGGCCAAGAAGGACGTGGAATTCAAGAGCGCGGTGCGCCTTGGCGATGGCTCCACGCAGTTCACCTACAACGAAGAGGTGCGCGGCAGTGCGGCGAACGGCAACCTGTCGATCCCCGAGCAATTCTCCATCGGTGTGCCCGTTTTCGAGAACGGCCAGAAGTACCGCGTGGACGTGCGTTTCCGCTACCGCATCGGCCAAGGTGGCGACCTCACGATGTGGCTGGAGCTGGTGCGCCCCCACAAGGTGATCGAGGACGCCGTGAAGCAGCTGCGCGAGCACATCGCTGAGAAGACCAGCTTGCCGATTCTCAACGGCACCCCCAACGCCTAACCCCCCCAAGCCCGCCCGCCTCGCGCGGGCAGGCCGGGCCATGAGCACAGGGCGCACGGCGCTCTGTCCTGATTGCCTGGAGAACCCCCTATGGAAAGACGACAACGAGACATCTTCGATATGGCCGAGCGAGCCCGCCTGTCGCCAGTGCGCTACGAGCGCCGCGACACCCGAGGCGTGCTGCTTTGCCAAGCGGAGAACAGCGTGCAGCGCGAGTTCAGCGTCAGCCTGGGCACGCGCGGCGACATTCGCGGCGACCAGAACGAACTGAGCCGCATGAAGCGCTTCGCCCGCGAGAACGCCGTGCTCACGGAGCCCGCCAATCCTGGAACCACCACCCCCAAGAAAGACTACCTAGCCATGCTCAAAGCCCCCGCCCCAACCGCCCCCGCGCTCGACCCAGTTGCCTTCTACCGCGCCTGCGAATGGCTCAAGGGCCAGAAGATCGTCACCTTCGCCAGCCTGGAAGCGTTGGCCCAAGACGCATCCGAGCACGTGGGCGCCACCGTCAGCGAGGCAGACATGAAGCTGGTGATGACCACTCTGAACGTGCAGGAGCCCGCGCTCTGGCACGAACCCAAAGACCCACAGGCCATCCTCGTGCGCGAGCTGTCCACGATCATGAAGAGGCTGGGCGAAACACCCTCCCCTGCGTTCGACCGATTGGCCGCGAGCCTGCTGCGGGCATGAGCCGCCCCGACCACTACGCCACGCTGGGCGTGGCCCGCGACGCGAGCACGGACGACATCAAGCGCGCATTCCGCCGTGCAGCGCGCCACGCGCACCCCGACCACGGTGGCAGCCACGAGCGCATGCAGGCCCTAAACCAAGCCAAGGACGTGCTGACCGACCCCGCCCGCCGTGCACGCTACGACGCTGGGGAGGACGGCCAGGCAACCACCGAAGAAGAAGGCGCCCGCGAGCTGATCCGCAAACTGTTCGCAGAGGCGGTGGACATCGACAAGGATGACCCCGTGGAAGGCGTGCGCGAAGCGCTGCAGGCCGGCCGTACCGGCGCCGCCGTCAAGACCACCATGGCGAAGCAGCACATCAGGCGCCTTGAGGCCCAGCGCGACCGCGTGAAGCCCAAGACCGAGCGCAACGTGTACCTGGACGTGATCGAGTCGCGCATCGCAGGTGAGCGCGCCCTGATCGCCGCCATGGAAGCCACGGAGCGCACGGCCAAGCTGGCGCTTGAAATCCTGGCCGCCGAGTACGAACGCGGGCCGGGCGTGGAGCGCTCGCACCGCATGTACCCCGACTACCCCCGTAGCAGCCTTGCCGATGCACTCGGGTACGGCTTCCTTGCCCGCTAACAGCAACAGCGAGGCTTTTGGATTTCACCCACCCCACAGAGCCCGCCACCCAGCGGGCTCGCTTGTTTCTGCACCCCAAGGAGGCCGTATGGCTGAGAAAACGATTACTGAGCAATGGGCCCTCGAAGAACTGGGCTTCTACCTTGATGAACGCGATGGCGTATGGGTTGTTTTTGATGACGGCGAAGAAGCAACGCCAGCCAACCTCACGGAGCGCGTTTTGTGGGATGCACTCAAGAAAGCCCGCGCATCCCTGTCACTGCCTGCTGCGGGACAAGAGCCGGCGCCGCCGCCGATGGATGGAGAGATTGCGTTGATCGAGAAGGCGCTGGAGCGCGCGGGCATTTCCAGCCTGTTAAACCATGGCGCCGCATCGTGCGTGTTCACAGAGGGTTGCTGTGGCGTCAGCCAAGATCAAATCCTTGCGTACACCCGCGAAATCGCATTGCACTGCGCGGTTGCACTGGGAGCCGCCCCACAGCCTGCAGTAGCAGCGGGGTGGCGAGATATTTCGACCTTCAGCGAGGACGAGGCGGACGAGCTGATTGCATGGAAGCCTGGAGTGGGCCGGGTCATCGTCACTTGGCTTCCTGACGGGCACCCCAACGCAGAAGAAGGAGAGGGCTGGCACGAGGTGTGGAGCCACAAGCGCGTGCGCGGGATCACCCATGGGTGCCTGCCGCCACTCCCCCCTGCTCCATCTACTGAGGGAGAGCGGAATGGGTGAAATCAAGGACAACGAGAAGGCCTACGACGAAGAAATCGCCCCGGCCCTGCTCGAGCTAGGCAAGCGCTGCGAGGAACTTGGGATGCCTTTTTTGGCTGTCGCTGAGTGGGCGCCTGGTCAGATCGGGCGCACCGAAGCATCACCGCCAGAAACGGGCCTCGCTTTCAGAATCATCCAGTACGCAGCCCGCGCGACCCCCAACTTCGACAGCTTGGCGATCAACCTGATCCGCTACTGCCGCACCAACAACATCGACACCAGCGCGAGCATGTTTCTGTCTCGCTTTTCCAAGGATTGAGCCATGACCACCCCCACCGGAGCGGCAGAACTGCCGGAAGCGCTGCTGCCGTGTCCGTTTTGCGGCGGCGAGGCAGACGTAGCCGAGCAAGCAGGCATTGCATGGATAACTTGTGCGCAATGTCTTGCAGAGGGGCCGATTGCCGAGCATGGTGACGCCGCTGCAAAGCTCTGGAACAGCCGCGCACAGCCTGCGGGAGCAGCCACACCGGCAGCGCCAGCACCTGGGGTGAAGGTATCGAAAGATCGCCTGCCTGCGTGGGGCGTGGAATCGCACATGGATGCATTGGCCGACACGCTGCACGTACCAGAACAGGGTCGCCGCGTCGATGTGCACCGTTCCGCACCCCAGCCCGCTGTGACAGCGGGGGCGGTGGATGCGCTGGATGCAGTGCGGTATCGGTGGCTGCGCAACGAATCTTGGGCAGGCTACCACTCGGGGAACGGCACGCCAAAGGTTTACACCATTGATGGCGCTGGCAATCGAAGAGTGCAACTTGCGGAAGATGCCATGGACGAGGCAATCGACGCCGCCCTGGCCGCCCAGCGCGCCACCCACCAAGGGGATCACAAATGACCGTGCCGCAAATCATTCAAGACATTGCGTCATGGTGGACCCTGCTGATGTGGGGCATCGGCGCGGCTTTGACCACGGCGTTGCTGCTGCTCGGCCTGCACTGGGCGGCATGGAAACTGGTACGCGAGTTGTACGGCTGGCCGACGATCTATCGTGCGCTGCGGGAGTACCGCCAAAACCATAACCCACAAGGTGAGGACCAAAAATGACCGACACCAAAACACCGAGCCCGAGCGATGCGGAAATCGTGGCGCTGCTGGGCGATCCGAAGTACAGCACGATTGGCGCTGTGCGCGAGGCCGTTGCCCGCTGGGGCCAACCGATGGCCGTGGCGGGCGGGGAGTTGGTGGCGTGCGGAAATTGTGGCGGCTCCGGCCGGATGGTGCGCGATCCTGACATCGGTACAGACCAAGAGTGCTTCGCGTGCGAGGGTAGCGGAAGCTATTCAGACGCCGCCCCACCCCCGCAAGCCGTGCGGGAGCCGCAACCCATGCCAGACCTCACTCAGCTCACAGAGCGCGGAGCCGAGGCGTGGGCTGGGATGGATGCCAAAGCGCTAAGAGGTGAGTGCACATTGCAGGACTTCGAGAGATCCCTGATTGCCCGTGCGGACGAACGAAAACCATTCACCCCGGCGCAGCAAGAGCGCCTGTACCGCAATCGCCCAGCCAACGTTGGCAAGAGTGCGTCGCTCGCTGAATGGCGCAGGACGGTCGAATTCGTTGAATCCGCCCACGGCATCGCCAAAGGAGGCCAGCATGGCTGAAACATGGGCACTGATCTGGGCTGCATCTGGCGTCTTGCCGTTGCTCCGGTGGAAATTCAGCGAGCAGGAGGTGACCTTGCTTGATGTTGTTCTTTGCGTCCTTGCTGGGTCGGTTTGCGGCCCACTCATTCCGCTGGGGCAAGGGCTGCATTCGATCAAGCTGAAAGGAGGCCAGCATGGCGTTGAGTGATGTGCAAATTGCGGAAATATGGTGCGCAATGCCTGTTTTGAGCAGTGAACCCCTAGAAGCAATAGCGTTCGCCCGCGCCATCGAGGCCGAAGTCCGCAAGCAGGACGAGGCCCTGATACGGCAGATGCTGGAGGCGCTGGAGTCGGCAGACTACAACCATGCCGGAGTCAGCGCGGCCATCACCGCCGCCCGCGCCCGCCTCGGTACAAACCCACCACCAGGGCCAAACGTACCGAAACACGAAGCCTGACAGGCACTTACCAACAACACTGCCCCGCTCATGCGGGGTTTTTTCATTCTGGAGCCTCACATGCGCAACTTGCCTTGGGCAATCGCTGCGTGGATTGCCACGCGCCCTGCAATCACAGATTTGATCATCCGCCGCGCGCAGCGCACGCCCTACTCCAACATCACGGGCCCTGACGGCAGCCTTTACATGGGCCGCTGGTGGGTGTTCAACCCGTACACACGCCTGCCAGGCGGTGAAACTGCACCAGCGCGATGGAAATGGCTGCCGAGCATCCGTGTGCACCACATCATGCGCCCGGATAACGATCGCCATCTGCATGACCACCCATGGAACGCTCGCACCATCGTGCTGCGTGGCTGGTACACAGAAGAACGCCCCTGGGCGAGCCTCTCTGAGTCCGATCTGGATGCGGCCGACGGCATGGCGATCGGAGACGAAACACGCGCCATCTTCCATCGGGTATCTGGCTACACAGGGCGCCTGATGTTTGGACAGTACCACCGCATCAGCTCCGTGAGCAGCGGCGGCGTCTGGACGTTGTTCCTCACATGGCGCAAGCGGGGCACCTGGGGCTTTGCCGTGGATGGGGAGAAGGTGCCATGGCGGCAGTACCTGAACGTGTCGGAGTAGGTCCGCCCGACTGGCACGCCGCAGACAAGGCCTACCAGCTCCACCACCTCAACTGCCCCACCTGCATCGCCGCTGGCATGGCCCCCGGAAAACGGGAGCGCTGCCCGGATGGCGCTGCTCTGTGGGCCACCTATCAACAGGCGGGAGATCCGCCGCACTTCACTTGGCTGCGGAAGCGGCCGACAGGGAGAAAAACATGAAGATGGCAAAGCCTTCATCCCGTGACATCGACGCAGGCGGCGAGCTGCTGGCCCTGCTGGACGCCATCGACGAGCGCTGGGGCGGTCCCTGGCCGATCCACGGCGCGCCGGAAGATCTGGCGAAGTTCCTCCACGACGAAGACGAGAGCTTCGACAGCGACAACCCGAAGCATCTCCAGGTGCTCTACAACCACCTGGCGAAGCTGCTGCGCACGGCGCCGAACTTCCACGGCCGCGTGCTCGGGGGCATGTGCTATGTCATCTGCTGGGACAAGAACCAGATTCTCGACCCAGCGCTTGACCACCTTGAGCTTCACCCCGACATCCTCGCGGGCCTGCGCCTGCTGGCCACGCAGCGAGCCGACTTCCTGCCCATGCTGGAGCGCGAGGCACGCGCGGCCGTGGCTCAAACCATCGAGGCCGCCGCAGCACGCCACCTGAGCGAGATGCAGCGGTCATGAAAACCATCCACATCAGCTACGGCGGCCCAGACCGCAGGATCAAGGACGCCACGGGCAAGGTGTGGCGCTTTGAAATGCACCCGCAGAACAGGCCAGCCGTACAGGACGGCAGGGGCGAGCTGGCCGGCCAGCAGCCCGGGCCACGCGCGCCGTTCTGGACAGCCGTGACCCTGTGGGCACAGCAAGGCGCCGTCATCGGGCCCGATGGCCTGTGCACCTGGAAGCCCGAACCTGAGCCAAAGCTCGTCCACCTGGGCGGGCGTAACTATGCAATCGCCGGGTCCAGCCTGGCCGAGAAGCACGGGAGAAACACACCATGACCACCGACAAGGAAATTTTCACCACCGAAGAAGCCGCCCAGATGATGGGCTGCGCCCCATCCACCATCGAGGAACACGCTCGCGCCCGCGTGCTGCCCGGCATCCGCATGGGCCACGAATGGCGCTTTCCACGGGAGGCGTTCATGAAAGCCATCAACACCCTGGCCGTGACCGGGGAGCTGCAGCGCGAGTCACCCAAGCGGAAGGCCCAGGCGGTGGCCACTGACAAGGGTGCAGCCAAGAAAAGCCGCCGCACCCCAATCCCTGTGCTTCCTACACTGCATTCAGTCGGCTAGAGAGGTCTTCTCCACGGAGCGACGCATAGCGCAGCACCATGCTGTAGTCGCTCCACCCCATGATCTTGCAAATCTCAACATCGGAGAAAACCCACCGACCATCCTTACCCCGCAGCTCAAACCAGCGGCAGCACGCCTCGTGCCGCAGGTCGTGCTCCTTCATGTCCGGGACCGCCGC
Source organism: Acidovorax sp. NB1 (assembly GCF_005405905.1). GTDB lineage: Bacteria > Pseudomonadota > Gammaproteobacteria > Burkholderiales > Burkholderiaceae_C > Acidovorax. Next base: position 201,231 of record NZ_BJHU01000030.1, read on the forward strand.
ATGACGGAACAGGCTACGAAAGCGCGATGTGAGCTGGTTGGTGGTGCGCTTCATGTCTTCCTTGTCGCCGTTCCAGTAGCTGAACACCAGGCCCGCGCGCCCAGCGCACCAGGCGCGCAGCTCGGCGGCGATGCCAGTTTTCAGGGGCACCGTGCGCGGCTTGGCTGCCCCACGGTGGCCCTTGGAACCCTCCACATTGATGAAGCCCCGGGCCCAGTCGATCTGTGACACCCGCAGGGTGTACGCCTCTTTCATCCGCAGGCCGGTATCGAGCACCAGCCGCAAGAACATTTTTGCCTCGGGGTCGGGCGCCAGGGCGCGGAGCTTGCCCGGCAGCTTCACCCCGTCGAGCGCCTGCACCACAAGAACTTCTTCCTCTGGCGACAGCCTGCGCTCGCGCGTGATGTCCTTCTTGGCGGCCAGGCCAGCCCGCGCGGCTTCGGCAGTGTCGCGGTCGGAATAAACGCTGTAGCCCCTGGGGAGCTGGCGTAGCGGGTTGGGCGGTATCGACTCGCCAGCGGGCACCGTGCGCCGCCAATGCCAATCCATCACCCGGGCCAGCGCGCCCACCCTCTTGCGGATAGACCCCGGGGCCAGGTTCCCCACCTTGCGCCCGAAGGCCCCGCGCACATCACCTCTCCCCGTTTTCAGCTGCCGGACATAGCCCTCAACCCACTGATAGGTCACATCCGCAACAGTCACGCCGCTCAGGTCATCCCGCTGCATGACGGCGAGCAACGCCGCCTCATTCGGTGCAACGTGCGCATGGTTCAGATAGCCCTGCACCAGCGCTGACAGGAATTGCGAATCGTGGGTAGCCTTCGCTTGCTGCCGCTTCGCCTCGGCCGCATTCATGAGCACCTGCGGCACCACGCCCTGCTTGAGAAGGCCGTCCACCTGGGCCTTGAAGGCCTCGGCTTCTGCCAAAGTGTCGAAGGTGTAGAACAGCGGTTTGGGCAAAACCTTGTTCTTGATTCGAAGCTGGAATTTGTCCCCTCGGGGCTGAATGCTGGCCATGGGGCGTGATGGTAGCGGGTAGCGCCGGGTAGCGCGCTACCTTTTTCGGGTAGCACAGCACTGATTTCCAGCCCCAAATGAGCCAGGAACAAAAAAGCCCACTATGAAATTCATAGCGGGCTTTCTATATCTAGCGCGGCATTGGGTGGTAGGACGTACTGGATTCGAACCAGTGACCAACGGATTAAAAGTCCGCTGCTCTACCAACTGAGCTAACGTCCCAACCGATTGCATCAATCCAAGCTGATCAGACTGCTGCAAAGCCTTGGATTATAGCGTCTTTTTTAACCCAACTTGGGAGTCGTCGCAAGTTTGTCGAGCACCCACCCTGCGGCACACTGGCCAAAGGTGGCCGTGACTGCCACCACGGAGCCATAGCCGTGGCAATTCAGCGTGCCATCACCTTCGATATTGCAGGACGCATCCGGAGGCGCCACGGCTTCGCGGCTGAAAACGCAGGTCACGCCGATCTTCCTGCCTTCACGCGGTGCACGGTGGTGCTTGCGCATCTGGTAGCGCAGCTGGGCCAGCAAAGGGTCGTGGGTGGTCTGAGCCAGATCGTCTACATCGACCTTGTGCGCATGGCGCTTGCCCCCGGCTGCCCCGACGGCGATGTGAATCACCCGGGCAGATAGCGCCCATGCAGCAATGGCCACTTTGGCTCGCACCTGATCGCACGCGTCAATCACCGCATCCACAGGCGCTGTCAACAATCCAGGCCAATTGGCGGGCTCAACGAACTCTTCAATGCAATGGACGGTGCAATCCGGGTGGATCTGGGCAATACGGTCGCGCATCGCCAGCACCTTGGCCTGCCCCACCGTGTCTGTGAGTGCATGAATCTGGCGGTTGATATTGGACTCGGCCACATGGTCCAGATCGACCAGGGTGATCTGCGCCACACCGCTGCGCGCCAGCGCCTCCGCAGCCCACGAGCCCACGCCCCCAATACCAATGACGGCAACATGGGCCCGGCGAATCTGGGCCGCACCTTGCACGCCATAGAGCCGCGCCAGTCCGCCAAACCGGCGCTCCAGCACAGCCCCCAACTCCTCCGGCGCAGACGCACCGGGCGACATCACTTCGCCCGGCATTACTTCAAGCGGGACAGCCGCTCTTTGGCCGCCACAGCGGCCTCAGATTGAGGGTAGGCGCGGACCAGGTCTTCCAGCGTCTTGCGCGCAGTGCGCGTGTCCTTGAGTTCAATCTGGCAGTTGGCAATCGACAAGGCAGCTTCGGGCGCCCGGGCATGCCCAGGTGCATCGCTAAGCATCTGCTTGAAGTTGGCAATGGCCTCCTTGTACTCGCGGGTGGCGTACTGGGCATTGCCCAGCCAGAAGCGCGCCGACGGCACAAAACCGCTGCGCGGATACTGCCGCACAAACCCGGCAAACGCCGTGCTGGCTTCAGGGAATTTGCCAGATCGGAAGACCGCCAGAGCAGCCTCGAAATCCCGCTTCTCGGCAGGGTCGGCCTGGAACTCCTTGCCGTCCACCGCCACCTTGACAGGCTCGAACTGCCGAAGCCGCTCATCCACCCCTTGAGCAATGTCCTTCTGGCGCCGCTGGAGATCTCCCACGTCGCGCAGCAACTGTTCGTTCTGCCCGTTGAGCTTGGCTTGCTCGGCCCGCAAGGTTTCTATCTGCGTTTGCAGGTCCAGAAGACTGCGGCGCAACTGGGCGTTTTCCTCACCCAGCTTGCGCAACTCTTCGGCCGAGCGCTGATTGGACGTCTGCAATCCATCCACGCGTTGGCGCATTTCCAAGATGGCGCGACGCGCCTCGCCGTCTTCAAAGATGGCGGCCTGGGCCGAGGGCAGCAAGGTCACCGCCAATGCGGCCACCGCCAGTAGCCGAAGAGGGAACACCACAGCAGTGACCCGCATCAACGGTAGGACAGTTCAGCACGGCGATTCTTCGCGTGCGCATCTTCCGTACCACCTTGGGCAGCTGGCTTTTCCTTGCCAAAGCTCACGGCTTCCACCTGGCTGTCCGGCACGCCCAGCAGCCCCAGCGAACGGCGGACGGCTTCTGCACGTTTCTGGCCGAGCGCCAGGTTGTACTCGCGGCCGCCACGGTCGTCGGTATGACCTTCGATCATGACCTTGCGGCTGGGGGTTGCCTTGATGAAGCGGGAATGCGCCTCGATCGCGGACTGGAATTCGGGCTTGATGACATAGCTGTCGTAGTCGAAGTAGACAACGCGCGCCACGCCCACGGGGCCTGCACCATCACGCCCCGATTGCCCCAGGTCCACACCAGCGACGCCACTCTGCGAGGTATTGCCAGAATTGGCGCCGCTATTGGCGCCACCCATGGTGGAGGTGGCATTCTTGTCTTCGACGGGCACATCGTCCAGCTTCACGCCGGAACTGCAGCCAGCCACCAGTGCAACAACGGTAAGGGCAAGGGTAAAACGTTTGATCATCCAAATTTCTCCTGAAGGCTTGATAACTGAAAATATCGATAAGTTCATTGCTTTTGAAACGGACCCCAGTCCGGTTCGCGAAGATCACCCGCCTGCCCCGCAAGGCGGGCCTTGATCTTGCCGTCGAGCGTGGTGGTCATCAGTGCTTCACGGCCCTGCTGCTGGGTCGCGTACACGATGAGCCTGCTGTTGGGCGCAAAGCTGGGATTTTCATCTGCCATGGTGTCGGTCACAGCGTTGACGGTGCCTGTGGACAGGTCCATCACATGCAGCTTGAAAGCGCCCCCCACGCGAGAGACGTAGGCCAGCCAGCGCCCGTCAGGGCTCACTGTGGGCGAGATGTTGTAGGTGCCCGTGAAGGTGACGCGCTCTGCATTGCCGCCCGACACACCCACCTTGTAGATCTGCGGTGCGCCGCCACGGTCGCTCACGAAATAAATGCTGCGGCCGTCACCCGAGAACACGGGCTCGGTGTCGATGCCAGAACTTTGCATCAGTCGGCGCGGCTCGCCGCCGTTGGCGTCGATGGTGTAGAGCTGCGAGCCCCCGTCACGGCTCAACGTGACGGCCAGCGACCGCCCATCGGGCGCCCAGGCAGGCGCGCTGTTGGAGCCACGGAAGTTGGCAATCAGGCGGCGGCGGCCCGACGCCACATCGTGCACATACACCACCGGCTTGCGGGACTCGAAGGACACATAGGCCAGTTGGCCACCGTTGGGCGACCATGCCGGCGAAATGATGGGCTCGGGGCTCGACAGTGCCGACTGGGCGTTTTCGCCATCGGCGTCCGCCACCCAGAGGCTGTAGCGGGGGCCGGTCTTGGTCACATAGGCAATGCGCGTCGAAAAAACGCCGCGTTCGCCCGTGAGCTTTTCGTAGATGAAATCGGCAATGCGGTGTGCCACAAGGCGCAGGTCGCCTTGCGTGACCACAAAGCTTTGTCCCCCCAAGTCCTGCCCCTTGACCACATCCCACAGGCGAAAGCGCACATCAAAGCGCCCATCCGCCAGGCGTGTCACGCTGCCGGTGGCCAGGGAATCTGCACTTTTTTGCCGCCACAGCGCCACATCAGGGCGGGCAGTCTCGTCCAGAGCCGCACCCGCTGCATCGATGGCGCGAAACTGCCCACTGCGTTCCAAGTCGGCCTGGATGATGGCCGCGATCTTCTGAGGGGCCTGCGCCTCGCCTCGGAAGGGTGCAATGGCTATCGGCAACTGGGTGAGGCCCACACCTGTCACCTCGACGCGAAACTGCGCCAGGGCTGGAAGGGAGGGTGTTGCGATGAGCGCGGCCAACAACTGGCGGCGCGAAGGAAGCGGCGAGGCCGCAAAGGAAAGATGTTTGGAGATTCGATCTGTGGTCATTGGCATCCAGCAGTGGACGAACAAATGCCGAAGGGCAACCCCGAATGGTACACACAGCGATAAACCCCCTGTGACAAACTGTGCGTACATATGGAATTCACATGCCGCGCACTTCGTCGTGCCGGGCCCATACCCAGGGCGCAGGCCCGCCCCAGGGAGCACAACCTTAGAATCCGGGCCACATGCATGCCACCGACACAGGCTCCGCGCCTGCCAACGCCACCTCCTCGCCGCCGCCCAGCCTGACCACGCGCCTGAAGCGGCTATCCGTCTACTTCGGCGGCCAACGGCTGGCCTGGGGCCTGGCGATTGCCGCCACCCTCGTGGGGGCAGTGACCGAACCCCTGATTCCCGCCCTGCTGCAGCCTCTGCTGGACCAAGGCTTCACCCAAGGCAGCCTGGAGCTGTGGATGGTGCCGCTGGCCATTCTGGGGATTTTCTTTGTGCGCGGGCTCGCCCAGTTCGTGGGCCAGTACGCCCTCGCGCGCATTGCCAACGAAGGCATGCTCTCCCTGCGCACCTCTTTGTTCGAGCGGGTGCTGGCCGCAGAAATGGGCTTGTTCAGCCGCCAGTCGGCCAGTGCGCTGTCCAACACCGTCGTCTATGAAGTCCAGACCGGCTCCACATTGCTCGTGCAGGCGCTGATGGGGATTTCTCGCGACGGATTCACGCTGGTCGCGTTGCTGTTTTACCTGCTTTACCTGAACTGGCAGCTGACCCTGATCGTGGCCGTGGTGGTTCCCGGTGTAGCCTGGATCATGAAAACGCTGTCCAAGCGGCTGTACCACCTCACCAAAAGCAGCCAGCAGGCCACGGACGAACTGGCGTACGTGGTAGAGGAAAACGTGCTGGCCCATCGCATGGTCCGGCTGCACGGCGCACAAGAAGGGCAGGCCCGGCGCTTTGAAGGCCTCAGCCACAGCCTGCGGCGGCTGGCCATCAAATCCACGATCGCCTCTGCAGCCATGACGCCGCTAACCCAATTGCTGGCTGCCGCAGCGCTGTCCGTAGTGATCTGCATTGCGCTGTGGCAAAGCCGCGGCGCGGTGGATGCCAAGGGCGTCACTGTTGGTGGTTTTGCCGCTTTCATCACGGCCATGCTCATGCTCATCGCCCCCATCCGCCGCCTGGCCGATGTCGCCAGCCCCATCACACGCGGTGTGGCAGCCCTGGAGCGTGGCCTGGCCTTGCTGGGCGACACCGGTGCCGAAAGTGGCGGCCAGTACCGCACCGACCGGGTCCGGGGCGAGCTGGTGCTGGAGCGGGTCACGGTGTCCTTCGGGCCAGACCACGCCCCCGCCCTGGACCAGATCAGCCTGACCGTGGCTCCTGGAGAGATCGTGGCACTCGTCGGCCCGTCCGGTGCGGGCAAGACCACGCTCGTCAACCTTCTGCCGCGTTTTATTGCGCCAATGGATGGCAGCATTCTCGTGGATGGTCACCCCGTCCAGGAGTGGGATCTAGGGTCGCTGCGCTCGCAGTTTGCGATGGTGAGCCAGGACGTGGTCATGTTCAACGACACCATTGCCGCCAATGTGGCACTGGGAAGCACGGTGGACGAGCAACGGGTGCGCGACTGCCTGGAGGCGGCGAATCTGGCCGCGCATGTCGCCGGACTGCCGCAGGGCATCCACACCATCGTGGGCCACAACGCCACACAGTTGTCAGGCGGGCAGCGCCAGCGGCTGGCCATTGCGCGGGCCTTGTACAAGGATGCGCCCATCCTGATCCTGGACGAAGCCACATCGGCCTTGGACACCGAATCCGAACGGCTGGTGCAGGACGCCCTGCAGCGCCTGATGCAAGGCCGTACCACGCTGGTCATTGCGCACCGCCTGTCCACCATCGAACACGCCGACCGCGTGATCGTCATGGAACGCGGCCGCATTGCCGAACAAGGCACACACAGCGCGCTGATGGCACAAGGCGGGCTGTATGCGCGCCTGCAGGCACGCCCCGCCGCCGACAGCGCAACCGCAACGAACTGACTGCCGGCAGCGTCTAGCCGCCTTTCGCTACCACTTGCCCCGGTTGGGCTGGCGCCGCCGGATAGCTGCGGCAATTTTTTCTGCCGACTCCGTGCGGCTCACGCGCAGGGCAAAGTCCGTCGCCGTCAAACCCAGCTGGTTCTTGAGCGTGGGGTCGGCCCCCTCCTCCAGCAACAACTGCACCGCCTCGATGGATCCATAGTGCGCAGCCATCATCAGGGGCGTGGTGCCGTTGGGCGAAGCGGCATCGATGTAGGCGTGGTTCTCCAGCAGCAGCGCAATGATCAGCGCGTGCTGCGGCGACCCCGCCGATGCGGCGTAATGCAACGGCGCCCAGCCTGTCTTGTTCACATCGGCCTCGCGCGCGATCAGCGCCTTCACCGCTTCCACATTGCCCTTGATCGCAGCAATCATGAGCGGGCTTTCATCCTGGGCATTGCGGGCTTCCACATTTACCCGACGGGATGCGAGCAGCGCGGCAAAGGCCTTGTTCGCGCCGTTCTGCAAGGCAATCGTGAGCCCCACCTGCCCCTTGGGATCGCGCGTGTTCGGGTCAAAACCCCGGCGCAGCAGCGCAGTGATCGCATCGCCATCATCGCGCAGGATGGCCACAAAAAAGTCTTCATAGGCACCGGCCCAGGCATGGGCAGACACCAGGCCCAGCGCCACAGCGGCCAGGGCGGAACGTCGTTGCAGGCTCATGCCATCACCCCCGGGAACAAGCGGTCGAAATTGCGGCTGGTGGCCTCAGCCACCACCTCCAGCCCCAGGCCCTTGGTTTCTGCCACCTGCCGGGCCACATGGGGCACATATGACGGGTTGTTGGTCTTGCCACGGTAGGGCACCGGGGCCAGATAGGGGCTGTCGGTTTCGACGAGCATGCGGTCCAGCGGCACAAAGGCCACCACGTCGCGCAGCTCCTGCGCGCTCTTGAACGTGACGATGCCCGAGAACGAGATGTAGTAGCCCCGATCCAGCGCGGCGCGTGCCACCTGCATCGATTCGGTAAAGCAGTGGAACACGCCGCCTGCCAGGTTGCCCGCACCGTCCTCACCCTCTTCCCGCAGGATGGCCAGCGTGTCGTCGGAGGCACTGCGCGTGTGGATGATGAGCGGCTTGCCACAGGCCCGCGCCGCTCGGATGTGGGTACGGAAACGGTCGCGCTGCCACTCCAGGTCGGCAATGCTGCGCCCGCCCTTGCGGTCTTCCATGCCGTAGTAGTCAAGGCCCGTCTCGCCAATCGCCACCACGCGGGGCAGGGCCGCGCGGTCCAGCAGGTCCTGCACGCTGGGCTCCGTCACGCCCTCGTTGTCGGGATGCACGCCCACCGTGCTCCAGAAGTTGTCATGGGCCAGGGCCAGGGCATGCACGCCCTCGAACTCTTCCATGGTGGTGCAGATGCACAGGGCCCGGGTGACCTGCGCCTCGGCCATGGCCTGGCGGATGGCGGGCAACTGGCTGACCAGTTCCGGAAAGTTGAGGTGGCAGTGCGAATCGGTGAACATGGGATAACAAAACAACGCGACTTGCGCAAAACGCGCTTCAGCAAGGTGGTTTCCTTATAGAAAACCGGCGGTGCATGCTTGTTTGCGCAAGTCCTAAACAAAAAAGCCGACCAGCCAGCGCGGGTCGGCACGGGGGCAGCGGTGGCGCGGTCAGATCGTCTGGGTAGGACGGTCCGAGCCCAGCGCAGTTCCCAGCAATTCCTCGATCTTGGCCTTGAGCTGGCGGGATTTTTCGTCCTTGGGGAACTGGATGCCCACGCCCTGGGTGCGGTTACCTGCAGCACGGGCGGGCGTCACCCAGGCCACGCGGCCTGCCACGGGGTAGCGCTGGGTGTCGTCCGGCAAGGTCAGCAGCACATACACATCGTCGCCCAGCTTGTAGTCGCGCTGGGTGGGCACAAAGATGCCCCCTTCGGCAAAAAAAGGAATGTAGGCGGCATAAAGCGCGGCCTTTTCCTTGATGGCCAGCTGCATGACGCTGGGACGGGGCGCGGTGGATGGACTGCTCATGGGTGGGGGTGCGGCTTAGTGTTTGGAGTGTAGGGTGTTTCGCGCCTGGGCGACAAGCGCCTCCAGCATGAGCCCGCCATTGAACGGGTGGTCTGCCGTGCGCGCCGCCTTGGCCAGCGCGCGCGACCAACGCGTGAGCGCGCCCAACGGTGGCGTCTTGGGCAGGTCGGCTGGCGCGAAGTAGCGCGGTGCGGCGCCCACGCTGGCGGCCAACAGGTCGTGGCAGAGCTTTTGCAGCGCGTCGATCACCTGGGCCGGGGCCCAGTCGCCCAAGGCGGTCACGTCACCCCGTGCCACCGCCTGCGGCAAGGCGGACCAGGCTTGCGGGCTGCGGCCCGACTGGGCCAGCGCCAGGGCATCTTCGGGCCGCCCGCCTGCCGCGCGCAAAAACGACGCCGCCGCATCCCGGGCCAGGCCTTGGGCCTGCAACCACGCGAGGCTGTCGGCCTCGGCCGGCCAGACCATGGGGTGACCCAGGCAGCGGCTGCGGATGGTGGGCAGCAACTGGTGTGCAGCCTCGCTGGCCAGCACAAAACGCACGTCGCCCGGTGGCTCTTCCAGCGTCTTGAGCAGCGCGTTGGCCGTGACATGGTTCATCTGCTCGGCCGGGTAGACCAGCACGGCCTTGCCTTTGCCACGCGCCGAGGTGCGCTGCGAAAACTCCACCGCATCGCGCATGGCTTCCACGCGGATCTCGCGGCTGGGCTTGCGCTTCTTGTCGTCGATGTCGGCCTGGGCCTTTTCCGACAGAGGCCAGCCCAACGCCATCATCTGCACCTCGGGCATCAGCACACACAGGTCGGCATGGGTGCGCACATCGATGGCGTGGCAGCTGCCGCACTGGCCGCAAGCGCCCTGCTCCGTAGGCGCATCGCATAACCAGGCGCGCACCATCTCCAGCCCCAAGGCGTACTGCCCCAGGCCCGACGGCCCCTGCAGCAGCCAGGCATGGCCGCGCTGGGCCAGCAGGCTGGTGCGCTGCACGGCAATCCAGGGCGCCAAAGCCACGGTAGCTTCACTCATTGCGGCCCTCCCTGCGTGGCCACCATGATGGCCAGCCAGCCCTTGCGCACAAACACGCTGGTGAGCTGTTGCCACACGCGGTGGCGCTCCTGCGCAGCATCCAGGCGCGCAAAACGCAGGGGCGCCGCAGCGGCGCGGTCGGCATAGCCCTGGGCCACGCGGCGGAAGAACTCGACCGGCTGGGCCTCGAAGCGGTCGGGCACACGCGCACCGGCCAGGCGCTCGGCCGCCACCTCGGGGGCTAGGTCAAACCACACCGTCAGATCGGGTTCACGCATCAAAAGAGGGTCCTGCGCCAGTCCCGTCTGCGCCAAGCGCTCCAATATTGATAGCACTTCCAGATCAAAGCCTCGCCCTGCGCCCTGGTAGGCAAAAGTGGCGTCGGTGAACCGGTCGCACAGCACCACGTCGCCACGGGCCAGTGCGGGCTCGATCACGTTGCGCAGGTGATCGCGGCGGGCCGCAAAGATCAGCAGCGACTCGGTGAGCGCATCCATCGGGTCGTTCAGGACCATCTCGCGCAGCTTTTCGGCCAGTGGCGTGCCGCCGGGCTCGCGGCTCACGGTGACGGTGCGGCCCTGGGTGCGGAAGGCCGCTGCCAAGCCCTCGATGTGCGAGGACTTGCCTGCGCCGTCGATGCCTTCAAAGGTGATGAACAGACCGGGTCGTGACATGGGAGCCTTGGTTGACGGAGCCATCGGATTACTGCTGCCCGCGCTGGTAGCGGTTGACGGCGCGGTTGTGCTCCTCCAGCGAGGCGCTGAAGTGGCTGCTGCCGTCGCCCTTGGCCACAAAGTACAGCGCGCGCGTGGCCTGCGGCTGCACGGCGGCCAGCAACGCCGCCTTGCCAGGCATGGCGATGGGCGTGGGCGGCAGGCCGGGGCGGGTGTAAGTGTTCCAGGGGGTGTCGGCCTGCAGATCGCGCTTGCGCAGGTTGCCATCAAACTTCTCACCCAGGCCATAGATCACCGTGGGGTCGGTCTGCAGCAGCATGCCCACGCGCAGGCGGTTGACGAACACGCCCGCAATCTGGCCCCGGTCGCTGGCCTTGCCGGTTTCCTTTTCAACGATGCTGGCCAGAATCAGTGCTTCGTCCGCCGATTTCAGCGGCGTGTCGGCCGCACGCTGCGCCCAGGCGGCTTCGAGGCGGCGGTCCATGGCATGCATCGCCCGGCGCAGCAAGGCAATGTCGCTGGAGCCTTTGGCGTAGGTGTAGGTGTCCGGGAAGAATCGCCCTTCGGGCGCCACGCCGGGGCGGCCCAGTTGGGCCATCAGCGCTTCGTCGGTCAGGGCGGCGGAGTCGCGCTTGAGCTGCTCTTCCTTGGCCAGCGCCTGGCGCACCTGGCGCCAGTTCCAGCCTTCCACCAGGGTGAGCGCGCGCAGCGCCTCTTCACCCCGGGCCAGTTTTTGCAGCAGGCTGATGGGCGTGGTGCCGGGCGGGAGTTCGTAGTTGCCGGCCTTGATGGCGCGGTCCTGACCTGAGACGCGGAACCAGGCGTAGAGCAGGTGCGCATCCGTCTTCACCCCGGCCGCCACCACATCGCGGGCCACGCCGCGCGGCGTGGTGCCGGGCTCGATGGCCAGCTCCAGCGGCTCCGGGCCCAGATCCAGCGGCTGGTGCAGCCACCAATACGCAGCGCCGCCCAGTGCGATCCCCACCAACACGATCAAAGCCAGTAAACGTCGCACAACCCTGCTACCAATATGTATGAATCAGGGCATCATAATTCAGCGATGACTTACCCCTTGAATGGCATTGCCCCCCTGTCCCACCTCGGCGTGATTCGCGTGGAAGGCGAAGACGCCGCCAAGTTTCTGCACGGCCAGCTCACCCAGGATTTCGCCCTGCTGGGCATGGACCAGGCCCGCCTTGCGGCCTTTTTGTCGGCCAAGGGCCGCATGCAGGCCAGCTTCATCGGCTTCAAGCGCAGCGCCACCGAGGTGCTGCTGGTCTGCAGCCGCGACCTGTTGCCGCCCACGCTCAAGCGCCTGTCGATGTTTGTGCTGCGCGCCAAGGCCAAGTTGACGGATGCCACCGGTGACTTTGCGCTGTACGGCCTGGCTGGAGGCTCCGTCCCCGCAGGCGGGCAGCCCGCCTGGACCAAGGCGGACACAGGCGGCGCGTCGCTGGTCCACCTGTATCCGGCCGGCGGCCAGCCCCGCGCACTGTGGGTGGCCCCAGCGTCAGACCCAGCCCCCGAAGGCCCCATGCTGGACACGGCCCTGTGGCTCTGGAGCGAAATCCAGAGCGGCGTCGCCACGCTGACCACGCCCGTGGTCGAAGCCTTTGTGCCCCAGATGCTCAACTACGAATCGGTGGGCGGCGTGAACTTCAAGAAGGGCTGCTATCCCGGCCAGGAAGTGGTGGCGCGCAGCCAGTTCAGGGGCACGCTCAAGCGCCGCGCCTACATTGCCCACGCGGCGGCCGAGGTGGCGGTGGGGGCTGAGGTGTTCAGCACCAGCGACCTGGAGCAGCCCTGCGGCACCGTGGTGCAGGTGGCCGCCGCGCCGGGCGGTGGCTTTGCTGCCATCGTGTCGCTGCAGATCAGCGCCGCCCAAGAGGGCGCACTGCAGGTGGGCGCAGAAGGCGGCGTGGCACTGTCGCTGCAGCCCCTGCCCTACCCTTTGCTTGAAGATATTTGAACAAAAATGGGCTCTTGCGCGCGCCCATCATGCGCAATTAGCTCACCTTTTTATAGCGACCAACTACCACGGCCTAAAGCCGCCGCGCCATCGCAATGTGCGCAATGCCCGCTTCTTCGTACGGCTCGCCCACCACGGTGAACCCCGCCCGACGGTAGAAGCCCTCGGCGCTGCTCTGGGCGTGCAGTTGCACCTCGGCATCGCCCCGGGCACGCGCAGCGTCCACCAGCGCATCCAACAATTGGCGGCCCCACTGCGCGCCGCGCACGGACCGGTCCACCGCCATGCGGCCGATGCGGCCCACGCCGGGCGACTGCTGCAGCAGGCGGCCTGCGGCAATGGGCATGCCCAGCCGGTTGTAGAGCACGGCGTGGCGCGCCGAGATGTCGTGCATGTCCGCCTCGACCTCGGCCGGGATGCCCTGCTCGTGCACAAACACGTCGGTGCGCACACGGCCTGCGTCGCGACCCAGGGTGTTCCAGTCGCCCGTGCGCACCTCGGCCATCTCGGCGCCCGCTTCAAAGCCTTCAAAGATCGCGCGCAGTGCGGGGGGCACAGCGCGGGAGGTCTGCGTGGCCGGGTCGGCAAACACATAGACCAGTTCGGCCGAAATCAGCAGCCGGTCGCCACAGAAAATACCCGCCGTGAACAGGCACGACGAGTTGCCAATGCGCGTGCACTGCAGGCCCACATCCAGCGTGTCATCCAGGCGCGCCGAGGCGTGGTATTCGACCGTCGCCTTCTTCACATACATCTCGCCGCCCAGCGCCAGCATGCTCGCCTCGTACGGCAACGCCAGCGCACGCCAGTACTCGGACATGGCGGTATCGACATACATAAGGTAGTGCGCGTTGAACACGATCTTTTGCATGTCCACCTCGGCCCAGCGCACGCGCAGGCGGTGGAAACAACGGAAATCACTGCGTTGCATGGGTTGGTTTACTCCAGGTGAAAAGCCAGCCGCAGCGCACGGGCTGCGTCGGCGTGGGCCTTGCGCGCCTCGGGGATGGCGCGGCCCATCTTGATGAATTCGTGGGTCACACCGCGGTAGATGTCCAGATCCACCGGCACACCCGCCAGGCGCAGTTTGTCGGCATAGTCAACGCCTTCGTCCACCAGCGGGTCGCATTCGGCCAGGCCAATCCACGCGGGCGCAACGCCCTCCACGTCCGGCGCCAGCAGCGGGGCAAAACGCCAGTCTTCGCGCTCCTCGCGCGTGGTCACGTAGTGGCCAAAGAACCAGCTGATGGCGGGCTCTTCCAGCACCAGGCCGCGCGCAAAGGTGGCGTGCGAAGGCGTATCCTGGTGCGCGGCGCAGCCGGGGTAGATCAGCAGCTGCAGCGCCAGCGGCAGGCCCGCATCGCGCGCCAGGATGGCGTTGACGGCGGCCAGCGTGCCGCCTGCACTGTCGCCACCCACCGCCAGGCGCTGCGGGTCTGCGCCCAGGCCCTCGGCGTTGGCAGCGAGCCATTGCAAGGCATCCCACGCATCGTTGCTGGCCGTGGGAAAGCGGTGCTCCGGTGCCAGCCGGTAGTCCAGCGAGACCACCATGCAACCGGCCAGACGCGCCAACTCGCGGCACAGGATGTCGTGCGTGGCGATGTTGCCGATGGTGAAGCCGCCGCCGTGCGTGTACAGCAGCACGGGCAGCCCCTTGTCGGTGCTGGGCGCATACAGCCGCGCGGGCAGCATCACGCCATCGCGGGTGGGGATCAGCAGGTCCTCCACCCGCGCCAACGCGGCTTTGGGCACCTCCAGCACGTCGGCGCCTGCCTGGTAGGCAATGCGCGCCTCTTGCGGCGTGCGCGTGTGCAGCGGCGGGTGCCCGGCGCGCGCCATGCGTTCGAGCACGCTGCGCATCTGCGGAGTCAGGCGGGTGTGGTGGATGTGCAGGTCGGTCAACGGTCGGGGTCTCGATGGCAGAAAGAAAAACGCCCGCGCAGCGGCGGGCTGATGAGGGGACTTACTTGAAGGTCACACGCACGGGCGCAGCGCCGGGCAGGCCGTCGTAGGTCGCCGTCACCGCCAGACCCGACTTGGGCGGCAGCAACGCAGAGAACGAACCCAGGCTGATCAGGTCGCCTGGCTGCATGGCCAGGCCTTCCTGTGCCAGCGCACCGGCCAGCCACACCACCGCATTGAGCGGGTGGTCCAGGATGTCGCTGCCCTTGCCGCCACCCAGGCGCGCGCCGGTGCCATCGGTCAGCGACACGTTCATGTCAGCCAGGGCCTTCAGCATCGCGAAACGCTCGCCCCGGTACGCCGGCACAGCAATGGGCGCGCCCGCCACACCCAGGCGTGCGCCCACGTTGATGGCGGTGACGCCCGCGCCGTTGAGCTTGGGCGGGGCCTGCACCATCAGGTCGGGCAGCTCGATGAACGGGATGATCTGGTCCACGGCGTCCAGCACGTCCATGGGGGTCTTGGCCTGGTTGATGGCCGCACTTTTCACGCGCACCAGCATGTCGGCCTCGTAGAGCGGGCGGGCACCAAATGCGGGGTCCACCGTGGCGCCACTGGGCAGCACCATGCCTTCATAGAGCTTGCCCCACACGGGCTTGTCGGTGTTGAAGCGCTTTTGCACGGCGGGGTTGGTCAGGCCCGCCTTGTAGCCAATCACCTTGCCCATGCGCTGGGCCAGCAAGGCGTTGACCTTGCCGCGTGTGCAGGCGCCATCGGCGTCCGTCAGGTTCTCGGGGTTGGCGGCAGGGGTCTTGGCCACGTAGTTGGCCACCAGCTCGGCGGCCTGCGCATCGGTCAGGCACTTGGCCTGGGCGGTTGTCACAGATGCGACGACCACCAGGGCCGCCATCAGGGTTTGCTTCGTTTTCACGCGCGTCTCCTCCTTATAAAGTGGGTTTGAAACCTGTATCAAAGGCTGGCGAGCTATCGTAATCGCTGGCACTCCCATTCACACATCCTGTTGCACCATGGCTTTCATCTACTACGTCACCCAGATCCAGTTTGAATTCGGCGCCGTCAAGCTGCTGAAACAAGAGTGCGAACGCGTAGGCATCACCCGCCCTTTGATCGTGACGGACCCTGGCGTGAAGGCCGCAGGCGTGCTGCAAAAGGCGCTGGACGCGCTGCCGGGCATGGCGGTGGCCGTGTTTGACCAGACCCCCTCCAACCCCACCGAAGCCGCCGTGCGCGCTGCCGTGGAGATGTACAAGGCCCAGCGCTGCGACGGCTTGATTGCCGTGGGTGGCGGCTCGGCCATCGACTGCGCCAAGGGCATCGCCATTGCCGCCACGCACGAAGGCCCCCTCACCCACTACGCCACCATCGAAGGCGGCTCGCCGCGCATCACCGACCGGGCCGCGCCGCTGATCGCCGTGCCCACCACCAGCGGCACGGGCAGCGAGGTGGCGCGCGGTGCCATCATCATCGTGGACGACCACCGCAAGCTTGGCTTTCACTCGTGGAACCTGGTACCCAAGACCGCCATCTGCGACCCGGACCTCACGCTGGGCCTGCCCCCCATGCTCACGGCGGCCACGGGCATGGATGCGATCGCGCACTGCATGGAGACCTTCATGTCCGCCGCCTTCAACCCGCCCGCCGACGGCATTGCGCTGGACGGCCTCACACGCGGCTGGGCGAACATCGCGCAGGCCACCACAAACGGCAGCGACCGCGACGCACGCCTGCACATGATGAGCGCCAGCATGCAGGGCGCGATGGCCTTCCAGAAGGGCCTGGGCGCCGTGCATTCGCTCAGCCACAGCCTGGGCGGCGTGAACCCGCGCCTGCACCACGGCACGCTCAACGCCATGTTTTTGCCCGCCGTGGTGCGCTTCAACGCGCAGGCGGAGTCGGTGCAGAAGGAAAAGCGCCTGGAGCGCATGGCCCACGCCATGGGCTTGGCCAGCGCAGGCGACATCCCCGAAGCCATCCGCGACATGAACGCCCGCCTGGGCCTGCCCACGGGCCTGGCCGCCATGGGGGTGACCGAAAGCATGTTCGACGACATCATCAAGGGCGCCATGGCCGACCACTGCCACAAGACCAACCCGCGCATCGCCACGCCCGAGGAATACCGCGACATGCTGGCGCAGTCGCTCTGACGGCATCGCGCATCGCCCGCCGCCGGTCTTCCGACCCACGCGCGGGCTATGGCACCGGTGGCACGGTGTTGATCATTACAAAATGTCACAACTTTGCCACACTCCCCCACCAAGCTTCGATCAAAAGGCAGGCCGCGCAGCCCCAGCGGCTAGACTCGCTCCGGTTCACCATTAATTAACGATTCATTACCTGGGATGGGGGAGAGGGCCACCGCCGATGACGCGCACTGCAAATCTCAGCACCTGGCTTCTGCGGGGCACGTATCCCCGGCTCTACGTCCCCGTTGTGCTCATCATCCTGCTGGTCAGTGGCGTGCGCTACCACTACCTGCTGCAGGCCGAAACCAGCGAAGTCCACCGCCACGCGGCGGCCGAGCTGCGCCGCGCCAGTGACTACCTCCTGCCGCGCCTGGCGACCACGCCCACCCCGGATGCCGATGCCATTGCAGGCATCCTGCGCGATGGCATCACCCACCTGAGCCCCGGCGTGCAGGCGCTCCGGTGGGAGCCCTCAGAGTCGGCCCAGCAGCCCGCGTTGCCCGCCACCGAAGTGCACGCCCCCGCCCCCAGCGCCCCGGCGGCCCCAGCCTGGTTCGCCCGCTGGCTGAACATCCCCCAGCCCCTGCAACAGGCCGCGCAGCGTCTGGCCGATGGCACCCCGGGCCGGCTGACCATCGCCCTGCAAACCCAGCCGCTGGTGGACCGGGTCTGGGGCACGGTGATCGTCCAGGCCCGCATCTCGGCGCTCAACATCTTCACCATCCTGTTTCTGCTCACCCTGCTGCTGCGGGCCAATGCGCGCATGCTGCGTCGGCTGGCGGAAGCCACCAATGCCTTCCGCCAGGGCTACCTGGGCACCCGCATGGAGGTGACTGGCACCCTCGAATCCCGGGCCATGGCCGAAGCGTTCAACGACATGGCGGGCAAGGTCCAGTCGCTGGTGCTGTCGCTGCACGAAACCCAGCGCCAGCAAAGCGAGCAACTGCATTTCACGCGGCAACTGATCGATGCCCTGCCCCTGCCCGTGTTCGTGCGCCATGCGGATGGCACCTACGGCGACACCAACCGCGCCTGGCAGCGGCTCTTCCAGGCCCCTGTGGACCCGACCGGCGCGCACCACGCCTCGCCCATGCCCGAAGCCCTGGCGCCCGAACACTCGGCCCAGGTGGCCAATGCGCAGGACAACGTGGTCGCCATCCACCCCGTCCACGCTACCCACCAGCCGCCGCTGTACATGGCGTACTACGAAGCGCCCTTCACCAGCACCAGCGGTGCGCTGGCGGGCACCATCGGGACCCTGGTGGACGTGACCGAACGCAAGCGCGCACAAGAAGCCCTGCAGGCCGAGAAGGAACGCGCCGAAGTCACCCTGGCCTCGATTGGCGACGGCGTCATCACCACCGACCTGGCGGGGCGCATCGACACCATCAACGAGGCCGCGCAGCTGATGACCGGCTTCACCGCCCTGCAGGCCGTGGGCCGGCAGTTGGACGATGTGTTCCGCCTGTATGAAGAACCCGCCAGCCGCAACGCCAGCACGGCCGCCGAGCGCGACAGCCTGCCCGGTGCGCTGCAGCAGGCCACACACGAGGTGCTGATCCACCGCTCGGGCGAACGCTACGCCATCGAATACACCGCCTCGCCCATCCGCCAGCACAACGGCCTGGCCGTGGGCTGCGTGCTGGTGTTCCGCGATGTGACCGAAGCCCGCAACCTGCGCCACCAGATCTCCTGGCACGCCCGGCACGACCCGCTGACCGGGCTCTACAACCGCACGGCCCTGGCCGAGCGCCTCACCCACGCGCTGTTCGTGGCCCGCAACAAGGGCCTGCTGCTGGCCGTGTGCATGCTGGACCTGGACCATTTTCAGGCCGTGAACGACGCCTTTGGCAACCGCGTGGGCGACCGCCTGCTCAAGGAGACAGCCCGGCGCCTGGGGGCCTTCATCACCCCAAGCGATGCCGTGGCGCGCATGGGCGGCGACGAATTCGTGCTGCTGCTGGGCGAACAGCCGGGCATCCCGGCCATCGAAGCCCGCCTGGCCGTGCTCATGCAACAGCTGGCCGCGCCCTATGCCATCGACAACCGCGACGTGAACACCACGGTGAGCATCGGGGTGGCCGTGTTCCCGCACGACAACGCCAGCCCCGACACCCTGCTGCGCCACGCCGACCAGGCCATGTGCCAGGCCAAGAGCTTCGGCCGCAACCAGCTGCATGTGTTCGACGTACAGCAAGACCATGCCGTGCAAACCCAGCACACCCGCCAGACCCGCGTGGCGCAGGCCCTGCACGCGGGCGAGCTGGTGCTGCACTACCAGCCCAAGGTCAACCTGCGCACCGGCGAGATCATCGGGCTGGAGGCCCTGCTGCGCTGGCAACACCCCGAAGAAGGGCTGCTGGGCCCGCAACATGTGCTGCCCCTGGTGGAGGACACCGACCTGCAGGTCGAGCTGGGCGAATGGGTGCTGCGCCAGGCCCTGGCCCAGATGCGGCAATGGACCGACGCGGGCATGCTCTGGGAGGTCAGTGTCAACATCGCTGCGCCCCACTTCCACCGCCCCAACTTCGTGCCGCGCCTCCAGGACATCCTGCACACCTGCCCTGAAGTGTCACCCACCCGGCTGGAGCTGGAGATCCTCGAATCTGCCGCGCTCGAAGACATGCAGTACATGCGCAGCATGATGCAAAGCTGCCAGGCTCTGGGCGTGCGGTTTGCGCTGGACGACTTCGGCACCGGCTACTCATCGCTCTCCTACCTCAAGCGTCTGCCCGCCGAGACGATCAAGATCGACCAGTCCTTTGTGCGCGGCATCTTGGAGGATGGCGACGACCTCACCCTGGTCCAGGCCATCGTGGCCCTGGCCGCCGCCTTCCACCGCCATGTGGTGGCCGAAGGTGTAGGAACCGCCGAACACGCAGCCCGGCTGCTCGAACTGGGCTGCGAGCGGGCACAGGGCTACGGCATTGCGCGGCCCATGCCCGCCCACGAGGTGCTGGGCTGGGCGCGCGACCATGCGGCCCGTCACGCTGCCCGGGCGGTGCAGGACGCAGCCACGCGGCGCCCTGCGTCGGCTTGATGACCTGTGACCTGGGCAGCGAGGCGCTCAGTCCACCCTCATCCCGCCTACAGCGGATGCACGGCCCCCATGTCCGGCTGCTGCAGCCACTCGGCCCATTCATCGGCCAGTTGCTGGCTGGCGCTGGTAGCGCCCAGCCAGGCCTTGGCGCGCGCACGGCTGTCCGTGCCGTAGTGGGTGAAGTCATTGCGGTCCGGCAGCTTGGCATTGGGCAGCGCACGCACCCAGTCGGGGTTGGGTGACAGCACCACCATGTTGTCCAGCGCAGGCGTGGCCCGGTGGCGCCATTTCAGGCCCTTGTCCAGCCAGCCTGGCACCACCCGGTGCTGAAAGTGCGGATACAGCACGATGCCCGCAGAGCCCGGGCCTGCCTCCAAGGCCGTGTCCGTGGCCTGCGCACCCTCATCTTTCAAGGTTTTTAGGCCGTCTCCGCGCTCCCCCATTGCCTTTTCAGCTATCAAATTTGAAGCATCAGAACCTGACCTGCCATAGGCCAGATGCAGGTGGTAGTCGGTAATGCCGCCGTCCCAGTACGCTCCCCGGGGGGCTCCCGGTATGTTGTGCACCGCTTGCAAAACAAACGGAATCGAACAACTGGCCTGCAGGGCCTGCATGAAGTTGCCCGCATTCAGACCGACCTGCCGGGTGCGGTAGTCGGTTGTGGCAAAGGGCAGTTCCGCACCCGACGAAGAGAACACCACCCGCTCCAGCCAGGCCCCCATGGCCTTGCGGTGGACGGTGTTGGTCAGGAAAGCTCCCAGGTAGCCCAGCGGCGTTGCCACGCCATGCTCGCGCCCCAGCAGGTGCCGTCCTCGCGAGGTGATGATGTGAAGGCGGTAGCGCGGGTGGCTCAGCACCTCATCCACCCGCCCGCCATAAAACGCATCCAGGTTGCGCCCAAACCGCTCGCTCACATGGGCCGCCGTAGGGCGCTTCTTGCCCGGAGGCAGCTCGTAGTCTTGGTGGATGTAGTCGTGCTCCAGCCGCTCAAACGCCACCACCGATTGCTGCAGGCAGGCCGTGGCCATGCGCCACGCGCCAATCGATGCACCCACCAGATGCACGGGTTGCTGCGACTGCGGCAGCCATTGCCCAAAAATGAACCGGTCCAGCGGCCCCAGAATCAGTCCCTTGGGCCCTCCCGCCGCAGCAGGGATCACGCCCACATCGCCGGGCTGCAGACCATGGTGCTCAAGATGTTGCCGGGCGCGGGGGCCGGCGTGGATGCGCAGTGCTTTCATGGGGGCGATTGTCGCAAAGCAAAGCGCGCGCACCTGTCGCCAAGCCACGCGGGCCGGGACCGCACCCTGTCGGGCAGCCTCCAGCGCCTACACCACAAAATCCGCGACTTCAGGCCGTGCCGTCCAGTCGATAGGGTCCTGCTGCAGCACCATGTCGATGTCCAGGCCCAGCGTCAGGCCTACCTCACCGGGGAAGGACACGGCCAGCTCTTTCTCGCTCAGCTCCGCCTCGCGGGCGCGGGCGCGCCAGGCGGCAAGATGAATCACCCCCGCCAGCGGCTCATAGGCCTTGTTGTCGAACGGTGCGCTCTGGTACTGCAGGGCGTCGATCACCACCTCGGGCAGCTGCCAGCGGCGCGCGCAGCCCGCTGTGACATGGCCGTAGCTGTAGCCAAAGATGCGCTGCTCGATCTTGTCGCGGCGCAGGTCGAACGGGGCCACCAGCGTGTTGACCGACTGGGCTTTTTCCGGATCGACGAGGTGAATCACCAGCTCGCCCACCGCATGCAGCAGGCCCGCCGTGTAAGCGGCAATCTGGTTCTGGTGCACGATGCCGGCCAGCGAGCGGGCCAGCTTGGCGGTGTTGAGGCTGTAGCGCCAGAACTGCTGCATGTTCACGCCCGGCACCGACCGCGAGGTGGTGCCCAGCGGGGCTGACGACACCAGGGTGCGCAACTGGGCGATGCCCAGCAGCGCCAACGCCTCTGGGATGCCCGCAATCTGGCGCGGCAACTGGAAGGTGGGGGAGTTGGCCAGCTCCAGCAGGCGCGCAGCCAGGGCCGGGTCGGTGCCAAACAGCTGGTTCAGGCGCCGCAGGCTGGGCTCGCTCTGGGCCAGCTCGCTCATCAGCAGCGCCACGGCGCGCGGCAGGCTGGGCAGTGCCACAGGTTGGGCCAGCAGTGCGTTCAACTCCATGGGACAGGGCACCGGTTGTGATGGGGTGCTGGTGATTATGGCCCCCGGCAGGCCCCATCCGCCAGCCCGCAGTTACCGGCCTTTGGCCTGTTGCAACTTCGCAAACGCCGATGCCATGGCCGACGGCTGGGCCGCCTCGTTGGCGCGGCGTGGCGGCTGGGCGTAGCCCCGGCCTGCGCCTTCAAAACGGTTGTCGCGCGGGCCCCGGTCGCCTCGATCGCCCTGCGGGCGCGGCGCAGCGTCGAGCTTCATCGACAGGCCGATGCGCTTGCGCTCTACATCCACTTCCATGACCTTGACCTTGACGATGTCGCCGGTCTTGACCACCTCGCGTGCGTCGTTCACGAACTTGTGCGCCAGCTGGCTCACGTGCACCAGGCCGTCCTGGTGCACGCCCAGGTCCACAAACGCGCCAAACTGGGCCACGTTGCTCACCGTGCCCTCCAGCACCATGCCTTCCTTCAGGTCCTTGATGTCTTCCACGCCGTCGTTGAAGCGCGCTACCTTGAAGTCCGGGCGCGGATCGCGGCCGGGCTTTTCCAGCTCGCCCAAAATGTCCTTGACGGTGATCACGCCAAACTTCTCGTTGGCAAACAGCTCGGGCTTCAGGGTCTTGAGCATGTCGGCGCGGCCCATGATCTCGGCCACGGGCTTGCCCGTCTTTTCCATGATCTGTTCGACCACGGGGTAGGTCTCGGGGTGCACGCCGGTCATGTCGAGCGGGTTCTCGCCGCCCCGGATCCGCAGGAAGCCTGCGCTCTGCTCGAAGGTCTTGGCCCCCAGGCCGGCCACGTCCATCAGCTGCTTGCGGCTCTTGAACGCGCCATTGGCCTCACGCCAGCGCACCACGGCCTTGGCCACGCTGCCCGACAGGCCCGACACGCGGCTCAAAAGCGGCACGCTGGCCGTGTTCAGGTCCACGCCCACGGAGTTCACGCAGTCTTCCACCACCGTGCCCAAGGTGCGGGCCAGCTCGCTCTGGTTCACATCGTGCTGGTACTGGCCCACGCCGATGCTCTTGGGGTCGATCTTGACCAGCTCGGCCAGCGGGTCCTGCAGGCGGCGGGCGATGGAGGCGGCGCCGCGCAGGCTCACGTCCACATCGGGCATCTCTTGGCTGGCGTATTCGCTGGCGCTGTAGACAGATGCACCGGCCTCGCTCACCACCACCTTTTCGATGGCGCGATCAGCTTTAGCTGCCATCTTGATCAGGTCGGCAGCCAGTTTGTCCGTCTCGCGGCTGGCCGTGCCGTTGCCAATCGCAATCAGGTTCACGCCGTGTTTCTCCACCAGCTTGGCCAGGGTGAACAGCGATCCGTCCCAGTCGCGCTTGGGCTCGTGCGGGTACACCGTGGCGGTCTCCACCAGTTTGCCCGTGGCGTCCACCACAGCCACCTTCACACCGGTGCGGATGCCCGGGTCCAGGCCCATCACCACGCGCGGCCCGGCAGGCGCGGCCAGCAACAGGTCGCGCAGGTTGTCGGCAAACACCTTGATGGCCACCTTCTCGGCATCGTCGCGCAGGCGGGCGAACAGGTCGCGCTCGGTCGAGAGGCTCAGCTTCACGCGCCAGGTCCAGGCCACACACTTGCGGATCAAGTCATCGGCCTTGCGGCCGGCATGGCTCCAGCCCAAGTGCAGCGCGATCTTGCCTTCGGCAACGCTGGGCTTGCCAGGTTCGGGCTCCACGGGCAGCACCAGCTTGGCTTCCAGAACCTCCAACCCACGGCCACGGAACACCGCCAGCGCGCGGTGCGATGGCACGCGGCCGATAGGCTCGTCATAGTCGAAGTAGTCGCGGAACTTGGAAACCTCGGGGTCGTTCTCGTTCTTGCTCTCCACCTTCTTGCTGCGCAGCAGGCCTTCAGCCCACAGCCACTCGCGCAGGTTTTGCACCAGCGCCGGGTCTTCGGCCCAGCGCTCGCTCAGGATGTCGCGCACGCCGTCGAGCACGGCGGGCACGGTGGAGAAATCGGCGCCCGGCTTGCCATCGTCCAGCACTTCCGGCGGTTTCGTGAACGCTGCGGCCTCTGCAGCAGGGTCCAGCGTGGGGTCGGCAAACAGCTTGTCAGCCAGCGGCTCGATGCCGAACTCGCGGGCGATCTGGCCCTTGGTGCGGCGCTTTTGCTTGAAGGGCAGGTAGATGTCTTCCAGCTCCTGCTTGGTGGGAGCGGTCGCAATTGCGGCGCGCAGCGCATCGGTCAGCTTGCCCTGCTCGTCGATGGCCTTGAGCACGGCCACGCGGCGGTCTTCCAGCTCGCGCAGGTACGACAGGCGCGCCTCCAGTTCGCGCAGCTGGATGTCGTCCAGCCCGCCTGTCACCTCCTTGCGGTAGCGGGCGATGAAGGGCACCGTGGCGCCACCGTCCAGCAGCTCCACCGCTGCGCGCACCTGGGATTCACTGACTTTGATTTCTGCGGCCAACTGCCGAACGATCTGCTGCATGGGGGAGGGGCTCTCTGAGACGCGGTCAAACGATGGAAAAGCGAAGCGCGGGAGTTTGCCACAGGCGGTTTGGCCATTCCCCGGCCCTCCTGCAAGCGGCATGCTGATTGTTTTCAATACTGGAACAGTTAGTTTGCGACCAGGTAGTTTTCCCGTAAACACCATCGGCGTACAGTTCAACCCATCGATGAGCCGAACCCGCAAGGCGACTCACCGAACCGGTTCAGGAATGGTTTTTGACCCGGCTTTTTTGAGACGCTTTTTTCACTTTCAAGGATATTCATCATGAACAAGACCGCCCGTTTCCTCTCCGTCGCTGCTGTTGCCGCTTTCGCCGCTTTTGGTGCCCATGCAGATGAGGCCGACGGCTCGCAATTTGCCCTGAAGTTCGACACCAACCGCACCCGTGCTGAAGTGCAAGCCGAAGCCGTAGTGGAAGCCAAGACCCACAGCATGGAGCCAGCAGGCTCGCGCGTGGTGACCTACAAGTCCAACGCCGACCGCGCTGCCGTGCGTGCCCAGGCTGCCGAAGCCGTGCGCACCGGCCAAATCCCCCACGGCGAATTCAGCGCCATGTAATTGACACAGTTGCGGGACTTCCCATGGCGGTGGCACTTCGCGCGGTGCGGGTGCTGCTGCCATGGGAGGTGTTTTGGACAAGCACCCCCCGTACTTACCAAGCAAATTGGGCTCCCATGGGGAGCCCTTTTTGTTGGTGCCTGATTAACTCGGAAGTTTTTGAAACTCACCGCCGGTGGTTTCTGGCGCTTTCCACGCGGCCTTCGCTGTCGTATGAGCAGGCGACGCGCTTGCTGGCGGTGTTGGCGGTGCACGAGCTGTGCGAGTTCACCGCCAAGCAGGACGAGCTGGACCTGCGCCAGCACTTCATTGCCCGGACCGAACAGCAGGTGG
The DNA here is from genome assembly GCF_005405905.1 of Acidovorax sp. NB1. GTDB lineage: Bacteria > Pseudomonadota > Gammaproteobacteria > Burkholderiales > Burkholderiaceae_C > Acidovorax. Next base: position 226,367 of record NZ_BJHU01000030.1, read on the forward strand.
CCCACCGTGCCGCACGCGATGCGGTACGTAGCACCTTGGCGTTTCCGTTTGGCGGCTTTCGTAGCGGCCAGAGGGCGCTGCCTGCTGACGCAGGCGCCCACGGGTATTGGCAAGACCATGGGCACGCTGTTCCCGCTGCTCAAGGCCGCGCCTGCGCAGGGCATCGACAAGGTGTTCTTTCTGGCAGCCAAAACCTCGGGACGGCAAACGGCACTGGATGCCCTGACGCGCCTGTCACACAGCGCACCGGCGCTGCCACTGCGCGTGCTGGAACTGGTAGCGCGCGACAAGGCGTGTGAACACCCGGACAAGGCCTGCCACGGCGAATCGTGCCCGCTGGCCCGGGGCTTTTACGACCGGCTGCCGGCCGCGCGCGCAGCAGCCGTGGCCACCATGCGCGAAGGCAGTCCCGCCCCAGCCCTGCTGCAAACCCGTGTGCGCGAAGTGGCCCTGCAGCACGACGTCTGCCCCTACTACCTGAGCCAGGAGCTGGCCCGCTGGGCCGATGTGGTGGTGGGCGACTACAACTACTACTTTGACCTGGGCGGCCTGCTGCATGGCCTGGCCCAGGCCAACCAGTGGCGCACGGCGCTGCTGGTGGACGAAGCCCACAACCTGGTGGAGCGCGGCCGCAAGATGTTCACCGCCGAGCTGCACCCCGCCGCTCTCACTCAGGCCCGCAGCAGCCCCACCGCTGCGCAGCACGCGCCAGTGAAGAAGGCATTGGACAAAGTGCGCCGCGCCTGGGTGGCGTTGGACAAGGCGCACCCGGCCCCGTACACAGTGCCCGAAACCTTCCCCGACAAGCTGCTGGCCGCGCTGCAGCAGTGCACCACTACGCTCACCGAACACTTTACCGATCACCCCACGGAACCCGACAGCGCGCTGCAGACCTTCTATTTCGACGCCCTGCACCTCCAGCGAATGGCCGACCTGCTGGATGCACATTCGATGGTGGACATCACCCAGTCCTCTAGCGCCCACCCCCACCGGGCCTCCAAACCCGGCGATTCGGTGGTCTGCATCCGCAACGTGGTGCCCGCACCCTTTCTGCAACCGCGCCTCGCTGCGGCACACACCAGCACCTTGTTCTCGGCCACGCTGCAGCCCGCGCGCTACTACGCCGACCTGCTGGGTCTGCCCGACGACCATGTATGGGTGGATGTGGAATCGCCCTTTGCCGCGCACCAGCTGCAGGTGCAAGTGGCGCGCCACATCTCCACGCGCTACCCGCACCGCGCGGCATCGCTGGCGCCGATTGCGGCGTTGATGGCGCAGCAGTTTCGCGCGCGGCCCGGCAACTACCTGGCGTTTTTCAGCAGCTACGACTACCTGCAGCAGGCCGCTGCACTGTTTGCGCAGCAGCACCCCGACGTGCCGCACTGGTGCCAGTCGCGCCGGATGCTGGAGGGGGAACAGCGTGAGTTTCTGGCGCGCTTCACCGACACCAGCCAGGGCATTGCCTTTGCGGTGCTGGGCGGTGCGTTTGCTGAAGGCATCGACCTGCCGGGAAAGCGGCTCATCGGTGCCTTTCTGGCCACGCTGGGCCTGCCGCAGGTCAACCCGGTCAACGAGCAGATCCGCGAGCGCATGCAGGCACTTTTTGGCGCAGGGTATGACTACACCTATCTGTACCCCGGCCTGCAAAAGGTGGTGCAAGCTGCGGGCCGTGTGATCCGCGCCCCGAGTGATGAGGGCACGGTGCACCTGATGGATGACCGGTTTGCACAGGCGCAGGTGCGTGCGCTGTTGCCGGGTTGGTGGACGGTCGGCTGACCGAAAAAAAGGCCAGCCACCTTGCGGCGACCGGCCTTGAAAGACTGTGGTTCCTGCCATCGCCCTGGAGCGGCGCCCGGCAGGCCTTGCAGCCAACAGAGAGTCAATCAGTACACAGTGTTCGTCACGTTGTGGCGGGCTCCGCCACCGCCAATTCCTTGGCCTTGCCCCGCTGGCGGAAGAACACAAAGGTCTGCCACAGGATGAACGCAGCGATCAGGCTGATCAGCGTGCCACTGATGGGGCGGTTGATGAACACTTCAAAGCTGCCGCGCGACAGCAGCATGGAGCGGCGGAAGTTCTCCTCCAGCATGGGGCCCAGGATGAAGCCCAGCATCAGCGGTGAAGGGTCCATCTCCAGCCGCATGAAGAGATAGCCCAGCGCACCAAACGCCACGGTGATGAACACGTCGTCGAGGTTGTTGTTGATGCTGTAGGTGCCGATGCAGCAGAAGAACAGGATCGCCGGGAACAACACGTTGTACGGAATCTTGAACACCGACAGCCAGTAGCGCACCAGCGGCACGTTCAGCACCAGCAGGAAGCAGTTGCCGATCCACATGCTGGCCACCAGGCCCCAGAAGAGTTCGGGGTGGCCAGCAATCATGTTGGGGCCGGGCTGGATGCCCTTGATGATGAACGCGGCCATCATCAGCGCCATCACGGCGTTCTCGGGGATACCGATGCTCATCAGCGGGATGAAGCTCGTGCGTGCAGCCGCCTCGTCCGCCGCAGCCTGGCCGGCCACGCCTTCGATGCAGCCAGTACCGATTTCATGCTTGTATTTGCTGACCTTCTTGTCCAGCGCGTAGGCCGCAAACTGGGCGATCACGGGGCCGCCGCCGGGCAGGATGCCCAGGATGGAGCCCACCACGCTGCCACGCAGCGCGCTGGGGATGATGCGTTTGAACTCGGGCCAGGTCGGGATGAGCTTGATCTTGCCGTTGAAGGGCGAGCGCTCTTCGCGCGAGTCAAGGTTCTTGGCGATCTCGGCAATGCCGAAGCAGCCCAGCGCAATGCTCACAATGCCCACGCCATCGGCCAAAAAGGGCATGTCCAGCGTGAAGCGGGCCAGGCCGCTGTTCACGTCCGTGCCTATGGAGCCCAGCAGCACCCCCACCATGCACATGGCCAGGCCATTGAGCAGGCTGCCAGTGGTCACAAAGCTCACGCACACAAAACCCACCAGCATCAGTGCGCAGTAGTCGGCGGGGCCGAACAGAAAGGCCACCTCGCCCAGAGTGGGCGCTAGGTAAGCCAGCACCACGATGGCCACGGTGCCGCCGATAAAACTGGAGAACCCGGCGGTGAACAGGGCCAGCCCTGTTTTTCCTTTCAGCGTCATCGCGTACCCGTCGATACACGCCACGATACTGCTCGCGTGCGGAATCTTCATGGTGATGGCGCTCACGCTGTCGCCATATTGCGCACCGTAGTAGATACCGGCCAGCATGATGAGTGCGCCGGTGGTGTCGATGGAGTAAGTCAGCGGCAGCAGCAGGCTGATGGTGGCCAGCGGGCCCAGGCCCGGCAGCAAGCCCACCAGGGTGCCCACGGTGCAGCCCAGGGCGCAGAACATCAGGTTCTGCAAAGTCAGCGCGTGGCTGAAGCCAAACGCGAGGTTGTTCAAGACTTCCATGGCGGCGACCTCAGTACAGCGGCAGGCTCACGCCCAACAGCTTTTGGAATGCAAACGCGATGCCGACCAGCACCGCAGCGATCTTCAGGTTGCGCTTCCACGAGTACGACGTACCCGCAAAGCCCGAGCAGAACACCAGAAACACGATGCCAGCGATCATGTTCACAAAGTGCGACAGCAGGGCAAAGCCGCACAGGCTGCCCAGAATGATGGCGATGTTGCGCACCTGGAAGTCCATGGGCACCGGCGCCACCAGGCGCGCGCGCACCACGGTAATGGCCCCGATCACAAACAGCATGCAGCTGACGATGAACGGAAACATGCCCGGCCCTGCGCGGCCGAGCGTCCCCAGTGAATAGCCCATCGACGGCAGGCCGAAGCCCAGCGCCAGGGCCATGAGGGCAAAGCCTCTGACGAGATTGCGGTTGATCATGAAAAAGTTGTCTCCTGAAGGCGTTGCAAACCACCCCCAGGCCTCTGCGAACGCTGCACGGGGCTGGGGTATGCTGACGCCCGAACTATTCCTACCCAACCTGATCGCTGGCTGATCGCAGCCATGCGTAATTTCACGTAGAGCCCGCCCAGCCATGCGCCTCCTTCTGGTGGAAGACGACCCCATCCTCAGCCGCACCATGGCCCAGGGCCTTGAAAACGCGGGTCACCGCGTTGAGCTGGCACACACCGTGGAAGAAGCCCAGCACTGGTGGGCCGTGCAGCCATTCGATGCTGTGCTGCTGGACCTGAACCTGCCCCACGCCGCCCACGCACGCAGCGGTCTGGGCAGCGGCCTCGCGGCCCTGCGCAGCGCACGCGCGCGTGGCGACCGCACCCCCGTGCTGGTGCTCAGCGCGCGCGACAGCACCGAAGACCGCATCGCAGGGCTGGACGCTGGCGCCGACGACTACCTGGGCAAGCCCTACGAGCTGAAAGAAGTGGAAGCCCGCCTGCGCGCCCTGCTGCGGCGCGCCAGCGGCACGGCCGACACGGTCACCGTGGGCCAGCTCTCGCTGGACCGGCAAGCGCGCCGTTTCAGCATTGGCGGTCAACCGCTGGAGCTGCCTGCACGCGAGTTCGACCTGCTGTGGGAGCTGATGACACCGCCCGGCCGCGTGCTCAGCAAGGGCGACCTGTCAGCACGCCTGTCCGACGCAGGCGAAGCCGTGGGCGAAAACGCGCTGGAGGCCTCGTTCTCACGCCTGCGCCGCAAGATCACCGGCAGCGGCGCCACCATTCGCACGCTGCGCGGGCTGGGCTACCTGCTGGAAGACGAGGCCCAATAGGGCACCATGCCCCGCCACCGCACCCTGTGCACACCATCTTGAACCGCTGACATGGACCGCCCCCAGCCCCCCGCCCTGCGCCAGCGCATCGGCCGCCACGTGCTGCTGTCGCTGGTGCTCATCTGGGGACTGGGCAGCGCCGTGGTGCTGGGCGTAGGCAACCACTTTGTGGCCCAGGCGTTTGACCGCGCCCTGCTGGACGATGCCCACGCCCTGGCGGCCCACGTGCGCGGCGGGGAAGCGGCCACCACCAGTGGCAGAAGCCGCAACGCCGAGCCATTGCACCTGGACCTGACCCCGCGCGAAGTGGGCCTGCTGCGGTTTGACCAGAGCGAAACTGTTTGGTTTGCCGTGTATGGCCCCGACGGAACCTTGGTAGCGGGTGACAGCCACCTGGCCCCCGGCACCATCGCTGAGCGCGCCTTGCATGCGTTTTCCAACCTGGACTACGAAGGGCGCGAACTGCGCCGCGTGAGCCTGCGCATCGACGGGCAACCGCCCTTTACCATCGTCATGGCGCAAACCACGGCCGAGCGCACGCAGTTGCTGCGCCGGCTGCTGGTGTATTCCGGCCTGGCCCAGTTGTGGCTGCTGGTGGCCCTGGGCTCGTGGTTGCTGCGTGGCATAGAACGCGACCTGCGGCCGCTGACAGACCTGCAAGACGCCGTAGACCACCGCGACGCCGCCGATCTGCAACCCCTGCCCCCATCGCTCACCCACGAAGCCGCCACGCGCGATGTGCAGCGCCTGGGCGAAGCGCTGGACGGCCTGCTCGCCCGCGTGCAGCAAGGCCTGCGCGCCCAGCGCGAGTTTGCGGGCAACGTGGCGCACGAGTTGCGCACGCCCCTGGCGGGCATCCGCGCCCAGGCTGCCCATGCCTTGGCCAGCAACGACCCCGCCGTGTGGCGCAGCGAACTGCAAGGCATTGCCCAGGCCGAGCTGCGCGCCAGCCGCACCGTAGACCAGTTGCTCGCCCTGGCGCGTGCGGCCGAAAGCGGCATTGCGCTGACGCTGGAGACCATTGCGCTGGAAGCCCTGGTGCGCGACGTACTGCTGCGCTTTCTGCCCCGCGCCGACGCATTGGGCGTGGACCTGGGCGCTGAAGGCATTGATGCTCCGGTGCCCGTGCGCGGCAACACCGCGCTCATCGAAGGCATCCTGAACAACCTGCTGGACAACACACTGCGTTATGGGCGCGGCCAGCCACCGCGCATCACCGTGGTGCTACACATGGGCTCCACGCCCGGCTTTGCCGAACTGCGCGTGACCGACAACGGCCCCGGCTTGGAAGACACAGCCTTGGCCCTTCAACTGCAGCAGCGCTGGGCCCAGGGCGACCAGGGCCTGCGCCTGGGACAGGGCGCGGGGCTGGGCCTCTCCATCGTGGCGCGCTATGCGCAACTGATGGGCGGGCGGCTGGAACTGGCCGCAGCCCCCGGCACCGGCCTGTCCGCCAGCGTGTGGCTCCCGTTGGCCAATGCCAGCAACCCCTCTACGCAGGCCTTGCCAACCAACGTCGCCACATGACCTCGGAGCCCTCACCCACCCCATCGCCCGCACTGACGGAAGCAGAACAGGCTGCCTTCATGCAGTCCATTGCCCGTGTGCGCAGCGCCGCAGCGCGGGCACTGCAGGCCGCCCGTTCCACGGCCCTGCAGCGCGCGGCAGCTACAGGCGCTGAAGCCCATGAGACCATCGAGGCAGCTGCTCAGGCTGCAGTGGGCTTCATCACACAGTTGCACCGCGGATTGGACACGGTGGCCGACCACGCCCGCACCACCGGCCCCCAGCCAGCCTGCCAGGCAGGATGCGCCCACTGCTGCCACCTGCGGGTCGAAGCCACCGAGCCCGAGGTCTTTCACATCGCGCAGTACCTGTGTGCTCAGCCCCCGGTGGCGCTGGCCGACACCATCAGCGCCCTGCAGCGGCATGCAGCCACCGCCGCGCTGAACCCGGCAAGCCCCTCACGCCAGGCCTGCAGCTTTCTGGTGGACGACCGCTGCAGCATCTATCCCGTGCGCCCCGCCGCCTGCCGCAAGGCGCATTCGCTGTCGGCCACGCACTGCGCGGACCAGTCCACCACCATCCCGCAAAACCTGCGCCTGCTGGTCGATGCCGAAGCCCTGATGGCAGGCACGGCATTGGCCTACCGCGACCAGCCCTTGCCCGCCAGCGCCCACGAGCTGAACGCTGCCGTGCTGGCGGCCCTTGCCGACCCCACGGCCCTGCACCGCTGGCACCAGGGTGACCCGGAGGCTTTGGGGCAGGATCCGCACGCACCCAGCACCCAGCCGCACTCTTGACCTCAATCAAGCCCTCCCCTGCCCACCGGCCCACAATGCCGTCCATGAGGTCTTTGCACAACACACTCGCCGCGCACCGCCGCGCATTGGCCCGCCGTTCGCCTGCACCCCATGCACGGGTTATCGCAGCCCCCTTGCTGCTCACCCTGCCACTGTGGCTGCTGGCAGGCTGCAGCAAGCCAGAGCCCACAGGCCCCGCCCAGACATCGTTTGCCACGCTGGCCACCGCCTGCACCCAGTTCCTCGCCACCCGCCAGCCCCACGTGCGCCCCAGTGGCCCCGGTGAATGGACGCTGACGGGCTACAGCCCTGCCCTAGTCCAGCCCGAAGTCACCCACACGGAATCGCCCGTGACGCCGTATGTGGGCAAACTCGTCATCAAGGACAACGAGGCCCAGGCCCACGCGCCCACCGAAGCGGCTGCCCAGGCCATCACGCTCACGCCCGCGCACCTGCTCTCCAACCGCACCCACACCTTCATCTACAGCTTTGACGGCCAACAGTGGCACTGGCAAAACGGCCAGCGGCTGACCAAGATGCCGGGGCAGAACGACCGGCTGGAGGCAGTGACGCTGGCCGAGGTGTCTGCAGCGGGGCCCAAGGGGTTTGCAGGGTGCGTGCCGCGCTGAGCCAGACTTTTTGCGGTGAAACAAGTGGCACCACCGGGTGGCAACAACAGGTGACACCAGCAGCAAGCCAAACAGGCTCCCCGTAACGCGGGGCAATGCAGAACCGTCCCGGTGGCCGGAATACATGTGCCCCGTGCTGCACGCACTACCTGCAGAGGAAATTGGACGCAGTCCAGGCGCATGCCTGGGCTGCGCCAGCCCGCTCAGCGCGCCAACGCCTCCTTCGTGTTGCCTGGGCTGCCCGTGCCACCGCCGTGGCGCTTGACCAGCCCAATCAGAATGTGGATGCCCACCGCAAACGCCACCAGCACTATGGCGCCCACGCCCCACAGCGCCCAGGCCAGGAAGGTGACGCCACCTGCCAGAGCAGGCATGGCGTCGAGTGAAGCTTGCACCATGGGGCCCAGTGACGAAAGGACTGCCTCCCACTGGTCCATCAACTGAGGGGGTATCCAGGCTTTGAGCCAGCCCGGCACCAGGACGGCGTCTGTCACCGCGCTGCCGCCTGCCAGTGCGCCCGCATTGGACACCACCCAGACCGTCACCGCATGCGCCCCCCAACAGGCCACAGACCAGAGGGCAAGCAGAGCCAATGAAAGAAACCAGTTGATTGCGTAGAACATGTGAAAGCTTCCTCTGTATTGAAATTGGCAAGCGGTGAGTATGGGCAAACCCGCGCGACATAGACACCAGACCCAGCCGCACCTAGCATTCGGTTTTTTCGAACCTGAGCCTGCCTATGCTGAACTACCGCCACCTTTACTACTTCTGGATGGTTGCCAAGGAAGGAGGCTTTGCCAGGGCTGCAGACCGGCTGGAGATGGCGGTGCAGACCATCAGCGCCCAGGTGCGTGATCTGGAAAAGGCGCTGGGCCACCAGCTCCTCAAGCCCTCTGGACGCGGTGTGGCGCTGACCGAAGCGGGGCAAGCTGCATTCACCCGTGCCGAAGAGATTTTTCAACTGGGCCAGTACATCGAAGAAGAGGTGCGTGAGGCCGCGACTGCCCGCGTTGCCCGGTTGTCGGTGGGGCTGTCAGATGGCATCTCCAAACTCGCAGCGCATGCACTTCTGGAGCCCGTGCTGGCCACACCCCACCTGCGGCTGGTATGCCATGAGGGAGCGTCGGACGAGTTGCTTTCTGAGTTGGCCCTGCACCAGCTGGATGTGGTTCTGGCCGGGCAAGCAGCGCCGCGCCCCCCCCACCAGCGCCTGACCAGCGAGCGCATCGCCCGGTCTGCACTGCAGTGGTATGGCCCGGCGTCACTCGTGAAAAAGCAGGCAAGAGACCGATTCCCACATTCGCTGCAAGACCTGCCCGTGCTGTTGCCCACCCACCATGCACCACTGCGCGCCACCCTGGATGCATGGTTTCAAGACCTGGGCGTGCAGCCCCGGGTGGTGGGGGAGTTTGAAGACAGCGCCTTGCTGGCCGTGTTTGCAGCGCGGGGGCTGGGGGTGTTTCCGGTGAGCCGGTTGGGTGCGCAGGACGTGGGGCTGGTGCGCGGGCTGCGCCTGCTGGGTGAATGCCCACAGCTTTTTGAAGAAGTGCATGCCATCTGGTCCCGCAGAGGACAGCACCACCCGCTGGTTCGGCAACTGGTCGATGCTTCCAAGGGTTAGGGCGAAGCATGCAAAACGGCGCACGGCCCCGCTGCAGCCGCAACGGCCCGCGCAACCACACACGACACAACGCTCCGTCAGGCTGCCATGGCGAGCCACCTGCTGTTCCGCGCCGCAGGCGCCACGTCCATATGCCATTGCTGGCGCACCGCGTTCATCAGCAACCACTCAGCAGGGGCCAGGTGGTGGTCTGCAGCGGCTGCTTTTTCGGCAAACTCCAGTGCCTTGCGCCGCAGCGCAGAGTCATCCACTTCAGCCAAGAGCAAGGCCAACGTGGGTCCACCGATACTGGCTGTCAAAACCCGCTGCTCATGCGCGCCCATCCACAGGTCCTCGCACAGACCATGCAAAACCTTGGCGAAGTCACCCTGCGGCAAGCCCAATTCTTGCTCCATATGCAGTCCGTGCAATGCCTCCAGTTCGGACCGGCTCACATGACCGTCCGACACCAACAGCAAGGCGATGATTCGGGCGACAGCTTCGGGGCTGTTGCGGGGATAGGTTCGCATCTCTACTCTCCTTGAAACGGAGATGATTCAACGACACGGGTGACAAGCAAGCGACGGTGCGCCCACGGCGCCACCTCAGCGGCGATAACGAGAGCGTGGCTGCCAACCGTCGCGGTACTGGGCTTGTACCCGCAGCGGCACCTTGACCGGCCCGCGCCGCAGCGCGGGGGATGGCACCACAGAAAAGCGAGAAATCCAGCGCTCAAGGCGATGGCGCAGGGAGTGGATGAGCGACGAAATTTCTGACCAGAGTTTCATGAATGGCTCCTTTGAAGTGGAAGATTCCAAACGGGGAAGAGCCTCGAATGTGGGGCCTCTACCCGCTGGCAAGAAGCAGGTTTTCTCTGATCAGTGAATCTAAAAAACAGAAGCTCTATCGGCATGGCCGATTGCCTCCAAGGCACAGGATTTTTGGTCGCCTTGTGCAGAAATTTCCTGCTGGATGGGATCCAGACTGCGGGCTACGGTGTCACCCTCAACTCAGGAGATTGCCCATGCAGATTCTTGTCAGAACCCATCACCCCGAAGCTGCGCAAATGCGTGAGACCGTGGAGCGCCGCGTGCGCTTTGCCTTCAGGCGACTGAATTCGCTGGTGCCCCGTGCAGACATCAAGCTCGACGACATCAACGGCCCCCGGGGTGGCCCAGACAAGCGCTGCCAGATTGCGCTGCGCACTGACGGTGCAGGGGCCGTGGTCGTGTCTGCGGTAGCCAAGGACTGGCGCTCAGCACTCGACGAGGCGCTGACCAGCGCTGCTCGCTACCTTCTGCGTACGTGGCGCCGCAGTTCCACACCCCACAAACAACGCCGCCGCGATGGGGCAGCTGACGCCAAGCGGCAACGCGGCACCGAAGACTTCGCCTGAAAACTGGCCAAGCCCCCGTGGCTCGGCGCAACGCGCAAGCAGCACATGCGTCCGGGCCACGGCTGGCAACAGGCACCTCGCGCGGCCCAGGGTGGTCAGGAAGTTGGCCTTTTTGGCGCCACGCTGAGCATACCCCCGCCCGATCAAGCCTCTTGCTCGGGAGATGCGCCCAAAGATACCGCCTGCTCCACCATCTCCCGCGTGAGGGTGGGCACAAAGCTCTCGATGAAACGGTAGGCATAGCCCCGCAGCCATGCACCGCGACGCAGGCCCAGGCGGGTCAGGTTCACTTCAAACAGATGGCCCGCATCGATCAGGCGCAGGTGGCGGTCGCGGTCTTCATCGACTGCAATGGAGGCCACAATGCCCACGCCCATGTCCAGCTCCACATAGGTCTTGATCACGTCGGCGTCCATGGCGGTGAGCACGATGTCTGGCGCCAGGCCCGCCTGGGCGAAAGCAGTGTCGATATGGGCGCGGCCGGTGTAGCCCAGCTCGTAGGTGATGATGGGGTGCTCTGCCAGCTGCTCCAGCGTGACGGGGCCGGGGTGGGCCAGCAGCGGGTGGCCAGGGGGCACGACGATGCTGTGCGTCCAGCGGTAGCAAGGCAGCGTGACCAGTGCGTCGTAGCTGGCCAGTGCCTCGGTGGCCACGCCAATGTCGGCCTCGCCACTGAGCAGCATCTCGGCCACCTGGCGCGGGGAGCCCTGGTGCAGATGCAGCGACACCTGCGGGAACATGGCGCGGAAGTCGCGCACCACCTGGGGCAGCGCATAACGCGCTTGCGAGTGTGTGGCAGCCACAGACAGGCGACCCTGGGCGCTGTCGCTGAAGTCCTGCCCCGCGCGCTTGAGGTTGTCGGCCTCCAGCAGCAGGCGTTCCACCGTGGGCAGCAGCAACTCACCCGGCGGCGTCAGCCCCGTGAGGCGCTTGCCCGCGCGCACAAAAATCTCCACCCCCAGCTCGTCCTCCAGCTCACGGATCTGGCGGCTGATGCCGGGTTGCGAGGTGTGCAGCATGTGTGCCACCTCGGTCAGGTTGAAGCCGCGCCGTGCGGCTTCGCGCACGGAGCGCAGTTGCTGGAAGTTCATGGTCTGGTACCGAGGTCTTGCACATGCCAATTGCTATTATTTAGATAGCTTAAAAGGCTTACCCATCAGGCGCAAAAGCCCTTTTTTATTCGAATATTTCGCTCTTCAGGTGTGCAACAAGCCTTCACATGCCACGCTCGGCCAGGTCCGGCACATAGCGGTCGGCCTGGATGTCGGGCGACAGGCCGTGGGTGATCACCTCGTCGGTGATGGGCAGGAACTGCGTGTTCCACTGCTTCCACGCCGTGCGCAAGCGCTCAAACACATCGGGGTGCTTGTCGCGAAGGTTGGCGCGCTCCAGCGTGTCGGCTTCCACGTCGAACAGAAACTCGTTGTCGTTGATGCGCAGGTACTTGAAGCGCCCCTCGCGCACAGCGCGCTGGCGCTGCGACTTGTAGCGCCAGAACAGCGTGCGCGGGTGTGCGGGCGCATCGCCCAGCAACACGGGCAGGATGTTCTCGCCGTCTGGCGGGTAGTCAGCCGCAGGTGCCACGCCTGCAGCGGCCAGCAGCGTGGGCAGCCAGTCCATGGTGGCGGTGACTTGGTCGCTCACCTGCGGTGCAATGCGCGCAGGCCAGCGCAGCAGCGTGGGCACACGAATGCCGCCTTCCAGCAGCTCGGTCTTCTGGCCGCTGAAGGGCCAGGTCTTGGAAAAGCGCTCGCCGCCGTTGTCGCTGGTGAACACCACGATGGTGTTGTCGGCCAGGCCTTGTGCGTTCAGGGCATCCAGGACCTGCCCCACGGACCTGTCGAGCGAGCGCACCATGCGCGCATAGGTGGCCAAGTTGCCGCCGTCGTAGTGGAACAGGTCTTTCAGGCCCAGCGATATTTCTTCGTCCTCCGGCCCCACCCACGGCCAGTGCGGCGCGGTGAAGTGCAGCGACAAGAAGAACGGCTTGGCCGCGCTGCGCTCGCCGATCCAGCGCGTGGCCTCGTCGGCCAGCAGCTGCGTGTAATAGCCCACGCGCTCCACAGGCACCTCGCCCTCGTACAGATCACGCGCCACGGCATCGCCCACGCCGGGCTTGTGCGTGAAGTAGTCGATGGCGCCGCCGTAGTTGCCAAAGAAGCGGTCGTAACCGCTCTTGAGCGGGCCGAAATTGGGCAGGCTGCCCAGGTGCCATTTGCCGATCAGCGCCGTGTCATAACCCGCGTCGCGCAGCAGCGATGGCAGCGTAGGGTGCTCGGGCGGCAGGCCGTGCACATGGGCCTTGCGCACCAGCGGTTCCTCCAGCCCGCCACGCAGGCGGTACTGGTAGCGCCCGGTGATCAGCGCAAACCGCGTGGCCGAGCACACGGCCGAGTTGGCATAGGCCTGCGTGAAGCGCACGCCCTCGCCCGCCAGCGCATCCAGGTGCGGCGTGGTGAAGTCGGCCTGGCCGTACACGCTCAGGTCGGCCCAGCCCAGGTCGTCGGCCAGGATGAAGACGATGTTGGGCGCTTGCGCCGTGGTGTTGGTGGCGGCGGTGCTCATGCCGCCCCCTTGGCCTTGCCAGCGGCATCGGTCTCGCGCCACTGCTTGTCGAGCTTGAGGTCCTTGACGGCTTGCTGCACAAAGGTGGGTTGGAACCAGGCTTTCACATCAAAAGGTTGGCGGATCAGCCCCAGCTTGACGCCGTCATCCAGCACACCCTGGTAGCCGGCGATGAACCCCTCGTCGAGCAGCGGCGAGTACCGCGCATTGAGGTTGTCGCCCGCCAATTCTTCGCGGAACGACAGTTCGGGGTTGCCGCTGTTGTCGGCGTACAGCTTGATGAGCGCCTCGCGGTTGCTCTCTTGCGAAGACCAGTGGGCGGCGCGCACCAGCTGGTGCACCAGGCGCTGCGTGAGCTGTGGGTTCTGCGTGGCGAAATCCTCGGTGGCCAGAATGCCGGAGTTGATGGTGTAGTCGGGCCCCCGGCCCTTGGTGCTCAGCGCAATCTGCGCGCCCTGCGCCTTGAGCAGGAACAGGTCCGAGCCGCCAAACGTGGCATCGATCTGCCCGGCCACCACAGCGGCCTTGGACGTGGGCCAGTCCATGTTGATGAGCATCACGTCCTTTGCGGTCAGGCCCGCTGTGGCCAGCAGGTTGTCGAACGTGCGTTGGTAGGCGGTGCCCTTGAGCACCGTTACCTTCTTGCCCTTGAGGTCGGCCACGGTCTTGATGCTCACGCCCGGCGCGGTGGCCAGGTAGCTGTTGCTGCCCCGACCCGTGGCCGCGATGAAGCGGGTGGGCAGGCCGCGCGCACGGCCGATGACGGCCGCCAGGTCGCCCAGCGAGACGACGTCGAGCTGCTTGGCCGACAGCGCCTCGTGCACAGCAGGGCCTGCGCCACGAAAGAAGTTCCACTCGATCTTGATGCCATCCTTGGCAAATTCATCCTCCAGCCACTTGTTGGCTTGCAGCACCGCAAACACGCTGCCGCCGGGCGAGGGCTTGCCGGCCGTGCCCAGGTCGGGAGAGCCAATGCGGATGACCTTGGCGGGCGACTGGGCGCGCAGCACCAGAGGGGCGGCCAATGCGGCAGCGCCAGCCACCAGCAGCGAACGGCGGGTGGAGAAAGCGAGGGTGTTTTGTTGTGTCATGGGAATCTCGGGAATCAGAAAAGGGAGAACAAAAAATCAAACGGCAAACTGCCACTGCGCAGCAGGCGCCAGCTGCTCGCCGCGCTTGAGCGGCGGCTCGGCCAGGTCGGCCGCCGGGTGGCCCGCAAACTCGCGCAGCACGCTGTGCTTGATGGCGGTGAACGCATGCGAGGTGCGCTCGCGCGGATGGGGCAGCCCCACCGGCACGGTGCGGCGGATGCGGCCGGGGCGCGGCTCCATCACCACCACGCGGTCGCCCAGGTACACGGCCTCTTCCACGTCGTGGGTCACCAGAATCATGGTGATGCCCTCTTGCTGCCAGATGCGGTGCAGCTCCTGCTGCAGGTGAGCGCGGGTCATGGCGTCGAGTGCGCCGAAGGGCTCGTCCAGCAGCAGGATGTCGGGCCGGTTGACCAGCGCCCGCGCAATCGCCACGCGCTGCGACATGCCGCCCGAGAGCTGGTGCGGGTAGGCGGTCTCGAACCCCTGCAGCCCCACCAGCGCAATGTGCTCACGCACGGTGGCGCGCTGCTGGCCCTCGGTCAGGCTGGAGTTGAGCAGGCCCAGCGCCACGTTTTTCTCGACCGTGAGCCAGGGGAACAGGCGGTGCTCCTGGAACACGATGCCCCGGTTCAGGCTGGTACCCACAATGCGCTGGCCGTTGAGCAGGATCTCGCCCTGGTAGTCGCCCTCCAGGCCGATCACCAGCCGCAGCAGCGTGGACTTGCCGCAACCGCTGGAGCCCACGATGCTCACGAACTCGCCGGGTTCGATGGTGAGATGGATGTCCTGCAGCACAGGCAGGGCTTCGCCCTTGACCTCGTACTGCTTGTTCAGGCCGCGAATGGCCAGGGTACCGGCGTGTGCCATGGTGTGTTCCTTTTCTAATGACGTTGTTCTCAGCCATAGTCCGCAACTGGCGCGGCCAAGGCCAGTGCCCCCGGGGAGCTGGCTTTGCCAGGCCCCTGGGGGCGTCGCCCTGAGGGGGATGGCGCGCTGCGCCTCAGGGGGCTCAATACCTCGCTACAGTGCGGTCGCGCCAAGCCAGCAGGCGCTTTTCCAGCGCGGCCAGCAGCGCATTCAGTGCGAAGCCCACCAGGCCCACCACCACCACGCCAAACAGCACCAGGTCCATCCAGAAGTGCTCGCGCCCGTCGATGAGCGTGTTGCCAATGCCCTTGCCCGAGGCCAGCAGGTATTCCGCCCCCAGCGTGGCCAGCCAGCTGTAGATGAGCGAGAGCTGGATGCCGGTGAACAGCGAGGGCGCCGCCGCAGGCGCCACCACGCGGACGAGCGTTTGCCACACGCTGAACTCGTACACACGGGCCACCTCCAGGTATTCGCGCGGCATGCTGCGCAGGCCTTCCACCGTGTTGAGCACCACGGGGAAAAACGCCGCCATAGCAATGAAGGCCACCTTGGCGGCATCGCCCAGGCCAAACCACATCGACAGCATCGGAATCCACGCAAACAGCGAGATCTGCTTGAGCGTATGGAAGGTGGGCCCCACCAGCCGCTCGGCCCAGCGCGACCAGCCCAGCAGCGCACCCACCGCCAGCCCGATACTGGAGCCAATGCCAAAGCCCCAGGCCATGCGCCACAGGCTGGCCGACAAGGCCACCCACAGCTCGCCGCTCGTAACCTGGCCCACGCCCCGCTGCCACACGGCCAGCGGCGACACCAGCAGGGGCGAATCGGACGCACCCGAGGCCACCACCGCCCACCACACCGCCAGGATCAGCACGGGCAGCACCCAGCCCCGCAGGCGTGGGGGCACTTTTTGGAACAGGTTGCGTTGCACGTTCACAGAAGACATTCGGATACCCCGCTTCACAGCCCCGGCTTGCGCCAGCGCAGCAGCCACGCCTCGGACACGGCCAGCAGCTTGTCGATCACAAAACCCACGATGCCCACGGCCAGCACGGCTGCCAGCACCACGTCCAGCTGAAAGAGCTGGCGGCCGTAGACGATGAGGAAGCCGATGCCCTCGGACGAAGCCAGCAGCTCCACCACTACCAGCGCCAGCCAGGCATGGGTGAGGCCATAGCGCACGCCATTCCAGATGGGCGCCGTGGCCGCCGGAAACACCACCTTGCGCAGCATTTGCCAGCGGGTAAAGCCATACACACGCGCCACCTCCACCAGCCGGTTGGGCACGTTCTGAATGCCCTGGCAGGTGTTGATGGCCACGGGCACCAGTGCAGCCTTGGCGATCAGCAAAAACTTCAGCTCTTCATCAATGCCCACCACCAGGATCAGCAGCGGCAGCCAGCCGATCACCGGCACCTGGCTGAACGCCTTGAACAGCGGAAACACGTAGTCGCGAAAGGTGGGCGAGAGGCCCATAGCCGCGCCCAGCAGCAGGCCCAGTGACAGGCCAATGCCAAAGCCCGCAAACACGCGGACCATGCTGATGCGCAGGTGGTCCCACAGCTCGCCGCTGACCAGCAGCTCGCCAAATACCTTGAAGACGGCAGCGGGCGGCGGCAGTACCTGCTCGGGCACCCAGCCCCAAACCGCCGAGAGCTGCCACAGCGCCAGCACGGCCAGCGGAAAGGGCCAGGCCCAAAGCGAGCGCCCTGCCCAAGCCCACGAGGCCTTGTTTTTCAAGGTCGCAACGCGGCGCGCATGCACCTCCGGCAGCGGCTCCAACGGGTGCGTGGGGCTGGCAGGCCCAGCCGCGTTCAGTGCGGGTATCGCCATCTTTTGCGTGTCCTTTCGGGTGGAGGAAGTGCTAACGCCCAGGGCTGGGTGGGCAACCTCAATAACAACCAAAAGAAATGTAAAAGACGTTTGTTATAAAAATAAATGGTTAATACTCATATGCAATGACAAAGATGTTTGCGGCATGAGCAGCGGCGCTGACGTTATGAGCGGGGCCAGAAGCAGGCACAAAAAAACCCGCCGGGCACAGGGTGCCGGCGGGTTGCAAAGGGCGGCTTTCGCCGGCCCGTCCCCCTACCTACCAATCGTTATCTACGGCGGCTGGCCTGCGCTCAGAGTGCGGCGGCCACTTCTCCATTGCGGCCATACACCGGCCAGTAGCCTTCCAGCTTCAGCTCCTTGAGCGCCGCGTCCAGGTAGCGGCGGTCAAACCAGCTGTCGATCTCAGGCTTCTTGCGGATCAGCCTGAGCTTGTGGGCCTCGTCGGCCGCGTCCTTGTAGCGCGCGACCAGAAACGGGTCGAGCAGTGGCGACAGGCGCACACGCAGCGGCTGGCCGATGAAGTCTTCGCGCCACACCTTCTCGGGGTACTCGGCCTTGCCCCACTGTGCAAACAGTTCGGCACGGCGGTCTTCGTCGGAGTACTTGTGGGCGTAGCGCACCACGGTCTTCACCACGCGGTGCACCACCTGGGGGTGGCGGGCGGCAAAGTCATCGGCGACAAGCAACGCTGTCTGGCGGGTGTATTTGTAGGAGTCTTCCGCTGCCGACCACACCACCTTGGCCAGGCCCTGGTCGCGCAGCTTGAACAAGCCCACGTAGCCAAACGCGGCATCGATGTCCTTGCTGACCAATGCGGCGTCGGCACTGGGCAGGTCCAGGTTCACCAGCTTCACGTCGCGCTCGCTCAGCCCCTTGTCGGCCAGCGCGCGCACGGCGGCCAGGTGCAGGTTGGTGCCCTTGAACACCGCCACCTTGCGGCCCTTGAGGTCTTCCAGGCGGCGGATGCTGGAATCCGGCGGCACCGCCAGGTAAAGCCCGCCGCGCACACCGCTGCCCAGGATGATCCTGGTCTTCACATCGCTGGCCCGGTGCACGATGGAAGGCAAATCGCCCTGCCACGCAAAGTCGAGTTGCTTGTTGACCAGCGCCTCGTTCACGGCGGGGCCTGCGCCCTTGAAGAAGGTCCACTGCACCTTCACGCCGTCTTTCTTGAACTCCTCTTCCAGCGCGCCGTCGGTGTAGGCCAGCGCGGCCGAGGTGCCGCCATGGCGCACCGGATCGCTGCCCACGCCACCGGTGGCAATGCCGATGCGGATCACCTTCAGCGGCTCCGGCGTCTGCGCGGCTGCGCCGCCCATCGACAGGCCCCAAACCATTGCCGCGCCCGCTGCCGCTGCGGCCCTGCGCAGTGCGGTACTCCATCGCGTTTTTTTCATGTGTTGACCTTTCGTGCCTGTTGCCATGAATCGACAACGACTCTAGGCAAGCCCGCTGCAGCAGCCAACGACCAAAAACAGATATGCAAATTTGGGCACACCAGGCATCCAGCGCGCCGCCACAGGGCGCGGTTTTCCGACTATGCATATGCGAACTGCTTCGTTGATGCGCCGCACATGCACTGTCCCAATGGCATGGCCGTTCTCTTTCCACCACCCTCGTTTCAGAAAGCAGCACCATGTCCAACCTCAACGATTTGCACCCCACCTTCACCCGCTTTGCGGTCGAGCCCTACACACCCACCATCGGCGCCGTCATCCACGACCTGGACCTGCGCCAGCCGCTGGATGCCGCCACCCAGGCCGAGCTGCGCCAGGCTCTGGCCATGCACGAAGTGCTGTTCCTCCGCGACCAGCACATCACGCCGCAGCAGCAGGTGGACTTCACCCGCAGCTTTGGCAACGTGGCCGAAGTCAAGGCGTTCTTCCCCCGGCTGGAGAGCCACCCCGAGATCGAGATCGTGGAAAGCACCGCCGAGCGCCCCAAGGCGTCGAGCAACTGGCATGCCGACATCACCTGGCGCGAGCAGCCACCGCTGGGCACCAGCCTGTATGCGCAGGTGATTCCCGCCAGCGGCGGCGACACACTGTGGGCCAGCCTCACGGCCGCCTACGCCAGCCTGCCGCCCGCCTTCCAGGCTTACCTGGAGACGCTGACAGCCGTGCACACCTGGGAGATCAGCGGCTGGACGGAGTACCTGCTGCGCAAGGACGCGAGTGGCGACGAGCTGAAGGCCGCCCGCGCCAAGTACCCGCCGGTGGAACACCCGGTGGTGCGTGTGCATCCGGTCACGGGCAAGAAGGTGCTGTATGTGAACTCCACCTTCACCAGCCACATCAAGGGCCTGTCGCGCGTGGAGAGCGATGCCCTGCTGACCCAGCTGTTTGCCCTGCCCCAGGTACCCGAGTTCCAGGCCCGCCTGCGCTGGGCGCCGGGCACGCTGGCCGTGTGGGACAACCGCTCCACCCAGCATTACGCAGTGGGCGACTTCTTCCCGCAGCACCGCAAGCTGCATCGCATCACAGTGACTGACTAGCCCCCCTGAGTCGCCTTCGGCGCCATCCCCCGAGGGGGACGCACCCCCTGGCCCGGCAAAGCCGGTTCCACGGGTGCGCTGGCCTGGGCCGCGCCGGTTTCGCAGGCCGCGCGCTTGATTTAAACCATCGACATTCTTATGACCCAATCTGAAACCCCACGCAAACTGCGCCTCGGCGCCTTCATCATGGCCACGGGGCACCATGTCGCCGCCTGGCGCCACCCCGGCTCGCAGGTCGATTCGGGAGTGAATATCGACCACTACATCGAGGTCGCACAAACGGCAGAGCGCGGCCTGTTCGACCAAGTGTTTGTGGCCGACAGCCCGGGCGTGTGGCACAAGGGCGACCGCGAGTCCTTCAGCCGCCAGGGGCGCATCTCGCACTTCGAGCCCGTCACGCTGTGGGCGGCGCTCTCGGCCGTCACCAAACACATCGGCTTTGTGGCCACGGCATCCACCACCTACGAAGACCCCTACCTGCTGGCACGCAAGTTCGCCTCGCTCGACCACATCAGCAAGGGCCGCGCCGCCTGGAACGTGGTGACCACCAGCGCCGAGAACGTGCATGGCAACTTTGGCCTGGACACCCACCCCGACCCCGCCGTGCGGTATGAGCGCGCCCACGAGTTTGTGGACGTGGTCAAGGGCCTGTGGGACAGCTTTGACGACGATGCCCTGGTGCGCGACCAGGCGAGTGGCATCTACTTCGACCCCGACAAGCTGCACGCGCTGAACCACGTGGGCAAACACCTCAAGGTGCAGGGTCCGCTCAACATCGAGCGCTCGGTGCAGGGCCACCCGGTCATCGTGCAGGCGGGCTCTTCCGAAGACGGCAAGGAGCTGGCCGCTGCCACGGCCGAGGCCATCTTCACCGCCTGGACCAGCCTGGCCGAGGCCCAGGCGTTCTACAAGGACGTGAAAGGCCGCATGGTCAAGTACGGCCGCCACCCCGACGAGCTGCTGGTGCTGCCCGGCATCTCCCCGGTGATCGGCCGCACCGAGGAAGAAGCCCAGGCCAAGTGGGCCGAGCTGCAGGCGCTGATCCACCCCAGCGTGGGCCTGGCTACGCTGGCGCCCTTCTGGCCCGGCGAAGACCTGGCCCAGTGGAGTCTGGACGCGCCGCCGCCCTACATTCCCGAGCCGCCCAAGGGCATCAACAGCCGCGCCCACGTGGTGCTGCAGCTGGCCCGGCGCGAGAAGTACACCGTGCGCCAGCTGTACGAATACCTGGCCGGCGCGCGCGGCCACTGGGTGGTGGTGGGCACACCCCAGGCCATTGCGGACCGCATGCAGGAATGGTTTGAGAACGGCGCGGCCGATGGCTTCAACGTGATGCCGCCCGTGCTGCCCCAGTCGCTCAACGAGTTTGTGGACCTGGTCGTGCCGGAGCTGCAACGGCGCGGCCTGTTCCGCACCGCATACGAAGGCAACACCCTGCGCGAGAACCTGGGCCTGGCGCGCCCCGCCAGCCGGTACGCCACGCCACTGGCCAAGGCGGCGTGACGCCTGGGGCCTGACCGGTCAGCGCGATGAACTGGCCGGTCGTGCTCTGCCACCGCCCCCTTGCCCATGTGCTGCCTTTTCAGGCAGACTGTGGCAGGTAGCTGGGCCGCGTGGCCGTCATCGCGAGCTTGACGTGCTGCGTGAGTTCATCGGCCAGCACCTCGTCCGCACCTGCTTCCAGACCATCCAGCGCACGCCGCACGATCTGAACCGGGCTGGTCTTGGGTACATCGAAGCCGCGCGTGAGGTCGGTGTCCACATACGCCATGTGCAGCCCGAGGACCTGCGTTTTTTGCGCTGCCAGCTCGTGGCGCAGTGCATTGGTGAGCGACCAGGCGGCTGATTTGCTGGCCGAGTACGCCGCCAGCTCGCCGCCATTCACCCACGATGCCACCGACAGCACGTTGAGCAGCGCCCCGCCCCCGTTGGCCTGCAGCACAGGCGCAAAGGCCTTGCTGACGCGCAGCACGCCAAAGACATTGGTCTCAAAAATGCGGCGCATGACCTCCTCGCTGTCGGCCGCCATGAAGCCGCCAGGCTGGGCGATGCCCGCGTTGTTGATGACCAAGGTCACATCGGATGCCAGCGCAGCAGCCGCCGCGACGTCTTCGGGGTTGTTGACGTCCAGACGCAAGGCCTGCGCGCCGGGTTGCGGGGCGATGGTGGATGGGTCACGCGCAGCGGCGTAGACCTTGCGCGCACCGCGTGCGAGCAGCTCGCGGACAAAAGCCAGGCCAATGCCGCGATTGGCACCGGTGACGAGGACAACAGCGTTTTCGATCTTCATGGGAATCTCCAGGGTGGGTTGGGAATGAATGTGCAAATGGGATGTACAAGGGATGGATGCGCAGCCAGCGAACAGCTCAGCGCACCTTGACCACGACCTTGCCCTTGGCGCGGCCGGTTTCCACGTAGGCGATGGCTTCGTTGGTGGCGTCAAAGGCAAACACCTTGTCAATCACCGGGCGGATGGCCCCGGCGTCGATCAGGCGTGTGATCTCTTGCAGCTGGCGGCCCTCTGCCCGCATGAACAGGAACCCGTAGCCAATGCCCAGCGCCCGAGCGCGGCGCCGGGTGCCTGCGCTCAACAGGCGGAACACCATCCGCACAAAGCCGGGGGCGCGAATGGCTTCGCCAAATGTGGGGTCTGGCGGGCCCGAGACAGAGACGAGTTGGCCGCCGCGCTGGAGCACGCGCAGGGACTTGGCCAGCGCCTTGCTGTCCTGGCTGTGCAGCACCACGTCGTAGTCGCGCAGCACCGCTTCAAAGTCCTGCTGGCGGTAGTCGATGACCACATCGGCGCCCAAGCTGTGGACCAGTGCGGCGTTGCCTGCGCTGGCGGTGGTGGCCACGGTGGCACCCAGGTGCTTGGCCAGCTGGATGGCGATGCTGCCCAGCCCGCCCGAGCCCGCCTGGATGAAGACCTTCTGCCCTTTTTTCACCTGGGCCTTCTCGACCAGAGCCTGCCAGGCCGTCAGGGCCACCAGCGGGATCGACGCCGCCTCTTCCATGGTCAGGCTGCGGGGCTTGAGGGCCAGCGAAGACTCCTTGACGGCGATGAGTTCCGCAAAGGTGCCAATGTGAAAGTCGTCCGCCCGAGCATAGACCTCGTCGCCGGGCTGGAACTGCCGCACGCGCGGCCCCACACGCACCACAACGCCCGCCACGTCGTGCCCCAGGATGAGCGGCATCTTGTAGGGCAGGATGAGCTTGAACTCGCCGTCCCGGATCTTGGCGTCGAGCGGATTGACGCCCGCTGCATGCACCTCCACCAGCACCTCGTCGTCGCGCAAAGAGGGCGCAGGAACGTCGGCGGGCCTGAGCGCGCCCTTCTTGGCGTATCGATCCAGAACAAAGGCTTTCATGGGGCTTCCTTTGTGGCGGGAGCCTGAAGGGACACCAGTGGGCTGTATGGGCTTAATTCACAATTTCGCATGATAAACATCATATATAAATCCAAAAAAAACGCGCCATTGCGCGGAGATCACGATCCAAAAGAGCGCCTGGTGAGTGGGTTTGCGTCAGGCCGTTGGTGCAGGCAACAGGTGCTTGAGCGCGGCCTCGCGCAGGCTGTCGGACAGCGCAGCATCGTCCACCGCCCGGGCAAGCACCAGGGCGCCCACCATAGTGGACAGGGTGACGAGCGCCTGCTCATGGATCTCTGGCTGGCCCCACTGCGGCGACTGACGCGCAATCAGGTCCACCATCTCCTTGATGTGCCGGGTGGAGACGCGACGCACTTCGGGCGACTGGCGCGAGGTTTCAGAGCCCAGCGCGGCCAGAGGGCAACCGGTTTCTACGCTTTCGACATGCTGGCGCGAGAGATAGGCCTTGAGCACGGTGGCCATCGCCTGCGAGGCGGGCTCCCCCGCTACAGCGCCGGCCACGGTGGCCACAGACTGGGCACAGGCCTGCGTGGCCGCTTCGGCCAGCATGGCCTCGCGCGATTCGAAGTGCGCATAGAAGCCGCCATGCGTGAGGCCCGCCTCCTTCATGATGTCTGCCACCCCGGTGCCGTGGTAGCCGTTGCGACGGATCGCCCGCGCGGCCACCGACACGATGCGCTCGTGGGTCGCCTCCTTGGCAGCGGCTCGGGCACTGGGTTGTTTATTTCGCATGACACATATCATACGTTTTATCAGACACACCTGCAAGCGGGCCCTCTTGCAGGTGATCCCTGCCAGCCCCGTGCCTGGTCAGCACCAAAAACTCAGGCCTTGTAACAAGGCCTGAGAGGTGACGTGCGCAGTACGAGCCGCTTTGGCTTGCTGCGAAGTTCGCTACGTTTTCAATAGCAGCCTGCAACCATCCACAGCGCGCAGACTGCCTATTTGATCCAAAAATCAGCTCACAGCTTGGCGATGGACACCTCGGTGGACTTGACCAGCGCCACCACATCGGAGCCCACGGCAAGGCCCAGGTCGTCCACCGAGCGGGTGGTGATGACAGAGGTGACGATGCCCCAGGGGGTTTCGACATCGACCTCAGAGACGACATCGCCGCGAATGATCTCGCGCACTTTGCCCTTGAACTGGTTGCGAACGTTGATGGCTTGGATGGACATGGGGTTCTCCTAAAAAGTCCGTTGACGAAAACAATGAGGAATTCCGGATCACTCAGCGTTGAACGCTGCGCTCGGAACTGGCGCGCTCCAGGCCAGTGCCACCGTGGAACTGGCTTTGCCAGGCCACCGGTGGCGTTCCCCTCCCGAAGGAGAGGGGGAAGGCGCGAAGCGACTCAGGGGGTGCTTCTTTCATTCACACCGCCCAGCGCAGCCCGTGGGCGGGCACGCCGGGCCAGGTGGGTTCGGGGGTGGGCTCCACGTCGGGCTTTTGCAGCACGCGGTCGAGGATGCGTTTTTCAAGCTGCGCAAAGGCCGCCTCGCCGTGCACGCGCGGGCGTGGCAGGTCGATGCGCTGGTCCAGTGCGATCTGGCCGTCTTCGATCAGGATCACGCGGTCGGCCAGGGCCACGGCCTCCTGCACGTCGTGGGTGACCAGCAATGCGGTAAAGCCTGACTGGCGCCACAGGCCTTCGATGAGGCGGTGCATCTCGATGCGGGTGAGCGCATCGAGCGCGCCCAGGGGTTCGTCCAGCAGCAAGAGGCGTGGGTTGTGCACCAGCGCACGCGCCAGGGCCACACGCTGGCGCTGGCCGCCCGACAGGCGCGCGGGCCACTCGCCCAGCCGGTCGCCCAGGCCCACGCGGGCCAGCACATCGGCTGCGGCACCACGCTGCGCGGGCGGCAGGCCCAGGGCCACGTTGTCCTGCACACGTTTCCAGGGCAGCAGGCGCGCGTCCTGGAACATGATGCGGGTGCTGCTGCTCAAGCCGTCCACCGGGTCACCGTCAATGCGAATGACGCCGCCCGACACCGATTCCAGCCCCGCCACCAGGCGCAGCAGCGTGCTTTTGCCGCAGCCGCTGCGGCCCACGATGGCGACGAACTCGCCGGGCTCAATGACCAGCTCGGTCTTCTTGAGCACGTCGCGTGTGCCATAGCGTTTGTCTACGCCGCGCACTTCCAGGCGCACACCCTGGTGCTGCTGTTGTGGTGAAAAATTTGTAGTCAAAATGGCCTCCTGCGCCTGTCCATCAAGCGCTAGCAGCTATAAAAATGTGAGTATTCAGGCGCTCAAAGCAGGCATCACGCCTGATAACCGGGATGCCAGCGGAGCCAGTAACGTTCGAGCCCCTTGGCAAACACGTCGGCCAGCTTGCCCAGCAAGGCGTAGAGCAGGATGCCCACGAGCACGATGTCGGTCTGCAGAAACTCGCGCGCATTCATCGTGAGGTAGCCAATGCCCGCCTGTGCCGAGATGGTCTCGGCCACGATCAGGATCACCCACATCAGTCCCAGCGAGAACCGCAGCCCCACCAGGATGCTGGAGAGCGCGCCGGGCAGGATGATCTGCTGGTACAGCTGCCAGCGGCTGAGGCCATAGGTGCGCCCCATCTCGATCAGCCCCGGGTCCACATTGCGGATGCCGTGGAAGGTGTTGAGGTAGATCGGGAAGAACACCGACACGCTGATGAGGAACAGCTTGGCCGACTCGTCAATGCCAAACCACAGGATCACGAGCGGGATGAGCGCCAGCGCGGGGATGTTGCGCACCATCTGGATGGTGGAGTCGAGCAGCGTCTCGAACAGCTTGATGGAGCCCGTGAGCAGGCCCAGCAGCAGCCCCAGGCCGCCGCCAATTGCCAGCCCGGCCAGCGCACGGCCCGCGCTGACCTTGACGTGGGTCCACAGCTCGCCCGAGGCGGCCAAGGTCCAGGCGGCCTTGACGACCTCCAGCGGCGCAGGCAACACGCGGGTAGAGAGCCAGCCTTGCGACGAGGCGATCTGCCACAACACGATGAGGCCCACGGGCACGGCCCAGGGCAGCAGGCGCTGCGCAATCTGCCTGGCCAAGCGCGCGACGGGTGCGGGCAGCAAGGGCCCTTCGATAGGCAGGTCCACCGCGTCGGCCAGCGGGGATACCTGCAGTTCTCTGATGGTCTGTGTCATGGGACAGGTTCCGTTGGGGTTCAGGTTCGGGCCAGCTCAGCTTTGCGACGCACGTGGCACGAAGTCGTTGGCCACGGTTTCGCCAAACGGGCCCAACGGGTTGCCAAACAAGGGGTTGCCGCTGGCGAGCTGGTTGCGCAATGGCAAGGGCAGCAGCGGGAAGACCAGTTCGGCAAAGCGATACGCCTCGTCCAGGTGCGGGTAGCCCGACAGCACAAACGTGTCCAGCCCCAGCGCGGCGTATTCCTCGATGCGTGCGGCCACCGTCTGCGGGTCGCCCACCAGGGCGGTGCCCGCGCCGCCGCGCACCAGGCCCACGCCCGCCCACAGGTTGGGGCTGATCTCCAGGTCCTTGCGGCTGCGTTTGGCGCCACCGGCGTGCAGCGCAGCCATGCGGCGCTGGCCCTCGGAATCCATGCGCGCAAACACGGCCTGGGCGCGCACCACTGTGTCGTCATCCACATGGCTGATGAGTTCTTCGGCAGCGGCCCAGGCCTGTGCGTCGGTCTCGCGCACGATGACGTGCAGGCGGATGCCGAAGTTGACGGTGCGGCCATGTTTTGCGGCGCGCGCACGCACGTCTGCCAACTTCTTCGCCACTTCGGCCGGTGGCTCGCCCCAGGTCAGGTAGGTTTCGACCTGCTCGGCCGCCAGGTCGTGCGCGGCGGGCGACGAGCCGCCAAAGTACACGGGCGGGTGCGGCTGCTGCAGCGGCGGAAAGAGCAGCTTGGCGCCCTTCACCGACAGGTGCTGGCCTTCAAAGTCCAGGCTTTCGCCCCGGTGGCTGCGCGCCAGAATTTCGCGCCAGATGCGGATGAACTCGGCCGACTGTTCGTAGCGCGTGGCGTGGTCCAGAAAAACGCCGTCGCCCTCCAGCTCGGCCTGGTCGCCACCTGTGACCAGGTTGATGAGCAAGCGCCCGCCCGAGAGCCGGTCGAACGTGGCCGCCATGCGGGCCGCCAGCGCGGGCTGGTGCAGACCGGGGCGCACCGCCACCAGAAACTTGAGGTTGCGCGTGACGGGCAACAGGCTGGACGCGACCACCCAAGGGTCTTCGCACGAGCGGCCGGTGGGAATGAGCACACCTTCGTAGCCCAGGCTGTCGGCGGCCACGGCCACTTGCTTGAGGTAGTCGTGGTTGAGCTGGCGCGCGCCTTTGGCGGTGCCCAGGTAGCGGCTGTCGCCATGGGTGGGGATGAACCAGAAAATTTTCATGGATGCCTCGGGGTAGGTATTCGATGGACTCAACGAGCGCATGCGGCTCAGGGCCTGGCGCTGGCAGCCGCCAACTGCGCTGCCGCAGGCCGCCACACGATGTCGGCCACGTTCACGGGTTTGGGGATCAGGCCGAGCTTGAAAAACGCATCGGCCACGCGCTGCTGGTCGGCCACGGTGGCGGGCGAGAGCAGGCCCACGGGTGATGAGGGGCGGCGCTGGATGAACAGGCTCACCACGCCCGCGTCCAGGCCGCTGAAGTCGGCAATCAGCTTGATCGCGTCCTTGCGCGCCTCTTGCGCCAGGCGGTCGGCGCGGCTGAGTTCTTCAAACAGCACACGCAGCACCTGCGGGTGGGCTTGCACAAACGGGCGGGCCGCCAGGTAGAACGAGTTGTTGCTGCTGGCAAGGTCGCGGCCCGTGGCCAGCACGCGGGGCTGGATGGCGAGTTCGGTGGCGGCGTAAAACGGGTCCCAGATGGCCCAGACGTCCACGCTCTTGCGCTCGAACGCGGCGCGCGCATCGGCCGGGGCCAGGTACACGGGCTGGATATCAGCCCACTGCAGGCCCGCGCGCTCCACGGCACGCACCAGCAGGTAGTGGGCGCTGCTGCCCTTTTGCACGGCAATGCGGCGACCCTTGAGGTCGGCCAGGGTGCGCAGGGGCGAGTCCTTGAGCACCAGCAGGGCCGAGCTGTCGGGCTTGGGCGGCTCGGCGCCCACGTAGAGCAGGTCTTTGCCAGCGGCCTGCGCAAACACGGGGGGCGAGTCGCCAGTCAGGCCAAATTCGAGGCTGCCGACCGACAGCGCTTCGAGCAATTGCGGCCCGGCCGGGAACTCCAGCCAGCTCACGCGGGTGCCGGGGAAGCGCTTCTCCAGCACACCCTGCTGCTTGAGGATGACCAGGTTGACGGCCGACTTCTGGTAGCCGATGCGCAGTTGCTCGGGACCTGGCACGGCGGGGCTTTGGGCGTGGGCGTAGCGGCTGGCCAGCACCCAGTGGAAGGCGGTGACGCCCAGCAGTTGCAGCGCGCGGCGGCGCTCGTTGCTCAGGGAAAGGTGGGCCATGGTGACTCCTTTCAGTGCGGTGCTACCAGGCCCTCAAAGGTCCACCGGCGCGGCGTGCAGCAGGTTGAGCTTTTTGGGGATGAGCTTGAGGTCGAAGAAGGTGTCGGCAATCGCCTGCTGCTCGGCCAGGATCTCGCGCGTGACGGGCGCGGTGCCAAAACGGGCGCGGTTCAGGTACAGCTCGGTGATGGATTTGTCGAGGCCCAGCACAGCCGACAGCTCGGCAGCGGCGGCGTCCTTGTTTTTGGACGCCCAGGTGTCGATGGCGTTGACCTCTTCGATCGCGATGCGCAGCACATCGGCGTTCTTGGTGGAGAACTCGCGCGAGGTGAAGTAGTAGGCGCGGTTGTTGACCACGCCCGTGGCGTCGGCCAGCAGGCGGGCGTCCAGCGTCTTTTGCGCGGCGGCGAGGAACGGGTCCCAGATGATCCAGGCATCGACCGCGCCGCGCTCAAACGCGGCCCGCGCGTCGGCCGGGGCCAGAAAGACGGACTGCACGTCGCCGTATTTCAGGCCGTGCTTCTCCAGCAACTTGACCAGGAAGTACTGCACGTTGGAGCCCTTGTTGTAGGCCACGCGCTTGCCCTTGAGGTCGGCCACGCTGCGGATGGGCGAGTCCTTGGGCACGATCACCGCCTCCAGTGCGGGGCGCGGCACCGTGGCACCGGCGTACACCAGCGGCGCACCCGCAGCCTGGGCAAAGATGGGCGGGGCTTCGCCCACATCGCCAAAGTCGATGGAGCCGACGTTGAGGGCTTCGAGCTGCACGGGGCCGGCGTTGAATTCGGTCCAAGTGACCTTCACCCCCAACGGAGCCAGGCGCTTTTCGAGCGTGCCACGGCCCTTCAGGATGGAGAGCCAGCCCTTTTGGTGGCCCACACGCAGAACGCGGGGCGCGCCAGAGGCCTGGGCCCAAGAGGTGGTAGGGAGCGCTGCCGCAGCGGCGGTGGCAGCACTGGCGGCCAGCAGGTGGCGGCGTTGCAGGGAGAAGCGGTTCAGTTCATTCATGGTGCGGGTTCCAGCAGCAAATCGGGTGGGTGGAGCACCGGGCGGGCTGGCAGCAGGCGGCACACCGCCCTGCCCGCGCACCCGGCGCAGCAAAAATCAAAAATGGAAACGAAGGGGGAAGGAAGGTGGCGCTGGCACTGCGGGCCTGCCGCAGCGCCGGGCCCGCGTCAGACGCTACATCGCACCTGCGAGAACGGCACCGGCGCAAACCGGGTGGCCTGGGCGGGCGATGGGCGCAGGGTTTCGGTCACCAGCACGTTCACCGCGTCGTCCAGCCGGGCGGCAATGTCGGCCTGCACGTGGTAGGTGCCCTCGGGCGTGAGCGCGACCTGGGCGTCGGTGGCGTAGATGCCGGGCAGGATGCTTTTGGCGCCCAGCGACTGCAGCACGGGGCGCAGCGCATAGTCCAGCGCCAGCATGTGGTGCGGGCTGCCGCCCGTGGCCAGGGGCAGCACGGTCTTGCCCTTGAGGGCGGTTTGCGGCAGCAGATCCAGAAACACCTTGAGCACGCCGCTGTAGGCCGCCTTGTAGACCGGGGTGGCCACCACCAGCACACTGGCGTCGGCCACCTGGTCGATGGCATGCACCACCGTGGGGTGCCCAAAGTCGGCCAGCAGCAGCGCCTGGGGCGAGAGGTCGCGGATGTGGATGCGGTCCACCAGCGCACCGCGCACCGAGAGGCGCTGGGCCACGGCGTCGAGCAAGGCGGCGGAGCGGGAGCGCTCCGAGGGGCTGCCGGCGATGAGCAAGGCGGACATGGTGTGGACTCCTTGAATACTACTGTTTTGATAGCTATCAGCGCTTGATGGACGCGCGCAGAAGGCTGTTTTTTCTTATAAAAAGGACGTGCAGCACCCCACCCGGCCCACAGGGGCTGGGTTTCCTTCATGAAGACGGGGGCTACCTTGCCGCGCGCAGAGGCGGGCAGGCTTGCTGGCTTACTTACCTGCTCACTTGCGTGTGTAGATCTGGTCGAAGCTCGCGTTGTCGGCAAAGTGATCCTTGGCCGCCTTGTCCCAGCCACCAAACGCGTCGTTGATGGTGAACAGGTTCAGCTTGGGGAACTGCTTGGCGTACTTGGCTTTGGCCTTGTCGGACACGGCGGGGCGGTAGAAGTGTTTGCCCGCAATGTCCTGGCCTTCTTCGGTGTAGAGGTACTGCAGGTAGGCCTCGGCCACAGCGCGGGTGCCCTTCTTGTCCACGTTCTTGTCCACCACCGAGACGGCAGGCTCGGCCAGGATGGAGATCGAGGGGGCGATCACGTCGAACTTGGTGCCGAACTCTTTTTCGAGCAGGTAGGCCTCGTTCTCCCAGGCGATCAGCACGTCGCCCTGGTTGCGCTGCGCAAACGTGATGGTGGAGCCGCGCGCGCCGGTGTCCAGCACGGGCACGTTGCCATACAGCTTGGCCACGAAGTCCTTGGCCTTGGCGTCACCGCCATATTTGCGCTTGGCGAATTCCCACGCGGCCAGGTAGTTCCAGCGCGCGCCGCCCGAGGTCTTGGGGTTGGGCGTGATCACCTTCACGTCGGCCCGCACCAGGTCGTCCCAGTCCTTGATGCCCTTGGGGTTGCCCTGGCGCACCACCAGCACGATGGTCGAGGTGTAGGGCGAGCTGTTGTGTGGCAGGCGCTTTTGCCAGTCCTTGGGGATCCAGCCGCCGTTGGTGTGCAGCGCATCGGTGTCGCCTGCCAGGGCCAGCGTGGCCACATCGGCGTCCAGCCCGTCGATGATGGAGCGGGCCTGTTTGCCCGAGCCACCGTGGCTTTGCTTGATGGTCACGTCCTGGCCGGTCTTGGCCTTCCAGTGCTTGGCAAAGGCCTGGTTGAAGTCCACATACAGCTCGCGTGTCGGGTCGTACGACACATTGAGCAGCGTCACAGACTGCGCAAACGACGGCAATGCCGTCAGGGCCAAACTGCCCACCAGGGCGGCGGCGAAGGGAAACTTGATAAAGTCGCGGCGAAAGTTCATGGAAGGGCCTCTTTTATGAATGTGTTGCGGTGCAAAACACCGATGGAACGCATTCTGGAAGGCCCTCTTCAAAACTGGAACTACTGAGATTTCAGTTCTTAATATCCAAATCATCTGAGCGAAGCCTTTTTTCGCTCGCTTCCACTACAAGGAATTCCCATGGCACGCACCGTTCAATGCATCAAGCTCGGCAAGGAAGCCGAAGGCCTCGACTTTCCGCCCTACCCCGGCGAACTGGGCAAACGAATCTGGGAAAGCGTGAGCAAGGAAGCCTGGGCGGGCTGGCTCAAGCACCAGACCATGCTGGTCAATGAAAACCGGCTGAACCTGGCGGATGCGCGGGCCCGCCAATATCTGGCACGACAGATGGAAAACCACTTTTTTGGCGGCGGTGCAGACGCTGCGGCGGGTTACGTCCCGCCCAGCGCGTAACGGAGCGACGCGAAGTGCAGCGCTGCAAGAAATGGTTTCGCCAAAATCACTTCTTTGGCGGCGGTGCAGACGCTGCGGCGGGTTACGTCCCGCCCAGCGCATGACGCAGCGCAACGCACCCCGGAGCGGTTCGCGGTAAAACCCGCCTTCCCTTTCCAACAGGCCGGCGCCACGCCGGCCTTTTGCCGTTCCCATGACTGAACCCATCGAGTGGCTGCCGGACGGCACCCCCTACAGCCCCCGCTTCGGCGACCGCTACCACAGTGAAAACGGCGGCCTCACCCAGGCCAGCCGCGTGTTTCTGCACGGCTGCGGCCTGCCCGAGGCCTGGGCCGGGCAGCCGCAGTGGCGCATTCTGGAAACCGGATTCGGCTTTGGCCTGAACTTCCTGGTGACCTGGGCCGCCTGGCGGGCCGACCCAGAGCGCCCCACGCTGCTGCACTTTGTATCGACCGAGGCCTGGCCTGTGAGCGCGGCCGACCTGCTGCGCGCCACCTCGGTCCACCCCGACCTGGCCCCGCTGGCCGAAGCACTGCACCAGCAATGGTGGGGCCTGCTGCCGGGCGTGCACTGCCTGCGTTTTGACGAGGGCCGCGTGCTGCTCACCCTGTATGTGGGCGACACCCAGGCCATGCTGCGCCAGCAGAGCCTGACGGTGGACTCCATCTACCTCGACGGCTTCAGCCCCCAGCGCAACCCCGACAGCTGGGACCTGCACACCCTGAAGGCCGTGGCGCGCTGTTGCCGGCGCGGCACCCAGCTGGCTACCTGGACCATCGCCCGCGCTGTGCGTGATGCGCTGGCGCAATGTGGCTTTGAAGTGAACCGCGTGCCCGGCGTGCCACCCAAGCGCGACAACCTGCATGCCACCTACAACCCCTCCTGGGAGCCGCGCACGTCTCGCCAGGCGGGGGCCGCGCCGGCACCCTCCCCGCCCGGCCCCTGCATCGTGATCGGTGGCGGCATTGCGGGCGCAGCCGCCGCTGCCAGCCTGGCCCGGCGCGGCTGGCAAGTCACGGTGCTGGACCAGGCACCCGAGCCTGCATCAGGCGCCTCGGCGCTGCCTGCCGGGGTGTTCGCCCCCCATGTGTCGCCCGACGACAGCGTGCTGTCGCGCCTGTCGCGCAGCGGCATCCGCACCACGCTGGAGCAGGCACGCTGGCTGCTGAACGAGGGTGCGGACTGGGCGCATTGCGGCGTGCTGGAGCACCGCACCGATGGCAGCCCCGGCCTGTCACCCACTTGGACGCAAGGGCCAGGCGCCGCCTGGAGCGAGCCTGCGCCATCTGCGGCCCTGGCCGCTGCCCAGTTGCCGCCTGACGCGACCGCCTGCTGGCACCACCAGGCGGGCTGGGTGCGCCCGGCGCGCCTGGCCAAAGCCTTGCTGGGTCAGCCTGGCATTCAATGGCGGGGGAATTGCGCAGTGGCCCAGTTGCGGCGTGCAGAGTCACCCGCCACCGCTCACGGCCCGGCTGATACCACCTGGCAGGCGCTCGATGCCGAGGGCCAGGTGCTGGCCGAGGCGCCCACCGTGGTCATTGCCGCAGGCGCGGGCAGCCTGGCCCTGCTGAACCACCGCTGGCCGCTGCAGCCGGTGCGCGGGCAGGTGTCGTGGGGCGTGCATACCGATCCGGCAACGCCGCTGCGGCCATGGATTCCGTTTCCGGCCAATGGCAACGGCAACCTGGTGCCCCGCTTCCCGCTGGGCAATCAAGCCGATGGAGACCAAGGCTGGGTGATGGGCTCCACCTTCGAGCGCGATGTGCAGGCCCTGCCGCCGACCGATGCCGACATCCACGCTGCCCACGCCACCAACTGGGCCAAGCTGCAGGACCTGCTGCCCGGCATCGCCCCCCAGCTGGAACCCCTGTTCGCCCGGGCGCTGAACGCTCCGGCGCCCCAGCCCGCCCCCGGCGAGCCCCCCGCCCTGCGCACCTGGGCTGCCGTGCGCTGCACCGCACCCGACCGCCTGCCCATCGTGGGCCCCGTGGCTGCGGCCCTGCTGCCGGGCCTGTGGGCCAGCACGGCCATGGGCGCGCGCGGGCTGACGCTGGCACTTTTGTGCGGCGAGCTGCTGGCCGCCCGCCTGCAGGGCGAGCCGCTGCCGCTGGATGCGCGGCTGGCGAAGGCGCTGGGCACCGAGCGCCTGCAGTAGCTCCAGCGCGGCAGGCGGCCCCAGCAGCCACCCTGCCAGCCCGCGCCAATCCTTGCTTATAAACAAATAGACATATTGGCAGAGCAAAACAATAGTTTGCATCCATAAGAAGCCCCTCTACATTCGCCGCCATGCATGAATTGGCGTTTGTTTTTGCGGGCTTTGCCGTCGGGCTCATCGTGGGCCTGACGGGTGTGGGCGGTGGCTCGCTCATGACGCCGATCCTGATCTTCTTCTTTGGCGTGAAGCCCCACATGGCCGTGGGCACCGACCTGCTGTTTGCGGCCTTCACCAAGATGGGCGGCACCGTGAGCCTGGCCCGCCAGCGCCTGGTGCCCTGGAAAGTGGTGGGCCAGCTGTGTGCAGGCAGCATTCCGGCCGCGCTGCTCGCGCTGTGGGCGCTCAAGGTGATGGGCCCGGCCAGCGGCGCTGCGCAAGCCATCATGACGACCACGCTGGGCTTTGCCCTGCTGCTCACCGCAGCGGCCACGCTTTACAAGGTGATTGCCTTTTCCGCCCAGCGCCAGGCAGCCGAAGCGGCCGCCCGCAAAACCCAGACCGGCGACCCCACCCGCCCCCGCCACTGGAGCCTGCCCGTGCTGCTGGGCGCCGTGATTGGCACGCTGGTCACCTTCACCTCGGTGGGCGCAGGCGCCATCGGTGTCACGGTGCTGCTGCTGGTCTACCCCTTGCTGCCGCTGCCGCGCATCATCGGCGCCGACATTGCCTATGCCGTGCCCTTGACCCTGGTGGCGGGCCTGGGCCATGCCTCACTGGGCTCGGTGGACTGGCCTTTGCTTGCACAATTGCTGGCTGGCTCGCTGCCGGGCATCTGGCTGGGTTCGCGCCTGGTCACCCGCACACCCGAGCGCCTGATTCGCTCCGCCTTGTCCATTCTGCTGGCCTGGGCAGGCTTCAAACTGATTCTGATCTGAGTCCCCTATGTACCAATACACCGCCTTCGACACCCAGTTCGTCAAGCAACGCGCCGCGCAGTTCCGTGACCAGCTCACGCGCTGGCAGACCGGCAAGCTGAGCGAAGACGACTTCCGCCCCCTGCGCCTGCAAAACGGCTGGTACGTGCAGCGCTACGCGCCCATGCTGCGCGTGGCCGTGCCCTATGGCGAGATCGCCAGCCGCCAGCTGCGCGTGCTGGCGCAGATTGCCCGCGAATACGACGAGCCCGAAGCGGCAGTCTTCAAGGCCGCCATGGAAGGCCAGGGCAAGCTGGGCACCACCTTTTTGCCCAAGAACTGCGCCCACTTCACCACCCGCACCAATGTGCAGTTCAACTGGATTCCGCTGTCCAAAAGCGCCGACGTGATGGACCTTCTGGCCAGCGTTCAGCTCCACGGCATCCAGACCAGCGGCAACTGCATCCGCAACACCACCACCGATGCCCTGGCAGGCATCGCGGTGGATGAGATCGTGGACCCACGCCCTTATGCGGAGCTGATCCGCCAGTGGTCCACGCTGCACCCCGAGTTCGCGTTTTTGCCCCGCAAGTTCAAGATCGCCATCACCGGCGCCAAGGACGACCGCGCTGCCACCGGCTGGCACGACGTGGGCCTGCACCTGGTCAAGAACGATGCGGGTGAGATCGGCTTCAAGGTCTTTGTGGGCGGTGGCATGGGCCGCACTCCGGTGATTGGCACCGTGATCCGCGAGTTCCTGCCCTGGAACCAGATCATGAATTACATCGAGGCCATCGTGCGCGTGTACAACGAGCACGGCCGCCGCGACAACAAGTACAAGGCCCGCATCAAGATTCTGGTGAAGTCCGAAGGCCAGCAGTACATCGACGATGTGGAAGCCGAATACGGCCAGATTCTGGAGATTGACGGTGGCCCCCACACCATCCCGCAGGCCGAATTTGACCGCGTGGCCGCCTGCTTTGTGGCCCCGAAGTTGGCTGACATTGCCGACGTGGCGCCAGAGGCCCTGCAAGCCCAGCTGGACGCCCAGGCCGCAGAACACGTGATGTTTGGCCGCTGGCTGCAGCGCAATGTGCACGCGCACCAGAACCCCCAATTGCGTGCCGTGACGCTGTCGTTCAAGCGCCCTGGCCAGTCGCCCGGCGATGCCACCAGCGACCAGCTCATCGCCCTGGCCGACCTCGTGGACAAGTATTCCGCCGGTGAAGCCCGCGTGACGCACGACCAGAACGTGCTGCTGCCCTGGGTGCACGCCAGCCGCCTGTTCGACCTGTGGAACGAGGCCAAGGCCCTGGGCCTGGCCAGCGCCAACGTGCAGTTGCTCACCGACATGATCGCCTGCCCCGGTGGCGACTTCTGCGCGCTGGCCAACGCCCGCTCGCTGCCGATTGCCGAAGCCATCACCCAGCGTTATCAAGACCTGGACGAGCTGGACGACATCGGTGAGATCGACCTGCACATCAGCGGCTGCATCAACAGCTGCGGCCACCACCACAGCGGCCACATCGGCATCCTGGGCGTCGATAAGGACGGCAAGGAGTGGTACCAGGTCACGCTGGGCGGCTCCGATGGCTCCGACCTGTCGGGCGCTGCCGTGGCGGGCAAGGTGATCGGCCCCTCGTTCTCGGCGGCCGAAGTGCCCGACGTGATCGAGGCGGTGCTCAGCACCTACCGCGACCTGCGCGAAAGCGGCGAAACCTTCCAGGCGGCCGTGCGCCGCGCGGGCCTGGACCCGTTCAAGGAAGCCGCAAAGCTTGCCCGCCACAAAGAACCAGAAACCGCCGCTGCCTGAGCTGGCACCCGATAGACCAGCCCACAGCCCAGCCCCACAGACAAGATGTTGAAACTACTCGCCGCCCAAGACCACCAGCCGCCTGCAGAGGGCGATGCCCGCACGGTGGCCCTGCCCAACGATGCCGACGCCCTGGCCCTGCCACTGGAAGGCGTGGCCCGTGTGGACCTGCATTTCCCCAGCTTCACCGATGGCCGCGCGTTCAGCCAGGCGTTTTTGCTGCGCCGCCGCCGCGGCTTTGCGGGCGAGATCCGCGCCACGGGCGACGTGCTGATCGACCAGCTGGTGCAGATGCAGCGCACGGGCTTCAGCAGCGCCGTGCTGCGCGAGGGCGTGGACCCCGCCGATGCCCAGCGCCAGTTTGAAATGTTCCCTGGCTTCTACCAGGGCGACGCCGTCAACCCCCAGCCGCTGTTTGCCGGCAAGGCCGCCTGAACGGCAGCCCGGCCCCCGCCTTCCTGAGCCCCACACCATGAGCCAATTCGATCTCGCACGCATCAACGCCGAACTCGGCCACAACGCAGAAGGCCTCGTCGCCTGGGCGTTGGGCCTGGGCCAGCGCCCCATCGTCACCACCAACTTCCGCCCCTTCGAGGCAGTGATCCTGCACATGGTCACGCAGGTCAACCCCGATGTGCCCGTGGTCTGGATGGACAACGGCTACAACACCGAAGCCACCTACCGCTTTGCCGACGAAGTGACGAAGCAACTGGGCCTGAAGCTGCAGATCTATCTGCCCCGCCGCTCGCGCGCGCACCGCGAAGCCGTGGAAGGCCCCACGCCCGCGCTGGACGACCCACGCCACACCGCCTTCACCGAAGAAGTCAAGCTGGAGCCCTTCACCCGCGCCCTGCGCGAGACCGCGCCCCAGGTGTGGTTCACCGCCCTGCGCGCCACCGACACCGCCGTGCGCGCCCAGATGGACCCGGTCAGCATCAACCCCGACGGCCTCATCAAGGTGGCGCCGCTGCTGCACTGGTCGTCCAAGGACCTGCACGAGTACTGCGTGAAGCACGGCCTGCCCAACAACTTCGACTACGTGGACCCGACCAAGGGCGAAGACAACCGCGAGTGCGGTCTTCACATTGCGCACTGAGCACCCAGCTCCGCCCAACCCGCATCCGACCATGAACGCCCGCACCGATGCTGCGCTGCTGCAGAACGACAACAACATGAGCTACCACCTGAACAACTCGCACCTGGACGCGCTGGAAGAAGAAACCATCTTCATCCTGCGCGAAGTCGCCGCCGCCTTCGAGCGCCCCACCCTGCTGTTCTCGGGCGGCAAGGATTCGTTGGTGATGCTCAAGTGCGCTGAAAAAGCCTTTGGCGCGGGCCGTATCCCCTACCCGCTGCTCATGATCGACACGGGCCACAACTTCCCTGAGGTGACGGACTTCCGTGACTTCCGCGCGAAGGAACTGGGTGCCGAGCTGATCGTGCGAAGCGTGGAGGACTCGATGGCACGCGGCACCGTGCGCCTGTCCCACCCGGGCGAATCGCGCAACGTGCACCAGTCGGTCACGCTGCTCGAAGCGATTGAGGAATTCCGCTTTGACGCCCTGATCGGCGGCGCCCGCCGCGACGAAGAAAAGGCGCGTGCCAAAGAGCGCATCTTCAGCCATCGCGACAGCTTCGGCCAATGGCAGCCCAAGGCCCAGCGCCCCGAGCTGTGGACCCTGTTCAACACCCGCCTGCAGCCCAATGAACACTTCCGCGTGTTCCCCATCAGCAACTGGACCGAACTCGATGTGTGGCAGTACATCGACCGCGAGAACATCGCGCTGCCCAGCATCTACTACACGCACAAGCGCCAGGTGGTGGACAAGAAGGGCCTGTTAATGCCCGTGACCGAGTTGACCCCGCCGCGCGACGGCGATGTGGTGGAAACGCGCGATGTGCGCTTCCGCACCGTGGGCGACATCACCTGCACCGCACCGGTGGAGAGCACGGCCGCTACGCCGGCCGAGATCGTCATCGAGACCCTGGCCGCCGATGTGAGCGAGCGCGGCGCCACGCGCATGGACGACAAGACTTCCGACGCTTCGATGGAGAAGCGTAAAAAAGACGGCTATTTCTGAGACGGGTATTTCTGATGACTACTATCAATTCAATAGCTGCCAACGCTCACCAGACAGGCGACAAGGCCCAAAACGACCATGTTTCCGCCCTCAAGTTCATCACCTGCGGCAGCGTGGATGACGGCAAGAGCACGCTGATCGGCCGCCTGCTGGTGGACAGCAAGGCCGTGCTGCAGGACCACCTGGCCGGCGTGCAGCGCCAGGGCGAGACCGACCTGGCGCTGCTGACCGACGGCCTCTCCGCCGAGCGCGAGCAAGGCATCACCATCGACGTGGCCTACCGCTACTTCGCCACCGAAGAGCGCAAGTTCATCATCGGCGACGCACCCGGCCACGAGCAGTACACCCGCAACATGGTCACGGCTGCGAGCAGCGCCGACGCCGCCGTGGTGCTGGTCGATGCGACCAAGCTCGACTGGAAAAACGCCGACCTCGCCCTGCTGCCCCAGACGCGCCGCCACAGCCTGCTGGCCCACCTGCTGCGCGTGCATTCGCTGGTGTTTGCCGTGAACAAGCTCGACGCCGTGGAAGACCCAGCACTGGCCTGGAAGCACATCCAGGGCGCGCTGCAGTCCTTCGCGCAGGCCGCAGGCATCACCGTGCGCGCCACGGTGCCCGTGTCCGCCCTCAAGGGCTGGAACGTGGTTGATGCCCACGCAGGCTGGTGCGGCTACGAAGGCCCCACGCTGCTGCAGGTGCTCGAAGTGCTGCCCAACACGCCTGCCGACACGGCGCTGGCCCCCGCCTTCCCTGTGCAGTGGGTCGAGAAGTTCTCGTCGTCGTCCGACACCAGCCAGGGCCGCCGCGTGTTCTGGGGCCGCGTGGCTGCTGGCAGTTTTGCGCCCGGCACCGCCGTGCAGGTCTTCCCCAGCGGCCAGCTGGCCACCGTGGCCCAGGTGCTGGACCACGCCCGCCGCCCCACCGATGTGCCCGCAGGCACCAGCGCAGGCATCATCCTCGACCGCGAGGTGGACGTGTCGCGCGGCGACTGGATCCTGGCCGCGCCCACGTCAGCCACCGCGCCTGCTGCCGACGACGACTTTGGCGACACGCCCGCCGCCACCCCGGCCTGGCCCGCCAGCCGCGAGCTGCAAACCACCATCGCCTGGATGGACGACGAGCCCCTGGTCGCTGGCCGCGTGTACTGGGCGCTGCACGGCCACCGCTGGGTCAAGGCCAAGGTCAAGGCCGTGGTGCACAAACTCAACATCAACACGCTGGCCGAAGAAAACGCCACGCAGCTCGACCCCAACGCCATTGGCCATGTCCAGCTCGTGCTGCAAGAGGCCATCCCGGCCGCCGCGTTTGGCACCGCCCGCGTGCTGGGCTCGCTGATCCTGGTGGACACCGCCAGCCACAAGACCGCTGGCGCCGTGCTGGTCAACTGATCCAAATCAGCACCCCAACCCCCAGTCACCCCATCAGGGTGAGGGACCCTGTAACCAAAGGTCGGTGAAAGCTTTTAAAATCGAGGGTTTTCACCGACCCACACAACTCCTGTCATGACCCACGTCGTCTCCGAAAACTGCATCAAGTGCAAGTACACC
Organism: Acidovorax sp. NB1; assembly: GCF_005405905.1. Taxonomy (GTDB): domain Bacteria; phylum Pseudomonadota; class Gammaproteobacteria; order Burkholderiales; family Burkholderiaceae_C; genus Acidovorax. The sequence continues at coordinate 266,565 of NZ_BJHU01000030.1, forward strand.
GATTGTGTGGACGTGTGCCCCGTGGACTGCTTCCGCGAAGGCCCGAACATGCTCGTCATCGATCCTGACGAATGCATCGACTGCGCCGTCTGCATCCCCGAGTGCCCGGCCAACGCCATCTTTGCCGAAGAAGACCTGCCGGCAGACCAGATCGCCTTCATCAAGCTCAACGCTGACCTGGCCTTTGCCGACGGTTGGAAGAGCATCACCAAGCGCAAGCCCGCACTGCCCGACGCCGACGAGTGGAACGGTAAGCCCGGCAAGGTCAACGACCTGATCAAGTGACCCCCCTGAGTCGCTTCGCGCCATCCCCCAAGGGGGACGCCACCCGTGGCCTGGCAAAGCCAGTTCCACGGTGGCACTGGCTTGGGGCCGCGCCAGTATCGGTCGCCGCGCGCATGGTGGCACCGGCATGATTCAAGAAACCGACGCCGTCGTCATCGGCGCAGGCCCCGTGGGCCTGTTCCAAGTCTTCCAGTTGGGCCTGCAAGGCATCACCGCCTCTGTCATCGACGCCCTGCCCCATACGGGCGGCCAGTGCGTCGAGCTGTATGGCGACAAACCCATCTACGACATTCCGGGCATCCCGGTCTGCACAGGGCGCGAGCTGGCGGATCTTTTGCTGCGGCAGATCGCGCCGTTCAAGACCCAGTGGCACCTGAACACGCTGGTATCGGCCCTCATGGTGCAGCCTGACGGGCGCCTGTTGGTCGAAACACCCCAAGGCGCGAAGCTTCTGGCCCGCAGCGTGTTCATTGCTGCAGGCGTGGGCGCCTTTGTGCCGCGTACGCTCAAGGTGGACGGCATCGAGCGGTTTGCAGGCACCCAGCTGCACTACCAGAACCTACCCGCCAGCCTGGATGTGAGCGGCCTCCATGTGGTCGTGCACGGCGGGGACGAGCCCGCTGTGGCCCGCGCCGTGGAGCTGGCCGAGCAAGGCCAGGCCGCCCGCGTGAGCCTGCTGCACCGCCGCGATGTGTTCCAGGCCCCGGATGTGCTGCTGCAGCGCCTGCAGCAACTCCGCGATGCGGGGCGCATCCAGGTCGAGGCTGCGCAGATCACCGGCATCGACACTGCGGGCGACCGCCTCACCGCACTACAAGTCGTGAATGCGGACGGTAGCACCCGTGCCCTGGCGCTGGACGTGCTGGTGGCGGTGCTGGGCATCTCGCCCCGCCTCGGTCCCATTGCCGATTGGGGCATCGCCATGGACCGCAAACAGCTGGTGGTGGACACCGAGTGCTTCCGCACCAGCGTGCCGGGCATCTACGCCGTGGGCGACATCAACACCTACCCCGGCAAGCGCAAGCTCATCCTGTGCGGCTTCCACGAAGCCACACTGGCCGCCTTTGGCGCGGCTGAGGCGCTCAAGGGCGACAAGGTGGCGTTGCAATACACCACCACCAGCCCACGCCTACACCAGTTGCTGGGGGTGTCGCCGGTGCCTGCATCTGCCCCTTCCGTCGGCGCATAGTCCTGGCGCGTCAGGGCAGCGCTACGTCAAGGCAGCACGGCGCGCCCACAAATAAGCACAAAATGTCCAAAAGGCGCGCAGGCGCCCGGCACGATGCGTCTCCATCCACCCACCAGGAGCGCACCATGAGCCAACAACCCCTTCAATCCATCTGGGACACCTACACCGCGTCGTGGAAGACCGACTCGGCTGCAGACAGGGAGACCCTGTTTTCCCAGTCCCTCGACCCGGACTGCACCTACAACGACCCGCTGGCCACCGCCCAGGGCTGGAGCCAGCTCACCGCCTACATGGACGACTTCCACCGCCAGGTGCCGGGCGGCCATTTTGTGACCCACTACTTCGCCAGCCACAACCAGCAAAGCATTGCCAAATGGAACATGCTGGATGGCAGCGGACAGGTGATCGGGGAAGGCGTGAGCTATGGCCGGTACAACGACCAGAACCGGCTGGTTGCCATGACCGGCTTTTTTGACACCCCTTGAACGGACGGATGCCACCGTGCTCTATCTCCGGCAAATCCAAGAGGGCATCGACTTCATCGAAGCCCATCTCGAATCCGACATCCAGCTCAGCGAGGTGGCACGGGCGGCGGGGATGAGCCAGTGGCACTTCCAGCGCATCTTCAAGGCCCTGACCAACGAGACCCTCAAGACCTACATCCGGTCACGGCGGTTCTCCCGGGCGCTGGAGCAGCTGACCAGCACGCGGCTGAGCGTGCTCGACATTGCGCTGGCGTCAGGGTACGAGACGCAGGAGAGCTTTACGCGCGCGTTCCGCGATTGTTTTCGGATCACGCCGTCGCAGTACCGCAAGATGGGCAACCGCTCGCTGTTCGTGCGCAAGATCCGGTTCGATACAAGCTACATCGCACACCTGCACCACAACATCTCCCTGGTGCCCGACATCCGGGAGCAGCCTGCCATGCAGCTGGTCGGGCTGCCCACGGACTACTACGGCATCGACTCCGAAAAGAACAACCTGGGCCAGAAGCTGCCGCCCCTGTGGGCACAGTTCCTGCCCCGGCTGGGCGAGATCGAGCACACCGTGGTCGGGGTCTGCTATGGCGTCGTGGCGCCGGCGGGGCCCCACACCGAAGAACTGCGCTACCTGGCGTGCATCGAAGTGCAGGACCTCGGCACGCTGCCGCAGGGTATGGTGGCGATGGAAATCCCCGCATCCACCTACGCACGCTTCACCCACCGGGGCCCCGCACAGAATATCGACGCAACGGTGAACTACATCTATGCGAGCTGGCTGCTATCGGCCGACCATGCGCACACTTTGGGGCCGGATCTGGAAATCTACGGCGCCCAGTACCACCCGACATCCGGCGACTCGGTGATGCACTACGCGATCCCCATTGGCCGCCCCGCTCCCTGAGCGCCCCACTACAATGGCGCCGCGCTCCCCCAGGAGCGCCCACGCTAGGGGTGTCGGGACCGGGCCACCGGAACCGACTGAGAGAGTCCCTTTGAACCTGATTGAGATCATCCTCGCGCAGGGAAGCATGTCTGTTCTGGCCAGCCTCTGAGTGATCTCGGGCCGTGCTGGCAGGCCGCCGCCCTGCTCTGTATCTGCTTACGGAGCCTTTGCATGTCTTCATCTCCCGCCACGCACGCCACCAACGAAGCGCTGGCCCCCGTCTCCCCCGACCGCCGCGTCTTCCAGTGGCATGACCACGCCTCGCTCTGGTTCAGCCTGGGCGTGGGTCTGCTCGTCATGCAGGTGGGGGCGTATCTGATGCCTGCGCTGGGCACCCAAGAAGCGCTGATTGCCATCGTGGCCGGCTCCATCGTCGGCGCGGGCTTGCTGGGCTGGGTGGCCAAGCTGGGCTGCGACAGCGGCCTGGCCAGCGCGGGGCTGATGCACGCCGTGTATGGCCGCACGTTTGCCAGCCTGCCCATCATCCTGAACATCGTGCAGCTGGTGGGCTGGGGCACGTTCGAGCTGGTGGTGATGCGCGATGCCACCGTGGCCATCGGCCAGCAATCCGGCACCATGGCCGGCGCCCATTGGCCCGTGCTGGCCACACTGCTGTGGGGTGGCGTGGTGATGCTGCTGATCAGCGGATCGATGGTGCAGCTGGTGCGCAAGCTGATTGCGCACATCGCGCTGCCGCTGGTGGTGCTGTCGCTGCTGTGGCTGTCATGGCAGTTCCTGTCGCTGGCACAAACGCAAGGTTTTGAAGCGCTGTGGACGCGCCAGGGCGCGGGCGGCATGGGCGTGTTGCCCGCGCTGGACCTGGTGATTGCCATGCCGATCTCGTGGCTGCCGCTGGTGGCCGACTACGCGCGCCATGGCAAGAACGGCGGCTCGGCACTGCGCGGCACCTGGCTGGGCTATGCGCTGGCCAACATGTGGTGCTATTCGCTCGGCGTACTGGTGGCGCTGACCTTGCCCAGCAAGGACCTGGTGCAGGCGCTGCTGCTGGCCCAGGGCGGGCTGCTTGCGCTGTCGCTGATCCTGATCGACGAGGTGGACAACGCCTATGGCGACACCTATTCGGGCGCCGTGTCGGCCCACAGTCTGCTGCCACGTTTTGGCGTGCGCGCGTGGGGCCTGCTGGTGGCCGCGCTGTGCACGGGGCTGGCGCTGGTGCTGCCCATGCACAGCCTGGAGCCGTTTTTGCTGCTGCTCAGCTCGGTGTTTGTGCCCCTCTTTGGCGTGATTTTGGGGCGCCTGGCCTTTGGCACCGATGCGCCCGCCCTGCTGGCGGCGGCGCGCAAGGTGAATGCGGCGCCCGTGGCCATCTGGCTGGCGGGCATTGCGGTGTACCACCTGGCGCCCCAGGTGCTGCCAGGTGCGGGTTCGGCCCTGCCTGCGCTGGCATTCAGCTTTGCACTGGCCTGGGCCACGCGCCCACGCGGCCAGTGATCGCTATCAATTAATGAGCTATCAGCGCTTGATGGGCAGGCGCTGAGGCTCAAAAATACTCAAACTTCTTCCCGCAACACCTGCTGCGCCACCGGCGCATACCCATGGTTCAACGGGCCATGGCCACGCCCGGTGGTCACATCGGCACCTGCTGCAATGGCACCCAGGATGTAGGCCCGGGCGCGTTCCACCGCCTGCGGCAGGGGCGCGCCCAGCGCCAGGTGCGACGCGATGGCCGACGACAGCGTGCAGCCGGTGCCATGGCCGTTGTGTGTGGCAATGCGTTGCGATGCGAGGCGCTGGCAGGTCCCGTCTGGCAGGGCTAGCACATCCACTACCCAGTCTCCGGGCAGGTGTCCGCCCTTGAGCAGCGCGGCCGGGGCGCCCAGCGCGCGCAGAGCCTGCGCGGCGGCGTCCAGCGCGTCCACACCGTCGATCTTGCGGCCCAGCAGCCAGCCCGCTTCATCGAGGTTGGGGGTGATCACCTCGGCCAGCGGGAACAGCTCCTGCACCAGCACACTCACGGTTTCTGCAGCGATGAGCCGGTCGCCGCTGGTGGCCACCATCACCGGGTCCAGCACCACGTGGGGCAGCTGGTGTTTGCGGATGGCGTCGGCCACCACGCGCACCACCTCGGGCGAATGCAGCATGCCGATCTTGACGGCATCCACGCCGATGTCCTGCACCACCGCGTCGATCTGCGCCTTGAGCATCTCGGGCGGAATGCCGTGGATGCCCGTGACGCCGCAGGTGTTCTGCGCCGTGATGGCGGTGATGGCCGTCATGCCGTAACAGCCCAGGGCAGCAAAGGTCTTGAGGTCGGCCTGGATGCCTGCGCCGCCGCCGCTGTCGGAGCCTGCAATGGAGAGCACACGCACATAGCGGCGCGTGGAGGATGGGGACGGCGTGGAGGGCGACGGAGTCGAAGAAGTCATGGCAAAAATTATGGCCTATGCGCTAGCGCAAAAAGGGCGGCGCGGGCTTGTGCTGTAATTTGATTTTCCGGACGAAACAGGGGTGTCCCGCCAAGATGGTGTGCGACTGAGAAATACCCTGGGGCTGCGCAGAATCCTGCGTTGCGCTGCGCGCAATGGCCCCGCTACCCGATCCAGGTCATGCTGGCGTGGGGAGTTTCCAAGAGCGGCCCTGCCCCCGTTTTGTCCCTGGTTGCCTGCCAACACACGGACCACTGAACCTCGGACAGACCGACTTATGCCACTTCAACCCTCTTCTTTTGCCATCCTGGGCGCGGGCCTCATGGGCCGATTGCTGGCGGTGGAGCTGGCGCGCCAGGGGCACCGGGTGGACATTTATGACGCGGGCAGCCCCGCTGCCGAAGGCTCGGCCGCCACGGTGGCCGCCGCCATGCTCGCGCCCCTGGCCGAATCGGCCATCACCGAGCCCGGCGTGGTGCGTATGGGCCACCATGCCCTGGCCCGCTGGCCGCAGCTGCTGGCGCCGCTGGCCGAGCCGGTGTTCTTTCAGCAGGCGGGCACGCTGATCGTGTGGCACCGGCAGGACGCCGCCGAAGCCCAACGCCTGACGCGCCAGCTGGAGGCCAACCAGCACACCGTGCCCGAGCTGCCCCGGCTCGAAAAGCTGGGCAGCGAGGGCCTGGCCCAGGCAGAACCCACACTGGCCCACCGTTTTGCCCAGGGCCTGTACCTGCCGGGCGAAGGCCAGCTGGACAACCGCCAGTTGCTGGCCGCGCTGGTGGTGGAGATGGAGCGGCTGGGCGTGCGCACCCACTGGCACAGCCCCCAGTCGCCCGAAGCCTTCCGCCCCGGCGCCCCCGGCCAGCCCGACTGGGTGCTGGACTGCCGGGGCCTGGGCGCCAAGAGCCAGTGGAGCGCGCTGCGCGGCGTGCGCGGCGAGGTGGCGCGCATCCATGCGCCCGACGTGACGCTGCAGCGCCCCACACGCCTTGTGCACCCGCGCTACCCCATCTACATCGCGCCCAAACAAGACCATCTGTTCGTGATCGGCGCCACCGAGATCGAGTCGGACGACCTCTCGCCCGCCAGCGTGCGCTCCACGCTGGAGTTGCTCAGCGCCGCCTATGCCGTGCACCCCGGCTTTGCCGAGGGCCGCATCCTGGAGCTGGCCACGCAATGCCGCCCCACGCTGCCCGACAACCTGCCCGCCATCCGCCAGACGCGCCCGGGCGTGCTGGAGATCAACGGCCTGTACCGCCACGGCTTCATGATCGCGCCTGCCATGCTCGATGTAACGCTGGAAGTGCTGAACACAGGACAATCGGAGCTTTCGCAACGTTTTGACCTTGCGCTGGACCTGGCCCCTGCATGCGCGCCAGCCACCAGTGCTGCCCCGGCCCTCGCATGAATATCTCCATCAACCAGACCCTCCACGAACTGCCCGAGGGCGCCACCGTGGCCGATGCCGTGGCCGCCGTCGCGGCGCGCCCGCCTTTTGCCGTGGCCGTGAACACCACCTTTGTGCCCAACACCCGCTACGCCGCCCACACGCTGCAGCCGGGCGACCGCGTGGAAATCATCTCGCCGGTGACCGGGGGCTGACCTGGCACTGAAAAATTGAGAAAAAAATGCCTTCTGCGCGCGCTCATCAAGCCCTGATAGCTATCAAAAACATAGTAAACACATGACCACTCCGACGCCCCAAGATCCGCTGGTGCTGTACGGCCAGACGTTCGCCAGCCGCCTGCTGCTGGGCACCTCGCGCTACCCCTCCCCCGCCGTGCTCGAAGCCGCCGTGCTGCGCGCCCAGCCCGCCATGGTCACCGCCTCGCTGCGCCGCCAAGGCAGCAACCCGGCCGAAAGCGGCAGCAGCTTCTGGGAGCTGCTGCGCAAGCTCAACGTGCCCGTGCTGCCCAACACCGCCGGCTGCCACAGCGCGCAAGAGGCAATCACCACCGCGCAGATGGCGCGCGAGGTGTTCAACACCCCGTGGATCAAGCTGGAACTGATCGGCGACGACTACACCCTGCAGCCCGATACGCTCAACCTGGTGGGCGTGGCCGAGCACCTCATCAAGGAAGGCTTTCAGGTGCTGCCCTACTGCACCGAAGACCTGGTGCTGTGCCAGCGCCTCGTGGATGTGGGTTGCCAGGCCGTGATGCCCTGGGCCGCACCCATTGGCACCGGGCGCGGCCCGGTGAACCCCTACGCCTTGCAGACGCTGCGCGAACGCCTGAACGTGCCCATGCTGGTCGATGCCGGTCTGGGCCTGCCGTCGCATGCCTGCCAGGTCATGGAATGGGGCTTTGACGGTGTGCTGCTGAACACCGCCGTCGCCCTGGCACAAGACCCCGTGGCCATGGCCGGTGCGTTTGCCGATGCCGTCAGCGCCGGGCGCGCAGCCCGCCTGGCGGGTGCCATGGCCGCACAAGACGCCGCCCAGCCCAGCACACCCGTGCTGGGCACCCCTTTCTGGCACCACGCCCATGCATGACACCACCGCCCTGGCGCACGCCATCTTGAGCCACCACGCGGCCACATTTGCGGGATTTGCACCCGAGCCCGTGCCTGCCTCCACCTCGCAGGAGCCCGTCTACCTGGCCGCGCTGCAAGCCTGCAGCCAGCTGGGCTTCATCGCCCACGACGCCGAATGCCTGGCCCGCGCCTGGCAGGCGCGCGCGCTGCGCACCGGCAGCGCGCAGCCCGAGGCCTGGCCCGACGCCCCCGAAGACTTCGGCCTGCAAGCCCTGCCACGCACCCACCAGTTCGCGCCCTGCCCTGAGCACCTGGGCCTGTACGCCGTGTTGCCCGATGCTGCCTGGGTGGGCCGCATGGCCCGCGCGGGCGTGCCCACGGTGCAGCTGCGCTTCAAGTCTGACGACGCGGCTGCGGTGGAACGCGAAGTGCGCGCCGCCGTGCAGGCCGTGCAGGGCACGGGGGCGCTGCTGTTCATCAACGACCACTGGCGTGTGGCCATTGAGGCCGGTGCCTACGGCATCCACCTGGGTCAGGAGGACCTGGACGCGCTGAAGGCCGACGAGCTGCAGGCGCTGCGCAGCTCGGGCCTGCGCCTGGGCGTCAGCACCCATGGCTATGCCGAAATGGTGCGCGCTGACGCTGTGGGCCCCAGCTACATCGCCATGGGGGCCGTGTTCCCCACCACGCTCAAGAAGATGGCCACCGCCCCCCAGGGCGTAGGCCGGTTGGGGGTGTACGCGCGGCTGATGCGGCACTACCCGCAGGTGGCGATTGGTGGCATTGGCGCCGAGCAGTTTGCGCAGGTGCTCGCGACGGGGGTGGGCTCCATCGCCGTGGTGCGGGCCCTGGTGAACGCGGCAGATCCTGAAAGCGCGGCAGCCCAGCTGATGCAGCACATGGCGCCTGCCTGACGGCGGCGCCAAGGCGCTCGGGGGGCATGGCGCCCCCCGCCAGGGCTTATTGGGGGAGCGCTGCGCCGAGCATCGGCGACGAAGTCAGGCGCCGCCTCAGGGCATCAACAGCACCCACCCCCGCAACGCAGGGGCAGGGGCAACAAGCCACCGGCCCGGCTTTGATCCAGACTTACTTGCTGCGATCGGTCTTGTGCTTCATCTGCTCCAGCTCCAGCCGCAATTCCATCAGGTCGTTCTCCATGCCAAAACCCACGGCCTGCCCGGAGGGTGGCGGGGGCGTCACGGGCACGGGCGGCAGGTCGCTGAGGGTCAGGTGCAGAGGTTCTGACAGGTCCAGGTCCAGGGGTGCATGGCCACTGTCGTTGCCGATGGCGGCCGGGGCGGTGGCCACGGGGGCGTTGTTGTTGCCTGCGGCCGGGCGTGGCGGCATGGCCCCAAAGTCAAACTCCAGGCTGGCCGCGAGCGAATCCAGGGGCGCATCGTCCCGCTGCAACACAGCCGACACCGGGGCTGAGGCAATCATCGATTCAGCCACCAAGGCCTCGACCCGGGGAGGAGCCAGAGGGGTGGTGCGCTTGCGCGGTGGGGGTTCACCCCGTGCGCTGGCGGGCGTGGTCTGCGCGATGGACAGCAGCAGCAGCAGGTCGTCGTAGGCCGCCAGATCAAATGGCTCCACGCTTTCGGCCCCGGTGCGGCGGAACAGGAGCGTCTCCAGCAGGCCCAGCACCTCGGGGGATGTCCACAAGGCCTCGATGTCGGCCAGCGCATCGGTGTAGTGGTAGAGCATGCGCCCCGTGCGGTGGAAGCCGGAAAACTCGGGCACCTGCGCATTGAAGGACTGCATGAACTGCGCGCGCAGCTGGGCAAATTCGTCTACCCGGCTGAGCGTGTGGTACAGCCGCAAAAGCTCCAGATAGGCCAGTGGCGAGGTCTCGCGGTGCTCTGCAATGTGGTTCTTCAGGACTTCGATGGCCTGCTGGTGCTCGCCCACCGAAATAAAGAACTCGGCCTGCTGCTGGATGTCAAAAAGCTCTTCCGGGTTGACGATGTGCAGCGATGCCGAGGCGGCTGCCGGTGATGGCAGCGGGACCGGTGCACTCACCAACGGCGGTCTGGCCGCAGCAGCCACCACCGGCACCGGGCTGGGGGCGGGCACCGTGACAGGAGCGGACGGCCCGGCAGCGGACGGAGCCTCCTCGTCGGGCACAGGCTGCGTGTCAGACGGCAGCCAGGAATCGCCAGGATCGCGCGCCAGGCCCAGCGCCTCCTCAGCTGCGGCGGTATCGCGTGACCCCAGGGCCACCGAGTCGCCCCAGGCCCGCACCGCGTGCTGGGACGCCTTGCGCAGGCGCATCCACATCCACGCAGCCACCAGCAGGGCTAGTGCCAGCAGGGCCCCCAGCGCATACACGATGGTGGCAGGAAACCGCTCTTGTTCGGCCAGCTCCAGTTGCTGCTGCAGCTGAGCCGCAGCGGCGCGTTCCTTGGCAGCCTGCGCGCGCAGGGCGACGGCCTCGGATTCCAGTGATTTCAGTTGCTCGCTGTCCTTGAGCAGGGCTTCCGGCTGCGCGTTCAAGGCCTTCCACAACGCAATGGCCTGCGCGCGCTGGGGCGACATTTCTTCGGATGGTGTGGCCGACAGCTCGGGGCTTGAACGCAGCGGAACGGGGCTGTCCAGCCAGATGTCCAGGGGCTCAATCACCAGACGAGGGCGGCTGGCTGGCGCTGCCGCCGAGGCCTTGGCAGGGGCCGGTACCCGTGCCGCAGGTCGCACCGGGGGCGTGGCAGTGGCTGGCGCTACCGGCCGGGCCGCTGCAGGCACCCTGGGCACCAGGGGCTGGGGCGTGGCGCGCGGGTCCGGAGAGGCTGGCACCGGGCGGCTGTCCTGCGCCCTGGGTGCAGGCCGGGCCGCTTCAGCACCAGCGGCACCTGGCAGGCGCGACAGGTCAACCGGCAACGCCGATGCGGAGCGCGTGGCAATGGTCGGGAGGTCAGAAAGAAAGGTATAGGTGCGTGTGGTCTTGCCCGCACACCCTGCCGTGAGGGTTACTGTCAGCACGGGTTCGTCGAGCGCAATCGATGCCATCACCCGCACGCCCGAGGGGCGGCCCCGCACTTCTGGCAGGGGCATGACGCGCACCTTGCTGTCAGCAACAGCGTTGTCGCCAGCCACCAGCTTGGCGGTGACGCAGGACGATGCGACATCGGTGCCGGGGTCAGGCTGCAATTCAAACGCCAGATCGACAGGAGACCCCAACACCACCGTGCCACTGCCACTGCCCAGGGACAGCGCCGAAGCTCCAGCTGCAACCACCCACAGCCCCGGTCCAAATATGGTGTTACGGATTTTCACAATAAGTTCTGTTTCTGGTCCGAGGCATTCTTGCACATAAGTCCCAGATAAGGCCAGAGCCATAATGGCGCTATGAAAATTCAGTTTCCCACCATCGCCATCGTGGGCACCGGCGCTATGGGCCGGGGCATTGCCCAAATCGCAGCCCAGGCCGGCAGCCAGGTGTTTCTGTTCGACGCCAACCCCGGCGCCGCTGATGCGGCCCAGGCCGCTCTGCAGGACCAGTGGGCCAAGCTGGTGTCCAAAGGCCGCATCGACGAAACCCAGGCCAGCGCGCTGACCGCACGCCTGCACCCTGTGAAGGCCGTGGCCGACCTGGCAGGCTGTGACCTGGTGGTGGAGGCCATCGTCGAGCGCCTGGATGTGAAGAAGGCGCTGTTTGCCGAGCTGGAAGCCGTGGTGCGCCCGGATACCGTGCTGGCCACCAACACCTCGTCGCTGTCCGTCACCGCCATCGGCGCTGGCCTGCAGCGGCCCGAACGCCTGGCGGGTTTCCACTTCTTCAACCCGGTTCCGCTCATGAAAGTGGTGGAAGTGATTGCCGGGCTCAAGACCGGTGCCGCCGTGTGCGCGGCCCTGGCCGCCTACGCACGGGAAATGGGCCACACGCCCGTTCAGGCGCAAGACACGCCCGGTTTCATCGTGAACCACGCAGGCCGTGGCTTTGGCACCGAGGCCCTGCGCATCGTGGGAGAAGGCGTGGCCGACTTTGCCACCATCGACCGCATCCTGCGCGACCAGGTGGGTTTCAAGCTCGGGCCTTTCGAGTTGATGGACCTCACGGCGCTTGACGTGTCGCACCCGGTGATGGAGTCCATCTACCGCCAGTATTACGACGAGCCCCGCTTTCGCCCCAGTGTGATCACCGCGCAGCGCCTGGCAGGCGGCGTGGTGGGCAAGAAGGTGGGCGAAGGCTTTTACCGCTACGTGGATGGCGTGGCGCAAGTACCCGCAGAGGCGCCGCCGCCCGTGGTGACCGAGATTCCCCCCGTGTGGGTCTCGCCCCGTGCCGCGCGCCGTGCGGAGCTGTACCAGTTGCTCAAGGACCTGGGCGCCACCATCGAAACCGGCCAATCGCCCTCGCCCCAGGCCATCACGCTGGTCGCGCCGCTGGGGTTTGACATCACCACTGTGGCGGTCGTGGAGCGGCTGGACCCCGCCCGCACCATCGGCATTGACATGCTGATTGACGACGCCGCCACCAAACGCCGCGTGCTGGCCACCAACCCCGCTACGCGCGTGGACATCCGCAACGCGGCGCATGCGCTGTTTGCCCGCGACGGCAAGGCCGTCAGCGTGATCCGCGACAGCGGTGGCTTCGTCACCCAGCGCGTGGTGGCCACCATCGTCAACATCGCCAGCGACATCTGCCAGCAAGGCATCTGCACCCCCAAGGACCTGGAGACTGCTGTGACCCTGGGCCTGGGCTACCCACTGGGCCCGCTGGCCATGGGCGACCGCTGGGGCCCGACGAACATCCTCGAAGTGCTGTTCAACATGCAGACCGTGTATGGCGACACCCGCTACCGCCCCAGCCCCTGGCTGCGTCGGCGCGGCGCCATTGGCCTGAGCCTGAGCCACGTCGAAGAAGCCTGATCGCCCAGCACCACGGCCACTCCACCGAAGACCGCCATGCCCGCAGAACTCCGAAGCACAAGCCAGGGCCAGACCCTGATCCTGACCCTCAGCAACCCCGAGCGGCGCAACGCCATTGACCCGGCCATGTATGCCGCCGGAGTGGAGGCGCTGAGCGTGGCTGAGAGCAGCGCCGATATCCGCAGCGTGGTCATTACCGGGTCGGACGGCATGTTCTGCTCGGGCGGCAACCTGCAGCGGCTGCTGGCCAACCGCCAGCAGCCACCCGAGGTGCAGGCCCAGAGCATCGAGGGCCTGCACAACTGGATCGAAACCATCCGCACCTACCCCAAGCCGGTGATTGCAGCGGTGGAAGGCGCGGCGGCCGGTGCAGGCTTTTCGCTCGCGCTGGCCTGCGACTTCATCGTGGCGGCGCGCAATGCAGTGTTCGTGATGGCCTACAGCAACGTGGCGCTGTCCCCCGATGGCGGCGCCAGCTGGAGCCTGTCGCAGGCCCTGCCCCGCCAGATCGCCGCCGAGATCCTCATGGGTGGCGAGCGCATCGGCGCCGAGCGGCTGCATGCCCTGGGCCTGGTCAACCGCGTGGCCGAAGCAGGCTCCGCACTGGACGCCGCGCTCGCACTGGCCGAGCAGCTCAATGCCAAGGCCCCCAACGCGCTGGCCAGCATCAAAGAGCTGCTCAACGAAGCGCCCCGCGCCAGCCTCACCCAGCACCTTGGCCATGAGCGCGATCACTTCGTGAAAAACCTGCACCACGCCAACGGCGGTGCAGGCATTTCAGCCTTCCTCGAAAAACGCGTGCCACGCTACGAATAGCGCGCACAAACACCCAACGCTCAGCGCTTCAGGCCCCTGGCTGCCACAACGGCAGCCAAGGGCTTTTTGTTGCGCGGGCTCGGCGCAGAGGTGGCAGACGCGCAGGTGACAACCCTGACGCAGCGCGCAGGTCCCTCACGCGACAATGGCCCCGTTACCAGTCACGCAAAAGACAGACCATGGACGACCCGATTCTTACTATCGAAGAACGTGAAGCGATCAACTCCGGTCGCTGGTTTTCATCACTCTCACCTTCGCTACGCCACGACATCCTCCGATGTGCATACGTCAAACGCTTCAAGGACGGCGGCCTCATTGCCGCACGCGGGGATCCACCCGAGGAGTGGATTGCCTGCGCGCGCGGCGCGGTGCGTGTGAGCTCCACCTCCATCTCGGGCAAGCAGATCACGCTGACGTATGTGGAGCCGGGCATCTGGTTCGGCGACGTGGCGATCTTCGATGGGGACCGGCGCACACACGACGCCTACGCACACGGCGACACCACCATCCTGTGCGTGGCCAAGGCCGACTTCCGCAAGATCCTGGCCGTGCACACCGAGCTGTACGAAGCCATGCTGCGCCTGCATGCGCGGCGCATTCGCCAGCTCTTCGGGCTGGTGGAAGACCTCAACACGCTGCCCCTGCGATCGCGCCTGGCCAAGCAGCTGGTGCATCTGGTGCGCAGCTATGGGGTGCCCAGCCTGTCGGACGGCAGCGAAATGCGCATCAGCCTGCAACTGGCGCAAGAAGAACTTGCGCAGCTGCTGGGCGCATCACGCCAGCGCGTGAACCAGGAGCTCAAAGCCATGGAGCGCGAGGATGCCATCCGCATCGAGCCGGGCGGCCTGGTGGTGCGCGACCGCGATGCACTCATGCGCATTGCGGAAACCGACAACTGAAGAACAACAAACTCTCCGCCCTTCTCTCATGAGCAACTTTGACCATTTCGTTGGCACCCGGCCCGTTTCGGACCAGCACGCGTTTGACACTGCCGCACTGAGCACCTGGCTCGCACAGAACATGAAGGGCTTTGCGGGCCCCCTGACGGTGGAGATGTTCAAGGGCGGGCAGTCCAACCCCACCTACAAGCTCATCACATCCACCACCAGCTATGTGATGCGCGCCAAGCCCGGCCCGGTGGCCAAGCTGCTGCCCTCGGCCCACGCCATCGAGCGTGAATTTGCCGTGATGAGCGGCCTGTATGGCACCGACGTGCCCGTGCCGCGCATGTTTGTGCTGTGCGAAGACGAATCGGTCATCGGCCGCGCCTTCTACGTGATGGAGTGCATGCAGGGTCGTGTGCTGTGGGACCAGTCCCTGCCCGGCATGTCGCAGGCCGAGCGCGGCGCCATCTACAACGAAATGAACCGCGTGATCGCCGCGCTGCACACCGTGAAGTTTGCAGACCGGGGCCTGGCCAGCTACGGCAAGCCAGGCAACTATTTCGACCGCCAGATCGGCCGCTGGAGCAAGCAATATGTCGCCTCCATCACGCAGCCCATCCCCGAGATGGACAAGCTCATGGAATGGCTGCCCGCGCACATACCGGCCAGCGCGCGCGACGAGGGCCAGGTGTCCATCGTGCATGGCGACTATCGCCTGGACAACCTCATGTTCCACCCCACCGAGCCCCGTGTCATCGCCGTGCTCGACTGGGAGCTGTCCACCCTGGGCCACCCGCTGGCCGACTTCAGCTACCACTGCATGAGCTGGCACATCCCTGCCGCCATGGGCCGGGGCATCGCGGGCCAGGACCTGGCCGCACTGGGTATCCCCAGCGAAGACAGCTACATCCACCTGTACTGCGAACGCACCGGCATCGCGACGCCCGAGGCGCTGCGCGCCGACTGGAACTTTTACCTCGCCTACAACATGTTCCGCATCGCGGCCATCCTGCAGGGCATTGCCAAGCGCGTCGAGGCAGGCACCGCCTCCAGCGCGCAGGCCAAGGCCTCGGGCGACACCGCGCGGCCCATGGCCGAGCTGGCCTGGTCGTTCGCACAGCGCGGCTGAGCACGCGGCGAGGGCGCCACAGCAAAGACACTGGCAAAAACGCCGCCCCACGATTACCAACGGAGAAGAAACCCATGGACTTTGACTACTCGCCCAAAACCAAGGAACTGCAGGCCAAACTGCTCCAGTTCATGGACGACCACATCTACCCGAACGAAGCCACCTACACCGCCGAACTGGCGGCCAACACGGCTGCGGGCAAGCGCTGGAGCGCGCTCAAGACCATCGAAGACCTCAAGCCCAAGGCCCAGGCCGCAGGCCTGTGGAACCTGTTTCTGCCGGTGGACAGCGCAGCCGCCTCGGGCTACAACGGCGCGGGCCTGACCAACCAGGAATACGCCCCCCTGGCCGAGATCATGGGCCGCGTGCCATGGGCGAGCGAGGTCTTCAACTGCTCTGCCCCCGACACCGGCAACATGGAAACCATTGCGCGCTATGGCGACGAGGCCAACAAGGCCCGCTGGCTCAAGCCCCTGCTCGAAGGCAAGATCCGCTCGGCCTTCGCGATGACCGAGCCCGACGTGGCATCGAGCGACGCGACCAACATCGAGACGCGCATCGAGCGCGACGGCGACGAGTACGTCATCAACGGCCGCAAGTGGTGGATCTCTGGTGCCGCCGACCCGCGCTGCTCGGTGTTCATCACCATGGGCAAGACCGACCCCGAAGCGCCTCGCCACTCGCAGCAGAGCATGGTGCTGGTGCCAGCTGACGCCAAGGGCATCACCATCATCCGCCCGCTGAACGTGCTGGGCTACGACGACGCACCGCACGGCCACGTCGAGATGACCTTCGAGAACGTGCGCGTACCCGTCTCCAACATCCTGCTGGGCGAAGGCCGTGGTTTCGAGATCGCACAAGGGCGCCTGGGCCCCGGCCGCATCCACCACTGCATGCGCCTTATCGGCCTGGCCGAACGCGCGCTGGAACTGATGTGCAAGCGCGCCTCCTCGCGCACCGCCTTTGGCAAGACCGTCGCGCAGCAAACCGTGACACAAGAGCGCATCGCTGAAGCCCGCTGCAAGATCGACATGGCCCGCCTGCTCACCCTCAAGGCCGCCTGGCTGATGGACGTAGCCGGCAACAAGGTCGCCAAGACCGAGATCGCCATGATCAAGGTGGTGGCGCCCAGCATGGCCTGCCAGGTGATCGACTGGGCCATGCAGGTACACGGCGGAGGCGGCATGAGCGACGACTTCCCGCTGGCCTATGCCTACGCCGGCGCGCGCACCCTGCGCTTTGCCGACGGCCCGGACGAAGTGCACCGCAATGCAATCGCCAAGTGGGAGCTGGGCAAGTACGGCGCCTACGGCCGTGATGCGGGTGTGCCTATCACGCGCGGGGCTTGATCAGAGGCACTCTCTGCCTGAGGCCCTGCGGGCCTCCCTTCCCCGCTCTTGCGTCACTGCGCGCTGCGAGCGGGGAACGCCGCCCTCGCTGCTGGGCGGCTTTTGCTCGATGGCGCTGGCAGAAGTCGCGTGAGGTTCCAACGGTGTGTTGCCGCAATACACCATGAATTTCTGCTTGGGGCCCAGAGCCGAAAGTGGGCACCGTTTCCCAGAGCAGTCATTGATTCGTATCCACCTGCTTGCAGCGGAAAACGTGACTATCGAGAGCCCTGGCTTTGCAAGTTCGCAGGCTATAGTTTGCCTCCGTGAACTTTTCGGAGGGGCCGGAATGTTTGTATGGAATGCGGTGGCAGCCCAGCTGCTTACAAATCTGGGCTCCAAGCCGTTTTCAGGAGCAATCAGTGTCCCAAAGTAGCCCCTATCGTTCAGCTTGTCCCGCAGGTCTTGCGAGATAAATTGTGTTTGGGTTCAGCTAGGCAGAGCAATGAGAGAAATGATTGGGCTAATGTCCAACGCCAAATGGAAGAAGCTCTTTTCCCACTTGGCACAAGCAGGGGTGGCTAGCTTTTGCACATGGAAATTGCTGGAGTGGAAGAGCTCCAGAGATGGCTTTCTTCCCGCACTAAATTGCCTCACCGAGCTAGGTGTCGGTGATTGTGGTGCAGTTCAGGGCGGCCCATTTCAATACTCAGAGATTGAGTGGCTGCTCATCCCCGAAAAGACAACGAGGTGGCCCCAAGCGCAACCTCAGCATCGTTATGAGTCCCAAGATATAGGTAGAGTCCAGGCGGAAATTGATTCGCTGGGGCAGTACCCGTACCAGATCACCTCAGCAGGGCTCGTGGTAAGTGGGTATGCGTCTCAACAATTCGTTTAACGCCGACACGCTTCGTGGGCGGCAGTAACTCCAACTTTGAACGTCCGCTTCTCCTTGCTGCAACCGACCGCTCCTGGCCGAGAGCAGATATGGTCTTTTCGAATCTGCGATCAGCCTGCAACCTTAGACGAGGACTTCAAAGTCCAGTCGTTGCCAAGTCTGCTGCTTCAACCCCCTACCGCTCCACATTCGGCAAATCATCCGGCCCCGCCACCGACATGGGCGGCAGGTTCTGCATGGCGGCCTGGGCGCCTATCAGCAGCATCTGGGTGGCGTGTGCAATTTCGGGCAGGCTGCGCTGTGTGTGCTCCATGCGCAGGTAGACCTTGCCGCGCACCAGCATCAGCACCAGGGGGGACTGCGCACGGGCGGCGCTGTGTTCGCCTTCCAGAAAGTTGAGCAGCTGCGACACCACGGGCGCGTGGATCCAGCGCTGGGCGACTTCGATGCGCTCGGCAATCACCGCGAAATGCTGGCAGAAGGACGCGGGCAGGCCGGGCCAGGTCATCTCTTCGTACATGGCCAGCCAGCGCATTTCTTCGGGCAGGTTGGCGTTCACCGTGGTCTGGAGGGTGTCGGTGATCGCGTTGTAGGCGCTGCCCTCCAGGGCCTCATGCAAGGAGCGGTTGAGCACCATCACGGCGGCATCCGGGTCGGCGCCTACGTCGGCGCGGCCGCGCAGCTCCAGGCCACGCACGTAGTCGCGGGTAGGGGTGCCACATTCCAGCCGCCAGGGGTGGCCGCCCACATCGCCGCCCAGGTCGAAATGCCCCTCGGTGGCGGACGGCACGATGGCCAGCTGCTGTGAGGCGGCCCAGCGGGCCACTTCCTTGTTGGTGACGGGCCGGGCGGCGGAGCCACCGGACGGACTGAAGGCTTTGCGCAGGCGATCGAACATGGCCAGGGGGAAGCGGATGCTTCGCAAGAGTCGCAGGTACGGGCATTATTGGGGGCATTGGCTGCTGGAGATAGCCCCTGAGGGTCAAAAGCTTCTCGAGTTGCCTGCGGCGCCGTTTCCTGAAGGGGATGCACCCTGTGGGCTGGCGAAGCAAGCCCCACGGGTGCGTTGGCCTTTCGCCGCGCCAGTTTCGTCGGCTGTGGGTGGGGCACAGCGCTTGGATGACCTGCATGTTTTCACCATGAACCGCCGTCTTGCCTTTTCTGCCCTGGGTTGCACGCTGGCCTTAGCTCCGCTGGCCGCCCTGGCGCTGCCCGCCGATGCCTCGGCCACGGCCCGCCAGCTGGTGCGCTGGGCCACGGACACGGGCGACCACCAGGGTCTGCCTTTTGCGGTGATCGACAAGCCCGGGGCCCGCATCCATGTGTTTTCGGCCCAGGGGCAGTGGCTGGGCAGCGCGCCGGTGCTGCTGGGCGCCGCGCGGGGCGACCGGTCGGCGCCCGACCTGGGCACGCGCCCGCTGGCGCAGATCCGGCCGGAGGAGCGCACTACCCCCGCAGGCCGTTTTGTGGCCGAGCCAGGCCGCAACCTGCGCGGGGAAGACATTGTGTGGATCGACTACGACTCGGCCGTGTCGCTGCACCGGGTGCGCAGCGTGAGCGCCTCAGAGCGCCGCCACCAGCGCCTGGCCAGCGGCAGCGCGCGCGACAAGCGCATCAGCTATGGCTGCGTGAATGCGCCCGAGGCGTTCTACAACCAGTTCATCGCCCCGCTGCTCGGGCAGGGCCCTGGGGTGATCTATGTGCTACCGGACACGGAGTCATTTGCTACGTTTTTCATAGCTGCCAGCGCTTATCCATAGCGCGGAGACGGCACTTTTTATTCAAATTTTCCGCCTGCAAAGACCCTGGCGGCTCAGCCCGCCCTCTGCAGCCGGAACACCGCACGGCGCCCACCCACCGTCAGCCCACGGGCGTTGACGATGTGCGCCGAGCGCCGCCGTGCTAGGGCATCGCGCTGGCCAGCGTCCAGCCAGCCGAGCTGGTCCATCACCTCGACGGCGGCAGCCACCTGGGCCACCATGTTACCGTCCATGATCTTGAGCGCAAAGGCCTCGCCCCGGCTGCGGCTGCCCACCACCTGCACGCCGTCAGCACCCGTCTTGGACACCCAGTCCCCCCGCCCCACCTGCATGAAGTCCAGGTCGTGCCGGCCTGTGCCCGAGCCCAGCTCGGGCCGCGCCACCATGGCGTCGGCCAGTGTGGTCAGGCTTTCGTGCAGGTCGGTGTCGGGCGCGCCACCGGCCAGCCGGGCATAGCCCCGGGCCAGATGCGCCAGCGGCATGGCGTAGTTGGGCGCCGAACAGCCGTCGATGCCCATGGCCAGTTGGCCGGGGGCGAGCCCCACTGCCTGCGCCACATGGTCGCGGATGGCCACCTGCAGCGGGTGGGCTGGATCGAGGTGGCCCTCCAGCGGCAGCCCCTGCTGCACGCAGTGCGCCACAAAACCCGCGTGTTTGCCGCTGCAGTTGTTGTGGCGCTCGTCGGGTACAAAACCATCGGGCAGCGTGCCCAGGCCCAGCTCGGAAAACAAGGGCCGGTGGCAGCCGCAGCGCAGCGCGCGGTAGTCCTGCCCTACGCTGGCCAGCATGCGGTCGGCCTGCTCCACATGCATGGACTCGCCGTTGTGGCTGGCGCACAGCAGCGCCAGCTCGCCCTGCCCCCAGCCCAACGCGCGGGCCCCGCCCGACTGCATGAAAGGCAGCGCCTGGAACGCCTTAATGGTGGAGCGGGTGAAGGTGACGGTGTACGGGTCGCCCACCTGCGCCAGCACCTGCCCCTGGCGGTTGGCAACGGCCACCGCGCCCCAGTGCTGGCACTCGGGCAGGCCGCCCCGGGTGACTTCGATTAACGGTAAAAAACCCATGGCGATGCGTCCTTGCCGCGGCCTCAGCGCGCGGCGGTGGGAAGGGTTGCTGGGGCCAGCGTGAGGCTGTGCACCCAGCGCGCGGGCTGGCGCTGCAGGGCGCGGTAGCCGGTGTCGGCCCAGGTGGTGCTCATGTCGCGGTAGCGCGGCGAAAACACCAGGCCACTCTGGCCCGTCTGGTAGATGAAGCGCGACTGTTCCAGATCGGCCAGGTCGTACACCGCGCGCAGCGAGGCGGCATGGCGGTTCACATACGGGCCCTTGGCCTCGCCCGCGTTGTACTGGCCCACATTCACGGTGTACGAGTCTCCGTGCGATGGCACGCTCACGTCAAAGAAGCGGGCCAGCGCGGGCACATTGCCAAAAGGCCGGTGCACGCTGAGCGCAGGGTGCGCAGCGCCCCAGCGCCACTGAGCCGGGTCTGCACCGTATGCAGCCTGCAGGCGGTCGAGCGCACGGCCCAGGGCAGCGGCGGATTGCTCGGCACAGGTCGCAGGCTGGCACCACCAGGTGTCGTTGCGCTCCAGGATGCCCTCCAGCGCCGAACGGTAGTCGCGCTTGCCGTAGGTGGCCTTGAAGCGGTCTTCGCCAATGCGCGGGATGATGAGGCCCCGCGCCAGCTCGTCCGTCCAGGCCACGAAGATCAACGGAGCAGCCCGGCCCGCGTCCATCACGCCATCAAAACCCTGAAGCTCTTTCTGCGCAGCGGCGGCCAGCGTGTGCGGGGACTGCGCCTGCTGCAGGTGCGGCAACAAGCGCCGCGTGGCAAGCGAGGCCACGTCGCGGTGGATGGCCTGCATGCTGGCCGCGTCGTGCTTGGGGGTCGCCTCAATGAGCTGCGCGATGCGCTCGTAGCGGTAGGGCAAGGCCCAGTCCTGCGTGAGGAAATGCGGGTAGCCAGGGGCCGTCACGCGCTGGTTGGCGGTGGCCACCCAGCCTCGGTCGCCGCGATCTTCTGGGGTCTGCTCGTAGGGCAGCCAGCCCTTCCAGTCGTAGCGCGCATCCCAGCCGGGCGATGGCGCCACGCCCCGGATATCGTTGGCCGCATCGCGCACCGGCACACGGCCAGCAGCCTTGAAGCGGATGTTGCCCTGGTCGTCGGCCGCCACCACGCTCTGCATGGGCGAGTGGTAGTGGGCCAGCCCTGCAAAGAGCTCGTCCACGCTTTGGGACTGGTTGGTCTTGAAGCCCGCCAGCACGGTCTGGTTGTCGTCGTCCAGCGCGCTCCAGCGCAGCGCCAGCACGTATTTGCCCAGGTCCAGCACCTCGGCGTGCGACTTCTGCACATCGCTCAGCACCGGCCCGTGGCGGGTGCTGCGCAGCTGCAGCACCACGTCGGCGGCGCCCTTGACGCGGATGGTCTCCTTGCGCATGGTGAACGGCGCCCAGCCTTCGGGCGTGCGGTACTGCGTGGCATCGGCGGGGTTGATCTGCTCCAGGTACAGGTCCTGCACATCCGGGCCGGTGTTGGTGAAGCCCCAGGCCACCTTGCCGGTGCGGCCCAGCACCACAAAAGGCAGGCCCGGCAAGGTGGCGCCCACCGCGTCGATGGCTGCGATGGGCGTGCCGTCCGAGGCTTGCCCTGCAGGCGCCTGCAGCCCGGCAAAGTACCAGATGGCGGGTGCCGACAGGCCCAGGTGCGGGTCGTTGGCAAGCAGAGGTTTGCCGCTCACTGTGCGCGAGCCCGCCAGCACCCAGTTGTTGCTGCCCTTGCCTTCGTTGGTGCCCGCGTTGCGGGTCAGCTCGTCGGCCCAGGCCAGCATGCCGGTGCTGATCTGGCGGGCCAACGGGCCGCCTGCTGTGTGGCTGGCGGTTTGGGCCGTGCGGTCCTGCGCTGCCGCGGTGGAGCCCGCATCTGCTGCGCGGTACACACCCAGCTGGCGGTACAGCGCTGCCAGGTCGGCCGACGCCGCACGCTTTTCGCCCGGATAGGGTGGCATCAGCTGCCAGAGCCGGTCGGTATCGAGCGTGCGCGCCACCGACAGGCGCGCAAACTCGGTGCCCCAGTTGCCGCCCAGGTCCAGCGCCATCATCAGCGCCCAACCCACGCTGTCTTCGGGCTCCCACACCGCGCCCCGTGCGCCGCCAGGCTGCACGCCCAGCACATGGAACTCGGGCGGCAGCGCCTGTGGGCGGTTCTGGTGGAAGGCATGGATGCCCTGGCTGTAGGCCTGCAGCGCGTCCTTGGCGTACTGGGGCAGGCCTGCGTACTGGCGTTTGGCCACGCCTGCGATGTCGAGCGCGCGCATGAGCTTGTCGGTTTCGACTGTGGCGGAACCAAACACCTCGGACAGCTCGCCATGCATGACGCGGCGGTTGAATTCCAACTGCCAGGTGCGTTCTTGGGCATGCACATAGCCCATGGCAAACCAGGCGTCCTGCGGGGTCTGTGCGCGCACATGGGTCACGTCCGACGGGTCGCGCTGCACGCGCACCGCGTCGCGCAGACCAGCTACTTGCAGCGTTCCATCCACCACCGCAAAGCTGCGCTGCACATACACAGCCGCCCCTGCGCCTGCCAGCAAGGCAACCACCACCAGCCCAACGGCCGTCCGCTTCATCCACGCCATGTGTTGTGTCTCCTGTTGTTGTGTTGACTGCCAGGGGGCCCGATGCGCAGCACGCGCGGGCTGGGGCACACAGCTTGCGCCCTCTTGTACCCCCTTATGCCCGGCGTTCAGCCCAGGTGCACGCTGGTGCCCACCACCTGGAAGCTCATGACCGGCGCGCTGGGCTCGGTGAAAGGTACCCCCAGCGCTATCTGCCCCGTGCCGTGCAGGATGCAGGCATCACGGCGCAGCCGCACGGGCGAGTCGCTGCCGTCAAAACGCACCCAGGTGCCAAAGCTGCTCATGTCGGTGAGCACAAAACCGCTGTTGCGCCAGTCGATGCGTGCATGCAGACGCGACACCCGGGGGTCGTTGATGCACAGCTGCGCATGGTTGGCGCGCCCCACATGCACCGGGGCGTCCGACGAGGTGAACGACATGTTCACGCCATGCCACGAGAACTGGATCTGCCCCAGGATCGAATCCACCGGGGCAAAGCTGCTGACCAGCGCGGCCTGCATGGTGAGGGAGTCTGGCGCCTCGTCCTCGCGCCACTCGACGTGGTAGAGCATGAGCGCCTCGGCCTTGCCACGGATTTCCATGAGGCCCAGCTTGCGGTACCAGGCATCGGGGGCGGTGCCTGCGAGCAGCACCGTGGTCTCGGTGGCCCAGATCTCGGCGGGCCCGGCCCGTTCGCAGAGGCGGGAGGCCACGTTGACGGCATCTCCATAGCAGTCGCCATCCACATCCAGCACCTCTCCACTGGCCACACCCACACGGATGTCCATGCGCAGCGGCTGTGGCCAGCGGCCCAGCCGCTCGTTGTGCTGGCGAAGCATGGTGGAGGTGGCCGATACCGCAGCGGCTGCATCGCCAAAAATGCACAACACGCCATCCCCCAGCTTTTTGACGACCCGACCGCCATGGGTTTCTATGGTGTCGGCAATCCACTGGGTGACCTGGGTCACGGCTTCCGTGGCGCGCTCGTTGCCCAGCGTTTCATACAACGAGGTGCTGCCCGAGATGTCCGCGAAGACCACCGTTGACAGCACACTCATGAACGATGGCCTATTAGTAACATCATGTGAATCAGTTTAGTGCAAGCTCAACGAAGACGCACCCACCGAAGCGTTAACAATCCTCCACTGCTGGTTGTGACCCTGCCCAGGCATCCCAGCCCACCCGCGACCAGACAGACACCAAGCAGCCGGGCACGAATGCAACCCGCCTGGTGGCCTCCCCATCCAGTCAAAAACACAGGCGTCGCCATGCGGCGTCAGGGAGCTGCAAGCCATCGCGCCAAATACGTAAAAGTTCGCAACAAACAGGACTGACGTGTTGTCTTTATGCAAAAACAGGAGCACGACCCTTGCGTCAATCCTCGCCCCCGCTTAACTTGACCGACCCTGTTACAAAAACCGTTGTGCGCCCCACCCATGCGCTGGAACAAACCCAATCTCCGCAACAACCTGCACGACCTGCTGGGCCGTGACAAGCCGTCTTCGACGGCCTGGGTGCGCGACCAGGGGCTGGAGGAAGTCCGCCAGGCCATGCTGCAGGGCCTGATGGGTTTGTCGGGCTGCGAGGTGGCCCGCATGAACATGCGGCTGCGGTATGCGGGCGACATCGAGGCGCTGTGGTATCTGCGCACCGACCTGTTTCAAACCCTGGTGCTCTTGCGGGGGCAGGCGGTTGCACAAAAGGTGCTGGACCACATCACCCCCTTCTTCCAGGGGCAGCTACCCCTGTCACTGCGCACACCCCAGGTGCCGCAGGAGCCGCGCTTCCACAATTACTAAGCCCGGCCGTCAGGCAGCCCCGCAGCGAAGCAGGGCTTAGCCACCAGCGTCAGTGCTGGTGCCCCCAGTAGATCAGCGCATCCCGCGCCTCCACCGACAGCGACACCGTTGCACCCACCGGCAGCAGCACCTTGGTCTCGACATGCCCGAACGGCAGGTTGGTCAGCACCGGGGCCTTGATCTGGCTGCGCAGCCAGTCCACCACCGACTGCAGCTTGTAGCCCTTGTCGTGCGGCGCCAGCTTGAAGTTGGTGAACTGCCCCAGCACCACCGCCTTTTGCTGGGCCAGCACGCCCGCGTGCAGCAACTGCGTCAGCATGCGCTCGATGCGGTAGGGATGCTCGTGCACATCCTCCAAGAACAGCACCCCGCCCTTGATCTGCGGCAGATACGGCGTGCCCACCAGCGAGGCCAGCACCGACAGGTTGCCGCCCCACAGGGTGGCGCTTTTCACATACGCGTTGGGCACGGCGGGCTTGCCCGTGATGGCGTGGGGCTTCTCGTTGTGCATGCGCCAGCCCGTGCCTTCACCGTGGCCGGTGAGCAGGTCGTCAAAGCAGGCTTCCATGATGTCGTCGGGCTCGCCCGCCACGCCAAAGTCAGCCCCCAGCGAGGGGCCCGCCCAGGTAGTGGCGCCGGTCTTGGCCAGCACGGCCAGCTGGAAGGCAGTGAAGTCGCTCACCCCCACAAAGTGCGTGCCCTTTTCGATGGCCTTGGCCACTGCCTTGTAGCGGATGCCCGGCAGGATGCGCGTAAGGCCATAGCCCCCGCGCGAGATCAGCGCCACATCGGCACCACTGGCAGCAGCGCGGTGGATGGCCGCCAGCCGCGTCTCGTCGTCGCCCGCAAAACGCGTGTGGGTGGCCAGCGCATCGGTGTCCACCTCGACCTCATGGCCCAGGGCCTTCAGGCGGGCCAGGCCGCGCTTGAAAGCCGCTTTGTCGCGCACAGCGCTGGAGGGCGAATAGATGTAGATGTGCTTGGGACCGTGGTCGTGGTGGCACTGCGAATGGTCGTGATCGTGGTCGTGCAAAGCGCTCAGGCCCGCCGGGGGCCTGCTCCGTCAAAAAAGGGGGCCGGTGCCACGTCAGCCGCTGAGGCGGCTGGCACCGGGAAACGAGAAGTATTCCACAGCCCGTGCAGCGATCGCCTCGCCGTGCTCCTGCACAAAGTGCCCCGCATCTGGCAGCACCACGGGTTCAGGACAGCCCTGGATGGTTTGCTGCAGGGCGCGCATGGTGGGCAGGCCCAGCACCGGGTCCTGGGCGCCCACCACCATCAGGCTCTGGCCCTGCCACTGGTGTTGCCAGAATTCGCGGGCCGCGCGCGACAGGGCTGCGCCCGGATCTTCGGTAGCGGCGGGTACGCGCTCCGGGAATGCGCGCAGCGCAGCGCGGTAGCCTTTGTCGGGGAACGGCGCGTCGTAGGCCGCACATTCGGCAGACGTCAGGTGCGGGTTGCCACGCGCCAGCAAGCGCCCTACCCCATACAGCGGTTTGTCGCGGCACATCGCGCGCCAGTCCACAAAACCCTTGGGCAGGGGCACGTCACCCGTGGCCAGCAAGGTGTTCATCACCAGCAAACCGTTGAACCGCTCGGGCATCGCCATGGGCAGGGTCAGGCCCAGAATACCGCCCCAGTCCTGCACCACCAGCACCACATTGCGCAGATCCAGCCGTTCGATCAACTCCATCAGCACCTGGCGGTGCCATTCGAACTGGTGGGCGCCCTCTTTCTTGGGTTTGTCGCTTTTGCCAAAGCCGATCAGGTCGGGCGCCACCACGCGGTCGCCTGCGGCCAGAAAGGCGGGCAGCATGCGGCGGTACAGGTAACTCCAGGCCGGGTTGCCATGCAGGCACAGCCAGGTGCGGGGCGCAATCATCGGGTCTGGCGGGCCCTCGTCCAGATAGTGCAAACGCAGGCCCGCCAGACTGGGCAGGTCGCTCATGTACTGCGGCGCCCAGGGGTAGCCCGGCAAGTCCACAAACGCCGCATCGGGCGTGCGCAGGGCATCGTCGCGCAGCGGGTGGCGGGCCAGCGCCTCGGTGCGCTGCTGGCGGCGGCGCTGCACAAAAAAGTGGCTCAGCAAGCTGCCACATTCTTCGGCCAGCACGCCGCCCAGCACCTCGGTCTGGTGGTTGATCTCGGCATGGCCAAACAGGTTGAGCACCGAGCCTGCCGCACCCGTCTTGGGCTCCGTGGCGCCATACACCACCCGCGCCAGGCGTGCATGCAGCATGGCGCCGCTGCACATGGCGCAGGGCTCCAGCGTCACATACAGGCTGCAGCCGTCCAGGCGGTAGTTGGCGAGGCGCTGGGCCGCCGCGCGCAGCGCCACGATCTCGGCGTGGGCCGTGGGGTCGTGGCCCTGCACCGGGGCATTGCGGCCTGTGGCGATCACCTGGCCGTCCTTCACCACAATGGCGCCCACGGGCACCTCGCCCGCCTGCGCGGCCGCCTGCGCCTCGGCCAAGGCCAGGCGCATCCAGTGGGTGTCGTCAGGGTTTTCGCCCGTCATTTCAATATTGATAGCAATAAAATGAATACAGCCGGGCGGAAGCGGCCATTTTTATTCACTATTTAGCGGCATCCTCGGGCATGGGGCGGGCCTGCTGCATCAGGCCTTCCATTTGCTGCTTGACCTGTTGCTGCACCTGCTGGCTTTGCTCACGCACGGTGGCTGGGGGTGCCGATGCGGGAGCGGCCCCGGGCGCCGCTGACTGCAGCGCGGGCACCGGCGCACGCGTGGCAGACAACTGCTTCTTGGCCAGCAGGCCCACGATGGCCAGCACCACGACCAGCCCGACCAATCCAAACACTGCGCGCATAAGCCTGCTCCTTGTTGGGCAACAACAGCCCCTTTGCTACGCGCCCGACTGTAAAGGCAAACCCCGCACGCAAAAACGGCCGCTCGCGGCGGCCGTCAGGTGCAGCGCAAAGGCCACAGAGGGAGTGAACTTTTGTAGCGAGCGGCTGCCAGGCTAGGCGGACGGAGCGCAGGAACCGGAGCGTACTGCCTGTACGTGAGGATTCCGAGCACCGCCCAACGACGCATGGCGGCCACGCAGTAGAAAGTTCTCCCCCTCTCAGTTCAGCGCCACGCGGCTGCCGTCCTTGAAGGTGTAGAGCGTCACGGCGGGCGTCGTCAGCTCGCCCTTGCTGGTGAACGCGATGTTGGCGGTCACGCCCTTGTATTCGGTCTTGGCCAGGAACGGTGTGAACACCTTGGGGTCCACCGAGTTGGCGCGCTTCATCGCGTCGGCCAGCACCATGGCGGCGTCATAGGCGTAGGGGCTGTAGATCTGGAACTGGCCGGGGAACTTGGCGTCGTAGCGCTTCTTCCAGTCCGAGCCGCCTTGCATCTTGTCCACCGATGCACCGCCGGTGGCGCAGGTCACGTTCTTCAGGGCCGGGGTCTTGCCCGACAGCTCGGGCAGCTTTTCGGTACACAGCGCGTCGCCACCAAAATACTTCACGTTGCCCAGGCCCAGCTGCTCCATCTGGCGCAGCATGGGGCCCGCCTGCGCGTCCAGACCACCGTAGAAGATCGCGTCGGGCTTCTTGTTCTTGATGGCGGTGAGGATGGCCATGAAGTCGGTGGCCTTGTCGTTGGTGAACTCCTCGGCCACCACCTTCAGGCCCTTTTGTTGCGCCGTGGCCTTGAAGACCGAGGCCACGCCCTGGCCGTAGGCCGTGCGGTCGTCGATGATGGCCACGCTCTTGAGCTTCTGGTGGTCTGCGCCAAACAGCGCCAGCGCTGCGCCCAGCGCGTTGTCGTTGGCGATCAGGCGGAAGGTGGTCTTGTGGCCGGGCTTGGTCAGGTCGGGGTTGGAAGCCGAGGCCGTGATGTGCGGCAGATCGCACTTGGCGTAGACGGCCGATGCAGGAATGGACGTGCCCGACTGCAGGTGGCCCACCACGCCTGCGACCTTCTGGTCGCACAGCTTCTGCGCCACGGCAGTGGCCTGGCGCGGGTCGCCCGCGTCGTCTTCGGCCGCAATTTCAAACTTGATCTTCTTGCCGCCGATGACGAGGTTCTGGGCGTTCAGGTCGTCAATGGCCAGACGCACACCGTTTTCGGTGTCTTTGCCGATGTGGGCAATGCCGCCCGACACGGGGCCCGCGTGGGCGATCTTGACGGTTTGCACGTCCTGAGCAGAAGCCAAGTTGGCGGCCAGCGCAATGGCGGTCAGCGCAGAAATGCGGAACAGGGGCGAGGAAGCAAAAGCAGGACGAAGCACGGTACGAGGTCTCCAGAATCAGTCAAAGCAGGCATGTTGTGCACCGATCTTGTACACAACAAGTCCAGCATCCTAGCCATGCCAGCGGTCATTTGCTGCACTTGCTATGCAAACTTAGCAATTTGCTCCGGCATTAACCACGCTAATGGGCAGACCTCCCCCAGGCATATTGCGGGGCACGCTGGGATAATCACGCCCCATGTCTCTCCTGCCCCACCAGCTCGAACTGCTCTCCCCCGCCCGCGATGCCGACATTGGCATCGAAGCCATCAACCACGGCGCCGATGCCGTCTACATCGGCGGCCCGGCCTTTGGCGCACGCGCGAGCGCGGGTAACGACATCCGGGACATCGAGCGCCTGGTGAAACACGCGCACCGCTTCAACAGCCGCATCTTCATCACACTCAACACCATCCTGCGCGACGATGAACTGGAGGCCGCGCGCCAGATGGCCTGGCAGGTGTACGAGGCGGGCGCTGACGCACTGATCATCCAGGACATGGGCCTGCTCGAAATCGACCTGCCCCCCATCCAGCTGCACGCGAGCACCCAGACCGATATCCGCACGCCCGAAAAGGCCCGCTTTCTGCAGGACGCAGGCCTGTCGCAGATCGTGCTGGCGCGCGAGTTGACGGTGCAGCAAATTGCGGCCGTGCACAAGGCCCTAGGCCCAGTGGATGCGCCCGGCCGCGCCAACATCGAGTTCTTCATCCACGGCGCGCTGTGCGTGGCCTACAGCGGCCAGTGCAACATCAGCCATGCGCAAACCGGCCGCAGCGCCAACCGCGGCGACTGCAGCCAGGCCTGCCGCCTGCCCTACCAGGTGACCGACGCGCAGGGCCGCTTCATTGCGCACGACAAGCATGTGCTGAGCATGAAGGACAACAACCAGAGCGACAACCTGCGCGCCCTCATCGACGCGGGCGTGCGCAGCTTCAAGATCGAGGGGCGCTACAAGGACATGGGCTATGTGAAGAACATCACCGCCCACTACCGCACGCTGATCGACGAGATCCTGGAAGAGCGCGAGAGCGCCGGCCGTCCGCTGTCGCGCTCGTCCAGCGGCGCCACCACCTTCACCTTCACGCCCGACCCGCTGCAGAACTTCAACCGCGAGTTCACCGACTACTTCGTGACCGGCCGCAAGGAAGACATCGGCGCTTTCGACAGCCCCAAGAACCCGGGCCAGGCGATTGGCTGGGTGACCAAGGTGGGCCCCGACTTTGTAGAGCTGGAAGTGAGTGACCCCGCCACCGTGCTGCACAACGGCGACGGCCTCTGCTACTACGACCTGCACAAGGAACTGGTGGGCATGGCCATCAACGTGGCCGAGCCCGTGTCGGCACGGTCCGTGGGCCAGTGGCGCGTGTACCCCAAGGACCCGATGGAGGGCTTCAAGGACCTGCGCAAAGGCACCGAAGTCAACCGCAACCGCGACATGGACTGGGTGCGCACGCTGGAGAAGAAGTCCAGCGACCGCCGCATCGGCCTGTGGGCACACCTGAGCGAGACGCCCACTGGCTTCAGCCTGATGCTGACCGACGAGGACGGCAACGTGGGCTGTGCCGAGGTACAGCAGCCGCATCAACCCGCCACCGACGCCACCAAGGCCGAGGCCAGCCTGCGCGAGCAACTGGGCCGCTTTGGCGCGACGGTGTTCGCGGTGCACGACATTGCACTGCAGTTGTCGCAACCCTGGTTCGTGCCCGCCTCGGTGCTCAACGCGCTGCGCCGCGATGCGGTGGCCGACCTGGAGGCGAACCGTGCCCGCAACTTTGCCCGCCTGCCGCGTGCCACGCCGGTCGAGCCCCCTGCGCCCTACCCTGAGGACACGCTCTCGTTCCTGGGCAACGTGTTCAACCACAAGGCGCACGACTTTTATGTGCGCCACGGCGTGAAGGTGATCGATGCCGCCTATGAGGCGCACGAGGAGGAAGGCGAAGTCAGCCTCATGATCACCAAGCACTGCGTGCGCTTCAGTATGAGCCTGTGCCCCAAGCAGGCCAAGGGCGTGACGGGCGTGCAAGGCACCGTCAAGGCCGAGCCGCTGATGCTGATCAACGGCAAGGAAAAGCTCACCCTGCGCTTTGACTGCAAACCCTGCGAGATGCATGTGGTGGGCAAGATGAAGAAATCGGTGCTCAACCAGCACGCCAAGGAGACGGAGGCGCTGGCCGTGCCGCTGCAGTTCTACCGCACAAGGCCTGACCCCAAAACGCTATCAAAAACATAGCTTATTGCGCTTGCCAGATAAGCGCTAGAGCCCAAAAACATGCTCAAAGCGCGTGCAGGCACTGCGCATAAGCTCATAGCCAACGATTCGACCCACGCGCACCGCTCCGGTGCAAGAATGGCTGCCGCCGCCCTGCAATGCACGTGGAGGCGGCCCCGCACAGCGCCTGCTGTCCCCATTCTTGCCACCAGGAGAAACGTCCGCATGAAGATCGAAACCCTTGCCGTCCACGCTGGCTACAGCCCCGACCCCACCACCAAGGCCGTGGCCGTGCCGATCTACCAGACGGTGGCTTACGCGTTTGACAGCGCTCAGCATGGCGCGGACTTGTTCGATCTGAAGGTGCCGGGCAACATCTACACCCGCATCATGAACCCCACGACCGACGTGCTCGAAAAGCGCGTCGCGGCGCTCGAAGGCGGCATCGCCGCGCTGGCCGTGGCCTCGGGCATGGCGGCCATCACCTACGCCATCCAGACCATCGCCGAGGCGGGCGACAACATCGTGTCGGCCAGCACGCTGTATGGCGGCACCTACAACCTGTTTGCCCACACCCTGCCGCAGCAAGGCATCATCACCCGGTTTGCCGACCCGCGCGATCCGGCCAGCTTCGCGCAGCACATCGACGCGCGCACCAAGGCTATCTTTATCGAGTCCATCGGCAACCCGCTGGGCAACGTGACCGACATCCGCGCGCTGGCCGATGTGGCCCATGCGCACGGCATCCCGCTGATTGTGGACAACACGGTGCCCAGCCCCTACCTGCTGCGCCCCATCGAGCACGGCGCCGACATCGTGGTGCATTCGCTCACCAAGTACCTGGGCGGCCACGGCAACAGCGTGGGCGGCGCCATCGTGGACAGCGGCAAGTTCCCGTGGGCCGAACACAAGGCCCGCTTCCCGCGCCTGAACGAGCCCGACGTGAGCTACCACGGCGTGGTCTACACCGAGGCACTGGGCCCCGCCGCCTTCATCGGCCGCGCGCGCGTGGTGCCGCTGCGCAACACGGGTGCGGCGCTGTCGCCGCAAAGTGCATTCCTGATCCTGCAAGGCATTGAGACCCTGGCCCTGCGCATGGACCGCATCTGCGACAACACACTGGCGCTCGCAAAGTACCTGCAAAGCCACCCCAAGGTGGAATGGGTGCGCTACGCGGGCCTGCCCGACCACCCGGACCACGCGCTGGTGCAGCGGCAGTCGGGCGGCAAGGCATCGGGCATTTTGAGCTTTGGCCTCAAGAGCTCTGATGCGAACCCGCGCGCAGCCGGGGCGCGCTTCCTCGATGCGCTGCAGCTCTTCACGCGCTTGGTGAACATCGGCGATGCGAAGTCGCTGGCGACGCACCCGGCGTCCACCACCCACCGCCAGCTCAACCCCGAAGAGCTGGCCAAGGCGGGCGTGAGCGAAAGCATGGTGCGCCTGTCGGTGGGCATTGAGCACATCGATGACCTGCAGGCTGACCTGGTGCAGGCACTCGACGCTGTCTGAACCATCGGCAACCGCCGACCCCGGTTGCGGGATACTGGAGGGCCTGCCCCGCAGATCGCGGGGTGCCCTGATTCAAGATCGCCATGTCCCGCCTATCCCCTCTTGCACCGATCACTCTCGGCCTGCTGCTACTGACCGGCTGCAGCTCCACCCCATCCATTCCGCCGCGCGGAGCGGATGTGACCGATTCCCACGTCGCCAGTTTCCGCCAGAAGCAAGACGAGCAACTGTTGCAAAAGCAGGTGTCGCCTCCGCTGGATGCGCCTTTGACGCTGCTGGAGGCGCCGCCACCGCGCTACCCGTCCTTCCTGCTGAATGACACCTCGCTCCAAGCACGCGGCGATGTGACGGTGTCGTTCGAAATCATGCCCAGCGGGCTGGTCGGCACTGTTCGCGTGCTGTCGGGCACGGGGGATGATGCCCTGCACAAGCCAGCGATCGACGCGGTGCGCCGCTGGAAATTTGCCCCACTGCTACGCAACGGGGAACCTGCCCGTCTCATCCTGCAGCACACCTTCCGCATGGACCCTGAGCGCGTCAGATAGCGCGGTAACGCCACTCATGCGTCACACGTCACGCGCAAGGCGCAGGCCACTGTATTGCCAGCGTGCCGTGGCAGGGAAGAAATTGCGGTAGGTGCTGCGTGCGTGCCCCGGCGGCGTAGCGCACGAGCTGCCGCGCAACACATACTGGTTGACCATGAACTTGCCGTTGTATTCGCCCACGGCGCCGTTGGCCGCGCGAAAGCCAGGGTAGGCGGCATAGCTGGACTGCGTCCATTGCCAGGCGCTGCCGAAGAGCTGCTCCAGGGCCTGCCCATCTGAGCTATCCGCTCCACCGGCCCCGGAGGCTAGCGCCGCATGCTCCCATTCGGTTTCGGTGGGCAAGCGTGCACCCACCCAGCGCGCATAGGCGTCCGCCTCGTAGTAAGACAGATGGACTGCCGGCAGCCCACCGTCCAAGGGCTGCAAACCGGCCAAGGTGAACTGGTGCCAGGCGCCACCGTCCGGTCGATGCCAGTACAGGGGGTGGTCCAGGCCCTGCGCCACACGCCAGTCCCAGCCTTCGGCCAGCCAATGGACAGGGTTGCCATAGCCCCCGCCCTCCACGAACGCCATCCATTCCGCGTTGGTCACCAGCCGCGAAGCCAGCGCGTACGGGGCCAGGTAGGTGCGGTGGCGGGGCGCTTCGTTGTCGAAGGCAAAGCCATCACCGCGATGGCCGATGTCCACCAATCCGCCCTCCAGCATCAACCACCCAAAAGGTGCTTGCGCTGGCGCCAGGGTAAGGTCCCCGGCCTTGTCGGCATCGGTTCCGTACGCCGGATGTGTGGGGTTGCACGACAGCAGGTGCTTGATGTCCGTCACCAAAAGCTCCTGGTGCTGCTGCTCGTGCTGCAGGCCCAGCTCGATCAGCGCGCACAGCGCTGCGTTGTCCTGCACGGTGGGCAGCAGGCGCGCCATGCGCTGGTCCACGTTGGCACGGTAGGCCAGCACCTCCTCCAGTGAAGGCCGGGTGAGCAGCCCCCGCTGCGGGCGCGGGTGCTTGGCACCCACACCGTTGTAGTAGGAGTTGAACAGCACGCGGAAAGCCGGGTTGAACGGCGCAAAGCCCGGCTCGTTGGGCTCCAGCACAAAGGTCTCGAAGAACCAGGTGGTGTGCGCGAGGTGCCATTTGGCGGGGCTGGCGTCCGGCATGGACTGCGCACCGCAGTCCTCGGCCGACAGGGGCGCGACCAGCGCGCGGGTGTGCCCCCGCACGGCGGCATAGCGCGACAGCAGCACGGTGAGCGAAGCGCCAAAATCCATATTGGTCATACAAAAAACCTTCAGGGCCTGGCGTGCACCACGGCAAACCAGCCACGGTCGTCGGTCCACGCCTGGGCTTGTGAGAACCCGGCGCGCTCCAGCATGTCTGTGAACACGCGCAGGGGGTACTTGTAGCTGTTCTCGGTGTGGATGCGCTCGCCCTGGTCAAACCGGCGGCCCCCGCCGGGCCAGTGCACGTCAAAGTCCGCCATGGCCTCCAGGTGCATCTCGATGCGCGACTCGCCCTGGTTGAAGAAAGCGCGGTGCTGCCACTGCTCCACATCGAAGTCGCTGCCGATGAGCCGGTTCACATGCCGGAGCACGTTGCGGTTGAAGGCGGCCGTCACGCCCGCCGCATCGTCGTACGCGGCTTCGAGCACGTCCACGTCCTTGGGCAGGTCGATGCCAATCAGCAGGCCACCGTCGTCGTCGATCAGCTCGCGCATGTGGGTCAGCAGGTCCAGCGCATGGGGCGGGTCAAAGTTGCCGATGGATGAACCCGGGTAGAACACCAGCCGCCCGGTGCGCGGAATGTCGTCAGGCAGGGCCACGCCCTGCGTCATGTCGCCGCCCACGGCCCGCGCATCGAGACCAGGGAAGTCGTCGCGCAGGCCCTGCACTGCCGCCTGCAGAAAGTCGGCCGAGATATCCACCCCCACAAAACAGGCGGGCTGCACCAGCCTGCACAGGGTGCGGGCCTTCTGGCAGTTGCCTGCGCCCAGCTCGACCAGCGTGCGCCCCACGCCCACGGCGCGGGCGATGTCGGCCGCGTGCTGGTGCATGAGCGTAGTTTCGGTGCGGGTGGGGTAGTACTCGGGCAGACGGGTGATTTCCTCGAACAAACGGGAGCCGTGCTGGTCGTAGAAATACTTGGGCGAAATGCGCGCGGGCCGCTGGTTCAGGCCACGCGTGATGTCGTCTGTGGGGCTGGGCAAAGGCATGGGTTGTGTCGAGGTGTCTCGCGCGGCGCATATGCACCGCTGGTTCATCCAACGGGACCGCCCTGGAGCCCTGTGCGCTCCCCCGCAGACCATCCCGCGCCCGGGCGGGGGCATACAACAACCTTACCGCCAGTCGGCCATTGTGCGCCGCCTGAATGACATTGTGTGCACACCGTGGGCAGGCAGCGCCCGCGCGCCAGTCGGCAAGGCCTGGCGCTCCACCCCACAATGGACCAGCAAGTGGTCAAATGGCCGGGCACTTTCGCCCGGCGCCTTGCTCCAACGCCGCTGTGTCTACCCCTCAGCAGGAGTGCCCATGCCTATCCGCCCGAGTCTCTGGCCATCCAGCCCGCTTTCTGCCCCCGCAACCCCCCCTGGCCCGGCCACAGGGCCCACGCGGCGGCGCCTGCTGCGGCAGGGGCTGTGGGGCAGTGCCCTGGTGGTGGCCCCGGCCCTGGTGCCTGCGGCCATGGCGCAAGGGGCCCTGGCCCCCACGCCCCGCCAGACCGAGGGGCCGTACTACCCGGTCCGGCTCCCTGCGGACAGCGACGGCGACCTGCTGCGCAACGGCCTGATGCGCTATGTGGACGGCCAGCCCGTGTGGGTGGAAGGCCGGGTCACCGACACGCAGGGCGTGCCCCTGGCAGGTGGCACGGTCGAGATCTGGCAGTGCGATGCAGACGGCCACTACCACCACCCCGGCGATGGCAATAAGGCCGCCCCCGCATTCCAGGGCTTTGGCCGCGTGGTGCTGGGCCGCGACGGGCGCTACCGCTTTCGCACCATCCGGCCCGCGCCCTACACGGGGCGCACGCCCCACATCCACTTCAAGGTGCGCCTGCCCGAACGCGAGTTGCTGACCACACAGATGTATGTGGCGGGCGAGCCAGGCAATGCCAGCGACTTCCTCTGGCGCCGCTTGAGCGCAGCAGAGCGTGCGGCACTGACGGTACCGTTCGCCCCGTCGGCCGATGGCATGCGGGCCGAGTTTGCGCTGGTGGTGCAGGCCTGATCGGCTGCCAACCACCACAATCCAGAACCCCTTCTGTTCAACCCGCTCCACCGCATGGACTCCGTCACCCAACTTGTCCTGGGCTCTGCTGTCAGCATCGCCACCCTGGGCCGCCGTACCGCCGTGTGGAAGGCCGCGCTCTGGGGCGGCATTGCCGGCACGCTGCCCGACCTGGACGCGCTCATCGACCATGGCGACGCCATTCTCAACATGGTGCTGCACCGCTCGGAAAGCCATGCCCTGCTGTACCTCACCTTGCTGTCCGCGCCGCTGGCCTGGCTGGTGTCGCGCCTGCACCGGGAGCCCAGCCTCTTCACCCGCTGGTGGCTGGCGTTGTGGCTGGCGCTGGTCACCCACCCCTTGCTCGACTGGATGACGGTGTACGGTACACAGCTGCTGCTGCCCTTGACCAGCACGCCCTATGCCGTGGGCAGCGTTTTCATCATCGACCCGCTGTACACCCTGCCGCTGCTATTGGGCGTGCTGCTGGCGCTGCTGATGCGCCACGGGCGCGGCATTGCCTGGGCGCGCATGGGGCTGGTGCTGAGCACGGCCTACCTGGGCTGGAGTGTGGCTGCACAGCAGATGGCTACCCAGCGCTTCATAGCGGCCGCCCCCGTGCCACAGCTGGCGCCTGGGCGGTTGCTTGTCACGCCCGCGCCCTTCAACACCCTGCTGTGGCGCGCCGTGGCAGTAACGCCTACGCACTACTACGAGGCCTACTACGGGCTGCTGGACGGAGACCGCCCCGTGCGCTGGACGGCCCATGAACGGGGCGCAGACCTGTATGAACGCTACCAGGGCAACGCCCTGGTGGACCGCATCGCACGGTTCAGCCACGGCTTCTTCAAGATGAGCGAGGCCGGGGGCGAAGTCTTCATCACCGACCTGCGCATGGGCAACGAGCCCACCTACACCTTTCACTTCAACCTGGGCACCCCTGCAGAGATGGCGGGCGGCCAGCGCCCCACCACCCAGCAGTGGCAACGGCCCGACCTGGCCGCCGCCCTGCCCTGGCTGTGGGCGCGCACGTGGGGGGCCGATGTGGTGCTGGCACCGCCGCAGGCAGCGCGCGGGCAGCCGTAGGAGCCCGCGCACTCAAGCACAGGTGTACTGCCCAAAGCAGCGGCATCTGTGCCTTGTGAAGAGGCTGCCTGCAGCCTACGCTGGACCTCTTCGCTATCGCAAAACCACGCCATGCCCCACCACCGCACAGGCTTCCACAAGAATCGACCGCCCAATGCCGCCGAAGCAATGATCAGCGCCGTAGCGCCACAGCCCTGCCAAGGCAGTGGGGTGGCCGTATGACACCCACCACCCTGCTGGTGTTCTCGTTGGTGGCGCTGGTGGCCATTGCCACGCCGGGCCCTACGGTGCTGCTGGCGCTGGCCAATGGCGCGCGCTATGGCGTGCGCCGCGCCTTGCCGGGCATGCTCGGCGCGATGGTGTCCGACTTCGTGCTCGTGGGCGCCGTGGCGCTGGGGCTGGGCGCGTTGCTGGCCGCGTCGGAGTTCTGGTTCTTGGTGGTGAAGTGGCTGGGCGCTGCCTATCTGGCCTGGCTGGGGTGGCGGCTGCTGCGCTCCCAAGGCGGCCTGGACCTTGCATCCGCAGGGGACTCCCCGGGCGCCGCAGGGGCGGTAGCCACGCCGGGCGGCATCTTCCTGCGCTCGTTTCTGGTGGCGGTCACCAATCCCAAGGGCTATCTTTTCTGCTCGGCGCTGTTGCCGCAGTTCATCAATGCCAACGCACCACAGTGGCCACAGTACGCGGCCATTGCGGTGGTGTTTGCCAGCCTCGACTGTGTGGTGATGCTGGCCTATGCGCTGATCGGAGCGCGTGCCATCCGGCTGCTGCAACGCCGTGCAGTGCGGTGGCTGGACCGCTGCTGCGGGGGCGCGTTGCTGGCACTGGCCGCCTCACTGGCGTTGTACCGCCGCAGTGTGGGCTGACCAGCGCCGCCGCAAAGGCGCTTGCCGGGCGATGCCCGCCACCACCGGGGTGATGGCGAACGGCGCCTCAGAAGCGCCAACCCAGACCCACGCCCACCAGAACAGGGTCTACCTTGAAGGTGCCCAGCTTGGCACCACCCGCAGTCACATCGGTCTTGATGAAGACCTTCTTCACGTCGAAGTTCAGGTACAGGTTCTTGGCCAGCGGGATGTCCACGCCCACTTGCAGCGCGGGGCCGAAGCTGTTGCGGTCGATGTCCACACCGGCGGGCAGGTTCACGCTGGAGAAGCGCGTGTAGTTGATGCCTGCGCCCACATAGGGCTTGAAGCCAGAGACATCAAAGTGGTACTGCGCCAGCAGTGTCGGAGGCAGGTGCTTGAGCGTGCCGATGGCTGCGCCACCCGCGCTGAGCGTGTGCTTTTGCGGCACCGTGAGGATCAGCTCTGCCGCGATGTTCTTGTTGAAGAAGTACGTGATATCGACTTCAGGAATCGCCTTGTTGTTGACCGTGAGGCCCAGGGGCGTGCTGTCCTTGTTGGCGCTGTCCAGGTGCACCGCACGTGCACGGACCATCCAGGGGCCTTCAGCCTGTTGCGCCAGGGCAGCGCCAGAGGACAGGACACACAAGGCAGCTACAGCCAGCAGGTTCTTTTTCATGGTGATTTCGCATCGGTTGGACGGGGACGACCCCCGTGCATGTATTGAACCGCTGCACCTGCTCACCGGCCTTGCCCTAACTCAAGACCTCCGTACTAACCCTTAGACCTACATCAAGGCATACCCATTTTCACGCTGTGGACTTGCCGCGCAGGCGCTGCACCAGCGTCACCCCGGCCAGCAACAGGCCACCGGCCACAATGCCCACCACCGCGTTGAGCAGGTTCTCTGCCACCACCTTCCACACCGCACCTGCGGGCCATTGGCCTGCAGCAGCAGCGGCGGCCTCGACGGCATGGTGAAGTGCGGGCACGCCGTGCACCAGAATGCCGCCGCCCACCAGGAACATCGCCGCCGTGCCCGCCACAGACAGGCCCTTCATCAACCAGGGCGCTGCACGCAGGATGCCCCTGCCCACGGCGCGCGCAGCGCTGCTGGCCTTGTTGCTGAGCCACAGGCCCAGGTCATCCAGCTTGACGATGCCCGCTACCAGGCCATACACGCCGATGGTCATGATCACCGCGATGCCCGACAGCACGGCCACCTGCTGCGCAAAGGGTGCAGCAGCCACGGTCCCGAGCGTGATGGCGATGATTTCGGCGGACAGGATGAAGTCGGTGCGCACCGCACCTTTGATCTTGTCTTTTTCGAATGCCACCAGATCCACCGCCGGGTTGGCATTGGCCTTGGCATGGCTTTCGTGTTCGGCAGCGTCCTCATGCTCAGCATGCAGCAGCTTGTGGGCCACCTTTTCAAAGCCCTCAAAACACAAGAATGCCCCGCCAACCATGAGCAGCGGGGTCACGGCCCAGGGCGCAAATGCGCTGATGAGCAGCGCGGCAGGCACCAGGATGATCTTGTTGATCATCGAACCCTTGGCAACGGCCCACACCACCGGAATCTCGCGCTCGGCGCGCAC
Organism: Acidovorax sp. NB1; assembly: GCF_005405905.1. GTDB lineage: Bacteria > Pseudomonadota > Gammaproteobacteria > Burkholderiales > Burkholderiaceae_C > Acidovorax. The sequence goes on from NZ_BJHU01000030.1 coordinate 306,668, forward strand.
CCCGGTCACCTGCTGGGCATTGAGCGCCAGATCATCCCCCAGCACCCCCGCCGTCTTTTGCGCAGCCACCTTGGTCATCACAGACACATCGTCTGCCATGGCCACACTCTTCTTGGCCGCCACTTTGGTCATCACGGCCACGTCATCCAGAATGGTGGCGATATCGTCGAGCAGGGCAAGCAGGCTGCCAGAGGCCATGGGAGGTCCTTGGAATGGATGAAAAGCGCCGACTATAGCAATGACCCACATCAATCCTGCGGATATCTACGCCCCATGAAAAACGGGGCCGCAGCCCCGTTCCCAGTCACGCTTTCTGCCTCAACGGCAGGCGGGGTCAGCCTACCCACTTGCGCGCATTGCGCCAGATGCGCATCCAGCCGCTGTACTCGGCCTTGTCCTCGCTGGTCCAGCTCGTCTGCACGTTGCGGAACACACGCTCGGGGTGCGGCATCATGGCTGTAAAGCGGCCGTCGGCCGTGGTCACGGCCGTGAGACCGCCCGCGCTGCCGTTGGGGTTGAACGGGTACTGCTCGGTAGCACGGCCGTGGTTGTCCACGTAGCGCATGACGGCGATGGCCTTGTCGGCGTTGCCCCGGTACTTGAAGTTGGCATAGCCCTCGCCGTGCGCCACCGCAATCGGCAGGCGGCTGCCCGCCATGCCTTGCAGGAACAGGCTAGGCGATTCGAGCACCTCCACCAGCGACAGGCGGGCCTCGAAGCGCTCGCTCTGGTTGGTGGTGAAGCGCGGCCAGTCTTGCGCGCCGGGGATGATGTCGGCCAGCTCGGCAAACATCTGGCAGCCGTTGCACACACCCAGGCCGAACGTATCCGTGCGGCCGAAGAAGCCCTGGAACTGTGCGGCCAGCACGGGGTTGAACGTGATGGAGCGCGCCCAGCCAATGCCCGCGCCCAGCGTGTCGCCATAGCTGAAGCCGCCGCAGGCGACCACGCCCTTGAAGTCTTCGAGCTTGACGCGGCCAGTCTGCAGGTCGGTCATGTGCACGTCGTAGGCCTCGAAGCCCGCCTCGGTGAAGGCGTAGGCCATTTCGATGTGCGAGTTCACGCCCTGCTCGCGCAGGATGGCGACCTTGGGTTTGGCGAGGTTCAGGTACGGCGCGGCCACGTTGTCGGCGGCATCGAAGGTGAGGTGCACATGCAAACCCGGGTCGGCGGGCTCGCCCGCTGCGGCGTGCTCGGCATCGGCATTGGCAGGGTTGTCGCGCTGCTGGCAGATCTTCCAGCTCACGGCGTCCCACACCTGGTGCAAATCGGCCAGCTTGGCGCTGAACACGGACTTGGCATCGCGCCAGACCTGCAGTTCGCCCTTGCCGGCGTCGATTTCTGACGATACGGGGCGCGTCTTGCCGACGAAGTGGCTGAACTTGGACAGGCCATGCTCACGCAGGGTCTGCATCACGTCATTGCGTTCGCTGGTCTTGACCTGCAGCAGCACCCCCAGTTCTTCATTGAACAGCGCCTTGAGCGTGAGTTCTTCGCGGCGCGCGCTCACCTGCTGTGCCCAGTTCTTGGCGTCGCCGGTTTCCATGCGGCTGTCGCTGATGCCGTCGCCTTCGGTGACCAGCAGGTCCACGTTCAGCGCCACACCCACATGGCCCGCAAAGGCCATTTCGGCGGCTGCCGCCAACAGGCCGCCATCGCTGCGGTCGTGGTACGCGAGGATCTGGCCCTTGGCGCGCAGCGCGTTCACGGCGTTGACCAGGTTGACCAGGTCTTTGGGGTCGTCCACATCGGGCACCACGTCGCCGCTTTGGTCCAGCGTCTGGCCCAGGATGCTGCCGCCCATGCGGTTCTGGCCCTTGCCCAGGTCGATCAGCACCAGTGTGGTGTCGGCCTCGGTGGCGTCGAGCTGGGGGGTGAGCGTGCCACGCACATCGGACAGCGAGGCGAAGGCGCTCACGATCAGGCTGACGGGCGAGGTGACCTTCTTCTTGTCCGAACCTTCGCTCCACTGCGTGCGCATGGACAGGCTGTCCTTGCCCACAGGGATGGAGACGCCCAGCGCGGGGCACAGCTCCATGCCCACGGCCTTCACGGTTTCGTACAGCGCGGCGTCTTCGCCGGGCTCGCCGCAGGCAGCCATCCAGTTGGCCGACAGCTTCACGCGCGGCAGCTCGATGGGCGCGGCCAGCAAGTTGGTGATGGCTTCGGCCACCGCCATGCGGCCCGAGGCGGGCGCGTTGATGGCGGCCAGCGGCGTGCGCTCGCCCATGCTCATCGCCTCACCCGCAAAGCCCTTGTAATCGGCCAGCGTCACGGCGCAATCGGCCACGGGCACCTGCCAGGGGCCGACCATCTGGTCGCGGTGGCTGAGGCCGCCCACCGTGCGGTCGCCAATGGTGATGAGGAAGCGCTTGGACGCCACCGTGGGGTGGGCTAGCACGTCGATGACGGCCTTTTGCAACGGCACGCCGGTCAAGTCCATGGGCGCGAACTCGCGCGCCACAGTGGTCACGTCGCGGTGCATCTTGGGCGGCTTGCCCAGCAGCACGTTCATGGGCATGTCCACGGGCAGCTTCTGGTCGTCGGCCGTGGCGGCGGGGTCGTGCAGCACCAGTTGGCGCTCTTCGATGGCGGTGCCGATCACGGCAAACGGGCAGCGCTCCCGCTCGCAGAAGGCTTTGAACTGTTCCAGCGATTCAGGAGCAATCGCCAGCACGTAGCGCTCTTGCGACTCGTTGCTCCAGATTTCCTTGGGCGCCATGCCGGATTCTTCGAGCTGTACGGCACGCAAATCGAAGCGCGCGCCCCGACCTGCATCGTTGGTCAGCTCAGGGAAGGCGTTCGACAAACCGCCCGCGCCCACGTCGTGGATGGCCAGGATGGGGTTGTTGCTGCCTTGCGCCCAGCAATGGTTGATGACCTCTTGCGCACGGCGTTCGATTTCGGGGTTGCCGCGCTGCACCGAGTCAAAGTCCAGCTCGGCCGCATTGGTGCCGGTGGCCATGGAGCTGGCGGCACTGCCGCCCATGCCAATGCGCATGCCAGGGCCACCCAACTGGATGAGCAGCGAGCCAGCGGGGAATTCGATCTTCTTGGTCAGCTCGGCGTCGATCACGCCCACACCGCCCGCGATCATGATGGGCTTGTGGTAGCCGCGCTGCACGCCGCCAACTTCCTGCTCGTACTCGCGGAAGTAGCCGTTCAGGTTGGGGCGGCCGAATTCATTGTTGAACGCGGCGCCGCCCAGAGGGCCTTCGACCATGATCTGCAGCGGGCTGGCAATGTGCTCGGGCTTGCCCACGGCGCTGCCCCAGAGCTTGGACACGGTGAAACCCGTGAGGCCCGCCTTGGGCTTGGAGCCCCGGCCGGTGGCGCCTTCGTCGCGGATCTCGCCGCCCGCGCCGGTCGATGCGCCCGGGAAGGGCGAGATGGCCGTGGGGTGATTGTGGGTTTCCACCTTCATCAGCACATGCTGGGTAACGCTACTCTTTTGATAGCTATTAGCGCTAGATGGTTGCGCGGTAGCGGCCATTTTTGCCACAAATCGCTCGACCTGATGGCCTTCCATGACCGAGGCGTTGTCCGAATACGCAATCACCGTGTGCTGGGGTGCCAGCTGGTGGGTGTTGCGGATCATGCCGAACAGGCTCTTGTCTTGCGCCACGCCGTCGATGGTGAACTGGGCGTTGAAGATCTTGTGGCGGCAGTGTTCACTGTTGGCCTGCGCAAACATCATCAGCTCCACGTCGGTGGGGTTGCGCTTCAGGCCATTGAAGGCGTTGACGAGATAGTCGATTTCATCATCGGCCAGTGCCAGACCAAAGCGGGTGTTGGCGGCCTCCAGCGCAGCGCGGCCACCGGCCAGCACATCCACATGCTCCATGGGGGCAGGCTGCAGTTCGGTGAACAGCGCGGCAGCGGCGCTGCGGTCGGCCACCACCGATTCGGTCATGCGGTCGTGCAGCAAGGCGGCGACTTGGCCCAGTTGCTCGGCGGTCAGCTCGGGCGTCTTGCCCAGCAGGCCCGATTTCAGGCTGATGCGGTATTCGGTGATGCGCTCGACGCGGCGGATAGCGATGCCGCAGTTGCGCGCAATGTCGGTGGCCTTGGAGGCCCAGGGCGAGAGCGTGCCCAGGCGGGGCGTGACGATGAGGACGGCGCCGTCCTCGGGGCCTGCGTAAGGGTCGCCATAGGTCAGTAGCGCAGCCAGACGTTCTTGTTCAGCGGACGTGGGGGCCGCATCGGTGGCGACCAGGTGCACGAAACGCGCTGCAATGCCACTGATCTTGGGGTGGATCGCCTCCAGGGCGGGTTGAAGTTGCTGGGCGCGGAAGGAGCTGAGGGCGTTGCCGCCCGCCAGCGTGGTCATGTGCAAGGTCACGGTAGCGGCCTGTTGGGGGGTGTCAGGGGTAGAGGGTGGCTCCGGGCGCCAGCGTGCAACCAGCACCGGAGCCTTCCATTTTACCGGGCATGGCCCGCCCGCTGCGCAGCCGGGGGGCCAATGGGATAATCGGGGGATGAGCATCACCATCAAAAGCGCCGAGGACATCGAGGGCATGCGTCTGGCCTGCCGCCTGGCCTCCGAAGTGCTGGACTACATCGCCCCCCACATCAAGCCCGGCATCACCACCAAGGAAATCGACCGCCTGGGCGCCGAATGCATGGCCCAGCAGGGCACCATCTCGGCCACCGTGGGCTACCAGCCCCCCGGCTACCCGCCCTACCCGGCTTCGCTGTGCACCTCGGTCAACCATGTGGTGTGCCACGGCATCCCCAACGACAAGCCGCTCAAGAAGGGCGATATCGTCAACGTGGACGTGACCGTGATCACCAAGGATGGCTGGTACGGCGACAACAGCCGCATGTACATGATCGGCGAGTGCTCGATTGCCGCCAAGCGGCTCACCGCCATCACGTTCGATGCGATGTGGCACGGCATCGTGCAGGTCAAGCCCGGCGCCCACCTGGGTGATATCGGCCACGCGATCCAGAAGTTCGCAGAAGCGCAGGGCTTCTCCATCGTGCGCGAGTTCTGCGGCCACGGCATCGGCAAGAAGTTCCACGAAGAACCCCAGGTGCTGCACTACGGCCGCCCCGGCACACTCGAAAAGCTGGAGCCCGGCATGGTCTTCACCATCGAGCCCATGATCAACGCGGGCCGCCGCGAGGTGAAGGAACACGGCAACGACGGCTGGACCATCGTGACCAAGGACCACAGCCTGTCGGCCCAGTGGGAGCACACGGTGCTGGTCACGGAGACGGGGTACGAGGTGATGACGCTGTCAGCGGGCTCGCCCCCGCTGCCACCCTTTGTGACAGCCACCAAGACCTGAGGCGACTGCGGGGCCACCCGCTCCCGCGCACCAGGCAGCCGCTTGCACAACTCTTGCATGGCTTTTTCATGGCCTCCCACGATACTTACCGACCATGACTGAACTCCATGCCCTGCGCGACGCCTACCGCAGCGACAAGGCCGCCCTGCTGGCGGCCATGAAAGCCACCGGCGCATCAACACGCGGCATCCGCGTGCTGCTGCGCAAGCTGTCGTCACTGGCGGGCAACCTGCTGCAGACCCTGTGGCAACGCGCCCAGCTGCCCGACGACATGGCCCTGGTGGCAGTGGGCGGCTTCGGGCGCGACCAACTGTTCCCCTATTCCGATGTCGATGTCCTGCTGCTGCTGCCCGACGGCGCGGCGCCCGAGGCCGGCAGCGCCTTGCGTGCAAAGCTGGAAGGCTTCATTGGCAGTTGCTGGGACACGGGCCTGGAGATCGGGTCGAGCGTGCGCACCGTGGCCGAGTGCCTGGCCGAAAGCGCGGGTGATGTCACGGTGCAGACCTCGCTGCTCGAATCGCGGCTGGTGTGCGGCAATGCCGCACTGTTTGCCGAATTCCAGCGCCAGTACCGCGCGCAAATGAATCCCCAGGCCTTCCTGGTCGCCAAGACCCTGGAAATGCGCCAGCGCCACAACAAGTACGAGAACACGCCCTACTCGCTGGAGCCCAACTGCAAGGAGTCGCCCGGTGGGCTGCGCGACCTGCAGATGATCCTGTGGGTCTCACAGGCCGCCGGACTGGGCCGCAACTGGAAGGAACTGGCCGCCAGCGGCATGGCCACCGCCTTTGAAGTGCGCCAGATCGAGCGCAACGAGGCGCTGCTGTGCCTGATCCGGGCCCGCCTGCATGCGGCGGCCGGGAGGCACGAAGACCGCCTGGTGTTCGACCTGCAGACGGCCGTAGCCGAATCGTTCGGCTACCGCTCGCAGGCGCCCGATGGCTCGCGCCTGCCCATGCGAGCCAGCGAAAGCCTGATGCGCCGCTACTACTGGGCCGCCAAGGCGGTGTCGCAGCTCAGCCAGATCCTGCTGCTGAACATCGAAGAGCGCCTGAACCCATCGACGCACGAGCCGCGCCCCATCAACGAGAGATTCTTCGAGAAGGCGGGCCTCATCGAAGTGGCCAGCGACGACCTCTACACCCGCGACCCGCACACGATCCTGGAAACCTTTCTGCTCTACCAGACCACCGTGGGGCTCAAGGACCTGTCGGCGCGCACTTTGCGTGCGCTGTACAACGCACGCGGCGTGATGGACAGCGCCTTCCGCCGCGACCCGGTCAACCGCGATGCCTTCATGCGCATCCTGCAGCAGCCCTCAGGCATCACCCACGCCATGCGGCTGATGAACCAGACATCGGTGCTGGGGCGCTACCTGTGGCCATTCCGCCGCATCGTGGGGCAGATGCAGCACGACCTGTTCCACGTCTACACGGTGGACCAGCACATCCTGATGGTGCTGCGCAATGTGCGCCGTTTCTTCATGGCCGAACATGCGCACGAGTACCCGTTCTGCTCGCAGCTGGCTGCAGGCTGGGACAAGCCCTGGATCCTGTATGTAGCGGCGCTGTTCCATGACATTGGCAAGGGGCGCGGCGGCGACCATTCGCAGATCGGCGCCGAAGAAGTGCGGCGCTTTTGCCGCCAGCATGGTGTGGACCGCGAAGACGCCCGGCTCATCGAGTTTCTGGTGCGCGAACACCTGACCATGAGCACCGTAGCGCAAAAGCAGGACCTGAGCGACCCGGATGTGATCGCCGCATTTGCACGCCGCGTGGGCAATGAGCGCAACCTCACGGCCATGTACCTGCTCACCGTGGCGGACATCCGAGGCACCAGCCCCAAGGTCTGGAACGCCTGGAAGGGCAAGCTGCTGGAAGACCTGTACCGCGCTACGCTGCGCACCCTGGGCGGCCGCGCCCCCGATGCAGCCGCCGAGATCGAGGCCCGCAAGCGCGAGGCATTGGTGCTGCTGGCGCTCAACGCGCTGCCGTTCGAGGCCCACAAGGCCCTGTGGGCCACGCTCGACGTGAGCTACTTCATGCGCCACGACGCCGCCGACATTGCCTGGCACACACGCCATCTGTCGCGCCACGTGGGCACCGCCAAACCAGTGGTGCGTGCCCGCCAGTCGCTGGCAGGTGACGGGCTGCAGGTGATGGTTTACGCCGCCGACCAGGCCGACCTGTTTGCGCGCATCTGTGGCTACTTCGACCGCGTGGGCTTCAGCATCCTCGATGCACGCGTGCATACCGCCAACAACGGCTACGCGCTGGATACCTTCCAGGTGGTGGCCTCTTCCGCGTCCGAACAGCCCGGGCACTACCGCGAGCTGACCCACATGGTCGAGAGCGACCTGATGCGTGTGATCGAGGAAGGCGGCCCGCTGCCGGAGCCCGCGCGCAAGCGGGTCTCGCGCCGGGTCAAGAGCTTCCCGGTCGCCCCCCGCGTGACCCTGCGGCCCGACGAAAAAGCGCAGCGCTGGCTACTGGCCATCTCTGCCAGCGACCGTGCGGGCCTGCTGTATCTGGTGGCACGCATCCTGGCGCAGCACCACCTGAGCGTGCAACTGGCCAAGGTCAGCACCCTGGGTGAGCGGGTGGAAGACACCTTCCTCATCCAGGGCCCCGAGCTGCAGAACAACGCGCGCCAGATCCAGATCGAGACCGAACTGCTGCGCGAGCTATCGTCCTGACGGACTCCATGGGTGCCGCTGTCCGCTGACGCGCGGCACCCGACGGCCGGTCGCTTCAGTCGTCTTCCGCAGCTCCAATGTCGGGAAACAGCACTTCGGTGAACCCGAACTGCGTGAAGTCCCGCACCCGCATCGGGTACAGTTTGCCGATGAGGTGGTCGCATTCATGCTGCACCACGCGGGCATGGAAGCCTTCCACCGTGCGGTCGATGGGGTCGCCATAGGGGTCAAAGCCTGTATAGCGGATACGTGACCAGCGCGGCACCTTGCCACGCAGGCCCGGCACGGACAGGCAGCCCTCCCAGTCCTCCTCCTCTGCATCACCCAAGGGGGTGATGACCGGGTTCAACAGCACGGTCGGGGGCACCAGCGGCCGGTCCGGGTAGCGCGGATTGCGGTCGTTGGAGCCAAAAATCACCAGCTGCAAGTCCACACCAATCTGGGGCGCCGCCAGGCCTGCCCCGTTGACGGATCGCATGGTGTCGAACATGTCCCGCACGAGAAGATGCAGGGCGTCAGTGTCAAACTCGGTCACGGGCTGGGCAATGCGCAGCAAGCGCGGGTCGCCCATCTTCAGGATGGTGTGGATGGTCATCGGATGAAAAATCTCTGCAAAAGCGGGCGCGCAGATGCGCGCTGGCGTATGGGGCGCATGCAGCATAGCGTGCGGGCGGCCATTGCGCAGCAGGGCAACCTGCAAGCCCGTTCACAATATGCCCATGGCTACCATGCCTCCTGAAGACCCCTTGGGCGAGCCCCCCGAACCCTCGCCACGCCCCCTGCCCTGGCCCGTGCGCTGGCTGCTACAGGCCTTCGCCGTGTTGTGCCTGGTGATGGGGGCCATCGGCGTGGTTGTTCCCGGCCTGCCCACCACCGTGTTCATCCTCATGGCGGCATGGGCGGCTGCCCGCAGCTCGCCACGGCTGTACCGCTGGCTCTGGCACCACCGGCTGTTTGGCCCCTTGCTGCGCAACTGGGCACAGGGAGGCAAGGTCAGCCGCCGCGCCAAATGGAGCGCAGCACTCGTGATGTCCTTGAGTGCCGTAGTCCTGCTGCTGACAGTGTCGCGCCCATGGATCGTGGCAATGGCCATCGGGTGCATGGCCTGCGTGCTGGCGTGGCTGTGGCGCCGACCCGAGCCATCATGAAAGAACAAGGGTCGTGCCCGCGCCGCGCGACAAAGAAAATCAGGCCGATTGCACAAACCCACTACAAACGAGTTTTGAGCTGATTTTTGTGTATATAATCTAAGTCTTGTTCCTCGATAGCTCAGTCGGTAGAGCGCCGGACTGTTAATCCGTAGGTCCCTGGTTCGAGCCCAGGTCGAGGAGCCAAGAATTTGCAGGCCCTGCATGAGTGAAGCGGGGCCTTTTACATACCGAGTTTACGTACCGATTATTCCTCGATAGCTCAGTCGGTAGAGCGCCGGACTGTTAATCCGTAGGTCCCTGGTTCGAGCCCAGGTCGAGGAGCCAATCAGAATCCCTGCACCGCCATCCGGTGCAGGGATTTTTTTTGCCCTCGGCACCCCGGTCCATCGCCGACCACATGCCAGACAATGGTGTCTTTGCGTTTTGCCACCATGCCCCCGCAATTGCCCTGGCTGGAAACCGAAGACCCCTTCCCTGCACCAGCCACCGCCTGGGGGCATGATGACCCCGCGCCCGGCCTGCTGGCCGCTGGGGGCGCCCTGGATGTCCTCCACCTGTGCGCCGCATACGCACAAGGTACCTTTCCCTGGTACGGACCGGGGCAACCCATCCTGTGGTGGGCACCAGATCCGCGCATGGTGCTACCCGTTTCAGAGTTCCGGCTGCACCGATCCCTCCGCAAGACGCTGCAGACCTTCCGCACACAAGACCACTGCGAAATCCGGGTGGACCACGCATTCAAGGAGGTCATCACCGCATGCGCCTCCAAGGAGCGCGAGGGGCAAGCAGGGACCTGGATCGTGCCGGAGATGGTCGAGGCCTACACCCGGTTGCATGCGGCAGGCCATGCCCACAGTGTTGAGACCTGGATTCATGGCGAGCTGGCCGGCGGCCTGTATTGCGTGGCGCTGGGCCGGGCTGTGTTTGGCGAATCCATGTTTGCCCACGCCACCGACGCATCCAAGATCGCCCTCTCCGCCCTGGTGGCACTGTGCCGCCACCACGGAGTAAGCATGATCGATTGCCAGCAGAACACCGGGCACCTGGCCTTCCTCGGAGGGCGCGAAATCGCCCGCACCGAGTTCCTTGCACACGTCGAGAGGGCTCGCAACGAACCCCCTCTTACCTGGGCATTCGACCCCGTATACTGGAACGCGCTGCTGCCCACTCTGGCCCCCAAGGCATGACGCAACTCAACGACCTCCCTCTGCAAACCCTGCAGTTCTACGCGACAGCCCCCTATCCCTGCAGTTACCTGCCGGACAGGCAGGCGCGATCGCAGGTCGCAACGCCCAGCCACCTGATCCAGAGCGACCTGTACTCTGACCTGGTCGCCAAAGGTTTTCGCCGCAGCGGCATGTTTACCTACCGCCCCTACTGCGACGGGTGCCAGGCGTGCACGCCGCTGCGGGTGCTGGCCAACGAATTCACACCCGATCGCAGCCAGCGGCGAGCCGCCGCCCGCCATGCGAAATTGCAAGCCCGCGTGCTGCGTCTGTGTTTCGTGCCAGAGCACTACCAGCTCTACCTGCGCTATCAGAACGGGCGCCATGCAGGCGGGGGCATGGACCATGACAGCATTGACCAGTACACCCAGTTTCTCCTGCAAAGCCGCGTCAACTCGCGGCTGGTGGAGTTTCGGGAGACCGACGCGTCAGGGGAGCCCGGCGCACTGAAGATGGTCTCCATCCTGGATGTGCTCGATGACGGCTTGTCGGCGGTCTACACCTTCTATGAGCCCGAGCCTCATTGCAGCTACGGCACCTACAACGTTCTCTGGCAAATCGAACAGGCGCGTTCGCTGGGCTTGCCCCATGTGTACCTGGGCTACTGGATCGAGGCCAGCCCCAAAATGAACTACAAGGCCCGCTTTCATCCGCACGAGATCCGCACGGAGGGCCAGTGGCACCGCACAGATGCGCCCCCACCCCGCAGCGCCTGAACACCTGGCAACATTTCACAAGGTAAGATGCAGCGGCTTTTGCTTCACTGCCGCCCATGAAAAAAATCGATCCCAGCATTCCCGTCAAACCCAGCGTCCAGGTGCTGGAGCGCATGTTTACGCTGATCGATGTGCTGGCCTCCCGTGAAGATGCAATCTCGCTGAAAGAAATCAGTGAAAAGACGGGCCTGCATCCGTCCACCACCCACCGCATCCTGAACGACCTGACCATCGGCCGATTCGTAGACCGCCCGGAGTCAGGCAGCTACCGGTTGGGCATGCGGCTGTTGGAACTGGGCAACCTGGTCAAGGCGCGGCTGAGCGTGCGCGATGCGGCCCTGACCCCCATGCGCAACCTGCACAAGCTGATCCAGCAACCCGTCAACCTGAGCATGCGCCAGGGGGACGAGATTGTGTATGTGGAGCGCGCCTACAGCGAACGCTCGGGCATGCAGGTGGTGCGCGCTATCGGGGGCCGAGCCCCTTTGCACCTCACATCCACCGGCAAGCTTTTTCTGGCGCTGGACGACCCCCAGCGTGTTCGCGCCTATGCCACGCGCACCGGCCTGGCGGGCCACACTCGCAACAGCATCACCCAGTTGCCGGTGCTGGAGCGAGAACTGGCCAAAGCACGCCAGTACGGCATTGCCCGAGACAACGAAGAGCTGGAGCTTGGAGTGCGCTGCATGGCTGCAGGGGTGTATGACGACCAGGGCAAGCTCGTGGCCGGCTTGTCCATTTCCGCCCCCGCTGATCGGCTGGACGAAGGCTGGATGCCCAAGCTGCAGGCCACCGCCAACGAAATATCCCTGGCACTGGGGCATGTGTCCACTGCCGACACCAGCCATGATGCGGCAAGCAGTGGCGGTCAAACCGACTTCCGCTAGTCTTCGCGGTTTGAAGGCAGCCACTCCACCCGCTGGAGCCAGAACAAAAAACACCCGATAAGCCGTTCGCCTATCGGGTGTTTTTTCAAGCCTGGAGGCTCGCCAGATTTTCAGCCGTTACCACCCCGGGCAGAATGCAAAGGCGCAGCCAGTGTGGGTGTGGACTCGACCCATTGGCGCACACGTTCTGCGTCTCCCAACCGGCTGAACTTGCCTGCCGAATCCAGGAACACCATGATCAGCTTGCGCCCAGCCACCTGGGCCTGCATGACAAGGCAACGCCCCGCCTCGGAGATATAGCCGGTTTTTTGCAGGCCAATATCCCAGGTGGGATTCTTCACAAGACCGTTGGTGTTGTTGTATTGCAGAGTTTTGCGCCCCACAGCCACCTCATAACCCGGCGACGTGGAGAGTTCCCGCAACAATGGATCGCCGTGGGCCACGTTAACCAAAGTTGCCAGATCGCGCGCACTGGACTGGTTGCGGCTGGACAACCCGGTGGGCTCCACATACCGCGTATCAGTCATTCCCAGCAGACGGGCCTTGGCATTCATCTGAGCAACAAAAACCTCCAGCCCGCCCGGATACGTGCGGCCCAACGCATGCGCCGCGCGGTTCTCGCTGGACATGAGTGCCAGGTGCAGCATTTCACCGCGCGTGAGGGTGGTCCCGACCGTCAGGCGTGAACGGCTGCCTTTTTCAGTGTCCACATCGTCCTGGGTGATCGTCAAAGGCTCATCCATGGGCAACTTGGCCTGGGAAATGAGCATGCCGGTCATGAGCTTGGTCAGGGATGCAATGGGCAACACGGCATGGTCGTTTTTACTGAGCAAAACCTCGTGCGTGTCCTGATCCATCACCAGCGCCACGCTGGATTTGAGATCCAGCGGGTCATTGACTTCATGCAGGCCCGCGATTTGGCCAAACGACTGCTTGGCTGGCACAAATGCGACCCGGGTGGGTGCCTTTGCCGTTTTGGCGGTAACCCGCACAGCCTTGGCATTGGTGCCGGCCGCTACCTTACGCGGCGCCACCGCACGCTTGGTGTTTGCCGAACTCACCTGCTGCTTTTTAGGTACAGCCTTTTTCTGCTCACCCGCATGTGCGAGGGGGCTGACGAGGGCCGCACTCACAACGGCAAAGCCCAAAAACTGGAAAAAACGGGTCACTGCAGAGCGGTGGCGATGGTGCATCAAAGTGCTCCAAACGGTAATAAGTGTTGAGCAGTGTACAGAATCAAAAAAAGTCGCGCAAGATCAATACCTTGCGCGACTTTCCCAGAAAGTGAGTGAAATTATAAATCGATCACTCAGCCCTGGGCGGCCACCCGGTCGGCTTTACTTTGTAACTTGTTCAGGGCGCTCAGGTAGGCCTTGGCGGAAGCGACAACGATATCAGGATCTGCTCCCACGCCATTCACAACCCGGCCGCTGTTCTGCAAGCGCACCGTCACCTCGCCCTGGCTCTCGGTCGAGCCGCTGATCGCATTCACCGAATAGAGCACCATCTCGGCACCGCTCTTGACATGCGACTCGATGGCCTTGAGCGAAGCATCCACAGGACCATTGCCCTCGGATTCGCTGCGCACCTCTTGCCCATCGACGGTGAAAACAATCCGTGCACGGGGCTGCTCGCCGGTTTCGCTTTGCTGGAACAGCGAGACAAAGCCGTACTGTTCCTTTTCGGCCGTCACGCTCTCATCGCTGACCAACGCCAGGATGTCCTCATCAAAAATCTCGCTCTTGCGATCAGCCAGCTCCTTGAACTTGGCGAAGGCGACGTTGATTTCGGTTTCGCTGTCGAGCTGCACACCCAGCTCCTGCAGACGCTGCTTGAAGGCGTTGCGGCCGCTGAGCTTGCCCAGCACGATCTTGTTGGCACTCCAGCCCACATCCTCGGCGCGCATGATCTCGTAGGTATCGCGGGCCTTGAGCACGCCATCCTGGTGAATACCGCTGGCGTGCGCAAACGCATTGGCACCCACCACGGCCTTGTTGGGCTGCACCACAAAACCCGTGGTCTGGCTCACCATGCGGCTGGCGGCAACAATGTGCTGGGTATCGATACCCAGATCGAGGCCAAAATAATCCTTGCGGGTCTTCACGGCCATCACGATCTCTTCGAGCGAGCAGTTGCCAGCGCGCTCGCCCAGGCCGTTGATAGTGCACTCCACCTGGCGTGCACCGCCAATTTTCACACCCGCCAGCGAGTTCGCCACGGCCATGCCCAGGTCGTTGTGGCAGTGCACAGACCAGATCGCCTTGTCGCTGTTAGGAATGCGTTCGCGCAGCGTCTTGATGAAGTTGCCGTACAGCTCGGGCACGGCATAGCCCACGGTGTCAGGCACATTGATGGTGGTGGCGCCTTCGGCGATCACGGCTTCCAGCACGCGGCAGAGGAAGTCTGGGTCGCTGCGGTAGCCGTCTTCGGGGCTGAACTCGATGTCGGCCACAAGATTGCGCGCAAAACGCACAGATTGCTTGGCCTGCTCCAGCACCTGCTCGGGCGTCATGCGCAGCTTCTTTTCCATGTGCAACGCGCTGGTGGCGATGAACGTGTGGATGCGCGCGCTGTTAGCGCCTTTCAGTGCTTCGGCCGCACGCGAGATGTCGCGGTCGTTGGCGCGCGAGAGCGAGCAGATCGTCGAATCCTTGATAGCGTTGGCAATGGCTTGCACCGCCTCGAAATCGCCGTTGGAGCTGGCGGCAAAACCGGCCTCGATCACATCCACCTTCAGGCGTTCGAGCTGGCGTGCGATGCGCAGCTTCTCGTCCTTGGTCATCGAAGCGCCGGGGGACTGCTCACCATCGCGCAAGGTGGTGTCAAAAATGATCAGTTTGTCAGCCATGTTGTTCTCCTGGTATCGGTGGGTGGGGCCCGCAATGTCAAAAATCTGGCGCCCAAAACAAAAGGCCCGTTGCGGGTGCATACGGGCCTTTGTGGAAAAAGTGTGCGCGTGCGCCTACCGTCTCCGCCCGTGGGGAGGTAGCAGTAGAGCCAGCGCAAACGTGTTCATGCCACGCAATGTAGCACAACTGCGCCGCAGCGGCGGCGATGCTCACTTGTGCAACCCGCGTTCGTCGGGCTCATCCGTGGAGGTGCTGATCACGCTGCTGTGTTGGCCCTTGGCCTTGCGCCAGGCATACACCGCGTAGCCAGACAGGCCATAAAAAACGAACACACCAAACAGCACGATGGGCGGGTGGATATTGATGACGGCAATGCCCAGCGCAATCAGCACGATGGCGGCAAAGGGCACGCTCTTTTTCATCTGCACGTCCTTGAAGCTGTAGAACGGCACATTGGTGACCATGGTCAGCCCCGAATACAGCGTGAAGGCGAACATGATCCAGGTGATCTGCGACCAGGTGAGCCAGGAGTCCTCACCTGGGCGCACTCCCAGCTCCGTCATCAGCCAGATGAAGCCAGCCACCAGTGCAGCGGCTGCAGGCGAAGGCAGACCCTGGAAGTAACGCTTGTCCACCACGCCCGTATTCACGTTGAAGCGTGCCAGCCTCAGAGCCGCACATGCACAGTACACAAAAGCGGCAATCCAGCCCCAGCGCCCCAGGCCCTGCAGCGACCACTCGTAGGCAATCAGCGCGGGCGCCGCGCCAAACGACACCATGTCGGACAACGAGTCCATCTGCTCACCAAACGCACTTTGGGTGTTGGTCATGCGGGCCACTCGCCCATCGAGGCTGTCGAGCACCATCGCACAGAACACACCCACCGCCGCCATGTCGAAACGGCCATTCATGGCCATGACGATGGAATAAAACCCCCCGAACAAAGCCGCCAGCGTGAACAGGTTGGGCAGGATGTAGATGCCCTTGCGCCGTTTGCGCACCATCACACCAGGGTTGTCGGTGGATTCATTGCCGTCATGCATCAAAAAAGACCTCCAGCGCCCGCCTATCAAGTGCAAGTCGCTACTGAATTTATAGTATTTTCCGCCAGCCTGCGGCGCACAAAGGCCCCCACACGCACACAAGGCGAAGGCCGCAGTGTAGCGCCTGCACACCGGCGCACCCGGCAACAAAAAAGGCCACCGAAGTGGCCTTGGGGATGCTTCGCTCGGAAGTATCAGTTGCGGGTCTGGTCCACCAGCTTGTTCTTGGCGATCCAGGGCATCATGGCGCGCAGCTGGCTGCCCACCTTCTCGATGCTGTGGTCGGCCGTGTTGCGGCGGCGGGCCGTCATCGACGGGTAGTTCAGGCGGCCTTCCTGGATGAACATCTTGGCGTAGTCACCGTTCTGGATGCGCTTCAGGGCGTTGCGCATGGCGGCGCGCGACTGCTCGTTGATCACTTCAGGGCCCGTCACGTACTCGCCGTACTCGGCGTTGTTCGAGATCGAGTAGTTCATGTTGGCAATGCCGCCTTCGTAGATCAGGTCCACGATGAGCTTGAGCTCGTGCAAGCACTCGAAATAAGCCATTTCAGGAGCGTAGCCAGCTTCGACCAGGGTTTCGTAACCCATCTTGATCAGCTCAACGGCACCGCCGCACAGCACGGCTTGTTCGCCGAACAGGTCGGTCTCGGTTTCTTCCTTGAAGTTGGTCTCGATGATGCCAGCCTTGCCGCCGCCGTTGGCAGCTGCGTAGCTCAGGGCCAGGTCACGGGCCTTGCCGGACTTGTCCTGGTGCACAGCGACCAGGTGGGGCACGCCGCCACCTTGGGTGTAGGTGTTGCGCACGGTGTGGCCGGGGGCCTTGGGGGCAACCATCCACACGTCCAGGTCAGCGCGGGGCACGACCTGGTTGTAGTGCACGTTGAAACCGTGGGCAAAGGCCAGCGAAGCGCCTTGCTTGATGTTGGGTTCCACGTTGTTCTTGTAGACGGCTGCGATGTCTTCGTCAGGCAGCAGGATCATAACCACGTCGGCGGCCTTCACAGCATCGTTGACTTCCAGCACGTTCAGGCCGGCCTTGCCAACCTTGTCCCACGATGCACCACCCTTGCGCAGGCCGACCACGACCTTCACGCCGCTGTCGTTCAGGTTTTGTGCGTGGGCATGGCCCTGCGAGCCGTAGCCGATGATGGCCACGGTCTTGCCCTTGATCAGGCTCAGGTCGGTGTCTTTGTCGTAGAAAACTTTCATGGGTCGCTCCGGTTGAAATGCGTTGTTGGGGGGTTGAAATAGGAAAAACGGGGTGAATTGTCTTACACGCGCAAAATGCGCTCGCCGCGGCCGATGCCGCTGGCACCCGTGCGCACGGTTTCCAGAATGGCCGTGCGGTCAATAGCTTGCAGGAACGCATCGTTCTTGGACTGGTCGCCCGTGAGCTCGATGGTGTAGCTCTTCTCGGTCACGTCGATGATGCGGCCACGGAAGATGTCGGCCATGCGCTTCATCTCCTCACGCTCCTTGCCCACAGCGCGCACCTTCACCATCATGAGCTCGCGCTCGGTGTAGGCGCCTTCGGTGAGGTCCACCACTTTCACGACCTCGATGAGGCGGTTCAGGTGCTTGGTGATCTGTTCGATCACGTCGTCGGAGCCCGTGGTTTGGATGGTCATGCGCGACAGCGATGCATCCTCGGTGGGCGCCACGGTGAGCGATTCGATGTTGTAGCCACGGGCAGAGAACAGACCCACGACACGGGAAAGAGCACCAGGCTCGTTTTCCAGCAAGACAGCAATGATGTGTTTCATGATGAAGAGATTCCTCTTTTCGCTGCCCTCCCCTGCGCACGGTAATGCGCAGGCTTGGCAGGCAATAGATTCGTCAAAAAGTGAAAGCTACCAAATTGATAGCTACCAGCGCTTGATAGACAGGCGCAGAAGGCCGATTTAGCTTGTCAAAGGTCTTCCGACCCCAGCAACATTTCGGTGATGCCCTTGCCGGCCTGCACCATCGGGAACACGTTCTCGGTGGGGTCGGTGCGGAAGTCCATGAACACCGTGCGGTCCTTGAGCTTGCGGGCCTCGCGCAGCGCGGGCTCCACATCCTGAGGACGCTCGATCAGCATGCCCACATGGCCATAGGCCTCGGCCAGCTTCACGAAGTTGGGCAAAGCGTCCATGTAGCTGTGGCTGTATCGGCCGGAGTACTCGATCTCCTGCCACTGGCGCACCATGCCCAGGTAGCGGTTGTTCAGCGAGCAGATCTTGATCGGCGTGTTGTACTGCAGACAGGTGGACAGTTCTTGGATATTCATCTGCACCGAGCCTTCGCCGGTGATGCAGAACACCTCAGACTGCGGCTTGGCCAGCTTGATGCCCATGGCGTAGGGGATGCCCACGCCCATGGTGCCCAGGCCACCGGAGTTGATCCAGCGGCGCGGCTCGTCAAAACGATAGTACTGCGCGGCCCACATCTGGTGCTGGCCCACGTCGGACGTGATGTAGGTGTCAGCGTCCTTGGTCATGTTCCACAGCGTTTCGACCACGTACTGGGGCTTGATGACGTCGGGGCTGCCCATGCTGTACTTCAGGCACTCACGTTTGCGCCAGCCCTCGATGGTGTCCCACCAAGCGGCCAGAGCGCCCGAATCGGGCTTTGTGCTGCTCTCGCGGATCATAGAGATCAGCTCGGTGAGCACGTCCTTCACGTCGCCGACGATCGGAATGTCCACCTTCACGCGCTTGGAGATGCTCGACGGGTCGATATCGACGTGGATGATCTTGCGGTCGTTCTGTGCAAAGTGCTTGGGGTTGCCGATCACGCGGTCGTCAAACCGGGCACCCACGGCCAGCAGCACGTCGCAGTTCTGCATGGCATTGTTGGCTTCGATGGTGCCGTGCATGCCCAGCATGCCCAGGAACTTTCGGTCCGACGCGGGGTAGGCACCCAGGCCCATCAGCGTGTTGGTGACCGGATAGCCCAGCATGTCCACCAGCGTACGCAGCTCGTTGGTAGCGTTGCCCAGCAATACGCCGCCACCGGTGTAGATGTAGGGGCGCTTGGCCGCCAGCAGCAACTGCAGTGCTTTGCGAATCTGGCCGCCATGGCCCTTGCGCACCGGGTTGTACGAGCGCATTTCCACGCTCGTGGGGTAGCCGGTGTAAGGCACCTTCTTGAAAGACACGTCCTTGGGCACGTCCACCACCACGGGACCGGGGCGGCCGGTGCGGGCAATGTGGAAGGCCTTTTTCATCGTCGCGGCCAGATCACGCGGATCCTTGACGAGGAAGTTGTGCTTGACGATGGGGCGGGTGATACCGACCGTATCGCACTCCTGGAAGGCATCCAGCCCGATCGCAGGCGTAGGCACCTGGCCGGAAATGATCACCATCGGAATGCTGTCCATGTACGCCGTGGCAATGCCCGTAACCGCGTTGGTGAGGCCTGGGCCAGACGTGACAAGCGCAACACCCACTTCACCCGTGGCGCGTGCGTAGCCGTCGGCAGCGTGCACGGCGGCCTGTTCGTGGCGAACCAGCACGTGCTGAATGGTGTCTTGCTTGTAGAGCGCGTCGTAGATGTAGAGAACGGCGCCACCGGGGTAGCCCCAGATGTACTGGACGTTCTCGGCCTGGAGCGACTTGATGAGGATCTCAGACCCCATGAGGTCTTGCGAGCCGGAAGCGTGGGATGTGTTGCCCTGCGTTGCAGCGGCTGCGGAGCTGAGCTCAGCCTTGGAGATTTCCATGATCGATGAACCTTTGTGAATTTCTCTGACGAAAAACCTTGGGTGCTCCTCGCACGCGCTCTTGTGAAGCCAGCTTGGAACTTGAGGCCAAGGACATGAGCGAGATGATTGCCCGCCGGACCGTGACCCGTTTGCCTTTTGAATTGCAGCCGTCATTATCGCACTGCAACACACTCGAAACCCACCCCAGCCCAAAAAAACCCCTGCAGATGCGATAATCACAGGCTTTACGGTGCCAGACAGCCACAATTTGCGGCGTTTTCTGCACCCCCACCCCGGACCGCCCCGTCTCTTGGCAACCGAACAAGAACTCTCCGACTTCCTCAAAAGTGTAGAAAAGCGCGCCTTCAAGCGCTCGCTCTACCATGTTCGCAATGAGGAAGCGGCGCTGGACATCGTGCAGGACAGCATGCTCAAGCTGGCCGAGCACTACGGGGACAAGCCTGCGGCAGAGCTGCCCATGCTGTACCAGCGCATACTGTCCAACTGCACGCTGGACTGGTTTCGGCGCCAAAAGACACGCAATGCACTGTTTTCGAGCATGAGCGACTTCGAAGGGCCGGGCGACGATGGCATGGATTTTGATTTGCTGGAAGCCTATTCTGGCCCCGATGATGGCGACAGGGCCGAAAGTGCTGAAGACCTCACCCGCAGGGCCCAGATATTTCATGGGATCGAAGCCGAAATCGCCGAATTGCCGCCACGTCAACGGGAAGCATTCCTCATGCGTTATTGGGAAGAAATGGATGTAGCAGAAACGGCAGCCGCCATGGGCTGCTCGGAGGGCAGTGTCAAAACACATTGCTTTCGCGCCATCCAAACCCTCAGCAAGGCACTGAAGGCCAAAGGAATCGAGCCATGAAAAACACCACACAGCAACCAACGATCTCCGCCGAAGCAGCAGCCGAGCGTTTTGCGCTGCGCGTGACGGCCCGCTTGTCCAGCGGCACGGCCGAATTGCCCTACGACATCACTGAGCGCTTGCGCGCCTCGCGCATGCAGGCTCTGGCCAAACGCAAGGTCACCGCCCCCGTCCGGCGCACGGCGCCAGCTGCGGTGGTGCTGGGTGCTGGCAACACAGCCACCCTGGGCCGTGGTGGCGAGGGCGGCGGATGGTGGAATGCCCTGGTGTCAGCAGTTCCCCTGCTGGCCCTGGTGGTGGGTCTCGTGGTCATCAACACCGCCCAGGACGAGCGCAGCGCCAATGATGTGGCAGAGGTGGATGCCGCCCTGCTGACCGACGACCTGCCACCGGCAGCCTATGCCGATCCAGGCTTCGTACAATTCCTCAAGACCTCTGCGCAGTCCAACTGAACTGCCCAAAACCGGACTGCATGCCCCCACACCCCCCCGACGCTCCCACCCCTTTGCCAGCCTATGTGCTGGCTTTGGCGCTTCTGGGCGCGTTCACAGCCGCAGGAGGCCAAGTGTGGATGCAGATGCGCATGGCCCCCGGCACTTTATTGCCTGCCGGCGCAGAAGCTGCCGTCGCCAGCCCCAACAACGCGCGCACGCCAGTAGCTTCTGGCACTGCGCTGCAGCCCCAGATCGAATCGGGCCCGGGCTGGGAAACCCTGAACACATCCCAGAAGCTGGCCCTGTATCCGCTGGCCGAGCGCTGGGCACTGATCAGTGAGGCACAAAAACGCCGGTGGCTGACCCTGGCGTCCAACTATTCCAGCCTGTCGGAAGAGGAGCAAAAAAAGTTCCACGACCGCATCACTGACTGGGCCAGCCTGAGTGCCCAGCAGCGCAACCAGGCGCGGCTCAACTACGCCGTCACCAACCGGCTGGCGCGGGATGACAAGCGCGCGCAGTGGGAGGCCTACCAGGCCCTGTCGGAGGAAGAGCGCAGTGCACTGGCCGCTCGGGCCGTTCCCAAACCCGCTGGCGCGGCCACGGCGCTACGCCCCGTGTCACCCAAGAAGCTGGCCCAGGTGCCTGCAGCCACCGAGGCCAACCCCAGCCGCCCGAATGCGCCCAAGATTCCGCCCGTCGCCGAACACACGCCCCGGGTGGCCGCCCCCGTGACGCCCATGCCCTCACCGGCAGTGGCCCCGTCGCCATCGCCCGCCAGCGCTGCCTCCATGTCCACCGGGGTAGAAACCGCGCCCGTGGCCGTGCCGGTAGCGGTGCCCGCCGCGCTGCCCCCGCTGGGCACAGGCACGACCGAACCGCCAGCCACCGCCGCCCCCCAACCCGTCACCCCCGACACCTCAGGCCTGTATCCTCAGTAGGTTTGCAACCTGCCCGGCCCCGACGGGCCTGACACCTGGAATGTCCGCATCGCCCTCCCCCCACTCTTCGCAGGCTGACGCCCGCACCACCCCTGCCCCCCTGGCCGAAGCCCCGGCACCCAACCTGTGGCGACGCATGGCCTGCTGGCTCTATGAGGGCATGCTGATGTTCGGCGTGGTGTTCATCGCGGGCTACCTGTTTGGCACGCTCAGCCAGACCCGCAATGCCATGGACAACCGCCATGCGCTGCAGGCATTCCTGTTTGTAGTTTTTGGCATCTACTTCACCTGGTTCTGGGCCAAGGGCCAGACCCTGGCCCAGAAGACCTGGCACATCCGCGTGGTGGGCCAGGACGGCCAGCCCATCACCCAGCCGCGCGCGCTGCTGCGCTATGTGCTGAGCTGGCTATGGTTCCTGCCTCCGCTGGCCGCCTACATGTTTGGCGTGCCCGCACTGGAAGTGCTGGTGCTGCTGGGCGGCTGGGTCGCCATCTGGGCCATCTTGAGCCGCTTCCACCCCACACGGCAGTTCTGGCATGACGCCTTGGCAGGCACCCGGCTGGTGCACTACGAACTCCCCAAAAAATAAGCCCATGTCTGCATCCCCCTCCCCTTCGGCAGCCCCTGCCAACCCCCAAAAGGCTCGCACAGGCCTGAACCGCATCTGGCACGCGGCAGGTTATTCCATCGAAGGCCTGCGGGCGGGCTGGAACGAAAAAGCCTTCCGCCAGGAAGCCATCGCCGCCATGGTGCTGCTGCCGCTGTCGCTCTGGCTGGGGCGCAGCTGGGTCGAGGTGGCGCTGCTCGCCGGCTCGGTCGTGATCGTGATGATTGTGGAGCTGCTCAACACGGGCATCGAGACCGCCATCGACCGCATCGGCCCCGAATGGCATGACCTGTCCAAGCGCGCCAAGGACATGGGCAGCGCGGCCGTGCTGCTGGCGCTGCTGCTGTGCATCGGCATCTGGGCAGCGGCTGTTTTTCAGAGGTTTTCCCATGGCTGAACCCGCTTTTTCCGTCTGCGTGTACTGCGGCTCGCGCCCCGGCGAGAACCCCGCCTTTGCCGAAGCCGCAACGGCCGTGGGCACCTGGATCGGCCGCCATGGTGGCCAGCTCGTCTATGGCGGGGGCCGCAGCGGGCTCATGGGCACCGTGGCCGAAGCCACGCGCCAGGCCGGTGGCCGTGTGGTGGGCGTGATCCCCCAGGCCCTGGTGGACAAGGAGCTGGCCAACCGGGCATGCGACGAGCTGCACATCGTGCAGACCATGCACGAGCGCAAGGCCATGATGGCCGAGCGCAGCGATGCCTTCATTGCCCTGCCCGGCGGGATCGGCACTTTTGAAGAACTGTTTGAAGTGTGGACCTGGCGCCAGCTGGGCTACCACGACAAGCCCCTGGGCCTGCTCAATGTGGCGGGCTACTACGACGGACTGATGGGCTTCCTGAACCAAAGCGTGGCCAGCGGCTTCATGGGCGAATGGCAGATGGGCCTGCTGCACGCCTCTGCCGACGCCGAGGGCCTGCTGCGCACCCTGGTGCAGTCGGCAGGACCCGACCACGCCCCTGTACCACTGCGTGACGTGATCTGACACTGCAGGCAAGGCGGTCACCCATCAAAAAAGAAAAGGGCGGATGAGGAATCCGCCCTTTTTGCATTCTCGATGGCTTGTGGCCCTGGCCCCTTCAGGCCAGACCCAGCACCCGCCATTCTCGGTCCCTCAGACCGCTGCGTCGTCCAAGTCTCCGGTGCGGATACGCACCACGCGCTCCACGGCGGTCACAAAAATCTTGCCGTCACCGATCTTGCCGGTGCGCGCCACGTTCACGATGGCGTCCACGCAGCGGTCCACATCCTCGGTCTTCACCACGACCTCGACCTTCACCTTGGGCAGGAAGTCCACCACGTACTCGGCGCCCCGATACAGCTCGGTGTGGCCCTTCTGCCGGCCAAAACCCTTCACCTCAGTCACGGTGAGGCCGGTCACGCCGCACTCGGCCAGGGCTTCGCGGACTTCTTCGAGCTTGAAGGGCTTGATGACGGCGGTGATCATTTTCATGGCGGGTCTCCTGAAGGATGTGAAAGATAGAAAAATGCAGGCGGCGCGACGGCGGAACGGTCAGAAAACCGCCGTCAGGCGCGGAATTTATTGGTGATAGGGTAACGCCAGTCCTTGCCGAAGCTGCGGCGTGTCACTCTAATCCCTACGGGCGCCTGGCGGCGCTTGTACTCATTGAGCTTGATGAGCCGCGTAACCCGCTCCACATCGGCGCGCGCAAAGCCGCTGGCGATGATGGATTCGATGGGCTCGTCGTTTTCCATGTAGCGCGCCACGATGGCGTCGAGCACTTCATACGGCGGCAAGCTGTCCTGGTCCTTCTGGTCAGGCCGCAACTCGGCACTGGGCGGGCGGGTGATGATGCGCTCGGGGATCGGGTTGGCGCCCGTGCCGTACGGGTCGTTCGCGTTGCGCCAGCGCGCCAAGTCGAACACCCGCGTCTTGGCAACGTCCTTAATGACGGCAAAACCACCCGCCATGTCGCCATACAGCGTGCAGTAACCCGTGGACATCTCGCTCTTGTTGCCCGTGGTGAGCACGATGGCGCCGAACTTGTTGGACAAGGCCATGAGCAGCGTGCCACGGATGCGCGCCTGCAGGTTCTCCTCGGTTGTGTCCTCGGCCAGCCCCGCAAAGTCGCTGGCCAGCGCGGCCTTGAAGGCCTCGAATTGGGGCTTGATGGAAATCTCGTCGTAACGCACGCCCAGGCGCTCGGCCATGTCGCGCGCATCGATCCAGCTGATGTCGGCCGTGTAGGGCGACGGCATCATCACCGTGCGCACCTTGTCGGCGCCCAGCGCATCCACGGCAATCGCCAGCACCAGGGCTGAATCGATGCCGCCGGACAGGCCCAGCAACGCGCCGGGGAAGCCGTTCTTGCCCACGTAGTCGCGCACGCCCAGCACCAGTGCGTCCCACAGGTCGGCCTCCAGGCTTTTCTCGGGGGCCATGTCTGCTTCTATTTTGATAGCTGCTTGTGCTTGATGGACGCGCGCAAACACCAGTTTTTCTTCAAAACCTGGGCCACGCCCGGCCACCGATCCGTCGGCGTTCAGCGCGAACGAGCGGCCCTCGAACACCACCTCGTCCTGCCCGCCCACCAGATGGGCATAGACCAGCGGCAGGCCGGTCTCGGCCACACGCTCGCGCATAGTGGCCTCGCGCTCGGCGCTTTTGCCCAGATGGAAAGGGGATGCGTTGATGACCGCCAGCAGCTGTGCGCCCGCCGCTGCCGTGCTGCGCGCGGGTTCGGCAAACCAGGCGTCTTCGCAGACCAGCACGCCCACGCGCACGCCCTCCACCTCGAAAACGCAGGGTTCTGCACCCGCCACGAAATAGCGGCGCTCGTCGAACACCTGGTAGTTGGGCAGCTCGCGCTTGGCGTAAGTCTGTTCGATGCGGCCATCGCGCAGCACGCTGGCCGCGTTGTGGCATGCGCTGAAGGCCGGGGCATCGGGTGCAAGGGCCTGCGGGTGGCCCAGCACGATGGCCAGGCCCTTCAACCCTGCGGTCTCGCGGGCCACGGTTTTCACGGCATCATCACAGGCCGCGATGAAGGCGGGGCGCAGGAACAGGTCTTCGGCCGCATAGCCGCAGATCGCCAGCTCGGGCGTGAGCAACAGCCGCGCGCCCTGGGCATAGGCTTCGCGCGCAGCGGCAATGATCTTCTGCGCATTCCCGGGCATATCGCCCACGACAAAGTTGAGCTGCGCAGTGCAAATGGAGAGCGTCATGGAACTGGAGTTGGCCCTTTTATCGGCCCTTTTTGCCGGGTTGGATACCGCCCATGCGGCCCCGGGCTGCGGCGGGCAACGCGGGAGCATGCATGGCTGAGGAAGCTCACATTATCGCCCGCGTCCTCGCGTCCCCGCTGGAGGTGGACGCTGCGACCTGGAACGCCCTGCTCGCACAGCAAAGCCACCCCACGCCCTTCCTGCGGCACGAATACTTAGCCGCGCTGCACGAAAGCGGCAGCGCCACGCCCCGCACCGGCTGGACGCCGCGCTTCATGACCCTGTGGGAGGGCGACACCCTGGTGGCCGCCTGCCCGCTGTACCTCAAGAACCACTCGTACGGCGAGTACGTCTTTGACTGGGCCTGGGCCAGCGCCTATGAGCAGCACGGCGTGCCCTACTACCCCAAGGCCGTGGTGGCCGTGCCCTTCACGCCCGTGCCCGGCACAAGGCTGCTGGCGCGCGACGGGGCCATGCGGGCGCTGCTGGTGCAGGCCGTGTGCCAGTGGTGCGAGCAAGAAGGTGTGTCGTCCGTGCATGTGCTGTTTGCGAGCGGGGACGATGTACAGACCAGCGCCGAGCGGGGCCTGAAGCTGCGGCACACCGTGCAGTTTCACTGGAAGAATGTGGCCCCCACGCTCGGCACTGGCGTGTCCTCGCTGCCCCAGGCTGGGGAAGGGCCCCCGGCTTCGCCGGGTCGTGGGGCCCTCGCCGCCTTGGGGCGGCCCGGCGGCGGCTCGAACCAGTTCACCGATTTCGACCACTTCCTTGCCAGCCTCTCCCAGGACAAGCGCAAGAAGATCCGCCAGGAGCGCCGCCGCGTGGCGGAGGCAGGGGTCCGCTTCCGCTGGTCGCGCGGTGCCGACATCAGCGCGGCCGACTGGGATTTTTTCTACCGCTGCTACGAGCGCACCTACCTCGAACACGGCAACCCGCCCTACCTCACGCGCGACTTTTTTGCCCGCATGGCAGCCCACATGCCCGAGGCCTGGCTGCTGTTCGTGGCCGAGCGTGACGGGCGCCCCATTGCTACCAGTTTGATAGCTATCGGGGCAATACCATCAGGCGGTAGCAGCCAAAAAGACTCTAACCTGGTGGCCTATGGCCGCTACTGGGGCGCGTTGGAGCGGGTGGATTGCCTGCACTTCGAGGCCTGCTACTACCAGCCGCTGCAGTGGTGCATCGCCCACGGTGTGCAGCGCTTTGAAGGTGGCGCCCAGGGTGAACACAAGATGGCCCGCGCGCTGCTGCCCGTGCAGGCCACCAGCGCGCACTGGCTGGCCCACCCGGCCTTTGCCGAGGCCGTGGAGCGTTTTCTGGAGCGCGAGGGCGCGGGGGTCGAAGGCTATCTGCAGGAGCTGCAGGCACGCAGCCCGTTCAAGACGATGGCCTGAGAAGATGTGAACACAACCTTCGCTGACGCCCCCGGCGGGCAACCAGCGCCATCGCCCACCGGGCGCCTCAGAAGCTTTCCCAATCGGTGTCGTTGCCTTCGGCCTGACGGGGTGCTCGGGCAGTGGCAGGCGCAGCCAGGGGTTTGCTGGCTGGTGAAGCCTTGGGCAGCGCAGCACGGGGCTTGGCCAGTGGTACCCGATGGGCAGAGGCCGCGGACGCAACGGCCCTGCCGTTGTTGACGCCCGACGCCGCAGCCCCAGGGGCCCCCAGGGGCGCGGGGGCAGCTTTCACCGCCATGGCCTGACCCGCCGACAGCTTGAAAAATGCCACCGTGCTCACCAGGTCCTGCGCCTGGTTGTTGAGGCTGCTGGCAGCTGCGGCCATTTCCTCGACCAGGGCGGCGTTCTGCTGGGTGACCTGGTCCATTTGTGTCACAGCTTCGCCCACCTGGGCCACGCCCTGGCTCTGTTCGGAGCTGGCGGCGCTGATCTCGCCCATCAGGTCCGTGACCCGCTTGATCGCACCGACCACCTCGGTCATCGTCGCACCCGCCTGATCGACCAGCGTGGTGCCTGCGGTCACGCGTTCCACACTGTCATTGATCAAGGTCTTGATCTGCTTAGCCGCGTCGGCCGAGCGGCCTGCCAGGCTGCGCACCTCGGACGCCACCACCGCAAAGCCCCGGCCTTGCTCGCCCGCGCGTGCCGCTTCCACGGCCGCGTTGAGCGCGAGGATGTTGGTCTGGAAGGCAATGCCATCGATCACACCGATGATGTCGGCGATCTTGCTGCTGCTGTCGTGGATACCCTTCATGGTGCCCACCACCTGGCTCACCACCTCGCCGCCATGCACAGCCACCGACGACGCACTCTGCGCAAGCTGGTTGGCCTGACGGGCGTTGTCGGCGTTCTGTCGCACGGTCGAGTTGAGCTGCTCCATGGATGCAGCCGTCTCCTGCAAGGCACTGGCCTGCTGTTCGGTGCGCGCACTCAGGTCGTTGTTGCCCTGGGCGATCTCGGACGACGCTGTGGCCACGTTCTCGGAGCCCGAGCGCACGTGCCCCACGATGCGCGACAGGTTCTGCTGCATTTCGTCCAGCGAACGCAGCAGCTGGGCCATCTCATTGCGGCCATGGCCCACATCGGAAATCTGAACCGACAAGTTGCCGTGGCTGATTTCATCGGCCGCGCGCACAGCCTGCTGAACGGGCCCCACGATGGAGCGCGTGGTCCACAGCGCAAACAATGCGCCCAGCACCACCGACACCACCGCGCCCAGCGCCAGCACCCACTGGCTGGTCCCGGCGTCCTGGATGATGCTGTCTTCAAACTGATCGAGTTGCTTGTGCGTGTTGTCTGCCACATCGGCCAGTGACTGCAGGTAGGCGGTGGCCAGGGGCTTGAGGTCGCTGTCCACCGACGCAAATACATCCTCGCCCGCCTTCTTGCGGTCCAGCAGCTTGGCACGCGCATCCACATAGGCCTTGCGGGTGACTGCCACACGCTCCATCAACGCCTTTTCGACGGGGTCATCCACCAGCGCCTCCAGCTTTTTTTGCGCCTCGCTGGCGCGCTGCGACGTGGCCGCCATGTCGGCCGTCAGCGACTGGATATAGCCCGCGTCCGTGGCCTTGAGCGATGCCGACGCCCGCACCCAATTCAGGTCAATGGCCGCCTTCCATTCCTGCGCCAGGGCGTTGCGCTCCATCTCCACCGTGGCAATGCGACTGCTGGCCTCTTTGAGCACCGCCAGTCGCCAGACGCCGGTGGCGGCAATGGCCGCAGTGATCAACAGGATGAGGCCAAAGGCCAGGCTGAGGCGTGCTCCGATTTTGAGGTTGTTCATGGACTCTTTCGTGGTTTTATAAATTTTTACCAGCCGTTGACCGCCGTTGTCTCGCTGGGCATGGATTTCCGTGCACTGCCAAATACCGCTGCCAGGCCTGGAATTTCGAAAATTTTATCACATTTTTGATAAATATGATTTTATCATTTCATCCGAAAGGATGGATGAGGACATCACATCGCGAACTAACACAAGGTTTTTTTGGGGATACAGCTCGCACAGACGAAAAAAAACACGCAGTGGCCTCTGCGTGTTGTCGGTCGCCAATGGGCCTGAAATACTAAAAATGACAGAGCCGCTCTGAAGCGGCTCTGCGCACTGTCAAGCAGTCTATGCCCCCAAAAGGTGCAAAACGCTTACAAACGGTGCGCTTTCCTGACGCAGGTCAAAAACTCTCCCACTCATCCTCCGCACCTGCGGCGACCGGCTGGGCGGCCTTGGGGCTTGCGCTCGCTGCCCTGGGAGTGGCAGAGCCAGTAGCGGGCGCCTTTTTGGCCGCAGCGGCAGAGGCGTATGCGGGTCGCAGCGCCAGTGTGGCCTTGCCTGCCGCACCGTGGCTGGTCGCCTTGGGCATGCCGACGGGGGGCACAGAGAGCGGCGCGGAAGCCGTGGCGCCGCTGGGCCGCGCCACCCGCGCCTGGTCAGCCGACAGTTTGAACACCGCCACGGCCCCCACCAGGGCCTGGGCCTGATGGCTCAGGCTGCTGGCGGCAGCGGCCATTTCCTCCACCAGGGCCGCGTTCTGCTGCGTGACCTGGTCCATCTGCGTCACGGCCTCGCCCACCTGCGATACACCGGTGCTCTGCTCGCTGCTGGCGGCGCTGATCTCGCCCATGATGTCGGTCACGCGGCGGATGGCGCCCACCACCTCGGTCATGGTGATGCCTGCCTTGTCCACCAGCAGGGTGCCCTGCTCGACCCGCTCCACGCTGGCAGTGATGAGCGACTTGATCTCTTTGGCCGCCTCGGCGCTGCGCTGGGCCAGATTGCGCACCTCGCCCGCCACCACCGCAAAGCCCCGGCCCTGCTCGCCCGCGCGGGCGGCCTCCACGGCCGCGTTCAGCGCCAGGATGTTGGTCTGGAACGCAATGCCGTCGATCACGCTGATGATGTCGGCGATCTTTTTGCTGCTGTCGTTGATGCCCTTCATGGTGGTCACCACCTCGGCCACCACATCGCCGCCCTGCCCCGCCACGGTGGATGCGCTCATGGCGAGCTGATTGGCCTGGCGGGCGTTGTCGGCGTTCTGCTTGACGGTGGAACTCAGCTCCTCCATTGACGCTGCAGTCTCCTGCAGCGCGCTGGCCTGCTGTTCGGTGCGGATCGACAGGTCGTTGTTGCCCGAGGCAATCTCAGCACTGGCCGAGGCCACGCCCTGCGCGTTGCCGCGCACGCCCGACACCACATGCGCCAGGTTGTCGCGCATGGTCGTCAGGCCGCCCAGCAACTGGGCGATCTCGTCCTTGCCCCGCGCCTGGATGGGCACCGTGAGGTCGCCCTGCGCGACCGAGTCGGTGATCTGCACGGCGTTGTCCAGCGAACGCGAGATCTGCCGGATCATCGCCCCGCCCATCAGCACCGCCAGCAAGATGCCCAGCACCACGGCCGTGAGCGCCAGCGCCCGGATGGTCTGAAAACTCGCCGCCGC
The DNA here is from genome assembly GCF_005405905.1 of Acidovorax sp. NB1. Lineage (GTDB taxonomy): Bacteria > Pseudomonadota > Gammaproteobacteria > Burkholderiales > Burkholderiaceae_C > Acidovorax. The sequence goes on from NZ_BJHU01000030.1 coordinate 337,150, forward strand.
GCGGTCGTATTCGGCCTTGGCGTAGTCCAGCTGCACCTGCATCAGCTGGCCCAGCACCTCTTGCAGCGGGTCGATGGCGGGATACATCTCCTTGGCCGCGTAGGTGGTCAGCGCAGCCATGTCGCCCCCCTTGAAGAGCCCTGCCAGGGTGTCGGTGGCCGCATCGGCCTTGGCTTGCAGGGGTTTGAAGCGCGCCACCAGCTGGGTTTCCTCCGGCGCCAGTTGGGTGGCCAGGTAGGCCTTCCAGTTGGTGTCGATGGCCTTGCGCGCATCGGCCACCGACTGCAGGCCCTGCGCTGGGGTCATGGCACCGTCGCGCACCTTGTGGGCAGTGTCCACCACGTTGACGGCGTACATGTCCGCCACCACCTTGATCTGCTTGAGCGGCACCACCCGGTCGTCGTACACCGACTTGAGACCGGCGTTGGACTGCCCCATGCCAAAGAGCCCGGCCCCGCCCACCAGCAGCACCAGCAGGCACAGGGCAGCGAGCAATCCAGCAAGGCGGGTGGAGATCTTGAACTGGCTCATGGCAATTCTCCTGGTAGGGATGCCGTGCGCCCAGTCAACCCATCGACCGGGCAACGGGGCCAGCATAGCGCTTTATGTTACGTTTGAATACAACCGGTATGGCCAGACGGCAACGCGCACCTGCAGAGCCAAGCGCCTGGCCAGCACCAGGGCAAGGCCCGGTCAGGCCGCTGGCGCTGGCGGGCTGCACCTTGAAGGACCCACAAAAAAGCACGCAGAAGGGATGCCCCCTCTGCGTGCTTTTTGTTGTGCAGTGCTGCGCGCGTTGTGCTGCGTTGCTCTGCCTCGTCTTGGTGATGCTCTACTTTCGATAGCTAGCAAGGCATGCCTGTTGCGCGGGAACGGCCATTTTTATTGAGGTTTCTGCGTCTCCCCC
>NZ_BJHU01000031.1 GCF_005405905.1 Acidovorax sp. NB1
GAATTCCAGCACAGCCTGGCAGGCCTGGCTCAGACGCCGTTCGTCCCGCGCCCAGCGCATGGCATGGCGAATGCTGGTGGCAGACAATTGCGGAATCATGCGCGCGCATTCGACCGCAGTCAGACTGGTGCCGTGGGCCATGATGCCGGCATAGACCATCAGCAGCTCGTCGGTAGAGCGCGGCTCACGTCCGAGCATGATCCAGCTAAAGCGCACCTGGGCGTCAACGGCCAGAATCACTTCCGGCAATTGAACCTCACCGATGCGGTGACCCAAAGCCGCGCGCAGCTTGGTCACTTCTGGGTCTTCGTCCTCTGCGGGCAATGGCGACAAATGGAGTTCATCATCCACGCGCAGTACGCCACTGCGGGCTGCAGCGGCCACCGCATCGACACCGGCAGTTACTCTGGCCAGCAAAGGCTTCAAGAAAGTGGCAGCCTTGCTGGGTAACGATAGACGGGCATAGTGTTTCTTGGACTCTGCCTGCCAACGCTCGTCCGTGAAGAACAAGCGCGCACGACCCCGAAAGCTCAGGCTGTGCTCAATCCAGACCGAGCCATTGCGCACCGCGCGGCGCAGGGCAAACAGGGTGGCCACCTCCAACGCCTGAAACGCCCGTTCCCGGTCTGGGCTGGAGATCGAAACCTGCCAGATCATTCCCAGACTTGGTGCCACCACTTCAACTGGCAGCTTTCTGGATCCTTTGAGATATAAAGCTTGCAGCTTGGCAAGGTACTCGATGGCAGGATGCTCGCCGGTGGCCTGCCAGGGCAGCTTTGCAATGGCGACGAGCAACGACCGCACGGGGCGAATTCCATCAATCAATCCCTCGCGGACCAGGGAGGCCCTGCTCGGTGGTTTGCGTTTCTGGGTTTCGGTGATCAAGGCTTCAA
>NZ_BJHU01000032.1 GCF_005405905.1 Acidovorax sp. NB1
GCGCCGCCTGGCGGCATCGAATGCGCGCATTGGCGCTGCCATCTCGGAGTACTACCCCAAGCTGTCCCTCAGCGGCCTGGTGGGGAGCGCGACCTCTGTCTCCAGCGGCAACCTGTTCTCGGGCGGCGCCAGCCAGGCCACGGGCGTGCTCGGGCTGCGCTGGCGCCTTTTCGACTTTGCACGCATCAATGCGCAGATTGAACAAGCCAAGGGGCAAGAGGCTGAGATGCTGGCCGCCTACCGGCTGGCAGCCCTCAAGGCCACGGAGGATGTGGAAAACGCGCTCTCGGCCCTCGCCCGCCGACAAGAGCAGGTGGCGGTGTTGACGGGCGGCGTTGACTCGCTGGGCCGCGCACGCGCCGCATCGTTCTCGGCCTACCAAAAAGGCGTTGTCAGCTTGATCGAGGTCCTGCACGCGGATGAGACCTTGCTGCGCGCCACCGAGGCGCGCGTGCAGGCACAGACAGAATCCGCCCGCTCGGCCGTGGCCATCTTCAAGGCATTGGGGGGCGGGTGGGACTCGAACCTGCCTCCGGCATAGGCGCGCGTCCAAAGGCAAGGGCTGTGGGCGGCGCCATCTTGCGTGCACGTTCAGGACGGCTGCGGCGCCACCGCCAGCAACGTCCCGGCCGCCTGCCCCTCAATGCCCCACGTACCGCCCCGGCCGGTGGCTGATCCACAAGAACCCGCTCATCACCAGCACGGCCAGCACCGAATACGCCACGCGCTCCACCGGCACCACAAACAGTGCCAGCAGCACCACGGTGCCGTCGATCACCATCTGCACCTTGCCCGCGCGCATGCCGTAGCGGCCTTGCAGGTACAGCGACACCACGGTGGCGCCGCCCAGGCTGGAGCGGTGGCGCGCCAGGAACAGGCAGCCCGTGCCCAGCAGCAACCCACCCAGCAAGGACGCGAACAGCGGGTTGAGGTAGTCCACGCGCATCACATGCGGGAACAGCTCGGTCAGCAGCGACAGCAGCGCCACACACACAAAAGTCTTGAGGGTGAACTCGCGGCCCATGCGCGTCCAGGCGAACCAGTAGAACGGCAGGTTGACCACAAAGAACAGCTTGCCGAACGAGATGCCCGTGACGTAGTGCAACAAGAATGCCGCGCCCGCCGTGCCGCCCACCAGCAGCCCCGCCTGGTTGAACAGCATGAGCGCCATGGCCACGAACAAGGTGCCTGCAAACAGGGCCTGGGCGTCTTCAAAAGCGCCGTGGCGCAGGGTGGCCGCCTGCGCGGCGGCGTCCACGGCGGAGCCTGGGGTGGGTGTGTCGGGCATGGGCAATTCAACCATCGTCGGCTGGCACAGAGGGTCTGTGCGCTGAAAAAAGTGCATGGCAGCGGGTAGACCAGGGTCAGCAAGCAACATGCCAGGCCCACCATGTCTGCACCGGCGTGGGGGCCCGTGGCTCAGTCGAAGTTCAAGAACTTTCAGGATTTTCTGGGCTCTTGCGCCTGATGGTATTGCGTTTACAGCTATCAAATAAATAGCATTACTTCGATTCAAAGGGACAGCAAGGTGGCGGCGCGGCATGCAACCTGCTTGGCCCCTGTGCACAGGCTCCCTACACTGAAACCCGTCACCCCACCCCGAAAGCGCCCGCCACCATGTCGCTGAGCTTCACCTTCCACCCCCGGCTCATCGACGCGCTGCGCGGCTACGACAAAAGCCGTTGGCTGGCCGATGTGGGCGCGGGGGTCACGGTGGGCATCGTGGCGCTGCCGCTGGCCATGGCGTTTGCGATTGCCAGCGGACTCAAGCCCGAGGCGGGGCTGTGGACGGCGATCATCGCGGGCTTTCTGATCTCGGCGCTGGGCGGCACCAACGTGCAGATTGGCGGACCAGCGGGCGCGTTCATCGTGATCGTCTACGGCATCGTGGAGCGTTACGGCGTGGCCAACCTGCTGATCTCCACCGCCTGCGCGGGCGTGCTGCTGGTGATGCTGGGCCTGCTGCGGCTGGGCACGCTGGTGCGGTTTGTGCCTGTGAGCATCGTGATTGGCTTTACCAACGGCATTGCGGTGCTGATTGCGCTGTCGCAGGTGAAGGACTGGCTGGGCCTGTCGATCGAGCGCATGCCGGGCAATTCTTTCTCGCAGGTGGGCCTGCTTGCGCAGCACCTGGGTAGCTTCAACCCGTATGCCTTCGGGTTGGGGGCGGCCTGCCTCGTGGGCCTCTTCCTCTGGCCCAAGCTCACGATGAAGGAATCCCCCGTGATGCGGGTGCTGGAGCAGCACACCGTGCGCACCTTTGCGCGCGTGCCCGCGCCCGTGGTGGCCCTGGTCACGCTGAGCCTGCTGGCCTGGGCGTTGGAGATGCCGGTGGAGACCATCGGCTCGCGCTTTGGCGGCATTCCGCAGGCGCTGCCAGTGTTTGCGCTGCCCGACTTTTCATGGGAGACGGTGCGCCTGCTGGTCACGCCCACGCTCACCATTGCGCTGCTGGGTGCCATCGAGTCGCTGCTGTGCGCGCGTGTGGCCGACCAATTGGCCACCGACCCGCACCACAAGAAGCACGACCCCAACCAGGAGCTGGTGGCGCAGGGCCTGGCCAACATCGTGGTGCCGTTTTTTGGCGGCATGCCCGCCACGGGCACCATCGCGCGCACTGTGACCAACATCCGCTCGGGCGCCACCACACCGATTGCGGGCATGGTGCATGCGCTCACGCTGGCCGTGATCGTGCTGGTGGCCGCGCCGCTGGCGCTGCACATTCCGCTGGCGGTGCTGGCGGGCATCCTGCTGTTTGTGGCCTGGAACATGGGCGAGTGGCACGAGTTTGTGCGGCTCAAGCATTTCAGCAACCACTACCGGCTGCTAATGCTGGGCACGTTTTTCCTCACGGTGGTGTTTGACCTCACGGTGGCGGTGGAGGTGGGCCTGTTCATGGCCTGCGCGCTGTTTGTGCGGCGCATGAGCGCACTGTTCCGGGTGGAGCGGCAGCCAGAGCCCGAAGGTGCTGTGAACGCCGTGGACCCGGCAAACGCAGCCCACCCTGCCACCACCTGGCGCCTGCATGGCGCGCTGTTCTTTGGTGCTGCCGCCAAGCTGGACACCATCATCCAGGCGGTGGAGGTGGGCCCGCCAGGCGAGGACGTGGTACTGGACGCGAGCGAACTGGTGGCGCTGGACACCACAGGGCTCGATGCACTGGCCCAGGTGCTCAAGGCCGTGTCGGCGCGCGGCGGGCGCTTGCGCATCGAGCACCTGCATGAGCAGCCGCGCTCGCTGATCGAGCGCTCGGGCTTTGCTGCGCGGCTGGCGGCGCAGGACGATCTGCCCGTTTGAGCAACTGGGAAAGATGGCAGGGTGAGATGCCCTACTTGCCGCCCTTGAACTCCGGCGCGTCCGTGTCGGCCCCCGTCTGCGCGCGCAGCACTACATGGTCGGGCCCATGGACCACGGTGAACACCTTGGCCTGGTTGGGCGATTCCAGGTAGCGCCAGTCCACCCAGGTCTCCTTCTTCAGCTCGTAGGGCGTGGTCTTGGCGGGTTTGCCCAGCAGGCGGCGCACCTCGTCCATGCGCATGCCGGGCAACACGCGCGCAAAGGTGTCGGGCGTGAGCACCTGGCGCAACGCGGTCATGCGGCCATCGGGGCCGATGGTGATCATGTAATTGACCTGGCCTGCGGGCTGGCGGTTGTATTCAAAGGTGCGGGCGCCACCGGGTTCGTCCCATACGTTCTCGGGGGCGCCAAAGCGGTCGCGCACGTCGGCTTCGGTCGATACGCCTTCCTTAAGTTCGCTGATGCGTTGCGGGTCGCAGGCGGTGAGCGCCAGCAGGGAAAAGGCGACCGCCGCTAAGGTGGCGGCGCGATATATCAAGGGCATGGGGGCTCCCGGTAAAATCCACGGAAAACGAGGTTAACAGTCCATGTCCATTTTCCGCCGCCCCGATTACCAATCCGACGCCACCCAGTTCATCAACCAGCTCAAGTCCAGCCGCCCCGAGCTGGACCAGCAGCAGCAAGCGGGCCGCGCCCTGCTGTGGGACAAGCAAGTGGACCGCAAGATCTGGGGCGAGTACCGCGAAGGCCAGGTCGCCCAGAAGCCCTACGTCTACCAGACGAACGCAGAATAAGCATTAAATTGGCCTTCTGCGCGCGACCATCAAGCGCTGATAGCTCATATTTCAATAGCATCCATGACCACCGCGAACGCAGCCGACACGGCCGATTCGCCGGGTATGCCCGACGTGGTGGACCAGGTGGCGCTGGCGCGCCTGTACGGCGAGCCGCTGTTTGCGCTGCCCACCGACCTGTACATCCCGCCCGATGCGCTCGAAGTCTTCCTCGAAGCCTTTGAAGGCCCGCTGGACTTGTTGCTGTACCTGATCCGCAAGCAGAACTTCAACATCCTCGACATCCCCATGGTGGGGGTGACCAAGCAGTACCTGGCGTATGTGGACGAGATCCGCAGCCGCAACCTGGAGCTGGCGGCCGAGTACCTGCTGATGGCCGCCATGCTTATCGAGATCAAGTCGCGCATGCTGCTGCCACCCAAAAAGCAAGCCGAGGGCGAGGAGCCTGAAGACCCACGCGCCGAGCTGGTGCGCCGCCTGCTTGAGTACGAGCAAATGAAGATGGCCGCCGCGCGCCTGGGGCAGCTGCCGCAGTACGGCCGCGACTTCCTGAAAGCTCAGGTCTACATCGAACAAAGCCTGCAGCCGCGCTTTCCGGACGTGCACGTGGTGGAGCTGCAGGAGGCATGGCGCGACATTTTGAAGCGCGCCAAGCTCGTACAGCACCACAAGATCACGCGCGAAGAACTGAGCGTGCGCGAGTACATGAGCATGGTGCTCAAGACCCTGCAGGGCCGCCGCTTTGTGGAGTTTGAAGAACTCTTCGAGCCCGAAAAAGGCAGCACCGTGCTGGTGGTGACCTTCATCGCGCTGCTGGAACTGGCCAAAGAGACGCTGATCGAGATCACGCAGGCCGAAGCCTTCGCCCCCATTTACGTGCGCCTGGCCTATACACCTGCATGACACCCCCTGAGTCGCCTTCGGCGCCTTCCCCCTCTCCTTCGGGAGGGGGACGCCACCGGTGGCCTGGCAAAGCCAGCTCCACGGTGGCACTGGCCGGGAGCCGCGCCCACTTCAACGGCAACTGACACCTTCCATGGCATCCCACGACTTCGACGTTCTCATCGTAGGCAGCGGCCTCGCAGGCCTCTCGGCCGCCCTGCACCTGGCGCCCACCCACCGCGTGGCCGTGATCACCAAGCGCACGCTGCAAGACGGCTCCAGCGGCTGGGCCCAGGGCGGCATTGCCGCCGTGCTGGCCGACGACGACAGTTTTGCCGCGCACATCGAAGACACGCTGGTGGCCGGTGCAGGCCTGTGCGACCTGGCCACCACCCGCTTTGTGGTGGAGAACGCGCCCGAGTCCATCGCCTGGCTGCGCGGCCTGGGCGTGCCCTTCACGCTGGAAGGCGACCAGCTGCACCTGACCCGCGAGGGCGGCCACAGCGCGCGCCGCATTGCCCATGTGACGGATGCTACGGGCGCCGCCGTGCAGCGTACGCTGATCGACGTGGTGCGCAGCACACCCGGCATCACCCTGTTCGAACAACACACGCTGGTGGACCTGATCACCACGCGCAAACTCGGCCTGCCTGGCAACCGCTGCCTGGGGCTGTATGCGCTGGACAGCGACACCGACGAGGTGGTGACCTTCCGCGCGCCCCAGACCATCCTGGCCACGGGCGGCGCAGGCAAGGTGTACCTGTACACCACCAACCCCGACACCGCCACCGGCGACGGTATTGCCGCCGCCTGGCGTGCGGGCTGCCGCGTGGCGAACATGGAATTCATCCAGTTCCACCCCACGGGGCTGTACCACCCGCACGAAAAGTCCTTCCTCATCAGCGAGGCAGTGCGCGGCGAAGGTGGGCAACTCAAGCTGCCTCCTTCAGCCGGTGGCACACGCTTCATGCTCGACCACGACTCGCGCGCCGAACTGGCCCCCCGCGATGTGGTGGCCCGCGCCATCGACTTCGAGATGAAGAAACACGGCCTGGACTGCGTGCACCTCGACATCTCGCACCAGAGCCCCGCTTTTCTGCAGGAGCACTTCCCCAACATCCTCGCGCACTGCGCGTCGCTGGGCATCGACATCACGAAGGAACCCATCCCCGTGGTGCCCACCGCCCACTTCACCTGCGGCGGCGTGCTGACCGACCTGGCGGGCCGCACCGACCTGCCCGGCCTGTTTGCCGTGGGCGAGGTGGCCTGCACCGGCCTGCACGGCGCCAACCGGCTGGCCAGCAACTCGCTGCTCGAATGCATGGTGTTCGCCCGCGCCGCCGCCCAGGCGATTGCAGCCGCCCCGACCACCGAACTGCCCGCCGTGCCCGCCTGGGACGACAGCCGCGTGCAGGATGCGGACGAGTCCGTCGTCATCTCGCACAACTGGGACGAGCTGCGCCGCTTCATGTGGGACTACGTGGGCATCGTGCGCACCAACAAGCGCCTGGAGCGCGCCGCGCACCGCATTGCGATGCTGCAGGGCGAGATCCAGGAGTTCTACGCCCACTTCCACGTCACGCGCGATTTGCTGGAGCTGCGCAACCTGGTGCAGGTGGCCGACCTGATCGTGAAAAGCGCCCAGCTGCGCCGCGAAAGCCGGGGCCTGCATTTCAGCCGCGACTACCCCGAGGTGGCTGCGCCCGCCGCACCCACCATCCTTGTCCCTCCAGTACCCCGATGACCTACAGCGTCAAAGAAATTTTCTACACCCTGCAAGGCGAAGGCGGCCAGGCGGGCACGCCCGCCGTGTTCTGCCGCTTTGCAGGCTGCAACCTCTGGACCGGCCGCGAGCAAGACCGCGCACAGGCCATCTGCCAGTTCTGCGACACCGACTTTGTGGGCACTGACGGCACGCTGGGCGGCAAGTTCGAGACGGCTGCCGCGCTGGCCGAATTGATCGCCGCCCAATGGCCTGCAGGCGCGGGCCACCGGCTGGTGGTGCTGACGGGCGGCGAGCCCCTGCTGCAGGTGGATGCGGCGCTGATCGACGCGCTGCACGCCCAGCAGTTCCGCATTGCCGTCGAGAGCAACGGCACCGTGGCCGCACCCGAGGGCATCGACTGGCTGTGCATCAGCCCCAAGGCCGGCGCGCCGTGGGTGCAGCGCAGCGGGCAGGAGCTGAAACTGGTCTGGCCGCAACCCGGCTTTGACCTGGAGGCGCTGGAGCAGGACACGCAGTTCACCCACCGCTTTCTGCAGCCCATGGACGGCCTGCTGCAGCGCCAGAACACCGCCACCTGCATTGACGCCTGCCTGGCGCACCCTGCATGGCGATTGAGCCTGCAAACCCACAAGCTCACCGGCATCAGGTGAGAGAGGCCAACAAAACTCCCCTGGCGTCGTTGTCCCGCCTTGTCGTACTACTCGTACTGCCTGCGGCGGAACGCCTAGCCAGGGCCGCTTCGCTGAGCTTTGTTAGCCTCTCCAAGTCCTTCTAAATCACAGTATGTTGTTCACCATCTCCCAACGCTTCTTCTTCGACGCCGCCCACACCCTGCGCCGCGAGATCGAGGCCGAAGGCAGCCGCCGTGTGCACGGCCACACCTACCATGCCGAAGTGTTCCTGACCGGCCCGCGCGACCCTGCAACCGGCATGGTGCTGGACCTGGGCCTGCTGCGCCAAGGCCTGGCCGTGGTGCGCGAGCAGCTGGACCACCACATGCTCGACGAGGTGCCCGGCCTGGGCACGCCCACGCTGGAGAACCTCTGCCTGTTCATCGCCCAGGCACTGCCCGCCGACCTGCGCGCCAGCGTGAGCCGCGTGCGCGTGTGGCGCGAGGCACTGGGCGACAGCTGCGCGCTGGACTTCTCCCAGCCCTGACCGGCCACGGCCCTGCCACCGGCAGGCCCTTCCCCCATCCACAGACTTCATTGAAGGAAGCCGATGTTCCGCACCCTGCTCAAATCCAAGATCCACCGCGTGACCGTGACCCAGTGCGAGCTGCACTACGAAGGCTCCTGTGCCATCGACGAAGACCTGCTGGACGCCGCCAACATCGCCGAGAACGAGCAGATCCACATCTGGAACATCAACAACGGCGAGCGTTTTGTCACCTACGCCATCAAGGGCCAGCGCGGCAGCGGCATGATCTCGGTGAATGGCTCGGCCGCACGCCGCGCGTCCGCAGGCGATCTCATCATCATCGCGGCCTTCGCGCAGGTGCACGAAGACCAGGTGGCCACACACCAGCCGCAGCTGGTGTTTGTGGATGAGCACAACCGCCAGACCGAACTGCGCCACGCCGTGCCCACGCAGGCGCTGTAACCCGGTTGCTTTGCTGCCAAGCATACAACCCACCGTTCACGCTGAGCCTGTCGAAGCGCCGCGCAGGGCTTCGACAGGCTCAGCCCGAACGGTAGTGAATGATGGAACGCCACACCGTATGAGCACATCCCTGCATCCTCCGAACGACACCCTGGTGGCCCGCAGTCTGGCCAGCGTCTGGCACCCCTGCACGCAGATGAAGCGGCACGAGGCCCAGCCGCCCGTGGCCATCACCCGCGCCCAGGGCCCGTGGCTTTATGGCACCGACGGCCAGCGTTATCTGGACGGCATCAGCTCCTGGTGGGTCAACCTGTTCGGCCACAGCCACCCGCACATCCAGGCCGCGCTGGTGAACCAGCTCGGCCAGCTGGACCATGTGATGCTGGCGGGCTTTACCCATGCGCCCGTGGTGGAACTGTCCGAGCGCCTGGCCGCGCTCACCGGCCTGGGCCACGCGTTCTACGGCAGCGACGGCGCCGCCGCCACCGAGATCGCGCTCAAGATGAGCGCGCACTACTGGCGCAACACCGGCCGCCCTGCCAAGAGCCGGTTTGTGGGCCTGGCGGGCGGCTACCACGGCGAAACCGTGGGCGCACTGGCCGTGACCGACATCGCGATCTTCCGCGAGGCCTATGCCCCCCTGGTGCGCCTGGCCGACACCGTGCCCAGCCCCGACGCACGCAGCGCCGCCCCGGGCGAGACAGCACAGGACGTGGCCCGGCGCGCCGCTGCGGCGCTGGAAGCGTGGCTGCAGGAGCACCACAGCACCACCGCCGCCTTCATCGTTGAACCGCTGGTGCAGTGTGCCGCCGGCATGGCCATGCACGACCCTGAATACCTGCGCCTGGCGCGCGCGCTGTGCGACCGCTACGAGGTGCACCTGGTGATCGATGAGATAGCAGTGGGCTTTGGCCGCACGGGCACGATGTTCGCGCACCAGCAGGCGGGCATCCGGCCCGATTTCATTTGTCTGTCCAAGGGCCTCACGGGCGGCACGCTGCCCCTGTCGGCCGTGCTGACGACGGACGCGGTGTACGCCGCGTTCTACGACGACGACGTGGCGCGCGGCTTCCTGCATTCGCACTCGTACACTGGCAACCCGCTGGCCTGCCGCGCAGCGCTGGCCACGCTGGAATTGTTTGAGCAGCTGGATGCGCTGAACGCCAACCAGGCGCTGGCGCAGCGCATTGACGCGGCCTGCGCACCGCTGTCGCAGCACCCACGTGTCCGGCATACACGCCATCTTGGAATGATCTGGGCCTGGGATGTAGACACCACCCTGCCCGACTTTGCGCGCCGCTACCACCAGCACGCGATGGCGCGGGGACTGGTGCTGCGGCCGATCGGGAAAACGCTGTACGCCATGCCGCCCTATGCGCTCGACGACGAGGCGGTGCAATGCCTGGCCCACGGCGCGCTCGATGCGCTGAACGCCACCCTGCAGGAGGAAATTTGATGATGGGATGTTTTGTGACCGGCACCGATACAGGTGTCGGCAAGACGCTGGTGTCCGCGGGCCTGCTGCATGCACTGGCACGCCACCACCGCCGCGTGGTGGGCATGAAGCCCGTGGCAGCGGGCCTCGTGCCCTGGGGCGAGGACTGGGCCAGCGAGGACGCCATCGCCCTGCGCTCCGCCTCCACCCTGGCCGTGCCGCCCGCGCTGGACAACCCGGTGCTGCTGCCCGACCCGCTCTCGCCCCACATCGCGGCCGCGCGGGCGGGTGTAGAGATCGACATCGCCGCCATCGTCGCCAGCTACCAGGCGCTCGCCGCCCAGGCAGATGCCGTGGTGGTGGAAGGCGCGGGCGGATTCCTCGTGCCCCTGACCGACACGCTCACGGGCGCCGACCTGGCCCAGGCCCTGGCCCTGCCCGTGGTGCTGGTGGTGGGCCTGCGCCTGGGATGCCTGAACCACGCCTTGCTCACGGCCGAGGCCATCCGCGCACGCGGCCTCACGCTGGCGGGCTGGGTGGCCAACCGCATCGACCCCGAGATGGGTGCCGCCGACGAGAACATCGCCTACCTGCGCGCACGCCTCCATGCACCGCTGCTGGCCGAGGTGCCCTACCAGGACCTGCCCGAGCCCGGTAGCCTGGTCTTTGATTTGCCGAAGGACTGGCGATGACAAGCCCTACAGCACCCCAGCCCTCCTGGCTGGACGAGATCCCCGCGCGCCTGGCAGACATCGAACGCGCCCACCTGCTGCGCCGCCGCCGCGTGGTGGAGCCCGCGGGCGGCGCTCGCCTGCGGGTGGACGGCCAGCCCATGCTGGCCTTCTGCAGCAATGACTACCTGGGCCTGGCCAGCCACCCCGCGCTGGCCCACGCTGCGTGCGAGGCCACGGAGCGCTTTGGCGTGGGCTCGGGTGGCTCGCCCCTGGTCAGCGGCCACAGCGCCGCCAACGACGCGCTGGAGCACGACCTGGCCGCCTATGTGCAACTGCCCCGCGCGCTGTACTTCTATGCGGGCTATGCGACTAACACCGGCATCATCCCCGCGCTGGTGGGCGACGGCGATGCGCTGTTCTCTGACGCGCTCAACCACGCCTGCCTGATCGACGGCGCCCGCCTGTCGCGCGCCACCATCCACCGCTATCCGCATGCCGACCTGGCTGCGCTGGAGGCTCAACTCGCCGCCAGCCCCGCACGGCGCAAGCTGGTCATCAGCGATGCGGTGTTCAGCATGGACGGCGACCTGATCGACATCCCTGCCCTGCTGGCGCTGTGCGAGCACTACGACGCCCTGCTGCTGCTGGACGACGCCCATGGCTTTGGCGTGCTGGGGCCGCAGGGGCGCGGCAGCTTGGCCCACGCAGGGCTGACGGGGCCCAACGCCTCGCGCCGCGTGCTCTACATGGCCACGCTGGGCAAGGCTGCGGGTGTGGCCGGTGCGTTTGTGGCGGGGGATGCAGCGCTCATCGAATGGCTGCTGCAAAAAACCCGTACCTACATCTTTGCCACCGCCGCGCCGCCGCTGCTGGCGAGCGCGCTGCGTGCCAGCCTGCAGATCATGGAGGCAGCCGACGACCGGCGCGCACACCTGGACGGGCTCATCGCGCAGCTGCGCCAGGGCCTGGCCACATTGCCTGCGCCGCTGGGCTGGCACCTGCTGCCCTCGCACACGCCCGTGCAGGCCCTGGTGATCGGCAGCAACGAGGCCGCACTTGGGGTGATGGAAGGCCTGCGTACCCGGGGCCTGTGGGTGCCTGCCATCCGCCCACCCACGGTGCCTGCGGGCACCGCGCGGCTGCGGATTGCCCTGTCGGCTGCGCACACCACGGGTGATGTGGCGCAGTTGTTGGCCGCGCTGCACGAACTGGCAACGCAGTGGATGAGCCGCAGTACCATGCACGGCTACATCGACCTGCCCACGTCGGCACTACCCCATCCCTCCAGCGAGACGACTCCATGCCCCACCTGACCATCGAATACTCCGCGAACCTGCCCCACTACCCCGAGGCCGAAACGCTGACGGCCCTCAACGCCACACTCTGCGCCCACCCCCAGGTGCAGGACGAAGCGGACCTGAAGACGCGCTTCATCGTGGCCGACAGCTTCGAGATTGGCACCGCCCCCGCAAACCGCGCCTTTGTGCACGCGCAGCTGCGCCTGCTCGCTGGCCGCACGCCCGAAGCCAAGACGGAGCTGGCGGGCCGCATTGCCGCCGTGCTGCGCGAGCGCACGCCCCGGCCGCAGGGCGTGATGGTGCAGCTGAGCGTGGAGATCGTGGACATGGACCGGCCGAGCTATGTGAAAGAGCGGCTCTGAAAATTGGATAGCTGCCAGCGCTTGGCCCACGGGCGCTGGGGGCCAATTCTCTTCAAATCTCCTGTTAATCCAGCTCGGCGGCCAGCCAACCGCGCAGGCTGTTGATGAAGGCCCAGCCCTGCACCCGGGGCACATCGGCCACGCGCAGCACCGCTTCCACCACCCGCCCCTCGCGCAGCGCCACGGCACGGCCCACACCGGGCAGCAGGCCGCTGGACAGGGGTGGCGTTACCCAGCGCCCGTCGATGAGCGCAGCGATGTTGCCAAAGGTGCCCTCGGTGATCTCGCCCGCCGTGTTCCACAACACGGTGTCAAACACACCGGGCGTGGTGGGTGCGAACGCCGCATAGTGCGCGCGGCGGGTGGTCTTGTAGCGCACAAACTCGCTGTGGGCCTCGGCCAGCGGGCGCGGGGCCAGTTGCAGGCGCACGGGCTCGGCCGTGGGCTGCAGGGCAAAGGCCTCGGCCCGGGGCGTGCCCGTGGCGTCCAGCAGCAGGCGCACGCGCCATGCGCCTTCGGCATGGCCTGCCGCCAGTGCCTGCAGGCATTGCGATACTGCCGCCGCATCCCAAGGCACACCGAAGTGCGCTGTCGCCGACTGCAGGCGTGCCAGGTGCTCATCCAGGTGCTGGAAGGTCCCGGTCTTCAACGCCAGGGTTTCGAGCAGGTCAAAGGGCTGGCTCGCGCGCTCCACAAACGCGCGCTTGTGCTGCCACTCTTGCCACTCGGCATCGGCCAGCGCGCCCGAGGTGATGCCGCTGCCAATGCCGCAGGTGGCGCGGGTCTGCGCACCTTCAGCGCGCAGCACCACGGTGCGGATGGGCACGTTGAAGGTCGCGGCCACCGCATGCTGGCCCTGCGCACCGAGCGGCCCGGCCGGGCGCACCACGCCCACGGCGCCGCAATAAACGCCACGCGGCGCACCCTCCAGCGCATGGATCATCTGCATGGCACGCACCTTGGGCGCACCGGTGACCGAGCCGCAGGGGAACAGCGCGGCAAACACCTCCGTCAGCGTGGTGCCGGGCCGTGTGCGTGCGGTCACATCCGAGGTCATCTGCCACACCGTGGGCAGGGCCTGCGTGGCAAACAGCACGGGCACCCGCACGCTGTGGGGCAGCGCAATGCGCGACACATCGTTGCGCAGCAGGTCCACGATCATCACGTTCTCGGCGCGTTCCTTGGGCGCCGTGCGCAGGTGCGCGGCCTGCAACGCATCGTCTTCGGGCGTGGCGCCGCGCGGGGCCGTGCCCTTCATGGGCCGGGTCAGGAGGCGGCCGCCCTCCGGCGCGTCTTGCCAGTCGAAGAACAGCTCGGGCGAGACCGACAGCACCTGCTCCCCCCCGGTATCGATGTGCGCCGCATACCCGCCGGGCTGGGCGCGCTGCAGCGCGGCAAACAGGGCCTGTGGCGAGCCCTGCAGCGTGCCGCGCAGCGGCGCCGTGTGGTTGACCTGGTACAGCTCGCCCGCCGCAATCGCCTGCTGGATCTGCGCCAGAGCGGCATCGAACGTGGCGCGGTCGGGACTGTCGGTCCAAGTCACCTGTGCGGGCGGCTCGGCATCCGGCGCGGACCAGGGCAGCGGCGCGTCGTACACCGCAAACCAGGCCAGCGGGCCGTCGGACGCGTGAGTCAACAGCGCGGCATCGAAGGCTGCGGCCGCCTCGTAGCGCACAAAGCCCACGCACCAGCGGCCCTGCTCTGCAGCGGCATGCACCGCGTCGAGCACGCCACGCACCTCGTGCAGCGCATGGGCGGCCAGCACCTCGCGGGGCGTGCCAAAGGCGTAGCGCAGGCGCGGGGCGCCGGGGGCCAGCGGCTGGGTGAAGTCAATGCGAGAAATCACAAACAAAAAAGGCCACTGGCGCCTGACCAGTGGACATAGTTAGCTATTAATAGCAGAGCAAATGACTGTACAGATGCTTCTGCGACGACCTCAGGCGGCCCCCAGGTGCGGCACCAGGGTGGCCGTGGGCTGTCCATTCTTGAGCGCCGCCGTGAAGGCCAGCATGCGGTCAATCGGCTGGCGCGCACGCGGGATCAGCACGGGGTCCACATGCACGGCGTTGACACCGGTCTCCAGCACGCGAGCCACATCGGCCAGGCCGTTCATCGCCATCCAGGGGCAGTGCGCGCAGCTCTTGCAGGTGGCGCTGTTGCCAGCGGTGGGGGCTTCGTAAAACGTCTTGCCGGGGTTGAGCGTGCGCAGCTTGTGCATCATGCCGTTGTCGGTGGCCACGATGAATTCGGTGGCATCCATCTCGCGCGCGGCCTTGAGGATGGCGCTGGTGGAGCCCACGGCGTCAGCCAGGGCCACCACGTCGGCGGGGCTTTCGGGGTGGACCAGCACCTTGGCATGCGGGTGCTGCTTTTTCAGCAGCTCCAGCTCCAGCGCCTTGAACTCGTCGTGCACGATGCAGGCGCCGTTCCAGAACACCATGTCAGCCCCGGTCTCGCGCTGGATGTAGGCGCCCAGGTGGCGGTCGGGCGCCCACAAAATCTTCTGGCCCGCAGCCTTCAGGGCGCTCACGATCTCCAGCGCGCAGCTTGATGTGACGAGCCAGTCGGCCCGCGCCTTCACAGCCGCGCTGGTGTTGGCGTAGACCACCACGGTGCGGTCGGGGTGCTGGTCACAGAACGCGCTGAACTCGTCGATGGGACAGCCCAGGTCCAACGAGCAGGTGGCGTCCAGGTCTGGCATGAGCACGGTCTTTTCCGGGCTCAAAATCTTGGCCGTTTCGCCCATGAAGCGCACGCCGCTCACCACCAGGGTCTGCGCCGCATGGTCGCGGCCAAAGCGCGCCATTTCCAGCGAGTCGCTCACCAAGCCGCCGGTTTCCTCGGCCAGGTCCTGCAGGTCCGGGTGCACGTAGTAGTGCGACACCATGACCGCGTTCTTTTCCTTGAGCAGGCGACGGATCTTGTCTTTGAGCGCGGCGCGCTCGGCCTGGGTGGGCTCGGGCGGCACGCGCGCCCAGGCGTGTTTGGTGGAGCAGACGGCGCCCGATGTCGCCTCGTCGGGCTGCTCGTATTCGACGTCGATGCGGTTCAGGGTTGCGGTGCTCATGCCAACTCCTGCAGGCGCATGGAAAAGTCGGTGGCCTTCACGTCCTTGGTCAGCGTGCCGATGGAGATGCGGTCCACGCCGGTCTCGGCCAGTTCGCGCAAACCTTCGAGCGTGACCCCGCCCGATATTTCCAGAATGGCGCGGCCTGCATTGATGCGCACGGCCTCGCGCAACATGGGCAGCGGCATGTTGTCCAGCAGCACCATCTTGGCGCCTGCGTTCAGCGCCTCGGTCAGCTGCTCCAGGGTTTCGACTTCGATTTCGATGAAGGTCGCCTGCGCGGCCACGGCCTGTGCGGCGCGCAGCACCGCCGTCACGCCACCGGCGGCAGCAATGTGGTTCTCTTTGATGAGCACCGCATCGTGCAGGCCAATGCGGTGGTTGGTGCCGCCGCCCACGCGCACGGCGTACTTTTGCGCCAGGCGCAGGCCGGGGAGGGTCTTGCGCGTGTCCACGATCTGCGCGCGCGTGCCCGCCACCACATCCACATAGGTGCGGGTCTTGGTGGCCACGGCCGAGAGCAGCTGCAGAAAGTTGAGCGCGGTGCGCTCGGCGCTGAGCAGTGCGCGGGCCTGGCCCTCAATCTCCAGCACCACCTGGTCGGGGGCGCAGCGCTGGCCTTCGGCCACATGCCAGGTGATCTGCACCGTGGGGTCGAGTGCGCGCAAGGCCGCTTCAGCCCAGGGGGCGCCGCAGATCACAGCGGTTTCGCGCGCCAGGATGCGCGCGCGGGCGCGGCGGGCGGGGTCGATCAGGCCGGCGGTAAGGTCGCCAGTGCCCACGTCTTCGGCCAGGGCGTGGGCCACATCGGCCTGGGCCAGGGCCATCACTTCGGTATCGCTCATGGGAGTGTTTGCGGGGGGTAACGCTGCTGTCATGGGCCGCGAGCATACCGGGAACGCAAAGGCCACAGCGATGGCGCAGGCCACTTCCACACAGGCTGGAAACCAATAAGTACACCCATTATTGGTCGCATAGACTCGCGGCAATTTTTTCTGCGAACCACCTCTCGGCAAAAGTCTCACCGACTGCACACGCCGCTCAACGAGCATCGTTTACACAATGCAGTGGCGGCAAACACGGATTGTTGAAACATGAACGAAAGTACTCGGATGTTCACGGACCTAAGAGGGCCGCGTTTTCTTCTGAGAAAGATGAACGACCACGACATCCATGCGGTATTCGCAGGTCTTTCCAACCCCCAGGTGATTTCGCACTACGGCATTTCATACGCATCTTTGGATGCAACACGAGTTCAAATGGACTGGTATGCAACGATTGAAAGAGAAGGCAGTGGAATTTGGTGGGCAATTTGCGATCCCGAATCACCATCAACATTGATGGGCGCATGCGGATTCAATGGGAAGAACCCCGAACATAAAACGATCGAAGTGGGCTACTGGCTACTGCCCGAGCACTGGAAAAAGGGCGTTATGAGCGAGTGTTTGCCAATGGCCCTCAAGTATGCGTTCGAAGCATTGGCTGTGCACAGAGTCGAAGCCGTTGTGGAACCCGCGAATGTAGCCAGCGCAAGAGTCTTGGAAGCCACGGGATTTCGCTGCGAAGGTATCAAGCGTGAATGCGAATGGAAAGACGGCCAGCCACAGAGTCTTCTCATCTACTCGCGTCTGGCGACCGACATTTAGCAAATGACCACGACAAGCCCCCACTCCACCACGCCTTACGGCACCTTGCCCCCGGCAGCCCCCCTGCCCCAGCGCCGCCCCGTGAGCCTGCCCCGACTGGCGCAGATGCGCGCAGCGGGCGAAAAAATCACCATGCTCACCGCCTACGACGCCACCTTTGCCGCCGTGGCCGATGCGGCGGGGGTGGAATGCATTCTGGTGGGTGATTCGCTGGGCATGGTGTGCCAGGGCCTGCCCAGCACGGTGGGTGTGCTGCTCGACACCATGGCGTACCACACGGCCAGCGTGGCGCGCGGCCTGCACCGCGTGCAGGGCACGGCCTGGCTGGTGGCTGACCTGCCTTACGGCACCTATGCCGAAAGCCGCGAACAGGCGCTGCGCAGCGCCTGTGTGCTGATGCAGGCGGGGGCACACATGGTCAAGCTCGAAGGTGGGGGCTGGACGGCGCCCACGGTGGAATTTCTGGTGCAGCGTGGCGTGCCGGTGTGCGCCCACCTGGGCCTCACACCGCAGACGGTGCACGCGCTGGGCGGCTACCGCGTGCAGGGCAAGACCGACGATGCCGCCCGCACGCTGCGCAAAGAGGCGCATGAGTTGCAGGACGCAGGCGCCGCCATGCTGGTGCTGGAGATGGTGCCCGCCACGCTGGCTGCCGACCTCACGGCAGAGCTGCCGCACTGCCACACCATCGGCATCGGCGCGGGCAACGGCACGGCCGGGCAGGTGCTGGTGTTGCACGACATGCTGGGCATGAACCTCGGGAAGATGCCGAAGTTCGTGCACAACTTCATGCAGGACGCAGGCAGCGTGCGCGGCGCCATGGAGGCGTATGTGCAGGCCGTGAAGCGGGGCAGTTTTCCCGACAACGCCCAGCACGCCTGGTAAGAGCCGCTCAAGGCCTTCAACGAATTTCTATCTTTGACCCTTCCCACCCCATGCTGATTGCCCGCTCCATTGCCGACCTGCGCCAGGCCCTGGCCCCCTACCGCCGCCCGGCTTTTGTACCTACCATGGGCAACCTGCACGATGGGCACATTGCCCTGGTGCGCCAGGCCAAGCCCCTGGGCGATGTGACCGTGGCCAGCATCTTTGTGAACCGGCTGCAGTTTTTGCCGCACGAGGACTTTGACAGCTACCCCCGCACCTGGGAGGCCGACTGCGCCCAGCTGCAGGCCGCTGGATGCGATGTGCTGTTTGCCCCGCGCGAGACCGACCTCTACCCCGAGCCCCAGACCTTCAAGGTGCACCCCGACCCACAACTTGCCGACATGCTCGAAGGCCACTTCCGCCCCGGCTTTTTTGTGGGCGTGAGCACGGTGGTGATGAAGCTGTTTGCCTGCGTGCTGGGCGCCACCGGTGGCACAGCGGTGTTTGGCAAGAAGGACTACCAGCAGCTCATGGTGATCCGCCACATGGTGCGGCAGTTTGCGCTGCCCATCGAGATCGTGGCGGGCGAAACCTGCCGCGCGGCCGATGGGCTGGCGCTGAGTTCGCGCAATGGCTACCTGGGCCTGGAAGAACGCCAGGAGGCCGTGGCACTGTCGCAGGCCCTGAAGCGGCTAGCGCAGCAGTGGCTGTACGCCAGCGACCGCAGCGCGCTGGAGGCCCAGGCGCAAGACGCGCTGCGCGCCCGGGGCTGGGCGCCCGACTACCTCACCGTGCGCCGCCGGGCCGACCTGCTGCCCGCCACGGCCGACGATGCGGCGGGAACTCTGGTGGCGCTGGGTGCTGCGCGGCTGGGCAGCACGCGGCTGATTGACAACCTGGAGTTCTGATTAGCTATTAATTCAATAGCTATCAGTGCTTACCCATCGCGCGGTAGCGGCCAAAAAAGCCTCAAACCCCAGATCAAATCCATCCATTGCGGGCCAGCCACTGCACCAGCAAGCCGGTCACCACTTCGGGCTGCTCCATGGTCAGCATGTGGCCGCTGTCGGGCAGCAGATGGTGTTCCGCGCCGGGGACCAGCGCAGCGATCTCTGCAGAACATTCGGGCGGCGTGAGCTGGTCGGCTGCGCCACACACCACCAGCACGGGGCAGGCCAGCTGGGGCAGGTGCAACCGCGCATCGGGCCTGTGGATCACGGCGCGGTTCTGGCGCACCAGGTGGTCGGGGCCCGCGTCCAGTACAAAGTCCAGGTAGGCCTGCACCAGCTCCGCGTTGGCGGCGTTCACGGGGTGGAAGGCCAGGGCCACGTTGGGCTCGATGACCTCGCGCACCCTGCCCTGTTCAAACAGTTCGATGGCGCCTTCGCGCAGGGCGCGCATGTCGGGTGTCTCGGGCCGTGCGGTCGTGCCAAGCAAGGCCAGCCCTGCAACCCGCTGCGGCGCCTGGCGCGCGGCCTCCATGGCGACCATGCCGCCCATCGACGCGCCGGCCAGCACCAACGGCCCCGCATGCTGCGCCAGCAGCCGGGCGGCAAAGTCCTCGATGCGGTGCAGGTTCACGTCCTGGTGGGCGGTGGCGACCTGGGGGCGCAGCGCGGCGGGCAGCCGCGGCAGCACGCCGTGCCACATGCGTTCATCGGCGGCCAGGCCGGGCAAGAGCAAAAGCTGGGGTGGAAGGGTCATGGGCAAAAAAAGGGGTTGTCACCAAGATGGTGCGTGCTCTGGCGCCGAAGGCCCAGCCGCACGGCAGCACACATTGTGAACAGCCCATGACCGCGTGTCACCGGCCCGGGAATAGTTGCCCGCGATGGCTCAGGACTTGCTAGCATGGCCCGCATATGCCCATCCACGCCGCGCTCCACCACGTCACGCATTACCAATACGACCGGCTGGTCGGCCTCGGACCGCAGACCATCCGATTGCGGCCTGCGCCCCATTGCCGCAGCAATGTGATTTCGTACTCGCTCAAGGTCGAGCCCGCGCAGCACTTCATCAACTGGCAGCAGGACCCGTTCGCCAACTACCAGGCACGGCTCGTGTTCCCCGAGAAGACACGCGAGTTCAAGGTCACGGTGGACCTGGTGGTGGAAATGGCGGTGTACAACCCCTTCGACTTCTTCCTGGAGCCCGAGGCCGAGCACATCCCGTTCAAGTACAGCAGCGATGTGCAGCAGGAGCTGGCACCCTACCTGGCCACCGACCCGGTGACGCCGATGGTGCAAAAGTACCTGGACAAGATCGACCGCAGCAAACAACGCTCCATCGACTTCCTGGTCAAGCTCAACCAGCAAGTGGCGCAAGACGTGCGCTACCTGATCCGCCTGGAACCCGGCGTGCAGACGCCCGAAGAGACGCTGCAAAAAGCCAGCGGCTCGTGCCGCGACTCGGGCTGGCTGCTGGTGCAGCTGCTGCGCCACCTGGGGCTGGCGGCACGGTTTGTGTCGGGCTACCTGATCCAGCTCACGCCCGACGTGAAGGCGCTCGATGGCCCCAGCGGCACCGACCACGACTTCACCGACCTGCACGCCTGGTGCGAGGTCTACCTGCCCGGCGCAGGCTGGATTGGCCTGGACGCCACCAGCGGCCTGATGGCGGGAGAGGGCCATATCCCGCTGGCCTGCACACCACAGCCCTCGGGCGCCGCGCCGATTGAAGGCGGCGTGGACAAGGCCGAGGTGGAGTTCAGCCACGAGATGCGCGTGACGCGCATCTACGAATCGCCCCGCGTGACCAAGCCCTACACCGAAGACCAGTGGCAGGCCGTGCTGGCGCTGGGCGAGCAGGTAGACGCCGACCTGGTGGCGGGCGATGTGCGCCTGACCATGGGCGGCGAGCCCACCTTTGTGGCCGTGGGCGACCGCGACGCACCCGAGTGGAACACCGATGCGCTGGGCCCCACCAAGCGCGGCTTTGCCACCGAACTCACGCACAAGCTGCGCGCCGAATACGGCCAGGGTGGCTTTTTGCACTTTGGCCAGGGCAAGTGGTACCCGGGCGAGCAGTTGCCGCGCTGGGCGCTGTCGATCTGCTGGCGCTCCGATGGCCAGCCCGCGTGGCAGAACCCCGCGTTGTTTGCCGACGAGCGTGACCCATGCCACTACACCAGTGCTGACGCCGAGCGCTTTGTGCGCACGCTCACGCGCAAGCTGGGCATCACCGACCGCTACATCCAGCCGGGCTACGAAGACACCTTCTACTACCTGTGGCGCGAGCGGCGCCTGCCCATCAACGTAGACCCGTTCGACGCCCGCCTGGACGACGAGCTGGAGCGCGCCCGCCTGCGCCGCGTGTTCGAGCAAAAACTCGACAGCGTGGTGGGCTATGTGCTGCCGCTGCAAGCGGGTGTGGGTGCGGGCACGCTGGCGGGCAGCGTGTGGAGCACCGGTCCGTGGTTCTTCCGCGACGACCGCATGCTGCTCATCCCCGGCGATTCGCCCATGGGCTACCGCCTGCCGCTGGACGCCCTGCCTTGGGTGAAGACATCGGACACCGAGCACCTGATCCCGCACGACCCGACGGCGCCGCAGGGCCCACTGCCCGCTGCCACCACGCTGCGGGCGCGGTATTCCGTTTCAGCGGGCCCCGTCACCGGCGACCGCGACCTGCCCTACCTGGCGGGCGCCACCGCGCCGGGCGAGGCACGCCGCATGGCGCAAGGCACGGCTGGCGGCGACCACGCACGCCAGGCCGGGCAGCCCGACCCGCATGCGGGTATGCAAGCGCCGGGCAAGTTCCAGTCCGCCGCAGGCCTGTCGCGCACCGCCCTGTGTGTGGAGGTGCGCGACCCACGCCGCGCCAGCGGCCCCAAGGCCGAGAAGGTGGGCGAGAAGTACGGCGTTTTGTACGTCTTCATGCCGCCCCTGGCGCGCCTGGACGACTACCTGGACCTGCTGACCGCCATCGAGACCACAGCCGAAGAACTGGGCATGAAGATCGTGCTCGAAGGCTACCCGCCGCCCCGCGACGCACGCCTCAAGCTGCTGGCGGTCACGCCCGACCCCGGCGTGATCGAGGTGAACATCCACCCCGCCAGCCACTGGAAGGAGCTGGTGCAACACACCGAGTTTTTGTACAACGCGGCGTGGGAAACGCGCCTGTCGGCCGAGAAGTTCATGACCGACGGCCGCCACACCGGCACCGGGGGTGGCAACCACTTTGTGATGGGCGGCGCCACACCGGCGGACTCGCCCTTCTTGCGCAAGCCCGAACTGCTGGCCAGCCTGCTGCTGTACTGGCACAACCACCCGAGCCTGAGCTATTTGTTCAGCGGCCTGTTCATCGGCCCCACCAGCCAGTCGCCGCGCGTGGACGAGGCGCGCAACGACCAGCTCTACGAACTGGAAATCGCCCTGCGCGAGATCGAGGCCAACCGCGCCATCTACGGCCAGGACATGCCACCCTGGCTGGTGGACCGCACGCTGCGCAACATCCTGGTGGATGTGACCGGCAACACGCACCGCAGCGAATTCAGCATCGACAAGATGTTCTCGCCCGACAGCAGCACCGGCCGCCTGGGCCTGCTGGAGCTGCGCGCCTTTGAGATGCCGCCCCATGCCCACATGAGCGTGGTGCAGCAGCTGCTGCTGCGCGCCTTGATCGCACGCTTCTGGAAGGCGCCCTACCGCGCCCCCGCCGCCCGCTGGGGTACCGAGCTGCACGACCGCTGGATGCTGCCCACCTTCATCCAGCAGGACATGCACGACGTGGTGGCCGAGATGAACGCCGCAGGCTATGCGTTTGACCCCGCCTGGTTTGCGCCACAGTTTGAGTTCCGCTTCCCCATGGTTGGCACCGTCCAATCCATGGGCGTGGAGCTGACACTGCGCAACGCACTGGAGCCCTGGCATGTGATGGGCGAAGAAGGCTCTGCGGGCGGCACCGTGCGCTATGTGGACTCGTCGCTGGAGCGCATCGAGGTGCGCGTGACGGGCATGAACGAAAGCCGCCATGTGGTCACCGTCAACGGCCAGCCACTGCCGCTGCAAAGCACGGGCACGACCGGCGAGTTTGTGGCCGGTGTGCGCTACAAGGCGTGGAACCCGCCCTCGGCCCTGCACCCCACCATTGGCGCGCATGCACCGCTCACGTTCGACATCGTGGACACCTGGATGAACCGGTCGCTGGGCGGCTGCCAGTACCACGTGGCGCACCCCGGCGGGCGCAACTACGACACCTTCCCGGTCAACGCGTACGAGGCCGAAAGCCGCCGCCTGGCGCGCTTCTCGCGCATGGGGCACACACCGGGTCGGCTGGCGGTGCCGCCTGCGACGATTGAGCTGCCGGGCAGCCGGGAGTTTCCGTTCACGCTGGATCTGCGGCGAAAAATGCGGCCGTAGGAAAGCCACCCCCTGAGTCGCCTGCGGCGCCTTCCCCCTTGAAGGGGGACGATGCCCTCGCTGCGGGGCGGCCCTTGCTCGGCGTCCCTGGCATCGGCCCCGCCAGTTTCGACGGGTGCGGGTAACCCGCAGAGTGCCGGAGACCAAATGCCCGAAAATCGAGTGCAGTGACAAACCCCAACGACCGCCTCTTGCCCACCGACCTCCCTGAAAGCGCGGCCCAACTCGCTGCCGCGCTGGCGCCCGCCGCTGCGGCGGGGCATTTTGATGAGCTGCGGGGCGCCGGTGTCAGCGCGCCCACGCCCCCCACCAGCCACCTGGCAGGTGCCGCGAATACTCCTTCTTCAATAGCAAACAACCCAGACCTGTCCCGCGCATGGGCCGATTTTTTTGAGCATTTGGGCCCCGAAGGCTTTCAGGACCTGGACCGGCGCATGCACAGCCTGCAGCGCCAGGTGCGCGACAACGGCATCACCTACAACGTGTACGCCGACAGCAATGGCCCGCAGCGGCCCTGGTCGGTGGACCTGTTCCCGCTGATCCTCTCGCAGGGCGACTGGGCGCACATCGAGCGCGGTGTGTTGCAGCGCGCGCGCCTGCTCGACCGCGTGATGGCCGACGTGTATGGCCCGCAGGAGCTGCTGCGCACAGGTCTGCTGCCCAGTGCGCTGGTGCAGGGCCACCCGGGCTATCTGCGCGCCATGCACGGCGTGAAGCCCGTGGGCGGCACGCACCTGCCGATTGCAGCGTTCGACATGGCGCGCGATGCGCAGGG
Organism: Acidovorax sp. NB1; assembly: GCF_005405905.1. GTDB lineage: Bacteria > Pseudomonadota > Gammaproteobacteria > Burkholderiales > Burkholderiaceae_C > Acidovorax. The sequence goes on from NZ_BJHU01000032.1 coordinate 23,783, forward strand.
CGCCTGGTGGGTGGTCACGCAGCGCACGCAGGCACCGTCGGGCCTGGGGTATTTGCTGGAAAACCGGCTGCTGATCTCGCGCCTGTTCCCCGAGGCGTTCAGCCAGATGCATGTGCAGCGCTTGGCCGCCACCTACCGCGCACTGCTCGACGGGCTGCGGCGGATGAGCCCTGCGGGGGCGGATGCGCGCATCGTGCTGCTCACGCCCGGCCCGTACAACGAGACCTACTTCGAGCACGCCTACCTGGCGCGCTACCTGGGTCTGACGCTGGTGGAGGGCAACGACCTCACCGTGCGCGACGCGCGCCTGTACCTCAAGACACTGCACGGCCTGCAGCCGGTGCACGGCATGCTGAAGCGCCTGGACGACGAGTTTCTGGACCCACTGGAGCTGCGCAGCGACTCGCGCCTGGGCGTGCCCGGCCTGTTGCAGGCCATCCGCGCGGGCAACGTGCTGGTGGCCAATGCGCCGGGTTCGGCGTTCCTCGAATCCTCGGCCATGCTGGGCTTCATGCCTGCGCTGTCGCGCCACCTGCTGGGCGAGGAGCTGGCACTGCCTTCGCTGCCCACCTGGTGGTGTGGCGAGCAGGCGGCCCAGCAGGCAGTGTTGCCCCAGCTGCCCCACAGCGTGATCCGGCCCACCTGGCCCAGCCTGCAGCGGCCCCCGGTGCTGGGCGGCACCTTGTCGCCCCAAGACCTGGCCCGGTGGACGGAACACATCCAGGGCCAGGGCGATGAATACACCGTGCAGGCCTACCTGCCGCTGTCGCAGGTGCCCACCTGGCGCACCGAAGGCAGCGACGGTAGCAGCCATGGCGGCAGCCACATCGCCCCGCGCTCGGTGATGCTGCGCGTGTTTGCCGTGTGCGACGGCCCGGGCTCGTGGCGCGTGCTGCCCGGCGGGCTGGCACGCATCGCCACCGACGAGCGCGAGATTGCCTCGATGCAACGCGGTGGCAGCAGCGCCGATGTGTGGGTGCAGACCGATGACCCGGTGGACACCACCACGCTGCTGGCCCACAACCAGAGTGCACCGGCCGTGGTGCACCGCAGCCGCCAGGTGACCAGCCGCGCGGCCGAAAACCTGTTCTGGCTGGGCCGCTACACCGAGCGCACCGAGAACGTCACGCGCCTGGCGCGCATTGCGCTGCAGTGCCTGAACGGCGAAGACCAGTCCTCACAGCCTCTACTGGCCTGGCTCAGCACCCTGGCCGTCGGCCAGGGCCTGGTACTGCCATCGGTGCCGCCCGCCACCCAGGCTCGGCGCGTGTTCGAGCGTTCACTCGTTGCAGGGCTGACCCAGCCCGCCCAGGTCACCAGCGTGGGCTACAACCTGCGTGGCATCCTGGGCGCCGCCTCGGCCGTGCGCGACCGCCTGTCGCAGGAGCACTGGAATCTGATCGTGAGCACCGAAGCCGAGTTTTTTGCGCAGCGTCCCCCCGGTGCCGACGACGGCGACCACTCCCCGCTGGAGGCATTGCGCCAGCTCGAAACCCTGAGCGGCCGCACCGCCGCCATGACGGGCCAGCAGACCGACCGCATGACACGCGACGACGGCTGGCGCCTGCTGTCGATCGGGCGGCACCTGGAGCGCCTGGGCTTTCTGGCGGCTGCGCTGGACAGCGGCCTGCAGACCGGGGCGGTGTTTGATGAGGGCGGCTTCGAAGCCATGGTGGCGCTGTTTGACAGCACCATCACCTTCCATGCGCAGTACCAGCAGCGGCGCGACATGCCCGCACTGCTGGACCTGCTGGTGATCGACCGGGACAACCCCCGGTCCCTCGCCTGGGTGGCCCAGACGCTGCGCGGGCGCATCGCCAAGATCGAGGCGGCCGCAGGCACGCCCGGGGAATCCGCCGCCACGGGCATTCCCGACGCCTCGGAACTGTCGCTGGCGGCACTGTGCACGCAGGATGCCGAGGGTCGCTACGCCGCACTGGAGCAGTACCTGGCAGCTTGTGTGCAGGGCGTGATGGGCCTGTCAGATGTGCTGGCGACGCGGTATTTCACCCACTCTGCCGACGCACTGCGGCACAGCGTAGGGGCCTGACCATGAAACTGCGCGTCATCCACGAAACGGTGTACCAGTACACGCCCGCCGTGCAGAACGCCCAGCACATGGCCCACCTGCGCCCGCGCACCGGCCCGGTGCAGCGGGTGCTGACCCATGCGCTGCAGATCGACCCTGCCCCCGCACAGTGCGAGGCCATGCAGGACGTGTTTGGCAACACCCGCGCGTTCTTCAGCCTGCCTTTCACCCACGAGCAGTTGCGCGTGCGCGCCGAAAGCCTGCTGGAGACAAGCCCGCCGCCGCCCGTCCCCTCTGGCGAGCCCTGGGAGGCAGTGCGCGAGCGCCTGGCCTACCGGCGCGGCCAGCCCCACCACGCGGCCACCGAGTTCAGTTTTGCCTCGCCCTACATCCCCCGGCACGCGAACTTTGTGGCCTATGCCGCCGAGAGCTTTGCGCCGGGGCGCCCGCTGATGGATGCAGCACGTGACCTGATGGCACGCATCCATGCCGACTTTGCCTACACCTCCAACGCCACCGACGCGGGCACGCCCGCGCTCGAATCGCTGCGGCTGCGCCGGGGTGTGTGCCAGGACTTTGCCCACGTGATGATCGGCTGCCTGCGCAGCCTGGGCCTGGCAGCCCGGTATGTGAGCGGCTACCTGCTGACCGAGCCCCCGCCCGGGCAGCCCCGGCTGGTGGGGGCCGATGCCTCGCACGCCTGGGTGTCGGTGTGGTCGCCCTGCGCCGCCCCACGGGGCGACGGGCTGGAAGGGGATGCCTGGTTTGACCTGGACCCCACCAACGACCGTGCGGCAGGCGAGGACTATGTGACCCTGGCCATCGGGCGCGACTACTCGGATGTCTCGCCGCTGCGCGGCGTGATCCACGGTGGCGACCACCACCTGCTGCAGGTGGCGGTCACGGTGGAACCCATCGGCTTCAGGCCGCCGACGGCGCCAGAAAATCCCGGCTGATCCGCGCGCCCAGGTCGTTCACCCGCTCCAGGAACTGCATGAGGTAGGCATGCAGGCCGTTGGTGAAGATTTCGTCGATGCACGCAAACTTCAGGCGGGCGAGCAAGCGCCCGGCCTGCCGCTGGGTCTCGCCCGACGGGCCGCTGCCCAGCATGTCGAGGTGGCCCGTCACCGCCTGCACGCAGGCGTGCAGCGAACGGGGCATGTCGGCCCGCAGGATCAGCAGCTCGGCCACACGCTCGGGCGTGATCACGTCGCTGTAGGCCTTGCGGTAGGTCTCGAAGCCCGAGACGCTCAGCAGCACCGCGCTCCAGTGGTAATAGTCCTGGTCACGGCTCTGGTCCTGTGCGAGGGCCGCCGCGCCCAAAAAATCGCTTTGCACGGCATGGAATTTCACATCCAGCAGGCGCGCGGTGTTGTCGGCACGCTCCAGAAACGTGCCCAGGCGCATGAAGTGCAGCGCCTCGTCCTGCAGCATCGTGCCCACCGTGGCGCCCCGCGACAGGTGCGAGCGGAACTTCACCCATTCAAAGAAATGCGCCGGGTCGCGCTCCAGTGCGCCGCTGGCCAGCAGCCGGTTCACCTCCAGCCAGGTCTGGTTCTGGATCTCCCAGGCCTCGGTGTTGAGCGCACCACGCACCGCGCGTGCGTTCTCGCGCGCCGCCTGCAGGCAAGCCACGATGGAGGAGGGGTTGGCCGGGTCCTTGACCATGAAGTCCAGCACCTTGGCGGGCGTGACCTCGCCATGCAGCGCGGTGTAGGTGGGCAACAGCTCGCTGATGGACAGCAGGCCCTGCCAGCCCCGCGTGGCCACATCGGCGGGCTGGGGGAGCAGAGCGGCCTGGTGGTTCACATCGAGCATGCGGGCAATGCTCTCGGCCCGCTCGGTGTAGCGGGCCATCCAGAACAGGTGGTCGGCGGTGCGGCTCAGCATGGTCATGTCCTCCCGGGGTTGGCGTGGCACTGCCCATACCAAGCAAGTTCCAGGCCCCGGCTACCAATACCGAGCAAAAACAGGTGCTACCGCCTGCCTCTATTCACTTTTTAGCTATATTTTTAATAGCATTCACAACAACAGGCGCAGGCGGCAGCGGTGCTGGCGCTGCCACGGCTGCGGCCGGGCGCTGGCCCGCAGCGCGCACCACGTCGTGCACAAAGCGGAGCTTGGCAAGCGCCTGCTCGGCCAGCGCAAAGGGGTAGGCGTCCAGCTGGCCCAGGCTGCGCGTGAGGCTGTTGAGCAGCAGCGTCAGGGGTACGAGGTGCTGCAGCATGGCGTCGAAGCCCGGCGCCGGGGTGCCAAAGGGATCGACGGCACGGCTGTGCTGCGCGCCGTAGATGCCTGGGACTGTGACCTCGGTAGCGTAGCTGGCCGAGGTCTCCAGCAGGTCGATCATGTGCAGGTAGTGAGCCCAGGTCTCGGCCCAGTCCTCCCACGGGTGGGCCGAGGCATAGGCGCTCACATGGTGGTCGGCCCAGTCGCCCAGGTCATTGCCCCTGGCGTAGTGGGCCTTGAGTGCTGCTGCGTAGTCCTGGCGCTCGTCGCCGAACACGCGGCGGAAATCGTCGATGCGGCCGCCGTCGCGCACCAGCTGGTCCCAGTAGAAGTGGCCGGACTCGTGGCGCAGGTGGCCAATCAGCGTGCGGTAGGGCTCGCCCAGTGCAATGCGACGACGGGCGCGCTCGTCGTCGTCCGCCTCGGCCACATTGAGTGTGATGGTGCCGTTGTGGTGGCCCGTCAGCACCGGCGGCCCCCCGGGCACTTCGGCCATCAGCTCGAACACCGGCCCGCTGCGGCCGGGCGCAGGCTCCAGGCCCAGGCGTGCCAGACCATAGAAAAGACGCCGTTTGGCTGCCTCGATCTGCATCCAGCGGCCCAGGTTGGCGGGCTCGGTCACATCGGGCATCACCCGGGTCTGGCGGCACGACACACACAGCGGGTCGGCGTCATCGGCGGGCACCGCAAAGTTGCAGGCCTGGTGATCGGTGTGGTTGCGGCACATGCGGTACAGCGCGGCACCTGTGTCGCCATGGCCTGTGCCCACCCGGCGCCACAGCCCGCTATCCGTTGGCGGTGGCGGTGGCGGTGGCGGTGGCGGTGGCGACGCAGGCGCCATGGCGGCCATGGCCAGGGCGTCGGGCAGAAAAGCCAGTGCATTGCCGCAGTGCAGGCACTGAACACTGTCAAAAAACACCAGGTGACCACAGTGGTCGCAATTGAATACACGCATGGTGTGGAGCTTATCGGGGGCGCTGCAATGCGCAAGGCACGGGGCACACCCCGTGCCTTGCGCATTGCACAGAAAATGGAAATAAAAAAGCAGGCACCAGGACATGCCTGGTGCCTGCTTTGTGGCAATCGCCCTTGCGCGGCAGGCCCACAGCCTGCCAGCGCATCAGCTCAAGCCACGGGATCAGGGGCGCACAACGATGCTGTTGCGCACTTCACGCACATGCTTGGTGGTGCGGGCAATGTTCTCGGCCTGGTTCTTTTCGGCCTGCGACTTGGCAAAGCCCGAGAGCTGCACCGTGCCGTTGAGCGTCTCCACACTGATGGAGGTGGCAGACACGCTCTTGTCTTCGGCCATCTTGGCCTTGATGGCGGTGGTGATGCCCGCGTCGTCCACGTAGGAACCCACGGTCTGTTGCTCGCGGGCCACCGAGCAGCCGGTAGCGGTGACGATGGTGATGCCGGCGACTGCGGCGAAAGCAAGGGCACGTGCGTATTTCATGGTGTTTTCCTTTGTCTATGAAAAGAATGGTGGGGAACGCGGGGGCAAGAACATGTCCAGTCTACCGGCCAGTGACACCCTCCGTCACCGGTGGACTGCGCTAAAGGCGGGGCCGGTTGTCTCCTGCCCTGCCCGGGGTTCAGTATGTGCTGCGGGCCGTGCGGCGGCGGGACAACCACAGCGCCAGCGTGGCCACAGCAGCGCCCGACGCGGCGGCAATCACCAGCGACTTGCCGGGTTGCTCTGCCACATACCGCCCCGTGGCGTCGGCGGCCTGCTGGATCTGGCGGCGTGCACGGGCGCTGGTGTCTGCGCAGTAGTCGATGCTGCGTGAAGCCAATGCCTGGGCGCGGGCCGCCAGGTCGTCGATGGCGGGGTCGGTCCGCTTGCGCAGCGCGCGCACTTTGTCTTCGGCCTGGTCCAGCGTGTGGTCGGCCACCGCGCGGGTGGTCTGCACGGCTTCCTGCGCGCTTTGCAGCACGTTGTCGGCCAGGTTTCGGGCGCTGTCGGTCGCGGTGTGGGTGGCGGTTTGAAGGCTCATTGAAAAGCTCCTTGGAGTCATGTGTTTCGGGTGCGGGCCGCTGCCGCGACCAGAGGGGATGGGCGCGGGGTGGACTACCCCTTCTTGAGCAGGCCCAAGACAAAGGTGACCACGGCCATGATCACAAACACGAAGAACAGAATCTTGGCGATGCCCACGGCACCAGCGGCAATACCGCCAAAACCAAAGAGCGCGGCGACCAGGGCGATCACCAGAAAGACGACTGCGTAGTGCAACATTTTTTCCATCTCCTTGTGGGTGGCCGGAACACCGGCGATTGGGTGGCGCGAGAACTTCAGCGCCTGGACTCCACTGTAGGCAAGGGGATGCACCACGGATGCCGGTGCCCGGCGCGCGCTGCTGTCGGCGCCGCTGCGGGGGCGGTGTAGGACGGAGCGCCACACCCGGAGCCCCGCAGCACGCAGAAAGCCGCGGGGTGACGTGGACTCCACGGCCCCTGTGGGTGGTGATGGATGGGGTGGATGCCTTCAGCCGCCCAGGGCGGCAACGGCTGGCACCGCCACAGGCGCACGCTGCAGCGGGAGCACGGCCGACAGCAGGGTGCCATGGCCGGGGCGCGAGGTGAGTGCCAGCCGCCCCCCTGCCGCCTCGACCCGGTGGCGCATGCCCGCCAGCCCGTGCGAGGTGGGCCGCACGGTGGCGGGGTCAAACCCTACCCCGTCGTCGCGCACCTGCACTGCCACGTGGGTGGGGTGGGCGTGCACCGACACGAGCACCTTCTTGGCCTGAGCATATTTGCCGATGTTGGTCAGGGCCTCTTGCACCATGCGGTACACGGTGAGCTGGGTGGCGTCGGGCAGCTGCACGGCCTCCAGGCTGGTCTCCACCTCGATGCCTGCACGCTCGGCGTACTCACGCGTGAGGATCTCCAGCGCAGCAGTGAGCCCCAGGTTGGAGAGGGACGAAGGGCGCAGGTCTTCGATGATGCGGCGCTTGAGCGCGATGCCGCTGTTGAGGGTGTCCGTCAGGTGCTTGAGACGTTCGGCCACATCCGGCGCCGCGGCGTTGATCTTGGACTTGAGGCGCGCCACATCGAGCTTGGCGGCCGTCAGCAGGGCGCCCAGTTCGTCGTGCAGCTCGCGCGCCAGGTGCCCCCGTTCTTCCTCGCGCACCTGCTGCAGGTGGTTGGCCAGCTCCGACAGCGTGGCCGTGCGCTCGCGCACCAGGCCCTCCAGGCGGTCCCGCTCCCGCTCCAGCAGCGCCTGTTCCCGCAGGTTCACGGTCTGCACCGCCTGCGCCTGGCGCAGGTACATGTAGAAGGCCAGCAGGCCAATCACGGTGACAGTCGCAATGCCGATGCGCGACAGCGTGAGCGACTGCTCGATCTGCTGCTGGCCCTGCGACAGGCGCGCATCGCTGCGCTTGATCAGCTCCTGGGCATGGGCGCGGATCGCCTCCATGTGCTCCTTGCCCACGTCGGTGTTCAGGATGAATTTCCAGGCGTCCTCATTGCCCTTGCGGCGCAGCCGCAGGCTCAGCTCCATCTCGGCCAGCTTGCGCGATATCTGCCGAGACAGCAGCGCGAACTCCTGCATGTCGTCCGGGGACTCCATGAACTGGCCGCGCAACCGGTCCAGGTTGGTCTGCACGGTGGCCACGGCCTTGTCATAAGGCTCCAGGTAGGTGTCATTGCCGGTGAGCAGGTAGCCGCGCTGGCCGGTCTCGGCATCCAGCATGCTCTGCAGCAGCTTGTTCACATCCCCCCGGGTGGCCATGCTCTGGTCCATTTGCTCCAGCGCATCCTGCGACCGCATGTGCCCCGTTTCATTGATGCCCACCAGCACCATCGCCGCCAGCAAAGCCATGGGCAGGCTCAGCGCCATCTTGCGCACCTTGGGCAGCCAAAGCCGGGAGTTTTCTTGGAGATTCATAGGCTTGTTCTTTATTCTGGATAATGGACCATCACTTGCCAGGGGCCTGGGCAACGCACCGTGATGCCGCCCTCCCTGGATGCCCACACGCACTGGCAGCGCTGCCGCTGCCCCACGAAAGAAACATCAATGATCAAGATCGGCATTGTGGATGACCATGCAATTGTTCGCTCCGGGCTGCGGCAGTTTCTGTCGGAACATGTGGACCTGCGGGTAGAAGGCGAAGCTGCCAACGGCCGCGAAGCCATCGACCTGGTGCGCAACAAGGAAATCGATGTGCTGCTGATGGACCTGTCGATGCCCGGCCAGAGCGGGCTGGATGCCCTGGCCATGCTGCGTGCCAAGGCCCCCGACATGGGCATCCTGATCCTGAGCGGCTACCCCGAAGAGCACTATGCAATCAACCTGATCCGCCAGGGCGCCAGCGGTTATCTGAACAAGGAATGCGAGCCTGCAGAAATCGTCGAAGCCATCCGCACCATCGCGCTGGGCCGCCGCTACCTGACCCCCACGGTGGCCGAGCTGCTGGCGCAGCAGCTCAACCGCAAGGACGATGCACCGCCCCATGAACAGCTGTCGGAACGCGAGTTCCAGGTGTTCCTCAAGCTGGCCAAGGGCGAGACGGCGGGCGACATCGCCAAGGCCCTGTCGCTGAGCGTGAAGACCGTGAGCACCTACCGCACGCGGTTGATGGAAAAAATGGGCCTGTCGTCCAACAGCGACCTGACCTACTACGCACTCAAGAACCGCCTGATTGACTGACATGGGGAAGCCCTGGCCCGCGTCCGCAGTGGTGGGGCCAGGCAATGCCTTCTGTGGCATGTGCCAGGACTGGATGCGGGATGAAATAGGAGGTGCTCGACAGGTGCCCATGGACCCGGCGAGCGCGCATCAGGCGCCCGAAGACGGGCCCAGCGAACCGCTGGCATCCGTGCTGCCTGGATGGCTGCTGTGCAGCATGCAGTAATCCACCAGCGCATCAATTTCATTGGATTTGTCGAACACCGCGTCCACCCCGAGCTGCGCACAGCGCATGCGCACATCCGGCGTGGCGTAGTTGCTCAAAACCACCATCTTCTGGCCCGGGCGGCGCGTGCGGCAGGCAGCCAGCACCCCAAGCCCACTGCCCTGGCGCAGGAACAGATCGACGATGGCCAGGTCCCACTGCTCGCTGTGGGTAGAGAGCCACTGCGTGCCCTCGTCCTCGGTCTCTGCCACGCCCACGGCTTCCACAGACGCCAGCTCTTCCAGAGTCCCGATCAGGTTCTCACGGATGGTTGCGTTGTCTTCAACAATGTAAGTGCGCAGCTTCACAGACGGGTCCACTTTGGCGATCAGCGCAGGGGCACGCTGCTCTTACCTCCAATGTATGTGTTGGAGCTTCCGGATTCTGCCAGCGGCCACAGGCTGGGGATGTAGGAGCAGTCCTACCGCTCCCCACACACCGGGCAATGCGGTGCGCGCTGCACACGCATGGTGTTCCACTCCATCGAGCGGCCATCCAGCATCAGCAACCGCCCCGCCAGCGAGGGCCCGATGCCCGCGAGCAGCTTGAGCGCCTCGGCGGCCTGCATGGCCCCCACCACTCCCACCAGGGGCGCAAACACCCCCATGGTCGAGCAGCGCGCCTCTTCAAAATCTGCGTCAGGCGCAAAGATGCAGGCATAACAGGGCGACTGTTCGTCGCGGGGATCCACCACCGTGATCTGGCCATCGAACTGGATCACCGCGCCCGCCACCAAGGGCTTGCCGTGGCGCACGCAGGCGGCGTTGACCGCATGGCGCGTGGTGTAGTTGTCGCAGCAGTCAAGCACCACCGTGGCCTCTTGCACCAAGCCCTCCAGGGCCGCCGCATCCACTCGGGTCTGCAGCCGGGTCACATGCACCTCGGGGTTGATGGCCGCGATGGCCTCGGCAGCCGAATCCACCTTGGGGCGCCCCACCCGCGCTGTGGTGTGCGCAATCTGGCGCTGCAGGTTGGTGAGGTCCACCACGTCGTCATCTACCAGCGTGATGCGCCCCACACCGGCCGATGCCAGGTAGAGCGCAGCCGGAGAGCCCAGCCCGCCCGCACCGATGATGAGGGCATGTGCCGCCAGCACCCGCTCCTGCCCCTCAATGCCCATTTCATCAAGCAGGATGTGGCGGGAATAGCGCAGAAGCTGGTCGTCGGTCATGGGAATCGGGCAAGAAAAATCAGAGAAGCAGGCACAAAAAAGGCTGGATTCCTCGCGAAATCCAGCCTGGGGAACAGAGCGCGAAGGGCTCAATTCTCTTTCTTTTCTTCCTTGCGTTCCGCCAGGGTCTTGCTGACCAGCACCGGGCGGCCCTTGAGCTGGTTGAGCGCCTGCACCAATTGGAAGTCCTTGTCGGTTCCGAACTCAGGAATCTTGCGGTCGGCAGCAGGCTTCTTGGCCTCTTCTTCCATGCGCTTGCGAGCTTCCTCGCGTGCTTTCTCGCGGGCTTCGTCCTTCTTCTCTTCACCCTGGCCACTGCCCAGGTGCTTGTCCAGGTCGGCCTCGCGCATGCGCAGGGCGGCAAACAGGTTGCCTTCTTCCGACTCGTCGATCATCACGTCGGGCACGATGCCCTTGGCCTGGATCGACTTGCCGCTCGGGGTGTAGTAGCGCGCTGTGGTCAGCTTGATGCCGGTGTCCGGCCCCAGGGGGCGCACCGTCTGCACCGAGCCCTTGCCAAAGGTCTGGCTGCCCATCACGGTGGCGCGCTTGTGGTCTTGCAGCGCACCGGCCACGATCTCGCTGGCCGAGGCCGAGCCTTCGTTCACCAGCACCACCAGCGGTACGGACTTGAGCGCAGCGGGCAGGCGCTTGAGCGGGTCACCGCCGCCCCGGCGCTGGTAGTAGTCGGGCGAGGCCTTGTAGGTGGCCTTGCTGTCGGCCAGCTGGCCGTTGGTGGAGACCACCGTCACGTTTTCGGGCAAGAACGCCGCCGAGATCGCCACGGCCGCATCCAGCAGGCCGCCCGGGTCGTTGCGCAGGTCCAGCACCAGGCCCTTGAGGTTGGGCTCCTGCTTGTAGACCTCTTCGACCTTGCGCACGAAGTCGTCTACCGTGCGCTCCTGGAACTGCGAGAGGCGGATCCAGGCATAGCCGGGCTCCATCACCTTGCCCTTGACGGACTGGGTCTTGATTTCTTCGCGTGTGATGGTGACGGGGAAGGTGCGGCCTTCATCCTTGCGGAAGATGGTGAGCGTGACCTTGGTATTGGGCTCGCCGCGCATGCGCTTGACGGCGTCATTGAGCGCCAGGCCCTTGACGGCGGTTTCGTCGATCTTGGTAATCAGGTCGTTGGTCTTGAGGCCCGCACGGAAGGCGGGAGAGCCTTCAATGGGTGAAACCACCTTGATCAGGCCGTCTTCCTGCGTGATCTCGATGCCCACGCCCACAAAACGGCCCGAGGTGCCCTCGCGGAATTCCTTGAAGGACTTCTTGTCGAAATACTGCGAGTGTGGATCCAGGCTGGACACCATGCCCGAGATGGCATCGGTGATGAGCTTTTTGTCGTCCACCGGCTCCACGTAGTCGGTCTTGACAAGGCCAAACACGGCGGACAGCTGCTGGATTTCCTCCAGCGGCAGCGGCGTCATGGCGCCACGCGCCACGGTCTGCAGCGATACCGTGGTGAGTGCACCGGCCACCACGCCTACCGATACCCATCCTGCAATCTTGAGTTTTTGGCCCATACAACACCTTTTACCGCTTCAAAACCAATATACACCTTGGAAGGGCCAAACCCGCCGCAGTTCCGCATGGATGCTCACTTTGGCGGCGATCAGCGGGGTTTTTCCCCGCCTTTACCAACGGTTTACGCCTTGCCCTGGGATGCGACGGCTGCGGCAGCCTTCGCAGCCGCCTCGGCATCACCCAGATAGTAGTGACGGATGGGCTTGAGGTCGGCGTCCAGCTCGTATACCAGTGGAATCCCGTTGGGAATGTTCAGGCCCACGATGTCGGACTCGGAAATGTTGTCCAGGTACTTCACCAGCGCGCGGATGGAATTGCCGTGTGCAGCCACCACCACGCGTTTGCCCGAACGGATGGCGGGCGCCATGGCCTCATTCCAGAACGGCAGCACGCGGGCCACGGTGTCTTTGAGGCATTCGGTCAGGGGCACGTTCTCGGCGGCCACACCGGCGTAGCGGCGGTCGCCGCGCTCGCTGCGGGGGTCGGTGGCTTCCAGCGCGGGCGGGGGCGTGTCGTAGCTGCGGCGCCAGACCAGCACCTGCTCGTCGCCGTACTGCTTGGCCATGTCGGCCTTGTTCAGGCCCTGCAGGGCGCCGTAGTGGCGCTCGTTCAGGCGCCAGTCCTTGACCACGGGCAGCCAGGTGCTGTCCATCTCGTCGAGCGTGTACCACAGGGTGTGGATGGCGCGCTTGAGCACGCTGGTGAAGGCCAGATCGAACTCGTAGCCCTCGGCCTTGAGCAGCTTGCCGGCCGACATGGCCTGGGACACACCGGTGGGCGTCAGATCCACATCGGTCCAGCCGGTAAAGCGGTTTTCAAGGTTCCAGGTGGATTCGCCGTGGCGGATCAAAACGAGCTTGTACATGGTTTCCCCAGGAAAGACGGGTCTAAAAGAAAGCGGGCCAAAACCCAGCATTCTAGAATTACGCCGTTCGCCAACCCAAGGAAACTTCGTGAAATTCATTATCGACAACTGGTATCTGATCTTTGTTGCACTGGCTTCGGGCGGCATGCTGCTGTGGCCGGTCCTCAAGAACGCCAGTGGCGGCTCGCTGACGCCCGCACGCGCCGTGCAGCTCATCAACCGTGAAAAAGCCGTGGTCATCGACGTCTGCGAGACCGAAGAGTTCGCCGCAGGCCACGTGGGCGGCGCCAAGAACGTCCCCCTGGGCCAGCTCGAAGAGCGCCTGCCCACCGTGGTCAAGAACAAGGCCCTGCCCCTGGTGCTGATCTGTGCCAGCGGCGCCCGCGCCAACCGCGCCGTGGCGATTGCCAAGAAGCTGGGCTACGACAACGCCCAGGCCATGGCCGGTGGCCTGAAGGCCTGGCGCGAAGCCAGCCTGCCTGTGGAAAAAGCCTGATCCGCCCCCAGTTATTCGGTCAGCGCTACGCTTACCGCTGGTTTTCAGCCCCACAGGAAGAAAGAGGAAGGTTCGCCATGCAACCCGTGAAGATGTACACCACCGCCGTCTGCCCCTACTGCATCCGGGCCAAGCAGATCCTCAAGTCCAAGGGCGTGGAGCAGATCGAAGAGATCCGTATCGACACCGACCCCGCCGCGCGCAGCCACATGATGGAGATCACCGGCCGCCGCACGGTGCCGCAGATCTACATCGGCGACACCCATGTGGGCGGGCATGACGACCTTGTGGCTCTGGACAGCCGTGGCGGGCTGATGCCCCTGCTGGGCGCCGCCTGACCCGGCCCCCCGGGCGCTGCATAATGCAGCCCCATGTGCCCGCTGCGGGAGCTGCTCCCCGGCGGGTTTTGTTTTGCTAGCAATTTCGTAAGAGCAAAGAGACTTCACCATGGCCGACCAAGAAAACCCCGTGTTCCAAATCCAGCGCGTCTACCTCAAGGACATGTCGCTGGAGCAACCCAACTCCCCCGCCATCCTGATCGAGCAAGAGCAGCCCAGCGTGGACATCCAGCTCGGCGTGGAAGCCACCCCCGTGGCCGAAGGCATCTTCGAAGTGGCCGTGACGGCCACGGTGCAGACCAAGATCAAGGACAAGACCGTGTTCCTGGTCGAGGCCAAGCAGGCCGGCATCTTCGAAATCCGCAACGTGCCGGAAGACCAGATGGGCCCCATCATGGGCATCGCCTGCCCTCAGATCGTGTACCCCTACCTGCGTGGCAACGTGGCCGACGTGATCAACCGCGCTGGCTTCCCACCCGTGCACCTGGCCGAAATCAACTTCCAGGCCATGTACGAACAGCAGCAAGCGCAGGCCGCCGGCCAAGCCTCGCCCATCATCACGCAGTAACCATCAGCGTTGAGAGGCTTTTTTGGCCTCTACCGCCTGATACATAAGCGCAAGCAGCTATGAAAATCATAGTACTAGGCGCTGGCGCCTGGGGTTCTGCGGTGGCCATGAGCGCGGCCCAGCACCCTGCCGGGCACGCGGTCACCCTCTGGGCCCGCGATGCGGCCCAGGCGCAAAGCATGCGCGCCCAGTCAGAAAACGCCCGCTACCTGCCGGGCATTGCCCTCCCCCCTTCCCTCACCGTGGCCGATGGCGACTTCAGCATGCTGCTGCCAGGCGCCGACCTCGTCATCGTGGCCACGCCCATGGCAGCGCTGCGCGGCATGTTGCAGGCGCTGCGCGGGTGCACGGCACCCGTGGCCTGGCTGTGCAAGGGTTTCGAAGCGGTGTCTGCCGGTGCGGAGTCAGCGTCTTTTGGGCTGCTGGCGCACGAGGTGCAAGCGCAAGTAGCTCCTGATTTAATAGCAGGCGTGTTCAGCGGCCCCAGTTTTGCGCAAGAGGTGGCACTGGGCCAGCCCACGGCCCTGGTGGCCGCCAGCCCCCACGCTGCCGTGCGCGATGCGCTGGTCGCCGCCTTCCACAGCCCCAGCGTGCGCGTGTATGCCAACGAGGACATCGTGGGCGTGGAAGTGGGCGGTGCGGTGAAAAACGTGCTGGCCATTGCCACCGGCCTGTGCGACGGGCTGGCGCTGGGGCTGAACGCCCGCGCCGCGCTCGTCACGCGCGGCCTGGCCGAGATGACCCGCCTGGGCCTGGCGCTGGGCGCACGGCCCGACACCTTCATGGGCCTGTCCGGCCTGGGCGACCTGGTGCTGACCGCCACTGGCGACCTCTCGCGCAACCGGCGCGTGGGCATGCTGCTGGCCCAGGGCCAGACGCTGGCGCAGGCGGTGGAATCACTGGGCCATGTGGCCGAAGGCGTCTACAGCGCCCGCACCGTGGTGCAGCGGGCGCAGACCCTGGGCGTGGACATGCCCATCGCCGAAGCCGCCGTGGCCCTGCTCGACGGCCGCCTGCAACCCGCCGAGGCCGTGGCCCAGCTCATGGGGCGCGGCCCCCGGGGCGAACTCTGACCCCTGGCCCCCGGCCGAACTGGGGGCCCATCACAAGCTTTATCCCACCGACAGGCGCCGCAGCAGCCCCTCTTCATCGTCGGGATGGAAGAAATAGGGGTAAAAGCTGCGCTCCTCGCTCGACAGCTGCGGCTGCCCGCCGAACTGCTGGATCAGGCTGCGCCCCTTTTCTGCGCTGATGTGCAACAGCACGGCCGGTGCGCCCACCCGCTCGCACATGCGCTCTGGCCCCAGCAGGTCAAAACGCAGCATGCGCCGGTAGAACGGGGCATGGCGCGGATTCACTTCGATGACCAGATCGGTGGCACGCCGGGCGCGGAATGCCGTGATCCACGCAATGTGAAAAATGGCGCCCAGCACATGCTTGGAGCGCACGCCCGGGTCCATGGCGAGCTTGCCCATTTCGCAGATACGCGCACCCCGCAGGCGCAGCGCGGCAATGTATTCGGGGTAATGCTCTTCGGCGGCGAGGTAGCCGTCGTCCATGCGGACCGAGATCGTGCCCTGGGCCTGCCCGTCGATCTGCACCACCAGGCTGCTCATGTCGCAGTCGTGCGACAAAGTGGCCTGCATGTTGTAGCCTCGGCTGGCATACATGCGCGCCAGCAGGCCCTGGCCCTTGCGCGAGAGGCGGATCTTGCAGGTCTTGGTTTCCGCCTGGCCCAGGCGGCTCAGGTATTCGCCGGGGTAGGCCAGCTCGACGATGGTCTGCTCTTCTGCGGGCATGACAGGCTCGGATGACGGGAACTGGCGCCCCAGCAAACGACGGGCCTGGAGCGCGGCAAGCAGCCAGCGTAGCCGCATCCCGCAACACCGGCATCAGTGGCGGGGGCGGCTCCCGACCAACGGTGGCACCACATTCGCCAATGGCAAGGCAGAGCCGCCCCGGCGGCCCCCAGCCGCGCCTTACAGCCCCAGCCCCAGCCCCAGCTCCAGCGCCAGCAGCTCGTCCACCGTCTGGCGGCGGCGGATCAGGCGGGCCTGGCCGCCGTCCACCAGCACCTCGGCAATCAAGGGCCGCGTGTTGTAGTTGGAGGACATGCTGGCACCGTACGCGCCCGTGTCGTGGATCACCAGCAGGTCACCCACCTGCGCGGCGGGCAGGTCGCGCGGCAGCACCACGCCGCCGTCGCCCTGGGTGAACACGTCGCCCGATTCGCACAGCGGGCCCGCCACCACCGTGGGTTGCGCGGCCGCCGTGGAGCCGTCGCGGCGCAGCACGCTCATCGCGTGGTAACTGCCGTACATGGACGGGCGCATGAGTTCGTTGAAGCCGGTATCGACCAGCACAAAGTGGTTGCTGCCCGCGTTCTTGCTGGCGCGCACCTGGCCCAGCAGCACGCCGGATTCGGCCACCAGGAAGCGGCCGGGCTCGATCTCCAGGCCGAGCTTGTGGCCCACGATGGCCTCGGCCTGCTGGCGCGCGGCATCCCACAGGCCGTGGTAGTGCTGCGTATCGACCACCGGGTCGCCGCTGCGGTAGGGGATGGACAGGCCACCACCGGCCGAGATGGCGTGCAGGTCATGCCCCGCTGCATGCGCCGTGCGCACCAGGTTGACCATGGCGCCGCACACTTCCTGCAGGTGGCTGTAGTCCACGCCCGAGCCAATGTGCATGTGCAGGCCCACCAGCTTCAGGCCGTGCTGCTTGATCGCGGCCAGCGCCGCAGGCAGGTCGGTGTGCCAGATGCCGTGCTTGCTGTGCTCGCCGCCCGTGTTGGTCTTGTTGCTGTGGCCGTGGCCAAAGCCGGGGTTGATGCGCAGCCACACCGCATGGCCCGGCGAACGCGCGCCCAGCTGGTGCAGCATGTCGATGGAGCCTGCGTTGACCGGCACGCCGTGCTCCACCACGCAGTCGAGCGTGGCGGCGTCGAACAGGTCGGCGGTGAAGACGATCTCCGACGGCTCACCGCCCACCACATAGCCCGCGGCCAGCGCACGCAGGATCTCGCCACGCGAGACGGCATCCACCTTCACGCCCTGCTCGCGCATGAGCTTCAGGATGTGGATGTTGGAGCAGGCCTTTTGGGCAAAGCGGATGGTCTCGAAGTTGGACACCTGCGCGATGCGCTGGCGGATGGTCGCCGCGTCATACACCCACAGCGGGGTGCCGAACTGGTCGGCCAGGGCCCAGAGCTGGGCGGGGGAAAAGGGGTTGGACATGGGAGGCTCCAAGGGTACTAAGAGCGGCTAACAAAACTCAGCGAAGCGGTTCTGGCTAGGCGCTGTGTCGCAGGCAGTACGAGCAGTACGACAAGACACAGCAACGACGCCAGAAGAGTTTTGTTAGCCGCTCTAAGCGTGAACGATGCGCGGATGATGCCGCCATCCGCGTATTCAGTCGAATGCTTTGATTTACGCCATCCATTCAATATGGATATGCTTCGCACATGACTGGCATGACCGAGCCCCCACTGAATCACCGTACCACCCACCGCATCACCCACCGCCATATCGAGGTCTTCCGCGCCGTGATGACCGCAGGCAGCGCCACCGGCGCGGCCGACCTGCTGCACAGCTCGCAGCCCACCGTGAGCCGCGAGCTGGCGCGGCTGGAGTCGCTGCTGGGCTATGCCCTCTTCGAGCGCGTGCAGGGCCGCCTGCGCCCCAACGCGCGGGCGCTGGCGCTGTGGGACGAGGTGCAGCGCTCCTGGCAGGGGCTGGAGCGTGTGGTGGACCGGGCCGTAGCGCTGGGCCGGCCCGACGCCGTGCAGCTCTCGGTGCTGTGCCTGCCCGCGCTGGCGCACGCCTTGCTGCCCGGCGCGGCGGCGCGGCTGATGCAGCACCACCCGCAGGCGCGCCTGTCGGTCACGCCGCAGGAGTCGCCGCTGCTCGAAGAATGGATGAGCGCCCAGCGCTTTGACCTGGGCCTGTGCGAGCAAACCAGCGCCCCGCCCGGCACCCACGCCGAGGTGCTGCTCACGCTCGACGAGGTGGCCGTGCTGCCCACCAGCCACCCGCTGGCCCGGCAACCCGTGCTGCAGCTGGCGGACTTTGCCGGTGAGTATTTTGTGAGCCTGTCGGCCGACGACCCCTACCGACGCCTGATCGACGCGCGTTTTGCCGAGGCCGGGGTGGCCCGCACCCTGCGCATGGAAACCCACAGCGCCGCCGCCGTCTGCGCCATGGTGCAGCAGGGTCTGGGCGTGGCCATCGTCAACCCGGTGACGGCCCTGGCCGCCGCCAGCGAGCGGTTGGTGCTGCGGCCCCTGGCATTTTCAATCCCGTTCAGCGTGACGGCGCTGCTGCCGCTGTACCGCCCGCCCCTGCCCGAGGTGGCGCCCATGCTGGAGGCCCTGCGGGCCGAAGCCGCCGCCATTGCACAGCGCTTGGTACATCAGGATCATTAGCTATTATTTATATAGCAATAAACCTTTTACCATCGCGCGGAAACGGCCATTTTCTTGTATGAAATCGGGCCACCACCCGCTGAGCGGGTCAGCCCGGCGCTGCCAGGCTGCGCACCTTGACCGCGAGCCGCTCCTCCACCGAGGGCGACACGAACTTGGTCACCTCCCCGCCCAGCACCGCGATCTCGCGCACAAAGGTGCTGCTGATGAACTGGTACTTGTCGCTGGGGGTGAGGAACACGGTTTCCACCTGGGGCATCAGGCTGCGGTTCATGCCCGCGAGCTGGAACTCGTAGTCAAAGTCGGTCACGGCGCGCAGGCCACGCACCATGGCTTTGCCGCCACGCTCCACCACAAAGTCGCGCAGCAGGCCCGAGAAGGGCTCGACCTGCACCTGGGGATACATCTTCACGGCCTCGCGGACCATGTCGATCCGCTCTTCCAGCGAGAACATGGCCTTCTTGTGGTGGCCTGCCGCCACGGCCACGATCACGCGTTCGAACAACTGGGTGGCCCTGCGCACCACGTCTTCATGCCCCAGGGTGATGGGGTCAAAGGTTCCGGGGTACACGGCGAGCACGTTCTGGGCCATGGCTGGTTGTCTCCTGTATGGCGGAATGTTCGTCGGCCCCATCTGCCGGGCCGCGTGCGCGCATTATGCAGTGCAGTGCAACATAAACCTGCAGGGCCCCATGCCACGCACGGCTCCGCCCAGCCTGATGCCAAGACCTGCGCACCCGAGCAGAACCGGCGGGCTCGCTCACACCGCCCACCGTCAGACCACGGGAACTCCTTGCAGGGACGCCTGTCCCGGCGCAAGCAGCATGAGCCGGGCCACCAACGCCACCAGGTCCTGCTGCCGCTGGGTACGGGTCTTGGCCAACAAGGCGCTCATCTGGGTGCGCACGGTCGATATACGGGAGCCGCGTGCATCGGCAAAGTCCTGCGGCGTTTGGCCACGCATCAGGGCCAGCAGCAAGTCCGACTCTGACGGGCTCAGTCGGTAGGCCTGACGGGCCAGGGCCACGGCCGCTTCTGCGCCCAGACTGCGCTCCAGCACCGCCCAGGCGACACCAGGAGCGCGGTGGTGCAGACCCAGCGCGGCCAGGTCGCTGAGCGGCAGGGTCACCAGCAGCAGTCCGGCATCTGCGCCCGGTAGTTCCACACAGCCGCTGCGCCCTTGCAGCGACTGCTGGAACAGCATATGCAGCGCCGCATCGGCCGTGCTGGCCAGCACCGGACCACGCTGCAGCGTGCGCAGTGCCACGCTTTCAGGCCGGGCACTGAGCACGCGGGCACGGGCATTGGCGTGCAGCAGCCGTCCTGCCGTGTCAAAAAAAAGCAGACCCATGGGCATCTGCTCCATCAACGACTCCAGACCCAAGGTGCGCGCACGCAAAGCCACCATCTCGCGGTGCAGGTAGGCCGCACGCTGTACGCCGCCAAACTCGGCCTGAAAGCGGGCTACCTCCTCGCGCGTGAAGCCCTCACCATCGCCTTGGCGATACACCGACATAAACAGGTTAGCCACGGGGTGCGCTGTGCCCTGGCTGCCACCAAACATGCGGGTGCCGATACCGTATTCACGCAAGAAGTCGTTGTAGATCTCGGTGTGGCGAAACCCGCGGGTGGCCTGCACCGGTGCATCTGTAGCCACCCAGACGCCAGCCGCCACCCCCAGTCGTGCACGCTGCGCCGTGGCTTCGTCCCACAGAGGGTCTCGCAGGCGGTAGTGTGTGGCGTAGCGCTGCGCGGCCTCGGGCGTCACGCCCATGGCCAAGAGCGCCGGGGTGCCATCGCTGGAGGGCGACTGCAACCAGTAGTCCACATCGGGATGCACGGCAAACTCCGCCCCCCATTGCGCCAACTGGTCCATGTCGCAGGCCAGGAACGCGCCTCCCAGCAGGTCCGCGCCAAAACTGGCGGCGTAGCGGGCCAGCGCGTCACCCCAACGCGCATCGTCGGCAACGGATTCCAGCAGATCACCCAGCGCGTGGTGCAACGGGGGCCTTTCAGAAAAAACAGCGGATGTTAGGGGCAACGCTTCTGCACATCATCCGTCATGTGAACGACGTGTTGCGTCCGGGCACAGGCAGCGCTTTTCCTCCTTCAGGCAGAGGATGTGCGGCACCCCCTACCCGCCCTAAATTCCCGCCACAGCGCCTGCTCCAGCCCCATGGTGACGGGACTCTCCAGCGATATCTATCGCTACTTTCCAACGTTCACGCATTCATATGAAACTGCCTTGTTCCCGCCTTTTGCTGCGCATTGCGCTGGCATCCGCCGCACTCGCCACCACCGCAGCCCAGGCCGCCGTGCCAGCGCCCCAGCGGCAATACCTGCTGGATTTTTACGTCGCCACCAACGGCGCAGGCTGGACAACCAGCACCAACTGGAACGGAGCCCCCGGCACAGAGTGCACCTGGCACGGCATCGTTTGCGATGCAGGGCAAAACACCGTGACCCGGTTGAATCTGCCCAGCAACAACCTGGTGGGGACGATCCCTGACTGGTCAGCACTTCCAGACCTGGAGCAAATCGGCCTGGCCACCAATACGCTTTCAGGCACCGTGCCCGCCATCTCCAGCCTCTCTGCGCTCGTCACCTTTGATGTATCGGCCAACCAACTGACCGGGGCTCTGCCTTCACCCTCCAACTTGGCCGTGTTGGATGCCTACTACGCTTTCAACAACCAGTTCACCGGCGCCATTCCCGCATTGGTCGGCCTGCCCGCGCTGCGGAACTTCTGGGTCCACCAGAACCAGCTCACAGGCGCCGTTCCGGCACTGGGGGGTGCGCCCAACCTGGAGCGCCTGTCGTTCCGAGACAACAATCTCACGGGCAGCATTCCCGCGCTCCCTGCGAACCTCCTTCAACTGGTAGCCCGCAACAACCAACTGACGGGAGCCGTGCCTGCACCACCCGCCACGCTGACCGCTGGCAACTCCTCCCTGTGCCCCAACAACCTCACTCCTTCAGCCAGTGTGGCCTGGGACACCGCCACCGGCAGTACCCCATGGCACGCCGCCTGCGTCGCCGCGCCCCCTGCCCCCGGTGGTGCAACGTCCATCCCCACGCTCAGCGAATGGGGCCTGATCCTGATGTCGCTGGCGGCGGCTGCGTGGGGCATGGCGACACTGCGCCGCAGAAAAAATCTGTAGTGCTTCAGGCGCTCTGCGCGCACCCCTCAATCGCTGAAAGCTATACAAAACATAGCAATGGTGGAATGCAATTGCCACCACAGCAGCATCCGAGGCGTCCACGCCACATCGTTCACCTGAACAATGGCACGGACGGGCTCGCGGCCTACCATCCGCAGCCCTTTTGCCGCTTGGTATGGCCCACCCGTGACCTCTGCACCCGCTACCTCCACCCCCATCAGCGACGCCGTGTTCGACACGGCCGCCTGCCTCAACTGCGGGGCGCCTCTGGGCGGCCACTACTGCGCGCACTGCGGGCAGAAGAAGGCGGCGCGCATGGGCACCCGCATGGTGCGCAAGGAGGCCTGGGAGCGGTTCCGCTGGTTTGAATGGAGCACCATCCGCAATGCGCTGCGGGTGTTGCCGCAGCCGGGCACCATGGCGCGCGAGTATGTGCTGGGGCAGCGCAAGGACCACCCGCACCCGCTCACGCTGCTGTTCCTGTCCATCGGCTTTTTGCTCATCGTGCTGGGGCACACCGACTACCTGCGGCCCGAGCTGCCCAGCGAGGCCGCGCAGCGCATGTATGCACTCGTCACCGGGTACTCGAAGTGGTCGTTTTCGCTGGGGGCGGTGGCAGTGTTTGCCAGCACTTGGCTGGTGTTCCGCCGGCGCGGCTACAACCTGGCCGAGCTGCTGGCGCTCGCGCTGTACTGCCAGGCGGTGTTCATTGCGCTGCAGATGGTGAACCAGCTGCCGCTGGTGCTGGCGCACTCGCCGGAGCTGCTCAAGTGGCACAAGCAGTGGTCGCCCTGGTACATGACGGCGCTGCAGACGCTGATGTTCATGCTGGCGCTGCGCCAGTTCTTTCTGCTGGACCTGCGCCGCGACGCGGGCTGGCTGCTGCTGGCCGGGGCGCTGTTTGCCGGGCTCAAGTGGCAGGCCACGCAGCTCTATGCCCGGGGCGTGGTGGAGCTGGTGCTCTGGCAGATGGGCGGATGAGCCACCCGGCGCCCGCTGAAAAATGTGAACCAGTTCACGATTGTGTGTCGGAGTGCCACCACATCCTTCACCTGAATGATGTTGCCCTGGCGGCAACGCACCTACGATCCGCCGCAGTTCAACCCATTCAGCGAAAAGGAGGCCGCCTTGGCCGGTCAGGAGCGGAATATGCAGCATCTGGGGCAGCACCTTGGAATCCCGGGCTTTGAGGCCTTGATGGCCGAAAGCCTGGAGGCCCTGGGCGAGCCCGGCATGGTGGAGCGCCTGCTGCGCCGCCTGGGCGAGGCGCTGGGCAGCCACAAGGTGGTGCTGTTCTGCCCCCTGCCCGGCTCGGACGACCCGCTGGCCGCCTACCAATGGGGCATGCCCGACGATTTTCTGGCGCGCTACGCCAACCTCATCCAGGGCTGCGACGCCTGGAGCGAGGCGCTGGAGCGCCAGCAGGGCGCGGCGCTGGCGCGTGGCGGCTCGCTGAGCCAGCAGCTGGTCAGCACCTCGGCACTGCGCAGGGGCGCGTTTTATGCCGACTACCTGCGGCCCCTGGGCATTGATGCCATGGTCAACAGCATTGTCGAAACCTCGCCCGAAGTGGGCATGCATGTGCTGGCGATGTACAACGATCTGGGCCAGAGCGAGTTCACGCCCGAACAATTCGCCCGCCTGCGCGCCGCCACGCCCTGGGTGCGCAGTCTCATGCGCGCCCAGCGGCGGCTGCAGCAGGCCCAGCGCCATACCAGCGCGCTGGAGCGCACGCTGGACCAGCTGCCCCTGGGCGTGATGCATGTAAACCGCCGGGGCGAGCTGCGCTACCTGAACGAGCACGCGCGCGCCTGGCTGGGCATTGAAGACGCCTGCCGCATCCTGCTGCACAGCGCCACAGGCTGGCAGGCGCGCCAGCCGCAGCAACTGGCTCAGATCCACCCCGCGCTGGTGCCGCTGCTGGGCGCCAGCCTGAGCACGCAGACACCTGTCTCCGCCCGCCTGCAGCCCCAGCACCCCGGTGCCCCCGCTACGCTGGTGGCCCTTGCCGCACCCCTGCGCGGCGGTACGACCCCTGCCACCGGCGAGGCACTGGCCCAGTTCATCCTGGTGCCCGAAACCCCGCCCCACGCAGGCGCCACCGTGTCGGTGTGCAGCGCGCTCTACGGCCTCACCCCCGCCGAAGCGGCCCTGCTGCCCCTGCTGCTGCAGGGCATGACACCGCGCGAAATGGCCGACACCCGCCAAGTGAAGATGCCCACCGTGCGCTCGCAGCTCGCCAGCCTGTATGCCAAGACCGGCACCCGGGGCCAGGCCGAGCTGGCCCAGCGCGTGCTGCGCGTGGCGGCCTTGGTGGCGGCATGAGACACCCCCCTGAGTCGCCTTCGGCGCCTTCCCCCCGCTCTCGCATGGCTACGCCATGCGGGCAGGGGGACGCGGCCCTCACTGCGGGGCGGCCCTTGCTCGGCCGCCCTCGCCTGGGGCGCGCCCGTATCGACGTCCCTGGGCGACGCACGGCGCAGCAGCCCCCTGAATTCACCGATCCAACCTGAGGAACCTGCACCCATGAAACACCGCAATGTTCGCCCTGTGGCCTTTGCCTGCGCCACCATGCTGGGCCTGGCCGTGGGCGGCCTGGCCATGGCCCAGAAGACGGCCGCCGTGGCCAAACCCAGCAAGGCCCAACTGGTGGCCGACCTGGCCGCCACGCTGCAGGCCTGCTCGTACGACGGCAGCCCGCTGGCGTTTTCGCCGCCCGACCTGTCCAAGGGCGGCGGCACCGGCAAGCAGGTGGTGGCCGAGATCATGAAATACACCGGCCTGCCCGCCAACTTTGTGGTGGTGGAGGGCAAGGTGCCCAACGCGGCAGCCGTGATCATGCAAGGGCCCGACCAGGTGCCGCGCCGCGTGATTGCCTACAACCCCGCCTTCATGGGCCAGGTGATCGAGGCCACCAAGTCCAACAACTGGGCGCCTGTGAGCATCATGGCGCACGAGATCGGGCACCACCTCTCGGGCCACACCATCGTGCCCGGCGGCAGCCAGCCGCCCATCGAGCTGGAGTCTGACAAGTTCAGCGGCTTTGTGCTCTACAAGATGGGCGCGCCGCTGGCCGACGCCCAGCGCGCCATCGCCACGCTGATCCCCGAGAAGGACGGCGAAACCCACCCCGGCCGCAGAAAGCGCCTGGCCGCCATCGAGGCGGGCTGGAAGGAAGCGTGCGAACTGCAGGGCGGCGGGCCGCAGTGCTCCGGCGGGCTGCCGGTGCGCACTGCGGCGGCGGCACCTGCTGCGCCATCGCCAACGCAGACACCTGCCACCCCGGTGGCCAAGGCCCCGGCACCCACGGCTGCGCCCATCCCCACGCCAGCCCCCCTTGCGGCCAAGGCGCCAGCCCCGGCCCTGGCAGCTGCAGCCGCCGAAACCCTGCCCAAGGCCGACATGGCCGCCATCCCGTCCAAAGGCACGCAGTTCATCTACGACGAGTTCGGCATCCTGGACCCGGCCATCCGCGCGCAGTTTGAAAAGCAGATGTACGAGCATGCGCAGAAGACGGGCGTGGAGATCGTCACCCTGCTCGTGAAGGACCTGGGCGGCAAGAGCGCCGAGGACTATGCCCACGCCATGATGCGCCAGCTGCGCGTGGGCAAGCTCGACGTGGGCAACGGCGCCGTGCTGGTGGTGGCGCCCGAGCAGAACCAGGCCGCCGCCGTGCTGGGCGCGGGCGTGGCGCTGGAGATGCGCGGCCACGACAAGGCCGAGCAGCTCAAGCGCTGGATGAACACAGCCTGGGCGCTGTGCAAGAAGAAAAACGCCTGCGGCGGCTGGACGGAAAACCTGATGCTCGCAGCCGACCACATCCGCCGCGATACCCGCCATGCCGACTGGACCATTGCCTACAACTCGCTGGGCGACCTGCACAAGGCCGACGCGGCAGAAAGCGGCAAGTCCGTCAAGCCACAGGACAGCAAGACCTGGCAGAAGATCACCCGCCTGTCGGGCACCGTGGAAAACCTGAACCCGCCCACGGGCGTCAAGAGCGCGTACGTGACCGAGTCCAAGTTGAAGGATGGCAAGAAGGCCGTGCTGATGCGCAGCGCCGAGGGCCTGACCACCATGCTCTACGTCGATCCGCGCACCGAGGCCATGATGCCCGGCGGCAAGCTGGTGCAGGGCAAGACCTACACCGTCATCGCACGCTCGGACTTCCTGTCGTGGAACCCCAAGGACACGCAGTCGCTGGACGTGCTGAGCTACGCCGTCACGGAGTAAGGCGCTGGCCCACCGCATGTCCGCCACCACCTTCACCATGCTCCTGGCGGGCGCCGCCAACCTGCTGCCCGCGCTGTTCTTCATGTTCACCGCACTGCTGGGCAGCAACGGCATGAACTCCGCGCAGGGCGGACAGCTGCTGGGCACCCTGGCCGTGTTGCTGGTGCTGGGCTGGCTCGCCGCGCTGTGGCTGGCCCGCCACCTGGCGCACTGGTGCCAGGCACGCGGATGGTCCACCGTGGCCAGCGTGGCGGCCGCCAGCGGCGGTGCGGTGGCGGCCTTCACCGTGCTGGCGCTGCTGTCCACCCTGGTGGCGCTGCTGTGGGTGGGGGCATGAGTGGGCTGCTCCGCATCTCAAAGACTGAAGAAATCACGCCAGCAAGAAAGACACAGAGGGACACACCCCCATGCACCACCACCTCCCCCCACCCCGGCGCCGCGCCGCCCCTGCGCTGCTGACCGCATTCATGCTGCTGGCCTCCGGCACGCAGGGCGCCCACGCCGCCGAACATTTCTGCGGCCAGCGCACGGCACACCCCATCGACAAGGCCCTGGGCGCCGCCTCCGAGCGCAGCGGTGGCGTGACGGTGGACCTGATCGACGCCCAGAACGCCGCCTACGCCGCGTGGGACAAGGAGCTGAACCGCATCTACGCCCAGGTACTGAAAGCCGCTGGCCCCGGCCGCCGCGACACCCTGCGGGCCGCCCAGCGTGCCTGGCTCGCGTTTGACACCGCCCAGGGCCAGTGGGACAGCGCCGTGTTTGCCGAACAGGGCAGCTCGGCCGCGCTGAACATTGGCGGTGCGGCACTGGAGCGCCGACGCACCCGCGTGTGCGCGCTCACCAACGACCTGGATAGCCTGAAGGATTCGCCATGATGCGCCGCCGTATCGTGCAAGCGCTGCCGTGGCTGGCCGCAGCGCTGGCGCCCTCGCTGAGCCAGGCCCGATCGGACAAGGTATGGCTGCGCATCCGCAACGACAGTCAGGAAGCCTTCACCCATGTCTGGCAGGGCCTGCCGCAGCAGGGCACCGATGTGGACCTGGGCCCGCTGCTGCCCGGCGACACCAGCCGCTGGCACGCACTGCCCGCCACGCTGGCGCACTACCGCAAGACCCGCATCCAGATCGGCCAGCGCCAGCTCACCCATGTCACCGACCAGTCTTTCCCCGGGGGCCAGGCCACGCTGGCGCCAGGCCACTACACCTTCACCTACACGCTCGAAGGAGGCGCGCTGCGCCTGGCCGTGATGGCGGAGCCCCTCGCCTCCGGCACCGGCACCGGCGGGTCACATCAAAAACAATAGCAATCAGCGCTTACCAGACGCGCGCAAAGGCCGAATTTCATTCAAGAAAGCCGCCCATGACACCCCTCAGCACCCTGCACCCGGCCCGCATGGCGCGGCTCTCGGCCCTGGCGGCCGCCTTGCTGGCGTCAGCCTGTGGCGGCAGCGACACCCACACGGCAGATGCACCTGCGCTTGCGCCCCTGCCGGGCAACACCACCACACCCGCCCCGCCCCCTTCGCCCACGCCGCAGCCGGGCAACCCGCCGGTGGCGCCTTTGCCGACATCGCCTTCGGCACCTGCGCCCTTTCCAACGCCTGCGCCATCACCGTCGCCAACGCCCGCACCCAGCCCTGCGCCCGCCAGTCCGGGCTGGACGGTGGTGTCGGTCAACTCCACACTCGCGCCCCTGCCCATCGCCAGCGACCTCACACCCAACCCCGGCCGGGGCTACCACCGCTGGCGTGCCAACCCGGCCGCCGTGCCGCTGGGCGATTCGGCGCCGCCGCTGGCCGCCTTCCAGCGCTACCGCTGGAACGAGCTGGAAGGCGCCACGCCGGGCCAGTACACCCTGAGCAGCCTGGTGGCGGCACGCGACGCCGCGCGGGCGGCGGGGCAGCAGTTTGCGTTCCGCCTCCAGGCCATGCGCGGCTATGGCACCGAGACGCTGGACGTGCCCACCTACCTCTATGGCGCAGGCACGGCGCGCCCCGAATGTTCCAGCCCCAACCCGGCCTGCGTGTGGGCGGCCCCCATGCCCGCCACCGTGCCACCCACCCCGCCCACGCTGGTCCCCAACTGGAACCACCCCTACGTGCTGGCCCGCATGCAGGCCCTGCTGCAGGCGGTGGCAGCGGCGCTGGGCGACACCTCCGACCTCGCCTGGATCGACGTGGGCCTGTATGGCCAGTACGGCGAATGGGCGCAGAGCAGCACCAACGTGGTCTACACCCCGGCCCTGCAGGCGCAGGGCATTGAGGCAGCCACCAGCACCACCAAGCGCAGCATCGCGCAGATGCACTTCGACGTGTTCCCGCACGCGCAGCACGCGATGTTCATCCCCTACTCCAACCTCGATGCGCTGCAGTACGGGCTCTTCCAGCAAACCACCACCACACTGCCCGTGGGCCTGCGCTGGGACTGCCTGGCCCAGTCGGGCTACATGAACCAGTGGACCAACCGCCCGGCCGACTGGGCACTGATTGTGGACCGCTGGAAAACCGCGCCCTGGGTGGCAGAGTTCTGCCCCTTTGGCCCCGGCGAGGCGCAGACCAACGCCGCCACGGCGCTGCAGCAGGTGCGCGACTTCCATGTGTCCACCGTGGGCAATGGCAACCTGAACGCGCCCTGGGCCAGCTTCTCGGCCAGCGAGCAGGCCCACCTGGCCGCCGTGGGGCGCGAGGCGGGTTACCGCTTTGCGCTGGGGCCCATCAGCGTCACCCCTGTGTCGGCCACCACGGTGCAGCTGCAGCTGCGCGTGGACAACACCGGCAATGCGCCGCTGTATGCGCCCTGGCAGCTGCAGGCCCAGCTGCGCAACGCCACAGACCAGGTGGTGGACCAGCAGGTGCTGCTGAGCACCACGCAGGCGCGCGCCGTTCTGCCGGGCCAGCCCGCGCAGATCAGCACCACCTGGACCCCGCCCAGCCTGCCCGCAGGCGACTACACGGTGCACCTGGCCTGGGTGCGCCAACCCGCGCTGGCAGGGCTGGCGCAAACGCTGCGCTGGAACATGCAGGGTATTGAAGCCGACGGCAGCGCGCGGCTGGCAACACTGAGGAAGTAGAGGGAGAAGGCGGCTGCAGGACAGCCCTGTGTCAGCCGCCCATCAGCCGCCTGTGGGCCCGGCTGTTTTGGCCGGGCTGGATTCGCCGGGCTGTATCAGCCGCGCTGCAGCAGATGCGCGTGCACCGCACCGGCCTTGAGGTGCCGGTACAGCACCAGGCCATGTTTTGCCAGTTCCTCATCCGCCCACGCGCGGGGCGCTTCGAGGTAGATGAAGCCCCCGGCCGCCACGGCCTGGGCGGCGGCCTGCAGTGCGGGTTCAAAAAACGGGCCATCGAATGGCGGGTCCAGCAGCACCAGGTCCAGGCTGGCGGGTGCGGCCTGCTTCAGTGCAGACACGCCATCGCCGCGCTGCACGCGCACGGCGCTGGCCTGCAGCTTGGCCTGCAGCACCTGCAGCTGGGCGACCAGGGCTGCATCGTTTTCCACCAGCAGCACCGATACGGCGCCGCGCGAGGCGGCTTCGAGCCCCAGCGCGCCCGTGCCCGCAAACGCGTCCAGACAGCGCCAGCCCGCCAAGTCCTGGCCCAGCCAGTTGAACAGGGTTTCGCGCACACGGTCGGGCGTGGGGCGCAGGCCGGGGCGCTGGGCCACGGACAGGCGGGTGCGCTTCCATTGCCCGCCGATGATGCGGATTTCGCCCGCGCCCTTGGGGGCGGCGGCAGCGGCGGGTTTGTCTTTGGCGCCTTTTTTGGGGGCCACGGGGGCCGCAGCGGCGGCGGCCTGGGCCTTGCGGATTTCGGCGGTGATGGCGCTGCCGCGCAGGGTGGAACGGCTCATGGCTGCTTGCCCCCCACCACCACGGTCACCATGCGGTCGGGCTGCAGCTTTTTGGCCATGGCGGTGCGCACATCGGCCACCGTCAGGGCTTCGACCTTCTTCGTCCACTGGTCCAGGTAGTCGAGCGGCAGATCGTTCCAGGCGATGTTGGCCACGTTGCCCAAGAGCTTCTTGTTGCTGTCGATGCGCAGCGCAAAGCCGCCGATGAGGTTGTCCTTGGCGGCACGCAGTTCGGCCTCGGTGGGGCCTTCGGCCACAAAACGGGCAATCACGTCGCGCGACACCTGCACCGCCTGCGCCGCCTGGTCGGGTCGCGTCTGCAAGCCCACGGTGAAGGCGCCTGCGTGCAGGCCCGAGGCGAAGTAGCTGTAAACGCTGTACGAAAGCCCGCGCTTTTCACGCACCTCGCTGGTCAGGCGCGAGACAAAACCGCCGCCGCCCAGGATGTGGTTGCCCACCAGCAGCGGCACAAAGTCCGGGTCGCGGCGCTGAAAGCCGGGCTGGCCGATCAGCACATGGGCCTGGGCCGAAGTGAAGGGGATGTTCTGCTCGGCCGGGGCCGTGAGCGCAGCGATCTCGCCCACGGGCGGCAGCGGTGCGCAGCCGGTGCTGGCGGGCAGGCGCGACAGCAGCGTGGCGACCAGCGTCTGCGCCTGGGCACGCGTCACGGCACCCACGATGCTGACCTTGGCGCGGCAGGCTGCGATGTGCTGGCTGTGGAAGGCCTGCATGTCGGCCACGTTGATGCGCGCCAGGGTCTCTTCGGTGGTGCGCACGCCATAGGGGTGGCTGCCGTACACGGCGGCGCCAAACGCGTGCGCGGCCACGGTGGAGGGGCGGGTGAGCGACTCCTTGATGCTGGCGCTCCAGCGCGCGCGATCACGCGGCCACACATCGGCGGGCCAGCTGGGCTCGCCGATCTGGCGCGCGGCCAGGCGGGCGGCCTGGTCGAGCAGAGGCGGGTCGGTGAGCGAACGCAGGGTGTAGTGCAGCGCGTCGTTGTCGGCAGCGGCCTCGAAGTTGGCGCCCAGGTCGGCCCAGGCCTCGCCCAGGCCGTTTTCGTCCAGCGCGGGGGCGTTGCCCAGCGCCTTCACGCCCTTGCTGGCCATCATGGCCACGGCGCTGGCCAGGCCCGACTGGCCGGCCGGGTCACGGCGGGTGCCGGCGTCAAAGTCGATCTGCACGTCCACCATGGGGATGACGGGGCTTTCGACCAGGTACACCTTGGCACCGCTCCCCTCGGTCCAGTGCTGGATGGGCAGCAGTGCCCAGGCAGAATGTGAATAAAAAGCGGCTCCTGCGCCCGCTAGTAAAGCGCGAACAGCTATCTTTTTAATAGTAATCATGGGTGAGTGCGCAAATCGGTTTCAGTGGCGGGCCGCACCGGGCGCGGGCTGCGCGCGGGGGCGGGGGGCGTCCAGCGGCTGGGGCAGCAGCGTGGCCACGGTGAGCTGGTCGTCACCAAAATATTTGGCGGCCACGGCCTGCACCTGGGCGGGCGTCACGGTGCGCAACAGCGCCAGCAGGCGCTCTTGCGCATCCAGCGGAAAACCCTGCACCCAGTTGCCACCCAACTCCTGCGCCTGGCTCATCACCGAGTCGCGCTCGTACACGGTGGAGGCGATCCATTGCGTTTTCACGCGGGTCAGCTCGGCCTCGCTCACGCCATCACGGGCCACGCGGGCGACCTCGGCGCGCAGCGCATCTTCGACCTGCTGGGCGGTCTTGCCTGCGGCGGGAACGCCGCTGAGCATGAACAGGCTGGGGCCGCGCCCCGTCACCATCGCACCGCTGCTGGCACTGTCGGCCACGCGGTCTGCGCCCTGCGTGAGTGCGCGGTCCAGCCGTGCGCCGTCGTAGCCGTTGAACACGGCCGACAGCACCATGAGCGCCAGCGCATCGCGGTCGTCATCGGTGAGGCTCTCCACCCGGCGCAGGCTGGGCGCGCGAAAGGCCAGCGCCACATAGGCCTGCTCGGCCGGTGCCTTGACGGCGATGCGGCGCAGGCCCTTCTGCGCGGGCTCCAGGCGCGGCTTGCGCGCGGGCAGCGCATGGGTGGGCAGGCTGCCGTAGTACTTCTCGGCCAGCGCGCGCACCTGGGCCACGTCCACATCGCCCGCCACCACCACGGCGGCGTTGGTGGGCGTGTACCACTGGCGGTAGAAGGCACGCACGTCGTCGGGGGTCATCGCGTCCAGGTCGCTCATCCAGCCCACGATGGGGCGGCGGTAGGGCGCGGCGATGAAGGTGGTGGCAAACAGCTGCTCCGCCAGCATGGCGCGGGGCTGGTCTTCGGTGCGCAGGCGGCGCTCTTCCTTGACGACCTCGATCTCTTTCTTGAACTCCTCATCGGGCCACTGGTTGTTGGCAAAGCGGTCCGATTCGAGCTTCATCACGTCTTCAAGCCGGTGGGACGGAATCTGCTGGTAGTAGCCGGTGTAGTCGCGGCTGGTGAAGGCGTTTTCGCGCCCGCCCAGGGCCGCCACACGGCGCGAGAACTCGCCCGGCTGCAGCGTTTTGGTGCCCTTGAACAGCATGTGCTCCAGCACATGGGCCACACCGGTCACGCCGTCCACCTCGTCCATGGAGCCCACGCGCACCCAGACCATGTGCACCGCCGTGGGCGCGCGCCGATCAGGCTGCACGATGAGCTGCATGCCGTTTTTCAGCGTGAACTGCTGCGCGCCAGACGCCGTGGAAGGCGCCGCAGCAGCGGTTGCGGCAGGGGTGGAAGACACCGGTGGCGTTGCCGCAAAGGCAGCCCCGCACGAAAGGCAGGCCATGAGGCCCAGGAGGTTGAAAGCGCGTTTCATAGAATGGAGTGATTCTAAGAACCCTCCAATGTTCAGTTTCTTCAAGAAAAAACCCGCCCCGCCCCCGGCCGATGCCCCCGCCCTCGCCGACGTGCCCGCCCCGGCCTCGCCGGTAGACGCCCCGGCGCCCGCTGCTCCCACG
Source organism: Acidovorax sp. NB1 (assembly GCF_005405905.1). Classification (GTDB taxonomy): domain Bacteria; phylum Pseudomonadota; class Gammaproteobacteria; order Burkholderiales; family Burkholderiaceae_C; genus Acidovorax. The sequence continues at coordinate 56,524 of NZ_BJHU01000032.1, forward strand.
CCCACGCCTGCAGCGCCCCCGCTGCCCGCCCCCCCCCCTGCCGCCGCCCCGGCCCCCGTGGCCGCACCTGCTCCAACGGGTTTTGGCTGGCTACGCAACCCCTTCGCAGCCAAGACCGCTGAGCCCGAGGCCACGCCGCAGCAGGCGCCTGTTGCAGTGCCTGTCGCGGCACCTGTTGCAGCGCCCGCCCCGGTGCCTGCAGCGGCCCCCGTTGCGGCGCCTGTGGTTCCGCCCGTTGCTGCGGCACCTGTCGCCCCCACAACACCTGTAGTACCCCCCGCTGCCGCGCCCGTGGCAGCGCCGGTCGCGCCCCCAGGCCCTGTGGCTGCGCCCACCCCCGTTGCGCCCCCGGCACCGGTGGCACCCGCCCCTGCCCCCGTGCCTCAGCCTGTAGCCCAAGCGACTGCCCCGGCCGCCCCCGCCACCCCGGCCCCCGTGGCGGCCGAGCGCAAGGGCTGGCTGGACCGCCTCAAGGCGGGGCTGCGCAAGACCGGCAGCAGCATTGCCACCGTGTTCACCGGCACGCAGATCGACGATGCGCTGTATGAAGAGCTGGAAGAGGCCCTGCTGATGGCTGACACCGGCGTCAAGGCCACGGCCCACCTGCTGGCCGACCTCAAGCGCCGCGTGAAGGAGGCCAAGGCCACCGACCCCGCCGCTGTCAAGGGCCTGCTGGCCGACGCGCTGGCCGACCTGCTGCGCCCGCTCGAAAAAAGCCTGGTGATTGGCGAGCACACGCCCACTGTGATCATGGTGGCGGGCGTCAATGGCGCGGGCAAGACCACGTCGATTGGCAAGCTCACCAAGCACCTGGCGGGCGAAGGCGCCGCCGTGCTGCTGGCCGCAGCCGACACATTCCGCGCCGCTGCGCGCGAGCAGCTCGGGGTGTGGGCCGACCGCAACACGGTCGAGATCGTGAGCCAGGAAGGCGGCGACCCTGCCGCCGTGAGCTTTGATGCCGTGACCGCTGGCAAGGCGCGCGGCAAGGACGTGGTGCTGGTGGACACCGCCGGCCGCCTGCCCACGCAGCTGCACCTGATGGAAGAGCTGAAAAAGATCCGCCGCGTGGTGACCAAGGCCGACGCCACCGCCCCGCACGAGGTGCTGCTGGTGATCGACGGCAACACCGGCCAGAACGCGCTGGCGCAGGTGCGCGCCTTCGACGACGCGCTGCAGCTCACCGGCCTGATCGTGACCAAGCTCGACGGCACGGCCAAGGGCGGCGTGCTGGCCGCCATTGCGCAGGAGCGCCCCATCCCCGTGTACTTCATCGGCGTGGGCGAAAAGCTCGAAGACCTGGAAACCTTCAGCGCCCGGGAGTTTGCCCAGGCCTTGTTGGCCTGAAGCCGCTTTCAACTGCCCCCCGGCAGGTGGCCTTTCTGGGCCTGGTTTGACATCAAATGGCCCCATCTGGGGCCATTTTCACGTTTACGGATCGCAACAATTCCCCCATGATGGGCCTTCCCAAGTAAAAGCACGGAGGCCCATGTTCATTGAGCTGGTCAAAGGCGTTGCCTTGCTGTTGGCGCTGTGTTTTCTGCATGGCTTCAACATCCGCCTGTGGCGCCACCGACCGCTGGTGGGGCAGGCTTTTTCGGGGCTGATCTTTGGCGGCATCTGCGTGGTGGGCATGCTCACCCCGGTGGTGCTCATGCCCGGCGTGATTTTTGATGCGCGCTCGGTCGTGCTCAGCATGGCGGGGCTGTTTGGCGGGCCGCTGGTGGCCTGCATCGCGGCGGCCATGGCGGCCACGGGGCGCCTGTGGCTGGGCGGCGCGGGCGCCGAGGTGGGCCTGATGGTGATTGCCCTGTGCACCGTGATGGGCCTGGTCTACCGCGAGGGGCGTGCACGGGGGCGACTGGGTGTGGAGCCCGTTACCCTGGCACTGTTCGGGCTGCTGCTGCACACGGCGGTGATTGCGCTGTTTCAGTTGCTGCCTGCCGAGGCCGTGCAGCGCATCAACCAGACGCTGGCCTTGCCCTATCTGCTGACCTTCACCCCCGCCACCGTGGTGCTGGGCCTGCTGCTGCGCGATGTGGAAGAGCGCATGGCCACCGAACACGCGCTGGCGGGCACGGCCGCGCGCCTGCACGCCATCGCCCAGGCCATCCCCGACGTGCTGCTGGTGCTGGACGCGCAGGGGCGCTATGTGGAAGTGCTCTCGCCCGACGACACGGCGCTGGCCGCCAGCGCGCCCGCGCTCATCGGCAAACGCCTGCACGAGGTGCTGCCCGCCGAGCAGGCCGACCGCTTCATGGCCCTGGTCCGCGACACCCTGCAATCGGGCCAGACCCACACCATCGAGTACGAGATGCAGACGCAGGCGGGGCTGCGCCAGTTCGAGGGGCGCACCCAGCCCCTGGGCGTGAAGGTGGGTGGCCAGGCCGCCGTGGTGTTCCTGGCCCGCGACATCACCAAACGCAAACAGGCCGAAAGCGCGCTGCGCGAGTCTGAGCTGCGCTTTCGCTCGCTGCTGCGCAACATCCCATCCATCTCGGTGCAGGGCTACCTGGAAGACGGCACCACCAGTTACTGGAACAAAGCCTCCGAACACCTCTACGGCTACACCGCCGAAGAGGCGCTGGGCGCCAACCTGCTCGACCTCATCATCCCCCCACCCATGCGCGAGGCCGTGCGCAGCCATGTGGAACACATGTTCAAGACGGGCGAGGTCATCCCTGCGGGCGAGCTGCAGCTGCAGCGCAAAGACGGCTCGCCCGTGGATGTGTTCTCCAGCCACGCCTACATCCAGGTGCCCGGCCACCCGCCCGAGATGTTCTGCATCGACATCGACATCTCGGGCCGCAAGGCCGCCGAAGACGAGGCGCGCTACCTGGCGTTCTACGACGCCCTCACCCAGCTGCCCAACCGGCGCCTGCTGGTGGACCGGCTGCAGCAGGTGCTGGTCAGCGGCGCGCGCTCGGGCCTGACCACGGCCGTGCTGTTTGTGGACCTGGACAACTTCAAGACCCTGAACGACACCCGGGGCCATGAGGTGGGCGACCTGCTGCTCAAGGAAGTGGCCCAGCGCCTGCGCGGTTGCGTGCGCGAGCAGGACACCGTGGCCCGCCTGGGCGGCGACGAGTTTGTGGTGGTGCTGCAGAACCTGAGCAGCGACCCCACCGAGGCCGCCGCCCAGACCCGCACCCTGGGCGAGCTGATCCTGGCCCAGCTGCGCCAGCCGTATGACCTGGCCGGGCACGAGCACCATTTCTCGGCCAGCATCGGCGCCACCTTGCTGCGCCACCACCGCGACTCGGTGGACGAAGTGCTCAAGCAGGCCGACATGGCCATGTACCGCGCCAAGGACGCGGGGCGCAACACCCTGCGCTTTTTTGACCCCGACATGCAGCAGGCTGTGAACCGCCGCGCGCTGCTGGAGACCGAGCTGCACAACGGCCTGCGCCAGGCGCAGTTTCTGCTGCTCTACCAGCCGCAAGTGGACAGCCAGGGCCACATCACCGGCGCCGAGGCCCTGGTGCGCTGGCGCCACCCGGTGCACGGCATGGTTTCGCCCGCAGAGTTCATCCCGCTGGCCGAAGAATCCGGCCTGATCCTGCCCCTGGGCCACTGGGTCATGGAAACCGCCCTGCGCCAGCAGGCCCACTGGCGGCACAACCCACAGTTCGCCCACCTCAGCCTCGCCATCAACGTGAGCGCACGCCAGTTTTTGCAAGAAGACTTTGTGGCACAGGTGCTTGCACTGCTGCAGAGCACCGGGGCCAGCCCGGCGCAGATCAAGCTGGAGCTGACCGAGAGCCTGCTGCTGGACAACGTGGACAACGTCATCGCCACCATGCAGGCCCTCAAGGCCCATGGGCTGGGCTTCTCGCTGGACGACTTTGGCACCGGCTATTCGTCGCTCAGCTACCTCAAACGCCTGCCGCTCGACCAGATCAAGATCGACCAGGGTTTTGTGCGCGACGTGCTGCTGGACCCCAGCGACGCAGCCATTGCGCGCTCCATCATCGGCCTGGCAGGCGCCCTGGGCCTGGACGTGATCGCCGAAGGCGTGGAAACCACCGAACACCACCAGTTTCTGCTGTCGCATGGCTGCCGGGCGTTCCAGGGCTATCTGTTTGGCCGCCCGCTGGCGCTGGAAGACTTCGAGCGCCAGGTGCAGCAGCAGGCCACCTAACCCCACACATTGGCAGGCAGCCCCGCCCCACGGCCCTGCCCTTAGCAGGGGCAATCAAGTTCTGCCGCCCGCTGGCCGATATCTCCTTGTGGCAACCGCGGAGGTGTCCCATGAAGATCGAATCATCCGCCCTGCAGATGCAGGCCCAGCACGTCGCGACGCGCGTGCACACCCAAAGCAGCCGCTTTGAAGCCTGGGTGGGTGACCGCCGCCCCGCCAACGCCCCCAGCCCCGCCCGAGCGGTCCCAGCCGTCCAGATCTCCAGCGCCGCGCGCCTGGCCCAGGCTGCACAGTCCACCGAGGCCACCACTGCCCCCCGAGAAACCGACGCCGACGAAGGCCTGACACCCCAGCTCGCCCTGATGCGCGACCTCATCGCGCTCATGACCGGCGTGCGGGTGCGCGTCTACACCGGCACCGAGGCCCCGACCGAAGCCCCCACCCCACCCAGGCGCCCAGCGCAAGCCCAGGCCGACTCGGCCCCCGGGCGCCAGCGCGCTGGTTTTGGCCTGGTTTATGAACAGCGCGAAGTCATCGAAGAAACCGAACGCACCCAGTTCAGCGCCCAGGGCGTGGTGCGCACCGCCGACGGCCGCGAGATCCGCTTCACCTTGCAGCTGGACATGCAGCGCAGCTACCGCCAGGAATCCTCATTCAGCCTGCGCCTGGGCGACGCCACCGCCATCGACCCGCTGGTGATCAACTTCGACGGCACCGCCGCCCAGCTGCAAGACCAGCGCTTCGCCTTCGACCTGAACGGCGACGGCGAAACCGAAAACGTGCCACTTCTGGCAGGCAACCGGGGCTATCTGGCGCTGGACACCAACCAGAACGCGCTCATCGACAACGGCCTGGAACTCTTCGGCCCCGGCACCGGCAACGGCTTTGCCGAACTGGCACAGCACGACAGCGACGGCAACGGCTGGATCGACGAAGCCGACCCGGTCTACCAGCAACTGCGCGTGTGGACCCCCAGCGCCGACGGCACCGGCCGCCTGCAAACCCTGGCCGAACTCGGTGTAGGCGCCGTGCAGACCGCCACATCGGCCACTACCCCGTTTGCCCTGCGCACCGCCGACAACACCCCTCTGGGCGCCGTGCGCTCCACCAGTGTGTACCTGCGCGAGGACGGAGGGGTGGGGACGGTGCAGCAGATTGATTTGAGTGTGTGAAAAACCAAGGGGCTGGCAGGCTCACTCAGATAGCCGGAAGAACTGGGTGATGTCCAACCCGTCTTCAGGCCGACACTGACGCATGGGCCACCTGCGCATCCACCCAGTCGGCATACTCCGCCGAGGCCTGCAACGTCTGCACCACCAACTGCGGTAGCTCATAAGGATGGTGCGCCCGCACGAGGGCCAGCAGCGGACGAAGGGCCCGCGGTGCGGTTTTGTACACCAGCCGGAATTCGCGGTCCTCCTGCAGTGCACCCTGCCAACGGAAATGGGCTGTGATCGGCTCCACCTGCACACAGGCCGCCAGCCGTGCATCCAGAACCAACTGCGCCAGCAGCCGCACTTGCGCGTCGGTGGCCACGGTAGTGGTGACAACGGCAATATCGCAAAGAGCGGTCGGCTCGGTCATGCGCGTCTCCAGAAAGCATTGGGCGATGCAGTCTGCCACGGCGGAAAGTGCAATGCCAGAGCCTCAACCAACCACCACCCAAAGCGTGAAAAGACAGTTCCGTTTGTCGCAACAATCGAGAAAACCTGGAGCAACGCTGCGCGGAACCCTGGGTTTTTTGCTTGCTCACACACCATGCAAACGTCTGAAGCTTGGTGAATTCATCGAAAAAACCCTTTTAAATCAACAGCTTAAAAAACAACTCTGTGTTTGCACACCTGTCACCCGTGTCGATGTGCATTGAGTGTTGTACTGCCGAATTTGAGAAATCAACGACTTGGAGCGACACGGGGTGCATACCCTTGTACTTTTTATTCCTTCAGTGTTGTACTTTCCCGGGTGTTTCTCACTGAGTCTTGTATTTTTTCCAGCTTGGCCGCTTGGCGCGCCATCAGCTCAGGATCTTTCTACTTAGGGCCGCATTTAAACGCTTGACGCAAAGAACAGCGTTTTGGCCAAGCGGCGGCTACAGGCTGATAGCAGTCGTCGATGTTCAGCCGTTCACTGACTGCATATGTTCATACCGGACACTGGCAACTATCGGGGAACAATTCCATGCCACTGCATCCTCGGCACCTGCGTACAGGCTATAAGGCAGCTAGATATTCCCTCTTCATGGACTGAACCAGGTCGGCAGTAGTCGGTAAGGATGTCACCCCCGACACCGAATGCCCCGCACTCCATAGATCCGACCACCGTTGAATGACTGGTCCTTCAGATCCTCCTCCGAATTTGTTGCGCGCTTCCTGAACGGACACTGTCTCGTCCAACGCTTCGGGGTCGAGACCCACCCGGACGATGGACGGCTTCAAAAAGTTCGCGGGCAACCCGGTGAAGGCGCGTGTGGCGAGCACATCGTCCATGGAGCTTTCCAGAAGCATCTCTTTGTAGTCCGCCGTCGCCATGCTTTCCTGGGTGGCGATGAATCGCGTACCCACACACCCCAGGTCGCACCCCAACACGGTCGCGGCGCGCAGCGCCACGCCGTCCGAGAGGCCGCCCGACAGCACGATAGGACCATCGAAGATCTGGCGCACGGCGCGCACGAACGCGAAAGGGTTGGCCCAGCCGGTGTGACCGCCTGCACCGGACGACAAAAGAACGAGGCCGTCGACGCCGGCCTCCAGCGCGCGCTCTGCATGGTGCAGCGAAGCGACATCGGCAAATACAAGGCAACCGCCATCTCGCAAAGCGGGAATCACCGAAGCGGGTGAACCCACGCTCGTGATCACCAGTTCCGCACCGTGGCGCACGATCAAGTCCACTTCGGCCTTGAGGCGTGCGGGGTCGCGCCGCATGATGAGGTTGGGGCAATAAGGCGCTCGGCTGGGCTGTTCTTCGGCTTCGCGCTGAAGCCGCTGCAGCCACGCCGCAAACTCGTCCAGCGACGTGCAATTGGCTGTGGGAAACGCGCCAATGACGCCGGCCGCGCACGCGGCCGAAACCAGCTCAATGCCAGAGACACGCAGCATGGGGGCCGCAATGACGGGCACCACCAGCCGCTCCATAAAAGGCAGTCGGTTCATTCTTGTTCCATTCCGTTCTGTGAATGCATTGCGTGAAGGGCCGCGATGGCTTGCACCGCTTCGTCCACGAGGTCGTTGACGATGGCCTGCAGCGGCTCGATGCTCTGAGCGAATGCGATGGACGGCCCCAGGGAGACCATGCCATGGCGCCAGTCGCCCTCTGCGTAGCAACGGTCGCGCGCGACGGTTCCGCTGATGAGGTCGCCGAATGCAGCGTGTTCAGTGGCACCCGCCCGCTCGATGGCCTGAACCTGGCTCGCGGTGTCATTCAGAAGCACGCGCCAGGTGGTGCCCAGTGACTGCAGCAGCCGCACTGTGGAGTGCTCGTCACAGGTAAGCAAATGCTCCTTGTAAAGAGGGTGCGTCTGGACCTCCTCGCACACCAGAAAGCGGCTGCCGATGAGCACACCGTCCAGCCCCTGGGCCAGCACCGCTGCCAGTTGCCTGCCGCGGCCGATGCCGCCCCCCAGCACCACGGGCACCTTGAACTGGCCATGGGCGAGAGCGCCCAACAGCATGGTGGGCAGCTCGTTCATGCCGGGGTGACCACCTTCCTCCATGCCGACCAGGGCAATGGCATCGGCACCGGCACGCTCTGCAGAAAGCGCGTGGCGGATGCTGGAAGCTTTGTGGACAACGACGGCGTTGGCTTTGTGCAGCGCTTTAATGAGTTCGGCTGGCACATGCCCTGCTGTCTCAAAGATCCTCACACCATGCGCCAAAGCAGAATCCGTCCAGCGCGGAACCATGGCATTGGCTTCGGGCCGGTGCGAGAGCGTGAGGTTCACGCCAAACGGTTTTCCACAGGTCAGCTCCGTGCAGAGCGCCAGCGCGTCGCAAAAATCCGCTTCGCTGGCGTACGACCGGGGCGTAATGAATCCCATGCAGCCCGCATTCACCAGTGCCGCCACATACCGGGCGTCGGACAGCCACATCAGGCCGCCTCCCAGAATGGGGTGGTCGATCCCCAGCAGCTGCGTAATGCGCGTGCGCAGGACGGCGGCCATGACTCAGTCGCCCCTTGCACCCAGTGGTGGTGCGCCCGCTAGGTCGGTGCCGCCCATCCCCTCCATGGCCACCGGAAAGCGGACCCAGGGCATGTCATCACCCGCGGCAAACTTGCCGCGCGAGGCAAAGTGCGCCTGGGACGACAGTTCGACGGGATGAACCACGGGTGCAGCTGGAACGTCATGGCGGCACAGCAATTCGAAGGCTTCCCGCGAATCCAGTGGCTCCATGGCCTGCTCAATGCGCAGATTGATCGCATCAGCGACTGCCTTGCGCGCCTTGTGCGTGGCGTACTCCGGCCCGTCAAAGGGCGCCAGCGGCAGCGCTGCGCAGAGGCGCTTCCAGAAATGGTCTTCCAGCGCGGCAATCGACACGTAGCGCCCATCCTTGCACCGGAATGCGCCGTAGGCGGCTTTCACCAGCGTGGCCTCGCGCTGCGCATGCACCGTGCGCGCACTGGCCGACCGGTAGGCGCCCAGCCGTGGGTTCATCCAGTGCAAGGCGCAACCGGCCAGCGCAACGTCCAGGTACTGTCCCCTGCCCGTGGCTTCGCGCTGGAACAGCGCAGCGAGCGTGGCGGACAGGGCGTACATGGTCCCGCACAGGTCGGCCACCGGCAGCCCGAAGCTCTGCGCGGGGGCGCCATTGGGCTGGCCCGAGACGGCCAGCACGCCAGCGGCGGCCAGGTAGTTGATGTCATGCCCCGGCAGGTCGGCCCAGGGCCCTGTCTGGCCATATCCGCTGAGGGATACATAGATGAGTCGCGGAAAGGCCTGGCAGAGCGCAGCAGCGTCCAGGCCCAGGCGAGCCATCACGCCCGGACGGTAGGACTCGACCACCACGTCGGCTGACGCGATCAACGTGCGAACTTGGTCGCGCTGGGCCTCGTCCTTGAGGTCCACCATCAGGCTTTGCTTGCCCCGGTTCACGGCCTCGAACGCGCCCTGGCCCAGATGGCGCGCGTTGTCGCCGTGCGGCGGGCGCTCGATCTTGATGATGCGCGCGCCCATCTCCGCCAGGTTCTGCGTCAGGAACGGCCCCGGCAGCAGCTCGCTGAAATCCACCACGGTGATGCCCTGTAGCGGCGGCCGGGCTGTGGTTGAGGTCATGCGGTGGTTCTTTCGATGATCACGGCGTCGAGCGGCAGCACGCCCTCGCCCTGCGCGCCAATCCACACGGGGTTGAGGTCCATTTCCTCGATGCGGGCTGCGTTGTGCATCACGAAGTCCGAGATGCGCACCAGCAGCGTGTGCAGCGCTTCCAGGTCTGCCGGTGGCCGGCCGCGTGCCCCTTCCAGCAAGGGTAAGCAACGCATCTCGCGGACCATGGCCGCTGCCTCGCTGGCGGAAAGCGGCAACATGCGCCGCGTGACGTCGCGCAGGATCTCCACGTAGATGCCGCCCAGCCCGAAGGTCATCACGTGGCCGAACACCGGGTCGCGCGTGACGCCGACCATCAGCTCCAGGCCGCCGCGTGGCGCCATCTTCTCGATCAGCAGACCGTCGATGTGCGCGTCGGGCCGGTGGTGCTTCGCCGCCGCCATGATGTCCTCCCAGGCTTGGCGCAGTTCGTCGGCGTTCTGCAGCCCCACCATGACGCCGCCGATGTCGGACTTGTGCACGATCTGCTCGCTGGCGATCTTGGCCACCACGGGGTAGCCCATGGCGTTGGCCGCAGCAACGGCGTCCTCCACGGTAGGAGCCAATGCATTGGGCAGCAACGCGATGCCTGCTGCCAGCAGCTGGGACTTGGCCTCGGCCTCGGACAGGCTGCGCGTGGCGCTGGCGGGTGGCAGCGCCGCTACCGGGTTCAGCGGGGTGTGCGTGCCACGCGTGCGCTTCCAGCGGCCATATTCGATCCAGCGCTGGATGGCCTTGATGGCCTTGCCCACCGACCGTGGCGGGGCAAAACCGCCTTCGACCAGCATGCGATAGCCCTCGCCCATCCGATCGCTCATCCAGATGGGCAGGATCGGGGTGGTGCAACCCTTCTGCGCCGCAATGATGGTGCGCGCCAGCTGGATCGTGGTGTCGCCATAGTCCAGCGCGATCGGAACGATCACGCAGCCCAGGTGGGGGTCTGCCGCCACCGCACTCAGCGACTTCTCGATCAGCGCCGCATCGCTCAGCACGGCGGCGGTGGTGTCCACCGGGTTGTCCAGCGCAGCGAAGTCGGGCAGCAGATCGGCCAGGGCCTGCCGTGTGTGCGGGGCAAACTGCGCGAGGGTCAGGCCTGCGGTGCCCACGGCATCCGCCGTCAAGGCCGCCGTGCCGCCCGATGAAGTGTAGATGGCCACCCCTTCGCTGGGTGCCGGCTCGCCGCGTGCAAACAGCCAGGCGGTATCGACCAGCTCGTCGATGTCATCCACCTCGATCACGCCGCACTGCTTGAACACGGCGCTATTCACCTCGGCCGATCCGGTCAGGGATGCGGTGTGGGATTGCGCCGCCTTTTGCCCGTAAGCCGACTTGCCCACCTTGAGTGCGATCACGGGCTTGCCGTTGGCCGCCGCACGGTTCACGGCGGCCACAAACTTCGCGCCGTCCTTGATGCCCTCCAGCAAGGTCACGATCACCTTGATGTCGGGCGCATCGGCCATGTAGTGGATGAAGTCGGCCACCTGCAGGTCCACCTCGTTGCCGGTGGAGGCCCACAGGCCAATGCCGATGCCCCGGTCCATGGCCTGCATCACGTTGCGCCCCAGGCCACCCCCCTGCGTGGCCAGACCGATAGGTCCCTTGACCAGGTCGTGCGGGAAAGACGGCGAGAAGGTCAGGCCCAGGCGGTGGTTGACGTTGGTGAGGCCCGGGCAGTTGGGGCCGTACAGGCGCATGCCGCCTGCATCGGCAATCTCCTTGAGCCGCACCTGGGCGCGCTCGCCTTCTTCACCGGCCTCGCCAAAGCCTGAGGTCAGCACGATGGCAAACAGCACGCCCCGCGCCGCGCACTCCTCGGCCACGGCCAGCACACCCGATGCGGGCACCACGATCACCGCCACGTCGGGCGTGGCGGGCAGCGATGCCACGCTGGGCCAGCAGCGGTGCCCGCGGATTTCTGCCTTGGTCGGGTTGACGAGGTAGATGTCCCCGTCGAACTCGGAATGGTCCAGCAAGTTGGTCAGCGTGCGCTCGCCGATACTCTGCGGGCGGTCGGACGCGCCCACAAGGGCAATCGAGCGGGGGCGGATCAGTCGTGAAAGGTCAGTCAATCTTGTCTCCTGGTCGTTATGGGTGTGGCGATGCTGAGGATCAGACAATCGCAGAGATGCCCAGGATTTCGCGACCGGCGATCAAGGTCTGCACTTCAGTGGTGCCTTCAGGGATCGTGCCGCCGCGCGTGTCGCGGAAGATGCGCTCGATGGGATAGTCGGTGGCGTAGCCCAGGCCGCCGTGCACCTGCAGCGCCATGCTGGCGACTTCGTGTGCGGCCTCGGTGGCGTAGAGCTTGGCGATGGAGCAGGCGGTGCGCGCATCGGCATTGGCGTCCAGCGCGGCGGCCGCGCGCAGACTCAGTGCCCGGGCTGCTTCCACGCGGATCGTCATGTCCACGATGAGCTTTTGCACCAGTTGGAAACTCCCGATGGGCTTGCCGAACTGAGTACGGGTGCGGGCGTAGTCGATGGACAGGTCGAGCGCCGCCTGGGCGGCGCCCACGGCACCCATGGCAATGTTGACGCGTGCGCCGTCCAGGCCCATGAGCATCTTCTTGAGCGCGTTGCCCTCTTCGCCCAGCAGGTTCTCGCGGGGCACCTTGACATTGTCGAACGCCAGCTCCGCCGTGCCGGTGCTGCGCAGCACCATGGTGTCGACATTGCGCACTTCATAGGGCGATACATCGCGCTCTACCAGAAAGGTGGAGAGTCCGCCTTGACAATCGGGACTGAAGGTGCGCGCGACCACGATGCCGAAGTCGCCGAAAGCGCCGTTGGTAATCCACAGCTTGCGGCCGTTGAGAACGTAGTGGTCGCCCTGCAGGTCTGCGCGTGTCTGGACCTGCGCAATGTTCGAGCCCGTGCCCGGCTCGCTGATGGCGTTGAACACCTTCCGCTCGGACGCCAGCAGGGGCTTCAGGAAGCGTTCGCGCTGCTCCTCATTGGCTTCGGCCGCCAGCTTGTTGATGGCCGCGTTGGTGATGTTCACCATGGTCCGCAGCGACAGCCAGGTGTAGCCCGCCTCTTCCATGAGCATCGCCCAGGTCATCTGGTCCATGTCCATGCCGCCCAGGGCCTCGGGCAGGCGGCCACCGATGTATCCGAACTGGGACAGCTCCTTGAGGAGCTCGAATGGGAAGGTCTTGTCCCGGTCGTGCTGGGCCACACGGGGTGCGACTTCGCTTTTCATGAAGCGGCGCACGCTGTCGCGCAGCATTTCTTGTTCGGAATTCATCGTTGCATACATGGCTATGTCTCCTGGGTTGAATGCTTGGCCCCGCCGCTAGGCGGGCGTGGTGTCTTTGGTGCCCGCGCCGCGCCGGCCCGAGGCCGTGGCGCGCAGCGTGGGCGCGGGGTTCTGGGGATGGAACACGACTGCCTGTACCTCTTGCAAGGCTTGCAGGCAGGCATCCTTGGTGCGGCGCAGTCGTTCGGTGGGGCCGGCAATCGACAGCGCGAGAGGTTCGTCGCCCAGGTATCCAGCCACGGCGATGGCGGCCAACCCGTCAAAGCCTTCGTTCTCCACCCACATCCAGCCTTGCTCGCGCGCTTGCGCGATCTGCGCCTCCAGCGCTGCGAGGTCGGTAATGGAGCCGGGGGCGATCTGCTTGAGCGGCTTGAGCCGCAGCTGGCGCGCAGCCTCTTCGGGCGTGCCCAGCGCCAGCTCGGCCTTGCCCAAAGCAGATACGTGCAGGGCGATCTTGTTGCCCACGTTCTCTACATAGCGCAGCGGGTGTGTGCCCTCGGCAAACGCCAGGACCTTGACCACGCCGGCCTCCACGCGGCCGCACATGCCGGTCTCTCCGGTCTTGTCGCGCAGCAGTTCGCAGGCCTCAGACGCCACCGCGTAGAGCGAATCGCCCGCAGCGATGCCTTTGGCAATGGTGAGCAGACGGGCTGTGGGATAGAAGCGCCGGGTCCGCGCAGTCCGCATCAGGTAGCCCAGCTCATGCAGCGTGTGCAAGAGATCGGAGCAGCTGCTTTCGGGCAGGTCCAGCAGGCGCGCAAGGTCTGAGTTGGAGAGTTCGCGGCGCTCGCGGGCAAAGACCTCCAGGAGGGCCATGGTGCGAGAAGCGGCAGGGACGATGGTGGGCATAGGTTCTCCGGTATTTCGTAGATATCAACGAATCATATCTTTGAGATCGAAGCAAACCCCGAGGGGAATTTGTTTGAAGTTCCGATTTTTTCTTTTCACCTGATCACCAAAACTTCTTGCATGTCTACGAAATATTGAAGTATTCTACGACCAGCCGCAATCAAGTGGCAACAAAAAATGGAGACAAGCATGCGTAGAACCTTCCGAAAACTGGTTGTTTTTGTCATTGCCTCGTTGGCCTTCGGTGTCTTGCACGCTGCAGGCGATGCCTGGCCGAACAAGCCGATCACCTTTGTGGTGCCGTTTCCACCCGGAGGCATCACAGACAACACCTCGCGCCTGCTGGCAAAGCTGCTCAGCGCGCAGTTGGGCCAATCGGTGGTGGTGGACAACCGTCCCGGGGCTGGTGGCTCCATCGGTGTCGAGTCGGGTTCGCGTCAGCCGCCCGATGGCTACACCATCATTTACGGCACGCAGGGAACGCACGGCGCCAATCTGGCGCTGTACAAGAACGTGCGCTACGACCCCGTGGCGGACTTCGTGCCCGTGCACGCCATGTCGGAAACGCCGCTCATGCTGGTGATCAACCCTTCGCGCCCATTCAAGACGGTGCCGGAGCTGATTGCCTACGCCAAGGCCAACCCCGGCAAGCTGAACTACGGCTCCGCCGGGCCTGGCACGGGCACCCATCTGACGGCCGAGCTGTTCCAAACCGCCGCAGGCATCAAGATGACCCATGTGCCGTACCGCGGCAGCGCGCCGGCCTTGAGCGACCTGATGGCCGGCAGCATCGATCTGATGTTCGATTACCCGGCGGTGGTGCTGCCCCAGGTGCAGGCGAACAAGCTCAAGGCGCTGGCGGTCACTTCCAAGACGCGTCTGGCCAGTTCGCCCGACGTGCCCACCGTGGGTGAGCTGGGCGTTCCCGAGGCCGAATCCACCGCCTGGGGCGCGGTGTTCGTTCCGGCCAAGACGCCACCCGACATCGTGAAGCGCCTGGGCGACGAGATCGCCAAAGCCATCGTGAACCCCGAAATGCTGCAGGCCACCGAGAAGTTCGGCAGCGTCCCGCTGGTCGGCCTGCGCGACGCCAAGATGGGCGCCTTCGTGAAATCGGAGATGACCCGGTGGCGTGCAGTGGTGCAGCAGTCGGGCGCCAAGCTTGATTGACAGGCTGCGGGCAATCCCTGCCCTCCCACAGCAGCTTTCTTTTCCCCCTCCCTTCTTTCTATGACCGATTCAAAGACTTCCTTGAAGCCGTTGCAGCCGACTCTGTATGAGCTGGCAGAAGACGGCCGCTCGCTCAACTTCTTCTTTGCGCAATGCAGTGCTTGTGGGGGACTGAGCTTTCCTGCCAACGCACCGGGCTGCATGCATTGCGGAGAACCGCTGAGCAAAGCCCCGCGCATTACCCGCCCGGGTGGTGGAGAGCTGCTCGAGTTCGTGACCCTGCACGTGCCGCTGCTGCCCGGCATGGCCGCGCCCAGCATTGCAGGAGACATTCGTATCGCCCCCGGCATCGTCGAAGAAGGCGTGATGGCCGTTGCAGATGAATCGGCACTGAAGCACGGCATGGAGGTTCGCGCCGTTGCCGATGTGAAGCCGGAAGAAGGCGTCTACGCCTGCCGCTTTGTGCCCGTGAACGAAGGAGCGGCGCAATGAGCCCTACCCAGCAATCCAATTCGGGCAACTGGCTGGATGCCAACGGCGGCGTGTTTATCGCCGGTATTGGCCTGCACCCCTATCAATTCCCTACCGAAACGCCCTACACCGAACTGGGCCTCACGGCCGTGCGCGCTGCGCTGGCCGACTCGGGGCTGGCATGGGACCGCGTGCAAAGTGCGTATGTGGGCACCACTTCCATCGGCATGGCGGCGGGCCGCGTCATGCTGCGCCACCTGGGGTCCACGGGTCTGGCGGTGACGCAGGTGGAAAACGCATCGGCCTCTGGCTCCTTCGCATTCCGCCAGGCGTGTATGGAAGTGGCGACCGGCATGAGCGATGTGGTGCTGGCGGCAGGAGTGGACAAACATGGCGACGGACGCCGCGCTGCCAACAAGGACGGACTGGAGAGACTGAGCGAAACCGCCACCATCCCGGCGGCCAAGTTCGCGATGATGGCTCGCACCTATCTGCGGGAGCGCGGTGCCTCCGTCGAGGAAATGGCCAACGTGGCCGTGAAGAACCACGGCAATGCGGCACGCAACCCGTTTGCGCAGTTCCGCAAACCCCGGACGCTGGAACAGGTGCTCGCATCGCCGCGCGTGGTGGGCGACCTCACGGTGCAGCAATGCTGCCCGCGCGGCGAAGGGGCTGCGGCAGTGATCGTGGTGTCGGGCAACGCCATCCGCAAATTGGGACTGGATGCGAGCCGCTGCGTGCGCATTAAGGCGTCGGTCGCAGGCAGTGAGCGGCCCGAAACGCAATACGGCGACAGCGCCGTGGAGCTGGTCCGCACCAGCGCGCAAGCCGCGTTTGACCAAGCAGGCCTTGCCCCCAAGGAGCTCGACTTGCTGGAGCTGCACGATGCCTTCTCGGTAGAGGAGCTGCTGTACAGCGAAGCCATTGGAGTGTGCGACCCCGGCGAGGGCGCCCGCTACCTGGCGCGGGGGGATTCGCAGATCGGCGGCCGCTGCGCCATCAACGCATCGGGCGGCCTCATCGGCATGGGCCACCCGCTCGGCCCCACGGGCATTGGCCAGTTGGCGGAAATCACCCGCCAGTTGCGCGGTGAGGCCGAAGGCCGACAGCACCCCAACGCGCGTTGGGGCATGGCCCACATGATCGGCCTGGGTTCTGTCTCCGTCGCTCATGTGCTGTCGGCATCGGCGTGACGGCACTTCAGCTCTATTTTTGAAAGCAAGCCAATGACTACCCCTGACATCCAGGATCTGGGCACATTGCTCTATGAGGTGCGCGACCGCGTGGCCGTGATCACCCTCAACCGGCCCGACCGCATGAACACGTTGGGCAGCACCATGAAGCCGGACTTGGCGCGCGCCTTCTTCGAGCTGGCGCGCAACGATGACCAGGTGCGCGCGGTGCTGATCACCGGCAGCGGCGACAAGGCGTTCTGCGCGGGCGCCGACATCAAGGAGCGCGCCACCGACGTGGTGCGCGGCACCGAGTATTTCGTGCGCCAGAAAGCGACCCACGAACTGTTCCGCAACATCGAAGAGTTTGAAAAACCCGTCATTGCGGCCATCAACGGCGTGGCCCTGGGCGGCGGTCTGGAGATCGCGTTGTGCTGCGACCTGCGCATTGCGGCCTCCCACGCGCGCTTTGGCCTGCCCGAAATCAAGCTGGGCGTCATTCCAGCAGCCGGTGGCACACAGCGGCTGCCACGGCTGGTGGGTGAAGCCCGGGCCAAAGAGCTGATCCTGACGGCTGACCTGGTGGACGCGGAGACGGCGCTGCGCTACGGCCTCGTCAGCCGTGTGGTGTCGCAGACCGAACTGATGACGGCTGCGCTGGAACTGAGCCAGCGCATCGCGCAGCACCCACCGCTGGCAGTCCGCTTCGCCAAGCGCGCCATCAATCGCGGCATGCAGACCGACCTGGACTCGGGACTGGAATACGAGCGCTATGCGGCCGCAATGATCGTGGACAGCGAAGACCGCATCGAGGGCATGCGCGCCTTTGTCGAGAAACGCGAACCTCAATTCAAAGGGCGCTAGGGCCTGAACGCACTGGCGACTTCATCAGACAACACACACGAAAGGCATCCCATGGAACTCGGATTGAACGGACAGGTCGCGCTCGTCACTGGCGGCGGGCAAGGCGTAGGCCGGCAGATTTGTATCGAACTCGCCGCCGAAGGTGCGCGCGTGGTGGTGAACGACCTGTTTGCCGAACGCGCCCAAGCGGTGGCGGATGAGATCAACGCCGCAGGCGGGCAAGCCTACGCCGCACCGGCGGACATCACCCAACTGGACGCGGTCGACGCCATGGTGGCCAGTGCCGCTGAGCACTTCGGCGCACCCATCACCGTGCTGGTCAACAACGCGGGCATCATCCCCGAGCGCCGCGAAAAAGGAGGCCGCACACCCGCCTTTGTGGACACCCCCGTGGTGGACTGGGCCAAGATCGTGAACCTCAACGTCTACGGCACCATGCACTGCTGCCGGGCCGTGCTACCAGGCATGGTGGGGCGCAAGACAGGCCGCATCATCAACATCATCTCGGAAGCGGGCCGCATCGGCGAGGCCAACATGGCGGTGTATTCGGGCGCCAAGGCCGCCATTGCCGGTTTCGCCAAGGCCCTGGCACGGGAGCATGGTCGCCACGCGGTCACCGTCAACTCCATCGCTCTGGGCGCCGTGTCCCATGAGGGCATCAAGGACGGCCCGCTCAACATCCACGCCACGGTGGAGAACAACGAGCTGCTGGGCAAGATGCTCAATGCCTACCCTATCTCCAAAGGCGTGGGGCGACTTTCCCGGCCGACCGATGTGTCGGGAATCGTGGCGTTCCTGGCGTCAGACCGCGCGCTGTTCATCACGGGGCAGACCATCGGCGCATCGGGCGGTTTCGCGATGGTTTGATGCAGGAAGGGGCGGTCGGGCAAACCGCTCCGCACCACTCAGGTGCTCACCGTACTGCGCTCTCATGCAGCACGACCGAATACACAACATGGAGACAAGACCATGATGACTCGCCGCCATTTCTCGGCATCCATGGGGGCTTTGGCACTCTCGCCCTCGGTGTTTGCACAGAGCGCTTACCCGCAGCGCCCGATCACCCTCGTCGTTCCCTTCTCTGCAGGCAGCGTTGTGGATGTCCAGGCGCGCTTGATCGCGAAGGCGCTGAGCGACAACCTGGGTCAGCCCATCGTCATCGAAAACCGGGTCGGTGTGAGCGGCTCCATCGGTGCGGAGTACGTGGCCCGCGCGGCGCCCGACGGCTACACCATCCTGCTCGGCACCCAGGGCACACAAGGCACCAACACCGTTCTCTTCAAGAACATCCGTTACGACCCGGTCAAGGACTTCGTGGCCATCCATGGGTTGACAGGCAACGCCAACGTCCTGGTCTGCAATCCCAATACAAAGTTCAAAACGGTCGCCGACGTGATCGAGTTCGGCAAGCAACAGCCTGGCAAGCTCAACTTTGGATCGGGTGGAAATGGCACGTCTGCCCACCTGTGTCTGGAGTTGCTGCAAACCCAGACCGGCGCGCGGTTCAATCACATTCCCTACAAGGCCACCACCGCAGCGCTGGTCGACCTGATCGCGGGCAATGTGGATGTGCTGTTCGACTATGTACAGACATCTCGGGCGCACATCCGGGACGGAAAAATCAATGCGCTCGCGGTGACCAGCACGAGCCGCCTTGCCGCGCTGCCCAACGTGCCCACCATGACCGAGGCCGGAATCCCCAGCGTGGTGGCGATGAACTGGGGCGGTATCTTTGCACCGGCCAATACGCCTGCGCCCATCGTAAAACGCTTGTCAGATGGGGTGGGTCAGGCACTGAATTCGCCCGAGGTCACAGCGGCGCTGGACGCGGTCTCGAGCGTGAAGATTGGCATGCCCCACGAGCAGTTCACGCCCTTCGTGGCCAGCGAGGCCGCCAAGTGGGCTGAGGTGATTCGCAAGTCTGGGGCGAGTCTCTGATGCCGTCGCCCAAAGTGGCCGTAGTCACCGGCGCAGGCAGCGGTATCGGCCGCGCACTGGCGTTGGCATGTGCCCGCGAAGGCATGCCGGTGGTGGCGGCGGACATCGAGGCGGAGGCCCTGGCGCAAACGCAGGCGCTGGTGGAGTCCGCAGGCGCCGATTGCATGGCACAGCGCTGCGATGTGTCGAACGCCGCCGACGTGGAGCGGCTGGCTGAAACCAGCTGGCGCCGGTGGGGTGGCGTGGACTGGCTTTTCAACAACGCTGGCGTGGCGGTGCTCGGGACGGCCTGGGACGCCACGGAGGACGACTGGCGGTGGGTTCTGGGCGTGAACCTGATGGGGGTAGTGCATGGCGTGCGCAGCTTTGTGCCGCGCATGCGCGCCCGGGGCACACCGGCCCACATCGTCAACACCGCGTCGGCCGCAGGCCTCGCCACCGTCGGGGGCTCTGCGGTGTACTGCGCCAGCAAGCACGCGGTCGTCGCGTATTCGGAATGCCTGGCCAAGGATCTGGAGCAGGTGGGCTCTTGCATTGGCGTGTCGGTGTTGTGTCCCTCTTTGGTGGCTACGCGCATCAACGAGTCACAGCGCAACCGGCCCGCCGCCTTGGCAGGGGCCGGCCCGACGGCAGCGGCGTATGAAGAGCGGGTGCGCGCCGGCATGGCCGCCTCCGCCGTGAGTGCCGAGGATGTCGCGCGCGCCGCGGTCGACGCGATTCACGCACGCCGCTTCTACGTCATTCCCCATGCCCACACGGGTGCGTCCGTGAGGGAACGCGCCCAAAAAATCATGGGTGATTTCCACCACCTTCATCAGGAGAGCCTTCAGTGACCGCAGCCCACCCATCCACCGACCTTGCAGCCTTGCACGACCATGTGAGGGCTCTGTCAGAACGCATTGAACGCATGGAGAGCATCGAAGCCATCCGCGCGCTGCGCGCCCGCTACCACGAACTCGTGAACGAGGATGCGGGCAACCGCCTCTACGAGCTGTTTGCGCCCGATGCCTGCGTGGCCTATGGCGGCCGCCCCGAAGTGCGGGGCCGCGACAACATCCGCGCCTTCTTCGCATCCTTTCCCGTGCAAACGGCCCGGCAGTTCATCCACAGCCATGTGGTGCAAGTGCAGGGCGACCGGGGCACGGGGTGTAGCTACCTGGACGGCCGACCTGTGAAGGACGGCAAGAGCTTTTATGTGGTGGGGCGCTTTGACGACGAGTACATCCGTTTGGAAGGCCAGTGGTTCTTTCAGCGTGTGACCTTGAGCGTGCACTACATGATCGAGGCCTCCGAGCGCTGGGACCACCTCATTCCGCTGCAAGGGGTTCGTTGATGAATGGCACGGCCACCATGGCCTCGTTGCCATCCTTGTTCGATCTGACCGGCCAGCGAGCGCTGGTGACGGGTGCTGCCAGCGGTCTCGGGCTGGCGATTACAGAAGCCCTTCTGGAGGCGGGTGCGGAAGTCGTGCTGTCTGATAGCAATGCCCAGGCGCTGGACGCCGAAGTGCAGCGTCTGCGCAAGGCATACACGAAGGTGCAGCAGCGGGTGATGGACGTCAGCGACGGCGCCGAGGTAGACCGCCACATCGACGCCATCGCGGCCGAAGGGCCCATCGATTGCGTGTTTGCCAATGCTGGCATGAGCGCTGGACGTGGCTTCCTGGCCGAGCAAGGCCGTCTGGAAAATGTGGACCCGGCAGCTTGGGAAAAGGTCCTCCAGGTGAACCTGACGGGCGTGCTGACCACGCTGCGCGCCGCCAGCCGCCACATGAAGCCCCGCCGACAAGGACGGATCATCGTGACCTCGTCCATCGCCGGACTGAGGTCGGAGGCACATTCCGGCTACGCCTACGTGGCCTCCAAGGCCGCGGTGAACAACGTGGTGCGCCAGGCAGCTATCGAGCTGGCGCCGTTCAACATCCTGGTCAACGCCATCGCTCCCGGCCCCTTTGCCACCGGCATCAACGGAGGCCGCCTGCGTTTGCAGGAGAGCGCCGAACGCATGCGCACCTACATCCCACTGGGCCGCATCGCCCAGCCGCATGAGATCCAGGGGCTGGCGCTGCTGCTGGCTTCGCCGGCTTCCAGCTACATGACCGGAGTCATCATCCCCATCGACGGTGGTGCCAGCGCACGTTAGCGCTGGGGGAGCATCCATCCGTTCACTACAGCCACTACAAAAAGAGGAAACCAAACCATGATCATCGTCACAGGCCATGTGATCGCGCGCAAGGACACGGAGGAGACCGTTGAGAGACTGGCCGTGGAGCATGTTCTGCGGTCCCGGGCGGAGCCGGGTTGCGTGTCCCACGAAGTCAGCCGCGACGTGCAACAGCCGCTGCGGTTCGTGTTCTTCGAGCGCTGGAGCGACATGGCCGCACTGCAAGCCCATTTCCGCGTGGAAGCATCGCGCACGTTCGCACAGTCAATGGCAAGCTTGTGTCAGGAGCCACCGCAGATCGATATCTATGAGGCGGAAGCTGTTGCGGCACGCTGAAGGCGCTAGTTCAAGCCTGGCAATCTAGCCCATGAGATGAATGACAGGACCGATTTTTCGCCGAATGACATTTGTGACCTCAAAACAGGCCAACGCAGCCATTTATTGTTGAGCGGTGACCGATTCCAGCGCGCTCGATATGAAAGTCCTTACTTCAGCAACCTCGGTGCCAAAACCGCAGGTTTGACTTGTCGTCTTCAGACTGTGAGCAGCTATGCGTTCCCGCAGCGCTAACGTCCGCTTTGACTCCAGAGAAACACTCCCCGTAGACTTCACAGCGCACCAACCGACGCCTCTAATCCGACGACAGAGTGAGGCGTGGATTTATACAGATCCCGGGTCAAATCTCCGTTTGTTCTGAGATTTCAAGTGCATCGTCTACTTCTATACCGAGATACCGCACCGTTGATTCCAGCTTGGAGTGACCAAGCTGCAGTTGCACAGCGCGCAGGTTCTTTGTGCGTCGATAGATCAAAGTCGCCTTGGTCCTGCGCATCGAATGAGTTCCATACTCTGAGCGATCGAGCCCAAGTTCATCGACCCAATGTCCAAGAATCCTAGCGTACTGCCGAGTTCCCAGGTGGGGCGATCTGTGCAGTCTGCTGGGGAATAGGTAGTCATCAGATTTCAGCGCAGCTTGCTTGATCCAAGCTGATAGGGTGTCCCGAGTCACTGCAGTAATCTCGAACTGGACTGGGCGCTTGGTTTTACTTTGCAGAATCGTCGCCCGTGATGCCAATTGATCGCCATGTGACACGTCGCGAACCTTCAATGCAACAAGATCACATCCACGAAGTTTGCTGTCGATGCCTAAGTTGAAGAGCGCCAGCTCGCGAAGGCGTCGCTCCATCTGAAGTCGCACACGCAGAGCCCAGATTTCCTTGATCTTGAAGGGTGCCTTTTGCCCCACGATCTTGCCCTTGTTCCAAGGCTCGTGATGCGCATTGCTGGCCGAAGTGTCCATGGCAGTCCCCCATTGGTGGAGATGGCCTCGGAGCATGCGCGCATGTGGCACGTAGATATTGCGATTCATCAAAAAAATCACCTAAACCGCAGGGGCGTTTGCTGCAACCTATGCGTAGCCCTCGCGCTGCTTGTGGGGAGCCAACCTCTGTACATGCGCCAGCTCATCCCGCAAGCTCAGCCAAGACCATCGCCATGCGCGACGGCGCAGTGCCGACGATCTCTGGCTCCGCAATTTGGTACTTCACAAATGGGTCTTCTTCGACCCGGGCTGTCATCTCGGCCTTGCCGCACGAGCTTCCGGTTTCTGGGAGTAAGCGGAAATTGGCCTGCTAGTAGCGGAAGGCTGCAACCGCTGCAATGCTGACCGTCGCGATTGTGGAGGGCGCACTGTTTGTTCGACGCCCGAAGCTAGTAAAGCTGGCGCGTCGAGGTCGCCTAACGCGCATCGCGACGCAACCCGGATGCAAGGGCTAAGAAACCATCTACTGCCTTTTGGGATGCCGAGTGCGGGTCTTCTGCACTGGCGATCCACAGTGACGCCCCAAGCAATGCGCCCATGATCAGGCGTGCAGTTGCAGGTGCATCAACGGGTCGGATCGTCTTTTCCTCCATGAGTTTCTCGATGCTCCGTTGCGTACTCATGATGCAGGAGTTCTGACTGGGCCAGCGAGATGGGTCGCCGAGCGCAGCGGGGCCATCGAGGAACATGATGCGCTGGATCTCCGGCTCCAGCGCCATTTGGACGTAGGCGATGCTTTCGTCGATGAAGCCATCCCATGTCGTATCTGCCTTCTCCACGATGGCGGTGAGCCGAGCTGTCATCTCCCCATCGATCTGCGCTATCACCGCCTCGAGCAAACCCTTCTTGTCACCGAAGTGGTGGTAGAGGGCACCGCGCGTAAGTCCTGCCTGGGCCGTCAATACGTCCATCGAACTCTCCGCGAATCCCTGTGTGGCGAATGCTTCCCTCGCCGCTTTGATGAGCTTGGTACGAGTCTCCAAGATCTTGTCCGAACGCTTCTGTGCCATGAAATCCTCAAATTGACCTACGTTGCGTATGTTAGTTGACATACGCCGTGTATGTGAAATAAGATGCTCGCATACGAAACGTATGTTAACTGCGGCGAGCACTCTGGAGAGGGGCTGCCACCGCCTGACCAATTTGGACTTGTTTGGAACCGGGGGTATAGCGATGAGCATCTATGAGCAGGGACTTGATCGAAACAGCGCCAACTTCGCGCCGCTTTCGCCAACGAGTTTCGTTGAGCGAAGTGCCGAAGTCTTCGGCGAAATGCCCGCCGTGGTTCATGGTGATCGACGTTTTACTTGGTCCCAATGCAGGGATCGTTCCGCACGGCTGGCTGCCGTACTCCAACAGTTCGGCGTTCGAAGAGGCGACACGGTCAGCGTCATGCTTGCCAACACACCCGAGATGATCGAGGCGCACTACGCGGTGCCAGGTATCAATGCGGTGCTGAACACGCTAAACACCCGCCTCGACGCAGAGCTGCTTGCGTGGCAGATGAATCATTGCGAGACGAAGGTGCTGATCACCGACAGCGAGTTCGCCCCGGTGATGCGGCAAGCACTGGCCACACTCAAGCAGGTTCATGCTCGCACGCCGATCGTGATCGATGTTTGCGATCCTGAATATGCAGGCACGCATGAGTGCGTCGGCCAGCATGCGTACGAGCTGCTACTGGCAACACACGCGCCGGTTAGCAGGCTGCAGGGGCCGCTTGACGAATGGGATGCGATTGCCGTCAGCTATACCTCGGGCACGACCGGCGATCCTAAGGGCGTTGTGACACACCATCGCGGTGCGTACCTGAACGCGGTGTGCAACGTCGCGGTCTGGACGATGCCCCATTTCTCGCGCTACCTCTGGACGTTGCCGATGTTTCACTGCAACGGCTGGTGCTTCCCCTGGACGGTGGCGCTTCTGGGTGGGGTGCACGTGTGTCTGCGGAAGGTGGAGGCTAGAGCGATCTTCGCGGCTATACAAGATCACAACGTTGATCACTACAGCGCGGCGCCGATCGTGCACAACCTCTTGATCGCAGCGCCCGCTGAAGACCGGCGCAAGATTGGACACAAGGTGCGAGCGATGGTGGCAGGCTCTGCGCCGCCCGCCGCCATGATCGAGGGAATGGATCGTCTCGGTATCGAGCTCATCCACGTCTATGGACTCACGGAGGTATATGGACCAGCCGCCGTATCGTCCAAGAAGCCTTTCTGGGAGCAAGCCAGCCTGAGCGAGCAGGTTCGCTTGAATGGAAGGCAGGGCGTGCGCTACCCCCTGCAAGAAGGCATGACGGTGCGCGACCCGCTCACGCTGCAGGAAGTGCCGGCCGACGGCGAAACCATCGGCGAAATCATGTTTCGGGGAAACCTTGTGATGAAAGGCTACCTGAAGAATGAGGCGGCCACCCGCAGCGCTTTTGATGGTGGCTGGTTTCATACAGGCGACCTCGCGGTGATCGAGCCAGATGGCTACGCCAAGATTCGCGATCGCAGCAAGGACGTGATCATCTCAGGGGGGGAGAACATCAGTTCGATCGAGGTCGAGGATGTTCTCTATAGCCATCCAGCAGTCTTGTCGTGTGCGGTTGTAGCAAAGCCCGACGCCCGATGGGGCGAGACGCCATTGGCATTCGTCGAATTGCGGCCCGGCGCCGAGGCCACGGCCGAAGAGCTGATAGCTCACTGCCGAACGATGCTCGCGAAATACAAGATCCCGCGCGAAATTCGATTCGAGGCACTGCCCAAAACAGCCACCGGAAAGATCCAGAAGTTCCAGCTCCGCCGCAAGGCCAGTTCCGTGGAAGCGCTCGAATGATCGCGTCCTGAGCTTCTTAGCGCTTCCCTGCTTTCCACCTTCCAGCGGCACCGACCTTGCAGGGAACTCTCCACCACCGGTGGCGAGTGCCTGCACACGTCCATTTGACCGTCAACCCAGCCGAACAAGCGGCCCTAACCCGTCTCACCTTGCACAGGAGCATTCATGACCGATAGTCTCACCAACTACGAGTCGCCATCGATGATTTCTGACGCGGCGACGCAGGCATCCCTTGATGCCTTCATCGCCCGGACACTCCATGCGCTGTCCATGCCCGAATCTGGCATCGCAGCGTACTTCGCGGATCCGGACATAGTGATCACCGGCCCCGGACTGGACGAGTGCTTCATCGGTCCTGAGATGGCGCAGGCAGGCGCGCGTTGGATGACCACGCTGGGGATCCGGTGGGAGCCGAAGATCATCATGTCCTGGATGCAGGGCGATATCGCCTGGACACAAATCCGCATCGATGGCCACAAAACGGAGCGCGGTGCGCCTGCAGTGATCCCGTATCTGTCGACCGGAATATTCAGGCGCAAGACAGACGGCTGGACCTGGCTGTATTGGGGGGGCTCTGAGCTGCAGAAGGAGCCTCGCATGCACGGCAGGCGCGATGGCGGACGTGTTGCAGGACCACCCCGATGAACAGCCGAAAGTTGCTAGCTACAGCGAGCGTCAACCCGTCGCCTCATCGAACTGGGCCTAGCAAGAGGCTAGGCCTCATCGTCAATCCGATCGCAGGCATGGGCGGGCGAGTCGGCCTGAAAGGGACCGATGGCTCCGCCATCCTGGATGAGGCGAGACGCCTTGGTGCGCAACCTGTTTCAAGCGCAAGAGCGCTGCAGGCGTTGCACAAGCTCACAGCATCGGGTGTCGAATTTTCGTTGGTCACGGGGCAAGGGCACCTTGGCGAAGACGTTGCGCGACTGGCCGGCTTGCACCCAAACGTGGTCTATGGGCAGTTACACCCAAGAAGCACATCCGTGGACACGCAAGGCGCCGTGGCCGCAATGATCGCAGCGGGAGTCGACCTGCTGATATTTGCAGGGGGTGACGGCACAGCGCGCGATGTGTTGGGCGTCGTGGGGGAGCGGGTACCGGTGTTGGGCATTCCCACGGGCGTGAAGATGTATTCCGCCGTCTTTGGCACGAACGCACAAAACGCGGGCGACCTGGCAGCACGCTTCATAAAAGGCGATCCGTCAGTACGGCTCCGCGAGGCCGAGGTTATGGACATCGACGAGGTGGCCATGCGGGAAGACCGGATGGCGGCCCGACTCTACGGATATGCGCAAAGCCCCCATCACCGTCAGCTTACCCAAAACGCCAAGGCGGGATCCGGCTTTTCCGAGAACGTGGCGCTTGAAGCTGTCTCCCGGCAACTGGCCCGGGAGATGCGCCCAGGGTGCCTTTACATCTTAGGCCCAGGCACTACGACCCGTCGGGTGATGTCGGCACTCGGTTTGCCTAAAACGCTACTCGGTGTCGATGCTGTACTGGACGGAACACTTGTTGGCGCAGACCTCAATGAAAACGCGCTGCTGCAACTGATGCAAGGGCGCGAAACATACATCGTCGTGAGCGTGCTCGGCGGGCATGGCAGCTTGTTTGGAAGAGGCAACCAGCAGATCAGCGCAGAGGTGATTCGACAGGTCGGACGTGACCACATCCAGGTCGTCACAACCCTGGAGAAGCTCATTGCATTGGACGCAGGTGCGCTGCACGTCGATACAGGCGATGAAGAAATCGACGCCATGTTGAGCGGCTACATGTCGCTTCACACGGCGCCTGATCGCAAGGTGTATTTCAAAGTCAGATCGTGACCTTATCAATGCCAAGTTTACGCAAAGGAAATCAAGATGAATAACGGTACAGCCCATCCCTACATGGCGAATTCGGTGCCCTCGATCAAGCGGGAGATGCTTGACGCCATCGGTGTCGAGACCATCGAAGAGCTATTCGAGCAGATTCCAACCGGGCATCGCCTCCAGCGGCCAATCGACCTGCCACCTGCGCTCGCCGAAAGCGAACTGCGCCGACACCTGGTGACCACACTTACCAAGAACAAAACCGCCGAGCAGAACCTCAACTTTCTTGGGGCCGGTTGCTGGCAGCATCACGTTCCCGCAGCCTGCGACGAGGTCGTGCGCCGCAACGAATGGCTGACCTCGGTTTTCGGGGAGCCCAGCTCCGATCACGGTCGCAACCAGGCGTGGTTCGAGTTCTGCAGCCAGCTTGGGGAATTGCTCGACATGGATCTGGTCGGCTTGCCTGTTCGTAGCTGGGGTGTTGCTGCTGGGCACGCGATCCGCATGGCATCGAGAATCACCAGTCGAAACGAGGTCATTGTCGTCCGTGCGATTGACCCAGAGCGACTCGCTGTCATCCAGAACCTGTGTGAACCGGTCGATATGGCTAGCCATATCGCGATCCGCATGGTCGACTACGACCCCTCGACCGGCCTGATGGATCTTGACCATTTGCGGGCGACGATCAGCTCGAAGACCGCTGCCGTGTACTTCGAAACGCCGTCGTACTTTGGCGTGATCGAGAAGCATGGCGCTGCCATCGCTGAGATTGCGCATGCTGCCGGTGCCGAGGTGATCGTGGGCGTGGACGCCATCTCTCTTGGTGTCCTGTCAGCGCCAGTCAGCTATGGCGCGGATATCGTCGTAGGAACGACCCAGCCGCTGGGTGTACACATGAATGGCGGTGGAGGCTCTGCGGGATTTATCGCCTCGCGGGATGACGAGCGCTACGCCCATCAATACCCCACGCTGTTCATCAGCATCTCCGAGACGACCAAAGAAGGCGAGTATGGGTTCGGGCTGAGTCTCTTCGAACAATCGTCGTACGGACTGCGCGACAAGGGCAATGACTGGACAGGGCATTCCGTCTATATGTGGGCGATCGCAAATGCGGTGTACATGGCCATGATGGGTCCCAAGGGCTTCGAGGAAGTTGGCGAACTCATTCTTCAGCGCGCGCACCACGCCGCACGCTTGCTAGGAGAAGTCCCCGGGGTGCGCGTCACTTTTCCCAATGGATTCTTCAAGGAGTTTGTCATCAACTTCGATGACACCGGAGTTCCTGTGGCGCAAATCAATAAGCGTCTTCTCGCGCATGGGATCTTCGGCGGCAAAGACTTGAGCAAGGACTTCCCGGAGCTCGGTGCAAGCGCCTTGTACTGCGTGACCGAGATCCACACACTGGCCGACATCGAGCGCCTGGCCGACGCTCTCAAGAAAGTGACTCAAGCATGAACACCAAGCTGCGCGAATATCACGCTCCTGTATGGAGTGAGCCCGTCATTCTGGAAATGGGCTATCCAGGGCGCCGAGGCGTCCTCTTTTCTCCGGTCGAGGACAAGGTACGGGCCACAGTCGGCGACGCTGCGGACTTGGTGCCGTCGTCCATGCGCAGGGTGCAAAAGCCGGCGCTGCCCGAGTTGTCGGAGCCCGAAGTTCTGTACCACTATCTGCGGCTATCACAGCAGACCCTGGGCATGATGAACATCAGCCTGTTCGGAACCTGCACGATGAAGTACAACGCGCAGATCAACGAAGCGATGGCTTGGCGTTCAGAGGTCACACACCTTCATCCGTACCAGGACGAGGACACGATGCAGGGCGCCCTTGAGATCGTTCATGGGATGGACAAGATCCTGCGCGAGCTTTCGGGCATGGACCAGTTTGTGTTCCAGGCGGGCGGCGGCGCGGATGCAGCCTACACCAGCTGCGCGGTGACGCGGGCCTACCATGCGGCGCGCGGCGAGCTCGCTCAGCGCGATGAGATCATCACCACGATTCAAACCCATCCTAGCAGCGCCGCCACTGCCGCCGCGGCAGGGTTTAAGGTGATCACGCTGATGATCGAAGAGAACGGCTACCCGTCGCTGGAGTCGCTCAAAGCGGCGGTCTCGAACCGAACAGCCGCACTGATGCTCAACAATCCCGATGATATGGGTGTTTACAACCCCGAGATCCGCGAGTGGACCCGCATCGTGCGCGAAGCGGGAGGCATCAGCTTCTACGACCACGCGAACTTCAATGCTGCGATGACCAAAATCCGCGCTAGTGAGCTGGGATTCGATGCCTGCATGTTCATGCTGCACAAAACCTTCGGTGCGCCCAAAAGCGGCGTGGGAGGCCCCGCAGTCGGAGCCTATGGTTGCTCGGCAGCGCTCGCGCCTTATATGCCCAAGCCACTTGTAGCTTTCGACGGCGAGCGCTACAGCCTCGACTACGACCGCCCGCAAAGCTGCGGCAAGATTCGTGAGTTCTGGGGCAATCTTCCGGTCATCGTTAAGGCGTACGCTTGGTCGCGCTCCATGGGGGCCGAAGGCATGGCAGAGGCTTCGGACCTCTCGGTACTCGCGAACAACTACATGGAGCGTGGCCTGCTCGCCATCCGTGGTGTCACGCGTTCTCATCCAGATGCCAAGAGCCCGCGCCTCGAAATGACGCGCTACAGCCTCCAACAACTCAAAGAGGACACCGGTGTCGATGTACACGATGTGCAGAATCGCATGGCCGATTTCGGTATCGACCCAATGTGGACGAGCCACCATCCGTGGCTGATTCCCGAGCCCTTCACACCCGAGGCGGGCGAGATGTACGGCAAGGAAGCACTGGACACCTGGATTGCAGTGCTTGCCCGGATCTCCGAAGAAGCCTATTCGAACCCCGAGATCGTGAAGACGGCGCCGCACAATCAGGCTGTACACCGCCTGAAGAACGCGCTGATCGATAGCCCCGAGCATTGGGCCATGACTTGGCGCGCCTATCAGCGCAAGAGGAAGCTGGAAAATTCACCCCTGCCCTCCGCACCACGGAACGGACACTGAGGTCGTCGCCAGCATGACGAAATTCGAAAGCCACCGCGGCTACTCTGCCATGTTCAAGGAAGGGCGCCTGACGCTGGGCCTGTTCTTTGCAATCGAGTCTTATCAAGGTTCCGTCCCTGAGATGGACGTCGCCAACCAGGTACGACTGGCGAAGATGGCGGAGTCGGCTGGCTTCGCCGCGCTCTTCTTCCGGGACGTTCCCCTTCATGTCCCGTCTTTCGGTGACGTGGGCCACATCTACGATCCCTGGGTGTTCATGGGTCATGTGGGGGCGCACACGTCACGCATAGCGCTTGCGACCGGCAGCATTATTTCGACACTGCGGCATCCCTTGCATGTTGCCAAGGCCGCTGCGTCCGTGGATCGGCTTTCGACCCAGCGCCTGGTGCTGGGGCTGGCGACCGGCGATCGACCAACGGAGTTCGCCGCCTTCCGTCAACCTATCGATGATCGAGGCGAGTTGTTTCGCGATGCACTAGCCGTCATGCGAACCGTCTGGCGGGAAGATTTTGCGCGTGTTTCAACACCCAGGGTCGACCTGTCAGGCGGCGATACGCTCCCCAAGCCGGCGCTGCGCGATATTCCGGTGCTAGTCACAGGGAACTCACGTCAGTCAGTTGCTTGGATTGCGGAGCATTCGGACGGATGGCTTTACTACCCGCAAAGCGCTGATAAACAGGCAGAGATGATTCGCCAATGGCGCTCTATGCACCATTCCTTTAAACCGTTCTCTCAATCCCTGTATATCGATCTATCTGACGATCCGGACGCGCCGCCGACGCCGACCTTTTTGGGCTTTCGGTCGGGCCGCCGCTTCCTCATAAACTACCTCGGTGCCCTAAGCGAGATTGGCGTAAACCATGTTGGCTTCAATCTCAAATATGGAGTTCGCCCCGCCGCAGAAGTAGTGCAGGAGCTCGGTGAGTACGTTGTTCCTCATTTCCCAGCGCATGCGGGATGATCTTCGGCAGACTGCAGCCGCTCAGCTTTGGTGTGAGGCAATCGAGCTCAGCCAGGCGGGTGTGCGAGGGAAACTGGACTTCAGCGATCAGCGAAATGTTGCCATCAAGAAAGCGGGAGCTGAAGACCGCTACAGGCGGCGGATTCAACCGGTCGATGCAACACATTCGCTGAACATCTCAGCGGGTGTGTGGAAGCCCAGCGTCTTACGCGGCCTCTCATTCAATTGTCTCGCAATGGCGTTGAGCTGAAGCTGTGAGAGACCCGAGAGATTCATGCCCTTGGGCATGTACTGCCTGAGCAAGCCGTTCGTGTTTTCGTTGCTTCCCCGCTGCCATGGGCTTCGCGGGTCGCAGAAGTAAACCTGGATGTCGGTAGCCATCGTGAATTGCTTGTGAGCGTGCATCTCCGTGCCCCGGTCCCAGGTCAGTGACTTGTACAGCTCCTGCGGTAGCTTGCTGGCGCTCTTGATGAGTGCTTTGACGACCGACTCCGAGTCTTTGCCATTCAGCTTCACCAGCATCACGTATCGCGTTTGACGTTCAACCAGCGTCGCAATTTGGCTATTGCCACTGCCAAAGACCAGGTCGCCTTCCCAGTGACCAGGCACCGCTCGGTCCTCGACGCAAGCAGGACGCTCGCTGATCGAAACTGCATCAACAATCTTTCCGTGAATTGCCGTCTTCTGTGTGTAGTGCCGTGATCGACGCATCCCGCGAGTGCGCCTGAGGTGCTCCAAAAGCTCCTTCTTCAGGGCGCCACGCGCTTGAATGAACAGACTGCGGTAAATGGTCTCGTGTGACACGTGGTGGCTCTCGTCGCAAGGATAAGTTTGCTTGAGCCAACCTGCAATTTGCTCTGGCGACCACAGTATTCGCAGCTTGTGAGCCACGATTCGTGCCAATGCACGATTCTCACTGAGCTTGCAGCGCTTTGGGCGCCGCGCTCGCCCCCAGGCTGCTTCATCGGCCTGGTTTGCACGGTAGCCATCGCAGTCGCCATTGCGCTTGATCTCTCGGCTGATGGTCGATGGTGCTCGCCCGAGCCGAGTTGCGATGGAGCGAATCGAATCGCCTGACACCATCGCCCGCGAGATCTCCTCGCGCTCTGCCAACGTCAATGCAATCGCTGCACGTGATCGCTCAGGAGGTCGGAATCCACCTGTTTCAGCGATTATTCGGTGGATAGACGAGTGGGCGCGATCAAAGAGCTTGCCGATCTCATGCAGCGTCCAGCCTTGCTTCCAGCGCTCCCACATCAGTGCCTTCTGGGTATCCGAATAGTAGATTCTTGGTCGCTGTTTCATCTGCAACACTCCTTGCACCTGCGCGGTGGTTAGTGTGTTGCATCGACCGGTTGAATCCGCCGCTGATTGCAGTCGTTCGCAGCATGGACTACGAACGGCTGCTCATGAGCGGGTTTTGACGCTCGAATAGGCGGGCACCTCAACCGTGGGAGGCGTTGTTGTATATAAATTTGCCTCCCACCCGCCTCCCAGCGCCTTGAAGATGGCCACGGCCGAGCGGGCGGATTCCGTCTGTGCCTGCACGCGCGCCTCGGCCGCGCGCAGCAAGGTCTCATCAGCGTGAAGAACCTCGATTAAGCTGACGACGCCTTTTTGGTACGCCGAGAATGAAGCGGCGCGCGCGCGGCCCAGCGCGTCAACACCGCTTGTCAACACCGCCACCTGCTCCTGCCGCCTGGCAAGGGAAGACAGAGCGTTCTCGACGTCCTCCGTGGCCTTGAGCGCTGCCAGCCGATAGGCAGCCAGCATTTCTGCCTCTTGCCCCTTGGCCTGTTCAATCTGCGCATTGATGCGCGCGAAGTCGAAAAGGCGCCAGCGCAGCCCGAGCACGCCCGTGGCCTGGCTGGCGCCGCCCGAGAACAGGTTGCCGCTGGAGACAGAGGTCGCGCTCCCCACCAGGCCGCTGAGGGACAGCTTGGGGTAGTACTCCGAGATGGCAGCGCCAATGCGCGCATTCGATGCCGCCAGGCGGCGC
>NZ_BJHU01000033.1 GCF_005405905.1 Acidovorax sp. NB1
GCCAAATGCATCGATAACTGGCACCAATGGATGAAACCGACCACGGTTTGACGCCACGAATCGCAGATTTGAAAGTGAACAGGAAAGTCAATGAAATCAACGATCTACCAACACCACCTCCGCGCCAGTGCTAGCTTTTCGTACCGTCACTTATTGCACTGAAAACGAGGAGACCCCGACCTGGAGAAGCCAGGTTGGCGGGCC
Organism: Acidovorax sp. NB1; assembly: GCF_005405905.1. Lineage (GTDB taxonomy): Bacteria > Pseudomonadota > Gammaproteobacteria > Burkholderiales > Burkholderiaceae_C > Acidovorax. Next base: position 205 of record NZ_BJHU01000033.1, read on the forward strand.
TTGCTGCAGCGACCGGACTTCTGCACGAAGCTGCGCGACACCAACATCCTCGTGGCATCTCACCACGGGCGCGAGAGTGGGTTCTGTCCGGAGATCTTTGACTACTTCACCCCGGATGCCGTTGTGATATCGGACAAGCCCATTGAGCACGAGACCCAGAAAATGGGGCCGGACTACCGCCGGGTAGTGCGTGACAGCGGCGTGCGCGTGCGAAGCACTGGCAGAGACAGGCGTGTCCTCACCACCCGGCGTGACGGATGGATCCAGTTCACTGTTTCTGATGGAAGCTATTTCATCGACACGGAGTACGCAGGATGAAAGCGGCTGCGCCCCGGAGCCTCAAATCCCTCAACATGGTGTGGCTGGTGTCCATAGCGCTCGTTGACATGCTCGTCGTGGTTGCTCTGGTGGCTCCTGAGTGGCTTCAAAATGAATCATGGACACGATCAGGCATGGCTCGCCTTGCGGCTTCGATCGCGATGCCGGCACTGGTCCTTCTCGTAGCCAACCTGCTCCCGCATGATGTCAAGGCAATGCTGGTGTATTGGAAGCCGCTCGGCAACCTGCCAGGCTCTCAGGCATTCACAAAGCATGGCCCGGGCGATCCACGGATCGACATGGGCGCGCTCAAGAGGAACGTGGGCGTCATGCCCAAGGATCCTAACGAGCAAAATGCCAAGTGGTACAAGCTATACCGACAAGTGTCCAGCGAGACCGAGGTCGTGGAGGCGCACCGGCTGTTTCTGCTGTACCGCGACATGGCAGCGGTATCGCTGCTTCTGGGCATGACTGTGCCTTTCGCGCTTTTGTATGCCGGCACATCGGCTGCTGCAGTGGCGGGGACTGCGGCGCTGTTTCTCGTCCAATACCTTGCCACGGCAGTTAGTGCGCGCTGGAGTGGCGTTCGCTTTGTGTGCAGCGTATTGGCCGTGCATTCGGTGAAGAAGGTTACCGCGTCGAAGGCAGCTGTCGCGCCGTGACTGAGCAGATCCCGACTTCCCGCGCCGCCAGATGCCTCCTTGTGTCTATTGGCGGACTCCGCGCAGCAGCCTGAGGCCATTGGCCACCACCAACAGGCTGGCCCCCATGTCCGCAAACACCGCCATCCACATGGACGCGCTACCCATCACCGCAAGGACCAGAAACACCGCCTTGATGCCCAGGGCGAGCACGATGTTTTGGACCAGGACACCTCGGGTGCGCTGGGACAGTTCAATGACTTCGGGGATGCGACGCAGGTCATCGTTCATGATGACGACGTCGGCCGCCTCCATGGCTGTGTCGGTGCCAGCGGCACCCATGGCGATGCCGATATTGGCGCGCGCCAGCGCCGGTGCGTCATTGATACCGTCACCGGTCATTGCGGTCGGGCCGTACTGACTCTGCATCTGCTCGATGGCGGACAGCTTGTCCTCTGGCAGCAGGTTGCCCTGCGCCTTGTCGATCCCAGCCTGTTTGGCGATGGTGTTCGCGGTGGCGGTGTTGTCTCCGGTGAGCATTACTGAGGAGACGCCCAGCTTGTGCAGTTGAGCGATCGCTTCTCGCGAACTCTCCTTGATCGTGTCCGCCACGGCGAAGATGGCCAGCACTTCCGTTGTGCTGGCGAGCAAGGTGACCGTACGGCCCTGGGCTTCCTGCTCGGCCAGCAGCGCTTCTATCTCGTCATTGCACAGTTGCCGCTCTTCAACCAGGCGATGGTTCCCAAGAATCAAGGACTGGCCTCCGATTTGCGCCTCCACGCCACGGCCGGGGAGTGCCGTAAATCCGCTGACGCCCCCCGGCCCTGATTCCAGACCCTGTGCGATGGCTTTGGAGACAGGGTGGTCCGACTCTGACGCAAGGTCTGCCGCCCAGCCGAGGATTTGAGCTTCCGAAGCGTGCTTCGAGAGGATCTGGCGAGCCACAAGCTTGGGTTTGCCTTCCGTGATCGTGCCGGTCTTGTCCAGTGCGATCGCCTTGAGCTTGTGGGCTTCTTCCAGGTACACCCCCCCCTTGATGAGAATGCCGCGCCGCGCCGCCGATGCCAAGCCGCTGACCACCGTGACCGGTGTTGCGATGACCAGTGCGCACGGGCATGCGATGACCAGCAATACGAGCGCTTTGTACAGGGCCTCCATCCACGTCAGGTTCATCAGCAAGGGCGTGAGGACCGCGACCAGCACAGCGATGGCGAACACCGCAGGTGTGTAGATGGCAGCGAACCGGTCCACGAACTGCTGTGTCGGCGCGCGGGACCCCTGGGCTTGCTCGACCGAGTGGATGATGCGGGCCAGCGTGGTGTCGCTGGCCTCCGCAGTGACAGTCACTTCCAGAGTGCCTGTCTCGTTGATGGTGCCGGCGAACACGAGGTCTCCTGCAGCCTTGTCCACGGGGATGCTCTCGCCGGTGACGGGCGCCTGATTGACGGCACTCGTGCCGCTCGCGACGGTTCCGTCCAAGGGAATCCGTGCACCTGGTTTCACGCGCACGGTGGCGCCGATGGCGACTGCGGCCGATGGAAGGGTCTGCCAGGTGCCATCAAGTTGACGCACCTCGGCCGAGTCGGGCGTGAGGTCCAGCAGGCTCTTGATGGCGTTGCGCGCGCGGTCCACGGCGCGGCCTTCGATCATCTCGGCGATGGCATACAAGGCCATCACCATGGCGGCCTCGGGCCACTGGCCGATCAGGAAAGCACCAGTGACGGCGACCGTCATCAGGGCGTTGATGTTCAGCCGCCCCTGCAACAGGGCTGCAAAGCCTTTTCTGTAAGTCGAGAAACCTGCCAGCCAGATAGCGGCAGCCGCCACGGCCATCCCGATGCCCTTGAACACCATCGTATCGGGGGAGAAAAACGCGACGGCCTCGGCGATCACAGCGAGCGCCAGCGCGGCGCCCATGCGCCCGAAGCCTTCACTGGGCGCATCGTGCTCGTGGTCTTCGCTGGTTGATCCGGTGCCCACCGGTTCAGGATTGAAGCCTGCCTTGCGTATGGCTGCGAGAGCTTGGGGAATCACCTCGTCGGGCGCATCAATGGCCAGGGTGCGAGCACCCAACTGAAACCCGAGTGTTCGAATGCCACTCACCGGCTCCAGGGCCCTTCGGATCTCGCTTTCTTCCGAGGCGCAATCCATCGCGGTGATGCGGAACACTGCGCCCTTGGTTGTTGGTTTGCCGGGCGTGAGGGGGGCCACACGGTCACCACAGCACGCATCGGCAGGAGTGGCGGACTTGCCGGGGCCGCAGCAATCGGTCTGTGCTGCAGAAGCATTTTCCCGTGCGCAGCAAGCGTCCGGGGCGTTGATACGGGTGTCGTCACAGCTGGTTTTCATAGGAATGGTTCCTTCTTGGTGTCCATTGGAAACCTTGAAGTGGCTTCAATGTCAAGTTCAGGGTGGAATGGGTTCAGCTTGCCGCTGCACGCGCAGGTTTTGTGTAGGAGCAACCGCATTTGCACAGGCGGCTAGCTCGCGAGCCGGGTGGCGGCGATCAACTCGGCGATATCCGCTCGCACGGACATGGGTTCGAAAGCGCTCACGTTCGCGCGCCCCGGATTGCCCAAAGGAAGACGCTTGAGCAGGTGACCCAAGGGCACCAGGGCCAACCGCAGGAGCTGTCCAGCGAACTCTGGACCATTCTTGGTCGCCAGGGCAAGCTGCAGCATCGCAACGTGGGTTCTCCAGTGAGGCGTGAAGCGGCTTTGCCCAACGACATGCGCGGCTTCGAGGGTCAGCCATTTCGCTTCTGCATCGGTTTCAGGGAGCGCCTCATACCTGGCCAGCAGACGCTCGAACACGACGGGATCGAAGGTTGTGGCAGATCGCGGATCAGATAGCTTGTTCATTGTTTTGTCTTTTTGACGGCCTTGTGCAGAGGAAGCGCAGGACGAATGCCCGCTGGCGTCAATTGGAAACCTTGGAGTGGCTACAGTGTCAATAATCAAAAAATGGAAGGAACCATGCAGATCAAGAATCTGGCCAATGCCGCGGGCGTTGATGCCGAAACCATCCGCTTCTACGAAAAAGAAGGCTTGCTTCCCAAGCCCGCTCGGCTACCCAACGGCTACCGCGACTATGCCGATGCCCATCTCGAACGCCTTGCATTTGTGCGGCACTGCAGGGCGCTGGATATCCCTTTGGCCGATGTAAAAAGTCTCCTCAGTGCACTTGACGCGCCGCAGGACGCCTGCGGGGACGTCAACGAATTGATCGACGGCCAGCTCAGCCGCCTGCGTGCGCGCCTCAAAAGCATGAAGGCCCTCGAAAAACAACTCCTGCAATTGCGTTCCGCCTGCGCAGGCGAGCATCCCCATCAAAGCTGCGGGATCTTGAAGGAGCTTGTCTCCGCTGCCCACGGCGAGGCGTGCCTGTGCCATGCGGAGAAGCCTTCCTCCACCTTGCAAGCGCTGCGGACATGACGAACTTGTAATCTGCAAGTCCGAGAGTTGTTGGCGTTGGTTCATCAGACTGTCACCAGTGCCTCTGCTACTGACCAAATGGGTGGTTCGGCGCAGTAGACACAACTACCTGAGGAGACACCATATGGCGATTCGCACACTCTTGACAACCATTGCACTCGCAGCACTTGCCGGCCCGACGTTGGCCAGCGGTGTAATCCATTCAGCGAATACCGAGATGGGTTACACGACGCATCCGGATCACGCGGCTCAAGGGAAGTCACGTGATCAGATCGTCGCAGACATGGAGCAATCCAAGAAGGATGGCCTGTGGCAGTACCACCGCTTTGGCGCTCCGGTTCCAGTCAAAGGTACGGCGTTGACCCGGGAAGAGGTCTTGGCGGACCTTGAACGTGCTCAAAAGCATCCAAGTTGGGCCCTGCGCCGTGTTGGAGCACCAGTTGCAAACGTACCTGCACCCTGAGTATCTATCGGTCATAGGAAGGCTCGCGATGGGTAGCGCCAACGATCGGCAACGAACGGTTGTCTACGATATGTGAGCTACCCGTAGAGGGTCTTCAGCAGCACGCCGCCCAGGTGGCGTGCTGCACATTTCCAGTCCGATTCTCGTCACGCCTTCGCTGCTGCTGGCGATTGGGTGGCCAGCATGCATCCGTGCAATTGCTGCAGTGATTGCCAAGCCCAATCCGTGATTCTGCTCGCTATGTGATCGAGAGGCCGAAGCTCTAAAAAACCGATCAAAGATTCTTTCCAGAACTTCCTCAGGCACTGTCTGCCCAACATTGCTGACGGAGATGCGCACGCGCCCTTCGGCCGCCTGTTCGATACTTACGACGACTGTGGTACCCCTGTGGGCATAGCGAGTGGCATTGCCAATCAGATTTGACAGCGCTCGCCTAAGCAGAGGCTCATCAAAGTCACCAACTGCATCTCCCAAAATACGGAGTTCCAATTCAGCCTCCGACAAGGCAGCATCGTGGTAGTCCACCACGTGCTGAACAACGGCCGCCAAGCTCGGGGTATGCGTTCGGCGTGCGACTGCTCCGCGATCAGCCTGGGAGAGAAAAAGCATGTCATTCACGATGCCCGTCAGTCGGTGAAGCTCTTCCAGATTTGAAGACAGCACTTCCTGGAGGTCAAAGCTGGCTGGGCGGCGAAGCGCCAACTCGTTGCTGGCAAGCAGCGTTGCCAGCGGAGTGCAAAGTTCATGTGCAACATCTGCATTGAAGCCTTCCAGTTGGGTGTAGGCTTGATTGAGCCTACCCAGCAAGCCGTTGAACTGTTGCACCAAAGGCACCAGTTCTGAGGGCTGTCCCGAGCTGTCCAATCGCTGGTCCAGATTGTCCGCAGAAAGCGCTTGAACCTGCTTCGCAAGCTTGCGAATCGGTGCCAGCCCAAAGTGAACAATTGACAGGCCGCCCAGAGAGACGACCAGTGTCCCCACTACTGCGGCAATGGCCAGGGTCAACGCCAGTCGCTGGAGGTGTTTCTGGTCGTCCGCTACATCCATGGACAGCGTGACCCGGAGCGCAGGGCCGCTACCCGATTGCGCCGCTACCTCGAAGCTCCTTGCGGCCACGTTCATGTCCTGAACACTCGGTTCGACCAGGGGGAACAGCAAATGCCCATCGCTTGATCGGACGACGAGGCGGAAGTTCTCATGGCCAATCAAGAAGTCACTAAGCGGATGTTCCCGCGAGGTTTCTCGAACGGAATGCTCACCGGTACTCAGGAGATGGCGAACAATGTTCTCTTTCTGAGACAGCATGTCCGTCTGTCTCTCGGACAGATTCATGGCAGTCACGAGGTACACCACCAGGCAGACACCTCCGAGGCCGGCGAAACTTTGCGCCGCAAGCCACCAAGACAAGCGCTGGCGCAATGAACGAGGCAGATCGCGACTCATCGGCCCCGCTCCTCCAACACGTAGCCCATGCCTCGTATCGTGTGAAGCAGCGGCTTTTCAAACGGGGAGTCCATCTTGCTGCGCAAGCGGCGGATCGCCACCTCCACGGCATTGGTGTCGCTGTCGAAGTTCATGTCCCAGACCTGCTCGGCGATTTCTGTGCGAGAAAGCACCTCACCCTTCCTTCGCAAGAAGAGCGTCAGCAACAGAAATTCCTTAGCCGTGAGATCGACCCTCTGCCCCGCCCGAGTCGCCTTGCGACGCACAAGATCCAATTCAAGATCGGAAACGCGGAGCAAGTTCGACTCACTTTTGTCCTTGGCCCCGTGCGAACGCCGCAGCAGCACTTGAATGCGAGCATTGAGTTCTGAAAATGCGAAGGGCTTGACCAGGTAGTCATCCGCTCCTGTCTGTAGTCCTAGAACGCGGTCTTCTACGCTAACCCTCGCGGTCAGCATCAACACAGGCGTCTGCTTGGACTTTCGCAGCGCCGTCAACACCGTAAAACCATCAATACCGGGAAGCATGGCGTCAAGAATCACGAGGTCGTGTGCTCCTTCAAGAGCCATGTGCAAGCCATCGACGCCGTTATGAACCGCATCGACGTTGAAACCCGCTTCCCCGAGACCTTTGCGCAGATACGCCGACAGTTTGACCTCATCCTCAATGAGCAGAATTTTCATAGCTGGTATTGGCTGAGACTGTGTCAGTTGGTGGAGGAGTGCGCGACGTATGAGTACATGTGCGGCATTTGGGCCCCGCGCAGAAAGCATGTGCGCCTCAGCGCTTGCAGCGCTTCCGAGCCTTGCGCATTGATTTCAACTTCAATCTGGTCAACTGCCGCTGCTGAAACCGTCGAGCCAACTTCAAGCTGTACTTTGCCTTGCTGTCGAGTGGGCGTACGTACCGGATCCACAGCTTTCGCAGCTGCCAGAAGGTGATGGCGCAAACCAATAGGCTCAGCCATATCCAGGTCAGCTTGAGTGACAGATTTCCTGCCGGGATTCGCTGGAACATGGACCGCCCCCACTGAGTGCCGCTTCCACCGCGTATTGCCGAGCTGCGCAGGCCCTGTGCGCATGTACGCAGTTCGGCGAAAAGTGCCGCGATAGATGCTGTAGTCCCGCGCGATTACTTCAAGGTGAAACGTACGGAAGCGATGGTCTTTCCTGCTTTGGTCACCGCAACAACGGCCTTGCTGCCTGCCGCGACCTTGAAGCTGCCCGTCACCTCCAGCTTCCCATCCACCGGCTGGAGCTGCGCTTCTTGTTTGTCGCTGCCGGACAGCAGCGTTATCTTGGCTGCCATACCCGAGGGATCCAAAGGCTTTCCGTGGTCGCGCATGTACAGCTGCAGCTTGTCGGGCTTGGCAACCAGTTCATAGTCGATGTCCTTGGCTTCAGCCACGGCGCCACCGTGCATGGGTTTGATTTCATGGCCATCGGCATGCTTGTCGGCGGCGAAGGCTGTGCCCGAAACAGCGAGGGCCAAAGCAGTCAGCAGTTGAGAGATTTTCATGGATCTTCCTTGATTAAGTTGAGGGAGAGAGGTAGTTGCCGGTTCATCGCGGGATGAACCGGCCGCTGTCACACCGTTGAGGGCGCGTTCGGGTGAGTCGGCTCTGCGGAGACGTCTTCGTCCTGCTCATCGGGCCGGTGTGCCAGCCGGTAGAGGATGGGCAGCACCAGCAGGGTAAGCAGGGTTGAAGAAAGGATCCCGCCGATCACCACCGTTGCCAATGGTCGCTGGACCTCGGCGCCCGTACCGGTAGCGATCGCCATGGGTATGAAGCCCAGCGAGGCGACCAGCGCGGTCATGAGCACTGGCCGCAGGCGGGTCAAGGCCCCCTCACGGATGGCAGTGTCCAGGGGGACGCCTTCCTCTCGCAGGCTGCGGATGTACGAGATCATCACTAGGCCGTTCAGCACAGCGACGCCCGACAGCGCGATGAATCCCACGGCGGCGGAAATCGACATCGGGATATCGCGCAGCCAGAGAGCCAGGATGCCGCCCGTCAAAGCAAAGGGGATGCCAGTGAATACGAGCAGGCCGTCCTTGACATTGCCGAACATGGCGAACAGCAGCACGAAGACCAGCAGCAGGGATGCTGGCACCACGATCTGCAGACGCCGGGTGGCAGACTGAAGGTTTTCGAACGTACCGCCCCAACTTGTCCAGTAGCCGGTAGGAATCTTGATCTGCGCGAGCCCTTGCTCCGCGTCAGAGACGAATGATCCGACATCCCGGCCTCGCACATTGGCGCTGACCACGATACGCCGCTTGCCGTTCTCCCGGCTCACTTGGTTAGGCCCGGGTGCCAGCTCGAAGCTGGCGACTTCGCCCAGCGGAATGAAGTTGGTACGGGCCTCAGTACCCGACGCCGATCGGGGAAGTGGGATGGGCAGGCGCTTCATGCCCTCCAGATCGTTGCGCAGCGTCTCCGGCAGGCGCACCAGAATGTCAAAGCGCCGATCGCCCTCGAACAGCGTTCCCGCCTCCCGGCCCCCGATGGCCGTCGCAACGGTCTCCTGGATGTCGGCCACGTTCAAGCCGTAGCGGGCCGCCTTCTGGCGGTCGATGTTGACCGTGAGCATGGGCAGGCCCGTCGTCTGCTCGACTTTCACTTCCGAGGCACCCTGGATCTTTTGCAGCATCGCAGAGACTTCCTCGGCCGTCTTGTTCAAAACGTCCATGTCGTCGCCGAAGATCTTGACCGCCACATCGCTTCGCACGCCTGAGATCAGTTCGTTGAAGCGAAGCTGGATGGGTTGCGAGAACTCGTAGTTGTTGCCGGGGATCTTCCCGATCACCCCTTGAATAGCGGCGAGTAGTTCGTCGCGGGTTTTTCTGGGCTCAGGCCACTCACTCATCGGTTTGAGCATGATGTAGCCGTCCGAGATGTTGGGCGGCATGGGGTCCGACGCGATCTCTGCCGTGCCCGTGCGTGCAAAGATTCGCTCGATCTCTGGGAATTTCGCCTTGAGCGTTTTCTCGATCTGCTGCTGCATGGCCACCGACTGCGAGAGGCTGGTGCCCGGAATTCGCAGTGCCTGTATGGCGAAATCGCCCTCGTTGAGGTTGGGTACGAATTCGCTGCCCATGCGTGTTGCTATGAGCCCGCACAGGACCACGGCTACAGCAGCAACGCTCAAGACCACCGCCTTGGCGCCCATCACCCGATCGAGCAAGGGCGCGTACAGGCGCTTGGCACCGCCCAGCAAGAAGTTTTCTTTCTCGCTGACCTTGTTGCCGATGAACAGGGCGACGGCCGCAGGAATGAAGGTCACCGAGAGAATCATCGCGCCGACGAGGGCCGCCACCACGGTGAACGCCATTGGATGGAACATCTTGCCCTCCACGCCGGTGAGCGCAAAGATCGGCAGGTACACCACCATGATGATGAGCTGGCCGAACAGCAAGGCACGGCGCGATTCCTTGGAGGCCAGGAAAACCTCGTGGAAACGCTCTGCTCGCGTGAGCGGTCGGCCATAGTGCGCCTGCGCATGGGCGAGGCGACGCACACAGTTCTCCACGATCACCACGGCGCCGTCGATGATGATGCCGAAGTCCAGCGCGCCCAGGCTCATTAGGTTCGCACTGACCTTGTACGACACCATCCCGGTGAAGGTAAAGAGCATGGACAGCGGAATGACGGTTGCCGTGATGATGGCCGCCCGGATGTTGCCCAGGAAAAGAAACAGGATGACGATCACGAGGATCGCGCCTTCCAAGAGGTTCTTCTTGACGGTGCTGATCGCTTTGTCCACTAGGACCGTGCGGTCGTAGACCGTCACCGCGTGTACGCCCTCGGGCAGGCTGCGGTTGACCTCGATCATTTTTTTGTCCACGGCCTGGGACACGGTACGGCTGTTCTCGCCGATCAGCATGAATACGGTGCCTAGGACGACCTCTCTGCCATTGTCGGTCGCCGCGCCCGTGCGAAGCTCGCGTCCGATGCCTACTTCCGCCACATCGCGAATACGCACGGGTACGCCATTGGCGCTGCTCAGGATGACGTTTCCGATGTCCTCCAGAGTGCGGACCTGGCCAGGCGCGCGGATGAGGTACTGCTCGCCACGCTTTTCGATGTACCCAGCACCAACGTTGCCGTTGTTGCGATCGATCGCCGTGACGATGTCCTGCAGCGTGACGCCCAGCGATGCGAGGCGCTCGGGCGACGGTGCAATCTGGTATTCCTTGGCAAACCCGCCGATGGAATTGATTTCCGTGACACCCGGCACGTTGCGCAACTGAGGCTTGATGATCCAGTCCTGGATTTCGCGCAGGTCGGTGGCGGTGTAGGGAGTGCCGTCCGGTTTCTTCGCGCCGTCCTTGGTCTCCACGGTCCAGAGGTAGATTTCCCCCAATCCGGTCGATATTGGTCCCATTGCTGGCGTGATGCCTGCCGGAAGCCGGTCACGCGCTTCCTGGATGCGTTCATTGACCAGTTGACGCGCGAAGTAGATGTCGGTGCCGTCCTTGAAGATCACCGTCACCTGCGACAGGCCGTAGCGAGAGAGAGAGCGGGTCTGCTCCAGGTTGGGCAGTCCTGCCATCACTGTCTCGATGGGGTAGGTCACACGCTGCTCGGTCTCCAACGGCGAGTAGCCCGACGCCTGCGTGTTGATCTGGACCTGGACATTCGTGATGTCAGGTACCGCATCGATCGGCAGCTTCTGGTAATTGAAGACACCCAGCGCTGCCATGGCTAGTACGGCAAGCAGTACCAACCACCGTTGCTCGATCGAGAATCGAATCAGTTTTTCAAACATTGAGGAACTCCGGGTCAGTGCGTGTGTTCGGCTGATCCCTTGCCGAGTTCGGACTTAACGACAAAACTGCCTGCTGCCGCGTAAGGCATACCGGCCTTCAGGCCCCGGACGACCTCGACCCGCTTGCCATCGCTGCGACCCAACTGCACTGGCTGAGCGATGAAGCCGCCGTTGACCTTAAGAAACACCACGGGCTTTTCGCCGATGCTTTGAACCGCATCCGCAGAGATCGTCACAGGGATCGAGGCTTCTTCGGATACGACCTCCACGTTGACAAAAAGTCCCGGACGCCAGGCACCCTTGGGGTTGTCCAGTACGACACGCGCCTTGGCGGTGCGCGTCTGCTCGCCAATGAGCGCGCCGACAAAGGCCACAGTGCCCGTGGCGGACGCATCAAACGCTGTGGCCTTGATGGTCACCCTTTCTCCGACCCGCACTTGTGATATGTCTTTGGCTGGAACATTGATTTCGGCCCACACCTTGCTGAGATCAGAGATCGTGAAGACGGCCGCGTCTTCCTTGACCGCCTCGCCCAGGCTGATGTGCTTCTCGATGACGACGCCATCGAAAGGCGCCCGCAGTTCGAGCCGATTGAGCCCGGAAGCGGAGGATCCCGAGAGGCCGAGCGCGCCCAACTTCTGATGGGCGTTGGCAACAGCAACTTCGGCCTCGCTCAAGGCCTGCTTGGCCTGGAGGTAGTCCTGTTCAGCCGAGACTTTCTGCTCCCAGAGCTTCTTCTCGCGGTCATACGTTGTTTTGGCCAAAGCCAGGCGTTTCTGAGCGGTCTGCAGTTCGCTGCGTTGCTCGGAAGCCATAGGGCTGGCGATCGCGGCCAGGATCTGCCCCTTCTTGACGACCTGGCCCAGATTAGCGCTGACGCTTTCCACCACGCCTGCCAGGCGTGGGACCACATGCGATGTCCGGTCCTCATTGAGGCGGATTTCGCCCGGCAGCAGCAATGCCGTTTTGATGGTAGCTGCCGAGGCAGTGTCCACTCCGATCGCGGCGGCTTTGATCTGGGCATCAGTGAGTTCGACCTTGCCTTCTTCTTTGCTCATGACGAACATGAACGGTTCGGTAGCCGTCTGGGCAATGATTTCGATCTCGAACGCATGCGGCTCTGCAACCACCTCCCGACTCACCCAACTTCCTTTTTCAGGAGTGAATGTCAGTTTTTGTGTTTCCTGCGTCAGGCGAGTGATCGTTGCCGAAACAGATGCAGTCCCGGCAGGCAACGATTTGTCCTTGTCGGACATCCAGATGCGCAGCCGAGGTTCCCCGCCGTCTTCCACGAGCAACGCCTCCAGGCTGAAATCGCCTTCCTTGAAGAGGCTTCCGCCGTTCGGTCCCTTGGCCTGGCTCTCCTCGTGGTGCTCTCCATCCTCATGGCCTTTGTCATGGCCGTGTCCATCACCTCCACCTTTTCCATGATGCTCACCATCGCCATGGCCTTTCTCCTCCGCGTGTGCTCCATGTCCATGGCCATCACCGCCCGCTGTGCTGGGCTTGCCGCTCTTCAAGATGAAGGCTCCCGCACCAACCCCCATGGCGATAACGACCGCGATGGCAATGAGGTGCTTTTTGCTGATACTGGTTGTGCTGCTGTTCATGATGTTCTCAGTTCAGAGGCGCGCTCTGGCCGTTGAAAGTGGGATTGCCCGTAAGGCGTGCGATGTCTGCAGCTGCGCGATGAGCTTCCGCGACGGCCTTTAGGTACTGGGACTTGGATGCAAGGTAGGTTCGTTGTGCGTCCAGCACTTCCAGGAAGTTGAACTTCCCGTTCTCGAAGCCGGTGATCGCCGCGTCGTACGCTGACCTGGCACCTGGAAGAACCTCTCGTTCCAGCGCCTGAACCTCGACAGTGATGGCCGCGATCTTTTCTCTAGCCTGAGAAATCTCGCTTTGGACGCGAATGGTGGTAGCCCTCAGGTCGTCTTGTGCCTTGTCCTCCAACTTCAAGGCTTCAAGCAGATTGCCTTGGTTGCGGTCAAACACTGGTAGAGGTACTGAGAACCCCAGAAGCGCCACATTGCGTTGAGTTTCGTTGCTGCGCTTGACGCCGACGCTCACGGTAAGGTCAGGCACACTCTTGCTTTTCTCCACAGCGGTAAGCGCGCGGCGACGATCCACCTCCAGGCGCGCCCGCACTAAAGCTGGGGAAGACGCAGCAAGCGTTAGAAGATCGGCAGTTGCAGGAACCGCGGGCACTTGATCCGCTTTGCCATCCAGAACAAGAGGTACCGGGTCTGTCTTGCCAAGCAAAGCCAGCAATCGCGTCTGCGCGTTACGCTCCTCGCTCGCAGCCTGGACCAGCTCGACCCGCACGCTAGCCTCCGCAACTTTGGCCTTGGTCTCTTCCACGGGTGAGACTTTGCCGGCAGCGACCCGCTTCCCAACGTTCTCCGTGGTTGCTTTTGCCAACAAAACGCTCTCATTGGCCAGAATTCGGCGCTCCTGAGCATTGAGTGCATCAAAGTAGGCGGCGACGACATGGGCACGAACTGTTGCCTTGACCTCATCCAGGTCCACCTGGGCCTGCTCACGCGCCTTCTCCGCAGCCTTCGTCCGTGCTGCGCGTTTGCCTCCAAGTTCGATTGGCAAGTTGATTTGCCAGCTCTGCGCACGCGACTGTGTGCGAGTATCTTCAAGCGAGTAAGCCAACTCCGGATTGGGACGCGCCTGTCCTTGCAAGACCTGCCCCTCAGCAGCCTGTACTTGACGCAGGGCCGCTGCGACCTCTGGGTTGTTCTCCAACGCCTGCGCGAGTGCCTGCGTCAGCGAAAGCGGTGGCGCACTCAGCGCTGCAGCTCCAGCGACTGCGTGAATCTGACCTGCAGGCGGAGCTTGGCCAAGAGTCTGAGCGATAGCTCCACTCGTAGTGATCAGCAGCAGTAGTGAGGTGCTGATCGCACGAACGGTTTTTTTTCGGCGGCATTGCGCGCCGAGTTGTTTTTGAATGTAGGAACCCTTGAACATCCGATTCTCCAGTGATGACGAACACACAGGAATCGGCGGGGCGGCGCCTGGGCTTCCAGACGACCGGTCAAATACATACAGCGCACGCTATGGCGCCTGCTCTCAGCGAGCAGATGCAGATGACTGAAGCAAAAAAGTAGTTGCCCCCGCCGATCAGGCGAGGGAAAGCCACTGAGGGCGGTCCGGAGGTACAGCCGCTACGCCCGTCAGGGGAAAAGCGGCACGGACCGTGACACTGGATTGATTGGAGGTCGCCGCCTGACCTGCCAGCAAGTGCGTGACGCCAATGCCCAGCCCGTGGCAGAGGCAGCAGTCCACATCGAAGGTGTCTGATGCCTGAAGACCGTCGTCTGCCTTGCCTGGCAAGTTTGAAGCTTCGTGATTGTGCTCGTGATGGCCCACGTGCTGTGACTGGGCAGGCGCGCGCTCATGCATGCAATAGGTCGCCACCGCAGCCCAGCTGAACTGGAACGGTAGCAAAACGAGCAACAGTGTGGCGAACCAACGACCCATATACAAAGTCTAGCATGCGCTTTCAGACGACCCGTGCTGAGAATGACGCACGGGGGCGATAACTTGACGGGTGAATTTTTCAAGTCCGAGGGGATTCTAGAAGACACGTGGCAACGGTGACGTGGCGCCAAGATTACGATTCTGAAAGATTTGTCGTCCCAGCCACCGCTCTGAAGTTCACGGTATCTCCGTCCTCAAGGCTTCCAAGAACGCAGCAGCAACGCATTGGTCACCACACTCACGCTGCTGAGGGCCATAGCTGCTCCCGCCACCATGGGATTCAACAGGCCAAATGCAGCCAAGGGGATCCCGACCACGTTGTACGCGAATGCCCAGAAAAGGTTCTGACGGATCTTTGCGTACGTGCGCCGGGAGATGTCGATGGCATCTGCGATCAACGCAGGGTCACCACGCATCAGCGTGATCCCCGCAGCATGCATGGCCACGTCGGTGCCCGTGGACATGGCAATTCCCACGTTCGCTGCCGCCAGAGCAGGCGCGTCATTGATTCCGTCGCCCACCATTGCAACATGCCTGCCACCTGACTTGAGCTGGGCCACGATATCCGCCTTGCCTTCCGGCAGCACATCGGCACGAACCTGATCGATGCCCAACGCGCGGGCTACTGCGCCTGCGCTTCCCTTGTTGTCTCCGGTGACCAGGACGGTCTGGGTGCCCAGAGCATGCAGTTGGGCAATGGCCTGTTGTGAGCTGGGCTTCACTGTGTCTCCAAATGCCAATAGTCCCATCACTTCTGGCGCATCGGTCACGTCCGCCAACCAAGATACAGTGCGGCCCTCTTGCTGCATCTGCGCTGCAGCCCCGGTCAGACTGGCCGTGTTGACACCCAACTCCTCCATGTAACGTGTACTCCCGAGGCGGATCTGGCGTCCTTTGATGACAGCAGACATGCCTCTGCCAGCGACCGCTGTGACCTCAGTGGCACGAGGAACGGTCACACCCTGGGTGCGTGCAGCGTCCATCACGGCCTTTGCCAGTGGATGCTCGCTGCCGTTCTGAATGGCCGCAGCAAACGGAAGCAACTGATCCTGGAGGCCTTCTGCAGGCATCGCAGCCGTCAAAGTGGGCTTCCCCTCGGTCAGGGTGCCGGTCTTGTCGAATGCCACGGTGTCGATGCGGTGGGCAACCTCCAGCGCTTCTGCATCCTTGATCAGAATGCCGTGGCGTGCTGCTACGCCAGTGCCCGCCATGATTGCGGTGGGAGTTGCCAAGCCCAGCGCACAAGGGCATGCGATCACAAGTACCGCAACAGCATTGAGGATCGCCTGCTCCCAGTTGCCTGTAGCGAAGCCCCAGCCCATCAGTGTGATGGCAGCAAGACCGAGCACGACAGGCACGAAGACAGCACTGACTTCATCCACTATTCGTTGGATGGGGGCCTTCTTTGCCTGCGCCGACTCAACCATTCGCACGATGCGCGACAGGGTTGACTCTGCGCCAATGGCAGTCGTCCGTACCAGCAGCAAGCCCTCCGCATTCACGGCGCCCCCCGTCACTTTGTCGCCGACATGCTTCGCCACAGGCAGGCTCTCCCCGGTGATCAATGACTCATCCACCTGGCTGGCGCCTTCGATCACCGAGCCGTCTACCGGGACTCTCTCCCCTGGGCGGACAACCACCGTATCACCTACTTTCACGCGTGAAAGCGGTAGATCGACGTCGCCGTCATCAGTGCGCACGCGTGCAACTTCTGGGCGCAGCGCATGCAGCGCCCGGATCGCTTCTGTGGTTTGCCGCTTGGCTCGGGCTTCCAGCCACTTCCCGAGAAGGACTAGCGTGACGATGACAGCGGAGGCTTCAAAGTACAGGTGGGGCGTGCCGTGCTCAGCGTGCTTGAACAGCAGGTACAAGCTCAAGCCGTACCCGGCCGACGTACCCAATGCGACCAGCAGATCCATGTTGCCTGCGCCTGCACGAAGAGCCTTCCAGCCAGCGCGGTAGAACCTCGCGCCCAGCCAGAACTGCACAGGCGTGGCCAGGGCCAGTTGAATCCAGCCGTTGAGCGTCCAGTCTAGACCGAACAGCATGCCAAGCATGGGCAATACCAGGGGGAAGGACAGACCAGCGGCCAGAGCGACAGGCCACCAGGGCGCCGACTGCTTGTCGTGTTCGGTGGGAGTGTTCGTGTCCGCAACCTGTGCCTCATAGCCCGCCTTTACAACGGCGGCTACCAGACGTTCGGGAGGCAATCCTGCATCGAAACGAACCTGCGCACGCTCCGTGGCTAGATTGACTTCCGCGTGCTTGACGCCCGGTACACCCTTCAGCGCTTTTTCGACACGTCCCACGCACGACGCGCAGGTCATCCCATCGATCAGCAGCTCCACGGACTCTTCCGCCACTGCGTATCCAGCCTTTTCGACAGCCGCAGCCAAGGCCGGGACTGGCACCGTAGATGCGGCAACCACGGAGGCGCGTTCAGTAGCAATATTCACGGTCACCTCGCGGACCCCAGGGACGGCTTTGAGGGCCTTTTCAACGCGTCCAACGCAAGAGCCGCAGGTCATGCCAAGTATCGGAAGATTCAGGTGTGCGATCGATAGTGAGGCGGACGGCCCCGCTTCATGGGCAGTGGTATTCATAGCAATCTCCATGTGGTGTTCAACTTCGGCGTTAACCGGCAGAGTTCGAACTTTCAGGGTTGACACGATGGGAGACGCAAGCGAGGCGGCGCTCCTGATTGGATATCTATCTGGTCACTTGACCTTGCCCCAGTGGCAGACCGGAGACTGAAAGCCTCTTAACTTTTTCCAAGAGGTGAAAAATGCATGAATTCCAACTCCCCGACATGACCTGCGGACACTGCGCGGGGATGGTGAGCCAGACGCTTCAGATGACAGACCCTGAATGCAAAGTGCAGGTGGACATGTCCAAACGCATGGTCATTGTGCAAAGTGCGGAAGATCGCAAGACACTGGTCGAGGCACTGACCGAAGCTGGATATCCGCCCGCCTGATCTAGGCTTTACAGACGCCAATATTCAGAGCGCTTGACATTGACACGGTGGTAAGGACGAAAGTCCTTGCTACCGTGTTATTCCTTTGCACAGGAGCATCCATGACCACACTCATGAACATCGGCGATGCAGCCAAGGCGGCAGGCGTATCGGCCAAGATGATCCGCCACTACGAGCAAACAGGTTTGTTGCCGGAAGCCGAACGCAGCGAGGCCGGCTATCGAAAATACGGTGAACGTGAAGTCTCGGTACTGCGCTTCATCCGGCAGTCGCGCCGCCTCGGCTTCTCCATGCCCCAGATTGCAGAGCTGATTGGCCAATGGGGCGACACCCACCGCACCAGTCGTCAGGTGAAAGCGATTGCCGAGCGCCATCTGGCAGATCTGGAGGAAAAGCTACGGGAAATTGTCGAGATGAAATCGGCTTTGGAGCAGTTGGTTTCTGTGTGCGCAGGCGACGATCATGCCCATTGCGCGATCCTGGAAACCCTCGCTGCGGACAGTCCCTCTGCCCCCAAGCACAGTGCGAGCTTTGTCAAACCGAAGCGTCGCGGTGCCAAGGCCACCCCCGCTCACTCTGAGGTAGCCAACAAGCCGACAACCAGTCATTTGGATCTCATGACATGGATGCGCGGCGTACATGTGCATCGAGGCGCGCACTGACCTGGATAGCCAGGAGCCGTCCACATGAAGCGGCTGCTGCAGGCGGCCGTGCTTGGGCGGCCGCCTATAGGAGTCATGATTTTCTGTGCTCCTTCCCCTGCGCTTGTGCCCGGGAGTTCGCGTGACGCGGGGACTATTGAGACAGCCGCAGTAGAGGTTTGATCCATCAACACAGAGTTACCTTCGCAAAATTTCCCTTGGAACGAAAAAGCCGACTTGCGTCGGCTTTTTTCCTCGCGCTTCAGGTGATCCAGCCACAAAGCCATCGCGACTGGTTTTGCGTTGTGTGCATAGCACGCTAGCCACGGGACCGGCGATAGCCCAGCTGTGTGGATCCGGCGTTGATCAATCCCACCGGACCAAACAAAGAGGGCATACCCATGCTTGTCACTTGGGCGTAGAACCCGGAGTGGCTTCCTTGTGGGGCATGGCTTCGCGTGCGGCAGCCTTCTCCTGCCCGCGCGATTCGGCCTTGTTGGTTGTCGCCACACCGGAACCTTCACCACGGGCGGTGCTTCCATCGTTGGCACGCTTGACCGGCACGGCTGGGCGAGCCTTCTTGTGATCTTCACCATGGGCCTGGGCCTTGGAGTTGGTGTATGGCGTGGCTTCCTGGGTGTCGCCAGCTGCGAACGCAGAGGATGCGGCGGTCAGGGCGAGGGTAACAAGAAGAGTTTTCATGATTTTTCCTTTGTGAATTGATGGATGAACTGATAACGGTCCGATCGCGGGGCGCGAGCCGCTTACTTGGCAGGTTCGATGGCGGTGACCACCATCTTCCCGTTCTCGCTCACCACCATGAACTGGATCTTGTCACCGACCTTCGCCTTGTCGAGCAAGGCCTTGTCCTTGGCGGCGAACACCATGGTCATGCCAGGCATTTCCAGGTGTTTGATGTCCCCATGCTTGATGGTGATCTTGCCCGCATCCTTGTCGATCTTGCGCACTTCACCATCGGTCATGGATGCCGCAGCAGCAGCGGATTTGCTGGGCTCAGGGGTAGCCTGGGCCATACTGGTCACAGGAACCAGCGTCGCCAGCGACAGCAGCGCTGCAGCCAGAAATTGGTTAGCTTGTTTCATCTCTGAGACTCCTTTGCTTGTGGTTGGCAGCAATCCTGCGGATTACTTCTTGGAGACCTTGACCTGGCCTTTCATGCCAGCGTCGTAGTGGCCTGGGTACAGGCAGGCGAAATTCACATCGCCAGCCTTGGTGAACTGCCAGATGATTTCGCCTTGCTTGCCAGGAGCCAGGGAGATCTTGCTGGGTTCGTCGTGCTCCATCTCTGGGAACTTCTTCATCGTCTCGTAGTGCTCCTTCAGTTCTGCTTCGGTGCCGAGACTGAACTCGTGCTTCACCTGGCCAGAGTTCTTGATCACGAACTTGATGGTCTCGCCTTCTTTGACGGAAATCGCTGCGGGCGTGAAGCGCATGGTGTCGGCCATGTCCACATTGATGGTTCGGCTGACCTTGCCTGCTTTGCCTGGCTGACCAATGGCGGATTCAGCGCTGCCATGGCCACGGGCGCCACCGCCATCATGGCCACCACCATGGTTGCCACCAGCAAAGCTGTTGAAGGACAGGGCCACCACAGCGGAAGCTGCGATCAGGGAAAAAGTGCGTTTCATAGGTACCTCGGGTTGTGAATCGAAAAACGGAGCGATCAGTGACCGCTATGGGAAGAAGGCTTCTTGGCTTTGACGACCGTGTCTGAACTGGCCTTGTCTTTGCGCGGCATGGACTGGCCACCTTCGGACTTGAAGCGGGCGGGCTCGGCCATCGGACCGGTGTACTCGTAGGCAACCGTCCCATGTGGCGGCTTGTACCAACCTGGATTCTTGTAGTCGCCAGGCTTCTGGTCCCGGCGCACCTTGACGACGCTGAACATGCCGCCCATCTCGACCGAGCCGTAGGGACCTTCGCCAGTCATCATCGGGATGGTGTTGTCCGGAATAGGCATTTCCATTTCGGTCATGTCCGCCATCCCGCGCTCGCCCATCACCATGTAGTCGGGAATGAGGTTGTTGATCTTCTTGGCCACGCCCCGGTGGTCCACGCCGATCATGGTGGGGATGTCATGCCCCATGGCGTTCATGGTGTGGTGGCTCTTGTGGCAGTGGAAGGCCCAGTCGCCTTCCTCATCGGCCAGGAATTCAATCTGCCTCATCTGGCCCACCGCCACGTCCGTGGTGACCTCGTAGAGCCGTGTGCTCTTGGGGGTCGGTCCGCCATCGGTGCCCGTCACCAAGAACTCGTGGCCATGCAAGTGCATGGGGTGATTGGTCATGGTGAGATTCCCGATGCGAATGCGCACCTTGTCGTTCAACCGAACATTCAAGGAATCAATGCCAGGAAAGATACGGCTGTTCCAGGTCCAGAGGTTGAAGTTCAGCATTTCTGCAACTTTGGGTGTCGCAGCGCCTGGCTCAATGTCATAGGAGCTGAGCAAGAAGCAGAAATCGCGCTGAACTTCATCGATCAGGGGGTGCTTGGCCTTAGGGTGTGTCACCCAAAAGCCCATCATGCCCATGGCCATTTGCGTCATTTCGTCGGCGTGAGGGTGGTACATGAACGTACCGGGTCGGCGTGCAACGAATTCGTAGACGAAGGTTTTCCCGGGCTGGATTGCGGGCTGATTCAGGCCTGCCACACCATCCATGCCATTGGGCAGGCGCTGTCCATGCCAGTGGATGCTGGTGTGTTCCGGCAGCTTGTTGGTCACATAGATGCGCACCCGATCACCTTCGACCACCTCGATGGTGGGGCCTGGGCTTTGACCGTTGTATCCCCACAGGTGGGCCTTGAAACCGGGGGCCATTTCGCGCACCACGGGTTCGGCCACGAGATGGAACTCCTTGACGCCCTGGTTCATGCGCCAGGGCAGCGTCCAACCATTGAGTGTGACCACGGGGTTGTAAGGGCGGCCAGAGTTGGGAACCAGGGGCGCCATGGTGTCGGCGCTGCCCTGGAAAATGGGCTCTGGCAAAGCCGCCATCGCGACTCGGCTCACACTTGCGGCAGCGACAGCTCCTCCGGCAATGCCTGCAAAGCGGAAAAAATCTCTTCTTGAATTCATGTTGATTTCCTTGGGGATCAGTGACCAGCACCAGCTTCGGCAGCAGCGGCGGCGCCGCCCGAGACTCCGGCACTTGTGGGCTTGCCAATCAGGGAGGCTTGCAAGGCAGCGTCCGCCAGCCAGAACTGCTGTTCGGCATTCAGCGCCGCCATCACGGAATTGACCTGATCTCGGGCGTCGGCGAGCAGCTCAAAGACACTGATCAACATGCCGTTGTAGCGAAGCTGGTTTTCTTCGGAGATGGTCTTGCGCAGGGGGATCACTTCCTCGCGATGGTGGCGGGCGATGTCATAGGCCGTACGGTAGGCTGAGTAGCTCTCCCGCAAATTGGATCCAGCCGCGCGAGCGGTGGCCTCCAAGCGATTGGCCGCAGCCAGGGTCTGGCCATTCATCGCATTGCGGCGCATGCCGCCCCAGTCGAAAATAGGCAGCTGCAGGCTGATCTCAAAGCCGCGCCGTGTTGAGTGCGTGTTTTCTGCCGCATCAAAGACAGAATCACGCCGTACCCCCAGTTCGATGTCAGTGAACGTGGTGACCGTGTTCCACCCCTGTGCCCGCGCGGCAGCGTCGTACTCTGCCTTCGCAATTTGCAGATCCAGACGGCCCTTGGAAGCTTGGCGGCCCGCGTCGGCAGCAGACAGCGGCTCTGTGGGCAAAGCTGGCAGGCGCTGTGGCAGCTTGAGCATTTGGGCCTGTGCGTCGTCCAAGCCCAGCAGACGAACCAGTTCCTCTCGGCTCGCCGTCACCTGGTGCTGGGCGCTGGCCAATTGGGTGGCGGTATCCGCATAGAACGCTTGCTGCCGCGCACGGTCGAGCTTGTTGAAGTTTCCGACCGCCTGCATGCGCTTGGCCAACTCTGCACTGGCTTGGGCACTGGCGACCACTTGCTGTGTGTAGGTCAGTGTCTGCTGCGCCGCGACAGCACGGACCCAGGCCTGTCGTACCTGCGTGACCTGATCGACCACATCGCTGCTTAGACGCAGCTGGGTTTGCTTGATGCGTTCTTCTGCCAAACCCTTGCGCGTTGGAAGGGTCAACAGATCCAGCAGTCCGAACGACAAGAGTCTGCCGATTTCCGTCTCACTTCCCAGGCGCACACGCTCCAGACTGAGAATGGGATTGGCAATCCGACCGGACTGGGCTGCAGTCGAGGCATCCGCCCAGTTCTGGGCCACGATGGCCTGCATGGATGGGCTGTTGACCAAGGCGAGTTGAACGGCGTCCTTCTGGCTGAGGGGTTTGCTCAGTAGCTCCGAGGCGCGCTGACGCAAGGCGTCACGTTCGGCTTGGTCCCTTGCGAGCGTGAGTTTGCCGTCGGTGAAACCACTTGTCGCGGTGTTGGCGTTGGAAAGGTTTTGTTCCAGGTTCACGCTGGCACAGCCAGACAGAACGGCCACCGTGGCGACAGCCAAAACGATTTTGGTAGAGGGCATACGCAGCTTGCGGTTCATTGCTTGCCCCCATGGTGTGCATCATGACCGGCGGCAGACGGCTCCTGCCCGGACGCAGGAGCTGCCTGGCGCATTTCCTTGGCATAGGCACGCCATCCGCCGATTTCGCCCACCTTGTCGTTGGCTTGCCGCCAAGACTGCACCTTTTGCTCCTGGTAGGGCTCATAGCTCGTGAACGCTGATCGGTAGGACAGCTGATAGTCCGGCTTTGCCATTTCAGGCGCCGCCGATTGCGCGAAGCCCAGGGAAGGAGCCAGTAGCGCGACCGCCAGAAGTTGGGTTGATTTAGGTCGTGAAGTCCAAGGATTTTTCATAGGTGCCCCATGCGTTTCTTGATGTAGGGCATTCTGTGCGGACCTTGCTTCCGCCGAAATAACATGTTGATTACATCTTTGTTATGTTGAAGAAAGGAAAGTGATCTGCGGGCACACTTGCCGCCACACCTGAGTCAAGGAGAGTCCCGTGAAGATATTGATCGTCGAAGATGAGATCAAAACCGGCGAGTACCTGCGCCAAGGATTTCGGGAGGCGGGGTTCAACGCGGATTTGGTCCGCACCGGCGTGGATGGCCTTCACATGGCCCAGGAAGGCGACCATGACCTGATCATCCTGGATGTGATGCTCCCAGGAATGGATGGATGGCAAGTGCTCAAGAGCTTGCGCCGCAGTGGGCAGGAAATGCCGGTGCTGTTTTTGACCGCCAAGGACCAAGTAGACGACCGCATCAAAGGCCTGGAGCTGGGCGCCGATGACTATCTGGTCAAGCCATTCTCATTTGCAGAGTTGCTTGCTCGCGTGAGGACCATCCTGCGGCGCGGGCGCAATGGCTCGGAGGTGACGGTGCTGCAGGTCGGCGATCTAGAACTGGATTTGCTGCGCCGACGCATCAGCCGCTCGGGCAAGCGCATCGACCTCACGGCCAAGGAGTTTGGATTGTTGGAATTGCTCATGCGTCGCCAGGGGGAGATCTTGCCCCGCTCTCTGATTGCCTCCCAGGTATGGGGCATGAACTTTGACAGCGATTCCAACGTGGTCGAGGTAGCGATGCGACGCCTTCGCGCAAAAATCGACGATGCCTATGACACCAAGCTCATCCAGACAGTGCGCGGCATGGGATACGTGCTTGAAGCGCCCGAGGTGTAAGAGTGATCCACCGGTATTCGCTGACCACCCGGTTGACGGTTTTTTTTACCCTTGCGTCTGCTTTCGTCCTGGTGGGACTGGGCGTTTTGGTCGCCATCTCCATTGACCGCCATTTTGTAGAACTTGACCGCGATGCATTGCGGGACAAGATTCACCTGACCCGCGAAGTGATAGGCAAATCCACGTCTCCTCAGGATCTCAAAACCCGCCTGGATGACGTTCTGCACAGCCACGAAGGGCTTTTTGTCAATGTCCTTCGCGGCCAAGAGTCCATCTACTCAACGCCTGATTTCCAGTTCCCGAGCAACATGCTTGAGTTGACTTTGGGAGCCCGCCTGGGGGTTGCATCATGGCAAACCCCGAAGCACGAATACCGAGGAATGGCCGAGTCCATTTCCATGCCAGAAACCTCGGAACAGCCGTTGCAGATTTGGGTGGCTCTGGATATTGCCCACCACAAACATTTCATGTACGGCCTGATTCAGGCACTGGTGGCCTATGTGGCCTTGGCGACGCTGGTAGCAGGAGCCCTGGGCTGGTGGGCCGCCAAAAACGGCTTGGCGCCTCTGAGGACCATGCGCACGCGCGCAATGGCCATCACGGCGCAACGGCTGGACGAGCGCATTCCCAGTCACGCATTTCCCATTGAGATGGCTGACCTTGCGACGACCCTGAATGAGATGCTCCGGCGCCTGAAAGGAGAATTTGACCGCCTGTCCGAGTTTTCCTCAGATTTGGCGCACGAGTTGCGCACCCCGATCAACAATTTGATGACGCAGACGCAAGTGACGCTCAGCCAGGCCCGGACTACGGCCGAGTACCAGGACATCCTCGCGTCCAATGCCGAGGAATACCAGCGCCTGGCACGCATGGTCGCGGACATGCTGTTTCTGGCCAAGGCCGACCATGGGCTCATCCTGCCCAGTACGGAGAGGATCGCCGTGCACGATGAGGCAAGTGCCCTGTTTGAGTTCTACGAAGCCCTGGCTGAAGAAAAGCAGGTGCACCTGAGGCTGTCTGGCGAAGGGGATGTCAGCGGAGACCGTTTGATGTTGCGCAGGGCGCTCAGCAATCTTCTGTCCAATGCCATTCGATACACCCCGCCCGGTGAGCAGATTGCCGTTGAGATTCAGGGTGATGTGCACGGAACCACGGTGAACGTGATCAACCGAGGGCCTTCCATCGACGCGCAGATGATCCCCAGGCTGTTTGACCGTTTTTTTCGGGCCGACAAGTCGCGCAAGCAACTGGACTCCGATGGTGCAGGTCTTGGGTTGTCCATTACCCAGGCCATCGTTCACGCGCATCGTGGTCGCATTTCCGTGAGTTCGATAAGCGGCACGACCTGTTTCTCGATGTATTTCCCCAGTACAAAATCGTAGGAAAGCTCCCGACAACAGATGCATGATCCACTTGCCGAACTCATCGATTGCTGGAAAGCGGATCCCGGCAGTACCTACAACACCTGGTTTCTTTGGGACCAGCGGATAAAGAACTTTCGCTCAATCCGCCGTGGGATTGCGCAGGTGGTGCTAGATATTCGCGCAGGGACTTTTGGCAACGCCTACCGAGGTTCCTCGCTGGAGACAGTGGTAGGGTCGGTTGCGGAGCAGCGCCAGATATTCAAAGGTGCGGACCACGCGTTTCTCTGGAAGCCCAAACTGCGCATCCCCGATATCTATGAGAACGCCAGCAACCAAAACGCCTTTGCTGATTTGCTTCACACCTGTGACCACTGCGATTGCGCGGAGGATGTAGTGGCGGCAATACAGCGTATAGACGCCATTGGCATCAAAGGCCTGGGCCCAGCTGTAGCGAACTTGCTGTACTTCATTCACCCCACGTTGGTGACCCCCTTCAACACTGCCATCGTCAATGGGTTCAATGTCGTCACAGGGGGGCGCGTGAAGCTTGGCCGCTGGGACCACTATCTCTCCATGCGTGAAGGCCTGCTGCGTCTGAATGAGCAATTCCGCCTGAAGCTCTCCAACGACCTGGGAGCGATAGCTGGACTCATGTTTGACGTTGGCGCTGGCCGATATACACCGCCGCCCGCCGCTATGGACGGTGCCGCTATCGACCTCTGGAGAGAAGATCTGGAGCGCGTGCGACAGGAGTCCGCTGCCATGCAAAAGGAATTGGCGCTGGCCCGCGAGGGCGACGCAACGCATACAGGCGTCCAGGCCTTGCTGCGGGATCTCGGAAAAGCCCTGGGGTTTGGTGTCTGGATTGCTTCCAACGACCGGGGGCGGGTGCATGGCAGCGGCCTGCTGGGAGATGGGTGCATGGACCAACTGCCCACCATGGCAGACGGTGGCCTGGAATCCGTGCGATTGATTGACGTAGTGTGGGTCGATGCCCACACCAGCCGCGTTGCCGCTGCGTTTGAGGTGGAGCACACCACGTCTATCTATTCAGGGATAGTGCGCATGCTCGACCTGGCTTTGGGAACCCCCGTTGCAGAAAAGTGCGCGTTGTTTCTGGTGGCCCCGGACAATCGCCGCGACAAGGTGGCGGAGCAACTTCAAAGACCAGCCTTCTCCCGCGTTTCGGAACTGGGGATTCGTTATCTTCCCTACAGTCAGCTAGAGCAGCACCATGCGTCTATGAGCCGCTTTGGCTCCAGCATCAAGCCACTGCTTGAGATTTCCCAACGGCTGTAGCCCGTCTGTTCGGCTAAAACAGCGCTCGTCCACGAGGTGCAAGGTCCCCGCCCTTGGCGACTGGCCTGCCTGGTGCTGCCAGCGAGATGATTTTGATGTTATGACCAGCTGCACAATCGGAGGGCTGGCGTTTCAGGCGGAAGTGTCCGCACAGGAGATTGGTATGCAGTCCAAGGATCATTGGGAGCAGGTCTACACGACAAAGGCCAGCTCCGGCGTAAGTTGGTTTCAGGAGCACGCGCGGCAATCGGTGGAACTGATTCAGCAAACGGGCGCCGCCCCTGACTCCAGCATCATTGATGTGGGCGGTGGTGCTTCGACCCTGGTGGACGATCTGCTCGACGGGGGGTACCGGAAGATCGCGGTCTTGGATTTATCAGCGGCGGCGCTGGCGGCATCGCAGTCACGTTTGGGGCATCTCGCCAGCAAGGTTTCCTGGCTGGCGGGCGACATCACAACACTTGAACTCCCTCGGCACGCCTACGATGTTTGGCATGACAGGGCAGTATTTCATTTCCTGACATCGCCAGAGGAGCGCAGGGCCTACGTCGATTCGGTCCTGCGCGCAGTCAAGCCTGGAGGGCACGTCATCGTGGCAACCTTTGCCGAGGACGGGCCACAGAAGTGCAGCGGTCTAGAGGTGATGCGCTACAGCGCGGATGGACTTCATGCAGAGTTTGGTGCTCCATTCACGCTTTTGAAGCAGGAGCGCGAAGAGCACCGCACGCCATTGGGAACGGTGCAGAAATTCACCTACTGCCTCTGCCGCAAAGAGCCAAACTGAGGCCTCACCCGCCACTGAGCGGGCTAGCGGTATCTTGCCGGACTCAGCTTGGCTTCAAGCATTGTGCTTCCGAGGCCAAGTGCTTTTCCTCGGGCCTCTGCAGTGGGCGGTAAGAGAGTTTAGAACTGTGGATCCTTGGCCGAAGCATCCAAGCTGGTCGCCACAGCGGCATGGTGTGCCGCGTGGTAGCGGTCTGGATAGATCTCGTTGAGTTTGCGGCCGTCTTCACCCACCGCTACAAGCTCACCTTCGCGAATGGCGCGTGCAAGTTCGCTTTTGACCTGATCGCGGGTCTTGTAAGACTTGGCTTCCACAACGGGGTAGCGCCGCGACATCAGTTGATTGAGCTTGGCACCTGACTCTCCCGCCGCGAGCATTTCGCCTGATCGAATTGCTTGCTCCAGTTCAGCTCGCACTTGCTCACGGGTTTTCATGGACGGCGCAGTAGCAGTTACCGGGTAAGCGCTGGGGTTGATTTGCTTGAGCGTCATGCCCGATTCGCCATAGGCAAGCATGTCGCCACTTTGCATGGCCTGTGCCAGCTCCGCCTGAACCTGCTGGCGCGTCTTGCTGATTGCCTGATCCGAGGCAAATGCAGGGGCTGCGATCAAGGAGAGGACGATGAGTGTGGATTGGATTTTCATGATGAACTTTCCTTCTTGAGAAATGATGGATTGGGTGTGTACAGCTGTATGCCAGTTCGTGGATAGGCATACAGCCGTGGTTCTTGTGAGAGGGGATCAGGGCAGTTGTCGGGCATCAACCCAGCCAGCCTCGCCGCCCATATCGCGCACACCGTCGCGACCCACGGGATTGCGCTTGGCCGACTGCAATTCATCCAGGACCTGTTGGCGGGTCTTCGTCAGCTTGGGGCCTGGGACGAGTGGATAAGTGGCGGGGTAGCCACGGCTGATCCAGTACAACGAGCCGTCCTTCTGAGCAGCGAGAACGGTGCTTTCAACGGACTGGCGGGTAACTGCGTTGCCAAGATGGTCGGGAGCCAGGCTCACGCCTTCTTCCTGGCTTGGGCTGGTGTGATACACCGACGTGGCGAAAGAAGCTGAGGCGGATGCAGCAAGGCTGGCGACGAGGATTGCGGTACGGACTTTCATGATGGTCTCCTGTGGCGCCGGATGCCCGATATGGTCCATCCAGGTGGCGTTTTGTGCGCCACGGAGAGAAGTCTATAAATCGCCCCCGAACAGGACGGTGACCTGCTGATTACTCTTTTGATACCTGCATACGCTGATGAAGGTTTCGGTTGCATTGCGCCCACTACCAGGCGACCAAGTGACCAATCCCGCACGCTGAGTTCGGTTATGACGTCCCGACTACGGCTTTAGGCCCAGCCAGGCGCTCGCACTGAAGCGCGGCACAGCCGTAGACAAGCCTTGATAGGGTCTCCCTCTAAAAAAGCTGATATTCGAGCATTCTTTCGATAATTCAACATTTATTGTATTATTGAGGAATGAATGAATCAGACGTAGTCCGCTCGCTCGCAGCCCTCGCGCAAGAGGTGCGCCTCCGGGTGTTTCGGGCACTCATCGTTGCAGGCCAGGAAGGCCTCACGCCTGGGGCAATCTCCGAGCAACTGGGGGTGGCCTCCAACACCCTGTCGTTTCACCTCAAAGAGTTGGCCCATGCTGGCCTGGTGAGCCAGGAGCGCCAAGGGCGCAACTTGGTGTACCGCGCCTCGTACCAGACCATGAACGATCTGCTGGCTTATCTGACAGAAAACTGTTGCCAGGGTGCGCCTTGCCTCACTGAAGAGGCTGCCTCCTGCCACTGCTGAGTGGTTCGCCATATGGCAATACATGACCCGAGCGCTGGTGCGCGCTCAGCCCCGATTCACCCATCTCACCACCATTGACCCTGGAGTTCACCATGAGCGAAACGCAACAACCCTTGAACGTTCTCTTTCTTTGCACCCACAACTCCGCGCGCAGCATCCTGGCCGAGGCCCTGCTGAATGACATGGGCTCGGGCCGGTTCAAGGCTTACTCCGCAGGCAGCAGCCCGCGCGACAACCAGCAACCCAACCCCCTGGGCCTGCAGGTGCTGCAGAACGCTGGCATTTCCATCGAAGGCCTGCGCAGCAAGAGCTGGGATGAGTTCGCCACGCCCGACGCGCCACAGATGGACCTGATCATCACGGTGTGCGACAACGCGGCTGGCGAGGTCTGCCCCATCTGGCCAGGCCACCCCGCCACAGCGCACTGGGGCTATGCCGACCCCAGCGAGGGCGACGGCACGGACGAGCAGAAACTTGAAGCCTTCCGCCAGACGCTGCACGCCATGAAGCGTCGGCTCGAACTGCTGGTGAGCCTTCCCGAAGACAAGCTGGCCAAGGCGGTGCTTCAGACCACCGCTCGCCAACTGGTCACAAACTGAGAAACGCGATGCAGAAATCCAGCATGAGCGTGTTCGAGCGCTACCTCACCGTTTGGGTGGTGCTGTGCATCGTGGTGGGGATCGGGTTGGGCCAGGTGTTTCCTGGCGCAGCACGCGCGATTGGTGCGTGGGAAGTCGCCCGCGTGAACATTCCGGTGGGCCTGCTCATCTGGGTGATGATCATTCCGATGTTGCTCAAGGTGGACTTTGCCGCCCTGGGCGAAGTGCGCAACCACATGCGCGGCATCGGGGTCACCTTGTTCGTGAACTGGCTGGTCAAGCCGTTCTCCATGGCTTTTTTGGGCTGGCTGTTCATACGCCAGTGGTTTGCCCCGTACCTGCCAGCTGACCAGATCGACAGCTACATCGCTGGCTTGATCCTACTGGCCGCAGCGCCGTGCACCGCCATGGTGTTCGTGTGGAGCCGCCTGACGGGGGGCGATCCCCTGTTCACGCTGTCCCAAGTGGCGTTGAACGACAGCATCATGATTGTGGCATTCGCGCCGCTCGTGGCTTTCCTATTGGGCCTGTCGGCAATCACAGTGCCATGGGATACCTTGCTCACCTCTGTGGTCCTGTACATCCTGATTCCAGTTGTGCTTGCCCAATGGTTGCGTCGCGCGCTTCTGTCACGAGGCCAAGCGGCGTTTGACGCTGCGCTGCATCGCATTGGTCCGTGGTCCATTGCTGCGCTGCTGCTCACGCTGGTGCTGCTGTTCGCGTTCCAGGGCGAGGCCATCCTGCAGCAGCCCCTGGTCATCGCATTGCTGGCGGTCCCCATCCTGATCCAGGTGTTCTTCAACTCCGCGCTGGCGTACTGGCTCAATCGTGCTGCCGGAGAAAAGCATGCGATTGCCTGCCCATCAGCATTGATCGGTGCTTCCAACTTCTTCGAGCTGGCCGTGGCGACAGCCATCAGCCTGTTCGGCTTTCATTCGGGTGCGGCACTGGCCACGGTGGTGGGCGTTCTCATCGAGGTACCGGTCATGCTGCTGGTGGTCAAAGTCGTGAACTCATCCAAGGACTGGTATGAATCCGGATCTTCCCAACGTTGATGCTGCGCTCTTGGAGCGAGCCGATCTTGAGCGGTTGGTACCCGCACAAAGCTCTACCCATGCCCCCCGCATCCTGTTGCTCTATGGCTCGGTGAGGGAGCGCTCCTACAGCCGATTGCTGACCGAAGAAGCCGCGCGACTGCTGCGCACCCTCGGTGCTGAAACCCGCATCTTCGATCCCCGTGGGCTGCCACTGCCGGACGCGGAGCCTGACAGCCATCCGAAGGTGGTGGAATTGCGAGAGCTTGCCCAATGGGCCGAGGGCATGGTCTGGACCTCCCCGGAACGCCACGGCGCGATGACAGGCATCTTGAAGATGCAGATCGACTGGATACCCCTGTCTGTGGGAGCAGTGCGGCCGACCCAAGGCAAGACGCTGGCGGTGATGGAGGTGTCGGGCGGCTCGCAGTCGTTCAATGCTGTCAACCAGATGCGGGTGCTGGGCCGATGGATGCGCATGATTACGATCCCCAACCAGTCGTCGGTGGCAAAAGCCTTTCTGGAGTTCGACGAAAGTGGCCGCATGAAGCCATCGAGCTACTACGAGCGCGTGGTGGATGTGATGGAGGAGCTGGTGAAGTTCACGCTGCTCACGCGCGACTGCGCTGACTACCTTGTGGACCGGTATAGCGAGCGTCGGGAGAGCGCCGAGGCGTTGTCTAAGCGAGTGAATCAGCGCAGCATTTGAATGGCCGTTATAGGGCTGGGTCCTTGCGTCGCAAGACGCCTGAATTTGTCAACCACCCCCGCAACTTTTGCTCGATGGCATGCCAATCAGCCATCAGGCATGGAAGCTCTCGCGTCGTTGGCATTGTCAATTCTCCGTCCAGTTGCAGCACCGCCTGTCCGAGCGCCCCATGCATACATTGCCGACCAAGGTTTGGGCGCTGCCTGCGGACCTGATCTACAGATTGTGATCTGTGGTGACGGTGTCCATCAAACGCACTCCCACCGTCCAGAATCGCCTTGGAGGGGGTTGACTCTGTACCCGCCGTCATTGTCCTGTGAAGGCGGGTACAAAGCGGCCGGAGCTTGTCGCCCCAGATGCTGCCTCAGCGGAGAACCAGGACCGGGACCCTACAGTGACGCAGTAGTGTTGTTGTGGTGCTGCCGATCACGAGATGGCGAATGCGCGAATGCCCATACGCCCCCATGACCAGTAGTCCTGCCGCTTGCGACTCCATCAAGAGCGGCAGAGCATGCTCGGGTTCCCCGGGGAGCAATGTCACCGTGGCTTCAAATCCTGAGGTTTCCAGAATTTCTTTGGCCGCGCGCAGTTGTTCGTGGGCTGCAGGTGTATCGGGTGCACACATCGCCACCAACGCAGGCAAGCCTTTGAGCATCGGGCTGCGGGCGACGGTTTCCAGCATTTTGGTTGCGGTAGCACTTCCATCAAATGCGATGACAAAACGCTCGGGCTCCACGAAGTGTTCGGACGTTGCCACTAGCACAGGTCGCTTGACCGCGCGGATCACCCGTTCAAGGTGGTGGTCCAGGTGCAGCTTCCCAGTGGTCTTGGCCTGGTAGTGCTCACCAAGTACGAACAGCCGCGCATCAGACTCCAATTCCACCACGGAGTCTACAAACTCCCCATGGCGCATCCGGCCCTCCACCTGTTGGACCCCGGCTGCCGTGGCGCGCGCCTGGGCGCTGGCCAGCATCTGACGCCCCGCTTCCTGGGCCAGCTTCCCCCGCTGGGCATCCAGATCACTCAGTTGCTGAAGCAGCATCTCTTGCGCGCCCAAGCCAATGGCTCCGCTGAAATCGGTAACGGCAGAGCTGCTGGGGTCGCGCTCTAGCACGTGCAGCAGCTCCAGCGGAACGCCCAGGCGGTTGGCGGACCATGCAGCCCAGTCAACCACAGCGGTGGTGGTCGTCAGGCCATCAATACAGGCATATACCTTGTTCATCGGGAGTCTCCTCAATGCATGAGTTGTTCAACAGCGCCAGGCTTGTCATGGATGGCAAAACGGTCCACCAGCGTGGCGCTCGCTTCGTCCATGCCGACCACCTCGACCTCGGTGCCCTCGCGGCGCAGCTTGAGCACGGCTTTGTCCAGGGCACTCACAGCGGTGATGTCCCAGAAATGCGCGCGGCTCACGTCAATGCGCACCCTTTGCACCACTTCCTTGAAGTCAAACGCGGCAAGGAACGCCTCGGACGAGGCAAAGAACACCTGGCCCACTACGCGGTAGACGCGGGTGTTGCCGCCGTCCTCACTCGCGCTGTCCACGCGCAGCACGCGGCCCACCTTGTGCGCAAAGAAGATGCCCGACAGCAGCACGCCCACGAACACTCCCTTGGCCAGGTCGTGCGTGGACACAGTGACAACCACGGTGGCGATCATCACGATGGACGAACTGGGCGGGTGCTCGCGCAGCTTGCGCACCGAGTCCCAGCTGAAGGTGCCGATACTCACCATGATCATCACAGCCACCAGCGCAGCCATGGGGATCTGGCTGACCCAGGGACCCAGAAACACCACCATGGTCAGCAGCAGCGTGCCCGCCGTCAGCGCCGACAGCCGCCCACGCCCGCCGGACTTCACGTTGATGACCGACTGCCCAATCATGGCGCAGCCCGCCATGCCGCCGATGAACCCCGTGGCAATGTTGGCAACCCCCTGTCCCATGCATTCACGGTTCTTGTTGCTGGGGGTGTCGGTCAGCTCGTCCACGATGGAGGCCGTCATCATTGATTCCAGCAAGCCCACTACGGCCAACGTAGCCGCGTAGGGGAAGATGATCTTCAAGGTTTCCAGGTTCAGCGGCACATCGGGCAGCAGAAACACCGGCAGACTGCTGGGCAGCTCGCCCATGTCGCCCACGGTGCGAATATCAAGACCCATGACCATCGAGATCGCGGTGAGCACTACGATGGTCACCAGCGGCGAAGGAATCGCCTTGGTGATGTATGGAAAACCGTAAATGATGGCCAGACCGGCAGCTGTCATGGCATACACCACCCAGCTCACGTTGGTCAGCTCGGGCAATTGCGCCATGAAGATCAGGATGGCCAGCGCGTTGACAAAGCCCGTGATCACCGACCGCGACACAAAACGCATCAGCGCGCCCAACTTGAGCACACCTGCCAGGATTTGCAGAACCCCGGTGAGCACCGTGGCCGCCAGCAGGTACTGCAAGCCGTGCTCCTTGACCAGAGTCACCATCACCAGTGCCATGGCGCCGGTGGCGGCAGAAATCATGCCGGGGCGCCCGCCCGCAAAGGCAATGATTACGCAGATGCTGAATGAGGCGTAGAGACCGACCTTGGGGTCCACCCCCGCAATGATGGAAAACGCGATGGCCTCGGGGATGAGCGCCAGCGCAACGACGATACCGGCGAGCAGATCGCCCCGGATGTTGGCAAACCATGTTTGCTTGAGAACTGAGAAATTCATAGGCATAGGAAACGCGACCAGCCAATGCTGATGCGTTCAAGATGGGAGGACTAGACAAGACTGCACCACTGAGGCTAGGTGCTAGGCTCAGAGGCGAGATGGTGAAACGAGGCGAGAACCCGCTAGTGCGGTGCCTGAAGAGGCGGGACTACGGCGGTGTCACCGAGCAGAAATACCCAAGCGGCAACTCACGGTTTGGCACGAAAACCGTAGCTTTGGAACACTTCTGGATAAGTTTTGACACCATCGGATTGTAGTCGGACGCTCCTTTTGCAACCTACTTCCTTCGCGGAGGTGCGCGCAGCCAATCATCGTCTCCGCCGTTCACGATCAACAGTCAAGTTGTTCGAAAGGCAGGACTGACTGTTAAACGGTTCCGGTATACGCAGATGTTGCCCGACATGCACGACAGATTGAATTCTTTCTGCAGTTGGGTCTAGGGATAGCGCATCCCTTGATTCAGGTCAACGACGACCGCCGCTCACGGTTGACATTCCCACCGTGTAAAGCCTTATCGTTTTCGCAAGGTTTACCAATCTTCTGCGTACCTTTTGGAGAACACCGTGAAGCATGGCCACATCACAGAGCATTCGAATACTACGACCCCCACTGGTAACGGCAAAAAGTTGATCGGAGCAGCGGTCATGCTTGGGCTGATCGGTGCATTCTTCCTGGTCAGAGAGCATTGGTCGCAC
Source organism: Acidovorax sp. NB1 (assembly GCF_005405905.1). Classification (GTDB taxonomy): domain Bacteria; phylum Pseudomonadota; class Gammaproteobacteria; order Burkholderiales; family Burkholderiaceae_C; genus Acidovorax. The sequence goes on from NZ_BJHU01000033.1 coordinate 35,062, forward strand.
ATCGCAGGCTACTGGCCATATCTGCTCTTGCTGGCCTGCCCTTTGATGCACCTCTTCCACGGGCACGGAGGGCATGGAGCCCACGGTGATGATTCGAACAAAAAGTAGTCCCTACTGACTTGCAACACATCTACAGGGAGGCCATCCATGCCAACTGCATCGCCGCACGATCACGCAAGCCACGGACACCAGCATCATGAGGGCCATCACGGACATTCATCTGTGCCTGCGACAGGACTGAAAGATCCTGTTTGCGGGATGAATGTGACTGACCAGTCGCCTCACTCTGCAGAACACCAGGGAAAGCGCTACTACTTTTGCAGTACCAAATGCCACACCAAGTTTGTCGCGGCACCTGACAAGTACGCGCCCTCGGCCCTTGGCGAAGTCGCTGCGCAGCCCGAGGAAGCCCAGCCCGGCACCATTTACACCTGCCCAATGCACCCGGAGGTCCAACAGGACCATCCTGGAAACTGCCCTAAATGCGGCATGACATTGGAGCCCATGCTCCCCACTCTGGATGAGGGAGAAAACGCCGAGCTCGTGGATTTCCGGCATCGCTTCTGGTGGACGCTGCCCCTCACCGTCGTGGTCACTGTTCTGGCCATGGTGGGGCACCGGCTGCAGTGGTTCGAGATGGCGACACAGAGTTGGATTGAGCTGGTCCTCACGGTACCCATCGTCCTGTGGGCGGGCTGGCCCTTCTTCGTTCGCGGTGCGCAGTCGGTCGTGAACCGCAGTCCCAACATGTGGACGCTGATTGGTCTGGGGACGGGCGCAGCATTTGTCTACAGCGTGGTCGCTACCGTTGCGCCAGGGGTGTTTCCAGCCTCGTTCCAGGCCATGGGGCGCGTGGCGGTGTACTTCGAAGCTGCAGCCGTCATCATCTCGCTCACGCTCCTGGGCCAGATGCTGGAGCTGAAAGCACGCTCCCAGACCTCGGCCGCCATCAAATCGCTGTTGGGCCTGGCTCCCAAGACGGCGCGGCGCATCGACGCCAACGGCCAGGAAAGTGACGTCCCGTTGTCCCACGTCCATGTGGGTGACCTGCTGCGCGTGCGCCCCGGGGAAAAGGTCCCTGTCGATGGGGTCGTGGTCGAAGGGAGTAGCGCAGTGGATGAAGCCATGCTCACGGGAGAGCCTGTGCCCATTGTCAAAGGGCCGGGGGATGCCGTCATCGGAGCCACGCTCAATACCAACGGAGCGCTCGTGATCCGGTCCGAGCGGGTGGGCTCCGCCACCATGCTGTCACAGATCGTTCAGATGGTTGCCCAGGCACAGCGCTCCCGGGCTCCCATGCAGCGCATGGCCGACCAGGTGGCGGGTTACTTCGTGATGGCCGTGGTGGGTATCGCGTTGCTCACACTCTTCGCGTGGGGCCTGTTCGGACCGGAGCCACGTTGGGTCTATGGCCTCGTCAACGCCGTGGCCGTGCTGATCATCGCGTGTCCCTGTGCGTTGGGCTTGGCTACGCCTATGTCCATCATGGTGGCCACCGGCCGGGGTGCAACCAGTGGTGTTCTGTTCAGGGATGCCGCCGCCATAGAAAACCTGCGCAAGGTGGACACGCTGATTGTGGACAAAACAGGCACGCTGACCGAAGGCAAGCCCTCCTTCGAGCGTGTAGTGGCCATGCCCGGTCAGTCGGAGGATGAGGTTCTGCGCCTGGCGGCCAGCCTGGACCAAGGCAGCGAGCACCCGCTGGCCGACGCCATTGTCCAGGCGGCCCGCGCCAAGGGGTTGGCCCTGGACAAGCCCGAGGACTTCGAGTCCGGGTCGGGCATCGGGGTACGCGGACGGGTCGCCGGGCGCCAGATCGCCCTGGGAAACACGGTCCTTATGGAGCAGGTGGGCGTTTCTGCGGATCCGCTGCTTGCGCAGGCCGAGGCCTTGCGCGCCACAGGCGCCAGCGTGATGTACCTGGCGGCCGATGGCCAGCTTCAAGGCCTGCTGGCGGTCTCCGATGCCATCAAGGCCAGCACACCCGAAGCGCTGGCAACCCTCCATGCGGCGGGACTGCGGATTGTCATGGCCACGGGCGACGGCATGACCACCGCCCAGGCCGTGGGCGCCAAGCTGGGCATTGACGAAGTGCATGGCGAAGTCAAACCTGCAGACAAGCTGGCGCTGGTGTCGCGGTTGCAGGCCGAAGGCCGCGTTGTCGCCATGGCGGGGGACGGGATCAACGACGCACCCGCCCTGGCCAAGGCGGATGTGGGGATCGCGATGGGTACTGGCACCGATGTGGCGATGAACAGCGCACAGGTCACCTTGGTCAAGGGCGATCTGCGAGGTATTTCCACTGCTCGGGAATTGTCGGAGGCAACGGTGGGAAACATGAAACAGAACCTGATGTTTGCCTTCCTCTACAACGCGCTGGGCATCCCGATCGCCGCAGGGCTGCTGTATCCCTTCACTGGATGGCTGCTGTCGCCAATGATTGCGGCCCTGGCGATGAGCCTGAGTTCAGCGTCGGTGATCGCCAACGCCCTGCGGCTTCGCCAAAGTTGAACTGACAAGCTGACCGCAGATTTGATCTAGGTTAAGCCCGCAACCCCGACTCTGGTTACCATTCGCACCATGACTTCCGCCAGGAACACCGTATTGCGCCGAGGACGCTGGATTTCCAGCATCCTGGTCGCGGCGTTGCTCCTGATGCAAGTGGCACTGGCAGCCTACGCGTGCCCGAAGCTGGACTCCGCAGTTCATGCGGTGTCGATGCAAAAGGCGGGCATGGCCATGGAGAGCGCTGTCGGCATGCCCTCCATGCCGGAATGCCACGCCATGGCAGGGACGATGGATGAACAGGATCCGCAGCTTTGCCGCGCCCACTGCGATGGCGACAGCCTGTCTTCGCCGACGCTTCAGGGCCTTGATCTCCAGGCCATCGCGGCGCATGCCGTCTGGATCGCCTATGTGCTTCCTGCAGTGCTCGATTCAGAGCGCCACATCGACGCTCGGGCTGTCTATTCCGAGTTGGACAGTCGAGCGGGCTCGCCGCCCATTTATCTGACGCACCAGGTCTTCCGGAATTGATCGTGCACGGTGTGCGCGCTGCCCTGTGGCATGCGCGCATTTGATTTCGTGCCCTTTCATTTCGAGGACCATCATGCCCATCATCTCCCGTGGCGCTCCCGTCGAGCGCCTCTCTGCGCAATCGCGCATTCATTCCGCAATCCCGCACATCCGTGGGCGCAGCGCCCGCCATCTGCCTCTGGGCGCTTTGTGGTTCATGCTGGCAGGCATCGGCTTTGCAGGAAATCAGGCCCACGCCCTGGGTTTTGCCGAGGCCCTGAACTTGGCAGAGCAGCACAGCCCTCGTATCACTGCCCAGCGGCTGCAAATTGACGCCGCCAGCAGCACCCGAAAATCGGCAGGAACACTGCCGGATCCCAAGCTGTCGGTCGGTATCGAGAACTTCCCCATCAGCGGCATGGACCGCTTCAGCCTCACCCGCGAGTCCATGACCATGCAGCGCCTGGCGCTGATGCAGGAGGTGCCCAACCGCGCCAAACGAGATGCCCAGATTGCCAGTGCCGAGGCCAAGGTGGAACGCGAGCGCGCGGCCCTGGGTGTCCAGCGCCTGCAGATCCGCCAAGAGTTGAGCCAGGCGTGGATCATGGCCCAGGCCATTGAACAGCGCGACCAGGTGCTCACCGATCTCTTGGCTCAGAACCAGCTGCTACAGGACAGCCTTCCAGCCCGCATTGCGGGCGGCACGGCCCAGGCTGCGGACCTGCTGATGGCCAGGCAGGAGGCGCTGGCGCTGTCGGATCGAAGGGATGACCTGCAGCGGGATCGGACCAAAGCCCGCTCCATGCTTCGCCGTTGGGTGGGCGCTCGTGCTGACGAAGTGCTGCAGGGAACTCCCGGGCCGCTGAGCCGCCCTTTGGATCAGCTGCGCTCGGAGGTACACCGCCACGCGGAACTTGCGCAGTACCCGGCCATGCAGGCGATGGCCTTAGCGGAAACGCGCGAAGCCCAGGCAGAAACCAAGGGTGATTGGTCCTGGGAAGTCGCCTACAGCCGCCGCGACCGCCGCTGGGGCGACATGGTGTCCTTCCAGGTGACCTTTGATCTTCCCTGGCAACAGGAGCGGCGCCAGGCACCTCAGATAAAGGCCAAGCAACTGGAGTTGCAGCGTCTGGAAGCTGAGCAGGAAGACGTGACCCACAGGCACCTACAGGAGCTGGAGGACAACGCGTCCGAGCTGACGGCACTGCAGAGCCAGATCGAGCGCCTGCAATCGACAGGCATCGGCCTGGCGCAGGACCGCGCCCAGCTGGCGCTGACCAACTATCAGAGTGCCAAGGGGGATCTGAGTGCCGTGCTCGCAGCGCGGGCCCAAGTGCTGGAGACACGCTGGCGCCTGATTGAGCTGCAGACACAGCGCGACGCATTGATCGCCCGCCTCAACAGCCTGATCGCCGACTGATCGGAGAACAACATGACCAATAACGCTTTCAAGAAAACCGCAGTTGCCTTGGCCCTGCTGGCAGCAGGCATCGCCCTTGGGTGGGGCATTTCTCAGTGGGCAACAAAGGATGGCCATGCACCGGGAGCTGGACCGGCTGCTGCCGAAACAGCAAAGGCCGACCGCAAAGTGCTGTACTGGTACGACCCCATGGTGCCGACGCAAAAGTTCGACAAGCCAGGCAAATCTCCCTATATGGATATGGCTCTGGTCCCCAAGTACGCGGATGAGGATACGCAACCGGGCACGGGTTTGAACGTGTCCTCTCAGGCCGTGCAAGCCCTGGGCCTGCGCACAGCCTTGGTGGAGCAGCGTGAGATTGGCACAGACGTGGACGTTTTGGGCACCGTTCAGCTCAACGACCGGGATGTGAGCATCGTCCAGGCCCGTTCGTCGGGGTTCGTGGAGCGGGTCTATGCGCGCGCTCCGGGCGACGTGGTGGCCGCAGGCGCGCCATTGGCCGATCTGCTGCTGCCCGATTGGGTGTCTGCGCAGCGCGAGTTCCTCGCTGTCCGGGCGCTTAAGGACGAATCGCTGACGGCAGCAGCGCGCCAGCGGCTGTTGTTGCTGGGAATGCCAGCATCGCTCGTGGCCCAGGTGGAACGCAGTGGAGAACCCCAGGGCCGATACACCGTGACCTTCCCACAGGCAGGAATGGTGGCCGAACTGATGGTGCGCCAGGGCATGACAGTATCTGTAGGTGCCAGTCTGGTGCGGGTGAATGGCCTGTCCACCGTCTGGATCGAAGCAGCGGTTCCAGAGGCACAGAGCGGCCCTCTACAACTGGGGCAGGATGCCCAGGTGCGCCTGGCAGCATTTCCCGGAGAGACCCTCAAAGCCCGGGTCGTCAGCATCTTGCCCGAGGCCAACCGAGACACTCGCACAGTGCGTGTACGCCTGGAGCTGCCCAACACCGCCCAGCGACTGAAAGCCGGTATGTCCGGGCAGATTGCCCTGGCGGGACGCACGCAGCCCGCGTTGCTGGTTCCCAGCGAAGCCGTGATCCGTACTGGCAAGCGGGCGGTGGTTTATGTGGTGGAAGGTCCTGGCAGGTACCAACCCGTGCAGGTGCAACTTGGCCCAGAGATTGAGGATCGCCTCGTCGTGCAAGGCGGGTTGACCGCAGGGCAGCAGGTGGTGGCCTCCGCGCAATTCCTGATCGACTCGGAAGCCAGCCTGCGGGGGGTACTGCCGACCCTGTCTGGAGCCGGTGGCGCCGAAGCCGCTGCCAAGACTGGTGCTTCGGCCCCTGTCGTGCCTGGGGCTTCCGCTGCGCCAGTGCCGAAGAGCTTCACGGTGCGGGGGGTGGTTGACGAGGTGACACAGACCGAACTGACGCTCACACATGAGGCTGTCCCCGAGCTGAAATGGCCCGGAATGACCATGCCCTTCAAATTGGCCAACCCCGCGCTGGCAAAGAACCTCAAGCCTGAACAGCAGGTACGTTTCACCTTCCAGCAACAAGGCAAGGACTTCGTGATCACCGCCGTGGAAGGAGTCAAGCCATGATCGCCCGATTGATACGCTGGTCGGTGGCGAACCGGTTCCTGGTTCTGCTGGCCACCGTGATGCTCACAGCCTGGGGCGTGTGGGGCGTGCGCAGCACCCCCGTGGATGCGCTGCCCGATCTCTCGGACGTGCAGGTCATCATCCGCACCAGTTACCCGGGCCAGGCGCCGCAGATCGTCGAGAACCAGGTGACCTACCCGCTGGCGACCACCATGCTGTCGGTGCCGGGCGCGAAGACGGTGCGGGGCTTCTCGTTCTTTGGCGACTCGTTCGTCTACATCCTGTTCGAGGACGGCACGGACCTGTACTGGGCGCGTTCTCGCGTGCTGGAGTACATGAACCAGGTGCAGGGGCGGCTACCCGCCACGGCCAAATCGTCACTCGGCCCCGACGCCACCGGGGTCGGCTGGATCTACCAATATGCGCTGGTGGACCGCACCGGAAAGAACGACCTGGCCCAGCTGCGGGCCCTGCAGGACTGGTTTCTGAAG
>NZ_BJHU01000034.1 GCF_005405905.1 Acidovorax sp. NB1
GCCCGCCTGCATGTGGCCGCCTCGGCGCTGAGCCGCCAGATCGCGGGGCTGGAGGCGCAACTGGGAACGCCCCTGTTCGAGCGCCACCCGCGCGGCATGGTGCTGACGGCGGCGGGCGAGATCCTGGCGGTGCACGCGCGCCGCACCCTGCTGGACGCCGAGCGCGCGCTGGGCGAGCTCGGTGCGCTGCAGGGCCTGCGGGCCGGGCAGGTGCGCCTGGCCACGTCCGACGCATTTGCCAACGAGCTGGTGCCACGCCTGTGCGTGGAGTTCCAGCGCACCTATGCCGGGGTGCAGTTCAGCGTGATCGCCCTGCCCACGGCCCAGGTGCCCGACGCCGTGCGCAGCGGCGCGG
>NZ_BJHU01000035.1 GCF_005405905.1 Acidovorax sp. NB1
CACGGCCAGTTGGTTGGCCTGGCGCGCGTTGTCTGCGTTCTGCCGCACGGTGGAGCCCAGTTCTTCCATCGAGGCTGCCGTTTCTTCCAGCGCAGAGGCCTGCTGTTCCGTGCGCGCGCTCAGGTCGTTGTTGCCCGAGGCTATCTGCGAGCTCGCCGAGGCTACGCCTTCGGCGTTGCTGCGAACGCCCGATACCACCCGCGCCAGGTTGGCCCGCATGTCGCCCAATGCGCTGAGCAGCTGGCCCATTTCATCCTTGCCGCCAGAAGGCACCTCTGTCGCCAGATCACCATCGGCAATGGCGCGGGCAGCCAACACCGCATGGTGGGCGGGGCGGGTGACGGCACGGGTGATGGCCACGCCCAGCACGGCGGCCAGTGCCACGCACAGCCCGAGGGTGCCCAGCACCCATGCGCGCGCCACATTGAACACCGTCTTCGCATCCTCGTTGGCCTGCAAGGCCGCGTCCGAGTTGATCTTTTGCAGCTCACCCAGCGTCTCGGCGGTGGTCACAAAGGCCGACTCCGACTCGCCCGCATACAGCATGCTCAAGGCGTCAGCGGTCAGCTCCATGGTCTCGGCCGTGCTGAAGTCCACGCCCTTGGCAATGTCTGCCAGCTTGTCCTGCAAGGCCACATACGCCGCCTTGCGGGTCTTGTAGGCGTTGAACACCTCACGTTCCTTGGGCATATCGATGAGCGACTCGTAGACCGCCTCGACCCGGCTGAGGTCCTTGTGGCGCCCGGCGACCTGCTCGGCAAACGCCTTGACCTCGGCCGCACTGCGCGCCGTGACCATGCCCGCCTCCGCTCGGCGCATGCGGTTGAGCAGCACGCGCAGCTCGCCCGTTTGCGTGACGCTGGGCAGCAGGTTGGTGGCGATCTCCTCGGCATTGGCGTGGATGCGGGACATCTGCACCAGTGAAATGGCGCCGAGCAAGGCGGTGAGCAACACCACCGCCAGGAAACCCGCCGCCAGCTTGACGCCAATGCGCAGATCAGAAATTTTCATGAATCACCTCAAAGTACCTCGAACTACCGGGACAGCCGCAGCCGTGTAACAAAATGCAGTCTATCAGCGCTCCCCGGCGCGCATGGCGCGGCTTTTCCCTACCCTGCCAGAGCGCCGCCCACAAAAAAAACACGCCACCCGGCCGGGTGGCGTGTTTTTATTTTGATAGCAGCCGGCGCATACGGCACCGGCGCCAGGGCGCTGAAAGCGCCCGAAGGGCTATCAGGCCTGCGACTTCTTGTAGCTCTCGATGCCGTCCACGACTTCCTTCTTGGCGGACTCGATGCCTTCCCAGCCCAGCACCTTGACCCACTTGCCCTTTTCCAGGTCCTTGTAGTGCTCGAAGAAGTGGGCGATGGCGTTGCGGCGCATGGCGTTCACGTCGTCGATGTCCTTCCAGTGGTCGTACATGGGCAGGATCTTGGAGGTGGGCACGGCGATGACCTTGCCATCCACGCCCGCTTCGTCTTCCATCATCAGAATGCCCAGGGGGCGGCAGGGCACCACCACGCCGGGGTGCAGCGGGTAGGGGGTGATCACCAGCACGTCCACCGGGTCGCCGTCGCCCGACAGGGTCTGCGGCACATAGCCGTAGTTGGTCGGGTAGTGCATGGCCGTCGTCATGAAACGGTCCACAAAAATCGCGCCGGATTCCTTGTCCACTTCGTACTTGATCGGGTCCGCGTTCATCGGGATCTCGATGACCACGTTGAAGGCTTCAGGAATGTTCTTGCCAGGGGTGACGTTGTTGAGGGACATGTCTTTGAATAGTGGTTTGGATAACGGCAACCCGCGATGCACAGAGCGCTGACGCAACGCAAACAAGCGCCATGAAGCGTCGGGATTAACCCTGATTTTAGGCGCAGGTCCCTTTCTACCCGCTTGCAAACCATGGTTTGGCTGTAAATTGGGCCCGTTGGCCAATCGACTCCCAGCCCTTTTCAAACGGCCCAGGAGCACGAGGAAGCAACGCAGCGGAAGCACCACCGACCTGCGTTGTGATGTTTCCTTCCGTGCAACTGCGAAGATTGAAAGGAGTGACGAATGGCTGGAACTACAGCGCTGACTGCCCCCCTGATACTGGCTCTGGTTTGCGGATTGATTGCGGTGGCCTACGGGATCTGGGCGCGGGGATGGATCCTCGCCAAAGACCCGGGCAATGCCCGCATGCAGGAAATCGCCGCAGCCATTCAGGCCGGTGCCGCTGCCTACCTCGCGCGCCAGTACAAGACCATTGCCATCGTCGGCGTGGTGCTGGCGGTCCTCATCGGTATTTTTCTGGATGGCACCACGGCGGTGGGCTTTGTGGTGGGCGCAGTCCTCTCGGGCGCCTGCGGCTTCATCGGCATGAATGTGTCGGTGCGGGCCAATGTGCGCACGGCGCAGGCCGCCACGCAGGGCATCGGCCCGGCGCTGGATGTGGCGTTTCGCGGCGGGGCCATCACCGGCATGCTGGTGGTGGGGCTGGGGCTGCTGGGCGTCACGGCGTTCTACTGGTTCCTGGCGGGCAACGGCAACCTCACGCCCAACGCCAAGCTGGCCACACTGCTCAACCCGCTGATCGGCTTTGCCTTCGGCTCGTCGCTGATCTCGATTTTTGCGCGCCTCGGTGGCGGCATCTTCACCAAGGGTGCCGACGTGGGCGCCGACCTGGTGGGCAAGGTCGAGGCGGGCATCCCTGAGGACGACCCGCGCAACCCCGCTGTGATCGCCGACAACGTGGGCGACAACGTGGGCGACTGCGCCGGCATGGCGGCCGACCTGTTCGAGACCTATGCCGTGACGCTGATCGCCACCATGGTGCTGGGCGCGCTGCTGGTGACCACCGCACCGGTCAACGCCGTGGTGTACCCGCTGGCGCTGGGGGCCGTGTCGATCATCGCGTCCATCATCGGTTGCTTCTTTGTGAAGGCCTCGCCGGGCATGAAGAACGTGATGCCCGCGCTGTACAAGGGCCTGGCGATTGCGGGTGTGCTGTCGCTCATCGCTTTCTACTTCGTGACGGTGTGGATCATGCCGGACAACGCCGTCACTGCCACGGGCAGCCAGATGCGGTTGTTCGGCGCCTGCGCCACAGGGCTGGTGCTCACCGCCGCGCTGGTGTGGATCACCGAGTTCTACACAGGCACGCAATACTCGCCCGTGCAACACATCGCGCAGGCGTCCACCACGGGCCACGGCACCAACATCATCGCGGGCCTGGGGGTATCGATGCGGTCCACGGCCTGGCCAGTGATCTTCGTCTGCCTTGCCATCCTGGCAGCCTACCAGCTGGCAGGCCTGTTTGGCATTGCCGTGGCGGCCATGTCGATGCTGTCCATGGCGGGCATCGTGGTGGCGCTGGATGCCTACGGCCCCATCACCGACAACGCAGGCGGCATCGCCGAAATGGCCGAGTTGCCCAGCAGCGTGCGCGACATCACCGACCCGCTGGACGCCGTGGGCAACACCACCAAGGCCGTCACCAAGGGCTACGCCATCGGCTCGGCGGGCCTTGCGGCGCTGGTGCTGTTTGCCGACTACACGCACAAGCTGGAAAGCTACGGCAAGGCGATCTCGTTTGATCTGTCGGACCCGCTGGTCATCATCGGGCTCTTCATCGGCGGCCTCATCCCCTACCTGTTCGGCGCCATGGCCATGGAGGCCGTGGGCCGCGCTGCGGGCGCCGTGGTGGTGGAAGTGCGCCGCCAGTTCAACACCATCCCCGGCATCATGGACGGCAGCGGCAAACCTGAATATGGCAAGGCCGTGGACATGCTCACCAGCGCCGCCATCAAGGAAATGGTGGTGCCAAGCCTGCTGCCCGTGGTCGTGCCCGTCGTGGTGGGCCTGGCCCTGGGGCCCAAGGCGCTGGGCGGTTTGCTGATGGGCACCATCGTCACCGGCCTCTTTGTAGCGATCAGCATGTGCACCGGCGGCGGCGCCTGGGACAACGCCAAGAAGTACATCGAGGACGGCCACCACGGCGGCAAGGGCAGCGAGGCGCACAAGGCGGCCGTGACCGGCGACACCGTGGGCGACCCCTACAAGGACACGGCGGGCCCGGCCATCAACCCGCTGATCAAGATCATCAACATCGTGGCGCTGCTCATCGTGCCGCTGGTGGTCAAGTTCCACGGCGGGTAAACCCGTTCTCACCACCATCAAAAAGGGGCTTCGGCCCCTTTTTTGCGGCTTACCATCCGGGGCAACGGTTTTTCTCCAGAAAAGATGGCTTTGAAACACACCGCACCGTCTGCTGCCCCCGCTCCCTCCGCGCCCCCCGCCCCGCTGTACGAGCACATCGTCGAGGACGTGATCGCTGGGGCCCGCCCGCTGATGGAGCGCATTGCCGAAGCCACGCGCATGTCCCTGCAGCAGCGCCTGGACCAGGCACGCACGCCGGGCGAGCACCACGCCATGCTCGAAGCCCGCCAGCAGCTCATGCGGCTGACCCCGGTGATGTGCGAGCGCTACCCCGAGGCACTGCGCAAGGCACTCAGTCAGCAATCTGCGCACAAGGAAGAAAAGGCCACGCGCTCGCTGTTCAGCGTGCACTTCGACGAACTGGAGCTGATGGACGAGACCCAGATCAGCGACAGCGTGGAACGCGCCCGCGCCCGCCAGGTGCTGGCCTCGGCCGTGGAGGGGCCGCTGGCCGACCTCGACGCCCTGGTGTGCGCGGCACTGGGCCTGCCGCAGGTGCGGCCCGAGCACAACCCGCTGCGCCCCGACGCGTTTCTGCAGGCGCTGCAGGCCGTGGTGTCGCAGATGCAGGTCACCGAGCAGGTGCGGCACGATTGGATGGGGCAGATGGCCCAGGCGCTGGGCAAGGAGTTGCGCGCGCTGTATGTCGCGCAGACCGAGCGGCTCCAGCAAAGTGGCGTGCAGCCCGTGGGCTACGCCATGCGCCAGGCCAACGGCCAGTACGTGTATGTGGCGCCCACCGAGGGCGGCGCGTCGCCCGGCTTTGGCTTTGAGTCAGGCCCTGCCCACGATGTGGGCCCCATCGACCCCATCAACCATACCGCCCCGGCCACCGCCGACCCCCTGCTCACGCTGGGCCGCCTGCGCCGCCTGCTGCTGGGCGAGCTGGATGAGCCCGCCGCCCCCGAGCAGCACCCGGCGGCCCCCGAGACTTTTGCGGAGCGCTTCTCCCGCGAATTCGAGCACCCGGACCAACTCCCCCACATCGACCCGCCCGCCACCGACTTCGCCATGACCGTGCCCGCCGCCTTCGAGGCGCTGCAGGAGATGAACCAGGTCGGCCAGATGATGGAGCGCCTGGGCAGCCAGCGAGCGCAGGCCACTGGCACCCCCACCGGGGATGTCCCCGCCAACCTGCCCCGCCAGCACAGTGGCGGGCTGGCGCAGGCTCTGAGCACCGAGGTGGTCGCGCTGATGGTGGACAACATCGCACGCGACAACCGGCTGCTGTGGCCCGTGCAGCAGTTCATCCGCGCTCTGGAACCCGCGCTGATGCAGCTGGCGCTGACCGACACGCGCTTCTTCAGCCACAAGGAACACGCGGCGCGGTGCCTGCTGCAGGACATCACTGACCGCAGCCTGGCGTTTGACAGCACCGAGGCCCCGGGCTTTCAGAGCTTCATGCGCTCGCTCATGAACATCGCCGGGCCGCTGTCCACCGCCACCATCGAGGGGCCGGAGGATTTCGAGCAGGTGCTGCAGCAGCTGCACGCCAAGTGGGAGCAAAAGGAGCAGGCCCGCAAGCAAGAGCGCCAGCGCGCCATCGAGGCGCTGGAACATGCCGAGCGGCGCCACCTGCTGGCAGCGCAGATCTCGCGTGAGATTTGGCTGTTGCCCGACATTGGCAAGGTGCCCGACGCCGTCTCCCGCTTTTTGCTCGGCCCCTGGGCCCAGGTGATGGCCGAGGCGCGCCTGGCCGACACCACCCACAGCACCGACCCCGGCCGCTACCACGAGCTGGTGGAGGCCCTGATCTGGAGCACCCAGCCCGAGCTGACCCGCAAGAACACCGGCCAGCTCGCGCGCCTGCTGCCCAAACTGCTGGCCAAGCTGCGCGAGGGCCTGGCCTCCATCGACTACCCCGCAGAGCGGACCGACGCGGTTTTCGAGCTGCTGATGCAGCTGCACCAGCAGGCCTTCAAACCCGGCCCGCGCCCGGCTACCCCGGCAGCGCCCACCGCAGCCCCCCGCGCCGCCGCACCCCGCACCGGGCCGCTAGCCCCTGCCGTGCCGCAGCCAGCCCCCCTGGACGATGACGACCCCTGGGTCGCGCCCTCCGAGGCCAAGGAGTCGGGCTACATGGACTCCTCCCAGGCCCCCGAGTCCGAGAGCCCGGAACCCGCGCACGCGCACCCCACCCCGGGGGAGGCCCACGCCCTGCCCCCGCTGGCCATTGGCAGCTGGGTCAACCTGCTGGTGGCCGGCCGGTGGGAGCGCACCCAGCTGTCCTGGATCGGATCACACGGCAACCTCTTCCTCTTCACCAGCGCATCGGGCCGCACCCAGTCGATGACGCTGCGTCTGGTGGACCGCCTGATCCAGCAAGGCGCTCTGCACGTGATCGCCCAGCAAACCGTGGTGGACGGCGCCCTGGACGCCGTGGCCGAGGCCGCCATGCGCAACAGCGTGGACAGCCGGATGTAGATTGCTATTTTATTGATAGCTATAAACTGAATACAGTCGCGCGCAAACGGCCATTTTTTTCTTCAATCTTGTGCCAGACCTGCGTGGTCTGCGTCTCGGGAGCAAGCATGTAGGTACGCAGGCAGGCAGCCTCGTCGTCATCGCGGCGGGGCTTGCAGGGCAGCAGGCAACGTGAGTGCGGCCCGCAGCCCCCCCAGTTCCGAAGATTGCAGGTCCAGGCTCCCTGCGTACAGGGCCGCCAGGTCCTGCACGATGGCCAAGCCCAGCCCCGTGCCCGGCACCGTTTCGTCCAGCCGCACGCCACGCCCCAGGGCAAGCGCGCGCTGCGCAGCGCCGATGCCCGGGCCATCGTCTTCCACCGTGATCACCAGCTGGGGCGGCAGCCCGTCGGCCCGCTCCATGGGCCCCTGCGCCGCCAGCCCCACGGTGGACCGGGCCCATTTGCAGGCGTTGTCCAGCAGGTTGCCCAGCATCTCCTGCAAGTCCTGCGCCTCGCCCACAAAAAACAGCGGTGTCTCGGGCAGCACAACGGCGATCTCCACACCCCGCTCGGCATGCACCTTGTTCATGACCCGCACCAGCCCCGCCGCCACCGGCGCCAAGTCGGTGCGCTGGCCGGGCAGATGCGCCGTCGCTGCGGCGCGCGAGCGGGCCAGGTGCCAGTCGATGTGCCGGCGCGCCACCTGAACCTGATCGCGCACCAGATCGGCCAGCGCAGCGCCACTATCGGAGGATGCGGGGAAGGCAGGGGGGGCGGGCGCATGGGCCGCGTTCTCCAGCACAGCCAGCGGCGTTTTCAAGGCATGGGCCAGGTTGCCTGCTTGGGTGCGCGCGCGCTCCACCACCTCGGCATTGCGGGCCAGCACGGCGTTGAAGTCATCCACCAGCGGCTGCACCTCGGCAGGAAACGCGCCTTGCAACCGGGTGGTGCGTGCCTGCTGCACATCCTGCAAGCCCCGCTGCAGCGCCTGCAAGGGTTTCAGCCCCACCGCCACCTGGGCCCAGGCGGCCGCAGTCAACAGCACCAGCAGCACCAACAGCGACAAGCCCAGCACGCGCGTGAACTGCGCAGTGGCCGCCTGCGTGGCCTGCAGATCGGCCGCCACGATCAGGCGCCAGCGCGCCGCATCCACGCCCTCGGCACGCACGGTGCGCTCCAGCACCAGCAAGGGCGCGCCCTGCGGGCCCACCACTTCGTGCACATGCACCGCCCCATCGGTCAGCGCATCCGCCTGCAAGGCCAGGCTGGTGTCCCACAAGGAGCGCGAGCGCAACGCCCCGACCCGGCTGCGCCCGTCGGGCGCCATGGCGTCCACCTGCCAGTACAGGCCCGAGTACGGCTTAAGCCAGCGCGGGTCCGACAGCGCCTGGGCTGCCACCACCGGCTGGCCCTGGGCATCAAACTCCAGCCGCGCCGTGACCTGGTCCAGCTGCTGCAACAGGGCGGCCTCGAACTGCCGCTGCACATGCTCGCGGAACAGCCCGCTCAGCACAAAACCCGCCAGCACCACAGCCACAGCCAGGCCCGCTACCGTCACGGCCAGCAGCCGCACCCGCAACGACCGGGACCAGCGCACGGGTGCGGCAGGTGGCACGCCTTGCACGCCTGGCGCACTCATGACAGCACCAGGCGGTAGCCCATGCCACGCACGGTTTCGATGCGGGCCGAAGCCGCCGGGGACGCCGACGAAGCCGAAGAGTCGGCAGAGGGCGACATCTTCTTGCGCAGGCGCCCCACAAACACCTCGATGGTGTTCGAGTCCCGGTCAAAGTCCTGCGCATAGATGTGTTCGGTCAGCTCCGCACGCGACACCAGCACGCCGGGCCGGTGCATCAGGTAGTCGAGCACCTTGTATTCGTGCGCCGTCAGCGTCACCGGCTGGCCCGCGCAGGTCACGCGGCCGCTGCGGGTGTCCAGCGACCAGTCTCCGCACTGCAGCACGGCCGACGCCTGCCCGCTGGCGCGTCGGATGAGTGCGCGAAGGCGCGCCAGCAGTTCTTCGAGGTGAAAGGGCTTGGTCAGGTAGTCATCGGCACCGGCGTCGATGCCCGCGACCTTTTCATGCCAGTTGTCGCGCGCGGTGAGGATCAGCACCGGCATGTTGCGCCCCGCGGCCCGCCAGCGCTTGAGCACCGTGAGCCCGTCCACCACCGGCAGGCCCAGATCCAGCACCACCGCATCCACCGCCTCGGTCTCACCCAGAAACTGCGCATCGCGGCCGTTGTCGGCCTCGTCCACGGTGTAGCCCGCGCCTTGCAGCGCCGTGCGCAGCTGGGCGCGCAGCAGGGTGTCGTCTTCTACCAGCAGGATGCGCATGGAAGTGTCGTGGTGGGAAAGGTGTCAGCGAGTGTCCCGGCTTCTCGGCTGATCTTCGCGCGATTCTCGTGACCGCACACGCAGCACCTCGGCCGTGCGCGCATCGAGCTTGACCTTGGTCAACTGCCCGGCAGGCGTCAGCAGCTTGATCTCGTAAATCCAGCGCTCGCGCTCCTGCTCCAACTCCACTTCCAGCACCTGGCCGGGCACTTCGCGCTGCAGGCGCTCCAGCACCGTGGGCAGCGGCAGTACCTGGCCCGCCTGCACAGCCTGCCGGGCGCGGTCATGGTCGTCCTTGCCGCTGGCCACGGCGGGTGGCATGGCCAGTGCGGCAGCGCACAACACACAAGCCGCCAGGCGCCACCGCTTCACGGGGCTGTGCGCAGACGCAGGTTGGAGAGAGAAAAACATGGGGGCATTGTCCCGTGCGAAATCTGAACAGCCGATGAACAGGCCTTTCACGCGCCGTTCAGGCAGGGATTTCAACAATGGCCCCACAAGACAAAACTCACGAGGACCCTGGCATGACTTCCCTTCGCACACTGACCTTTGCCGCGCTCTGCGCACTGGCAGCCGCTGGCACGAGCCAAGCCGCCGACACCACAGCCGCCCAACAGCTTGCCCACTGGAGCGCGCAGACCGGCAGCCCCGGCAACGCCGACAAGGGCAAAGTGTTCTTCACCACGCGCCATGGCGGCGAGTGGTCTTGCGCGTCCTGCCACGGCACACCGCCCACCGCGCAAGGCAAACATGCCAGCACCGGCAAGCCGATTGCGCCCCTGGCCCCAGCCTTCAACCCCAAGGCCTTTACCGACACCACCAAGGTGGACAAGTGGTTCCGCCGCAACTGCAACGACGTGCTGAGCCGTGAATGCACTGCGGAGGAAAAGGCCGATGTGCTGGCCTACCTCAATGCCCTCAAGCCCTGAGACCGACACCATGAAAAAACCTGCCCCCCTGCGACCTGCAGCCCTGGCCGCCGCTGCGTGCGCGCTGACGCTGCTGTCCCTCTCTAGCGCTAACGCGGACAGCGGGCGTGCCATGCCCCGCAATGTGCCCAACGCCTACACGCAGGAATGCGCCGCCTGCCACACCGCCTACCCGCCCGGCCTGCTGCCCGCAGCGTCGTGGAACCGCGTGATGACGGGCCTCGACAAGCACTACGGCACCGACGCATCGCTGGACGCGGCCACCGTGCGCCAGCTCAACCAGTGGTTGCAGGCCCACGCCGGCACCTACAAGCGCGTGAACGAAGAGCCCCCCGAGGACCGCATCACTCGCTCGGCCTGGTTTGAACGCAAGCACCGAAAGATCGAACCCGCCACCTGGAAGCTCGCCAGCGTGAAAAGCGCTGCCAACTGTGCGGCCTGCCATACGGGCGCAGACCAGGGGCAATTCGACGACCACGACCTGCGCATGCCAGCGGGGCTGGATGCCCGCTCCCGCCGCGCCTGGAACGACTGAGAGCGGTGAACAGAACTCTTCTGGCGTCGTTGCTGTGTCTTGTCGTACTGACCTACTGCCTGCGACACAGCGCCTCGCCAGAACCGCTTCGCTGAGCCCTGTTCTCCGCTCTCGATCTGCATTGAATCTGACCTGTATCCGATCAAGGAAAACATGATGAACAACACCCCCACCCTCCATCCCGCCGATGCCACGGCGCAGCCCGCCCCCGCGAAGGCCCCCAGCCGCCGGGTGACCGATGCGCCCACGCGCATGTTCCACTGGCTGTTTGCACTGTGCTTTGCCGGGGCCTACGCCACGGCCGATGGCGAGCACTGGCGGCTGCTGCACGTCACGCTGGGCTACACCATGGCGGGGCTGCTGGGCTTTCGCCTGCTGTACGGCATCTTCGGGCCCCACACCTCGGGCCTCGGCCTGCTGTGGCGCAAGCTGGCGGGGGCACCCGCATGGCTGCGCGCCCTGCCCCAGGCCTCTTCCGTCACGCAAATCAACTGGCGCCAGGGCCAGAACCTGCTGATGGCGCTGGCCATCGTGCTGCTGCTGGCGCTGGTGGTGCCCCTCACGCTCAGTGGCTACGCCACGTACAACGACTGGGGTGCTGCGCTCGGTGGTAACTGGATGGGAGAAGCGATGGAAGAAGTGCACGAGTTCTTCGGCAACGCCCTGCTGTTGGTGGTGCTGGCCCACATTGCACTGATTGCGGGCTTGAGCGTGCTGCGCCGCAAGAACCAGGCATTGCCCATGCTCACCGGCCGGGTGGAGGGCAAGGGGCCCGACCTGGTCCCCAAGAACCGCACCTGGCTCGCCGCGCTGCTGCTGATCGCCACACTGGCCTTTGGCGCCTGGCAGTGGCAGCAGTCGCCCAGCGGCTGGGTGGCCAACGGCACATCCACCGAACGCCAGCGGCACCACGATGACGACTGACGCACAGCCACACACCGAAGGAACCACCCCATGAAAATCTACATGTGTGCCGTTTGCGGCTGGATCTACGACGAGGCTGCCGGCCTGCCCGACCATGGGATCGCGCCTGGCACCCTCTGGGCCCACGTGCCCGACGACTGGCGCTGCCCCGAATGCAATGTTGGCAAGGCTGACTTTGTGATGTGCGAGGTGTGAAGGAGAGGTACCGGGTGCGGCGCACTGCGCTGCGTCAGGGCTGAAGACATCGGCGCGCGGTATAACGGTTGCGTCGTCTGAGCAACGCAGCCTCACGCCCCACATGCCACCTACCGACTCCCCCACCGGGCTCGACCCGGCCCTGGCCGCCCAGCGCCTGCGCGACGAGGGCCCCAACGAACTGGGCATCAGCCAGCGCCGCACGCTGCGCGACATGGCCTGGGACGTGGTCACCGAGCCCATGTTCCTGCTGTTGCTGGGTGCGGGTGCCATCTACCTCGCCATGGGCGATGCGCACGAGGCGCTGATCCTGCTGGGCTTTGTGGTCATCATCATGGCGATCACGGTGCTGCAGGAGCGGCGCACCGACAACGCGCTGAACGCCCTGCGCGACCTCTCCAGCCCCCGCGCGCTGGCGTTGCGCGGCGGCACCCTGGTGCGCATTGCAGGCCGCGACGTGGTACGCGAAGACCTGCTGATGATTGCCGAGGGCGACCGCATCCCGGCAGACGGCACGCTGCTGCAGGCGCACGAGCTGGCCGCCAACGAGTCGATGCTGACCGGCGAGTCCGAGCCAGTGGCCAAGCAACCCGCCGACAAGGTGTTTGCAGGCACGCTGGTGGTCAGCGGCCAGGGCCTGCTGCAGGTGACCGCCGTGGGCCGCCACACCGAGCTGGGCCGCATTGGCCAGTCGCTCGACACCATCGCCCTGCAGGCCTCGCCGCTGCGCGAGGAAATGGCGCGGCTCACCCGCAAGCTGGTGGTCATAGGCCTGTCGCTGTGCGGACTGCTGGTGGCCTTGTTCTGGGCGCTGCGGGGCGACTGGCTGCAGGCCGTGCTGGCGGGCATCACGCTGGCCATGGGGGTGCTGCCGCAAGAGTTGCCCGTGATCATGATCATCTTCCTGGCCCTGGCCGCAAGGCGGCTGGCGGCGCAGCAGGTGCTCACGCGGCGGCTCAACGCCATCGAGACGCTGGGCCAGACCACCGTGCTGTGCGTGGACAAGACCGGCACCCTCACCCAAAACCGCATGGCAGTGGCGGCGCTCTGCATTGCGGGCCAGGAGCTGGATGTGCAAAACCTGCCCGCCGCAACGGATGGCCGCGCGCTGCCCGAGGCCTTCCACGAGCTGCTCGAATACGCCGTGCTGGCCAGCGAGATCGAACCGCACGACCCCATGGAGCAGGCCTTTCACCGCATGGCGGCGGACCACCTGGTGGACACCGAGCACCTGCACCCCGCATGGTCGCTGGCACGCGAGTACGAGCTGTCGCCCCAGCTGCTGGCCATGAGCCACCTGTGGCGCAACGGCACCTCGGCACACGACACGGTGGCCACCAAGGGCGCGCCCGAAGCCGTGGCCGACCTCTGCCACCTGCCCGACGCCGAGCGCGCCGCCGTCAGCGCCCAGGCCGCACGCCTGGCCGACCGGGGCCTGCGGGTGCTGGGCGTGGCCAAGGCACGGCACCGCACGCAAGACACCTGGCCCGACGCCCAGCACGACTTTGACTTTGAATGGCTGGGCCTGGTGGCCCTGGCCGACCCGCTGCGCCCCGAGGTGCCCCAGGCCGTTGCACAGTGCCGCCAGGCGGGCATCCGCGTGGTGATGATCACGGGCGATCACCCCCGCACCGCGCGCGCCATTGCCGCCCAGGCAGGCATCGCCAACGACCGCGTGATCACCGGCGACGAGCTGACCCACATGCCGCCCCAGGTGCTGGCCGACCAGGTCCGGCAGGTCAGCGTGTTTGCCCGCATCAAGCCGCACCAGAAGCTGGCACTGGTCGAAGCCCTCAAGGCCCAGGGCGAGGTGGTGGCCATGACCGGTGACGGCGTGAACGACGCCCCGGCCCTCAAGGCCGCACACATCGGCATCGCCATGGGCCAGCGTGGCACCGACGTGGCGCGCGAGGCTGCGGCCCTGGTGCTGCTGCACGACGACTTCGCGGCCATCGTGCTGGCGATTCACCGGGGGCGGCAGACCTTTGCCAACCTGCGCCAGGCCATGGTCTACACCCTGGCGGTGCACGTGCCCGTCATTGGGTTGGCGCTGCTGCCGGTGCTGTTCGGGCTGCCGTTGGTGCTGGCGCCGCTGCACATCGCGTTTCTGGAACTGGTCATCGACCCGGCCTGCTCCATCGTGTTCGAGGCGGAAAAAGGCGCTGCAGACCTCATGCAGCAGCCGCCACGCAGGGCCGACGAGCCGCTGCTGTCCGCCCGCCACCTCCTGCTGAGCGTGCTGCAGGGCAGCGTGGTGACGGCCGCCGTGGTGGGCCTTTATGCCTGGCTGCTGAGCCAGCCCGCACATGCCGCCACCGCCAGCACGGCCGCGTTTGTGGTGCTGGTGGCCGCCAATGCCGCACTCATCCTGCCCAGCCGCAGCAGCCAGACAAGCTGGCGCAGCCTGTGGGCAGGCCTCACCCCGGTCAGCCTGTGGGTGGCGGGCGGCACGCTGGCCGCGCTGGCGGCCATCACCACCGTGCCGTGGCTGGCCAATGCTTTCCGGTTTGTGCCGCTGTCGCCCCTGCACTGGTTCATGGCCTTGCTGGCCGGGCTGCTGCTCACGGTGGTGTTTGCCGCCAACAAGTGGTGGCTGCAGCCCACAGTACCGGCGCTCCATCCTTCACCCGCCTGACCCTCTGCCCCACGCCATGCCCATCGTTCTGGACTCCATCGACCACGTCGTGCTGACCGTTGCCAGCATCGACAAAACCATTGCGTTTTATGAGCGTGTGCTGGGCATGACCGCGCGGGAGTTCAAGCCCCAGCGGTACGCGCTGCACTTCGGCGCGCAAAAGATCAACCTGCACGCTGTGGGCACGGTGGTGGACCCCAATGTGCGCCATGCGACGGCGGGCTCGGGCGACCTGTGCTTTCTCACCCAGATGCCGCTGGACGACGTCATCGCCCACCTGCAGGCCGAGGGCGTCGCCATCGTGCAGGGCCCGGTGGGCGCAACGGGCGCACGCCACCGACTGCGCTCGGTCTATATCTACGACCCGGACGACAACCTGATCGAGATTGCCAACGAGGTGTGAACGGCCCGCCGCGCGGCGGCGGCAGGTGTGCCCACAACAGGATCAGAACTCCGCCGAGATCGCCGCCCGCAGCAATGTGGAAGCGGGCTCCACCAGCTCCAGCAACTGCCCGGCCCGGTCATGCTCAATGGCCTGCAGCACCATTTCGTTGATGCCCCCCACCACCGCCATCGCCATGGTGGGCTGCAGCGGCGTCTTGCGCAGGCGTTCGCCGGGGCGGTTGTTGACCACGTCCAGCATCAGGTCGGCCAGCTGCTGGTTGGCGCGCCTGCGCGCTGCTAGGCCCGGCGCGCCCAGGCCCAGGATGTCGATGAACAAGGTGCGCAGCAGCACCGGGTTGCGCGCCAGAACGCCAAAGTAGGCGCCCATGGCCTGCTCCACCTGGGCCTGCCAGTCGCTGTGCGGGTCGATGGCGCCGCGCAACACGGCAATGGCGTTGCCGCTGGCCACTTCGTACAGCGCAATCAGGCATTCGGCCTTGTCGGCAAAGTTTTCATAAAAGGTGCGGCGCGACACGCTGGCCTCGCGCACGATGTCGGCAATCGTGGTGTCGGCATAGCCCTTGGCGGCCACGGCGCGGGCCATGCCTTCGAGCAGACGGGCGCGGTGTTCATTGCCTGGGGTGGGGGTGTCGGCAGCGGCAGTCATGGCAAAAAAATCCCTCGAAATCGGGTTAGGTACTTGACAGTACCACAGTTGACCTGCATCATACAAACCACTCGGTACTACAACGTACCAATTTTTCCCTCCTGCCCCTGACGGAGATCGCCCATGACCGAACTTGTGGTTCGCCGCCTGCTGATTGACCTGGAAACGCCGTTTGCGCGCCAATGGTGCGGCGGTGATGCGTTTCGCTCGGCGCTGTTCAACGCGCTGTCGATGAGTTTCCCCGTGGGCGAGCAGTTTTTCATCGACGCAGTGCGGGACGGCCACAAGGCCCTGCCCCCCGACAAACAGGCGCAGTTTGCCGACGAGGTGCGCGGCTTCATTGGGCAGGAGGCCACCCACCGCCGCATCCACGCGCTGTTCAACGGCCACCTCGAAAAGCAGGGCCTGGTCAACGACTGGGCCCCGCGCGCGGCAGAGCGCATGAAGCTGTTTGCCGGTGCTGACCCGCGCCACCCCCTGGCCGTGACGGCTGCAAACGAGCATTTCACCGCCCTGCTGGCCGAATGGCTGCTGGCCCACCCCGAGGTACTGCAAGGCGCCGAGCCCCGCCTGGCCACGATGTGGCAATGGCACTGCGCCGAAGAGGCCGAACACAAGAACACCGCGTTCGACCTGTACCAGGCGCTGGGCGGCAACCAGGAATGGCGCATCACCTGGTTCCGCCGCATCACCTGGGTGTTTCTGGGCGATGTGCTGCGCCAGACCGTGAACAACCTGCGCCAGGACGGCACCTTGTGGAAGTGGAGCACCTGGGCCAGCGCCGCGCGCACGCTGTTCGGCCAAGGTGGCCTGGTGCGCGAAAGCTGGAAGCCCTGGCGCCAATACCTGAAGCGCGACTTCCACCCCAACCAGCACGGCAGCGACCTCTCGGAGCGCTGGCTGGCAGAACACAGCAACGCCTACACCCCCGTGGGCGCGCGCTGACAACGACGACCTGACACCATGACGACGAACCCCACGCCCCGGCGCACCGGCCGGGCAGGCGAAGCTTTGCTGCGCCTGATTGCCTCTGCGCCGCTGGCGCTCTGCGCCCTTCCCGCCCAGGCAGAACCCCTGGCCTTTGACGCCGCGCAGCAGCAGTTGCTGCAGCGCTCGGACCAGCTCGCCGCATCACGCCACGCGGTGGAAAGCGCCCAGCTGCGCCGCGACGCGCTGCAGCGCCTGGGCGGCCCGGTGGTCCACCTCAGCGGCGCGGCCTATGCCTACAACGCCAACCTGGACGTGGACCTGAACCCGCTGAACCGCGCTCTGCCCGGCGTTTTGTCGCAACTGCCGCCGCAGCTGGCAGCGCCGCTGGCGCAGATGCCGCACCTGCCGTCCAGCTACACGCTCAACCGCAGCAAAAGCGACACGACCTCGTCCGTCTCGGCGGTGTGGCCCATCTACATGGGCGGCGCCAGCAAAGCAGCGCGCGGCCTGATGGACGCGCAGACCCAGGAGGCCCAGGCCGACGCCGCCAAGACCGGCAACGAAGCCACCACGCTGCTGGTGCAGCGCTACTTTGGCGCCCAGCTGGCCCAGCGCGCCGCCGCCTTGCGCGAGGCCGCCCTGGCCACCATCGAGCAGCACGATGCCGCTGCCCAGAAGATGCTGGATGCCGGCGTGATCGCCCGCGTCGAGCGCCTGCAGGCCCGCTCGGCCCTGGAAGAAGCCCGCCGCAACGCCCGCAAGGCCCGCGACGATGCCGAGCTGGCCACCACCGCGCTCACCCGCACGCTCAAGGCCACCGAGCAGGTCACGCCCACCAGCCCGCTGTTTGTGCTGAGCGAGCCGGTGGAACCCCTGCCCCATTTCATCGACACCGCGCTGGCCCGCCACCCCGGGCTGGACAAGGTGGCCGCCAAAAAGGAACAGGCCACCCAGCTGCACGCCGCGCAGGAGGCGCTGCGCAAGCCCCAGGTGTTCGCCTTCGGCCAGCGCCAGCTCAAGACCGGCAAGGAGGCCGACTGGGTGGCCGGTGTGGGTGTGCGCTGGACGCTGTGGGACTCCATCGACCGCAACACCCTCGCCGAGTCGTCCCTGCGCCAGATCGCGCAGGCCGAGCGCACCGGCGCCCAGGCGCAGAACGACATTGCCCTGCTGGTGGAAAAACGCTGGCTGGCCCTGGACCAGGCGCGCCGCGCCTACCTGGCGCTGCAGCCCGGCCTGGAACTGGCCGACGAAGTGCTGCGCCTGCGCACAGCGGGCCTGAAGGCGGGCACCAGCACCACGCTGGACCTGATCGACGCACAGGTGAACCAGGCCAAGGCCCAGACCGAACGTGCCCAGGCTGCACACGACTACGTGAAAGCACTGGCCGAGCTGCTGGAGAGCTGCGGCCTTTCGGAAGACTTTGGCAAATACATGGCGCGCGCCGACGCGCTGAAAGTGGAGTGAACTCGATGAGCAAGAACAACAGCAATAAGGCGGCCGTGATCGGCACCGTGGCCTTCGTGGCCGTGGCAGGCTTTGTGGGCTTTGGCCTGTGGAAGGCATCCCAGCCCGCGCCCGAGGTCTTCCAGGGCCAGATGGAAGCACAGGAAGCCGACATCGCCCCCAAGGTCACGGCCCGCATCGCGCAGATCCTGGTGAAGGAAGGCGACCAGATCGCCGTGGGCGCACCCCTGATCCGCATGGACAGCCCCGAGGTGCAGGCCAAGCTGGCCCAGGCCACCGCCGCCCAGGAGGCCGCGCAGGCCGTGGCCGCCAAGGCCGAACATGGCGCCCGCCCGCAAGAGGTGGAGATGGCCCGCCTGAACTGGCAGCGTGCCGTGGCTGCGGCCGACCTGGCCGAAAGCTCCTTCAAGCGCGTGGATGGCCTGGCGCGCGAGGGCCTGGTGGCTGCGCAGAAACGCGATGAGGCCGAAGCCAACTTCAAGGCATCCCGCGACCAGGCGCTGGCCGCCAAGGCGCAGTACGAGCTGGCCCGCGCCGGTGCCCGCACCGAAGACCGCTCAGCCGCCAGCGCCCAGGCGCGCCAGGTGGCAGGCGTCGTGGCCGAGGTGCAGGCAGCGCAGGCCGAAACCGAACTCAAGAGCCCCGTGGCAGGCGAAGTGGCCAAGGTGCTGGCCCGCACCGGCGAGCTGTCGCCCCAGGGCGTGGCCGTGGTCACGGTGGTGGACCTGAAGGACCAGTGGGTGGTGCTGAACGTGCGCGAAGACCGCCTGCAACGCTTTGCCATCGGCAATGAATTTGAAGCCACCTTGCCCGCCCTTCACGGAAAGGACGGCAACAAGGCGGTGAAGTTCAAGGTCTACCACACGGGGGCCCTGCCCGACTTCGCCACCTGGCGCGCCACGCGTGCGGGCCAGGGCTTTGATGCACGCACCTTCGAAGTACGCGCCCGCCCGGCGGCCCCCATCGAGGGTGCGCGCCCCGGCATGACGGTGCTGGTGCGCTGAAATTTTGAATAAAAAGTGCCTTCTGCGCGCGACCATAAAGCGCAAGTAGCTATGAATTCAATAGTAAACAGCTTCCGCCGCGAAGTGCGCCGCCTGCGGGCCGACCCCTGGGACCTGGCCATGGTCACCTGGGTGCCGCTGCTGGGCGTGGCGCTGTTGTGGTGGATCTTCTCGGCCGGGTTGCCGCGCCACCTGGCCGTGGGCGTGGTCGATGAAGACCACTCCAGCCTGTCGCGCCGGCTGGTGCGCATGCTGGACGCCACACCCGGCGTGCAGATCACGCAGCACTACGCCAACACCGCCGAGGCCGAGCATGCCTTGCGCACCGTGCAGGTCTACGCGGTGGTCACCATTCCCCGCGACTTTGCGCACACTGTGAAGCAGGGCCGCGCCGCCCAGGTCACGCTGCTGCACAACGCGCAACTGGGCACCCATTCGGGTCTGCTGCAGCGCGACGTGCGCACCGCCGTGGGCACGCTGTCAGCGGGTATCGAGATGGCCGCACGCAACAAGCGCGGCGAAAGTGCGCAGGCCGTGCATGTGAGCATGGAGCCCATCCACTCGCAGATGGTGGCGCTGTTCAATGTGTCCAGCAACTACGAGCAGTTCCTGGGCGCGGCGCTCATCCCCGCGCTGCTGCACATCCTGGCCATGACGGCGGGCGCCTGGACGGTGGGCCGCGAGCTGCGCGACCGCACACTGGGCGAGTGGCTGGGCGCGGGGGAGCTGCTGCGCACTGCGGGTTCGCTCATCGGCAAGCTCGCGTTGCCCTGGGCCACGCTCACCCTGGTGGGCCTGCTGGCGCTGGTGGGCATCACCTGGGGCCGGGGCTGGCACCCGCCGGGCAATCTGGCGTGGGTGGCCGGTGCGCTGGCGCTGCTGATGGCCGTGTCGCTGGCAGCGGGCGCGGCCCTGGCGGCGCTCACACGCTCGCTGCGCACCGCACTCTCGGGCGCGGGCTTTTTCGCGGCGCCCGCGTTTGCCTTCAGCGGCGTGGCGTTTCCGCTGGCAGGCATGCCCGCCAGCGCCCGCGCCTGGGCCGAGGCCATGCCCTTCACGCACTACATCCGCCTGCAGATCGAGCAATTGCAGATGGGTGCGCCGCTGGCCACCAGCGTGCCCACCATGGTGGGCCTGCTGGCGGCCACCGGCATGCTCTGGCTGGTGGCGGCCGTGGGCCTGCACCTGGCCGCCCGCCAACCTGCCACCTGGGGAAGCCGCTGATATGGACACCCACATGAAACCGGCTCCCCGCGGCCTGCTGCACGCCTGGCTGCTCGCTCTCGCCACCGTCGCCCGCGACAAGGGGGTGCTGCTGCTGTTGGTCGGCGCCCCCGTGCTTTACGGCTTCTTCTACCCATGGTTCTATGCCGACGAGGTGCTCACCCGCGTGCCTGTGGCCGTGGTGGACATGGACCGCACCAGCCTCTCGCGCCAGATCACGCGCTTTGCCGACGCCGACCCGCGCATCGAGGTGCGCCTGGTCACGGGCAGCGAACGCGAGGCGCAGCAGGCACTGTGGCGCGGCGAGATCGAGGGCTATGCGGTGATCCCCGCGAACCTCAAACGCAACGTGGTGCGCGGCGAAAACGCCGTGGTCAGCATCGAGGCCAACGGCGCCTATGCGCTGCTCAACAAGGCGGTTCAGTTCGGCTTTGCCGAGGCGGTGGGCACCGTGTCCGCCGGGGTCGAGATCAGGAAGCTGCAGGCCAGTGGCCAAAGCGCGCAGCAAGCCCACGCGAGGCGTGCCCCGGTGCAGTTGCAGATGGTGGCACTGTTCAACCCCATCGAGGGCTATGGAAGCTTTGTGGTGCCCGCCGTGGCACTCCTGATCCTGCAGCAGACACTACTCATGGGCGCAGCCCTGCTTGCGGGCACCTGGGTGGAGGCCGGGCAGCACCGCGCCAGTGCCACCACCTGGCTGGGCCGCCTGCTGGCACTGAGCACGCTGGGCTGGGCAAGCGGCCTGTTCTACTTCGGCTGGATTTTTGTGCTGCACGACTACCCGCGCGGCGGCAACCCACTGGGCGCGCTGGCCCTGCTGGCCTGCTACGTGCCCGCCATTGCCGCACTGGGCTCGCTGCTGGGCCTGTGGTTCGGCAACCGCGAACGCGCGCTGCAGGTGCTGCTGTTCACCACGCTGCCCATTGCTTTCGTCGCTGGTTTCTCCTGGCCCGTAGAGGCCCTGCCCGAGCCCCTGCAGTG
The DNA here is from genome assembly GCF_005405905.1 of Acidovorax sp. NB1. Classification (GTDB taxonomy): domain Bacteria; phylum Pseudomonadota; class Gammaproteobacteria; order Burkholderiales; family Burkholderiaceae_C; genus Acidovorax. The sequence continues at coordinate 20,814 of NZ_BJHU01000035.1, forward strand.
GCTGCGCTGGCTGCTGCCCAGCACCTCGGGCGTGCAAGCGTCGCTGCGGCTCAACCAGCTGGGGGCACCACTGCAGGCTGCACTGCCGTATCTGTGTGCACTGGTGGCTTTGGGTGCGGTGTGCACGGCGGCGGTGCTGTACAAGGCGCGGCCCTGGCCAATACCCACAGCGGCCAGGACGGATTGATCACGGCATCACACTGATGGGGCCACTGCCACGCCAACACGCCGCAGCACCAGCGTGCCAAACAAGGTGGCCATCAGGTACATGCTGACCGAGTAGATGGCAGCAGGCAGCGCGAGCTGGAAGTTGTCCAGCACCGACAGCGCGATGAAGATGGCCAGCGTGGAGTTGTGGATGCCGATCTCGAAGCTGATGGCCGTAGCCATGGATTTGTCCAGCCCCGCCGCACGCGCAAGGTAGTAGCCCGACGCGAGGCTGATCACGTTGAACAGCAACACGGCGGGGCCGATGCCCGCGAAGGACTCGACCAGGGCCGACCATTCCTTGGCGATGGCGATCAGCGCAAAAGCGGCCAACACGACCGCGCTGAAGATCTTCATGGGCTTTTCCATGCGCGCGCTGAACGCTGGCACGCGGCGGTGCACCACCATGCCCAGCACCACGGGCACCAGCACGATGACGATCACCTCCACCACCTTGCCGAACTGCAGCGGCACCACCTGGCCCGTGTGCGCAAAGGTGTTGATCGCCCAGTTGGTGATGAGCGGCAGGCTCACGATGGAGAGCACGGTGTTGATGGCCGTGAGCGAGATGTTCATCGCCACATTGCCGCCAAACAGGTGGCTGAACAGATTGGCCGACACCCCGCCGGGCGAGGCCGCCAGCAGCATCAGCCCCACGGCATACAGCGGCGCCACACCCAGCAGCACGATGAGCGCATAGCAGGCCGCGGGCAGCACCAGCACCTGCAGCACCAGGGCCAGCACCACAGCGCGCGGGTGCTGCAGCAGGCGTGTGAAATCACCCACCGTGAGCGACAGGCCCAGGCCAAACATGACAAGGCCCAGTGCGATGAACAGCAGCGTGGGCAGGATGGACACAAAACTCATGGGACAACACACGCGGCCACGGCGGCCGCGCTCCATTCAATGGGGTAAGGACGGCGGAGCCAAGGGCTGCTGCGCGGAGAGGGACCAGGCGGCGCAGATCCGCCCCAGCGACAAGGGCAGAAAGAAGGGTGTAAGGCCCTGAGCGCTCAGGCAGCAGCCTGCCCCGTGCGCAGGCGCACCGGGCCGCTGCGCGCTTCGATGGCGACCTGCACCTCCTTGCGCAGGCCCAACGCAAACGCCCACTCGGCCACCACAAACAGCGGGCCGACGATAAGGCCCACCAGGTCGTCCACAAACGCGGGCTTGCGGCCTTCGTAGTAGTGGCCCACAAACTGGATCACCCAGCCCACGGCAAACAGGCCGATGCCCGTGGCCAGCCATACGGCCAGGGTCTGTGCGGCCACCCATTGCCCGCCCACCAGCATGGCGGCCAACAGCGCCGCCATGGCCAGGCCAAAACGCGTGTCCAGCCGGAAGTAGAAAACGCTGGCGGCCAGCGCGGCCAGCAGCGCCGGGCTCAGCGGCAGCTCGCCCACCATCCAGGTCGGGCGCGACAGCAGAATGACCACCGCAAACATGATCATCGGCACGCCCACAAAATGGGTGTGGATGTTGCGTGGATCGCGGTGGTAGTCGGCGTACTGCGCCAGATGGTCGATCAGGGTTTTCATGGGTGTCTCCGGCTATTGTTTTGAGCAGCATCAATACTCGCCCCGGGGCCCTGCCAGCGTCTGTCGTGCAGACGACAAAAAGACACACTCCCGCCTGCACGCCCGGGTGCTTCGCCCCCACGCTCGACACTTCACCTGCGCCGCTCCCCACCGCATGACCGCCCCCACTGCCTACCTGCCCGTCCTCCAATCCGGCCGCTGGTTTGCCCACCTGCCGCCCGACTTTGCCCAGCCGCTGATCGCCATGGCCCACCTGCGCCAGTTGCAGGCGGGTGAAGTGCTTTTTTTGCGCGGCGATGCGCCCTGCGGGCTGTATGCAGTGGTGCGCGGGGCGATCAGCATCTCGGGCACAGGCGGGCGGGCCCACGAGGCGCGCTCGGCACTGCTCACGCGGCTGGAGCCGCCGCACTGGTTTGGCGAGATCTCGGTGTTTGACGGCTCAGCCCGCACGCACGATGCCCATGCGGCGGAGGCCAGCACGCTGGTGCAGGTGCCCCACGAGCGGCTGCAGGCCTGGCTGCAGGCGCACCCGACACACTGGCACGCGCTGGCGCTGCTGTTGACCGACAAGCTGCGCACCGCCTTCGTGGCCATTGAGGAGCTGGCCCTGCTGCCCGCGCCGCAGCGCCTGGCGCGCCGCCTGGTGATGATGGCCGAGGGCTATGGCCAGTGGAATGCCGAAGGCCAGTCGCGGCGGGTGATCGGCATCTCGCAGGAACAGCTGTCGCTGATGCTGGCCATTTCGCGCCAGACCACCAACCAGATCCTCAAAGACCTGGAGGCGCGCCACCTGGTGCGGGTGCAGCGCGGCGAGGTCGAAATCCTGGACCTGGCGGCCCTGCGCGCGTCCTGCTACTGAAATCACTATCAAAACAATAGCTATATTCGCTTTATGGTCGCGCGGAAAAGGCACTTTTCATCCAAATACTAAGCACACATTCCATTTCCGGGCACAATCACGACCATGCAACTAAACTACATCGCCAACGCCTCGGTGCCGTCCTCTTCTGGCCGCACGATCCCCGTGATCGATCCGTCGGACGGCCAACCCTTCGACGAGATCCAGCGCAGCAACGCCGACGACATCGACGCGGCGGTGCATGCAGCCCGCCAGTGCTACAACGCGGTGTGGCAGAAGCTGGCCCCGGTGGAGCGCGGCCGCCTGCTGCAAAAGCTCTCGGCCAAGATCCTGGAGCATGCGGACGAGTTGACAGCGCTGGAGCAGCGCGACTGCGGCAAGCCCACCAAGCAGGCGCGGGCCGACGCGATCGCGCTGGCGCGCTACTTCGAGTTCTACGCCGGTGCGTGCGACAAGTTCCACGGCGAGACCATCCCCTACCCCGACGGCTACAGCGTGCTGACCTGGCGCGAGCCCCATGGCGTCACAGGCCACGTGATCCCCTGGAACTACCCCATGCAGATCTTTGGCCGCAGCGTGGGCGGCGCGCTGGCGGCGGGCAACGTCTGCGTGGTCAAACCGGCCGAAGACGCCTGCCTCTCGCTGATCCGCGTGGCGCAGCTGGCAGCCGAAGTGGGCTTCCCGTCCGGTGCGCTGAACATCGTCACCGGCTACGGCCACGAGGTGGGCGACGCGCTGGCACGCCACCCCGGCATTGACCACATCAGCTTCACCGGCAGCCCCAAAATCGGCACGCTGATCCAGCAAGTGGCCGCCGAGCGCCACTGCCCCGTGACGCTGGAACTGGGCGGCAAGAGCCCGCAGATCATCTTTGCCGACGCCGACCTGGACGCCGCCATCCCCGTGGTCATCAACGCCATCGTGCAGAACGCGGGGCAGACCTGCTCGGCCGGCTCGCGCGTGCTGATCGATTCGCTGATTTACGAACCGCTGCTGGAGCGCCTGGGCAAGGCGTTTGAAAAACTGCGTGTCGGCCCCGCCGCCATGGACTTGGATGTGGGCCCGCTGATCCGCCAGACGCAGCAGCAGCGCGTGTGGGACTTCCTCTCCGACGCACAAGTCGCTGGCATCCCCATGGTGGCCCAAGGCGTGGTGGTGGACGAAGCACCCGAGACCGGCTATTACCAGGCCCCCACACTGCTGCGCGATGTGCCTGTGCAGCACCGGCTTGCGCAGGAAGAAGTCTTTGGCCCCGTGCTGTCGGCCATGGCCTTCCAGGACGAAGACCACGCGGTGGAGCTGGCCAACGCCACGCAGTTCGGCCTGGTCGCGGGCATCTGGACGCGCGACGGCGCGCGCCAGTTCCGCATGGCCAAGCGCGTGCACAGTGGGCAGGTGTTCATCAACAACTACGGCGCGGCCGGTGGTGTGGAGCTGCCGTTTGGCGGCGTCAAGTCGAGCGGCTATGGGCGCGAAAAGGGCTTTGAGGCGCTGTACGGCTTCACCACCTTGAAGACGGTGGCCATCAAGTACGGCTGAAGAAGCATTGCAGGGTGTCTCGCCCGCGCGCGACGGCGCGGGCGGCCCCCGCTAACCTTGGCTGCTTCTGCACGACGATTTTTCTTTTGCCATGCCCCTGAGTCCCCCCGCCCCCCGCACCCTCAAACATGTCCGCCGGGTCAACTACCAGGGCTTTGAACGCGACGACGGCCTGTGGGACATCGAAGGCGAACTGCATGACAGCAAGGCCTACGACGCCACCTCCTTTGGCGACCCCAGCAAGCAGCGTCTGGCAGGCGAGGCCATCCACCACATGTGGCTGCGCGTGACCGTGAACCGCCAGCTGGTGGTGCAGGCGGTGGACGTGTCCATGGACTCGCACCCGCTCAAAGGCTGCACCGAGGCCCAGGCCGCGCTGCAGCACATGGTGGGCTGCAGCATGGCGCGCGGCTGGCGCCAGGCCATCCAGAAGCACCTGGGCGGGGTGGCCAGTTGCACCCATTTGCGCGAGCTGCTGTTCAACCTGGCGACAGCGGCCTTCCAGTCGGTGCCTGCAGTGTTTTCGTCTACCAACCCGGATGAGCCGCCGCGCCACCTGGGCCAGTGCACGGGCTGGGACTTCAACGGCAACGGCGTGAAGGAATACTTTCCGCAGTTTTATGGCCGGGAGCCCAAAGCCCCCACCCCACCGCCGGCGGCCGCTGCTGAAAATTCAGCCCCATTGGGCTCTGGCGCCTGATAGACAAGCGCTAGCAGCTATCATTTTTGACAAATCTCACCCCAACCTATCGGAGACCCCTCATGCGCGTGCAGAACAAATCCATCATCGTCACCGGCGCAGGCAACGGCATCGGCGAGGGCATTGCCAAGCGCCTGGCGGCCGAGGGCGGCCAGGTCATCGTGAACGACATCAACGAAGCCGGTGGCCAGCGCGTGGTGGCCGAGATCACCGCCGCTGGCGGCAAAGCCGCGTTCTTCAAGGCCGACGTGACGAACTCCGCCCAGGTCAAGGCGATGGTGGAAGAGGCCGTGCGCCTGTACGGCCGTCTGGACGTGGTGGTGAACAACGCGGGCTGGACGCACCGCAACCGCCCCATGCTCGAAGTGAGCGAGGAAGAGTTCGACAAGGTCTATGCCATCAACATGAAGAGCATCTACCTGAGCGCCATGCACGCCGTGCCTGCACTGCGGCAGGCGGGCGGCGGCAGCATCATCAACATCGCCTCCACCGCCGGACTGCGCCCCCGCCCGGGCCTCACCTGGTACAACGGCTCCAAGGGCGCCGTCATCATCACCAGCAAGTCCATGGCGGCCGAGCTGGGCCCCGACAACATCCGCGTGAACTGCATCAACCCCGTGTTCAACCCTGACACGGGCTTGGCTGCCGAGTTTGCAGGCGGCCCAGTGGACGATGCGCGCCGCGCCAAGTTCCTGGCCACCATTCCGCTGGGCCGCTTCTCCACCGCGCTCGACGTGGCCAACGCGGCGCTGTACCTGGCGAGCGACGAGGCATCGTTCATCAGCGGCGTATGCATCGAGGTGGATGGCGGGCGCTGCGTGTAAGTAAGCGCCCCGGCGCGCTGGCAAGCCACCACCACATCTCGTGGCGCCCCACCAATCCGCACCAGGGCAGTGCGGATTGATTTGACGGTCTTGGCCCTGCTGCATATAGTGCCGCCGATGTTTGCGAGCCAGCCCCACACCACAGCCGCCAGCGCCACCGCGCTGCTGCGCCGTGCCGCGCGCTCGCAGGCCACGCTCCAGGCCGGTGACCGCGCTCTCTGCACCCTCGCTGCAGATTCCTGAGCCCGGCGACACCCCTCCCCTCCGCATTCTTTTCGCGCACCTCCTGTCGCCGGGCCCCACTCCCAGCGCCAGCTTGCGCCTTGGTAACAGCCGGGGCGCGGACTTCAGGAGTGTCCATGCCCCCGTTCCCTTCGGGCGAGATTTCGCTCGCCCCGTGCGCGCCCGCGCACCCACTTGCTGCCCCTGCGCTCGCGCGAGAGGGTTCTGTCGATCAGGCCGTGGCCCAAGCAGCCGCCACCGCCGACATCACCCGGCAATTCATCCGTGCCAAGCAGCCCTGCGCCGACGGCTACCGCTGGTACCTGCGCCGCCAGGAGGGCGCCAGCAACTACCAGGCGCTGCTCGACGACCTGGTGCGCGAGGGCCGCGTGGAAGACGCGTGCTGGATGCTGGACCAGTTCGGCCCCACCAACGATGTGCTGGAGGTGGACCACCTGGAGGCCGACGCACTGGTGTTTGCCGGTAGCGTGCACTGCCGGGGCCATGCCGACGTAGAGGGTGTGCTGCGCACGGGCCGCAGCCTGAGCGTGCTGGGCGGCCTGCGGGTGGGCGGTGCGCTGCGCGTGGGCGAAGACCTGCGCGTGGCGGGCGCGGTGCGCTGCGAGGGCAGCGCGCGGCTGCAGGGCGATGCACGCGTGGGCTGGTCGCTGACCGTGGCGCAGCGGCTGCAATGCACGGGCAGCCTGCGCGTGGGCGGAGAGCTGGACTGCGGCGCCGCCGCCCAGATCGGCGGCCACTGCCGGGTGGCCCAGGATCTGCGGGTGGTGGGCGACCTGGGCTGCGAAGGCGGCATCAAGGTAGGCGGCCACCTGCAAGCAGACGCTGCCCTGCAGGCGGCCCGGGGCCTGTGGGTGATGGGCGATGTGGACTGCAAGGGCCACCTGCAGGTGGGCTGGGGGGTGCGGGCCGGTGGGCACATCCACGCCGGTGGCGCCATCCGAGCGGGCGAGAGCCTGTGGGCGGGCGACACGATTGCAGCGGGCGAGGCCTACGGCGTGTATGCGGGCCTGGATGTGCCCTTGCCCGACTGGCCCCACAGCGCCCAGGTCTGCGCCCGCGAACAACCCGCGCGCCTATTGAGCGGCTGCTGGGCTGGCGGCCCGGGGAACACGCCATGACGGCCAGCACCTTCTGCCTGCACCTGCCGGGCCATGCCACCGCCACCACCAAGGCAGAGGCCAGCCCAGGCCTGCTGGGCCGCTGGGCCCAGTGGCTGACCGAGCTGCGCATCGACGTGGACCTGTCAGGCCGCGACATCCAGCGCGAGTTCGATGCACTGCACGACCGCATCCGCACCAACCACCGCACGCGCGACGCCATGCAGCCGCTGCCCTTGCATCTGCACGGGCTGGTGTTTCGCCTGCGCGAGGCCGATGGCGAATATTTTGTGTACGCGATCGACCCGCAACGCAACCGCATCGTGGCCTACACCGTGTTCAACCGGCTGGTGGAGGTGGACCGGCGCACCGACCGGCACCTGCGCGCGCCCCACACCAAGGTGGCGCACGGCTACCGGCGCATGGGCATCGCGTCGGCCATCTACCGCTGGTGGCTGGACTCAGGCCATTGCCTCATGACCGGGGCGCGCCAGTCTGCCGGTGCCCACGGCCTGTGGATGGCCCTGGCGCGCGACTACGAGCTGGCCGCGGTGCGCATCGACGCACACAAGCGTGTGCAGCGCTTGCAACTGCCGCCACCGCCGGGATTTTTTGACGCGCTGGACACGCGGCTGGTGCTGGTGGGGCGCGACTGCCGTCTGGCGGACTTCACGCAGCCCGCTGGCTGCAGTGGCCACTGACCGGGAGCGAGCCCAGCCGTCCAGAGCCGCTCAGCCCAGCACCTCGCGCAGGGCGACTTCGTACAGGTTGGTGAGCTTGTCCATCACACCCAGCAGGCGCTCGCTGGTCGTTGCCACCGCGTTGAGCCCGGCGTCATCGGCCGGGCGGCGCAGGGCCGAGTCAAAAAACAGCCACTGCGAGTCGGCCAGCTCCAGCTCGCTGCGGATGGCGGGCGTGGACACGGGCGCGGCCTTGAGCGTCTGCAGCGCCTGGCGAAAATCGGCGGCGTCCGAGGCCAGCTGCGCCTGCACCACCTTGGAATCCACCTTGGCCGCGCTCAAGAAGTAGTTTTTGGCCAGGCGCTGCGACAGCATGCGCTGGCGGCCCGCCAGATTCACCAGCCGGGCGCTGGGCGCCTGCGCCAGTTTCTCGATCGATTCGGTCACGGTCTGGGCGATCAGCAGGGTGCGGTCGGCCTGGTCGGAGGCGGCCACCACCAGCGCGGTCTGGGTGGGCGGTGTGGCCGTCAGCTGGTTGAGCAAGGCAAACTGCTTTTGCACTTCTTCCAGCTGGCGCCCCACATCGGCGGGCCAGCGCCCGGTCTGCATGCCCCGGGCGAGTTCGCTGTTGCCGGTCAGCACCATCTTGCGCGCCAGCCCCAGCACGTCCACCGCCGCGCCGGGCAGCACCTGCAGGTACTGCTGGCAATAGGCCTTGGCCATGCGCTGCGACAGCGCCCGGAACCAGCCCGCGTAGTTGATGGCGCCCGACAGCCCCATCTGCGCCTGGGCCCCGGTCGCCCATGTGGCCCAGGTGGGCAACAACACCCCTGCCGCCACCCACTGAACCACCGCCCGGCGCTGGCATGGCATGGCTTCGGCAACACATTCGCGCGTCAACAGCATGGAAGTCCCCTTGAAATCGGATAGGCGAATTGTTGCAACGCAACATCCAGAACGCCCTGCGCCATGTCAAAGGTGTGCCACACCGCCGCCCCGGCAAAACTTGACCGCGATCAACTCCACGCGCAGGGGCTTGCCCCCCGTTCCGGGGCCCATGCGGCAAAATCACGCCATGGCCGAACGTGTGATTCCTCTGGTGGACCAACGCATCGCCGCTCTGGCGGCGCGGGTGCCCGCACACCCCATGGCCCCCACGGGCCAGCTCACCGACACTCGGGGCCGCCCGCTGCGCGACCTGCGCATCAGCGTGACGGACCGCTGCAACTTCCGCTGCAACTACTGCATGCCCAAGGAAGTGTTCGACAAGGACTACCCTTACCTGCCCCATGGCGCGCTCTTGAGCTTTGAGGAAATCACCCGGCTGGCCCGGCTGTTTCTGGCGCATGGGGTGCGCAAGATCCGCCTCACGGGCGGCGAGCCCCTGCTGCGCAAGAACCTGGAAGACCTGGTGGCGCAACTGGCCCAGCTGCGCACGGTGGACGGCCTGGCGCCCGACCTCACCCTGACCACCAACGGATCGCTGCTGGCGCGCAAGGCCCAGGCCCTGAAGGACGCGGGCCTGAACCGCGTGACCGTGAGCCTGGACGGCCTGGATGACGCCGTGTTCCGCCGCATGAACGATGTGGATTTTCCGGTGGCCGATGTGCTTGCGGGCATCGAGGCCGCGCACGCTGCCGGGCTGTCGCAGATCAAGGTGAACATGGTGGTCAAGCGCGGCACCAACGAACACGAAATTTTGCCCATGGCCCGCCACTTTCGCGGCACGGGCACCACGCTGCGCTTCATCGAATACATGGACGTGGGCGCCACCAACGGCTGGCGCATGGACGAGGTGCTGCCCTCGGCCGAACTGATTGAACGCCTGCGCGCCGAACTGCCGCTGGTGCAGCTCAGCCCCAGCAGCCCCGGCGAGACCGCTGAGCGCTGGGGCTACGCCAACGCAGCAGGCCAGCACGACCCCAGCCTGGGCGAGGTCGGCGTGATCAGCAGCGTGACCCAGGCCTTCTGCCACGACTGCAACCGCGCGCGGCTCTCTACCGAAGGCAAGCTCTACCTGTGCCTGTTTGCGTCCGAAGGCTACGACCTGCGCACGCTGCTGCGCGGCGGCGCCAGCGATGAGGCCATTGCCTCGGCCATCGCCCCCATCTGGCAGCAGCGCACGGATCGCTATTCCGAGCTGCGCAGCAGCCTGCCTGCGGACACGGGCCAAGGCGGACGGCGGGTGGAGATGAGCTATATCGGTGGATGAAGTGAAGTACTCCCTGAGTCACCTGCGGTGCCTTCAACCTCTCTCGCCACGCGGGAAGGCAACGCACCCGGTGGCCTGGCAAAGCCAGTTCCATGGGTGCACTCACCCAGTGCTGCACCGGTTCCGAGGCAGCAGCAAGCATGCGCCACAGCCACAGATACCCCTCGAAGCTATTACATGATTGATACCCAAGACATCACCGGCCTGGTCCTCGCCGGTGGCCGGGGCTCCCGCATGGGCGGGGTCGATAAAGGCCTGCAGAACTTTCGCGGCCTGCCGCTGGCGTTGCACACGCTGATGCGGCTGCAGATGCAGACCGGCAATGTGATGGTCAACGCCAACCGCAACCTGGCCGCCTACGAAGCCTTTGGCGCCCCCGTGTGGCCCGATGTGCTGGCCGACTACGCAGGCCCGCTGGCGGGCTTTCTGACGGGACTGGAACGCTGCGAGACACCGTGGCTACTGACGGTGCCCTGCGACACACCCCTCTTCCCGCTGGACCTGGCCCAGCGCCTGGCCGCCGCAGCCGATGCGCAAGGCGCCGACATCGCCATGGCCGCCGCCCCCGAGGACGATGGCCAGGGCCACATCCAGGTGCGCCCCCAGCCCGTGTTCTGCCTGCTGCGCGTGGACCTGCTCGAAAGCCTGGTCGCCTTCACCCAGGCCGGGGGCCGCAAGATCGACGCCTGGACGGGCCAGCACCGGTGCGCCATCGTGTCGTTTGACCAGCCGGGCGATGACCCGCAGGCCTTCTTCAACGCCAACACGCTGGCCGAACTGCATGCGCTGGAAAGCGCCAGCCCACCCCAGCCCTGAAGGCAAACCCAGGCCAGCCACACCCCTTCATGACCAACCCTCTGCCGCCCGCCACCGCCTTTGCAGCCGCTGCAGCCGCCGCCAACGCCATCCATATCCGCCCCCTGGTGGCCGCCGACGCCGTGGCCTACAAGGCCCTGCGGGATGAAGCGCTGCGCACCGCACCGGACGCCTTCACATCCGACTACGCCGCGTCGGTGGGCCGCCCGGCCAAGGAGTACGCGGTGCGTTTTGGCTCGCTGGAGTCGGGCGTGTTCTTTCTGGGCGCCTTCAATGCGGCAGGCCAGTTGCTGGGGTGCGTGGGCTGCGAGCGCGAGCAGCGCACCAAGCAGCGCCACTGCGCCACCGTGGTGGGGATGATGGTGGCGCCCACCGCGCAGCGCCGGGGCGTCGGCCAGCAGCTGGTGGCCGCCTGCGTGCAAGCCGCGCGCAATGTGCCGGGGCTCACGCAGCTGGTGCTCACGGTCACGGCCTCCAACACCCATGTGGTGCGGCTATATGAGCAGGCGGGCTTTACCGCCTGGGGCCTGCTGCCGCGCGCCGTGGTGGTGGACAACGTGGCCTACGACAAGCTGCACATGCTGCTGTTGCTCACCCCCGACCCTTTTCCTGCCTGCCGCTCCAAGTGACGCGCCACTGGCCGCGCGGCAACCCTGAATGTTGTTGACCCCATGAAAACCATTGCCCAGATCGCCGCTGAACTGCAGGGCTATGACCCCCAGGCCCTGAAAGCCGCGGATGTCAACGCCTTCCTGGACCGCCTGGTCACGCCCGTAGCCGAGACCGAGGATCTGCCTCTTTTCAGCGCCCTGGGCCGGGTGCTGGCGCAGGACGTGATCTCGCCCATTAGCGTGCCGCCACACGACAACTCGGCCATGGACGGCTATGCATTTGCGGGCGCCCAGCTGGCCCAGGGCCAGCCCCTCACGCTGCGCGTGGTGGGCACGGCGCTGGCGGGCAAGGCCTGGGCTGGCACCGTGGCAGCGGGCGAGTGCGTGAAGATCATGACCGGCGCGATCATGCCTGCGGGCCTGGACACCGTCGTGCCGCAGGAGTTCACCACCTCGACCACCTCGGATGGCGCCGAACACATCACCATCGCGGCCGACGTGCTGCAACTGGGCGACAACCGCCGCTTCAAGGGCGAAGACCTGATGGAAGGCGGCGTGGCCCTGGCGCGTGGCGAGCCGCTCACGCCCGCCGCGCTGGGCTTGGTGGCCAGCCTGGGCCTGCCCACGGTCACCGTGGTGCGCCGCCTGCGCGTGGCGTATTTCTCGACCGGCGACGAGATCCTGAGCCTGGGCGAGCCCCCCCGCGAGGGCGCCGTGTACGACAGCAACCGCTACACCGTGTTCGGCCTGCTCACACGCCTGGGCGTGGAGGTGATCGACCTGGGCGTGGTGCGCGACGAACCTGCACTGCTCGAAGCCGCCTTTCGCCAGGCGGCCCGGCAGGCTGACGCCATCATCACCAGCGGCGGCGTGAGCGTGGGCGAGGCCGACCACACCCGCACCATGATGAAAAAGCTGGGCGACGTCGCCTTCTGGCGCATCGCCATGCGCCCGGGCCGCCCCATGGCCGTGGGGCGCATTGCCGCTGCTGGATTTGAAGAAAAAACAGCCTCTCCCGCGCAACCATCAAGCGCAGATAGCTATCAAAATGGTAGCAAACCACATTCTGGCCCTGGTGCCGTGCTTTTTGGCCTGCCCGGCAACCCGGTGGCGGTGATGGTGACCTTTCTGGCCTTTGTGCGCCCGGCCCTGCTGCGCATGATGGGCAGCACCCGCACAGCGCCCCCGCTGCTGCGCGCCACCTGCACCGAGCCCCTGCGCAAAAAACCCGGCCGCACCGAATACCAGCGCGGCCTGGTCACCACCGCCGCAGACGGCACGCTGCAAGTGCGCACCACCGGCAACCAGGGCTCGGGCGTGCTCAGCTCGATGGTGCAGGCCAATGGGCTGATTGTTCTGCACCACGGGCAAGGCAATGTGGCGGTCGGTGATCTGGTTGATGTCATGGTCTTTGACGGCGTGATCTGATACAGGACCGCAATGAGCGGCTGGTCGGTGCACAGGCCAGAGCACGTAGCACCTGCCGCTGGGATCGCCTGCAACCCACTTGCTGAACCAGCTGGCCACAAACTACCCCCATATGCCCTACGCCGCCCAGCACCTAGCCCAACCCCCATCCCGTGACGATGTAGACCGCCTGACAGGCGCCACCGTGGTGGAATTCGGCACCCCCTGGTGTGGCCACTGCCAACGCGCCCAGCCGCTGATCGAGCAGGCCCTGAAAGAGCAGGCAGACTTTTCGCACATCAAGGTGGAAGACGGCCCGGGCAAGCGCCTGGGCCGCACGTTTGGCGTGAAGCTCTGGCCCACGCTGGTGTTCTTGAAAGACGGCAAGGAAGTGGCCCGGCTGGTGCGGCCCCAGGCGCTGCAGGAGATTTCAGACGCCGTGCAGGCCACTGTGGCGCAGCCCTGAGACACCAAAAAAAGGCGGCCCGGCGGGGCTTCTTTTTATTGGCACTGCCCAGGGCCCTGCGCACCAGGCCCGGGGCTACTTCGCCACATAGTCGTGCGGGTGCAGCGGATGCTCAGGCTCTTCGGCCGCCACCGCCGTGTTGGCACCCGGCACGGCCTTGCGCGCGAACAGGGTGTACATGGTGGGCACCACAAAAATCGTGAGCAAGGTGCCCAGCGACATGCCGCCCACAATCACCCAGCCGATCTGCATGCGCGTCTCGGCCCCGGCGCCCTTGGCCAGGGCCAGGGGGATGGCGCCCAGCACCATGGCGCCTGTAGTCATCAGGATGGGGCGCAGGCGCTGGGCCGAGGCCTTGACCAGCGCATCCACCATCTCCATGCCCTCTTCGCGCAGTTGGTTGGTGAACTCCACGATCAGGATCCCGTGTTTGGTGATCAGGCCCACCAGCGTAATCAGCCCGATCTGCGAATACACGTTGAGCGAACCTCCGCTCCACTTGAGTGCCAGCAGCGCGCCAATCATCGACAGCGGCACCGACACCATGATGACCAGCGGGTCGATGAAGCTCTCGAACTGCGCGGCCAGCACCAGGAAGATGAACACCAGCGCCAGCACAAACACCACGCCCAGCGCACCCTGCGAGTTCTTGAACTCGCGCGAGGTGTCGTTCAGGTCGGTGGTGTAGCCGGGCTTGAGCACCTTGGCGGCCGTCTCGTTCATGAAGGTGAGGGCCTGGCCCAGCGAATAGTCGGACGACAGGTTGGCCGTGATGGTGGCCGAGCGGCGCTGCCCGAAGTGGTTCAGCTCGCGCGGGCTCACGCTTTCGCGCACGTTGACCAGGCTGGACAGCGGGATCATCGCGTCATTGCGGCCACGCACATAGATGGTGTCGATGTTCTCGGGCGTGGTGCGGCCCCGGGCCTCGGTCTGCACGATGACGTCGTACTGCTCGGCATCGCGCTTGTAGCGCGTCACGGTGCGGCCGCCCAGCATGGTTTCGATGGCCTTGGCCACCACTTCCACGCTCACGCCCAGGTCAGCAGCACGCTCGCGGTTGACCTCGATGCGCAGCTCGGGTTTGTTCAGGCGCAGGTCCACGTCGGGGCCCACGATGCCGGGGTTCTGCGCAATCTCGGCCATGAAGGCGGCCACCACCTTGCTCAGGTTCTCGTAGCTGTCCGAGGTCTGGATCACGTAGGTGAGCGGGCGCGAACGGAAGCCCTGGCCCAGCGAGGGCGGCGTGATCAAAAAGGCGTTCACGCCCGGCAGGCCTGCCACCTTGGGCTGCAGTTCCTTGGCCAGGTCGAGCGTGGTGCGGTTGCGGCTTTCCCAGTCCACCGTGCGGTAGATGACGCTGCCCTGCGCCACCGTGGGGTTGCCGATGTTGGCAAACACGCGGTCAAACTCGGGGTAGGTGGTGCCGATCTTTTCCAGCTCCAGGGCATAGCGGTTGGTGTAGTCCAGCGTGGCACCGTCGGGTGCCGTCACGCTGGCCAGAATGGTGCCCCGGTCTTCCAGCGGCGACAGCTCCTGCCGCATGGTGGGGAACACCAGCGCCAGCGCCAGCCCGCTCAGGGCCATGACACCGATCACAATCCAGCGGGCCTGGAAGATGGCGCCACGCACGCCACCGCCCTTTGCAGCACCCTCGCCGCCGCCCCAGCGCGCCGTAACGATCCAGCGCAGCAGGCGGCCGTAGGCGTCCGACAGCGCGGTGAGCCAGCGCTCCATCGAGCGGTCGAACCAGTTGGGTTTGGGGTTGTGCTTGAGCAGCAGCGAACACATCATGGGCGAGAGCGTGAGTGCCACAAAACCCGACACCACCACCGCCCCGGCCAGCGCCAGCGCGAACTCCACAAACAAACGCCCTGTGCGCCCCGGAGTGAAGGCCAGCGGCGCATACACCGCAACGAGCGTGAGCGTCATGGCGACGATGGCAAAGCCGATTTCGCGCGCGCCCTTGATGGCGGCAGAAAACGGGTCGAGCCCCTCTTCGATGTGGCGGTAGATGTTCTCCAGCATCACGATGGCGTCATCCACCACGAGGCCGATGGCCAGCACCAGCGCCAGCAGCGTGAGCGTGTTGATGGAAAAGCCCGCCAGCGACATCAGCGCAAAACTGCCCACCAGGCTCACCGGAATGGTGACGATGGGGATGATGGAGGCGCGCAGCGTGCGCAGGAACACGAAGATGACCAGCGCCACCAGAACCACCGCTTCGATGATGGTGGAGTACACGCTCTTGATGGAGCGGTCGATGAACAGCGAGTTGTCGTTGGCCACATCGATGCCGATGTCGGCGGGAAGGTCGGCCTTGAGCAAAGGCATCATGGCGCGCACGCCCTTGGCCAGCTCCAGCGGGTTGGCGGTGGCCTGGCGGATCACGCCCACCGAGATCGCATCGCGGCCGTTCAGACGCACACGGCTGCGGTCGCTGGCGGCAGCCTCCTCCACCCGCGCCACGTCGAGGATGCGCACGGGAAAGCCGTTGACCGTGCGAATCACGATGTTGGAGAACTGCGCGGGGGTCTTCAGGTCGGTCTGCGAGGTCACGCTGAACTCGCGCTGCTGCGACTCGATGCGGCCGGCGGGCAGCTCCAGGTTGTTGCGGCGAATCGCGTCTTCCACGTCCTGCGTGGTCAGGCGGTAGCCTGCCATGCGCTCCGGGTCCAGCCACACGCGCATGGCGTATTTGCGCTCACCGTAGATGGGCACATCGGCCACGCCGGTCACGGTCTGCAGGCGGGGCTTGACGATGCGGTTGACCAGGTCGTTGATCTCCAGCGGGCTGCGCGTGTCGCTGCTGAAGGCCAGCCACATCACGGGCGAGGCGTCGGCCTCTACCTTGGCGATCACGGGTTCGTCCACGGCCGTGGGCAGGCGGTTGCGCACGCGTGCGGTGCGGTCACGCACCTCGGCGGCGGCGTTGTCGGCGTCTTTCTCCAGCCGGAATCGCACGCTGATCTGGCTTTGCTCGGCGCGGCTGATGGAGGTGATCACATCGACTGCATCGATCCCGGCAATCGAGTCTTCAAGGGGCTTGGTGACCTGCGATTCAATCACCTCGGCCGAGGCGCCCGCATAGCGCACGCTGACGGTGACCACGGGTTCGTCGATCTTGGGATATTCGCGCACCGACAGGCGCGTGAAGCTCACCGCACCAATCAGCAGCACCAGCAGCGACAGCACGGTGGCAAACACCGGCCGGCGGATGGAGATTTCAGCGAGTTGCATGGCAGTCCAGGGGCGTCAGAAAGGGGCTTTAACCAGGCAGCAGAACCCGCCCTCAGGCGGGAGACCGCTTGCTGGGAGATGTTGGCTGGCCAGGGTTGGCCGCCATCTGGCAGGGGTTGGGGCCTGGCAGCGGGGCCGCCAGTGCGCTCGCAGGGGTTGTCACGGCAACCGCTGCGGGTACAGCAGGGGCAGGTGGAGCCACCGGGGCCACGGCCACAGCAGCCGCGCCCGATGCGTTGAGCGCTGGCGCATCGGCCACACCCGCAGCATTGCCCCCCCGTGGGCCCGATGCAGGGCGTGCGGAGGAAGGCGCAGCACCCGAGCCCGGCTTGCCCAACTCGACCACACGCACCTCGGTACCGTCCTTGCGGATGCGCTGCTGGCCGGCCGTGACCACCAGGTCCCCGGCGTTCAACCCCTCCACCACCTCTACCAGGCCGGGCGCACGGGCACCCAGTTGCACGGGAACGCGGCGCGTCACACGGGTGCCGGGCTCCTTGCCCTCCACAATCTTGAGCACATAGGGGCTGTTGCCATCCGGCACGATGGCTTCTTCGGGCACCACACGCGCATCGCTGCGCTCTGCAAACACGGCGGTCACGCGCGCGAACATGCCGGGGCGCAGTTGCAGGCGGCGGTTGTCGATGCAGCCACGCACTGCAATGGCCCGGCCATCGGCATCAATCTGCGGGCTGATGGCCTGCACCACGGCGGCGTAGCGCACGCCCGGCAGCGCATCAAACGCCACCTGGGCCGTCTGCCCGGTGCGTGCCTTGCTCTGCAGCCGCTCTGGCAGGCGGAAGTCCACGTACACGGCGTCCAGGTCTTCGATGTTGACGATGTCGGCGCCGTCCTTGAGGTAGTCGCCCACGTTCACCCCCCGGATGCCCGCAATGCCATCGAAGGGCGCCACGATCTTGAGCCGCTGGGCCGTGGCCTGCGCCAGGGCCAGCTTGGCCTGCGCGACCTCCAGGTTGGCGGCACTTTCATCCACCGAACGCTGGCTGATGAAGCCCTGGGCCACCAGTTCCTGGTTGCGCTTGTGGTTGGCCTGGGCAATGGAAAGCTCCGCCTGGCTTTGCTGGATCTGCGCGCGGGGCAGCTGGTCATCAAACTGCACCAGCACCTGCCCGCGCCGCACGCGCTGGCCGTCGCTGAAGTTGAGCTGGGTGATGCGCCCGCCCACCTCGGGGCGGAGCATCACGCTCTGGCGCGAGCGCAGGCTGCCAACGGCCTCGGCATCGTCGCGCAGCGCCATCTGCCGCACGGCCACGGCCTCCACCGCCACGGGGCGGCCCGCGCCCCCTGGCGCACTGGCACCCCGCGCGGGCCCGCCCGCAGGCACGCCCCCACTGCCTCCGGCTGCAGACACATCCGTGCGCGCGGACTGCGCGGGTTTCTGGAGCCACCAGGCGGCACCCGAGGCGGCGGCAATGCCGATGACAGCGAATACGATGTATTTGTTCTTGGACGCCATGGGTCAGTGAAACCAGGTGATGTGGGGAATGCAATCAAACAATGTATCAGTGCGTGTCTTGTGCTGCAGCAAACTTTGGCAAAACCCCAAGGGCAATTGCGCCGGTTTTACGCAGGCTTTACACGCCCCAAAACAAAAAAAGCCCCCGAAGGGGCCGGTGCCAGCGTCCGCGCACGCTGTCGGTGCCAGGGCATGCGCCTGCAAGCGGTCAGTTGCGCCCCAGGGCCTTGTCCACGCCCCGGTTGGCCAGCGCATCGGCGCGCTCGTTGCCGGGGTCGCCCGAATGCCCCTTCACCCAGCGCCACTCGATGCGGTGGCCGCCAGTGCTGACCAAGGCATCCAGCCGCTGCCACAGCTCGACGTTCTTGACGGGCTGCTTGGACGCGGTGCGCCAGCCCTTGGCCTTCCAGCCGTGGATCCATTCGGTGATCCCCTTGCGCACATATTCGCTGTCCAGGAACAGTGTCACGGCGCAGGGGCGCTTGAGGGCCGACAGCGCCTCGATCACGGCCAGCAGCTCCATGCGGTTGTTGGTGGTGCCCAGCTCGCCGCCGAACAGCTCCTTCTCGACCTGCCCGGCGCGCAGCAGCACACCCCATCCGCCGGGGCCCGGGTTGCCCTTGCAGGCGCCATCTGTGTATATCTCTACCTGATTCAAACTGTGTTCCTGCTCTGGTGATTCATAGATGGCCGCCCTGGCCCGGGCAAGGGCGCTGTGGCGGCCGATGGGATGGATTGTCTACGCCGGTTCGCGCTGTGCCGGGGTGGCATGGGCCGTGGGCACCCTGGCGCCCGCGCGGTTGGCCACGGGCACGGTGGCGGCAGACCGCTGGCGCTGGTTGCGCCAGGCGGGCTCCAGCAGGCGCATGCCATGCACCCGCTTGACCGCCACCAGGAAGTAGGCCGCGCCCAGAATGGGCCACCAGCGTTCTCCCAGGGGGTCCATCCAGCCAAAGCGGTCCAGCCACTGGGCACCGCGCACCGCCGGACGATAACAGCCAAACCGAGCCGATTCGACCTCGAAGCTTAAAAGCCGCAGCCAGTCCCGCAGGCGCCGGTAGCCAATGAACTCGCCCACATCGGGCAGATACAGGGTGCCCCGCCCCAGACGCTGGTACAGCCGCGCGCGCCGCTGGCGCAGGCCCCACAGGCTGGTGGGGTTCAGCCCGCTGATGACCACGCGGCCCTCCGGCACCAGCACCCGCTCGACCTCGCGCAGCGTGGCGTGGGGGTCGATGCTCAGCTCCAGAGTGTGGGGCAGCACGATAAGGTCCAGGCTCGCATCGGCGAACGGCAGGGCCACGGACTCGGCGAGCAGGTCCACAGTGTGTGCCCGCGAGGGAATGTCGCTCCCGTCACCTCCGCCTCCCCCATCGTCCGCTTGCCCGTACGCCATGGGCCCCAGCACCGCCTCCTGCCCCAGCGCCAGCCATTGGTGCGGCATGCGGTTGGCACGCAGGCCATCGAGCAGGGGCATGCCCAGCTGCAGACTGTGGTAGCCAAAGATGTCGGCCACGGCCTCGTCGAAGCGCGCCTGCTCCCACGCCAGCAGGTACCGGCCCGGCGGGGAATCGAACCAGTGGTGCAAACCTATAATTTGATCGCTCATGAACTTGCTGCCGCTGCCCGCCTTTACCGACAACTACATCTGGATGCTGCACGACGGCCGCCAGGCGATCGTTGTGGACCCGGGCGACGCCGCACCCGTGGTGCAGGCCCTGGACGACCTCGGCCTGGGTTTGCAGGCCATTCTAGTCACGCACCACCATGCCGATCATGTCGGCGGGGTGGACGCCTTGCGCGAGGCCACCGGCGCCAGGGTCTTTGGCCCGGCGCGCGAGCGCATTCCCGAGCCCCTGGTGCGCCTGGCGCAGGGCGATGTGGTGGACGGGGCCGATGTGCTGGGCCTGCGCTTCACGGTGATTGATGTGCCCGGCCACACGGCGGGCCACATCGCCTACTACTGTGCAGACATGGACGGCGAACCGTTGCTGTTCTGCGGCGACACCCTGTTCTCGGGCGGCTGCGGCCGCCTGTTTGAAGGCACACCCGCGCAGATGCTGGACTCGCTGGACCAGCTGGCCGCCCTGCCCGGCAACACCCGCGTGTGCTGCACCCACGAGTACACCCTCTCCAACCTGAAATTTGCGCGTGCCGTGGAACCTGGCAACGCCGCCTTGCTCCACTACAGCAGCCAATGCGAGGCCCTGCGGGCGCAGCAGCGACCCACGCTGCCGTCCCGCATGGACCTGGAGCGAGACATCAACCCTTTCCTGCGCGTCAGGCATCCTGCGGTGGCTCAGGCCGCCCGGGGCCACGACGCACAGGTGCCCGAAGACGACGCCGTGGCGGTGCTGGCCGCGCTGCGTCAATGGAAGAACGAATTCCGATGAAAATTCTGCACATCGCTTGCCTGGCGGGCCTGCTCTGGCTCACGGGCTGCGCCACCACCGGGCCCACGTCCACCGACCAGGCGGCCCCAGGCGGCAAACCATCCCCCGGCACTGCCACCTCTTCCACCCACACCCCCCTCATCCCCAATGGGCCGCTCAAGCCCATCACCGCCGCCCAGGCCAGCAGTGGCGAAGTGGCCTCGCTGTCGGCCCCGGCCGACCTGTGGGACCGCATCCGGCGTGGCTTTGCCATGCCCGACCTGCAGCACGAACTGGTGCAGGACCGCGAGCAGTGGTACGCCACGCGCCCCGACTACATGCAGCGCATGACCGAGCGATCCAGCAAATACCTGTTCCACATTGTTGAAGAGCTGGAGCGGCGCGGCATGCCCACCGAGCTGGCCCTGCTGCCCTACATCGAGAGCGCGTTCAACCCCCAGGCCGTGTCCAGCGCCAAGGCCGCTGGCATGTGGCAGTTCATGCCTGCCACGGGCAACTACTTCGACCTCAAGCAAAACGCTTTCCGCGACGACCGCCGCGATGTGCTCGCGTCCACCCGTGCCGCGCTCGACTACCTGCAAAAGCTGTACGGCATGTTCGGTGACTGGCACCTGGCCCTGGCCGCCTACAACTGGGGCGAAGGCAGTGTGGGCCGGGCCATTGCCCGCAACCAGAAGCAGGGCCTGGGCACCAGCTACACCGACCTCAACATGCCGGCCGAGACCCGCATGTATGTGCCCAAGCTGCAGGCCGTGAAGAACATCGTGGCCAACCCCGATGCCTTCCGCACCGAGCTGCCGCTCATCGAGAACCACCCGTACTTCCAGACGGTGGACATCACACACGACATCGACGTGGCCCTGGTGGCCCAGCTCGCAGGCATCCGCGAAGAAGACTTCCGCGCGCTGAACCCTTCCTACAAGCGCCCCGTGATCCTGGCCGCAGGCACACCCCAGATCCTGCTGCCTTGGGACAACGCCAAGGTCTTCCTGCGCAACCTGGAGGCCCGCCGCGAGGGCCAGTACGCCAGCTGGACCGTGTGGTCTGTGCCCAGCACCATGAGCGTGGCCGAGGCCGCGCAGCGCGCGGGCATGAGCGAAGCCGATCTGCGCAGCATGAACAACATCCCGCCCCGCATGCTGATCAAGGCGGGCTCGGCCCTGATGGTGCCGCGCTCCGCCACCACGCGCCAGGATGTGTCCTCCCACCTGGCCGACAACGGACAGGTGGCACTGGCCCCCGAGATCGTCACCCGCCGCACCACGGTGCGCGCAGGCAAAGGCGAGACCGTGGCCAGCATTGCACGGCGCTACAAACTCACCGCCGCCAACGTGGCCGACTGGAACGACGTGCGCGCCAACGCCGTCTTCAAGGTGGGGCAGCAGGTGGTGGTGTACCTGCCCGTGCGGCAGGCCCAGGCCAATGCCCGGGCAGGCAGCAGCAACAACAAGCGCGCGGCCGCCCCCCCGGCCCGCAAGGGTGGCACACCCTCCAAGGTCAAGCGCCGCTGATGCCCCAGGCGGTCCCGGACGGCATGGGCCGCCGCCCCCTGGCAAAAAAAGATCAGAACCGGAGCGTGTGCATCCCCAGCAACCCCAGGATGCCCATGATGATGAGGTACAGCGCCACGATGGTGCTGAGCAGACGCGGCATCACCAGAATAAGGATGCCGGCAATCAGGGAAACAAGCGGGCCGATGCTGAGGCTCAGCGACATGGGAAAGTCCTTGGAAAAATCAAACACGGGGTAAGGGGCCGCAGCCTGCGGATGCGCCCCGGCACATTGGGCAGAAGGCCTGCACGAAAGGCAGGCGCGCCCCGCACTGTAGTCCAAACCAGCCCCTGCGCCAGACTGGCGCTCCCGGTAAAAGCCCCCACGCCACGCACCATGCCACAGTGATGCAGAGCGCAAGCCCCAGGGGTCAGACGCTGTACTTCTGGCGCGCCTTGCGCACCAGGTCGTTGGTAAAGGTGCGCGCCAGCTCCACCTTGGTCTCTGCCAATTCTGGTTGCACCCGGGCCAGCACCCGCAGCGCCGTGGCCGGGCCGTCGTCCGGCATCAGGCCATTGGGCGAAAAGGTCTCGCGCACACGGCCAAAGGCCGTGAGATACAGGCCCCGGTCGCCCATCAAGTACGCAGCAGGCACGGCCTTGACGAGGTCGGCCGGTCCGGCGGTCTGCAGCCACTTGAGTGCATGCACAACACCATTGACCAGCGCCTGGGCCTGGGCCTGCTGTTTCTGCACAAAGGCCTGCGGTGCATACAGGCTGCCAGCGGGCCAGGTGCCGCTACCCACCACTTCCTGGGCCGCCTTGAGCGAACGCAGGTCGCCCACGATGCGCGTATCGGCCTTCTGCTCCAGCAGCGTCATGATCGGGTCGGCATGGCACAGCGCATGCACCTGGCCCGAGCGCAGCGCGTTCATCGCGTTGGTGCCCGAGCCCACCCCCACAAACGCCACATCGCGGGGCGACACCCCCGCGCGCACCAGCATCAGACTGGCCGCCAGGTGGGTGGAAGAGCCGACGGATGAGACACCAACGCGCCGCCCCGCCAGATCGCCCAGGTCCTTGTAGGCTGGAAGCGAGCGCAACGACACCCCCAAAGCCAGCTGGGGCGCTCGCCCCTGCAGCACAAGCGAGCGGTAGGCCTGGCCCCGCACCTGCGCGCGCAGCACATGTTCAAACGCGCCCGAACAGACATCGGCCGTCCCCTCCTGCACGGCCTGCTGCGCCAACGCACCCGCAGCAAAGTCACGCACCACCACCTCCAGGCCTTCAGCCCGGAAGTAGCCCAAGGCATCCGCCAGCGCCAGCGGCAGGTGGTAAAGCACCCCCTGCCCGCCCACCGCCACGGTCACACGCCCCAGCATGGCTCCATCGGTTTGCGCCCGCACCAGTGCAGGCGCACACACCGCAGCCGCCGACAGGGCGGACACGGTGCCAAAGGCACGGCGGGTGAGCAAAGACAGGGGCATGGGGTCAGGAAACAAAACAATGTTGCATTGCAACAATCGTGCCCCAGAGGGGGACAGACCGCATCAGGGAGATTCCCTGCGGGTTTCTACGTAAGCACAAGGTGAGGTGGCGGGACCGCTTGCACGCGATGCACCCCATGGGTACATCGGCCTGCGGTAGCCCGCCCCGGGGCTATGCCTTTAACGGTAGCCGATGAAAAGAATCGCCACGTTGACCAGGAAACCCGCCGCCCACACAGCGCTGCGGGCCGTGGGCATATCGGAGACATACATCATCACGTAGAAGATGCGCAGCAGAACAAACAGCAGCGCCAGCATGTCGAGCACCGTCTGCCCGGCACCCAGCAGGTGCGCAATGATCACCGCACCGATAAAGAACGGCAGCGCCTCGAAGCTGTTGGCCTGCGCCGCATTGGCCCGCGCACGCCAGTCGGTCTGCCGGGCCATCCAGGCGCGCGGATCGTGGTTGTCAAAGCCGCCGTCCTTGCGCGACTTGCCCAGGTTGCCGCTCTTGGCCAGCCAGGCGCAACCCATGGGCAGCAGTGCGGCGATCAGCACGCACCAGTAGGCCACGGTAAACCGGGCAACATGCATGGTGGTATTCATAGTTTTCGACCTTTTTTGGCCGCCAGCGCCTGATGGATAAGCCCGAGCAGCTATTAAATTGTGAGTATTTTAACGGCCACGCAGGGGTGGTGCCGTCACCTGCGGTCCACCAGCGCATGCGCTATGGTGCCCAGGTCCACATATTCCAGCTCGCTGCCAACGGGCACCCCGCGCGCGAGGCGCGTCACATGCACGCCCCGGCTCTTGAGGGCCTCGCTGATCACATGGGCCGTGGCCTCGCCCTCGGCGTTGAAATTGGTGGCCAGGATCACCTCCTGCACCTCGCCGCTGGTGGCCCGCTCCATGAGCTTCTGCAGCCCGATTTCCTTGGGCCCCACCCCGTCCAGCGGGCTGAGCCGCCCCATGAGCACAAAGTACAGCCCCTTGAAGGCCCCGGTGCGCTCCATCGCCGACTGGTCCGCAGGCGTTTCAACCACACACAGCCGCGTGGCATCCCGCTCCGGGTCCAGGCAGGTGCTGCACACCTCGGCCTCGGTGAACGTATGGCAACGCGCACAGTGGTGCACCGTGCTCACCGCCTCCGAGAGCGCCCGTGAAAGTGCCAGCGCCCCTTCCCGGTCATGCTGCAGCAGATGAAACGCCATGCGCTGCGCAGACTTCACCCCCACCCCCGGCAGCCGGCGCAGCGCCTGAATCAGGACGTCGAGAGAATTGGTGGTGGACATGGACAGGCTGGAGGTAAGGCGCGTGGGTTGGTAAGGCTTGGATGAGTAAGGCGCAAACAGGGCCAACTCGAACGGATGTGAGGAAAAGCAAAGGGGATGTGCCCCCTGCCTTCACACCCCAACCTCAAGGGCGTAGCGAGCGGGATCAGCTGCTAGGCGGACGGAGCGCAGGAACCGGAACGTACTTGAAGTACGTGAGGATTCCGAGCACCGCCCAACGACGCAGATGGCCCGCTCGGTAGCCAGTATCAGAAAGGGAATTTCATGCCGCCGGGGAGGCCTGGCATGCCTTGCGTCAGCTTGCCCATCTTCTCCGACGAAGTCTCCTCGGCCTTGCGTACCGCCGCATTGAACGCTGCCGCCACCAGGTCTTCCAGCATGTCCTTGTCCTCGGCCAGCAGGCTGGGGTCGATGGTGATGCGCTTGACGTCGTGCTTGCAGGTCATGACCACCTTCACCAGGCCCGCGCCCGATTCGCCTTCCACTTCAATGAAGGCCAGTTCGTCCTGGGCCTTCTTGAGGTTGTCCTGCATGGCCTGGGCTTGCTTCATCAGGCCGGCGAGTTGTCCTTTGTTGAACATGGTGTGGTTTCCTTTTCGGTTTCTATTGAAATGAGTGAATAGTGGTCGTCGGTCACGCGGGTTTGATGCTGCCCGGCACGATTCTCGCGCCGTAGTCCCGCATCAGCGATTGCACGAAGGGGTCGTTGTGCACAATTTCCTCGGCGCGGCGCTGGCGTTCGGCAGCGGCAGCGGCGTTGCGGCGGGCGGGGCTGTCGATGACCACGCCCACCTCGACGCTGATCTGGGTGGCGTGGCCCGCAGCCTCCAGCGCCGCGCGCAGGCGCTCGCGCGCCGTGGGCTGGTTGAGTGACTCGCGCTCCACGCGCAGCAGCCAGTGGCCACCGTCACGCGCCACCAGTTGCGACTGCAGGGCCAGCTCCCGCACCAGGGCGTTGATGGCTTCAGCCGCGACCATCTGCTGCACCGTGGTGTGCCAGACATCGCCTTCTTCGGTGGGCGTGTAGCGTGCGGATGCAGGCACAGGCGCGGAATGGGGAGCCGGTTGCAAACGCACGCCGGGCTCGGGGGCTACGCGCACCGGGATTGCTACAAATTCAGGAGCTGCTTGCGCTTGATCAGCGCGCGCAGGGCTGCGATTTTGATCAAATCCTTGCACCTCGCGCACGGGCAGCGCCGTGACGGCTGCAGGCGCCACTGGCGCCGCATGTGCACCGCCTGCGGTGCCAGCATCGTCCTCCGACCCGGGCCAAGGCGGCGGCTCTGACAAAGAAGCGTCATCGCCTCCTGATGAAGGGGCATCTTCCAGCGCTGTTATGGCAGCTGCCGGGGCCGACGCTGGAGCCGACACGGCAGCTGCCACCACAGAGGCCGCAACAGGCGGCACGGGCACCGCTGGTGCGGGCTGTGGCACCGGCGCAGCCATGGCCGAAGACGCCGCAGGACGCGCCGGAGCCAACGCCGGTGGCGATGTCAGAGCTGCCGACGCAGCCGCCGAAGCCCCTGCGGGCGCGGTTTCAGCCCGCGTCAGAGTTTTTTTTTCAGCCGGTTCGCCAGAGCCCCCTGCACCGCCGGCGGGCTTGAAGGCCAGCAGGCGCAGCAGCACCATGGTGAGCGCTGCGTATTCATCGGGCGCCAGGCCCAGCTCGCCGCGCCCATGCAGGCACAGGCTGTAGAGCAATTGCGTTTCGTCGGCGGGCATCAGCGCAGACAGGCGGGCGGTTTCGGCGGCCTCGGGGTCGTCGGCATCCACCGCACCGGCCATTTGCGGCACAGCCTGGAACACGGCCATGCGCTGCAGCACGGCACTCATTTCTTCGAGCGTGGAGGCGGCCGACAGGCCGTTCATGCGCAGCGCGTCCGAGGTTTCGACCACGGTCTTGCCGTCGCCTTGGGCCAGCGCGTCAATGAGGCGGAACACATAGGAGCGGTCCACGGCACCCAGCATCTGGCGCACACCGGCTTCCTGCAACTGACCGCTGCCAAACGCGATGGCCTGGTCGGTGAGCGAGAGCGCATCGCGCATGGAGCCCCGCGCAGCGCGCGAGAGCAGACGCAAGGCCTGTGGCTCGGCGGGCACGTTCTCGGTCGCCAGCACCTGCGTGAGGTGCGAGAGCACGGTCTCAGGCGCCATGGGGCGCAGGTTGAACTGCAGGCACCGGCTCAGCACCGTGACCGGCACCTTCTGCGGGTCAGTCGTGGCGAGCACAAACTTGAGGTATTCGGGCGGCTCTTCGAGCGTCTTGAGCATGGCGTTGAACGCCGTGTTCGTGAGCATGTGCACTTCGTCGATCATGAAGACCTTGAAGCGCCCTTGGACCGGCTTGTAGACGGCCTGCTCCAGCAGGCTTTGCACCTCGTCCACACCCCGGTTGGAGGCCGCGTCCAGCTCGGTGTAGTCCACAAAGCGGCCGCTGTCGATGTCGGTACACGCCTGGCACACGCCGCAGGGCGTGGCAGTGATGCCGCCGTTGCCGTCTGCGCCCTGGCAATTGAGCGACTTGGCCAGGATGCGCGACACCGTGGTCTTGCCCACACCGCGCGTGCCGGTGAACAGGTAGGCGTGGTGCAGGCGCTGCTGGGTCAACGCGTTCGACAAGGCCTGAACCACATGCTCCTGCCCCACCATCTCGGTGAAATTGCGGGGGCGGTACTTGCGGGCGAGCACGAGGTAGGACATGCGGGCGATTCTACGGGCTGGGCCGGGCAGACCTGCAGGCATCCGGACAATGCAGCGTGTCGAAAAGTGCACCCCACATCCAGCGTACAATCGGCGGTGACGGGCCTCCTCGCATGGTGAAGCGGCCAACCGGGTCAGGTGGGGAACCAAGCAGCCCTAACTGTGGAGTCAGTGCCGGGGGTAAGGCTCGTCAACTTCTTCTTTCTTTGCGCGCTCGCGCAAAAACTCCCCACCCCAGTATTTCGGTAGCGCGCAAAGGCAAGCCTGCCAGGCTCGCCCAAAACCCTGCCCGCAGCGCCTTCTCAAGCCCCTGCGGACTCCCCCAGCCAGCGCAGCGCCCCCTCGCCTGCCACACGGCCACTGGCCATGCTGGCGGTAAGCAGATAGCCGCCGGTGGGCGCCTCCCAGTCCAGCATCTCCCCTGCGCAGAACACGCCCGGCAACGCCGAGGCCATGAGTTGCGCGTCCAGCCCCTCAAAAGCTACGCCACCCGCCGTGCTGATGGCTTCGTCCAGCGGGCGCGCAGCCACCACGGTGATGGGCAGGGCCTTGATGGCGTGGGCCAGGGCCACGGGGTCGTTCATGCCGTCCTTGCCCAGATGTTCATACAAGATGCCCGCCTTGATGCCGTCCAGGCCCAGGCGGCTCTTGAGGTGGCTGGACAGCGAGCGCGAGCCGCGCGGGTGGCGCACCTCCACCAGCACACGCTCCGGG
The DNA here is from genome assembly GCF_005405905.1 of Acidovorax sp. NB1. Classification (GTDB taxonomy): domain Bacteria; phylum Pseudomonadota; class Gammaproteobacteria; order Burkholderiales; family Burkholderiaceae_C; genus Acidovorax. The sequence continues at coordinate 48,803 of NZ_BJHU01000035.1, forward strand.
CTGTGGTCGGGCAACAGATCGAGGTGGAACGTGGCGTGGCCGTGGGCTTGCACCTCGTCGCGCAGCAGGTGCGAAGCGGCGTAGACCAGGCTGCCCTCCACCCCCGTGGCCGTGACCACAAACTCGCCCCGGCGGCTGAAGCTGCGGCCCTGGCTGTCGGTGAAGCTGAGCGCCACGGTCTTGAAGGGCTGGCCCACAAACTTCTCTGAAAAATGTGGCGTCCAGCCCACCGTGGGCGCGGGCGTGCGGCCCAGCAGTTCTTGCAGAAAGGCACGGCGCGTCTCGCCCACCGGGGCATCGGCGCGCAGCACATCAAAGCCGCAGTTGGAGGGGCGCAACGGCTCCACAGCCACGCCGCGCTGCGCCAGCAACGGCACCCAGGCACCGTCCGACCCCAGGCGCGCCCAGCTGCCGCCGCCCAGCGCGAGCACCACGGCCTTGGCAGCCACACGCACTTCACCTGCCGGTGCGTCAAAACGCAGTGCCCCCTCCTCGGCCCAGTCCAGCCAGCGGTGGCGCATGTGGAACAGCACCCCCTGCCCACGCAGACGCTGCAGCCACGCGCGCAGCAGCGGTGCGGCCTTCATGTCGGTGGGGAACACGCGGCCTGATGTGCCCACGAAGGTCTCCACGCCCAGCCCCAGCGCCCAGGCACGCAGTTCAGGACCGCCAAAGGCGCGGACCAGCGGCTCGATCCGCTGCTCGCGCCCGGCATAACGTCCCACAAAGGGCTCGTGCGGTTCGGAGTGCGTGAGGTTGAGCCCGCCCTTGCCCGCCAGCAGAAACTTGCGCCCCACCGACGGCATGGCATCAAACACGTGCACGGCCACGCCCGCCTGGGCCAGCACCTCGGCGGCCATCAGGCCCGCCGGGCCGCCGCCGATGACGGCCACATCGCACTGCAAGGTCTCCGCAGACAGGGTGGGTGTATCGGAAGGAGAAAGGGTGTGGGACACGGAAGGGCCTTGCTAAAAGATGGGGGCGTAGCGCTGCGTTGGGGCCGGAAGGACCGGTCAGAACAAAGAGCCTTGCGGTGAATCCGCAGGCCCCGGCGCGGCGCGCCCGGGCTTTGCCGGGGCGACCGGCGCAGCGGGGGCGAGAGTATGCCCGACCCCAGTCGGTTTGGCGGTAGACGCCCTTGCGCCGCCCGGTGCGTCCCCCACCATCACCAACCGCCCATCGCCCGTGAGGAAGGCGGCATGCACGGCCTCGCCCGGCATCAGTGCCGACACGGCTTCGCGGTAGCGCTCCAACTGCGCCACCAGCGCCTGCTGGCGCTGGGGCTGGGTGGCGCTTTTGTAGTCCAGTACCCACCATCCTGCAGCAGCATCCTCGGCCTGCGCTGCGCGGCGCAACACCAGCCGGTCGATGCGCAGGCTCTGGCCCTGGTAGTGCAGCGGGGCTTCGTTGATGGCGGTTTGAATCAACGTTGGCTCCCACGCCCATGCGCCCTCGCCGGCCAGGATGCCCTGCGCCATACGGGCGGCCTGCTCGGCGGCGGCGGGAGTGATGTCGTGGTCGGCAGCCAGGCGGGCCAGGCGCGCGGCAGACCAACCGTGGGCGCGCAGGTCGGCCAGCGGGGCACCGGCCACACCGGCCTGCTCCAGCAGTTGATGCATGGCGTCGCCCTGGCGCGACAGAGGCGTAGAGTCGCCATCGCCGGGCATGGCCACGGGCGTGGGGCCGCTGGGGTCGGTGGTGGTCACCGCCCCCGGTTTGTTGCGGGCGCTTTGCAGGGCCTCGGGCAGTGGCAACAACGCGGCGATGGTGAATGTGCCGGAAGAGGCGTGCACGCCAGCAGCGGGTGCGGGTGCTATGCCCACATCGACCTCACTGACCAGTGGCGCCAGCCGGTTCCACCAACTGCCCGGTGCGGAATTGCTGGGCAATACGGACGACAGCGCCAGGCAGTGCTTGGCGCGTGTCATGGCCACGTAGAGCATGTTCAGCTCTTCGCGGCTGCGGGCCTGCTGCTCGGCAGCCAGCGCGTCCACCGCACTGGGCGGCGGGTTCGATTCGCTGGCCAAAAAGACGAAGGCCGAGGGCACAGCCTGCTCGCCCGGCCAATCCACCAGCACGCCCATGGTCTCGGCTTTTTGCGGGCGGGTGTCGGTGTCGAGCAGCAGCACACAATCGGCCTCCAGCCCCTTGGCGCCGTGCACCGTCAGCAGGCGGATGGCCTGCGCATCGGCCCGGCCGGGGGCGCGCACGCCCCCCTTTTTCATGGCCCGCACAAACGCGTAGGGGGTGAGGTAGCGCCCCCCATCGTGCTGCAACGCTGCCGACAGCAGCGCACGCAGGTTGGCCTGCACAGTCTGGCGCTGGGTGACGGGTGCGGCGGCGGCAAAGCGGGCCAGCACATCGCCGTGTTCGTAGATGGCGTGCAGCGCATCGTGTGGCGGCAGGCTGCCCACCCAGGCCTGGTATTGGGTCAAAATAGCCCCTACCGCCTGATGGTCATGCCCTGATAGCTCATTTTTTGATAGCAAATCAAACCAGCTGCTGCCTGCATGTTCGGGCTGGCGGCGCAACACGGCCAGCGCCACCAGGGCGTCATCGCCCAGACCAAACAGGGGCGACTTGAGCGCACGCGCCAGCGAGAGGTCGTGCGTGGGCGAGACCAGCACATCCAGCAGCGCCACCATGTCCTGCACCTCGGGCGCGTCGAACAGGTCGGCTTTTTCGGGCTGCACACAGGGCAGGTGCAGGGCGCGCAAAGCGTCTTGCATGCTGGCCAGGCGGTCGCGCTTGCGGGCCAGCACCAGCACCTCCTTGGGCGGGGTGCCGCTGGCGATCTGCGCGGCCACCCAGGCGGCGGCCTGGGTGCATTCGCGCATGCGCTGGGTTTCTTCGGCCTCGTGGCGGGGTTCGGTCAGGCTGTCGCGCCAGGCCAGGGGATCGCGCGCGGCGCCTGGGCTGTCGTCATCCGCATCAATGATGGCGGGCAGGCGCAGCAGCTGGCCCGTGTGTTTGGATTCGGTGGTGTGGTCGCGAAAGCCGCTGGTCTCTTGCTGCGCCTGGGCCTGGCCCATGACGGCGTTGACGGCGGCGATCACGCCCTGCGCATTGCGGCGCGTGTGGTCGCAGCTGAGTAGGTCGCCGCCCAGCCCGTCGCGCACAAAGGCCTGAGCGGCAATGAAGACTTGCGGCTCCGCCCGGCGAAAACGGTAGATGCTCTGCTTGGGGTCGCCCACGATGAACACGCTGGGCGCGGCCGAGCCGCCGCCCGAGCCCGCATAGCCTGCCAGCCAGGCATGCAGCGCCTGCCACTGCAGCGGGTTGGTGTCCTGGAACTCATCGACCAGCAGGTGGCGGATGCGGGCGTCCAGCCGCTCCTGCACCCAGCCACTGAGCACCGGGTCGGCCAGCATGACCAGCGCCGTGCGCTCCACATCGTTCATGTCCACCCAGCCGTGCTGCTGCTTGACCGCCACGAATTGCGCAATCAGGCAGCGCGCCAGCCGGGCCATGCGCTGCTGGTGTTGCCAGGCCTCGTGCTGGCGGCGGGCCACCAGCAGGCGCTGCAGTTCGGGCTCGGCCTCTTGCGCGGCGGGGAACTTCTCCAGGTTCTTCGACAGGCGGTCTTCTTTGGCCACGAACATGGCTTTGCGCAGCATGTCCAGGCGCTGGTTCAGGTCAGTGCAGGCCAGCGCGTCGATGATGGCGTCGGCCGCCTTTTGCGGGGTCTTGTTGGACTCGGCGCCCAGGGCGCTGGCGCGGTTGCGCCAACGCTGCAGGGCAGATTCGGTCTGCAGGGCCTCGGCAGGCTCCATCAGCGCAGCCAGTTCGGGGTACGCCTGCTGGAACGGCGGCACCGAGGCATCGACCACGCCCACCGCGTCGGCCAGGTCAAACTCCACGCGCTTGGCCAGGGCTGCCGCCAGCGCCTTGTGCGTTTGCGATCGGCCATGGCGGGCTACGACGGCTTCGTAATCGGAGCGCAGGCTGGCGCTGTCGGCCACGGTCTGCAAAAACGGGGGCCAGACCTCGCGCACGGCCTCGGCATCGTCTTCCAGCAGTTCAAAGTGCGCGGGCAGGCCTTGCTGCTGCAACAGCGCCAGCGGGGCCGTGCCCAGCAGCGCGGCAAACCAGCTGTGGAAGGTGCGGATCTGCACGGGGCGGCCAGCTTCGAGCAGCTGGCGGTATAAATTTTGCAGCGCCTCGCGCTTTTCCAGTGCGCCCTGGGGGCTGATTCCGCGTGCAATCAGCTCTGCCATCAGCTCCTCCAGCGGCTTGTGGCTGAACTGCTCCAGCCATTCCTGCAGGCGCTGGCGCATTTCGCCTGCGGCCTTTTTGGTGAAGGTGATGGCCAGGATTTCGTGCGGCGCACAGCCGTCCAGCAGCGCCCGCAGCATGCGCGAGACCAGCATCCAGGTCTTGCCCGCGCCCGCGCAGGCCTCCACCGCCACGCTGCGGGCGGGGTCGCAGGCGATGGCGTAGAAGGCCTCGCGCGAAACGGGGCGGCCGTTGTGTTCGTAGGCGGCCTGGGTGGCGGGGGAAATACTGGCGGTCATGGCGTCTCTGGCGCGGGCAGTGCCTGTTCGGCATCTGCCCAATAGTCTTTGCGGCACAGGCCGCGCACGGCGCAGAACTCGCACACCGAGCCCTCGCCAAGCGCAGGCAGCGGCGCACCAGCGGCGATGCGGGCCATATCGTGCTGGATGCCTTCAATCAGCACATCGCGCAGGTGCACCACCTCATCCTGTTCGTGCAGTTGCGTCTCGCCGCGCTCGCCCACGTTGACGTAGGCGGCGCGCAGCGTGTCGTGGTGCAGCAGGGCGGCGTAGAACGGCAACTGGGTGTCTTCCGCGCCGCTCTTGATGCGCTGGCGGGTGACGCTGTCGCTTTCGGTTTTGTAGTCGATCACCAGCACCGTGGGCTCGCCCGTGCTGGAGACGCCGTCGATGCGGTCGATGGTGCCGATCAGCTCCAGGTCGCCCAGGGGCTGGCGGGCCTTGACCTCGGCCTCGCGGAACATCGCGCCTTGCTGTTCGTGTCCCGCCAGCCAGTGCAGGTAGCCGTCGCGCAGCTGCGTCCAGCCTGCGGCAAAGGGCAGAAAGTCGCCTTCTTGCAGGCGCTGCTGGCGCGTGACGGCTTCGGCGGCGGCGTCCATGCGGGCGCTGCGCTCGCCCGCGTCGTCGGTGGGCTGATCGCGCAGGTCTTCATGAAAGCGCTGGAGCACCGCATGCAGCCAGTTGCCAAAGTCGCGCTTGTCTACTTCAGCGTCCAGCTCGTCGGCCTCGCGCAGGCCCAGTTGGCGCTGGGCGAAGAAGCGGTAGGGGCAGTGCCGCAGGTCCGAATACGCAGTGGACGAGAGCTGCTGCACGGGCAGGGTCTGGCCCACGGGCTGGGGACGCTGCGTGGGGGTGGCGAGCACTTCGCGTGCGGCGCGGTCGTCGGCGCCAGGTGAGGCTGCGCCATCCAACTGCAGTGCCAGCACCAGGGCACTGGCCAGCAGGGGCTCTCCGCCCTCGTCGCCCGTGCGCCACAGCACATCCACCACGGGCGTGCGCAGTGCGTGGGTCCAGGCGGCGCGCTGCGCGGCCTCCAGTGACTGGCGTGTGGGCAAACCCCAGGCCTCGCGCTGGGACTGGGACCAATCGCCTGAAGGCTCGGGGGCGGCTTGCATGCGCTTTTCGTCGCAACCCGGCAGCACAGCCGCAGCAAAGGGTCGGGCCAGCAACTGCGGCAGGGGTAGCACGACCACAGGCGCATCGGCGGCCTGCGCGGCCACGTAACGCCCGGCTTCCAGCACGTCTTTCACCCAGCGGGTGAACTCGGCCAGTGCCATGCGGCGGCCTGCGCTATCGCCCCAGGTTTCCAGCTCGCTCTGCTGGCCGTCTTGCAGGCGCAGGGCAGCCAGCACGCGCATGCCTGCGGGGTCGGCCTGCAGGCCCTGCCATTGCCCCGCTTGCTCCAGGACGGCGCGCAGAGCGGGCAGCCACTGCGCCAGAGGACGCGCAGCGCGCAAGGTGTCGCGCCAGGTCTCCACCGTGGCCACGGTGCGGGCCAGGTGGGACTGCGCGCTCAGATCACGCGCCGTGGCGGCGCCCCAGTGCTGCACCACGCCTTTGCGCAGCCATTGCTCCAGGCGGTTGACCTCTCCTGGCATCAGCGCGGGCGCGTGTTTGATCCAGTCCAGCACGTCGTTGGACGACGCATTCCAGGCCGCTGCCTGCAGCGCGGCCATGACCCGTGAGGCGGCGCGTGTGGTCGAAAGAATCCAGCCACTTTCATCACGCACCAGCACGCCACTGCTACCCAGGTGGGCGAGCACGCGGCGGATCAAGGCCCGGTCGGTGGCGGCCAGTGCCACGGGCACGCGACCATCGCGAACATGGGCCAGCACGCAGGCAGCAGCGCGTTGGGCTTCGTCTTCGGCATCGGTGGCGGCATGCAAAGCGCGCTGGGGTGGCGCGGGACTTTCATCAACCAACGAAGGCAGCGCAACGCAAATGCCTTGCTCACCCCAATGCGTCACCAGGGCCGGGGTCAGTGCATCGGATTGAAAGCCTTCGAGCACCACCAAAGCGTCCACCGATGCGCGCACTCCGGGCTCGAACAACACGTCGGTGGCGTGGCGCGAGGCCAGCACCCATTCCAGCGCCAAGCGCGCCACCAGGGCTTCATAGTGCAGGCTACTGCCCTCATCGGCGGTGGCCAGCAGTTGCCGGGCCTCGTCGCCCCAGGCGGCGCGCTGCGCCGGGGGCACGGCTGCTACGGCGGGTGCCAGTTGGGCGGCGGCTTCTTGCAATGGCGTGGCCAGCATCTCGCGCTGGGCGCCCTGCCCCACACGCTCCAGCAAGGCCCGGGCCGTGAGGGTGTCGCGCGCCACGTCGCCCGCAAAGTCGTCGGCCGATGGCTCAAAACCCTGCAGCTGGCGCGCCCAGTTGCGGGTGGTTTCAAAGCGGGGTGCAAAACCCTGCGGAAACTGCAGCGCCCAGTGGCGCTGGGCCCAGGGCATGAGCTGGGCGTAGGGCACCAGCACCACGGTACGCGCCAAATGGGCGCCATGGGCCCTCGCATGCGCGGCCACCTGGGCCAGCGCGGCCCTCCACAGAGCGGTGCCCAAGCCGGTGCCCTGATCGCTTTTCGCTATGACAGTCATAGCGTCGCAAGCCCCGGCCATACCGGTGAATGGGGGATTGGTTTCTGTCACAATGCCCTGACTTTAAACGTACACCGGTCGCAACCCGCCCAAAATCAAGGAATTCCGCCATGGCCAGCGAACTCATCAAACATGTCTCTGACGCCAGCTTCGAAGCCGACGTGCTCCAACCCGGCTCCGCCGTGCTGGTGGACTACTGGGCCGAGTGGTGCGGCCCCTGCAAGATGATTGCCCCCATCTTGGACGAAGTTGCAGGCACCTACCAGGGCAAACTGCAAATCGCGAAGATGAATGTGGACGAAAACCGCGAGATCCCCGCCAAGTTCGGCATCCGCGGTATCCCCACCCTGATGCTGTTCAAGGACGGCCAGCTGGCCGCTACCAAGGTGGGCGCGATGAGCAAGGCGCAACTGACCGCCTTCATCGACCAGCAACTGGCCTGATTGGTCCCCCGAAAGCCCCGCCGGTGTTCTGCCTGCGGGGCGTTTTTTTAGGATGCTGCGGCGCGTGCCGTGCGCCAGGGGGCAGATGCAGTGATCCCCTCCTTTGCGCGCCCCTGAAGCACCTGCTTTTTTTCCTGTCATAATTCCTCTCGATCACCGGTCTGCACGCATTGGCAGCCGGACCAAGATCCCCGGCGAGCCGGGCCTGCAAACAGCAGCCCATCCGGCATCAGCCCCCTCCCCCAAGATTCTTACCAGCTCCGCCAAGGAGTCATTCCATGCACTTAAACGAACTCAAGGCACTGCACGTGTCTGAAGTCCTGAAGCAGGCCGAAGAACTCGAAATCGAAAATACGGGCCGGATGCGCAAACAGGAATTGATGTTTGCCATCATCAAGAAGCGCGCCAAGGCGGGCGAACAGGTGTTTGCGGATGGCGTGCTGGAAATCCTGCCTGACGGCTTCGGCTTTCTGCGCAGCCCCGACACGAGCTTCACCGCCAGCACCGACGACATCTACATCAGCCCCAGCCAGGTGCGCCGCTTCAACCTGCACACCGGCGACATGATCGAAGGCGAAGTGCGCACGCCCAAGGACGGCGAACGCTACTTTGCCCTCACCAAACTGGACTCGGTCAACGGCGGTCCACCGGAGCAGAACAAGCACAAGGTGATGTTCGAAAACCTGACGCCACTGTTCCCCAAGGAACAGATGCGCCTGGAACGCGACCTCAAAGGTGACGAGAACATCACCGGCCGCATCATCGACATCATCGCCCCCATTGGCCGCGGCCAGCGCGCGCTGATCGTCGCACCGCCCAAGAGCGGCAAGACGGTGATGATGCAGCACATCGCCCACGCCATCACGGCCAACAACCCTGATGTGCACCTGATGGTGCTGCTGGTGGACGAGCGCCCTGAAGAAGTGACCGAAATGCAGCGCACGGTGAAGGGCGACATCATCGCCTCCACCTTCGACGAGCCTGCCGCCCGCCACGTGCATGTGGCCGAAATGGTGATCGAACGCGCCAAGCGCCTGGTCGAACTGAAAAAGGACGTGGTGATCCTGCTGGACTCCATCACCCGCCTGGCCCGCGCCTACAACAACGTCGTGCCCTCCAGCGGCAAGGTGCTGTCCGGCGGCGTGGATGCCGCTGCACTGCAGCGCCCCAAGCGCTTCTTTGGCGCTGCGCGCAAAGTTGAGGAAGGTGGCTCGCTCACCATCATCGCCACGGCGCTGGTCGATACCGGCAGCCGCATGGACGAAGTGATCTTTGAAGAATTCAAGGGCACAGGCAACTGTGAAATCCACCTGAACCGCCGCCTGTACGAAAAGCGCGTGTTCCCCGCCATCGAGCTCAACAAGAGCGGCACGCGCCGCGAAGAGCTGCTCCTGGCGCCCGAGATCCTGCAGAAGACCCGCATCCTGCGCCAGTTCATGTACAACATGGACGAGATCGAGTCCATGGAGCTGATGATCAAGAACATGAAGGCCACCAAGACCAATGTGGACTTCTTTGACATGATGAGGCGCGGGGGCTGATTCTCAGCCTGTGCCATAATAGAGAGCTTTTTCTTGCGGAAAGTACATCGGACTGGCCGGTGCGGCTCCCGCAGTTGACTCAAAGGAAGATCATGAAAGAAGGCATTCACCCCAACTACCGCGAAGTTCTGTTCTCGGACCTGTCCAACGGCTTCAAGTTCGTGACCCGTTCGTGCGTGAACACCAAGGAAACCGAAACCTTCGAAGGCAAGGAATACCCGCTGTTCAAGCTGGACACCTCCTCTGAATCGCACCCCTTCTACACCGGCACGCAAAAGTCCGTGGACAACATGGGTGGCCGCGTGGAGCGCTTCCGCAACCGTTTCGGCAAGACCGCAGCGAAGTAATTCGCCCCTGCGTTCTCGCAAAAAAGGCAGCCCGGGCAACCGTGCTGCCTTTTTCTTTGTTTTTGCCTTTATTCTCGGTGGCTCTTCGCCCTGCTGCCCACTGACGCGTGACCCCACCCACCCCCGCCATCGTTACCCAGAATGCCGTGAGCCCGCTTCCGCGCTGGGCACTGCTGTTGTTGTGCATTGCCTATGTGGTGCCGGGCTTTGTCGGGCGTGACCCCTGGAAGAATGCCGATGTCACGGCCTTTGGCTACATGCTGGAGCTGGCCCAGGGCCGCACTCCGTGGCTGAGACCCTTGCTGGGTGGCATGCCGCCCGAGACAGAAGGCTTGCTGCCCTACTGGCTGGGTGCCTGGGCCATGCAGATTGCGCCCTCCTGGTTGTCAGCCGAAATGGCTGTGCGCATTCCGTTTGCAGGGCTGCTGGCCCTCACGCTCGTTGCCACCTGGTACGGCGTGTACTACCTGGCCCGCAGCCCCGGCGCACAGCCGGTGGCGTTTGCGTTTGGTGGCGAAGCACCTCCACTCGACTATGCCCGCGCTATCGCCGATGGTGCCTTGCTGGCCTTGATTGCGTGCCTGGGACTGGCCCAGTTGTCGCACGAGACCACCAGTTATCTGGTGCAGCTCAGCTGCACGGCGCTGCTCTTCTTTGCCGTGGCCGCAATGCCCCACCGCACTGTTGCGCCAGCCGTGGCCTTGGTGGCGGGCCTGCTCGGGCTGACGCTGGCAGGGGCCCCCGCCCTGGCTGCGATGCTGGGCGTGGGCAGCATGGTGCTGGTGGTGCTGGCCCCCGGCAGCAGCGCCGACCGCCGCTGGCATTGGGCACTGGGTCTGCTGGCAGTCACGCTGCTGGCCGCATGGGCTGCCTGGACGCTGGATCTGTGGCGCTGGCGCATTGTGGGCGGCAACACAGGTGGCAAGGAATGGCAGAGCCTGGTGCGGCTGCTCATCTGGTTTGGCTGGCCCGCCTGGCCTTTGGCACTGTGGACTTTGTGGCGCTGGCGTAAGCAGATCGTGAGCCGCCGGGGCCACCGGCACCTGCTGCTGCCGCTGTGGTTCTCGGTGGTGTCCGTTGCCGCCACCCTCACCACCCAGCCCGCCGACCGAGCTTTGCTGCTGGGTCTGCCCGCCATGGCCGCGCTGGCCGCATTTGCATTGCCGACCCTGCGCCGCAGCGTGGGGGCACTGATCGACTGGTTCACGCTGCTGTTCTTCACGGTGTCCGCGCTGGCGATCTGGGTGATCTGGATTGCCATGCAGACCGGCGTTCCCGCCAAGCCCGCCGCCAACGTGGCCAAGCTGGCGCCGGGGTTCGTGCCGCAGTTTTCGGCGCTGGCGCTGGTGGTGGCCCTGGCCGCCACAGTGGGCTGGTGTGGCCTGGTCTGGTGGCGCGCCTCCCGCAACCGCGCCCCCATCTGGAAGAGCCTGGTACTGCCCGCTGGCGGCGCAGCCCTGGGCTGGGTGCTGCTGATGACGCTGTGGCTGCCGCTGCTGGACTATGCACGCAGCTACACCCCGCAGGTGCGCAGCGTGTTGGCAGCCATGGGACCCGAGCCCGGGTGCATCCAGACGGTGGGGCTGAGCCGCGCCCAGGTGGCCGCGCTGCAATACCACGGCCAGCTCTCGCTGCAGCGGGCCGGTTTGCAGGACGAGTGCCAGTGGCTGCTGGCAGACATTGCCTCGTGGCCCGCGTCCGAACGCATGGTCAACGCCGCCCTGTGGGAGCCCAAGGCCACCCTGCCCCGCCCCACCGACAAGAACGATCACCTTCTGCTGATGCGCCGCAAGGGTCCGGCGCGCTGATGTCCGAGCGATCCACCATCACCCGGCACGCGCTCACGGTGCTGGCGGGTCAACTGGCTGTCATGGCGTTTGGCGTGACGGACACCATCGTGGCTGGCCGATACAGCGAATCGTCGCTCGCCGCGCTGTCCGTGGGCTCAGCCATTTTCATCAGCGTCTATGTGGCACTGATTGGTGTGTTGCAGGCGCTGCTGCCCGTGTGGGCGGAGCAGCGCGGTGCGCGCGAAACCGAGGGGGTGGGCCGCTCGCTGCGCCAGGCCCTGTACCTGTGCGGTGCGGCCTCGCTGGCGGGCATGGCCATCCTGCTCTCCCCCGGGCCCATCCTGCGCTGGACCGATGTGCCCGCCGCCCTGCAGCACGACGTGGAAAACTACCTGGCCGTGCTGGCACTGGCGCTGCCCCCGGCCCTGCTGTTCCGCATCTACAGCACGCTGAACCAGGCCCTGGGCCGGCCCCAGCTGGTCACCTGGCTGCAGGTGGGCTCGCTGTTCATCAAGCTGCCGCTGTCGGTGTGGTTCACGTTTGGTGGTGTGGGCCTGCCCGCGCAGGGCGTGGTGGGCTGCGCCTGGGCCACGCTGGTCGTCAACTGCAGCATGCTGGCTGTGGCCATCTGGCTGCTGCGCACCCAGGACCTCTACGAACCCCTGGGCCTGTGGCGGTGCATGGAGCCACCCCACTGGCCCACCATCGCGGGCTTTGCGCGGTTGGGTATTCCGGCGGGTCTGGCCGTGATGGTCGAGGTGACCTCGTTCACGCTGATGGCACTGTTCATCGCGCGCCAGGGCACCACGGCATCTGCAGCCCATCAGATTGCTGCCAATCTGGCGGCCGTGCTCTACATGGTGCCGCTGTCGCTGGCCATTGCCACCAGTGCACGGGTCAGCTACTGGCTGGGTGCAGGCAACCCCGCGCAGGCCCGCAAGGTTGTTTTTATAGGTTTTATGCTCTCCGCGCCTGCTGGTATTGTCTTTGCAGCTATTTTATTGATAGCAAAAGATCATATTGGCAGCGTGTACTCTGCCAACGCCAGCGTGGTGGCCATGACCGGGAGCGTGCTGGTGTGGGTGGCCGCCTACCACGCAGCCGATGCACTGCAGACGTTGTGCGTGTTTGTGCTGCGCTGCTACCGCATCACCCTGGCTCCCCTGGCCGTGTACTGCACCTTGCTCTGGGGTGCTGGCCTGGGTGGGGGCTACTGGCTGGCCTACGCGGGCAGCGGGCCCTGGGCCCAGAGCCCGTCACCCACCCCGTTCTGGGCCGCCAGTGCCATCGCCCTGGCGGCCACAGCCGCGCTGTTTGTGGCCATGCTCTGGCGGGCCATCAGCCCTGCAGGGCAAAACCGCGCAGCCGGTTCGCCGGGAAGGTGACCGAAAACACCGAGCCCTTGCCCAGGGTGCTGGAGATGTCCAGCGTGGCGCCGTGGCGCTGCAGCACATGCTTGACGATGGCCAGGCCCAGGCCCGTGCCGCCTGTCTCGCGCGACCGGCTGCGGTCCACGCGGTAGAACCGCTCCGTCAGGCGCGGAATGTGTTCGGGGGCAATGCCGGGGCCGGTGTCCTGTACTGAAAAAACAGCACCGCCATCTTCCTTGCGCTCCCACACGACCGCAATGGAGCCACCTGCAGGCGTGTAGCGCACGGCATTGTTGACCAGGTTGGACAAGGCGCTTTGCAGCTCGGCAGGCACCCCTGCGATGTCCCCCTCGCTGCGCAAAACCTCGGCCGACGGGAAGCGGATCTCGTGCGTGCGCGGCTGGTTCTGCGTGAGCAGTGCCGACAAGGCGCGGCCCTCCTCCTCGCAGCGCTGCATCAGCGACTGCACGGGAGTCCATTCGGCCATGCCGGGCAGCGGGCTGCCCTCCAGGCGCGACAGCGTGAGCAAGTCCTGCACCACGCTTTGCATGCGCTGGGCCTGCTGCGCCATCATGCCCAGGTAGCGGGCGCGTTCGTCGGCACTCAGCGGCAGGGTCTGCAGGGTTTCGACAAACCCCGTCAGCACGGTGAGCGGTGTGCGGATCTCGTGCGACACATTGGCCACAAAGTCGCGGCGCATGGCATCGGCCTGTTCCAGCGCCGTGACATCGCGCGAAAGCAGCAAGGTGCGCCCATCGCCATAGGGGTGCAGGTGCACCGAGATGCGCACCGGCCGTGACGGCGTGCTCAAGCGCCCTTCCAGCACCACGTCGCTGGAGAAATCCTTGGCGGCAAAGTAGGCCGTGAACTCGGGGTTGCGCAGCAGGTTGCCAATGGACTGCATCACATCGCGCTGGGCATCAAAACCAAACTGGCTCGCCGCCATCTGGTTACACCACTCTATGCGGCCCTGCGCATCGAGCAGCACCACGCCATTGGGAGATGCCTGCAGCGCCGCCAGAATCTCTTGCAGCCGGTCCTGGCTGTCACGGACCAGCGCCTCCTGCTTGCGCAGCAGGCGCCGGGCACGGTCTGCCGCCTCGCCCCAGATGCCACGCATCGCGGGCACATCGGCCAGATCGCCGGTGCGCAACCAGCGCAGCACGCGCACGCCGCGCAGCAGGTCCCAGACAAACCAGGCCCAGCCCGCCAGCGCTGCCCCCAAGGCAGCACCCCAGGGGCCTGCCTCCCACCAGCCCAGTCCTCCGCCTGCAATTTGCCAGACCAGGAAATACGTTATTCGCCACAGCATGCGCTCAGCAAAGCCTTCTCAAAAAGCCAGGGGCGCAACGCGTGCGCCCCATTCAATACCCAAACACCGGGCTGGTAAGCCCTGCCCTCAAGCCTGGAGTTGCACCTGCGGCTGCGCCGTGAGCCGGTAGCCCGCACCGCGCACGGTTTCCACCATCACAGAGGCCGCCCCCAGCGCCTCGCGCAGGCGCTTGACATGCACGTCCACCGTGCGCTCCTCGATGAAGACATGGTCACCCCACACCTTGTCGAGCAGCTGCGAGCGGCTGTGCACGCGCTCGGCATGCTTCATCAAAAAGTGCAGCAGCTTGAATTCGGTCGGGCCCACCTTGAGGGGCTGTGCCTGGAACGACACACGGTAGGTCGCGGCATCCAGCACCAGCTCGCCAATGGTCACGCTGTCGCTCACCTGCTCGGGTGCGCGGCGGCGCAACACGGCCCGGATACGGGCCAGCAGCTCTTGCGTGGAAAACGGCTTGGTGATGTAGTCGTCAGCGCCCGCATCCAGGCCCGCCACCTTGTCCGGCTCGTCGCCCCGGGCGGTGAGCATGAGGATGGGGATGGGTTTGGTGCGGCTGTCCGCACGCCATTTGCGGGCCAGCGACAGGCCGCTCTGGCCAGGCAGCATCCAGTCGAGCAGGATGACATCCGGCAGCACGGCGTCCAGCTCACGCTGGGCGGAGTCGCCGTCTTCCGCCCAGAAAGGCTGGAAACCGTTGTGGCGCAGATTGACGGCAATCAGCTCGGCAATCGCGGGTTCGTCCTCCACGATGAGGACGCGTGGGAGCTTTCTCATAGGTGTGCCAAAGCCCTTTCTTACAGCACGGCCGACTCGATCTCGTCGAGGGCAGTGTGGCGCACATCCTTGCCCTTGACCAGATAGATGATCAGCTCGGCCACGTTCTTGGAATGGTCTCCGATGCGCTCGATCGCCTTGGCCAGGAACAAGAGGTCCAGGCTGGGCGAGATGGTGCGGGGGTCTTCCATCATGTAGGTGATTAGCTTGCGCACGAAGCCGTCGAACTCCTTGTCGATGAGGTCGTCTTCCTTGAGGATTGCGACGGCGGCCTTCACGTCCAGGCGCGCAAACGCGTCCAGCGTCTTGCGCAGCAGGCCCGATGCCAGCTCGGCCGCGGTGCGCAGGTCGCTAGACGGCAGCGAGCGCGGTGCGCCGCTCTCGATGATGGAGCGCACCATGCGGGCCATCTTGTTGGCCTCGTCGCCCATGCGCTCCAGGTTGGCCGTGGCCTTGGAGAAGGCCAGCAGCAGGCGCAGGTCGCGCGCGGTAGGCTGGCGGCGGGCAATGATGGAAGACAGCTCCTGGTCGATCTCGACCTCCATCGCATTGATGCGGGTCTCCATCGAGGCGACTGTCTCCACCGCCTCCAGGCTGAACTGGGACAGGGCGTAGACCGCCTGGCGGATCTGCGACTCCACGAGGCCGCCCATCTCCATGACGCGGGCGGAGACGCTGTTGAGTTCGCTGTCGAACTGCGAGGAAAGATGTTTATCGGGCATCTCGTTGTCTCCTTAGCCGAAACGGCCGGTGATGTAGTCTTCGGTTTCCTTGCGCTCGGGCTTGAAGAAGATCTGCTCGGTGGCACCGAACTCGATCATCTCCCCGAGGTACATGTAGGCGGTGTAGTCGCTGCAGCGTGCAGCCTGCTGCATGTTGTGGGTCACGATGGCAATGGTGTAGTCGTGCTTGAGCTCGTCGATCAGCTCTTCGATCTTGGCGGTAGACAATGGGTCCAGCGCCGAGGTGGGCTCGTCGAGCAGCAGCACCGAAGGCTTCACGGCCACGCTGCGGGCAATGCACAGGCGCTGCTGCTGGCCGCCGGACAGCGACAGGCCGCTCTGGTGCAGCTTGTCCTTCACCTCGGTCCAGAGCGCGGCCTTGGACAACGCCCATTCCACGCGGTCGTCCATTTCGCTCTTGCTCAGCGACTCGTAGAGCTTCACACCGAAGGCGATGTTGTCGTAGATGGACATGGGGAATGGCGTGGGCTTCTGGAACACCATGCCGATGCGGGCGCGCAGCAGGTTGATGTCCTGCTTGGCGTCCAGGATGTCCTGGCCATAGAAGTTGATGGAGCCCTCGGCACGCTGGCCGGGGTAGAGGCTGTACATGCGGTTGAGCGTGCGCAGCAGCGTGGACTTGCCGCAGCCAGAAGGGCCGATGAAGGCCGTGACCTTGTGCTCGGCGATGTCGAGGCTCACGTTGCGCAGGCCTTGGAACTTGCCGTAGAAAAAACTCAGGTTGCGCAGTTCCAGCGCGTTCTTGCTGGCAGTGGCGGTAGCAGTGGCGTTCATTGTCAAATCCTGAAAATGGAGACTGTCTGGTTGTGTCTGCGTACGTTGGCGGCCCGGTCAGGCACGGCTCTTTTCGCGCAGGAAGACCCGCGCCACGACGTTGAGAATCAGCACCGAGAGTGTGATGAGCAGTGCGCCGCCCCAGGCGAGACGCACCCAGTTTTCATAGGGGCTCAGCGCAAACTGGAAGATCACCACGGGCAGGTTGGCCATGGGCGCATTCATGTTGGTGCTGAAGAACTGGTTGTTGAGCGCCGTGAACAGCAAGGGCGCGGTCTCGCCGCTGATGCGGGCCACAGCCAGCAGCAGACCGGTCATCACGCCGCTGCGGGCCGCGCGCAGGGTGACCATGGTGGACACCTTCCAGCGCGGCGCGCCCAGGGCAAAGGCCGCTTCGCGCAGGCTGCCGGGCACCAGGCGCAGCATGTTCTCGGTGGTGCGCACGACCACGGGCACGGCGATCAGCGACAGCGCCAAGCTGCCGGCCCAGCCGGAGAAGTTGCCCACCGTGGCCACGGCGATCGCATAGACGAACAGCCCCAGCACGATGGACGGCGCCGACAGCATGATGTCGGTCACGAAGCGGGTCAGCTCTGCGGTCTTGCTCTGGCCGCTGTATTCGGCCAGGTACACACCCGCCAGCACGCCGATGGGTGTGGACACCAGCACGGTGAAACCCACCATCATCAGGCTGCCCACGATGGCGTTGGCCAGGCCACCGCCCTCGGAGCCGGGGGCCGGCGTGGACTGGGTGAACATGTTCCAGTCCAGTGCGGCGAAGCCGTTGGACAGCAGCACGCTCAGGATCCAGAGCAGCACAAACAGACCCAGCACCATGGCGCCCAGCGACAGGGTCAGACCGATGGCGTTGGAGCGCTGGCGCTTCTTGTAGAGTTGTTGATTGAATTCCATGGAGCTTGTCTCGTTGGAGGGTTTCATGGCGGGCTCAGAGGCCCTTGGCCTTCTCGGCGCGCAGCAGCATGATCTTGGCCGCCGACAGCACCACGAAGGTGATCACGAAGAGCAGGAAGCCCAGGGCGAACAGCGTGGACAAATGGAAGTCGGCAGCCTCGCCGAATTCGTTGGCCAGCGTGGAGGCGATGGACGTGCCTGGCGAGAACAGCGAGGTGGGCATGCGGTTGGCATTGCCGATCACGAACGTCACCGCCATGGTCTCGCCCAAAGCGCGCCCCAGGCCCAGCATGACGCCACCGATCACGCCCTTTTGTGTGTAGGGCAGCACCACGCGGCGCACCACTTCCCACGTCGTGCAGCCCAGCCCATAGGCCGACTCACGCAGGATGGGCGGCACGATCTCGAACACATCGCGCATCACGGCGGCCACAAAAGGCAACACCATGAAGGCCAGCACGATGCCCGCCGCCAGGATGCCAAAGCCGTTGGTGCTGCCACCGAACAGGAAGCCCACCAGCGGCATGGAGCCCAGCAGCTTTTGCACCGGCATCTGGAAGTAGTCTGCAAACAGCGGCGCGAAAACGAACAGGCCGAACATGCCGTAGATGATGGACGGCACCGCCGCCAGCAGCTCCACAGCGGTGCCGAGCGGGCGCCGCAGCCACACGGGGCAGGTTTCGGTCAGGAACAGCGCGATACCGAAGGCAAGCGGCACGGCGATCAGCAGCGCGATGCCTGCGCTGGCCAGGGTGCCCACGATGGCGATGGCTGCACCGAATTCTTCGTTGACGATGTCCCACTCCACGCGCCAGATGAACTGGGCGCCAAACTTGTGAAAAGCGGGCCAGGCGTAGATGAAAAGCGAGACGATGATGCCGAGCAACGCGGCCAGCACCAACAGGGACAGACTCTGGGTCAGCCGATGGAAAAATATGTCCTGAAGTCGCTGCCGCTTGGCAATCGACACCATCGACTTAGTGGGGGCGCCCGTCACTTTGACAGACGCGGGTTGTGAACTCATGGTGGTTCCCACGCTCATGTTGACTCCCATCTGGCTTCTGGAGGCCCCACAAACCAGCGCCCATCGGCCAGCCAGGCCGACCGATGGGCGCTATTTTGGAGCAGACTGCTTACTTCTTGATTTGCGACCACGCCTTGGAACGGATCTCAGCGGTCAGGCTGTCGGGCAGGGGCACATAGTCCAGTTCTGCGGCCATGCCCTTGCCGTTCTTGAATGCCCAGTCAAAGAACTTCAGAACTTCAGCCGATTGCGCCTTGTCGGCAGGGTCCTTGTACATGAGGATGAAAGAGGCGGTGCTGACCGGCCAGCTGTTGGCACCCTTGGCGTTCACCATCGAGATACCCATGCCAGGCACGCTGAACCAGTCGGCGCTGGCAGCAGCGGCGGCAAACGTGGCGTCATCAGGGCTCACATACTTGCCATCGGCGTTCTGCAGTTGCAGGAACGTCATGTTGTTCTTCTTGACGTAGGCGTATTCAACATAACCAACAGCGCCCTTTACGCGGGTCACGTTGGCGGCCACGCCTTCGTTGCCCTTGCCACCCACCGAAGAGGCTGCGGGCCACTTCACGGCCGCGCCCTTGCCCACTGAATCCGCCCATTCTTTACTGACAGCGGACAGGTAGTCGGTCCAGTTGAAGGTGGTGCCGGAACCATCTGCGCGGTGGACCACGGTGATGTTCTGGTCAGGCAGGGTCTTGCCGGGGTTCAGCGCGGAGAGCTTGGCATCATTCCACTTGGAAATCTTGCCGAGGAAGATTTCTGCCAGCACCGGGCCCGTTACACGCAGTTCGCCGGGCTTGAAACCGTCCAGGTTGATCACAGGCACCGTGCCACCAATGATGGCGGGAAACTGAACCATACCGTCCTTGTCCAAGTCAGCGCCGGACACTGGAGCGTCCGTGGCACCAAAAACAACGGTCTTGGCACGGATCTGGCGGATGCCGCCGGAAGATCCGATGGACTGATAGTTGAGCCCCGTGCCCGTTTCCTTCTTGTAAGCTTCTGCCCACTTGGCGTACATGGGGAACGGAAAGGTTGCGCCCGCACCGGTGATATCCGCTGCGAAGGCACTGCCGACGGCCAACGAGGCCAAGGCTACAGCAACGGTTTTGAGAAATGCGCGTTTCATTATTCAGTACCTTTTGGCTAGGGTTAACAGGAACAGGCTGAACTCTAGGCGCGCAAGATGACAATTCAGTGACACAAATACCCTTCCTGCGCTCACTGCCATACATGTGAACGCATGCCCCCAAAAGAAGTCACCCATTCGTCACAAACAGGGAACATACTTCTGAGGTTTTACGAGCCCCTCCTCCGACTGGCAGAGGGGTTGCAGCCCCAGCACCTCTGAAAGCTCGCGGTACGATGCCGCACGACGCTTTCACCAGAATCACATGCAGAACGGCACACGCCTCGCCGCGGTAGACCTCGGCTCCAACAGCTTTCGCCTGGAAATCGGGCGCTACGAGTTCGGTCACGTACAACGGGTGGAATACCTCAAGGAGACCGTGCGCCAGGGCAACGGGCTGGACGAAGATCGAAACCTGACACGGGACGCCATGGAGCGCGGCTGGGCCTGTCTGGCACGGTTTGGCGAACGGTTGGCAGGTTTCCCACGCGCCCAGGTTCGGGCAGTGGCCACCCAAACCCTGCGAGAAGCCCGCAACCGCGAAGAATTTCTGTCACGCGGCAGCGAAGTGCTGGGCTACCCCATCGACGTGGTGTCCGGCCCCGAAGAAGCCCGCCTGATCTACCAGGGCGTGGCTCGGCTTCTGCCGCAATCAGATGAAAGGCGGCTGGTCGTTGATATCGGGGGGCGCTCCACCGAGTTCATCCTGGGTCAGCAATTCACCCCACACGCGGTCGCGTCGTTTCGCGTCGGCAGCGTGGCGTGGTCACAGCGCTACTTTGCCCGCGGCGAATTCACCGCCCAGGCCTTCCTGGCAGCAGAAATTGCGGCCAAAGCGGTGCTGGACGAGGCGCTGACGACCTTCCGCCCCGATGCATGGGAGGTCGCCTATGGCTCTTCGGGCACAGCAGGCGCAGTGGGGGATGTCCTTGCAGCCGCAGGCGGCCCAGAAGGCCTCATCACGCGCGATGGCCTGAGCTGGCTCCATGACCGCATTCTGCGTGCACAAAATGCAGACCGCTTGCGCCTGGAAGGGCTCAAAGAAGAGCGACGCGCGGTCATTGGCGGCGGAATCAGTGTGTTGCGCGCCATTTTTGATTTGCTGGAAATCAACGAAATGCAGGTGGCGCAAGGCGCCCTGCGCCAAGGCGCGCTCTACGACCTGCTGGACCGCGAGCAGCCCCAAACCGATCTTCGCACCACCACCGTAAACGGGCTCATGCAGCGCTTTGGCGTAGACATGGAGCATGCGGAACGGGTGGCACGCACAGCCTGCACGCTGTTTGACCAAGCAGCCCCCCTGGACAGCGAGCGGGCATCGCGCAAACTGGACTGGGCGGCCCGACTGCACGAGATAGGCTGCCTCATTTCGCACAGCGACTCTCACCGCCACGGCGCCTACATCCTTGACAACACCGATGCCGCTGGCTTTGCCGTGCCTGAACTGCACCGGCTCGGCGTGCTGGTGCAAGGGCAACGGGGCAAGGTCCGCAAGCTGGGCGTTGAGCTGGACGACTCTACTTTTGTGCTTCAACTACTGAGCTTGCGGCTTGCCGTAGCCCTGTGCCACGCGCGCCGCGACCCAGACACAGCAGGACTGGCATTGCATCGCGATGGACAACGCTTTCACGTCCGTACGCGGTCCGGCTGGGCCACCGCCTACCCGCAGTCAGCACATCTGCTGCGCGAGGAAACACAAGCCTGGCAGAAAACGCCGTGGGAGCTGGCCCTTGACCTGCCATGAACATCAGCAATAAACTATATAAACTGTTTATACCGTTTAATTTTTATTGCCATGACCAACGCTTCCGCCGCGCCCAGCACCCCCGCCTCCCCGACGGCATCCACACCGACACCGGCCGCACCGGCAGCAAAAGCTGCCAAACCCGCAGCAACCACGGCATCCAAGCCTGCAAAAAAGATCGCAGCAAAGAAGCCAGCTGCAGCCAAAAAGCCTGCTACGCCCAAGACTGCAGCGCCAGCAGCCCCCAAGCCGGCCAAGGACGTCAAAGTCAAGAAACCCAAACTGGTGCGCGACAGCTTCACCATCCCCAAGGATGAGTACGCAGTAATCGAAACGCTCAAGCAGCGCGCAGCCACCTTGGCCCAGCCGGTCAAGAAAAGCGAGTTGCTGCGCGCAGGCCTCAAGGTACTGGCGGGCCTGTCTGACAGCGCACTGCGCAGTGCTTTGCAGGCCGTGCCCTCCATCAAGACTGGGCGTCCCAAAGCAGAGGCCGTAGTGGCTCCCACTGCGGCACCGGCAGCAAAGGCCGGCTCGAAATCACGCAAATAAGGCAAAGCCGCTAGCGGAACCGGGCGATGGAGGGCGAAGGCATGCCACCCCGCCTGCGCTCAGTTTTCCGCACCAATTGCACTACAGGAACTCCGGCGACTGCACGGTCAGCAGCACAGTCTGGCTTTGGTCCAACCTCTGGCGCTGGCGCAGCCACCACACAGCGCCCTTGCGAACGGCACATTCCGTCGCCTGAAGCTCCAGCAACTGAGCAATGGTCTGGCCCAGCACAGGCTGGTGCCCAACGATCAGCACGGCACCCTTGGAGCGGGGCCACTGGGCCAGCTCCAACAGATCCTCAACGTTCCCGCCCGGAAGCAGTTCTGCCCGCATCTTGAACTTGCGCCCCAGGGCATTGGCCGTCTGCTCGGTTCGCCGCGCCGGGCTGGCCAACACGCGCAAGCCTTCGGGCAACTGGCGGTCCAGCCATGCGGCCATGCGAGCGGCCTGCTTTTCCCCCCGTGAAGTCAGCGCCCGCGCCAGATCATCGCTGCCGTCCGCAGCCTCTTCAGCTTCCGCATGACGCCACAGGATCAGGTCCATCATGCCGTCCTTTGCTCGATCCGGGAAATGGCCGCAGCGGGCCCATAGCGCACCATCAAGGCATCCTGCGCACCCAATCCAACACCCGGTCGAGGCGCACGGTCGTAGGCGCCCCGCGCGTTCAATGTCCAGGCATCCCTGTCATCGTGCAGGTAGGCCACCAGGCATTCATCCACGATCTGCTGGCGCAGGCCAGGGTCCGTCACGGGCCAGGCCAGCTCAACGCGACGCATCATGTTTCGGTTCATCCAGTCGGCACTGGAGAGGTACAAGTCCTCCTCCCCATCCGCCCGAAAGTAGAAAACGCGTGTGTGCTCCAGAAAACGGCCGATCACCGAGCGAACACGGATGTTGTCCGTGACGCCCGGCACCTGCGCCGCCAGCATGCAGGCTCCGCGTACGATGAGGTCAATGCGCGCACCGCGCTGCCCCGCCAGAATGAGAGCGCGAATCAGCGTCTCATCGGTGAGGGCATTCATCTTGGCAACGATCCGCGCATCCTCGCCACGGCCCGCCGCCAGCCCAACCTGCTCAATCTTCTCGACCATGCGGCGGTGCAGGTGGAAGGGCGCCAGCATGAGCTTGCGCAGTTTGGGCGGGCGGTTCTGGCTGGCCAGGTGGTTGAACACGCCATCCATGTCCGCCGTGGTTTCCTCATCGGCGGTCAGGTAGCTCAGATCGGTATACAGACGGGCTGTGCGCACGTTGTAGTTGCCTGTGGAGAGATGCCCGTAGCGCCGCAACTGTCGCCCTTCCCTGCGCGTGACCAGCAGCATCTTGGCGTGCGTCTTGAGACCCACCACGCCATACACCACCTGCGCGCCAATCGACTCCAGCGCCTCAGCCCAGTTGATGTTGGCCTCTTCATCAAAACGCGCCTTGAGTTCCACAACCGCCATCACCTCTTTACCCCGACGCACGGCCTCGGACAGCAGGTCCATCAGCTCGGAGTCAGCGCCAGTGCGGTAGATGGTCTGCTTGATAACCAACACCTGAGGATCGTTCACAGCTTCGCGCAAGAAGGCCAGCAGGCCATCGAAACTCTCAAAGGGCTGATGAATCAGCACATCCCGCTGGCGCAACTGGTCCATGATGGACGCACCCGGCTGCAACTGGCGGGGCCACGATGAACTCCAAGCCGGGAACAACAATGCAGGGTCGTTGACCAGGTCCACCAGCTGCGTCAGCCGTACCAGATTCACCGGGCCGTGCACACGGTACAAGGCCGCAGCCGGAAGGCCAAACTGCTCCAGAAGGAAGTCAGACAGGAACTTCGAGCAACCAGCCGACACCTCCAACCGTACCGCTTGACCGTAGTGGCGGTGCTGCAGTCCTTGACGCAGGGCGGTGCGCAGGTTGCGCACGTCTTCCTCATCCAGTGCCAGATCAGAGTGGCGCGTGACGCGAAATTGCGAGAACTCAGTCACCTCACGGCCCGGAAAGAGGTCCTCAAGGTGCGCGCGGATGATGCTCGACAGACTGACGAAAAGCGCCTCCTTGGGTGCTACCTTGGCTGGCATGCGGATCAAACGTGGCAGCGCGCGAGGCACTTTAACGATAGCGATTTCATTCTCACGGCCAAAAGCGTCCCGCCCTTTAAGACGAACGATAAAGTTCAATGACTTGTTGGCAACCTGCGGGAACGGGTGCGCCGGATCCAGCCCCACAGGAATCAGCAAGGGACGGACTTCGCGCACAAAGTAGTCGTGCACCCAGCGCTTTTGCTCAGACGACCGATCACCATGGCCAACGATGCGGATGCCATGCTGGGCAAATGCGGGCACCAGGTCGTCGTTGTACAGGCTGTACTGGCGCTCCACCAGATCGTGGACCTTGGCAGACAGCGCCTCAAATGAGCCCACGGTATAGAGCCCCTTGGTCTCACCTTTCTTGGCCGCCGTGATGTGGGGCGCTGCGCGCACTTCGAAGAACTCGTCCAGGTTGGACGAAACGATACACAGATAACGCAGACGCTCCAGCAGGGGAACGTCCG
Organism: Acidovorax sp. NB1; assembly: GCF_005405905.1. Lineage (GTDB taxonomy): Bacteria > Pseudomonadota > Gammaproteobacteria > Burkholderiales > Burkholderiaceae_C > Acidovorax. Next base: position 72,923 of record NZ_BJHU01000035.1, read on the forward strand.
TGCGTACCGCCCAATCGAAGACCCGTTCGTTGAAAGCCAAAATGCTGTGATCGCGGTCCAGAAACACGGATGGAGACGCACCGTGACCGACCGCCTCCGGGACATGCCCCGAATCAGGAAATGATGCCGGGGACGTGTCAACCACAGAGTCTGAACGCTCGCGCTGCACAGACACAGCGGCATTGGGAAGCAAAGGCAACATGGATACGCAGACGCGGCAAATACAGGATGCCCCCAGTATTTAACGACCAGATGTCAATGATGTGACAGACTTTGTGACAACCGAAGAACCCGTCACACCCGCACGGCGGACTGGCACAAGGTATTGCTGAAACAGTTGTGCCGCATGGGTCCAGGTGAAATCCAGCGCGCGGCTGCGCGCCTCGGAGCGCGGGATCGCCAGTGCCTGCTGACTGGCTGTCAGCAAGTTGTCGTCCAGCACACCACCACGGGCAACGCCACGCTGGTGAGCGCCAAGCACCTCCATGGGGCCGTCCACAGGAAAAGCCGCTACCGGGGTCCCGCAAGCCATCGCCTCCAGCATCACCAGTCCAAACGTTTCCGAACAACTGGGGAATACAAAAACATCAGCAGCCGCGTACACCTGCGCAAGAGCTGCGCGGTCCAGAATGCCGAGCCAACGTACCTGCGGATATTTCGCCTTGAGCCGGGCTTCCAGCGGCCCGACACCGCACACCACCTTGGTGCCGGGCATGTCCAATTGCAGGAACGCCTCGATGTTCTTTTCGTAAGAAATCCGACCGACATACAAAGATACGGGGTGAGCCAAAGCACCCGTCAGCGGGCTTGGGCAAGCCACACCATGGAAAGGAAAAGCTTGTGTGTCCACACCGTGGGTCCACTGGCGCAGGTTGCGAAAACCTCGCTGCTCCAGCATCTGCAGAACCCCATGCGTAGGCACCATCACCCCAGACGACGGCCGGTGGAAATGCTTGAACAACGCGTAACCCCACGACAAGGGGACACGCAGGGCCGCGTGGAGGATTTCTGGAAACTTAGTGTGAAAGGCTGTCGTGAAGGCCAACCTGCGCTGCAGGCAATAGCGCCGCCCCGCCCAGCCCAAAGGCCCCTCGGTGGCCAGATGAATGGCATCGGGCTGCAGGGCATCCAGCATCTTGGCCACCAATCGGCCTGGACGCACAGCCAGATCAATGCCGGCATAGCCCGGGCAGGGTCGGGTGGCGAAGTGTCCTGGATGCACCACTGTCACCTCGTGCCCCATGCCCTCCAGCTCCCGCACCAGCTCCAGCAACGTAGTGACCACCCCATTGACCTGAGGCAACCAGGCGTCTGTCAGCAAGGCGATCTTCATGCGGGCACTCCGGCTTTGACGGGGGAAGCCTGGGGTACAGGCACAGCAGGCCACTGCAGAAGCTCCAGACGGCCGTCCAGATGCTCTACCAGCGCTGTGTGGCTTTCCACCCAATCGCCGTCATTGCAATAAAGCGTGCCGCCAATTTCGCGCATCTCGGCCCGATGAATATGGCCGCACACCACCCCATCGTGGCCACGGCGGCGCGCTTCAGTAGCCACAGCTACCTCGAAATCGGTCACATAGTTGAGGGCCTTCTTCACTTTGCCTTTGAGGTAAGCCGACAACGACCAGTAAGGCAAGCCCATGCGAGCGCGCAGGGTGTTGAGGTGGCGATTGAGCTTAAGCGTGAACTCGTACAGGTTGTCCCCCAGGTATGCGAGCCACTTGGCGCACTCGATGACACCATCAAAGTGATCTCCGTGTGTCACCCAGAGGCTGCGGCCATCGGCCGTGGTGTGCACTGCATCCGCCACGACTTCGATCCCTCCAAACGAGTGGCCCACAAAGGCCCGCGCAAATTCGTCATGGTTGCCAGGTACGAACACCACCCGGCATCCCTTGCGCGCGCGGCGCAACAGCTTTTGCACCACATCGTTGTGGGCCTGCGGCCAGAACCATTTGCGCCGCAACTGCCAGCCATCCACGATGTCCCCGACAAGATAAAGATGATCGCTGGGGTGGTGCTTGAGAAAATCCAGCAAGGCAATGGCCTGGCAACCGGGTGTACCCAGGTGCAGATCAGAGATAAAGACCGCCCGGTACCGGCGCGGCCCGCCTGCGTGCATGTGGGCGTCGGGCTCGGCGTCATCAGGCCCCAGGGGCTCGTGCAGCCAGGGGCCCAATGCGTCGAACGCGGCACGCATCAAGCCCCCAGGAAGTGCTTGCGATAGCGGGGATGCAGGTCTGCCAGGCGCATCAGCATGGGGAGGTCTGCTGTGTTGAAATCAGGGTCCCAAGCCGGGGCTCCCAATACCCGCGCGCCCAAACGGAGATAGCCTTTGATCAAGGCAGGAGGCTCCACGGCGATAGAGCCATCCAGATGCTCCACGGGGAGGGGCAAGCGCGGCAACACGTGGTATTCAATGGCAGCAAGATGGGTCTTGCGCACTTGCTGCCAGATGCTGGCCGCAGCGTCACCGCTGACCACCCCGTTGTGGAGCATGGGAATGCTGGCGCAGCCGATCATGGTATCGAGCAGGTTGCGCACCATAAAGTCCGCCAGTGCACTCCACAGCGCCATGATCACACCGCCATGGCGGTGTTCGGGATGCACGCAGCTACGGCCCAGTTCCACCATGCGGGGGCGCAAAGTGCGCAGCCTCGTCAGATCGAATTCCGTATCACTGTAGGTACCACCCACCCGTTTGGCCTGCGCAGGCGTAAGCACCCGATAAGTCCCAATGACTTGCTGGCTCTGGGCATCGCGCACCAGCAGGTGCTCGCAGTAGTCGTCAAACAGGTCCACATCGTGGCCGACAATGGGGGTCGTCAATCGAGCGCCCATTTCAGCAGCGAAAACGTCGAACCGGAGACGCTGTGCCTCACGAACCTCATCCTGATGTCGTGCCCACGCCACCTGAATGGCGCCACGTTCCTGGGCTGGTTTTTCTGCGCCAGGCACAACAACCTGCCGATGTGAAGCGCCTGCGCCAACAGCATCAACAGCGGGGGACAAGGTCAGGCGGGACAAATCATTCATGGTGCAGCGTCTCTTTCTTTGAGGACGGGACCGACTGAAAGCGCCGGCCGCTCAGGGAATCCGTTTCCCTGGCCGGGAGTGTGGAATTGGTGCGTGACGCCAACGTGTCTGTGACATGTCATCGCCATGACAAACGAGCTCTTTGGAACCAGCTCCACGCGGCCTTTGGGCCTGCATAATTGGTTCAGGAAACCGCACTGTGTCCGCACTGCCCCCGCCCCCTTCCCGTCGCTCCCTGACTGCTTTTGTGGCCGTTTTTGCACTGGCGGCAGTCTGTGCGGGAACCTTGATCTGGACCATCGAGCGCCAGGAACAGGCCCAACAACGCACCCAGGCGGCAGACATTGCGGGGGATCATGTTCAGGCACTGCAAAGGGCCATAGAACTGGCGCTTTCGGCCAACAACGCACTCGTAGCGCTGGTGCGGCAAGGGCAAGGCAATGTCACCCAGTTTGAAGAGGTGGGCACGCAAATGCTGCCGTTCTATCCCGGCATCGCCGCCATGGGCCTCTCTCCCGATGGGGTTGTGCGGCAGGTCGTCCCCCGGCAAGGTAACGAAAACCTCATAGGGTTTGACCAACTCAAAGACCCCCGGCAAAGCGCCGAGTCGATCCGGGCCCGAGACACTGGCTTGCTCACGCTGGCCGGTCCGATCGAACTTGTGCAGGGGGGACTCGGGGTGGTGGGTCGCCAGCCGGTGTACCTGGACGATGACCAGGGGCGCCGCCGCTTCTGGGGATTCACTTACGTCACGATCCGTCTGCCCGATGTGTTGGCCGCTACCCGGCTGCTCCAGCTCACAGAACGCGGCTATCACTATCGCTTGTGGCGTGTACGGCCTGACACGGGAGAGGAGCAGATCATCACGGCCTCAGCGCCGCCGCCGGGAAGCGATGCAGAGGGCCGCTCGTTGACTCTCCCCAACGGGCAATGGACGCTGAGCCTTGCGCCTGCCAATGGCTGGGGTTCACCAGCTGTACTGGCACTGCGTTGCGCACTAGGTCTCCTGTTTGCGCTGCTCATGGCATACCTGGCACGCCTGCTTGTGGTGCTGAAAGCGCACGAACGCGGGCTGGCCTTCCAGGTAGCCCAGCGCACCTCCGAAATCCAGGCCACCCAGCAGCACCTGCAGGCCACCATCGACGCCATTCCCGATCCCTTGTTCGAGCTTGACCTGGATGGCCGCTATTGCAGCGTGCACAGCCAGCGTGCTGAGCTGCTGGCAGCCCCTGCTGAGCAGTTGATAGGGCGCAGCGTGACTGAGGTTTTGCCCGCATTGGCGGCGCTGTCGGTGATGGACATATTGAAGGAAGCCCAGACCCAGGGCTGGTCCACCGGACGGCAAATTGTGCTGGACCTGCAGGGTCTCGGCATCACTTGGTTCGAACTCTCGGCCGCCCGCAAACCGGGCTCGCCGGGCGCCACGCCCCACTTCATACTGCTGTCGCGGGACATCACTGAACGCAAACGGTCTCAGGAACAGCTGCAGTTGACGGCCCAAGTGTTCGACCAGAGCAGTGAAGCCATCGTGATTGCGGACGCATCCCACACCATCGTGCGCATCAACCGTGCCTTCACACGGATCACGGGTTACTCAGAATCCGAGGCCGTAGGCCAGTCCGTGCGCCTGCTCACTTCGGCCCAATCTGCCCAGGACTTCAACGCCGATGCCGTCTATGCCCGCCTCACCCAGGCGGGGCACTGGGAAGGCGAAGCATGGGGCCGCCGCAAGGACGGCTCCACCTATCCGCAATGGCTGTCCGTGAGCGGCGTACGCGATGGCAACGGCTGCATGACACATTCGATCACGCTGTTTCGAGACATCACCGTACAGCGCGAGGCGCAAGACCGCATCCAGCGCCTCGCACATTTCGACCCCTTGACCGACCTGCCCAACCGGGCCCTGTTGGCCGAACGGGCCCGGCGCCACATTGCCGACCTGCAAGCCCAGGGGGGCACGCTGGCAATGCTGTTCCTGGATCTGGATCACTTCAAGAATGTGAATGATTCGTTGGGCCATCGCGTAGGCGACATCCTGCTTGTGGCCGTAGCCCGCCGCCTGCAGTCATTGCTAGGCCCCCAGGACACCGTCTCACGCCTGGGGGGCGATGAGTTTCTGCTGTTGCTGCCCTCGGCCTCTGCAGCCCACGCGGCCGAAGTAGCCACCCGGTTGCTAACGGCGGTAGCACAACCTTTTCAGATTGACCCCTACGAACTCACCACCACCTTGTCCGTGGGCATCGCCATGTATCCGGCCGATGGCGATTCGTTTGACACGCTTTACCAGCGTGCGGATGCCGCCATGTACCGCGCCAAACAAAGTGGGCGCAACCGGTACGGTTTCTTCACTGCCGATTTGGAGGCAAGAACGGCCCGCGCGCTGCAGATCGAAAATGCGCTGCGCCGCGCCCTGGAGCGCAACCAGTTCGAACTGCACTACCAGCCCCAGGTGTCACTCACCACGCGCCAGGTGGTCGGCGCCGAAGCGTTGCTGCGCTGGCGCCACCCAGAACTGGGCATGGTGTCACCAGCAGAATTCATTCCTGTAGCCGAGAGCAGCGGCATGATCGTGGCCATTGGCGAGTGGGTGCTTCACACAGCCGTGCACGATGCCAAACGTTGGCTGGACATGCAATTGCCGTTACGGGCGCTCTCGGTCAATTTATCAGCGGTGCAGTTCCGCCACCCACAACTGCCAGAAATGGTGACACGCTGCCTGCAACAGGCCGGGTTGCCCGCACGCCGACTTGAGCTGGAACTGACGGAAGGCGCTGCGGTGGACGACCCTGCCGCCGCCCTGGCCATGATGGACCAGCTGCACGACCGCGGCGTGCGCCTGTCGATGGACGACTTTGGCACTGGCTATTCCTCCCTGAGCTATCTCAAACGCTTCCAGATCTACAAACTGAAGATCGACCAGTCATTTGTGCGTGACCTTGATGACGATGCCAATGACCGTGCCATCGTCAGCGCCATCATCCGCATGGCTCAGGCACTTGGCATGCAGACCACGGCCGAGGGCGTGGAGACCGATGGCCAACTCGAATTCCTGCGGGCCCAAGGCTGCGACGAAGGCCAGGGCTATCTCTTCAGCCGCCCTCTGCCCGCAGACGAGTTCGAAGCCTACCTGCGCCAGCATCTGGGCGGCTGACTACACCGGTCAGCGCACCCTTGCCCCTGCGGCATACCCGCAGTAGGGTTGTAAGCTGGCGCTGCTACACTTTGGCACAATTTTTTTGAGGCCATGTCTGGCCCTGCCGCCCGCACTGGTCTTTATGTCCCCGCTGTACAGCACTCCGGAATTGCAGCGTCCTGGAGTTGCCACCGATCCCCCACTGCATCGCACACTGCGTGAACAACAGATCCTGCTCGACAGCGCGGGAGTGGGTATTGTTTTCCTGCGCCAACGCAGCGTGGTCCGCTGCAATCAGCGGTATGCAGAGATTTTTGGCTATGCCAGCTCCGCACGCTTGGTAGGGATCAACACAGAGGCTTTCTACCCAGACCGGGACGCGTTCCGGGAGCTGGGGCGCATGGCCTACCCAGTGCTGGCCCAGGGGCAATCTTTTCGGGTAGAGCGTCAGCTGCGCCGCCGTGATGGCACCCTTTTCTGGGGCAGTCTCACGGGCAGGCTTATCAATCCGCACGACACTACCGAGGGGTCTATCTGGATCCTGGACGACATTGATGAGCAAAAACGTGCCCAGGCCGCACTGAGCGCTGCGGAGCGCGAGAAACAGTTGCTGTTCGACAGCGCCATGGTGGGCATTGTTTTTCTGCGTGACCGGCACCTGACCCGTTGCAACGATCACTTCGAGCAGATGTTGGGCTTTCAACCTGGCGAACTCATGGGCAGTTCCTCACGCCGCTGGTATGCCAGCGACGAGGCCTGGGAAGAAGTGGGCCACCGCTGCTATCCCTTCCTGGCCTCCGGTCAGTCCTACGAAGGCGAGGTGGAGCTTTGCCGCAAGGATGGCACCCCCGTGATCTGCGAAGTTCGCAGCAAGTCCATCGACCCGGCCGACCCATCGCAAGGATCCATCTGGATCACGATGGACATCACCGAACGCAAGCAGGCCCAGGCCGCACTGTCCCGTGCGCATGAAGAACTGGAACAGCAGGTCCAGGACCGCACACGCGAGTTGCGCGAAACGGTGGACAACCTGCACCGTGAGATCAGCGACCGCAAGGCTGACCAGGAACGCATCTACTGGCTGGCCCACTACGACGCCCTCACCGGCCTGCCCAATCGCGCGCTGCTGGCCGAGCGGGCGCAGCGGGCCATCCAGGTGGCCCAGGAGAAGGGCACGCCGCTGGCCGTGATTTTCCTGGACCTGGACCATTTCAAGCATGTGAACGATTCGCTGGGACACCGCGTGGGCGATGCCCTGCTGGTCGAAATCGCCAAAAGATTGCGGGCCGTGGTGCGTGACAAGGACACCGTGGCGCGCCTGGGCGGGGATGAGTTCATTTTGCTGCTGCCGGGCGCCAATGCCCATGGCGCAGCCCGGGTGGCAAGCAAGCTGCAAGAAGCATCACGCCAGCATTACCAAATTGATCACCACGAACTGACCATGGCCCCATCCATGGGCGTGGCATTGTTCCCGCAAGATGGCAGCGACTTCGACACGCTGACCCAGTCAGCCGACGTGGCCATGTACCGCGCCAAGCTTGACGGCCGCAACACCTTCCGCTTCTTCACCCCTGAAATGCAGGCCCAGTCGGTGCGCGCATTGCAGCTGGAAAATGCCCTGCGCCGCGCCTTGGAGCGCGACCAGTTCCGATTGCACTACCAGCCCCAGATGAGCCTGGCGACGGGCAATGTCCGCAGTGTGGAGGCCTTGCTGCGCTGGCAGCACCCACAACTGGGGCAGGTCTCGCCCGCAGAGTTCATCCCCATCGCCGAAGACAGCGGGCAAATCCTGCAGATTGGGGAGTGGGTGCTGCGCACGGCACTGGCACAACTCAAGGCTTGGCGCTCTTGCGGCTTCCCTGGGCTCACGATGGCGGTGAATCTCTCCGCCATCCAGTTCCGTCAGCCCCAGTTGCCCGAACTGGTCAGCCGCATGCTGACGGAATTCGACCTCCCACCCGACTCGCTGGAGCTGGAATTGACCGAAGGTGTGGCCGTGGATGACCCGCATGCTGCTGTGGCCACCATGGACCAGTTGCATGCCAGAGGTGTGCGCATGTCCATGGATGACTTTGGCACTGGCTACTCGTCACTGAGCCAGCTCAAGCGGTTCCAGATTTTCAAGCTCAAGATCGACCAGTCGTTCGTGCGCGATCTGGGCAACGACAGCAACGACCGCGCCATCGTGAGCGCCATTATCCGCATGGCCCAAGCGCTGGGCATCCGCACCACGGCCGAGGGGGTCGAGACGGAATGCCAGCTGGAGTTTCTGCATGAGCAAGGGTGCGATGAAGCCCAGGGCTACCACTTCAGCACGCCGCTGCCCGCCGCAGACCTGGAGGTGTTCATGCGCCAGCACCTGCACCGGGACTCCCCTGCGGACGCTCTGGCCTGAGTCCCCGGCCTCTTGCGGGCTGGGCGATGGCCCCGTCCCCCTGTCAGTCCAGCAACAGCTTCTGAAAAAACTGCGCCGACCCCATCTGGGGGGCCAGCACGTAGGCAGCAAACCCTTCGCGCTCATAGGCCTGGATTGCCGCCCGATTGCCAGACAGGACCTCCAGCGTGAGCTTGCAGGCACCGCGCTCCCGAGCCAGGGTTTCGACCTTCTGCAGCATCCGCTGCGCAATCCGGTGGCCGCGCCAAACGGGTGCCACCACCACATCGTGCACATTGACCAAGGGCTTGCAGGCAAAAGTGGAGAACCCTTCGAAGCAGTTGACCAACCCCACGGCCACCCCGGCATTGAGCGAAGAGTGCTGCCCCTCCTCTTCCATCCAGGCCATGACACTGAACGCCTGGGGTTGCCGTTGGCGCAGCGCCTGGACCAGCCCCTGCTTGACCTCAGCCTCCAGTGGCTTGCCACCGCCCGCCACGTCCCGAGCGTAGCCGTCCATCAAATCCACCAGCGCGGCGGCTTCTCGGGGATTGGCATAGTCCACCATGCGCACGGAGATGGGGAGCATGGAGTCGGTGACCGGTGTCATGAACTACTCCTGCGAATTGAAGCGGTAGAAGATCCTCTCCCGCAGAAGGCTGCATAGAGGCGCCAGAGGCTCAGCCCGCGCGGGCCGCATCGGCCAGCCGCTGAGCGCAGGAACTGGCCATTTGTGCGTCCTGGGCCTCCACCATCACGCGCAGCAAAGGCTCCGTGCCACTGGCGCGGATAAGCACGCGGCCCGAAGCACCCAGATCGCGCTCCACTGCCTGTGTCGTCTCCGCCAGCAGGCGGTTGGACTTCCAGTCCTGGCCTGGGGCCAGACGCACATTGAGCAACACTTGGGGATAGAGAGTGACGTCGCCGAGCAATTGGGCCAGGGTCTGCCCACTGCGCACGCAGGCTTGAAGCACCTGCAAAGCGCTCACCAGGCCATCGCCCGTGGTGTGGCGGTCCAATGCCAACAAGTGTCCAGAGCCTTCCCCGCCAAGCACCCAATGGTGGCGCGCCAATTCCTCAAGGACATAGCGGTCACCCACCTTGGCCCGCACAAACTTCACCCCCCGGGACTGCAGCGCCACCTCCACCGCCATGTTGGTCATCAAGGTGCCCACAACACCGGGCACATGCTCGTCACGCCCCATGCGGTCGGAAGCCATCAGGTACAGCAGCTCATCGCCGTTGTACAGGCGCCCCGTGGCATCCACGATCTGCAAGCGGTCGGCATCGCCATCCAGCGCAATGCCGTAGTCGGCCCGGTTGGCGCGCACCGCGCGTACCAGGGCATCCGGGTGGGTGGCACCCACCTCGTGGTTGATGTTCAAGCCATCAGGAGCGCACCCGATAGACAAGACCTCAGCCCCCAGTTCATGGAACACCTTGGGAGCCACCTGGTAGGCAGCGCCATGGGCAGCGTCCACCACGATCTTCAGCCCCTTCAGGGTCAGGTCCTGCGGAAAGGTGCTCTTGCAGAATTCGATATAGCGCCCCGCAGCATCGTCCAGTCGCCGCGCCTTGCCCAGGCTGGCCGAGTCGGCCCACACTGGGGGTTGAGCCAAAGCCTCCTCCACAGCGAGTTCCCAGGCGTCAGACAGCTTGGTGCCTTGCGCACTGAAAAATTTGATGCCGTTGTCAGGGTAGGGATTGTGGCTCGCACTGATGACCACTCCCAGGCTGGCCCGCTGCGCGCGGGTCAGGTAGGCCACACCGGGCGTCGGCAGCGGCCCGAGCAGCACCACATCCACGCCTGCCGAATTGAAGCCAGACTCCAACGCGCTCTCCAGCATGTAGCCAGAAATACGGGTGTCCTTGCCGATCAGAACTGTGGGACGCTCTTCTGTCCGGCGCAACACCCGACCCACAGCATGCGCCAGGCGCAGTACAAAATCCGGCGTGATAGGCGGCTGCCCCACCGTGCCACGAATGCCATCGGTTCCAAAATACTGGCGCGTCATGTGCTGCATCTCCTCGTATTGATCTCTGTATTGGCGGGATGGTTTTCCATCCCACTCTTTCTCTTAACTACCCCTAGGCCGGATACCTAACGCTGACCACTGTCAGCCTTCGCAGCGCATGGCCGACCACACGGCCAGTGCAGCAACCGTCTCCCTCACATCATGCACACGCACCACCGAAGCGCCCCGGTCCACCGCCAACACAGCAGCGGCCACACTGGGCACCATGCGCTGGTCCACCTCCAGACCGGTCACTACGCCCAAGGACGACTTGCGCGACCAGCCTGCCAGCAATGGGTAACCTGCCATCAACAGTACATCCTGCCGGGCCAGCAAGGCAAAGTTCTGCTCCAAGGTTTTACCAAAGCCAATGCCCGGGTCCAACAGAATTTGCTCTTTTTTGGCCCCTTGGGCGAGCAGGTCCTGCGCTTGATGCTCCAAAAACGATAGCACTTGTGGTACTACATCCTCCGCCATGGGCGCCACCTGCATGGTCTGCGGATCACGGTGCATGTGCATCAGACACACGCCACACTGGGGATGAGAGGCCACCACCGTCAAGGCCCCCGGCTGCCGCAAAGCCCATATGTCATTGACGATATCTGCCCCCAGGTCCAGCACAGCCTGCATCACGGCAGGCTTGTAGGTATCTACCGAGATCGGGACCCCCAGCGCCACCGCCTCACGCACCAACGGCACCACACGGGCCAGTTCCTCGTCCAGAGGCACTGCCGGGCTGCCCGGGCGGGTGGACTCACCTCCTATGTCCAGAATGTCGGCGCCATCCCTGAGCAATCGCTCGCAGTGCCGCAACGCTGCCAGCGTGGAAGCATGGCGCCCGCCATCGGAGAACGAATCAGGGGTCACATTGACGATACCCATGACTTTGGGTTGCTCCAAGTCAATGCGAAAACGAGAGGTTTGCCAAAACATGATTCGCTAAGAAGAACCCGGCGCAACAGAGGCCACGGAAATTGAAATGCCGGCGGCGGTCACACCTGCAGGAGGATCGCGCAGCAAACAACCAATATGAAAAACGGGGCACAAGGCCCCGTTGCTGGAACAGCAGTGAACGCTCAAGCTACCGTCGGTGCGGTTCCCGCAGCAACTGCTGGTGTGCCACCGCTGGAGCTGTCCCCCCCAGAAGGAGGCGTACGTGGCGTCCAGTCCTTGGGAGGACGCGGCTCCTTGCCCGCCATGATGTCGTCCAGTTGCTCCGCATCAATGGTTTCCCATTCCAGCAGCGCCTTGGCCATGGCATGCATCTTGTCGCTGTTTTCTTCGATCAGGCGACGTGCCAGGTTGTATTGCTCATCGATGATGCGACGCACTTCGCTATCGACCTTCTCCATGGTCTGTTCGCTCATGTTCGTCGTCTTGGTGACCGAACGGCCCAGAAAGACTTCACCTTCATTCTCGGCATAGACCATCGGTCCCAGGGCCGTGGTCATGCCATACCGGGTCACCATGTCCCGCGCGATGTGCGTGGCACGCTCAAAGTCGTTGCTGGCGCCAGTGGTCATCTGGTTCATGAACACTTCTTCAGCAATCCGGCCGCCGAACAGCATGCTGATTTGGTTGAGCATGTACTCGCGGTCGTAGCTGTAGCGGTCCTGCTCGGGCAGGCTCATGGTCACGCCCAGGGCACGGCCGCGGGGGATGATGGTGACCTTGTGCACCGGATCGCACTTGGGCAGCAGCTTGCCAATCAGGGCGTGGCCGGCCTCGTGATACGCCGTGTTGCGGCGCTCTTCCTCGGGCATGACCATGCTCTTGCGCTCGGGGCCCATAAGGATCTTGTCCTTGGCCTTCTCGAAGTCCTGCATCTCCACGGTGCGAGCATTGCGGCGCGCAGCCATCAGGGCGGCTTCGTTGCACAGGTTGGCCAGGTCGGCACCGCTCATGCCGGGCGTGCCGCGCGCGATGATCGCGGGGGCCACGTCCTGGCCGATCGGGATCTTGCGCATGTGCACGTTCAGGATTTGCTCACGGCCACGGATGTCGGGCAGCGTCACATAGACTTGGCGGTCGAAACGGCCGGGGCGCAGCAGGGCAGCGTCCAGAATGTCGGGGCGGTTGGTGGCAGCCACCACGATCACACCCAGGTTGGTCTCGAAACCGTCCATCTCGACCAACATCTGGTTCAGGGTCTGCTCGCGCTCGTCGTTGCCACCGCCCAGGCCGGCGCCGCGCTGGCGGCCCACGGCGTCAATTTCATCGATGAAGATGATGCAGGGGGCGTTCTTCTTGGCGTTGTCGAACATGTCGCGCACACGGGCCGCGCCCACGCCGACAAACATTTCCACGAAGTCCGAGCCCGAGATGCTGAAGAACGGAACCTTGGCTTCGCCAGCAATGGACTTGGCCAGCAGGGTCTTGCCGGTGCCGGGTGGGCCGACCAGCAACAGGCCACGCGGGATACGACCGCCGAGCTTCTGGAATTTCTGCGGGTCCTTCAGGAAGTCCACGACTTCCTTGACTTCTTCCTTGGCCTCGTCGCAGCCTGCCACATCAGCGAAGGTGACCTGGTTGTTGTTCTCGTCGAGCATGCGCGCCTTGCTTTTGCCGAAGCTGAAGGCGCCGCCCTTGCCACCGCCCTGCATCTGGCGCATGAAGTACACCCACACACCGATGAGCAGCAGCATGGGGCCCCAGCTGACCAGCAGGGTCATGAGCAAGGAACCTTCCTCGCGGGGCTTCACGTCGAACTTGACGTTGTGGTTGAGCAAATCACCCACCAAACCCCGGTCCAGCACAGAGGCGTTGGTGCGGATCTTGCGGTCATCGGTGGTGATCGCCACGATTTCACCGCCACTCAAGCCCTCGGGGATGGTCGCGCTCTTGATGCGGTTGTTCCGGACTTCGTCAAGAAATTCGGAATAGCCGATGTGCCCGGCACTGGCGCCAGTGCGGGTGTCAAACTGTTTGAACACCGTGAACAGCACCATGGCGATAACCAGCCATACGGCAATTTTTGAAAACCACTGATTGTTCAAGCGGGGCTCCAGTTGCAGGGAACAGAAAACGGACACACTGCCGTCACGGCGTATGTGTGGCCCATTTTAGGTCTTTCAAGCCGCGGGACCACTCTTATTCCCACTCACGGCCATGGAATCAGCGCGGGCTTTACTGCCATATTTCAAGCATTCTTGACCAGAGGCAAGCTCTCTCAGGCCGCCTTCCTGAGCCCCATGCCCACCAGAAAGGTTTCAGACGACTTGTCGCGCGAAGCCTTGGGTTTGAGCGGTTTGACCACCTTGAAAGTCTGCTTGAAAAGGGTCACCAGGTCACTGTAGCCACTGCCATGGAACAGCTTGACGACCAGTGCTCCTTCTGGTTTCAAATGGTTGCAAGCAAAATCCACAGCCAACTCAACCAGGTGGGCAATGCGGGCGGCATCGGCTGACTCGATGCCCGACAGATTGGGCGCCATATCAGACACCACCACATCCACCACGCGACCGTCGAGCGCCTGCTCCAGGCGTTCGAGTACCTCGGCCTCGCGAAAATCGCCGTTGAGGTAAGTTACGCCCTCAATGGGCTCCATGGGCAGGATGTCGAGTGCGATGATCGCGCCGTTGAGTTGCCCCGCCGCCGCCCCAGAGGGTGACAGGCGTCGGCGCAGGTATTGGCTCCAGGCACCCGGGGTCGAGCCCAGGTCTACCACGGTGTACCCCGGTTTGATGAGGCCCAGCTGCTCGTCAATCTCCTTGAGTTTGTAGGCTGCACGTGCGCGGTATCCCTCTTTTTGGGCCAATTTGACGTAGGTGTCGTTGACGTGGTCGTTCAACCACGCCTTGTTGACCTTCTTGCTCTGAGTTTTGACTTTCATTACTTTTTTCTTTCAGCCTCGATAATACGGCCCATGCCCCAAATTCAACTGACTCCCGCCGAGCGCCGGGAACAACGCGCCAATGCCCACCACCTGGACCCCGTGGTCCTGATCGGCGGCGATGGCCTAACTCCTGCCGTGAAGAAAGAGGTGGATGCCGCCCTCAATGCCCACGGGCTCATCAAGGTCCGCGTCTTTGGCGATGACCGCGCCGCCCGCGAGTTGATGTACCAGGAACTCGCAGCCGAACTCAATGCAGCCCCCGTGCAGCACATTGGCAAACTGCTGGTGCTCTGGCGCCCCATGCCTGCCAAAGCCAAAACCGTGGATGAAGACCGCATGCCGGGCCCACGCGATGTCAAGGTGCTCAAGTTCAGCAAACAGGGCGGCCAACGCCCAGAAATCAAGCAATTGCGCGTGCTGGGCAACCAGCGCCTGACCTCAGGGGGCCAGATCAAACGCGCCAAGCCCAAGCAGAAATCCATCAAGAAGCGCCAGGCAGACTGATGAATCCAGCGGCAGCATCTGCAGCCCCGGTCGGCTCGGCGCCTGTCCGCCACATTCTCTGCATGAAATGGGGCACGAAGTATGGCCCCGAGTACGTCAACCGGCTTTACGCCATGGTGCGGCGACATCTGAGCGGCGACTTCCGCTTTGTCTGCCTGACGGACGACGACAAAGGCATCCGCAGTGAGGTGCAATGCCTGCCCATCCCGCCGCTGGATCTGCCACCCGGCATTCCCGAGCGGGGCTGGACCAAGCTGGCGACCTTCAGCAGGGACCTGCACGGCTTGCGTGGCACGGCGCTGTTTCTCGACGTGGACGTGGTGATCACCGGATCGCTGGATGATTTTTTCACCCAGCCCGGCGAATTCCTGATCATCCATGACTACAAGCGCCCCTGGCGCATCACGGGCAACTCATCGGTGTATCGGTTCGAATTGAGCGCACACCCCGAAGTGCTGGAGCACTTTCGCGGGCATTTCGCCGAAATTCGCACGCAGTTCCGCAACGAACAAGCCTACCTGTCAGATTTTCTGCACCGGCAGGGCAAGTTGCAGTACTGGCCTGCCGCTTGGTGCCCGAGCTTCAAATACCACGGCATCCCGCCCTGGCCCACCAACTACTGGCGTGCGCCCTTTGTACCGCCTGGTGCGCGCATTGTGATTTTTCACGGGGAATGCAACCCCCCTGACGCGCTGGCCGGACGACGCAACCGCCGTTTCCGCTACATCCGACCCGCCGCCTGGGTGGCAGAGCACTGGCACGAGTAAGCGACACGCAGCCGCCCACCGGCATACGGGACTCAGCGCCAATCCCTGAATACAGCCCTCTCAGCCATCCGACTTGGGGACGGCTCCATCCGGGCGCAAGGTGTGCCACAGCACCGTCAGCGCGCAACCCCATTGCAGCAGGTACAGCAACGACCCCACGCTGTGCCACAAACGCAAATCCTGGCGGGCCACGATGCGGGGCGCGACACCATACTGGTTGAGCAAAGCCAGCAGCAGGCCTCCCAGTATGAAAAGCATAGCAGCCTGTGCCCATGGATATTGCGACACAGCGTTTTTTGGTCTGGAAATCAGCAGCAATACCAAGCAGCACGCCACTGCCACCCAGGTCTGGGCAGCAAAAAGCCGGGCTGCCATGTTGCCAGCCACAGAGGGGGACGGCAGATACGCGAACAACAGAGGCACCACCAGAAAGCCGATCGTGGTCAGGCTCCCCCACCAGAGGGCGGCCACCAAGGCGGGAAGACGGCGATGCATGCGTTGTGCGGCCTTGATGCTCACAGGTAGCTGACGGCTACCACTTCATAGCGGCGGATGCCACCAGGGGCCTGAACCTCTGCGGTATCACCCTCTTCCTTGCCGATCAACGCGCGCGCGATGGGGCTGGAGATATTGATCAGGCCTTGCTTTAGATCGGCCTCGTCCTCACCCACGATCTGGTACTTCACGGAGTCACCGGAATCCTCGTCTTCCAGCTCCACCGTGGCACCAAACACCACCTTGCCGCCGCCGTCCACAGCGCTCGGGTCGATGACCTGGGCCACGGACAGCTTGCCTTCAATCTCCTGAATGCGGCCTTCAATAAAGCCCTGGCGGTCCTTGGCCGCGTCGTAGTCGGCGTTTTCGCTCAGATCGCCCTGAGCGCGCGCTTCAGCGATGGCCGTGATCACGGCGGGCCGTTCCACAGTCTTGAGGCGGTGCAGCTCTTCCTTGAGCTTTTCAGCGCCGCGCTTGGTAATCGGAATAGTGGCCATTTTGTTGAGACTCCACAAATCAAAACGGTGAAAGCGCAAAGCACTTCCACCGGTCAGCCGCCATGCCACACCCTGGGCAAGCCAGGCCATGTGAAAAGGCAATCTACAAAAGGAAACCGCCGCACGTTGCCGCGCGGCGGTGTTGGTTCAGTTGCGATTATGCCGTGTTTGCGGCGGCAAAAGCCACCACAAAAACCCGGTCAGGCCGCCAGCTGGGCGTGCAGTTCCTGCACCGAATACACATCCAGCTTGTCCAGGTACTTCATGCCTTCCACGGCCGCCTCGGCACCGAAGATGGTGGTAAAGGTGGTCACCCGGGCCAGCAGCGACGAGGTACGGATGGCACGCGAATCAGCGATCGCATTGCGACGTTCTTCCACCGTGTTGATGACCATGACAATCTCGTTGTTCTTGATCATGTCCACGATGTGCGGACGGCCTTCCGTGACCTTGTTGACCACCACCACCGGGACACCTGCCTCGGCGATGGCTGCAGCGGTGCCCTTGGTCGCTACCAGGTCGAAGCCCAGCGCCACCAGCTGGCGGGCAATGTCCACCGCGCGGGGCTTGTCGTTGTTCTTCACGGTGAGGAACACCTTGCCAGAAGTGGGTAGCTTCGTGCCCGCGCCCAGTTGGCTCTTCACGAAGGCTTCGCCGAAGGTCTTGCCCACGCCCATCACTTCGCCGGTGGACTTCATCTCGGGGCCGAGGATGGTGTCCACGCCGGGGAACTTGACGAAGGGGAACACGGCTTCCTTCACGCTGAAGTAAGGCGGTGTGACTTCCTTCGTGATGCCCTGCGAAGCCAGCGTCTGGCCCGCCATGCAGCGAGCCGCGACCTTGGCCAGCTGAATGCCGGTGGCCTTGGAGACGAACGGCACCGTACGCGAGGCACGGGGGTTCACTTCCAGCACATAGATCACGTCCTTGCCATCCACTTCCTGGATAGCGAACTGCACGTTCATCAGACCCACCACGTTCAGGCCTTCGGCCATGGCAGCCGACTGGCGCTTGAGCTCGTCCACCGTAGCTTGCTTGAGGTAGTACGGCGGCAGCGAGCAGGCCGAGTCACCCGAGTGCACGCCGGCTTGCTCGATGTGCTCCATCACACCACCGATGAAGGTCTTGCCTTCAGGATCGCGCAAGCAGTCCACATCGCACTCGATGGCGTCGTTCAGGAAGCGGTCCAGCAGCACGGGCGAGTCGTTGCTCACCTTCACGGCCTCGCGCATGTAGCGCTCCAGGTCGCGCTGCTCGTGGACGATTTCCATCGCACGGCCGCCCAGCACGTAGCTGGGGCGCACCACCAGGGGGTAACCCAGCGTGGCCGCCTTTTCCAGGGCCTCGGCTTCGGTACGTGCAGTGGCGTTGGGCGGCTGGCGCAGGCCCAGGTCGCCCAGCAGCTTCTGGAATCGCTCGCGGTCTTCGGCCGCGTCGATCATGTCGGGGCTGGTGCCAATGATCGGCACGCCTTCGGCTTCGAGGCCCAGTGCGAGCTTCAAAGGCGTCTGGCCGCCGTACTGCACGATCACGCCGTGTGGCTTTTCCTTGTCCACGATCTCGAGCACGTCTTCCAGCGTCAGCGGCTCGAAGTACAGGCGGTCCGACGTGTCGTAGTCGGTAGAAACCGTCTCAGGGTTGCAGTTGACCATGATGGTTTCGTAGCCATCCTCGCGCATGGCGAGTGCGGCATGCACGCAGCAGTAGTCGAACTCGATGCCTTGGCCGATGCGGTTCGGGCCACCGCCCAGCACCATGATCTTCTTCTTGTCCGTGGGCGCGGCTTCGCACTCTTCCTCGTAGGTGGAGTACATGTAGGCCGTGTTGGTGGCGAACTCGGCAGCGCAGGTGTCCACGCGCTTGTAGACCGGGCGCACGTTGAGGGCCCAGCGTGCTTCGCGCACCGACTTCTCGGTGGTCTTGAGCAGCTTGGCCAGTCGGCGGTCCGAGAAGCCCTTCTTCTTGAGTGTGCGCAGCGTGTCAGCGTCCAGCGATGCCAATGCAGCGTCGCCCTTCTCTGCAGCGATCTTGTCCAGCTCCAGCTCGATCTTCACGATCTCTTCGATCTGCACCAGGAACCACTTGTCGATCTTGGTGAGGTCATACACCTCGTCCACCGACAGGCCCATGGCAAACGCGTCGCCCACGTACCAGATGCGCTCGGGACCGGGCTCGCCCAGTTCTTTTTCGAGCACTTCGCGGTCCTGGGTTTTCTCGTTCATGCCGTCCACGCCCACTTCCAGGCCGCGCAGGGCTTTCTGGAAGCTTTCCTGGAAGGTGCGGCCCATGGCCATGACCTCGCCCACGGACTTCATCTGCGTGGTAAGGCGGCTGTCGGCCGTGGGGAATTTCTCAAACGCAAAACGAGGGATCTTGGTGACCACGTAGTCGATCGAAGGCTCGAAAGAGGCAGGCGTGGCGCCGCCCGTGATTTCGTTCTTCAGCTCATCGAGCGTGTAGCCCACGGCCAGCTTGGCCGCAACCTTGGCAATCGGGAAGCCCGTGGCCTTGGAAGCGAGCGCCGACGAACGCGACACGCGCGGGTTCATCTCGATGACGATCATGCGACCGTCCTTCGGATTCACAGAGAACTGCACGTTGGAGCCACCCGTGTCCACGCCGATCTCGCGCAGCACCGCCAAAGAGGCGTTGCGCATGATCTGGTATTCCTTGTCGGTCAGCGTCTGGGCCGGGGCCACAGTGATCGAGTCGCCCGTGTGCACGCCCATCGGGTCCAGGTTCTCGATGGAGCAGATGATGATGCAGTTGTCCGCCTTGTCGCGGACCACTTCCATCTCGTATTCCTTCCAGCCGAGCAGCGATTCTTCGATCAGCAGCTCGTTGGTGGGAGAGGCTTCCAGGCCGCGCTTGCAGATGGTTTCGAACTCTTCGGGGTTGTAGGCAATGCCACCGCCCGTGCCGCCCAGCGTGAAGCTGGGGCGGATCACAGTAGGGAAGCCCACGCTCTTTTGGACCGCCCAGGCTTCGTCCATGCTGTGGGCAATGCCCGAGCGCGCGGAGCCCAGACCGATCTTGGTCATGGCGTCCTTGAACTTCAGGCGGTCTTCGGCCTTGTCGATGGCTTCGGGTGTGGCGCCGATCAGCTCGACCTTGTACTTGTCGAGCACGCCGTTGCGCCACAGATCCAGCGCGCAGTTCAGCGCCGTCTGGCCGCCCATGGTGGGCAGGATGGCATCGGGGCGCTCCTTGGCGATGATCTTCTCGACCGTCTGCCAGGTGATGGGCTCGATGTAGGTGACGTCGGCCGTGGCCGGGTCGGTCATGATCGTCGCAGGGTTGCTGTTGATCAGGATGACCTTGTAGCCTTCTTCGCGCAGGGCCTTGCAGGCCTGCACGCCGGAGTAGTCGAACTCGCAGGCCTGGCCGATGATGATCGGACCGGCGCCAATGATGAGGATCGATTTGAGGTCTGTGCGCTTTGGCATTATTTCTTCTCCATCAGCGCGGTGAAGCGGTCAAACAGGTAGGCGATGTCGTGCGGGCCGGGCGATGCCTCGGGGTGGCCCTGGAAGCAGAACGCAGGCTTGTCGGTGCGCTCCAGGCCTTGCAGCGTGCCGTCGAACAGGCTGATGTGCGTGGGGCGCAGCGTGGCGGGCAGCGAGGCCATGTCCACGGCAAAACCGTGGTTCTGGCTGGTGATGCTCACGCGGCCGTTGTCGAGATCTTTCACCGGGTGGTTGGCACCATGGTGACTGTTGTCCATCTTGAAGGTCTTGGCGCCGCTGGCCAAGGCCATGATCTGGTGGCCCAGGCAGATGCCGAAGGTGGGCACGCCCGCTTCAACGATCTGGCGGGTGGCTTCGATGGCGTAGTCGCAGGGCTCTGGGTCGCCAGGGCCATTGGACAGGAACACGCCGTCCGGCTTCATGGCCAGCACGTCGGCTGCAGGCGTCTTGGCAGGCACCACGGTGAGCTTGCAGCCACGCTCGGCCAGCATGCGCAGGATGTTCTTCTTGACGCCAAAGTCATACGCCACCACATGGAAACGCGGCGCAGCCTGTGTGCCATAGCCTTCACCCAGCTTCCACTCGGTCTGGTCCCAGGTGTAGGTCGCAGGGGTGGTCACCACCTGGGCCAGGTCCAGGCCCTTCATGCTGGGCGCAGCCTTGGCAGCCGCCAGAGCTTCGTCAATGCGGGCCTGCGTCACAGCTTCACCAGCTGCCAGGCCCAGGATGGCGCCGTTCTGCGCACCTTTGTCACGCAGCAGGCGGGTGAGCTTGCGGGTGTCGATGTTGGCAATGGCCACCGTCTTTTCGCGCACGAGGTACTGCGAAAGCGTTTCGGTGGATCGGAAGTTGCTGGCCAGAAGGGGCAGGTCTTTGATGATCAGGCCTGCAGCATGGACCTTGTCGGCCTCGATGTCTTCCGCATTGACGCCGTAATTGCCGATGTGCGGATACGTCAGGGTGACGATCTGCTGGCAGTAGCTGGGGTCGGTGAGGATTTCCTGGTAGCCGGTGATGGCGGTGTTGAACACCACTTCGCCGACCGTGGTGCCAGTGGCACCGATCGAGTTACCGATAAAGACCGTGCCGTCTGCGAGCGCCAGGATGGCGGGCGGGAAGTTTCCCTTGAGAGACAAAAGCACTGGGTTCTCCGGATGGTTACGGTCGCCCGGCGCCTGCAGACCATTCGCACACTCGAAGTGCGATGGTGCCAATGGCTGCTCTCAGATGGGTTGTTGCTTTGGGTGCGGTCGGGCGACGCTGTTGCGAGAAAAGCTCCCGATTATACCCTTGGCCCCGGCCTTCACATCAAATGCACGTCTTGCATAACCTTGTTACGTAAGCAAACGTTCCCAGTGTTGCGGGCGGTGCCACCCCACCTAGACTGCGCCGCTGATCTTCACCCAACCAAGGACACGCATCCATGCGCCCCTTCGCCCGCCTTCTGCCTGTTGCCCTTGCCTGCAGCTTTGCTGCCATGGCAGCCCACGCCATCGAATTGGCCAAGTACCCCCAGGTTTTTGTAGCTCCACAGGGGGTGGAAGTGGTGCTGGCCCCCACGGCCGATGGCAAGCAGGCGTTGGTGCGCGTGAGCGGCATCAATGACCCCATCGATCAGGTGGTGTTCTTGAGCACCCGCGAATCCCAGGGCTCGACGCGCGAGGTCTACACCACCCGCATCGACGGCCGCAGCTATGGCTTGCTGCACAAACAAAACCACGCGTACCGTGGTGGCGACCAGTATGTGGTGTATCTGCCCGGCCAGCGGGATGGGGTTTCGCTGGCTTTCAGCGACGACAAAAGCAAGGCATTCAAACTGGCCGACCTGCAAGCCAGCTACGAGCGCCAGCAAAAACAGGGGGTGCAGGAGAAGCTGGGCCGCTTTGACCGCAACAAGCGACTGGCAGGCGCCCAGACAGAACTCGCCAAGATGGATCAGGCGGCCAGCGCTTCTTGTGGCACCCCCGTGAAGACCACGGTGGACTGGACCGGCATCGATGACGAAAAGCTGCAGACCCTCAGCATCCCCAGCTTCTGCGGCGTGGTGGCCTCCGAGATCGACAGCGCCTGCCGCAACAGCCCCCAGTTCAAGCCAATGGCTGCAGGCCTGGGCCAGATCCAGTGCCACTTTGGCCCCCGGCTCAAGATCCGGGTGGAAAGCCAGCAAGTGGTCTTCAGCACCGAAAAGGACGCGCCCAACCAGGAAGAATTCGTGCGCCAGTTCCTGCGCAACCAATAACGAACGCCTGCTTCACACCAAGGCCTTTGCCTAGCGCCCGGCGGACACCCTTGAGTGGTCCGCCTGAGCGGCCGTGCAAGGCTCAGCGGCCAGCGCCGCTGGCGTGCAGGCAGATGGCCGCCGCCGCCGCCACGTTCAGCGACTCCTCACCCCCCGGCTGGGCGATGCGGATGCGCTGGGCGGCCCTCTCCTCCAAAGCGGACGAAACACCCTGCCCTTCATGCCCCATGACCCAGGCGCAGGGCCAAGGCAAAGCAGCGCGGTGCAAATAGTCGCCAGCGTGCGAGCTGGTCACCAAGAGGGGCACCTTGAGCGCCTGGACATCCTCCAGCCCCACGCCCTCGATCAAATCCAGCGCAAAGTGCGCGCCCATGCCAGCACGCAAGACCTTGGGTGACCACAGGGCCGCACTGCCCTTGATGGCCACCACCTGCCGAAACCCGAACGCCGAGGCGCTGCGCAGGATGGAACCCACATTGCCCGCGTCCTGCACCCGGTCAAGCACCACGGTCGCCGCATCAGGCCGCAACGCGGCAGAGGCTGGCAAGTCCAGAATGAAACCCATGCGCGCCGGGGACTCCAGCCCGCTGATGTCCGCAAACAGTGCGTCGGCCAATACTATTGTTTTGATAGCACTTTGGGCATACTCATCGCGCGCAAGAGGCCAAAAAGACTCTGAAAAAACTGCCACCGAGGCACGCAGCCCCCGCGCCAGCGCGGCGCGGCAGAGGTGGTCCCCCTCCAGCCACACGCGGCCCTGCTTGCGGTAGGCCGTAGTGTCCTGGGCCAGGCGGCGCAAGTCCTTGACGAAGGTGTTGTCCCGGGAGTGGATGGCAATCGCAGACGAAGAAGTCATCGGTAGTCTCTTGCAGGCCGCTCAGGACGGCAGGCTCTGGGCCACCGGTGCAAACGAGCGCCGGTGGTGAATGCAAGCGCCATGCTCGCGCAAGGCCGCCAGGTGCACGGCGGTGCCGTAGCCCTTGTGCCCCGCAAAGCCATATTGGGGAAACTCGTCATGCACCTGCACACACCAGCGGTCCCGGTGCACCTTGGCCAGAATGGACGCTGCCGAGATCGCGGGGACCAGCGCATCGCCTTTGACGATGGCTTCTGCAGGCACATCCAGCACGGGCAGCCGGTTGCCATCCACCAGCACCATCACAGGCTTGAGGCGCAAGCCCATCACGGCGCGCCGCATGGCCAGCAACGTGGCCTGCAGGATGTTGAGCCGGTCAATCTCTTCGACACTGGCTTCGGCAATACAAAAACAAAGTGCCTTGGCACGGATTTCGTCGTACAGCTTCTCGCGCCGCGCTGGCGTGAGCTTCTTGGAATCGGCCAGGCCCGCAATGGGATGCAGGTCGTCCAGGATGACAGCGGCAGCCACCACCGGCCCCGCCAGGGGGCCCCGGCCCGCTTCGTCCACACCGGCCACCAGACCAGGAGGGTGCCACGGCAGGCAAGCCTGCTCAGGCTGCGGGAGAGAGGATTTTCTGGATCGCATCGGCAGCCAGTTGGGGGGTATTGCGCTGCAGGCTTTCGTGCAACGCCACAAAGCGCTGCTCCAGCAGCGCTATTTTTTCGGGGTTGTTACGCCGCGCGTCCAGCCACTCCATCGAGGCAGCGCACAGTGCTTGTGGTGTGGCGGCATCCTGGATCAGTTCGGGCACCACAAACTCGCGGCACAGGATGTTGGGCAAGCCGACCCAGGGCTGCAGCTGCTTGCGGCGCATGAGCCACCAGCTCAGCGGGTGCATGTGGTAACCGATAACCATGGGGCGCTTGAACAGCGCGGCTTCGAGCGTGGCGGTGCCACTGGCAATCAGCGTGGCATCGCAGGCAGCCAGCACCGCGTGGGACTGCCCCGTGATGATCTGCAGAACATCGCCCACGCCACAGGCCTGGGCGATCTGCTCGATGCGGCCGCGCAGCGCCGGGACGGCGGGCACTATCAATTTAATAGCTGGCCGGGCTTGCCGAATCAGCGCAGCAGCCTCAAAAAAGGGGCGGGCGATGTACTGAATCTCCGACGACCGGCTGCCAGGCAGGATGGCCAGCACCTCGTCACCATCCTGCAGGCCCAGCTGCGCGCGGGCCGCTGCACGGTCGGGCACCATGGGGATCACCCCCGCCAGGGGATGGCCCACATAGGTGGCGGCAATGCCGTGCTGCGCGAGCAACTCCGGCTCGAAGGGGAAGATACACAGCACATGGTCTGCACTGCGGCGGATTTTTTCGACCCGATCAGCGCGCCAGGCCCAGATGGAAGGGCATACGAAGTGCACCGTCTTGACGCCAGCGGCACGCAGATCGGCCTCCAGCCCCAGGTTGAAGTCGGGGGCGTCCACGCCGATGAACACATCGGGGCGGTCCTTGAGCAGACGCTCGCGCAGCTGCTTGCGGATGCCCAGCAGTTCGCGCAGACGGCGCAGCACTTCCATGCTGTAGCCGTGCACGGCCAGTTTGTCGCTGGGCCACCAGGCAGTGAAGCCCCGGCGCACCATCTGCGGGCCACCAATCCCGCAGGACTGCAACCCTGGCCAATGGGCCTGCATGCCATCGATCAGCAGACCCGCGAGCAAATCGCCCGACGTCTCGCCCGCCACCATGGCGATGCGGGGGGAAACACTCATCACCGCCCCTCAGCGCGCAATGCCGCGCGTGGAGGCGTCGAGGAACGCCAGCACCAGTGCGACATCGGAAGCCGCCTCGGGGTGAGAGGCTGGCAAGTCGGCCATGGCAGCGCGCGCAGCCTCCAGCGTCAGCCCCTGGCGGTACAGCGCACGGTGCACCTGCTTGATGCCCGCCACACGTTCGGCCGAGAAACCCCGGCGGCGCAGCCCTTCCAGGTTCAGCCCCCGCACGGAGAGCGGGTTGCCATCGACCATCATGAACGGCGGCACATCCTGCGAGACCGCGCTGGAGAACCCGATCATGGCGTGCGCCCCCACCTTCACGAACTGGTGAATGCCTGTGAGCCCGCCCACCGTGACCCAATCTCCGATCAGCACATGACCGGCCAGTGTGGTGTTGTTGGCCATGGTCGTGTGATTGCCCACATGGCAGTCGTGTGCGATGTGGGTGTAGGCCATGATCCAGTTGTCGTCGCCGATGCTGGTCTTGCCGCCTGCGCCCGGAACGCCCCGGTTGAAAGTACAGAACTCGCGCACCGTGTTGCGGTCGCCGATGACAAGCTCGGTGTCTTCGCCCCTGTACTTCTTGTCCTGCGGATCCGCCCCCAGAGAGGCAAACTGGAAAATCCGGTTGTCCTTGCCGATGGTGGTCCGGCCCTGGATCACGCAATGAGGGCCCACGGAACTGCCAGGGCCGATCACGACCTGCGCACCGATCACCGCATAGGGCCCCACCGTGACAGAGGGGTCGATGCGGGCACCCGCCTCAACAATGGCAGTGGGATGAATGTTGCTCACGATCCGATGGTCTGAGTCGGTCAGCCCACGCTGCGCATGGTGCACATGAGTTCGGCCTCGCAGGCCACCTCGTCACCCACGCTGGCCACACCCTTGAACTTCCAGATGCCGCCGCGAACGCGGTCGATGGTGATGGTCAGGATCAGCTGGTCACCCGGCTCCACCGGGCGCTTGAAGCGTGCGCCATCGATGCCAACAAAGTAGTAGATGTTGTTTTCATCGGGCACTTTGCCCATGGCATCAAAAGCCAACAACCCGGCCGCCTGGGCCAGCGCTTCGAGGATCAGCACGCCGGGCATCACGGGGCGCCCTGGGAAATGCCCGCCGAAATAAGGCTCGTTGAAGGTGACGTTCTTGATCGCCTTGATGCGGGTGTTGCTCTCAAGCTCAATCACCTTGTCCACCAGCAGGAAGGGGTAGCGGTGCGGCAGTTGCTTGAGAATTGCGTGGATATCCATCATCGAGTTGTTCTTCCGTTCATGCTGCTTTCAATGCCTGCTCCAGCGCCTTGATGCGCTCGCGCAGACTGTGCAATTGTTTGAGTGTCGCAGCGTTCTTTTCCCAGCGCGCATTGTCGTCGATGGGAAACATGCCCGTGTACTGGCCGGGCTGGGTCAGGGAGCGGGTGACGACCGTGGCCGCCGAGATATGCACGTTGTCGGCTAGCTCCAGGTGCCCCAGCACAATCGCGCCTCCGCCCACAGTGCAATGCGCTCCGATGGTGGCGCTGCCGGCAATGCCCACACACCCGGCCATCGCAGCATGTTTGCCGATGTGCACGTTGTGCCCCACCTGGATCAGGTTGTCGAGCTTCACGCCGTCTTCGATCACGGTGTCCTGCAGCGCGCCGCGGTCGATACAGGTGTTGGCGCCGATTTCAACATCATCACCAATGCGCACCGCGCCCAGTTGCTCGATCTTGACCCATTGCCCGTTTTCGGGCGCGAAGCCAAACCCATCGGCGCCAATCACCACGCCAGAATGCACGATGCAACGCGCGCCCACGTGGCAGTCCTCGCCCACGGTGACCCGCGACTTGAGCACAGTGCCCGCCCCCACATGCGCACCGCGCTCGACCACGCACAGCGGGCCGATGCTCGCTGTGGGATGCACCTGGGCCGTGGGGTCCACCACCGCACTGGGGTGTATGCCAGCTGGCCGCGCAGGCGCATTGCGCTGCCGCCACAGCTGGGTGGCACGCGCAAAATAGACATAGGGGTTGTCTGCAACGATGCAGGCACCCCGCGCCAATGCCGCCTCACGCAGGGCAGGCGCCACAATGACACAGGCCGCCCGGGAGGCGGCCAGTTGCTGTTGGTAGCGCGGGTTGCTCAGGAAACTGAGGTCCCCCGGGCCTGCAACCTCCAGTGGCGCGATGCGGGCAATGGCGGTGTCACGCGCCCCTCCCTCCAGCGAACCACCGAGCGCATCAACAATGTGCCCGAGAAGCAAGCTGCTCACGCGCCACCTGTCCAGCGCTGCGGCTTACTTGGCGCCAGCAGCGGCATTCAGCGCCTTGATCACCTTGTCGGTGATGTCATGCTTGGGGTTGATGTAGACGGCCTCTTGCAGGATCACGTCGTACTTCTCGGCTTCTGCCACTTGCTTGACCACCTTGTTGGCACGTTCCAGCACCTGGGACAGCTCTTCGTTCTTGCGGGCGCTCAGGTCTTCCTGGAACTCGCGGCGCTTGCGCTGGAAGTCTCGGTCTTGGTCCACCAGCTGGCGCTGGCGCGTCGTGCGCTGGCTCTCGGCCATGGTGGGGGCTTCGCGTTCGAACTTGTCGGTGGCGGTCTTCAGGGTGTTGCCCAAATCAACGAGTTCTTTCTCGCGGCGGGAGAACTCCTGCTCCAGCTTGGCCTGTGCAGCCTTGGCAGTGCTGGCTTCGCGGAAGATGCGATCGGTGTTGACAAAACCGGCTTTGAATTCCTGCGCCTGCGCAGGGGCTGCGACGGCAACAACGCCAAGCAGCAGGGCCACAGAAAGATGGCGAGAAAAGGATTTCATTAGAAAGACGTTCCGATCTGGAATTGCAATTTTTGGATTTTATCGCCAGCAAACTTGCGCACCGGCTGCGCAAACGCTAAACGCAGCGGGCCGAGCGGGGAAATCCAGCTCAAACCCAGGCCCACGGAGGCACGCATGTCACTGAAGGTGACTTTCTCGTTTTCTCCGTACACATTACCCACGTCCACAAAAGTAAAGACGCGCAGGGTCCGGTCGTTACCTGCACCTGGGAAGGGAGCAATCAGCTCCGCATTCAGGGTCACTTTTTTCGGGCCACCCAGCGAAGCGCCCGTCACATCGCGCGGGCCCAGTGTGCCTTGGTCAAAGCCACGCACGGAGCCCAGGCCACCCGAGTAGAAGTTCTTGAACACGGGGAAGGGGCGGCCATTCATGCCCTTGCCAATGCCCGCTTCGCCGTTGAAGGCCACGGTAAAG
This sequence comes from Acidovorax sp. NB1, assembly GCF_005405905.1. GTDB lineage: Bacteria > Pseudomonadota > Gammaproteobacteria > Burkholderiales > Burkholderiaceae_C > Acidovorax. The sequence continues at coordinate 101,157 of NZ_BJHU01000035.1, forward strand.
CGCTTGTTGAGCGGGATGTACTGCTGGTACTGGTAATTGGCCCGCACATAACGCGCATCCCCGGCCACCGACCACTCGGAGTTCAGGCGCTGGTAGCGACCCGAATTGGGCGCCAGGGCGCTGTCCCGGTCGTCGCGCGACCAACCCACCGTCAGGGGAATGGAAGTGCTGGTGTAGCCAAACTTGTCGGCGTAGTACAGGTAGGTGGCGGGAATGTTGGTGCCCGGCTTGATCTGGGTTTGCTCCAGACCACCACCAAAAAACACCGTATCTGTTTCACTGAACGGCACGCCGAAACGCACCGAGGTCCCCGTCGTGACCAGCTGGTAGTTGCCGCCCTGGTCTTCATAGGGCTTGTCGGTACGGTAGTACACGTCCAGCGTGCGCGAGATGCCGTCGGCAGTGAAGTAGGGATTGGTCGTGCTGAACACCAGCGTGCGGCGGTACTTGCTGGTGTTGACATCAATCCCCAGGTAATTGCCGGAGCCGAAAATGTTTTCCTGCTTGATACCAAACGACAGCGATGCCTTTTCAGCGCTGGAAAAGCCCACACCCATCTGCAGCGAGCCAGTGGGCTTCTCGGCCACATTGATCACCAGATCCACCTGGTCCGGCGCGCCCGGCACTTCCTGGGTTTCGACATTCACTTCCGTGAAGAAGCCCAGGCGGTCCACGCGGTCGCGCGACAGGCGAATCTTGTCGCCGTCGTACCACGAGGCTTCGTACTGACGGAACTCACGGCGGATCACTTCGTCCCGCGTGCGGTTGTTGCCGCTCACGTTGATGCGACGCACATATGCTCGGCGCGATGGCTCGGCCTGCACCACCAGAAGGGCGCGGTTGTTTTCGCGATCGATTTCCGGCACGGCCTCGACCCGGGCGAATGCAAAACCGAAACGCGCAAAGTACTCGGAGAATGCCTTGGTGGTCTCGGTCACCTGATCGGCGTTGTAGGGCTCGCCAGGGCGGATGGTCACCAGGGACTTGAACTCGTCCTCGCGGTCCAGATAGTTGCCTTCCAGCTTCACCCCCGACACCACAAACCGCTCGCCCTCGGTGATGTTGACGGTGATGGAAATATCCTGCTTGTCGGGCGAGATCGCCACCTGCGTGGAATCCACACGGAATTCCAAGTAGCCGCGCTGCAGGTAGTACGAGCGCAGTGTTTCAAGGTCGGCATTGAGCTTGGCGCGCGAATAGCGGTCCGACTTGGTGTACCAGCTGAGCCAGCCGCCCGTGTCCTGGTCAAACAGCCCCTTGAGCGTGGATTCGCTGAAGGCCTTGTTGCCTACCAGGCGCACTTCCTTGATGCGCGCGGGCTCGCCCTCAACCACCGTGAAGGTCAGGTTCACACGGTTGCGCTCGATGGGCGTCACTGTCGTCACCACTTCGGCACCGTACAGGCTCTTATTGATGTACTGGCGCTTGAGTTCCTGCTCGGCCCGATCGGCCAGGGCCTTGTCATAAGGGCGGCCCTCTGCCAGGCCTACATCGCGCATGGCCTTCTTGAGCGCATCCTTGTCAAACTCGCGGGCCCCCGCAAAGTCCACATCGGCAATGGTGGGGCGTTCTTCGACCACCACCACCAGCACGTTGCCGTTGGCCTCCAGGCGAACGTCCTTGAACAGGCCCAGACCAAAAAGAGCACGAATGGCCGCAGCGCCCTTTTCATCGTTGTAGTCATCACCCACCCGCAGGGGCATGGAGGCAAACACCGTGCCGGGCTCCACACGCTGCAGACCTTCCACTCGGATGTCCTGCACCTTGAAAGGCTCCAGAGCCCATGCCGCATTGGCGGCAAAAACCATGGCTGCAACGGCCGATGCGGTACGCACGCCCAGGCGATTGATGTGTTTTTTCATGAATGAAGCTGGAGCCGCGATTGCAGAACAATCTGCGGCAAAAGGTTAGCCAAAGAGCCGGGTGATATCGTTGAACAGGGCTATGGACATCATGAGAAGCAGGACCGCAACGCCTCCACGTTGCAGACGCTCCATCCATGCGTCCGACACTCCCCTGCCCGTGACACCCTCCCAAAGATAATACATCAGGTGCCCACCGTCCAAGACAGGCAGCGGCAGCAGGTTCAACACCCCCAGACTCACGCTGATCAGGGCAAGAAACACCAGGTACTGGGTCAGTCCCATGCTGGCCGAACGTCCTGCGTAATCGGCAATCGTCAAGGGGCCGCTCAGATTCTTGAGAGATGCCTCTCCGATGACCATGCGCCCCATCATGCGCAAGGTCAGCACCGACACATCCCAGGTCTTGACCGCCCCAGCCCAGGCGCCTTCGAACAGACCGTATTCCACAGTCACAAACTCGGGGGGCGTGCCCACAAAGGCACCAATGCGCCCCACCGTGGCGCCCTGCTCCTGCTTGGCTTCGGGCAGCACATCCAGTGTGAGCAGCTGCCCCGCACGGTCAATGCGCCAGGCCTGCGACAGGGGCTCGTTGCCGCGCAAGGACTGGCGGATCAACTCGCGCAGTTGCTGCCCGTCCACCACATCGGCCGCCCCCAGCTTGAGCACCACATCGCCCTGGCGCAGGCCAGCGCGGGCTGCAGCGCCATCGGGCATGACCTCACCCAGTACCGGGCGTGTCCACGGGCCCAGAATCCCGATCTTGCGGAACAGCTGGGCATCGGCCTCGCGGCTGTCGATGCCCGACATGTCCAGCAGGATCTCCCGGTGTGCAGCGCCTGCTTGCGGCTTCACATCCACGCGCACGTTCTGCCCTTCGAGCGCACCACGCGTTAGCAGCCAGCGCAGGTCCTCGAACGAACGGACGGGCTCCATCTCCTCCGCACCCAGCGCCGCACGCTCCACCAGCTCGCCCCCCAGCAGGCCCGCCTTGTGCGCGACCGATCCGGCCACCGGGCTGGCCAGCAGGGCGCGAGGCTCCTCCACGCCATTCCAGTTCACGATGGAGTACAGCAGCACGGCGAGCAGCAGGTTGGCCACAGGTCCCGCCGCCACGATGGCGGCACGGGAGCGCAAAGGCTGGGTGTTGAAGGCCAGGTGGCGCTCTTCGGCGGGCACCGGCGCCTCACGCTCGTCCAGCATGCGCACATAGCCGCCCAGCGGGAATGCACCCACCACAAACTCTGTGGGAGACCCCTTGGGTTGCCAGCGCAGCAGGGGCTGGCCAAAGCCCACCGAGAAACGCAACACCTTCACACCGCACGCCACGGCCACCCGGTAGTGCCCGTACTCATGCACCGCAATCAGAAGACCGAGGGCCACGATGAAAGCAACAATGGTCAGCAGCATGGCGAAGATTCCGTAGGTCGGGGTGCTCAGGCCGCCAGTCGGCCTGCAGCATGCTCAGCGGCGCTGCGGGCCTGGGCGTCCAGATCCAGCAGGGCTTCGAGCGAATCCGGCTTGGAGGGCATCACGGCCTCCAAAGTTGCAAGGTTGACAGCATGGATATGGTCAAACCGCAAACGCCCGGACAAAAAGGCTCCCACGGCCACCTCATTCGCGGCATTCAGCACGGCGGTCGTGCCCTCGGCCGCCTTCAGCGCCTGCCAGGACAGGTGCAGGCCGGGGAAGCGGATGGGATCCGCCTCCTCGAATGCCAGCGCGCTCAATGTCGAAAAGTCCAGCTTGCTGGCGCCGCTGGCAATGCGTTCGGGCCAGGCCAGGCCACAGGCGATAGGCACACGCATGTCCGGCGTGCCCAACTGGGCAAGGATGGATGCATCCCTGAACTGCACCATGGAGTGGATGATCTGCTGCGGGTGGATCACCACCTTGATCTGGTCCGGATGCAGGTCGAACAACCAGCGCGCCTCGATCACCTCCAGCGCCTTGTTCATCATGGTGGCCGAATCGACCGATATCTTGCGGCCCATCGAGAAGTTGGGGTGGGCACAGGCCTGGGCCGGAGTAATTTCTGCCAGGGTCGCAGGATCGCGCTGGCGGAATGGGCCCCCGGATGCCGTGAGCAGGATGCTGTCCACCCGGTCGGGCCAGGTGGAAGCGTCTTCAGGCAGGCACTGGAAGATCGCGGAATGCTCGCTGTCAATGGGCAACAGCGTGGCGCCCCCCTGGTGCACCGTCTGCATGAACAAGCCGCCCCCCACCACCAGCGCCTCTTTGTTGGCCAGCAAAAGCCGCTTGCCCGCCCGGGCAGCGGCCAAGCACGGTGCCAGGCCCGCAGCCCCCACGATGGCGGCCATCACGGCATCGACATCGGGATGCGATGCTATATTTTCAATAGCATCATTCTCAATCAGGACAAGCGTAGGCAGGTTATTTTCTTTGATTTTTTCAGCCAACTGATGCGCATGGGGCGTGCTGGCCATCACCGCATAGTGGGGCCGGAACTGCGCGCACTGGGCCAGCAGCAAATCCACCTGGGTGGCCGCGCTCAGGGCAAACACCTCGAAACGATCCGGGTGGCGGGCCACCACATCGAGGGTGCTGGTGCCGATGGAGCCGGTGGAGCCGAGAACGGTGATTTTTTGTTTCATCATGGGGTCGTGAGGCGCGTGAGCATCATGGCCAGGGGCAAGGTGGGCAGCAGGGCGTCCACGCGGTCGAGCACGCCGCCGTGCCCGGGCAGCAATCCGCTGCTGTCCTTGACCCCTGCGCTGCGCTTGATGAGCGACTCCACAAGGTCGCCGGACACGCTCATGGCGACCATGAACAGCGCCGCGACCACCAGCAGCCACCAGCCCTGCTGCGCCATGCGGCTGTAGAAGCTGGGCACGGCCGCTTGCCAGTGGGCATCGGCCGCCACCCAGACAAACGCCATCACGACCACGCCTGCCAGCCCGCCCCACACGCCTTCCCAGCTCTTGCCCGGACTGATGGAAGGGGCCAGCTTGCCCTTGGTAAAGCGCAGACCAAAAGCACGGCCCGCAAAGTAGGCAAAGATGTCTGCCACCCATACCAGCAGCAGCACCGACAGCAAAAAGTTAATGCCCACATTGCGCGCCTGCACCACAGCCAGCCACGCCAGCCACAAGGCCAGCACCCCGGCGACCAGGCGCACCATTGCCGGAATACGGGGCCAGCCCGGCACCCCGGCCTGAAGCAGCCAGGCAGCAGCCAGCACCCAGAGCCCGCCGCCCACCACCCACAGCGCCGTCAGCGGGCGATCCACCCAGCCCAGCGCCCAGGAGCCTGCACACAATGCCGTGCAGACAGCCCCCACAGCCACGGCACCCGCCTGGCCCAGGCCGCTCAGGCGGCCCCACTCCCACGCGCCTGCGGCCATGAGCACAAGCACTACCAGGGTGAACGGCACGGTGGAGGGGTAAAAAAGCGCTGGCAGCAGGATGGCCAGCAGAACCAGGGCGGTGATGACACGCTGTTTGAGCATGGGGCCTTTCAGAACTTGCTGGGGTTCTCAGCCCGGCATCGGATCAGGGTGCGCGGACAGGATTTGTTCGGAGGTTTTGCCAAAGCGGCGCTCGCGGCTGCTGAAGGCGGCAATCGCCTCATCCAGTGCCGACTCATCAAAATCCGGCCACAGCCGGTCGCTGAAGACAAATTCTGCATATGCAGACTGCCACAGCAAAAAGTTGCTGATCCGCATTTCGCCACCAGTGCGGATCACCAGGTCCGGGTCGGGCACATGGGACATGCCCATCGCGCCATGCAGACTGGCTTCGGTGATGGCTTCGCCGCGCGCGGCAAGCGACGCTGCCGCCTGGGCAATGTCCCAGCGGCCGCCGTAGTTGAAACACACGTTGAGCACCAGGCGCGTGTTGTCCGCCGTGGCCGCCTCTGCATGGGCCAGGCCGTCACGCACCTTCTGAGAAAGGCCGGCGCGCTCGCCCACGAAATACAGACGGACGCCGTCTTTCTTGAGCTGCGGCACTTCGCGCCCCAGCGCCAACGCCAGCAGCTCCATGAGGCCGGACACCTCGTCCGCAGGGCGGTTCCAGTTTTCGGAAGAGAACGCAAAGACGGTCAGCACCGCCACGCCACGCTCGGCGCAGGCGCGCACACAGCGGCGCAGCGAATCCACCCCTTGCTTATGGCCTGCCAGGCGCGGCAGGAAGCGGCGCTTGGCCCAACGGCCATTGCCATCCATGACGATGGCGATGTGGTGTGGCACCACCGGAGTTACAGACATGGGAACGATCAAGCCCTGGGGGCTTAAACCGCCATGATTTCCTGCTCTTTGCCTGCCACCAGCGCATCGATCTCGGCGATGTGCTTGTCGGTGAACTTTTGCACGTCGGTTTCGGCGCGCTTCTGGTCGTCTTCGGAAGCGAGCTTGTCCTTGACCAGCTTCTTGACGGATTCGTTGGCATCACGGCGCAGGTTGCGCACGGCGATCTTGGCGCTTTCGCCCTCGTTGCGAGCGAGCTTGGTCATTTCCTTGCGGCGCTCTTCGCTCATGGGGGGCATGGGCACGCGGATCAGGTCGCCCATGGAAGCCGGGTTCAGGCCCAGATCGCTTTCGCGGATGGCCTTTTCGATCTTGGCGCCCATGCCCTTTTCCCAGGGTTGCACGCTGATGGTGCGCGAATCGATGAGGGCCACGTTGGCCACCTGGCTCAGAGGCACGAGGGAGCCGTAGTACTCGACCTGCACCGTGTCGAGCAGCGCGGGGTTGGCGCGGCCGGTGCGGATCTTCTGCAGGTTGTTCTTGAAGGCCGTGATGGACTGGTCCATCTTGGTCTCTGTGGTTTTCTTGATGTCGGCAATCGTCATGTTTTCTCCTCGGGACCGGCCTGCATCCGGTGCAGGCCCATCCATCGTCGTCAAGCGTAAACCAGCGTACCTTCGTCTTCCCCCATCACCACGCGCTTCAGGGCGCCGTGCTTGATGATGGAGAACACCTTCACCGGCAGCTTCTGATCGCGGCACAAGGCAAACGCGGTCGCATCCATGATGCCCAGATTGCGGGACATGGCCTCGTCAAAACTCAGCTTGGTGTAGCGCGTGGCTGTGGGGTCCTTCTGGGGGTCGGCAGTATAAACGCCGTCCACCTTGGTGGCCTTGAGCACCAGCTCGGCCCCGATCTCTGCACCGCGCAACGCTGCGGCGGTGTCAGTGGTGAAGAAAGGATTGCCCGTGCCAGCGGCAAACACAACGACCTTGCCCTCTTCGAGGTACTGCAAGGCCTTGGGGCGCACATAGGGCTCAACCACCTGCTCGATGGCGATGGCGGACATCACGCGGGCCACGAGGCCCTGCTTGTCCATGGCATCGGCCAGGGCCAGCGCGTTCATCACGGTGGCCAGCATGCCCATGTAGTCGGCGGTGGCGCGGTCCATACCGACCGAGCCGCCCGCGACACCACGGAAAATATTGCCCCCACCGATTACCACCGCCACCTGCACACCCAGGCGGGTGACTTCGGCAATCTCTTCCACCATGCGGACGATGGTGGCACGGTTGATGCCAAAGGCGTCATCCCCCATCAGCGCCTCACCAGACAGCTTGAGCAGGATGCGCTTGTGGGCTGGTGCAGCGTGGGACATGGGTGATTTCTCCAAAGGCAGGTACGGCGGTAAAAAATGTGGGTGACGTGGCTGCAGTGCAGCCGATCAGGCTGCAGCGGCCTTGGCAGCAGCCACTTGGGCAGCCACTTCGGCAGCGAAGTCGTCAGCCTTCTTCTCAATGCCTTCGCCCACAACGTACAAGGTGAAACCCTTCACGTTGGTGTTGGCAGCCTTGAGCATCTGGGCCACGGTTTGCTTGCCGTCGGCAGCCTTCACGAAGACCTGGTCGGCCAGCGAGACTTCCTTCAGGTACTTCTGCACGGCGCCGTCGATGCGCTTGGCCGTGATTTCGGCGCTTTGTGCAGGCTTGCCAGCAGCGACGAGTTCCTTGTTGGCTTCGTCAGCCTTGCCTTCTGCCACCGAGCGCTCTTTGGCGATCAGGTCGGCAGGCACGTCGGCGCTGGTCAGGGCCACGGGCTTCATGGCGGCCACGTGCATGGCGACATCCTTGGCAGCGGCTGCATCACCGTCGAACTCGACGACCACACCGATGCGCGAACCGTGCAGGTAGGCAGCCAGGTTGGAACCGCTGAAGCGCTTGAAGCGGCGGAACGACATGTTCTCGCCGATCTTGCCGATCAGGCCCTTGCGCACGTCTTCCAGCGTGGGGCCGAAGCTGTCTTGCTCGTAGGCCAGGGCACCCAGGGCTTCGATATCGACAGGATTATGCTCGGCCACCAGCTTGGCAGCGGCGCTGGCCATGGCGATGAAGCTGTCGTTCTTGGAGACGAAATCGGTTTCGCTGTTCACTTCGATCAAGGCACCCACGTTGCCGTTGATGAAGCTGGCGACCACGCCTTCAGCCGTCACGCGCGAGGCGGCCTTGCCAGCCTTGGTGCCCAGCTTGACGCGCAGCAGTTCTTCCGCCTTGGCCATGTCGCCGTCGGCTTCCGTCAGCGCCTTCTTGCATTCCATCATGGGGGCATCGGTCTTGCCACGCAGTTCAGCGACCATGCTTGCGGTAATTGCAGCCATCTTTATTCCTTCAGTGTTCAGTTCAATCGATTGGATTCAGCCTAAAAAAAAGGGGGCTCACCAGGGGCCCCGCTTTTCTTCGCGACGTATCGCGCAGCCGGGTATCAGGCGGCGGCTTCTTGCACTTCCACGAACTCGTCCGAGCTTTCGGACGCAGCGGCCTTGACCACTTCGTTCACGGCGTTGGCGCGGCCTTCGATGATCGCGTCAGCGATGCCACGGGCGTACAGCGTCACGGCCTTGGCCGAGTCGTCGTTGCCGGGGATCACGTAGTCGATGCCTTCGGGCGAGTGGTTGGTATCCACCACACCGATCAGCGGAATGCCCAGCTTCTTGGCTTCAGCCACGGCGATCTTGTGGAAGCCCACGTCGATGATGAAGATGGCGTCGGGCAGAGCAGCCATGTCCTGGATGCCGCCGATGTCCTTTTCGAGCTTCTCGATTTCGCGGGAGAACGTCAGTTGCTCCTTCTTGCTCAGGCTGTCCAGACCAGCTTCTTGCTGGGCCTTCATGTCCTTCAGGCGCTTGATCGAGGTCTTCACGGTCTTGAAGTTCGTCAGCATGCCGCCCAGCCAGCGCTGGTCCACGAAGGGCACGCCAGCGCGCAGGGCTTCGGTGGACAGGATTTCACGGGCTTGGCGCTTCGTGCCGACCATCAGGATCGTGCCGCGGTTGGCTGCCAGTTGCTTGGCGAACTTTTGGGCTTCCTGGAACAGTGGCAGCGACTTTTCCAGGTTGATGATGTGAATCTTGTTGCGATGGCCGAAGATGTAGGGGGCCATCTTGGGGTTCCAGAAGCGGGTTTGGTGACCGAAGTGGACACCGGCTTCCAGCATTTCGCGCATGGTAACGGACATAAAAATACTCCAAAGGTTAGGTCTAAAATCAGCCCCAATATTTGCGATGCCGTGATCCTCACGAACACCGCAACACCTTGACAGGGCTGCTTTGCGATTGATCTTGCCGCAGCGGCCACGCCGGTTGTGCAAACCTTGCACTACTGCGCTACTGCTCCCAGCAAAACCCAAAGATTCTAGCACACCATGCTTCCTGATCTGATCGCCACCCGCGAGCAACTGCGGGACGGCGCCACCACCGCGCCCGCCGAACTGGAGCGCTGCATCTCCGCCGTCCAGGCCCCCGCCAACACCCACAGCTTTGTCCGGACCCTGTTCGACACAGCGCGCACCACAGTGGTGCAATCCGATGCGGGCCGTTTGCCCCTGGCGGGGCTGGCGGTGTCGGTCAAAGACCTGTTCGACATTGCGGGTCAGGCCACGCCCGCAGGTTCCACCGTGCTGACCGACGCACCCGCCGCTGCCCAGGACTGCCCTGCGGTCGCGCGCTTGCGGGCCGCCGGGGCCAGCCTGATTGGCCGCACGAACATGGTGGAGTTCGCCTTTTCGGGCGTGGGCGTGAACCCGCACCACGGCACACCCGCAGCCTGGGATGCCCGGTTTGGCGCCCTGCCAGGTGCACCGCGCGTGCCCGGCGGCTCATCCTCCGGCGCCGGGGTGTCGGTGGCCACCGGCGCGGCGTTCATCGGGCTGGGGTCGGACACCGGTGGCTCCATCCGCATTCCTGCGGCGCTCAACGGCATTGTGGGTTTCAAGAACACGGCCCGGCTGGTGCCCACTGCCGGCGCCGTCCCGCTGTCCACCACCCTGGACACCGCCTGCGCCATGACGCGTACCGTGCGCGACGCCATCGTGGCGCACGAGGTACTGGCCGCTCGGCGCGTGACGCGCAGCCTGGCGCCGCTGTCGCAATACCGGCTGGCCGTGCCATCCACCCTCTTCCTCGACGGACTGGACACCACCGTAGCCCGCGCCTTTGAGCGCAGCGTGGAGGCCTTGCGCCAGGCAGGCGCCCACATCGACACCATCGCCCTGCCCGCCGTGCTGGAGCAACCCGCCTACGGCTTTGCCGCCCCCGAGGCCTACGCCTGGCACCGTGAGCTGCTGCAACGCACAGGCGACCGCTACGACCCTCGGGTGCGCATGCGCATTGAAAAAGGCGCCACGCTGATGGCCTGGGAATACATCGACCTGCTGCAGGCACGCCAGCAATGGATTGCGCGCATGCTCGCCGACATGGAGCCCTACGACGCCTTGTTGTCCCCCACCGTGCCCATCGTGGCACCATTTGTGGCCGATGTCGCGCCCGCAGACGGTGCGGACAAGGCGCGGGACGCCGTCCGTGACGCAGAATTCTTCCGCGTGAACAACCTGCTGCTGCGCAACACCAGCGTGGTCAATCTGCTGGACGGCTGTGCGCTGTCGCTGCCCTGCCATGTGCAGGGGGAACTCCCGGTGGGCCTGATGGTCTGGCACGGGGCCTTGCGCGATGACGCGGTGCTCAACATCAGCCTGCAGATCGAACAAACACTGCAAAAATAATAGCTACTTGCGCTTTACCAACGCGCGCAAGAGGCCAAAAAAACATCCAAATTTCATGAAGATTGCCATCGTGGGCGCCGGCATTGTCGGCGTCACCACTGCGTATGAACTGGCCCGTGACGGCCACGAGGTCACCGTGTATGACCAGCGCAGCGCCGCCGCCGAAGAGGCCAGCTTTGCCACGGCGGGCCTGCTGGCGCCCCTGCTGCTCAGCCCCTGGGCGCTGCCGGGCTTTGGGCAGACGCTGCGCCTGCTCGGCACCCAAGCCACCCTGCGCCTGGCCGGGGGCATCAACCAGAGCAACCTGGCCTGGCTGTGGCGCTGGCGCGCTGCGGGCCAAACCCACAGCGCACCGGCCGCAGCCCTGGAGCGGCTGGCGCAATACAGCCAGGCGCGAGTGCAGGCCATCGCCAGCCAGCACGACCTGGACTACGAAGCCAGCGAAGGCCGGCTGGTGCTGCTGCGCACCGAACAAGAGCGCGCCGCCCTGCAGCCCGCGCTGCAGGTGCTGAGGGACCTGGGCATGGCGGCGCACGAGATCGATGCCGACGCAGCCCGCAAGATCGAGCCCGGCCTGTCCCCCGAGGCGCCGCTGGCGGGCGCCATCCACCTGCCCGGCGCCAGTGCGGGAAACTGCCGCCTTTTTGCGCAGCTGCTGCGCCAGGGCACCCAGGGTGCGGGCGTGCACTTTGCGTTCAACACCCGCATCGACCGCATCCACAGCAGCCCCCTGGGCGTGCAAGTCCAGGGCGAGCCAGAGCCCCGCCGCTGCGATGCCGTGGTGCTGTGCGCGGGCATGGCGTCGGCTGCACTGCTGCCCGCACTGGGGCTGCGCCTGCCAATGACGGCGGTGCATGGCTACTCGGTCAGCGCGCCGCTGCGCGAAGCCACCCATGCACCGCGCGCCAGCGTGGTGGACATGGGCCAGCAGATCTCCATCACCCGCCTGGGCCAGCGCGTGCGCATTGCGGGCGGTGCCGAGCTGGCAGGCGCCAGCGCGGAGCACCATGCGCCCACGCTGCAGCGCCTGTACCGCACGCTGAACGACTGGTTCCCCGGTGGCGCCCAGCTGTCATCCAACCTGCAGATCTGGCGCGGCGCCCGCACCATGCTGCCCGATGGGGCCCCGGTGCTGGGCGCCAGCGGCGTGCCAGGCCTGTGGCTCAACACCGGCCACGGCGCAGGCGGCTGGGCCCTGGCCTGCGGCAGTGCGCGGGCGCTGGCCGACCTGATTGCGCAGCGCACACCCGAGGTGCCACTGGACGGACTGGGCATGCGCCGGTTCTAACCCGCCACACGCTTTCGCGGACACGGACGGCGACGCACAATGGCAGGCGCACGGCATGGCGCCGTGCAGCACCTGCCACCACCATGCACCGCATCACTGCCCACCAGCCCCACCCGCTGTTTCACACCGCCGCCACCCGCCGCATCGAGCAGGCAGCGGCCACCACCCTGCCTCCGCACACGCTGATGCAGCGCGCGGGCCTGGCCGTGGCACAACTGGCCCAGGCCCTGGCGCCCCACGCGCGCACGGTGTGGATCGCCTGCGGCCCAGGCAACAACGGCGGCGACGGGCTGGAGGCCGCCATGCACCTGCGGCGCCAAGGCCGCAATGTGGTGGTGACCTGGCTGGGTCACCCCGACAAAGCCCCACCGGACGCCAAGGCATCGTGGCAGCGCGCCCAGGCTGCGGGCGTGGCATGGGCCGACGCGCCCCCCGCCGACCTGGGCCCGCAAGACCTGTGCATTGACGCACTGCTGGGCATTGGCGCTTCCTCGTCGCCCCAGAGCCCCATCCGTGTGCCCGATGCACGGCTGGTGGCCTGCCTGCACGCCCTGCAGCACAGCCCGGCACCCGTGCTGGCGGTGGACCTGCCCAGCGGGCTGGATGCCGACACAGGCCAGTTCGCGGCAGGTTTTGCGCCCCCGGCCGCGCCGCACCACCATCCCCACATGCCAAGCCCTGCGCGCCACACGCTGAGCCTGCTGACCCTCAAGCCCGGCCTGTTTACCGCCGCCGGGCGCGATGCCGCAGGCCAGGTGTGGTGGAACGACCTGGGCACCGACCCCGGGCATGAGGCGCCCACGGCCTGGCTCTGTGGCCCACCGCTGCCCGCCCACCGCACCCACGCCAGCCACAAGGGCAGCTATGGCGACGTGGCCGTGGTGGGTGGCGAGGGCCTGGCAGCACGCGGCATGGGCATGGCAGGGGCTGCGCTGCTGGCTGCGTCGGCCGCCCTGCACGGCGGTGCGGGGCGGGTGCTGGTGGCCCTGCTCGACAACGGCCAGCAGCAGCTCGACCTGCAGCAGCCCGAGCTGATGTTCCGCCGGTTTGACGCCCTCGCACTCGAACAGCTCACCGTGGTCTGCGGCTGTGGCGGCGGCCAGGCCATCGCTCGCGTGCTGCCCGATGTCATCACCCGCGCAGCCCGCCTGGTGCTGGATGCCGATGCACTCAACACCATCGCCACCCAGGCCGCATTGCACGCGCTGGTGGTGGCGCGCGGCCAGCATGGGCAGCCCACGGTCATCACCCCCCACCCTCTGGAAGCCGCGCGCCTGCTGGGCCTCACCACCGCCGAAGTCCAGGCCGACCGGCTGGGCGCTGCCCAGCAGTTGGCAGCCCAGTTCAACTGCGTGGCCGTACTCAAGGGCTCGGGCACGGTGGTGGCGGCGCCCGACCGTGTGCCCGCCATCAACCCCACAGGCAACGCACGGCTGGCCACGGCGGGCACCGGCGATGTGCTGGCGGGCATGGTGGGCGCGCACCTGGCCGCTGGTGCCAGCGCATTGCGTGCAGCGAGCGAAGCGGTGTACCAGCACGGACAAGCTGCCGATGCGTGGCCAGCAGGCCAGGCCCTGACCGCCAGTGCGCTCGCTCGGCGTGTGGGCGCGTGATGCGCCTTATGCAATCAGCGTGACCTGCTTGAGCGGCTTGAGCACACTCGACGGCGTCATGCCAAAGGTCTGGCGAAACATGCGGCTGAAATGCGCCGAGTCCGCAAAGTCGCCGTGCAGCGCCGCATCCGTCAGGCGCGGGCTGACCGCCAACCCGGCCATGGCCAGCCGCACCTGCGACCACACGCGGTAGCTGCGCAGGCTCACGCCCATTTCGGCGCGGAACAAATGGTTGAAGCGCGAGGCCGACAGCTGCACCTCGGACGCCAGCCCCGCCCGCGCCAGGCGCCCCTGCTCCAGCTGCGGGCGGCGCAGGGCGTGCAGACTGCGGGCCACGCGCAGGTCCAACGGGGGCGCCGCCTGCAGCAGGTGGCGCTGAAGCAGGGTCGGTAGATCAAAGGCGCGCAGATGGCCCTCCATGGCCGCACGCGCCCCCACCGGCGCCGCCACATCCAGCAACACGCCACCCTGCTGCAGGAACACACTGCGCAGGCTGCGCGCCTCCGGCGAGTCGGGCTCCAGGTACACCAGCGCCACCACTTCACCGCAGGGGTCGAACAGATGCTCCACCCCGGCATCCACCAGCGCGCTGTGGCAGGTCTCCATCAGCCCTTCGCCCCAGTGCAGCGCAAACCGGCCCGAGAGCCCCATCAGCAGCACGGGCGACGCGTGGCAATGCCAGCCCGTGGCCGGGATTTCGCCCACGTACAGCGCGCGGTCAATGCCCAGCGTCAGGGTGTTCGTGCGCTGCGGCATAGCCCAAACCTACAAGTCTTGCGGCACGGTTCTCGGTAGCCTTGCCCGGCCCCGGCGCGCCCTCGCAGCGCCCCGCATCCCATCGTTCTTTTGGAGACTGATTCTTGAAACGCATTGCCTTCTATTCTGTTGCCGCCGCTGTGGCCCTGGGCTGCGTAGGCCTCTACTGCGGCGCTCCTTCGCTGCTGAAGGAGCCCCTGCTCCACCTCAACCGCAGCCTCTCGGGCATGGAAGAAAAAACCACCACCGCCGCGCTGCACACCATCCACTACCTGGACAGCGGTGCGCCATCCCAACCGGCGCCCGGTAACCCAGGCGCCACGCCCCTGGTGCTGCTGCACGGCATATTTGCGGAGAAGGACCATTGGGTGGATTTTGCGCGCCCCCTCACCGGCCAGTACCGGGTGATTGCCCCAGACTTCCCCGGCTTTGGCGAGAGCACCCGGCTGGAAGACCAGCCCTATGACTACGCCGCCCACACCCAGCGCCTGGGCACGCTGCTGGACGTGCTGGGCATTGAGAAGGCCCACCTCGCGGGCAACTCCATGGGCGGCACCATTGCCGCGCTGTTTGCACTGCAACACCCCGAGCGCGTGGCCAGCGTGGCTTTCATCGGCGCGCCCCATGGCATCCGCTCACCACAGCCCAGCACGATGGACCGCCTTATCGATGCCGGGCAGCGCCCGCTGGTGGCCCACGACGCCGCAGCCTTCGGCGCGATGATGGATCTTGTATTTGAGAAGCGTCCGTTCCTGCCGTATCCCATCCTGCACGCCACGGAGCAGGCAGCACTGCGCAATGCCCAATCCAACGCCCGCCTGTGGGATGCGCAGTTGAAAGACCGCTACCTGCTGGAGCAACGACTGGGCGGCCTGCAAAAGCCCCCCGTGCTCGTGTTGTGGGGCGACAAAGACCGCGTGTTTGACCGTTCGGGCCTACAGCCTTTGCAGAAGCTATTGCCCCAGGCGCAGCTGGAAGCCCTGCCCGGCATCGGCCATCTGCTCATGATGGAAGCGCCCGCCGACACGGCGCAGCGGTATGCGCGTTTTCTGGAGGGCCTTGCCCCGTCCAGCGCGCTGGCACCCCCGAAAATTCAATAAAAATAGCCGCCACCGCCCGTCCATCAAGCGGTAGCAGCTATCAATTAGTGAGCATCCTGATTCAGCAATCAGCGCCCGGGGGTTCGCAGCCGATCAGCCCCGGCGTGGTTTGCGCGCCTTGCCCTTGCTGGACTTGCCCGCCACCGCCTTCTTGACCGACGCCTTCAGCGACTGGATGGGCGAACGCGCCGCGCGCTCGCGGGTCAGGCCCGCCTTTTCCGTGGCCGACATCGCAGCACCCTTGTCTGCCTTGCGGCCACCCGCACGGCCACCAGCCTTGCGCGCACCGCCACCCGACCCGTCAGCGCCCACACCCTTGTCCTTGAGCGCACGGCCCAGCAGCTCTTCGCCTTCGCGCACCAGGCGGAAGTCGATCTTGCGGCCATCCAGGTCCACACGGCTCACCTGCACACGCACGCGGGCACCGATGGCGTAGCGGATGCCGGTGCGCTCGCCACGCAGCTCCTGGCGTGCCTCGTCGAACTTGAAGTATTCGCCGCCCAGCTCGGTGATGTGCACCAGGCCTTCGACGTACATCGCATCCAGCGTAACGAAGATGCCGAAGCTCGTCGCGGCGCTCACCACACCGCTGTATTCCTCGCCCAGGTGCTCGCGCATGTACTTGCACTTGAGCCAGGCTTCCACATCGCGGCTCGCCTCGTCGGCGCGGCGCTCGTTGGCGCTGCAGTGCAGGCCTGCGGCCTCCCAGGCCTGCGTATCGCGGCTGGGCGGCTTCACATCCTTGCGCGGTTTGGTGCCAGGTGCGGCCACACGCGCAGCCAGGCGCTTGGCCAGCTTGGCATGGGCCTCGCCCGGGGTGGGCAGCGCGGGCAGCTTGTACTGCGTCTTGTTCAGGATGGCCTTGATGACCCGGTGCACCAGCAGGTCGGGGTAGCGACGAATGGGGCTGGTGAAGTGGGTGTAGGCATCAAAGGCCAGCCCGAAGTGGCCGCTGTTGATGGGCGTGTAGATGGCCTGCTGCATGGAGCGCAGCAGCATGGTGTGGATCTGCTGCGCGTCGGGCCGCTCTTTGGTCGCTTCGGCAATCGCCTGGAAGTCACCCGGCTTGGGGTCGTCGCCAATCGTCATGCCCACGGCCATGGCCTTGAGGTAGTTACGCAGGATCTCCTGCTTCTCGGGCGTGGGGCCTTCGTGCACGCGGAACAGGCCGGGTTGGCCGCCCTGGGCAATGAAGTCGGCGCTGCACACGTTGGCGGCCAGCATGGCCTCTTCGATGAGCTTGTGGGCGTCGTTGCGGGTGCGGGGCACGATCTTCTCGATGCGGCCGTTCTCGTCGCAGACGATCTGCGTCTCGGTTGTCTCGAAGTCCACCGCGCCGCGTGCCTGCCGTGCAATCAGCAGCGCACGGTACACGTCGTGCAGGTTGAGCAGGTCCTTCACGCGGTCCTTGCGCTTGCTGGCCTCGGGGCCGCGCGTATTGGCCAGGATCGCCGCCACCTCGGTGTAGGTGAAGCGTGCGTGGCTGTGCATCACGGCCGGGTAGAACTGGTACGCGTGCACTTCACCCTTGGCCGTGACCAGCATGTCGCAGACCATGCACAGGCGCTCGACATCGGGGTTGAGCGAGCACAGGCCGTTGCTGAGCTTCTCGGGCAGCATGGGGATCACGCGGCGCGGGAAATAAACGCTGGTAGCGCGGTCATAGGCGTCGATGTCGATGGCGCTGCCGGTCTCCACATAGTGGCTCACGTCGGCAATCGCCACCAGCAGGCGCCAGCCCTTGCTGCGGCCGACCTTGGCGGGCTCACAGTACACGGCATCGTCGAAGTCGCGCGCATCTTCGCCGTCAATGGTGACCAGGGGCACGTCGGTCAGGTCCACGCGGCGCTTCTTGTCCTGGGCGCGCACCTTGTCGGGCAGCTCCTTGGCCTGGGCCAGGCAATCGGCCGAGAACTCGTGGGGCACGCCGTACTTGCGCACCGCGATCTCGATCTCCATGCCGGGGTCGTCCACTTCACCGAGCACCTCGGTGATGCGGCCCACGGGCTGGCCGAACAGTGCGGGCGGCTCGGTCAATTCGACAACGACCACCTGGCCCGGCTTGGCCGCGCCGGTGGCGCCCTTGGGGATCAATACGTCCTGGCCATAGCGCTTGTCTTCCGGCGCCACGAGCCACACACCGCTTTCCTGCAGCAGTCGGCCAATGATGGGTTGCGGCGGGCGTTCGATGATCTCAACCACGCGGCCCTCGGGACGGCCACGGCGGTCCTGGCGCACGATGCGCACGCGCACGCGGTCCTTGTGCAGCACGGCGCGCATTTCGTTGGGGGGAATAAAGATGTCGCCTTCGCCATCGTCGCGGATGACAAAACCGTGTCCATCACGGTGCCCCTGCACGCTGCCTTCGATCTCCTGAGACAAATGCGCAACGGGTTGCGCGCCGGGGGTGGTTTTTTTGTTATACAATCTGAGTCTTTCCTGAAATGCCCAGGTGGCGGAATTGGTAGACGCACTAGTTTCAGGTACTAGCGAGTAACATCGTGGAGGTTCGAGTCCTCTCCTGGGCACCAAGTTTAACGAGAACCGGCGACGGTTTTCGAAATATCAAAGCCGCTGTACACACAGCGGCTTTTTTATTTTCCAAGCGTCCCTGCGTTGGCAAGCAGAACGCGAGTCGCTGGCGGACCATGCCATGACAACCCATCGCAGCCTTTTGCATCTTGGACAACCAACCACTTTGCCGCAGGCACAAAAACGCTCTGCACACAATTTTCAAAAAAATGAGCAACTCGGCCAGAGCCCTCAAAAAACGCTCTATAATTCAAAGCTGATCTGAAAGCCCAGGTGGCGGAATTGGTAGACGCACTAGTTTCAGGTACTAGCGAGTAACATCGTGGAGGTTCGAGTCCTCTCCTGGGCACCAAATACGAAGCCTGCAAGTTGCAAAACTTGCAGGCTTTTTCTTTGCCCGTCGCGCCGCAGAAGGCACGGATGAGCCTCGGCATCGGCTAGCTCAACTCGCAAGGCACCGATCACGCAGGATCGCCGGCTCTTGAGCCATCCCGGTGACAGCCACATTGCCTGCTCCGCCCCACGGTCTCCGCCAGTCATGTCGGTTTCGCAAAGATGGCAACCAGCCGTAACAGGCTCCCTATGGACACCCAATATCGCCCTTGTCTTACAGACGGAACTGCGGCACCTTGCTGAAATCCTACGGAGTAGCCATTGAGGCTGCCTGGGCGGTCATTGCGACGCCCACCCTTTTTTGTCTCTTGATGACGAGGATCTCATCATGAAACGCCATTTCCTCCCTCCTGGAGCACGCGCTGTAGCAGCTTTTCTGGGCACCGTGGTGCTGGCATTGTTGGCGGCTGTGACCGTGCTGATGCCGGACGTGGCCGTGCAGTCGGTGGATTCGATGCTGCACCTGCCTGCCGGGCTGGACGAGATTTTGTCCAGCGGCTTTGTGAGCCACTGAGCCCGCCGAGGGCTTGATTAGCCTGGGTATCGCGCCCGACGCGCGGGCGCGTGGGTCAAAACAGCAACACCGTAGCAAAAACCATAGCATCAGAGTACCATTCGGCGCTGCACACCTTGATTTTTGGGTGGCATTCAGGAATGGAGGACGATCGTGACCCCACGTTTTCGAATCCCTGCAGACATTCTTCGCTCACTCTTCACTCCCCATGCTTGGGCAGCCCTGGCGCTGCTAGGGGGGCTGCTGGGTTGCTCCAGCCCCCGCGATGGCGCCCTGGAAGAGTTCTCGCGATGGCATGACAACGCGCATGCCCAGGCCCAGGCGGGCGCGCTCAGCTGGAGCGAGTTGTACAAACAAAGCTTTGACCGGCTCACGGCCCTGCCACCATCGCTGCAACAAGACACGCGGCTGGAAAACACGGTGCTGCTGCTGTCCATGGCGCGCAAGTTTGAAGCCAATGAGATCAGCGCCCAGCAATTTGCCGCAGAGCGCACTGACATCGAAAGCCAGCTCCAGGCGCGCCTGCGCTGAGGCGCACCGCTTACTTCACCGGGGCCGCGCCCTGCTCCACAATGCCCACGCGGCGGCGCAGTGCGGCCGCGGCTTCAGCATCCCCTGCTGCCTCGGCCCGCTGCGCCTGCAGTAGCAACCAGGCCAGCAGTGGCCTGCGCCAGCCTTGGGCGGATGCCGTGTCTGTTGCGGCGGCCATCACAGCGGGGCTGGCGCGCCCAGCCTGAAACAACACCCCGGCAGCCACCAGGCGCGAGAGCGGATCTTCGATGGCCGCCAGCGTGGCGGCGTCACCCGACGCAGCAACCTTGCGCTGTGCCTCGGGCAGCAAAGGCAGCTGTTGTGGCGACACCCGGCCTGCCAGGTAGTCGGCATACGCCCGCTCGGGCGCAGCGGCATCCGGGCGCAGCGCCTCAAACCGTTCACAGGGGCCCACCTCCAGGCTGGCCACCTGCGCTGCACAGCGCATCAGTTCCAGCCGTGCCAGCAGATCAGCACGACCGGTGCGGGCCACTTCGGCGCGGGCCCGCTCCCATTCCAGTTGCTCGACACGCGCCTTGCCAGACAGATAGGCCTCGGTAGCCTTGGTGGCGGCCGCCTGGGCATTCATCTGCCAATCAGGCACAGGGGGCTTGCTGGAGCAGGCCGCCAGCAGCAAGGCGCAACCCATGGCGGCGAGCCGCTCTGGCGCCCACAGACGAGGAAAGGCATATCGCTTCATGGCAGTTTCAGCTCCGTGTCGCGTGCAAAAGGCCATTTGCGGTTGATCTCGTTGACCAGGCTCTCCACCTTGCGCAGGTTGCTCTCCACCTCAGCGCGCAGGGCCCCTAGGTCGTTGGTGGCCTCGCGGGCGTTAGCGCCAACGGCCTGGGCTTCGACCAGCACGGCGTCCACCTTCTTGACGCTGGCACGGGTGTCGGCCAGCAGGCCGTTGAGCTGCGCCACGGTAGCGCGCACTTCGGGCACCAGCGCATCCTTGTTGCCCTCACTGCCCAGCACCTGCCGGTCGGCCCGCGCGGCCATGCCGTCCAGACGTGCCAGCAGCGTGTTGGTGCGCTCCAGCGTGGTGATGATTCTCTTAGCATCAGCCTCGTTGCCCATCAACACGCCCAGCGCGCCCCCGGGGCCATTGAGGCGGTCGGTGAGGGTTTTCACATTGGCCAGGCTGTTGCCCAGTGCAGCATCCGGGGCGGTCAGGGCATTGAGGTTGGTGAGCAGCTCGCGCGCCGTGGCCATGAGCTGCGGGATCTCTGCCGTGGCATCGCCACGCAGCACGGGGCGCACAGCGCCATCGGGCAGCGGGTCGTCGGTGAGGATGCCGGAATACGCCCGGATGTTGGTGCCGCCCACCAGCCCCCGCACCAGCGTGAACACGCTGGACGCACGCAGCCAGTGCGCGTCCTTGCGTGGCACATCGACCAGGATGCGGGCATTGCCACTGTCGGCCAGTTCGATGCGGCGCACCCGGCCGATGGGAAAGCCCGAGAAGGTCATGTCCATCCCCACCACCACGCCTTCCGAATCATCGGCCGTGAGGATCAGCGTCTGCGTGGGCTCGAACGCGCCACGTGCGTACAGCAGGTACAGGCCCGAGCCCACGATGAGCGCCAGCGTGAACAGCAGCAGCGCGGCAGCCTTCAGCTCCAGGTGGGCCACCGGGCGCAGGGTTTCGACCGGGGGGCCATCGGCCCCAGCGGGGGATACAGGCGGCGTGCCATGCGGTGGTTTGGGAGGGGTGTCGTTCATGTCGTTGGGGTGCACAGGTGGGGCGACCGGCGCGGGCCGTCAGTAGTAGTTGCCCATGAGTGAGGCCACTTCGATCAGCAGCAGCACCGCAAACATGCGGGCGAGGCCACCCAGTTCCGAGTCGGGCTGGGTGCGCTCACCGCCGTCGTACAGGCCTGCGGCCATGGGAATCAGCGCCACGGCCAGGCTGAAGAACAGGGTCTTGAGCACAAACACCATGGTCACACTGGGCGAGAACACCTGGCCAAACATGCGCGTGTAGCCGGCCAGCCCGGCCATGTTGAAACCATACACGCCCAGGTAGGCCAGCACCAGCGCCACCACGCAGGAAAGTGCGGCCAGGGTCACGCAGGCAAACACGCCCGCAATCACACGCGGCAGCAGCTCGATGCGCACGGGATCGGAGCCCTGGCTGCGCAGCGCGTCAAAGCGGCCTGTTTGCCGAAGGCGCGCCAGTTGCGAGCCGTTGGGGATGGTGCAGCGCATGGCCACAAACAGGGCCGCAGTGAGCGGGATCAGCTCCAGCACCAGCACACGGATCACCATCTCCAGCGCATAGCGCGACAGCCCATAGCTCAGCGCCGTGACCACCACGATGCGCGTGAGCACCAGACTGATGAGCGCCGCCAGCACCGTGAAGCCCAGCAGCACGGGCGCCGTGTCCAGATACAGATGGCGGGCCAGGGCCCGGCGCGTGCCCTTGCCGTAGCTGGACGGCGACAACACCAGCACCAGCACCACCGCCCCCAGGTACAGGATGCGCCACCAGGCCACCGCCCAGCGCCGCGCCGTGTTCCACACACGTTCGGGCAGGGAGAGGCCGGGCAGGCGCGAGATCATGGCCGGATCATAGCGGCGGCCTGCAGGCAGGCGCATGGCACGACTGCAGGTACAGGGATACAAGCTTTTTGGGGCTCTCCCGCCTGATGGATATGCCTTTAAAGCTATCAAAAATATAGCAATTCATACCCACAGGAAACATGCCCTCACACATGGCGCTTGCCCAGGCCTGCCGGGGTGGGCAGGGCCGCCTGCTGCGCATCAGCGCGCTCGTGCAGGGCTTCGATGATGTGGCAGGTGGCGTCCGAGCCATCGCAGCGGCTGCGCAGCGCGAGCAGATCGGATTCCAGCGCCTGCAGCTCGGCCAGGCGGGTGCGCACATGCTGCAGGTGGGCATCCAGCGTGTCGCGCGCGGCGTCGCAGTCGGCCTTGCGGCCCCAGTCCAGCGCCAGCAGGGTGCGCACCTCGTCCAGCGACATGTCCATGGCCCGGCACAGGCGGATAAAGCGCAGCTGGTGCACGTCGGCGCCGCTGTACAGGCGGTAGCTGTTGCCCTCGCGCGCA
The DNA here is from genome assembly GCF_005405905.1 of Acidovorax sp. NB1. Classification (GTDB taxonomy): domain Bacteria; phylum Pseudomonadota; class Gammaproteobacteria; order Burkholderiales; family Burkholderiaceae_C; genus Acidovorax. The sequence goes on from NZ_BJHU01000035.1 coordinate 123,795, forward strand.
CCGGGCGGCAGCAGGCCCTCTTTTTCGTAGTAGCGGATGTTGGCGGCCGACACCCCGGACTGCTGGGCGGCCTCGCCGATGCGGAACTGCGCGGCATGTTGACTCATGGGCTTGACCTTCAAGTGACTTCAAGGTTTCCAATCATGCCATCGACCTCGAAAACTGCCAGGAGAAGAAACCCATGTCTGCCCATTGCAATCACGACCACCATGATCACGGCGCCCCCGGCCACAGCCACGGCGCTCCCGCCGGGGCCGACCCGCGCTACCGCCGCATCCTGTGGATTGCGCTCCTCGTCAACGCCGCGATGTTTGTGCTGGAGCTGGGCGCGGGCGTCCGGTCGGGCTCGGCATCTCTGCTGGCCGATGCCATCGATTTTCTGGGCGATGCGGCCAACTACGGCCTGTCGCTGTGGGTGCTGGCCATGGCGCTGACCTGGCGCGCCCGTGCCGCCCTGGTCAAGGGCGCCAGCATGCTGGCCTTTGGCGTGTTTGTGATCGGCCGCGTGGCCTGGGGCGCATGGCAAGGCATCCCTCCCGAGCCCTTCACCATGGGCAGCGTGGGCCTGCTGGCGCTGGCCGCCAACCTGGGCGTGGCCGCGCTGCTGTATGCCTACCGCGAGGGCGACGCCAACATGCGCGGCGTGTGGCTGTGCACCCGCAACGATGCGTTGGGCAACCTGGCCGTGATGGGCGCGGCACTGGGCGTGCTGGGCACGGGCACCGTGTGGCCAGACCTCGTGGTGGCCGCCATCATGGCGGGCCTGGCCATCAGCGGGGGCTGGAGCGTGATACGCCACGCCCGGCAGGAGCTGGCCAGCACTGCCGCAGGTGCACAACTGCAGGGGCAATGAACCATGCGCGTGCACCTGTCCACCCCCTTGAATGCGCCGCCCGACTGGGTGGCAGCGCAGCTGCAAAGCACCGCCGTGTTCCGCCACATCACGGCGCCGCTGGTGCGCTTCAAGCGCCCCGGCGGCGCGCCCTGGCCCACCCACTGGTCCCCCGGCAACCTGCGCGTGCAGATGTGGCTGCTGGGCCTGCTGCCCATGGGCCCACAAACCGTACGCATTTCCATCGAGGCGCCTGCACAGGCCGGCGGCTGGCCCACGCTGCGCGACAACGGCGAAGGCATGCTGATGCGGCGCTGGGACCACCGCATCACCCTGCAGGCGCTGCCCGATGGCCGCACGCTGTACACCGACGACATCGAGGTCGTGGCCCGCCACCTGCCCTGGCTGATGACACCGCTCAGCGCAGCCTTTGCCTGGGTGTTCTACCGGCACCGCCAAAGGCGCTGGCGCCAGTTGGCAGCACAGCGGGGCACCGACGCCGCAGTGCAGCCCTGGCGCAAGCAGCTGGCGTTTGACCACCTGCTCGCCGCCTTCGCCCGCGACGCGGGTGCCCCACCGGCCACACGTTGGCACTGGTTGGAGGCGGCCCATGTGCTGGGGCAGACCACGCTGTCACTGCACTGGCGATCGCACACCGCCATGCTGCGCTATGCCCTGCAGCTGCGCGACCAGCGCGAGGCGGCGGGCCAGCTGCTGCGGCTGGCGCTGGTGCCGCTGGGGCATGCGCTGGCGCGGCTGCCCATGGGTAACATCGGCCGCGCGCATGTCAGCGCCTTTGCGCCCATGGCACCCCGGCCGGAGATCACCCAGCTGATCGACGAAGCGCTGGCCGCCACGGCGGGCCCTGAAACTTTGAATGGAAAATGGCCTTTGCGCCCGACCAGCATGCCCAAGCCGCTATCAAATGATGAGTAAACGCATGCCACAACACGGCCTCTATCCCACGCCAGCCAGCGCCCGGCACAGCGCCAGAACTTGACGCGCGACAAGCCAGGCATGGGGCTTGCGTGCTCCAATTCGGCGCACGCCCTCCCCCAGCCTTCCTTCGCCGAACATGTCCAGCTCCCCCGCAGCCCCTGCCCCGTCCACCCACAGCACGGCAACCGCCACGCCAGTGGTGGTGCCCCACAGCCTCACGGAAGACGCCGTGGCCATCTTCACCGGGGTGTTGCTGATTTCGGTGGGGGTGGCGTTTTTCACGAGCGCCGGGCTGCTCACCGGGGGTACGGCAGGGCTGGCGTTTTTGCTGCACTACGCCACGGGCATCGGCTTCGGCAAGATCTTCTTTGTGCTCAACCTGCCGTTTTACTGGCTGGCGCTGCGCAAGCTGGGACGGGCGTTCACCGTCAAGACCTTCATTGCGGTGCTGCTGCTGTCACTGCTGACCGAGCTGCAGTCGCAGTTCCTGCAGTTTGCGCAGTTGCAGCCGCTGTATGCGGCCATTGCGGGCGGGCTGATCACGGGAACTGGCTTCCTCGTGCTGTTCCGCCACCGCTGCAGCCTGGGCGGCGTGGGCATTGCCGCGCTGTACCTGCAAGACCGCTACGGCTGGCGCGCGGGCAAGGTGCAGATGGCTGTGGACTGCGGCATCGTGCTGCTGGCGCTGTGGACGGTGGAGCCCCTGCGCGTGGCCTGGTCCGTTGCGGGCGCGGTGGCGCTCAACCTGGTGCTGGCCATGAACCACCGGCCTGGGCGCTACATGGCGGTATGAAGCGCTACATGGCGGTGTAGCCCGAACTACGACGACACCTGCCAACCCAGCCCGCTGTGCAGCCGGTGCTCCAGCGCCTCGATGGGCACCGGGCGGCTGAACAGGTAGCCCTGCCACAGCGTGCAGCCGTGGCGCTCCAGAAATGCACGCTGCGCCTCGGTCTCCACCCCTTCGGCAATCACGTCGATGCCCAGGCTCTGCGCCATGCCGATGATGGTCTGCACGATGAGTGCGTCGGTGTGCTGGATGCCGATGTTGCGCACAAAACTCTGGTCGATCTTGAGCTGGTCCAGCGGCAGCCGCGTGAGGTACGACAGCGACGACTGGCCCGTGCCAAAGTCGTCCATCGAAAAGCGCAGGCCCAGCGCGCGCAGTGCGTTCATCTTGGCGATGGTGTCGTCCACGTTGTCCAGTGCCAGGCTCTCGGTCAGCTCCAGCTTCAGGCGGTCGGGCCGCGCCCCGGTCTGGCGCAGCACCGCCACCACCTGCTCCATGAAGTCGGCCTGGCGGAACTGGCGCGCGCTCACGTTCACCGCCAGTTGCAGGTGGGCCGTGGCCGGGTCATCCTGCCAGCGGCGCAGCTGGGTGCAGGCAGTCTGCAGCACCCACAGGCCAATGGGCAGGATCAGCCCGGTCTCTTCGGCCAGCGGGATGAACTCGAACGGCGGCACCATGCCGCGCGCCGGGTGGTTCCAGCGGATCAGCACCTCGGCCCCCACCACATGCTTGCCGCAACCCACTTGCACCTGGTAGTGCAGCGTGAACTGGCCTTGCTCCAGGGCCATGCGCAGGTCATTCTCCAGGGCTGCGCGGGCCGTCACAGCGGCCTGCATGCGGGGGTCAAAAAAGCGGATGCCGTTGCGCCCGGCGGTCTTGGCGGCATACATGGCCAGGTCGGCGTGCTTGACCACATCCTCCACCGTCTGCCCCTGGCCGCTGAACAGCACGGCGCCCACACTGGTGGTGCTGTGCACATGGTGCGACGCCAGCTGGTAAGGCTGGTTGAGCGCGGCCAGAATCTTTTCGCCCACCGTCTGCGCCTGCTCGGCCGCGTCGGTGGCCTGGGCACCCAGGTCCTCCAGCAGCACCAGAAACTCGTCGCCGCCCAGGCGTGCCACGGTGTCGCCTTCACGCACACAACGGATCAGGCGCTCGGCCACCTGCTGCAGCAGCACGTCACCCATGTCGTGGCCCAGGGTGTCGTTCAGGGTCTTGAAGTGGTCCAGGTCCAGGCACAGCAGCGCCCCTTGCAGCCCGGCGCGCGCGCTGGTGGCAAACGCCTGTTGCAGGCGGTCCATCATCAGGCGGCGGTTGGGCAGGTGGGTGAGCGGGTCGTAGAACGCAAGGTGCTCGATCTCGCGCGCTGCGGCTGCACGCTGGGTGATGTCGCTGAGCGTGGCCACGTAGTGGGTGAGCGCGCCCCGGTGGTCCGTCACGGCGGTGATGGCCATGAAATGCAGGTTCACCTCGCCGCTTTTGCAGCGGTTCCACAGCTCGCCCTTCCACTCGCCCGCACTGGCCAGACTGGCCCACATCGCATCAAAAAACGCCTTGTCATGGTGGCCCGAGGCCAGCAGGCGGGTGGGCTGGCCCACCACCTCATCGGCGCTGTAGCCGGTGATGCGGCTGAAGGCCCGGTTGGTGCGCAGGATGCGGGTGTCGGCATCGGTGACGATCATGCCCTCTTGCGACTCGAAGGCAATGGCGGCAATCCGCAGCTCGTTTTCGTCGCGCTTGCGGGCAGAGATGTCCTTGCCCACGCCCCGGTAGCCACAGAACACGCCGTCCGCGTCAAACACCGGCGTGCCGCTGATGGACACCCAGTACGAACAGCCCTGCCGGTCGTGGCGCTCGAACTCGAAGTCGCGGAACTCCTGGTGGCTCTCCAGCAGCGCGCGGTGCTCTTCCCAAAGCGCATCGCTCATGCCCGGCGCAGCCAGCTCCCAGCGCGTCTTGCCCATGTGCAGCGCGGCCTCCTGCACCAGCCGGTCATCGGCGCGGCCCTCAACATGCGTGAGGCGAAACTGCGCATCCTGCTCCCAGTACCAGTCGGACGACAGCGCCGTGAGGGTGCGAAAACGCGCCTCGTTGTCTTCCAGCTTGCGGCGCACGCGGTAGGACTCGCTCACGTCGCTGAACACCAGCACCACGCCCACGATCTGGCCCTGGGGGTTGCGGATGGGGGCGGCACTGTCGGCGATCTGGTACTCGGCCCCATGGCGTGCCAGCAAGGTGGTGTGGTTGCTCAGCGCCACCACCTGGCCCTTGTCCATCACCTGCTGCACCGGGTCCACTTGCGGTTCGCGCGTGCCGGCGTTGACGATGCGGAACACCTCGGCAAGTGGCTGGCCCAGGGCCTGCGCCAGCGGCCAACCGGTCAGGCGCTCGGCCACCGCATTCATGCGGGTGATGCGGCCCTGCGCGTCGGTAGCCACCACGGCGTCGCCGATGGAGTGCAGGGTGATGGCCAGGTTTTCTTCGCTCTGGCGCAGCTCGGCCTCGGCATTCTGGCGGGTCAGCGCCATGCGGTCGAAGCGGCGGCCCAGCTCGGTCAGCTCCTGCAGCCCCGAGGCGGGAACGCGCGACACATAGCGCCCCTCGGCCAGCTCGTCGGTGGCGTGCAGCAGGCGCTGCAGGGGGCGCATCACACCGCGCCGCACCCCCACCTGGGCCACCACCACCGACACCACCAGCCCCGCCAGCAGGAAGGCCATCTCGGTCCACATGCGCTGGTTGGCGGCGGCATACAGGCTCTCCAGCGGCACCGTCAGACTCATGGTGGCCACGGGTTTGCCGCCCGCCTCGATGAGTGGCTGGAACACCACCAGCTCGGGGGCGCCATCCGCGCGCGTGCGCAGGCGCTGGCCCTGCGGGGTCTGCAGCACCATGGCGCGGAACTCGCCATCGGCAAAAGGTGCACCCAGTTCGCTGGCCTCGGGTGGGTAGCGGGCCAGCACGCGCCCCTCGGGGTCGGACACCCGGGCCACCGCGCCATCCGGCAGGCCGAGGTCGGTGAGCCGCCGGCTCCACCATTCCAGCGACACCACGGCCACGGCCGCGCCCACCACCTCTTGCGTGCCCGCCGGGATCACCGGGTAGGCAAAGTTGACGCTGGCCACCTGGGCGGCTCGGTCCACCTGAAAACTGCCCACGGCAAAGTCCCGGCCGGTGATCGTCTGCTGGAAGTAGGGACGGTTGGCCACGTTGACGGGCGCCTTCAGCGGCCGGGCATTGCACAGCAACTCCCCATCGGCCCGGGGCACGCCGATGTTCACGTAGGTGGCGTTGAGAGACAGCACCTCGGCCAGGTAGCGGCCACACTCGGGCGCGGAAGGGTCGCGCACCTGCGGCATGGCCGCCAGTTGCTGCAGAAACTGCCGCGTGTTCTGGATCAGGCGCTGCTGGGTGCCCGCCACCGAGCGCAGTGCCTGCAGCGCGCGCTCCTCGGCGGCCGCAATCGCATCGGCGCGGTGGGCCCGGGCCTGGTAGACCACCAGCAGCACTGCGGGCAACGTGGCGCACAACACCAGCCAGCGGATCCGCGCGGGCAAGGTACTCCACATTCCTGCAACCCAGGGGGGCATACCGGCCTTTCTGTGCAAGACAAAGAAAGAAGGCTTGTGTGCATGCCCGCCACTGGCCGCAACCCGCAGGCCACCACCCACCGCAGACATGTTGGCTTGCATGTTAGCGCCCCCTGCCCCAACAGTCGCCCCTTGTTTGCGCGGGGCGCCTGCAGCCCCGGACCAGTGGAGCCGCCGCTTGGGAAGGCGAAAAACCGCTGGACAAGGGAACCATCCGTTCGCGCGCCGTATCATTGACGGATGCGTCGCGGCCTTTCTCTTTTGCTGATGGTGGTGCTGGTCCTGCGGGGCCTCACCGGCACTGCCATGGCCGCCGGGGTGCTGCCCCCGCTGCAGCCCGCAGCCGCCGCGCACAGCCACATCCAGGCCGATACTGCCCATGCAGCGCCCCACACCTCGGCTGAGGCCCACCAGACGCCCGCCACCACATCCGGCGCACAGCCCAGTGGCCCCCAGCTCCCCGAGAGCACGGCCGCAGAGCCCGAAACCGATCACGATCACCACGATCACGACCATGACCACGCCTCGGCAGCGCCTGCGGGTGTGGATGTGGCCACGTGCGATGGCAGCAGCACCGGCTGCGCCGCCCACGATCACCATGCCAGTGCCTGCTCGGCCTGCGAAATCTGCCATTCGGCCATGCTGGATGTGCCCACTGCGCTGACACCGGCGCACCAGCCCCCCGGCCCCCTGCGCGCCCTGAGCGCCGCGCCATTCGACAGTGCCCCGGCGGCACTGGCCATCAAACCACCCATCGCCTGATCTCCGACGCCCGAAGTGCGTCTGCATTGCTGGCCGCCCTCTTCCGGGGCGCGCCAGTTGCAGCGCATTGCCTGTTTTTCGCTGTCTGGAGATCGCCATGCGCGCCCCTTTTTCCCATCCCCCGGCTTCCCGCCTGGTGCAGACACGCACCCGGCTCGCCTGCCTTGCACTGCTCACACTGCTGATTGCGGTGCCCCCCGCCCTCGCCCAGAGCCCCCACACCCACTACACGGCCGATGCGGCCGAGCCCGGTGCGGCCACGGCCCCGCTGATCCATCCCGCCCCTCCGGCGCCCACGGCTTTGGTCGAGCTGCCCACGGGGCATGGCTGGCAGGACGCCCACCACGCGGTCGGCCAGTTCCCACGCGGCCATGCCGACATCGTGGCGTGGGAGAAGCAGCAGGGCGCTGCGCCCACTCCGCCCCCGCCTTCGTCACACACACACGGTGGCGGTGACAAGGCGGCTGCCGGCGTTGCGCCCAAGCACATGCACCAGCACCACCGTGGCCACCACGGCCACCACCCCATGCCCGGGAGCAAGCCATGAAGCACCGGCCCCACCTTTCCCGCCTTTCAGCACTCGCCACCGCCCTCGTCCTCGCGGGCTGCGCCAGCGTATCGCCCGATGGCCTGCGCGGCGATGTGGCGGCGCTCACCCAGGACCGCACCGGGGGCACCACCGCCGCCCTGCTCGCCGCTGACCCTACTGCGCGCGCCGCAGCGCAGCAATCCATCGAGGGCTGGCTGGCCCAGCCCCTGACGCAAGACGCGGCCGTGCGCATCGCCCTGCTCAACAACCCCGGCCTGCAAGCCCGCCTGGCCGCGCTGGGCGTGGCCGATGCCGAACGGGTGCAAGCCATCTCGCTGCCCAACCCGCACCTGACCCTGGGGCGCTTCACCAACAGCCAGGAACGCGAGATCGAGCGCACCCTGGCCTTTGGCCTGATGGACCTCATCACCCTGCCCTGGCGCACCCAGCGCCAGGCCGAGCGCCTGCAGATCGCCACGCTGCAAACCGCACAGGACGTGGTGCTGCTGGCCGCAGACACACGCCGCGCGTGGCTGCGCGCCGTGGCCGCCGAGCAGGTGGCAGCCACGCAGGGGCGCATGGTCGAAGCCGCCGAGGCCGGGGCCGAGCTGGCCCGCCGCATGGTGCAGGTGGGCAACTGGAGCCGCCTGCAGCAGGCCCGCGAGCAGGCCACGCTGCTAGAGGCCACGCGCCAGCACGCGCGCGCCCGGCTGGCTGCGGCCACCGCACGCGAAGAACTCCACCGCCGCATGGGCCTGTGGGGCGTGCAAACGCAGTACCAGCTGGCCGCCCAGTTGCCCCCCTTGCCCGCCAGCGCCCTGCCTGCAGACGGCATCGAAGCCACCGCCCTGCGCGAACGGCTGGACGTGCAGGCTGCCCGCCGCCAGCTCGACACCCAGGCCGTGCGCCAAGGCTGGAGCCGCGCGGGCGCGGTGTTTGGCGACATTGGCCTGGCCTACAGCCGGAACACAGCCACCGAGCGCGACACGGGGCACACCGATGTGAAACGCGGCTGGGAGCTGGAGCTGCCCCTGCCCCTGTTCGACTGGGGCGACGCCGCCCGCACCCGCGCGCAGGCCGAGGTAGAGCAAAGCGCTGCCCAGCTGCAGGACACCGCCGTGCGCGCCCGCAGCGAGGTGCGCGCCGCCTGGCTCACCTACCGCACCGCGCTCGACCTGGCGCGCCAGCAGCACAGCGAGGTGGTGCCGCTGCGCCAGTTCATCGCGGGCGAAACCACGCTGCGCTACAACGGCATGCTGGCCAGCGTGTGGGACCTGCTGGCCGAAGCGCGCAACAGCACGCAGGCCGTGGCCAACGCCATCGAAGCGCAGCGCGACTTCTGGCTGGCCGAGACCGACCTGCAACTTGCTTTGACGGGTACCTCGCCAGGTGCCCTGCAGGGCCTCACCTCCGGCGCTGCAGCCTCCACCACCCCACAAGGCCATTGACATGAACCGCCGCAACTTCTTCTCCGGCGCAGCCACGGCCGTGGCTGCAGCCTCCGTCAGCCGCGTGGCCCTGGCAGCACTGCCCGAGCCCGCCACGCAGTCCAGCGCCGACACAGCTCCGCCGCTGCACCCGCCCACGGGTCGGCCCTATAACCCCGTGGTTACCCTGAACGGCTGGACCGCCCCCTGGCGCATGAACGCAGGCGTCAAGGAGTTCCACCTGGTGGCCGAGCCCGTGGTGCGCGAGGTGGCACCCGGCTTCATGGTCAACCTGTGGGGCTACAACGGCCAGAGCCCCGGGCCCACCATCGAGGTGGTCGAAGGCGACCGCGTGCGCATCTTCGTCACCAACCGACTGCCCGAGCACACCACCATCCACTGGCACGGCCAGCGCCTGCCCAATGGCATGGACGGCGTGGGCGGCCTCAACCAGCCCGCGATCCCGCCCGGCAAGACCTTTGTGTACGAGTTCGTGGCGCGCAGGCCTGGCACTTTCATGTACCACCCGCATGCGGACGAGATGGTGCAGATGGCCATGGGCATGATGGGCCTGTGGATCACCCACCCCCGGGCCACACACCCGCACATCGCGCCGGTTCAGCGCGACTACGCGTTTTTGCTCAACGCCTTCGACGTGGAACCCGGCAGCATGACCCCCAAGGTCAACACCATGCTGGACCACAACATCTGGTGCTGGAACAGCCGCGTGTTTCCGGCCATCAGCCCCCTGGTGGCGCGCCAGGGCGAGCGCGTGCGCATCCGCGTGGGCAACCTCACCATGACCAACCACCCCATCCACATCCACGGGCACGAGTTCGAGGTGACCGGCACCGATGGCGGGCCCGTGCCCAAGAGCGCGCGCTGGCCCGAGGTGACCACCGATGTGGCCGTGGGCCAGATGCGCCAGGTGGAGTTCATCGCCGACGAGCCTGGGGACTGGGCCTTCCACTGCCACAAGAGCCACCACACCATGGGCGCCATGGGGCACGACGTGCCCACCATGATCGGCGTGGATCACCGGGGCCTGGTGGGCAAGATTCAGAAGATCGTGCCCGACTACATGGTGATGGGCGAGCGCGGCATGGCCGACATGGGCGCCATGGAGATGCCGCTGCCCGACAACACCTTCCCCATGATGACCGGCACCGGCCCCTATGGCCCGCTGGAGATGGGCGGCATGTTCACCACCTTCAAGGTGCGCGCCAACCAGGCGGCAGGAGACTACCGCGACCCCGGCGACTACACCCAGCCACCGGGCACGCAGGCCTACGAATGGCAGGGCGCACCGGCCAGCACACCCCGCCCCGCACGCACCGACACCCCAGGTATCGCCCCTGGCGCCGCGAACGCCCGCAAACCGGCCGCCAGCGGCCACCAGCACTGAGACAGGACCTCCCCATGAAAACTATCAAATTCATAGCTACCCTCGCTTTACTGGCGGGCGGTAACGCCTCTTTTGGGCATGAAAACATGCCCCACCACAACCGCAATGCACCGGTGGCGAAGGAACAAAAGCCCTGGGGGATTGCAGGCGACGCCCAGGCGGCGGCCCGCACCATCACCATCCGCATGACCGACGACATGCGCTTCACGCCCCGCCACATCGAAGTGCGCGAGGGCGAGACTGTGCGGCTGCGCGCCGAGAACAAAGGCCAGGTGCTGCACGAGATCGTGATCGGCACCAAGGCCGAGCTGGACGCGCACGCCGAAATGATGGCCAAACACCCCGGCATGGAACACGACGAGCCCTACATGGCCCATGTGGCCGCAGGCAAGAAAGGCGACATCGTGTGGCAGTTCAACCGCGCAGGCCAGTTCGACTTTGCCTGCCTCATCGCGGGCCACTACCAGGCAGGCATGACCGGGACCATCACCGTGCTGCCGCGCAAGCCATGAGCCGCACTCCGCCTTTTGGAGCCACAACACCATGAACACACCCCTCACACCCCGTACATCCCGCGCCCAGCCCACGCGCCGCCAATGGCTGGCCGCCGCCCTGCCCGTGGCGGGCGCAGGCCTGGCCATCGCCCTGCTGCCCACCGCCGCGCGCGCCACCCCGCACACGGCAACCGCCACGCCCCTGGAGGTCTGGAAAGACCCGAACTGCGGCTGCTGCCAGGACTGGGTGGACCACATGCAGGACCACGGCTTTGCCGTGAAGGTGCACGCCACCGGCAACAACGCCGTGCGCGCGCGCCTGGGCCTGCCGCAAAAGCTGGGCTCATGCCACACCGCGCTGGTGGGCGGCTATGTGGTCGAAGGCCATGTGCCCGCCAGCGACGTGCGCAAGCTGCTGCAGCAAAAACCCAAGGCCCTGGGCCTGGCGGTGCCCGGCATGCCCGTGGGCTCGCCGGGCATGGACGGCGCCGTGTATGGCGACCGGCGCGACCCGTACGACGTGCTGCTGGTGGCGCACGACGGCAGCACGCGCGTGTTCAACAGCTACAACAAAAAGGCATCGACATGAAAAAGCACCCCTTCTCCATCCCGCTGGCTGCCAGCCTGCTCGTCCTGGTTGTTGGGCCTGCCTTGGCGCAAGCCCCGGCCGGGGCTGCCGCAGACAACCACAGCAGCCACCACCCCACGGCCACCGCATCGCCCGCACCCCAGGCAGAACTGAGCGAAGGCGAAATCACCCGCTGGGACCCGCGCACCTTGCGCCTTACCCTCAAACACGGCGAGATCAAGAACCTGGAGATGCCCCCCATGACCATGGTGTTCCGCGTGGCGGACGCCGGCGTGGTGGGCGATCTGAAACCGGGCGACAAGGTGCGCTTTCGGGCCGAGCAGACCAACGGTGCCTACCACGTCCAGCGGATCGAGAAAGCGCCCTGAAGCAACTCCACGCGCAGCGCCAGGGCCCTGACGCTGCGCAACTGCCACACGGCCCCTGGGCACCATAATCACCGGCCATGAGTTCTCACCACGCAATGGCTGGCGACGCTGGCAGCATCACCCGCGTGGCCGGCATCGAGGTCGGCCACTTCACCGAAACCCGCCGCCCCACGGGCTGCACCGTCATCATCACCCGCGAGGGCGCTGTGGCCGGAGTGGATGTACGGGGTGCCGCGCCCGGCACACGCGAGACAGACTTGCTCCACCCCTCCAACCTGGTGGACAAGGTGCACGCCATCATGCTCGCGGGCGGCAGCGCCTGGGGACTGGACGCCGCCACGGGCGCCGTTCGCTGGCTCGAAGAACGCGGCGTGGGGTTTGACGTGGCCGTGGGCCGCCTGCCCATCGTGCCTGCTGCGGTGCTGTTCGACCTGCTGGTGGGCGACATGCGCGTGCGCCCCGACGCTGCGGCGGGCTACGCCGCGTGCGAGGCCGCCTCCACCGCCGACCCGGCCGAAGGCAATGTGGGCGCAGGCACCGGTGCAGCCCTGGGCAAGATTTTTGGTATCCAACGTGCAATGAAGGGCGGCATCGGCACCGCCTCCGTCACCGTGGACGGCGTGACGGTGGGGGCCCTCATCGCCTGCAATGCCCTGGGCGACGTGATCGACCCCGACACTGCGCAGGTCATCGCCGGGGCTCGCACCGACGACGGCCTGGCGCTGCGCGACACGCGCCGCGCCCTGCTGCGCGGCGACCCGCCCCAGCCCCTGCTGGCGGGCACCAACACCACCATCGGCGTGGTCGCCACCGATGCGGTCATCACCAAAGTGCAGGCCCACCGCCTGGCCGTGGCGGCGCACGACGGGCTGGCGCGCAGCATCAACCCGGTGCACACCATGTCGGACGGCGACACCCTCTTCAGCCTGGGCACGGGCCGCAGCGGCAAGAGCCTGGGCATGATGGTGCTGGCCACCATGGCGGCCGAGGCCACGGCCATCGCCACGGCGCGGGCCGCACGGGCTGCGCGTGCCATCACGACGGCCGAAGGGCTGTACCTGCCCTCGGCCGCCGAGCTGGGCTGAAGCGCACAACCTGCCAGCCCCACCCTAATGGAGCATGGCCCCGGTGCAGCGACAGGTGTGGTGCCTGGTCGCTGCGCGGTTTCTGCAAAAGAACCCGCTGAGCCCGCCGCATGTGGAGGCCCTGCCCTCCCGCCCTCAGGCGTATTGCGCCAAGCCGTGGCCGAAGGACCAGTTCTCCTTGGCCACTTCGACAATGTTCACGAACACGTCTTCAGGCCGCAGGCCCGGGCTTTCACCCAGCAGCTGGGCAATGCGCTGGAACAACGCCTTTTTCTGCTCCAGTGTGCGCGTGTTGTTGGCCGTGATCTGGATGAACACCACATCGTCACTGCGCGCCACCCCCAGGTAGGACGGGCTGTAGCGGAAGTTCGCAGCGTCGTGCTCGGTGATGGTCATGAACTGATCGTCCTCGGGCACATTGAAGGTTTCGCGCATGGCCCGGTACAGGGTGTCGAAAATCGCCTGCTTGTAGGCAGCAGGCTTGCCAGCACGCATGGCGATGTGGATGAGCGGCATGAAGGGTCCTTTGTGGAATGCTGGCGCCATCCTATCCATATCGTTATGCTATTGACATTTATATCAACAATAACAATTGAATATCATGGAGCGCCCTCTCGATCTGGACGCTGTCGAAGCCTTTGTCCGTGTGGCCGAACTGGGCAGCTTTACCCGCGCAGCAGAGGCCATGCAGACCACGCAGGCCGCTGTGAGCCTCAAGCTCAAGCGGCTGGAAGACCGGCTCGGCTGTCGGCTGCTGGAGCGCACGCCCCGGTATGTGGAGCTGTCGGCACAGGGCGCCGCCTTCCAGGAGCATGCCCGGGCGCTGCTGGCGGCGCATGAGCGTGCCCTGGCCGCGCTGGGCGAAGCACCGCAGCGCCTGACCATCGGCATCAGCGACCATGTGGCGGGGCCCGAACTGCCCGCGCTGATTGCACGCATGAATGCCCAAGACCCCCAGTTGTTGATCGACATCCGGATCGGCTCGTCGGGCGACCTGTTGCAAGGCTTTGACCGGCGCGAACTCGACGCCGCCGTTGTCCGCATGCACGCAGGGCGCAGCGACGGCGATGTGCTGGCAGAGGAGCGTTTTGGCTGGTTCGCCGCCCCCCACTGGCAACACCGCGCTGGCGACCCACTGCCACTGGCCACCCTGGCAGAGCCCTGCGGCGTGCGCGCGATGGCCGGGCAACTGCTGGACACAGCGGGCATGCCCTGGCGCGAGGTGTTTGTGGGCGGTGGCGTGGCAGCGGTGTCCGCAGCTGTGGTGGCGGGACTGGGAGTGGCGGCGCTGGCACCCCGCATGCTGCCCTGGGGCGCCGTGGACGTGGGTGCACGGCTGGGGCTACCCGAACTGCCGCGCCTGCCCGTGGTGCTCCACAGCCGGGCCCGGGATGGCCGTCCGCGCGATGCCATTGCAGCACTGTCTGCGGCCTTTAAAAGCGCGGTGCGCGGCTAGAGCGGGCGGTGCCTGCCCTACTGCCCGCTCCATGGCTCCCCGGCAGCCAAGATTTCGCAGGCCCGGCCCTGGATGGTCAAAAAATTCTTGACGCTGGCAGCCCGCTCCTGAAGATCGGGGTTCTGGCTCATCCTGCGCCCTATGCTGCGGCAGAGCACACCAACAGGGACACACCATGGGATGGGCCGCGCCAGCAAGACGCCGCGCTCAATGTTGCAAAAGGTTAACGGCGGTTTCCGACTGCACCTGAAAGGTCTGGAAAGGCGCATCATCTTTGTTACCAGCTGGAGGGCCCATCGCATGAATGTCCTGCAAAACCTGAGCATCAAGACACGTCTTGGTTTTGGTTATGTCGTTCTCACCTGTGCGTTGATCGTGGTGGCCATCATGGGCCTGCACGGAGAGGCGCAAACACAGGAGAGCCTGGACAATCAGGTCAGCCACTTGAACGTGGTCAAAAGCCTGGGCAACCAGGTGCTGGATGCCGCCAACGCACGCGCCATCGCAGCCCGCAACCTGATGATCGCCGGGTCGAAGGAAGATGCCGCAGCCGAACTCCGGCTCATCGGGGCAGCACACGACAGCATGGGGCGGGCCCTCAAGAGCGTGGAGGACGCGCTGCAGGCCGCCCCGCCCGAGACAGCCCCGCTGCGCAGCCTGCTGGCCCAGATCAAGGAAACAGAAGCCGCCTATGGGCCGGTTGCGCTGGAGATCACGCGGCTGGGCAGCCAGGGCGAAAAGGAGATGGCGATCCAGAAGATCAACACCGAATGCCGCCCCCTGCTGACCAAGCTGGTGGCCAACATAGGCACCTTCCTGGCCGAGAGCGACGCCATCAGCAAACGGGCCAGTGCGCAGTCGATGCGCCAGTTTGAATCGCTGCGCCTGCAACTGATCGCGCTGAGTGTGGCGGTGGTGGTGTTTGCCTGCGTGCTGGGCATAGCGACCACCCGCTCCATCGTGAGGCCGCTGAGCGAGGCCAGCCAGGCCACGCAGGCGTTTGCGCAGGGCAACCTGGCCACCCCGCTGGTGGCGCGGGGCAAGGATGAAATTGCCACAGTGGTGGCCTCGATGGAGGCCATGCGCCAAAGCCTGTCCAGCCTGGTAGCCGGAGTGCGGCAGGGGTCCGAGAGCGTCTCTACCGCCAGCGCCGAGATCGCCCAGGGCAACCACAACCTGTCGATGCGCACGGAGCAGCAGGCGAGCGCGCTGCAACAAACGGCCGCATCCATGGAGCAACTGGGCTCCACCGTGAAGCAGAACGCGGACAACGCGGTCAATGCCAACCGGCTGGCGCACTCGGCATCGGAGATCGCCCAGCAGGGCGGCGATGTGGTGGCTCTGGTGGTGGCCACCATGAAGGACATCAACGACTCCAGCCGCAAGATCAACGACATCATCAGCGTGATTGACGGGATTGCCTTCCAGACCAACATCCTCGCGCTGAATGCCGCTGTGGAGGCCGCCCGCGCCGGAGAGCAGGGCCGGGGCTTTGCCGTGGTGGCCAGCGAGGTGCGCAACCTGGCCCAGCGCAGCGCAGCGGCGGCCAAGGAAATCAAGCAGCTGATCACCGAAAGCGTAGGCCGCGTGGAGCATGGCACTGCCCTCGTGGACAAGGCGGGCCACACCATGACCGAGGTGGTGGCCAGCATCCGCAGCGTGACCCACCTCATGGGTGAGATCAGCGCAGCAAGCTCTGAACAAAGCTCGGGGGTCACGCAAGTGGGCGAGGCCGTCACACTGATGGACCAGGCCACCCAGCAGAATGCAGCGCTGGTGGAAGAGATGGCAGCCGCAGCGTCAAGCCTGCGTGGGCAGGCCGATGACCTGGTGAATGCCGTAGCGGTGTTCCGTATCCACGGAGGGGGATCGGCGCTGCTGCTCAAGTGAACGAACAGGCACGCTGAGAGGCGCTGTGCAGGCCTGGTCGATGCGGGCTGGGTTACCGCTGGCTGGAGACTTGTGTTGAGCGCAGCCCGGCCAGCAGTTCAACCACGGGCATGGCACGGGCGAACTTCCAGCCCTGGGCCTCGCGCACGCCCCGCGCAATCAGGAAGTCCACCTGGTCCTGCGTCTCGACGCCCTCTGCAATCAGCGCCAGCTTGAGCGTATGGGCCATCTCGATGATGTGGGTGGTCACCGGGCTGATGGCGGCCTGCGCACCGATGCTGGCGATAAAGATGCGGTCGATCTTGAGGGTGTCGATGTCGATGGACTCCAGCATCGACAGGCTGGAGTAGCCCGTGCCAAAGTCATCCAGCGCAATCGACGCCCCGATCTGCCGGGCCGCCTGCAGCGCGGGCCGCGCGGCCTCAATGTCCACCAGCCCGCGCTCAGTGACCTCCAGCATGAGGGCGCCCGCAGGAAGTTCCATGGCACTGAAGCGCCGCTGCAAATACTGCACGGGCCCGTCGGCCACCAGGTCCTGGGGCGAGAGGTTCAGGCTCACATGAAAACCCGGGCGGGCCTTCAGCAGCTCGGGCAGGTCAGCCAGCACCATGTCGATCACATACCGAGTGATGAAAGCGATGACCCCGGCCTTTTCAGCTTCGGCAATGAACTCGTCCGGCGGCACCAGGGTACCGTTGCGACGGCGCCAGCGCAGCAGAGCCTCGGCCCCCACCCACTGGCCTGTTTCCAGGTCCACGATGGGCTGGTAGAGGATGAAGAACTCACGCCGACGCAAGGCCGTCCGCAGCCGTACGCGCGGCGAGAGTTGCCACCGGGTGAGCACGGCCACCCCCAGCGCAAAGAGGGCACTGGCCACCAGCCCCAGCGGTGCCAGGATCAGTGCCTGGGCCTGGAGCCCGCCATAGACCAGGGCCTTGGGCGCAGCGGCAATGGCCGCAATGTTGTTGTCCTTCGATGCCCGGAAGACGATGTAATGGGTGTCGTTTTGGGCCTGGCTGCTGGCATGGGGGGTGTACAAACCCAGCCATTGGGCATCGAGCGGGCCCTTGGAACGTATCAGCGCCTGCGGCGTGCTGATCAGCAGCCCCAGCGAGACATCGGCATGAAGCACTGGCATGTCGATCACGATGCCAGGATGGATGATCACCGCATGGCCATTGCGGGCGTAGATGTTGAAGGGCTGATCGGGGGCAAAGGGCAGGCGGGCGCCGATCCAGCTGGAAATCCCCGTGGAAGTGACCATGTGGTTGCCAGTGAGCGGCACCAGATCGCTGCCCTGGGTGAGTGTGCTGCAGACCAGCGTGCCATCCATCACCGAGCCCATGCCCTGCAGGTAGAACGAGGTACCCACCAGCTGCTGCATGCGTGTGAGACTGGCCTGGCTGCAGGGTGGGTGCGGATCCTTGTCCAGTTCATTGAGCGCAGCCACCAGTTGCTGGCGCGAGGCCACGCCACGCCGCAGAACCTCGTCCGCCAGCGAGGTCAGGTAGGTGATCTGGTCATCCTTGGCCTTGCGGTGGGCCACCCACAACGACGCGGCAATGGGAATCAGCGCCGCCAGCAGCAGTGGGATGGAGACAACGACATAGAAGCGTTTCATCGGGCACGGCAGTGGTTGGGGTGACACAGGCAGACACAGGCCTGCCCCGACGCGGTGCCATCATGCACGAACAGGCACTGCCCGGCCAACGGGATTTCAACCAATGCCGAGGCTACCTGGCCTGCGCAAGCAGGACCGACCACCCTATGATGCAGACAAAAAGGTGGCGCCTATGCCCATGGACCTGTAGAACACGTGCAATATCTTTTCGCAGCGAGGAGAAAGAACCCATGAAAAACCCGGCCTCTCGCCAAAAACACGCGTGGCTGCTGTGCCTGCCATTGCTCATGAGCGTCCAGGCGGCGCAAGCGCAGGAACAGCTGGTGGACTTGCAATCCAACGGGGGCTATACCTCCTACCGCCTCGCGGACGATGTGACCCAGGTGGACCTGCAGGAGCAGACACAGGGCGCCTGCCGCTTCAACCGCACCTGGGGCTATGACCTTACCAACCGGGAGCTGTGGACCAATGGCGGCTGCGGCGGGCGCTTCAAGGTCACGCGCAGCTACGCCCCGGGTAACAACAGTGGTAGCAGCTCCAACGCCGGTGCAGCCGTGGCCGCAGTGGCCGCCATCGCTGGCATCGCGCTGCTGGCCAACCACAACCGCCACGACGACGACCGCCGCCCCGAGTACCCCGACTATGGCTATGGCGACCGGGGCGGTGAGATTCGTGCGGGTGGCGGCCTGTGCCTGGATGTGCGGGGCGGCAAGTTCCAGCCCGGCACCACGCTGCAGGTGTATGAGTGCAATGGCACGGCGTCGCAGCGTTTCAGCGTGGGGCGCGGTGGCGAGATCCGCGTGCGCGACCTGTGCGTGGATGTGGACCGAGGCGACCCGCGCGATGGCGCCCGGGTGGTGCTGTGGTCTTGTTCAGGCTCGCGCAGCCAGAGCTGGAGCACCCGGGGCGGGCAAATCGTGAGCCAGCTCAACGGCAAGTGCCTGGACGTGGAAGAAGGCCGCCTGCGCCAGGGTGCCCACACCATGCTCTGGTCCTGCAACCGCGGCCCCAGCCAGCGCTGGTGGTGGTAACTGGCCTGGAGGCCTGCAGCATGTCCCACCAACCCTTGTTCATGAGGACGACGATGAAGACCACCACCCCCACCCACCCGACACAACGCGCCTTCCGCCAGATCGGCCTGGCAGCCAGCGCCCTGGTGCTGCCCTTGGTCTTGGGGGTGACCGCGGCCCACGCTGCCGATGCCCCCGTGGCCTCGCCCGCCGTGCCACCCCGCCCTGCCGCCGCCACAGCCACGGGCCGTGCGCACGGGCATGGTGCTCGGCCCGCAGGGCAGCGGCTGCAGGCGATCTGCTCTGCCGCCGACCTGAACCACGACGGTGCCGTGTCGCTGGACGAGTTCCACCAGGACATAGTGCAAAGCTGGCACAGCCTGGGCCCCGATGCCACGGGCCATGTCTCGCTTGCCGACCTGGCCCAGGTGCCGCGCATGGGCAAGGGCCGCATGAAGCGGCTGGCGGCCAGTGACAAGGACGGTGATGGCAAGCTCTCCTTCAAGGAGGTGGTCGAAACCCGCATGGCCTACTTCGAGGCGGCCGACACGGACCAGAACGACCAGCTCTCCATCGATGAGTGTGTGGCCTACGAGCGGCAGCGGCGCGCCCAGAACGGTAAGGCCGCAGGCAAGTAAGCCAGCGCCTGGCGGTCATGCGAGCCGATGGAGGGGCCCCACGGGCCTGCTGCATCCGCAGATGGGTTGTGCACACCAGCCCGCAGGCCGTCCCTTGCTGAAGCACAGATAATCGACGGGCCGCGCTTAGCCGGGCCCTGAACAAGCCTCACAGCGCACAGCCAGGCCTTCTTTTGTGCCAGCCCGGCATCTGATCTCGCCAGCGTTCCCCTTGCCCCTACAGCTACCCGTTTCACGCTCGCCATGCCCCAGGCTTTTCGCAATACCTTTCTCACCCTGCGCGACCTGATCGTTTCAGCCGGTCCGCTCGCTTTCCTGGCCGTGGGCCTGCTGGTGCTGGCGTACTGGTGGCTCAACCCCAACCCACCCAAAAAGGTCACGCTGGCCACAGGCCCGGCACAAAGCGCTTATGAGGAGTTTGGCAAGCGCTACCAGAAAGCGCTGGCCGTGGATGGCATCGAGGTGGTGCTGCGGCCCAGCGACGGTTCATCGCACAACCTGCAGCTGCTGCGCGACGGCGAGGCCGATGTGGCCTTCGTGCAGGGCGGCACGGCCGAGTTGCTGCCGGACGACGCAGACAACCTGATCTCGCTGGGCAGCCTGTTCGTAGAACCCGTGTGGCTTTTCTACCGTACCGACGCCGCCGAGCGCGCCTACAACGTGTCCCGACTCGATGGCCTGCGTCAGTTGCGCGGCTGGCGCGTGAACGTGGGTTCGGAGGGCAGCGGCGTGCCCAAGCTCATGGAGCGGCTGCTGGAGGCCAACAAGGTCGAGCCCGGCGCCGTGAAGATGTCGCGCCTGGAGCAGACCCCTGCCACGGTGGACTTCCTCGCTGGCAAACTGGATGCGCTGGTGTTCGCCTCGGCGCCCGAGTCGCTGATGGTGCAGATGTTGCTGCAGACGCCGGGCGTGCAGTTGCTGGACTTTGCACAGCACGAGGCCTATGCACGACGCTTCCCCTTCCTCACCCCCGTGACCCTGCCACGCGGCGTGGTGGACCTGGCGGCCAACGTGCCCACGCGCGATGTGCGCCTGGTGGCCTCCACCACCTCGCTGCTGGCGCGCGATGGCACGCACCCTGCCCTGCTCACGCTCTTCGCGCAGAACGCGCAGAAGCTGCATGGTGGGTCGGGCTGGTTCAATCGCGCACGCGAATTCCCCAACTCCCGTGCGAGCGAGCTGCCGATTGCCAAGGAAGGCGACCGCGCCATGAACGAGCCGGTGCCCGTGCTGCAGCGCTACCTGCCCTTCTGGATTGCCAACCTGATCGAGCGCATGTGGCTGGTGCTGGGGATTCTGCTGGCGGTGATGCTGCCGCTGTCACGCATCGTGCCGCCGCTTTACCAGTTCCGCGTGCGCTCACGCGTTTTCCGCTGGTATGGCCGCCTGCGCGAGGTCGAAAACGACCTGGAAGCCGGGAAAACCGACTCGGCCGAGTTGCTGAAAGCCTTGAGCGCCCTGGAGGCACAGGCCGAAAAGGTGAGTGTGCCCTTGTCCTATGCCGATGAGCTGTACGCCCTGCGCAACCATATTCATCTGGTGCGCAAGAAGCTCCTTAGGGCTTCTGAGGGCGCAGAGTCCAGACCCACGCCCGACACAAACCACCCCTGAAGGGTGGCGACGCGGGCGCTGCAGCAAGAAAATCGCCAAGAGGCCAACAACCGCAGGGCGACAGGCCCAGCGCTTGAGACCTCATCCGTCCATCAGCGGCTTTTGGAAGATTTGGAACCGGACGAGGACGACAGCGGCGCCGACTTGGACAGTGGGGCCATCTTGGAGCTGGACGATGATCGCGCACCGGACGCCCGGGCGTCGGTAGATTTGCGCTCTGTGCCCAAGGCAACCGAAGCACCAGAAGCATCTGCAGCCGCTCGCCCCGCTTTGGCCTGGTGTGCGGGCACCACACGCAAGGCCCCCTCCTGCGCCAGCTTGTCCCGCATGCGCCGCGTCATGGACTGTGTGCTGGCATCGGGTGCAGTGAACAGAAACAGCGTGCCATGGGGGCTGGCCCATGTCAGCTGCGTACGGACCACACGCCCGTTGGTCACCAGCTCCACCCACGCACCGATCACAAAGTCTGCATAGGGATCAGGCACCTCCACGGCCGGCGTGCTGCTGACCTCGGCCTCTTCGGGTGCTGGAGGCGACACCTCGGCAGCATCGGGGGCGGCTTCAACCACCACGGGCTCTGCCACTGCCACGGGTGCCGGCTTTTCGAAGGCTTCTTGGTGCAAGCCCACCAAGCGTTGCAGCAGGGCACTGGTCTGGACAGCCGGGTAGTTAACGGTCTTGAGGCCCTTGCGCAGTTTGGCCAGCAAGCCGGGAATGGCCTGGTTAAGCCGGTCGGGCTCTTGCCGGGTCAAAGCTGGCTGGGCACTCCAGAGCAACACGGGCACCAGGGCCAGGTAGCCCCCCGGATCATCTTTGCCACCATCGCTGTTCATGACCTGTGCCAGCGCAATCACATCGGCCCAGGGGCCTGCGGCGAAATCAAGAATGTCGGCGGGCACCTGCTCCAGGTCAGGCAGCTTGCGGATGTCGGCGGCCACTTTTTCGGCCAGCAGTTCCCGTTGCTCGGCATGCAGGCGGGCTTTTTCCTCGGCCTCCTGCGCTGCCTTGATTTTTTGCTCCTGCTTGTCCCAGGCCGACTGCAGCGCCTTGAGCACGGTATCGAAAGGGCCTGCGTCTTTGATCTCGTTGGTGGACAAATGCTCGACGGCCCCTGTCACCAGACGCATGAAGCTGCTGAACCCCTGGTCCGTCTCGGCAGTAAAGGCCAGGCTGCGCTGAGTCAGCTCATCCAGCAGCCGGCGTGCGGGATGGGTACCATCCGTGAAAAAGCGACCATCGTGGTGCACCAGTTGCTTGAGCGCAGGCTCCAGGCTCTTGATCGCCAATTGCACAGGGGGCAGCAAACGCGCATCCTGCGTAATGTTGGCCATCATTCGGCCCACCACCTCCACCGCCATGGCGGTGGACTGCGTCGCGGCCTCCATGGGCATGGCGGCATACACCACAGGAGCCACCCCGGGCCCCCGCCGCCCCGATAGCGGCACAGGCAAGGATCCAGCCTGGCTCGCACTGACGCCCCCGGCCAGTCGCCCAACCAACCGCTCCAGTTGGGCCATGTCTTCAATGGCCTCTGCAGCCGCCCCGGATGGGAAATACGCTCCGGAAAGTGAAGATTGCGCACTGGCCGTGCCCGCGCGGGGATCCACCCAGCCAGGTTGTCCTGCAACGGGTTGCGGCACCATGGGCTGCACCGCCACTGCGCCATAGCCAGGCGGCGCAAACGGATCGCCACCGGCCAGCATCTGGCGCAGGATGCCCACGGTCAGCAATGCCTCTTCAGCCGCATCGACCGCTGCCGACATGGGGGCCTGCTGAGAGTCGCCGCTCCAACCGGTGGATGGCCCCATGCCCCGGCCGTAGCCGGTGTTGCCATAGTCGCCCATGGGGGCATTCATCGAATGGCCGTAGCCGGAATACCCGGTGCCATAGCCGGTTCCGGGGCCGCCGTAGCCTTGCCCGTAACCTGTGCCCGGGCCACTGTTGCGCCCGCCGCCGCCCGAGGGAGTGCCCAGCACGGCGTAGCCCACGGGCTGAACCCCATGCTCGCGCAGGCTCTTGGCGGTGTTTTTGTATTCCTCTACGAGGAGCTTGCCCAGCAAGTCCCGCATGTGCTGCATCCAGAGCTGCCGGACTTCGGGCGACACCCCCGTGTCGCCCACCACCTGCTGCAGCGCCCGGATGTAGCTTTCGGGGCGCAGCGGGTTGCGCTCAGGCTGCACGCTGCGCAGGCCTTGGGCGGCGCTGACCAACGTGTTGAGTTCGGCCAACACGGCATCGGTGGCATGCAAGGCCGCCTGCTGGGCCTTGGAGAGTTCCACCTGAGCCAGCATCTCGTTTTCGTCCATGAGCGACAGCTCACCGAAATCCATGCCAGTGTCGTCGGCCGAGCTGCGCCCCTTGGCAGGAGCAGGCCCCTCCGCAAAGATCTCCAGCAGGGCCATGGGGTAGCCCTTGACCAGTGCTGCCTCATGCTGGTTGAGGTAGCGCAGGCTGTCACTGATCAGATTGCGCTGCTGGATCCCGACGCTGCCCGTCTCTTCCTCCGCCAAGGCCCCTTGCGTGACCTTGACCAGCTGCTGCATCAATGCCTCGCCCCCGCGCACGGCGTTGACGACACAAGCACGAAACACGGTTCTCGTACGAGACGCAGGCTGGGACATGGTGGGGAGGAATCGGCGGACAGGTTTCCAGTTGCAATCCTACTTGACCTGAGGTCTTGTTTCAGGTCTTCGAACCGCCTCCTGGTGGCTTATTTCAGTGCTTTGTAACGCATCCGCTTGGGTTTGGCGCCCTCTTCACCCAGGCGCTTCTTCTTGTCAGCCTCGTACTCCTGGTAATTGCCGTCAAAGAACGTCCACTGGCTGTCACCTTCGGCGGCCAGGATGTGGGTGGCGATGCGGTCCAGGAACCAGCGATCGTGGCTGATTACCAACACTGTGCCGGCGTACTCCAGCAGAGCGTCTTCGAGGGCACGCAGGGTTTCCACATCCAAGTCGTTCGACGGCTCATCCAGCAGCAGCACGTTGCCACCGGCGATGAGGGTCTTGGCCAGGTGCAAGCGGCCACGCTCACCACCGGAGAGCATGCCCACCTTCTTCTGCTGGTCGCCGCCGTTGAAGTTGAAGCGGCCACAATAGGCGCGGCTGGCCATCTGGAACTTGCCAATGTTGATCATGTCCAGCCCGCCGGACACGTCTTCCCACACGGTCTTGTCGTCTGACAGGGCATCGCGGTGCTGGTCCACAAACGCCATCTTCACCGTGGCGCCAATCACCACCTCGCCGCTGTCGGGCTGCTCTCGGCCGGCGATCAACTTGAACAGCGTGGACTTGCCGGCCCCGTTCGGGCCGATGATGCCGACGATGGCGCCGGCCGGGATGGTCATGGACAGGTTGTCGATGAGCACGCGGTCGCCAAAAGACTTGGTGACGTTGTGGAACTCGATGACTTGGGTGCCCAGACGGTCGGCCACAGGAATGAAAATTTCCTGCGTTTCGTTGCGCTTTTGGTATTCGAAGTCGCTCAGTTCCTCAAAGCGGGCGATACGCGCCTTGCTCTTGGCCTGGCGGCCCTTGGCGTTCTGGCGCACCCACTCCAGTTCCTTCTTCAGGGCCTTGGCGCGGGCTTCCTCGCCCTTGTTCTCGGACTCCAGGCGGGCCTGCTTCTGGTCCAGCCAGGTGCTGTAGTTGCCCTTGTAGGGGTGGCCGTAGCCGCGGTCGAGTTCCAAAATCCACTCGGCCGCGTTGTCCAGGAAGTAGCGATCGTGGGTGATGGCCACCACGGTGCCGGGGAAACGGTGCAGGAACTGCTCGAGCCAGTCCACGGACTCGGCGTCCAAGTGGTTGGTGGGTTCGTCGAGCAGCAGCATGTCGGGCTTGGAGAGCAGCAGGCGGCACAGCGCGATACGGCGCTTTTCACCGCCGGACAGCAGGCCGACCTTGGCTTCCCAGGGGGGCAGGCGCAGCGCGTCGGCGGCGATTTCGAGTTGGTGCTCCGAATCCGTGCCGGCTGTGGCAATCACGGCCTCCAGGCGCGCCTGCTCGGCGGCCAGCGCGTCGAAGTCGGCATCGGGCTCGGCGTAAGCTGCGTACACCTCTTCCAGCTTGGCCTTGGCGGCAAACACTTCGCCCATGGCCTCTTCCACACTCTCGCGCACCGTGTGCTCCGGGTTGAGCTGGGGTTCCTGGGGCAGGTAGCCGATCTTGATCCCCGGCATGGGGATGGCTTCGCCTTCGATTTCCTTGTCCACACCCGCCATGATCTTGAGCAGGGTGGATTTGCCCGAGCCGTTCAGGCCCAGCACGCCGATCTTGGCGCCGGGGAAGAAGCTCAGGGAGATGTCTTTCAAGATCTGCCGCTTGGGCGGCACGGTCTTGGAGACGCGGTTCATCGAATAAACGTATTGGGCCATTGGGATCTTCGGGGTTCTAACCTGGGAAATGGAGCAGAAGAATTTCTGCGTTCAGATGCCGATTATCGGGCCATGCGACAATATGCCTCGCGACGGGCTCCAGTTGCCCGCTGCATCAGCACACTGCTGGGGACGAAAGAAGCACCCTGCTTCCGGGCTCCCAATCCTGAACCTCATCGGCTTGAGACTGGCTCGGCAACCCCCGGTTGCACGACAGGCCGATACCCAGCGCCCCGGACGGGCGCATCCAAAGACATGACATTTGACGAACTGAACCTGGCTCCTGCCATCCTGAAGGCCGTGCACGAAACGGGCTACGAGACCCCGACGCCCATTCAGGCCCAGGCCATTCCCGCCGTTCTGGAAGGCCATGACCTTCTGGCCGGCGCCCAGACTGGCACCGGCAAGACCGCCGCGTTCACCCTGCCGATGCTGCACCGCCTCTCGCAAGGCACGGCACCCAAGAACAAGTTCGGCGGCAAGGGCATTCGCGCCCTGGTGCTGACCCCCACCCGTGAACTCGCAGCCCAGGTCGAAGAATCTGTGCGCGAGTACGGCAAGTACCTGGACATCAACTCCACCGTCGTCTTCGGCGGCGTGGGCATGAACCCGCAGATCGACCGCATCAAGCGCGGCGTGGACATTCTGGTGGCCACCCCGGGCCGCCTGCTGGACCTGCAGCAACAGGGCTTCCTGGACCTGACCACCGTAGAAGTGCTAGTGCTCGACGAAGCCGACCGCATGCTGGACATGGGCTTCATCCACGACGTGAAGAAGGTGCTGGCACTGGTGCCCAAGGACAAGCAGAGCCTGCTGTTCTCGGCCACCTTCAGCGATGAAATCCGCGACCTGGCCAACACCCTGCTCAAGAACCCACAGAGCATCCAGGTCACCCCCCGCAACACCACGGTGCAGCGCATCACCCAGGTGATTCACCCCGTGGGCCGTGGCAAGAAAAAGCAGGTGCTCCTGCACATCATCCAGCAACACAACTGGAGCCAGGTGCTGGTGTTCACACGCACCAAGTTCGGCGCCAACAACGTAGCCGAGTTCTTGACCAAGAACGGCGTACAGGCCATGGCCCTGCACGGCAACAAGAGCCAGAGCGCCCGCACGCAGGCTTTGGCCGGCTTCAAGAGTGGCGACATCCGCGCCCTGGTGGCTACCGACATCGCTGCGCGCGGCATCGACATCGATGACCTGCCGCACGTCGTGAACTACGAAATCCCCAACGTCTCCGAAGACTACGTGCACCGCATCGGCCGCACGGGCCGCGCGGGCGCCACGGGCGAAGCCGTGAGCCTGGTCTGCATGGACGAAGAAGGCTTCATGATGGAGATCGAGCGCTTCACCAAGCAGCAGATCCCCGTGCAGGTCATTGAAGGCTTTGGCCCCGATGCAGGTGAAAAGGCCGAGCCCATCGCCATGGGCCGCCAGACCATCTGGGGCGGCGCAGGCAAGCCCCCGAGCCGTGACGTGATGCAGGCAGCCGCCAAAGCCGCCCGCAGCGAAATGATGGAACGCATCCGCACCAACAAGGCCGGCCAGGGCGCTGGCAACGGCGGCGGCGAGCGTGCCCCCCGCCCCGCCGGTGGTGGCAATGGCGGCGGTGGCCGTGGCGGGCGCGCCGGTGGCGGTGCATCAGCGAACGGCGGCGGCAATGGCCCGCGTGGCGGCCGTGCCGGTGGCGGAGGCCAGGGCGGCGGCGCACGTGCTGGCGGCCAGGCTCCTGCACGCGGTCGCTCCGGCGGCGGTGGTTACGAGGGCGGCGGTGGCGGCAATCGCTATGACGACTCGCAACCTCCGCGTGCCAACGCCCACCTGGGTACACACTCGGGCCACAGCACCCCCGGCAACCGCCACTCGGGCCATTCTGCCGGTGGACAGCCTGACCCCATGCGCACCAGCGTAGACAGCATGGGCGGCGGTGGTCGCCGCGGTGGTGGCGGTGGTTATCGCAACTCTGGAGGTGGCGGCTATGGTGGTGGATCAGGCGCGGGTGGCGGTGGTGGCCGGGGCAACGGGCCTCGTGGGTCGGGCGGTCCTCGCGGCTCTTTTAACCGCTGACACCAGGACTTCGGGGGGCAGCGGTGCCACAGCGGCTACCGCGTGCCCTGCCACAGTGCATGTTCTGCACGCGCGGGACCGCCGGGCGCCCGCGCTGAACCACCCCCGCCTGCAACTGCACGCGGTGGACTTCACCGCGCTCCCGGCCCTGCCGCCGGTAGACGATGTCTACATCACCCTGGGCACTACCATCGCTGCAGCAGGCAGCCAGAGCGCATTCCGGGCCGTGGACCATGACGCCGTGCTGGCCACAGCCCGCGCAGCCCGTGCAGCGGGCGCCACGCGCTGCGGCGTGGTCACGGCCATGGGCGCCAATGCGCAATCCCACATCTTCTACAACCGCGTCAAGGGCGAAGTCGAACGCGACCTGCAAGAACTGGGCTTTGCCACGCTGGTGATTGCGCGCCCCTCCCTCATGATCGGTGAGCGCCAAGCATTGCAGCAGGCTGCACGCCCAGCCGAATCACTTTCCATCCGACTCTTCCAATGGCTGGACGCGGTCATTCCCGCCAACTACCGCGCCCGCCCCGGTGCAGATGTGGGGCTGACACTGGTCCAGGCCGTACAGTCGGCCCCTGACGGACTGCACGTGCTATCAGGCCACGCATTGCAGCCCGGCTGACACGCCGTACCAGCAGATCCTTGCCAGAGCTCCCATGCGCCCAACCGATTTGCCCCAACCCCTGGCCACCCTGATGGTGGCCACCTGCAACGTGCTGAATCTGGCCAACCCAGGGCGCATGTTCTACGACAACCAGGACCCGTACAGCGCCGCAGAATTCGAGCGCAAGATCACCTGGCTGGGGGAACGCTTTCGCATGCTCAACGCCGACGTGCTGGCCGTGCAGGAGGTCTGGGATGAAGCCGCCTTCAAGGGCGCGCTGGGCCGTGGCAGCCTGCGCTACGACTTTGTGGCCGTCCCGGGGGCAGAGAATGACGCAGCGCGCCACGGTGCCCAAGGGACGCCCCGCGTGGGCATTGCCACGCGGCTCAAGGTAGAGGCCTTGCAGTCGTTTCCCGACTTCCCCCCAGGTTTCCAGGTGGAGGTGCCCGGCATGGGCCCGCACACCCGCTTCGAGCGCCCGCCCCTGGTGGCCACGCTGCGCATGAAACATGGGCAGACGCTCAATGTGCTGACCGCGCACCTCAAATCCAAACGCCCCAAGTTCCTGCAGGACGCGCAAGGCAACCCCACCGAGGACCGGGACGACCGCAAGGCGATGGCACTGGCATCGCTGCGCTCGCTGGTCATGCGGGGCGCCGAGGCAACGGCCCTGCGCTGCCTGGTCATCGACCTGCTGCACCGCACCAATATCCCGCTGGTGGTGCTGGGCGACTTCAACGACACGCCCGACAGCGTGACCACCCAGCTCATCTGCGCCACCACCGAAATCGCCTACGACCGATCGGCCAGGGATGTAGCGCTGTTCAACGCCTACGACCTACAGGGCGAAGCCGCATTGAAAAAAGACGTCGCGTATTCGCACATTCACCAGGGATCCCCCTCCGTGCTTGACCAGATCCTGGTGAGCGAAGAGTTCATGGCCAACGGGCGCAACAGTGTGGGCGACGTGCGCAGGGTGGACTACTTCAACGACCACCTGCACGAAGGCCGCGACCGCACCCGGTCAGACCACGGCTTTGTGCGCGCCTTGCTGCGGCTCAGGATGCCGCCCGCAATGCCGTCGCCATCACCGCAAGCCAATTCGGCATGAGGTGCAGCCCCCTCGCCATGTCAATCAGCGCTTTGCAACGGGATGTACGCCGACACAGCCCGACACAACTGCGCAGGTAACATCCACGGCACAGACGCCCCCCAGCGAGGCATCCATTGGCAGAACCCACATGACCATGCACTCTTTTCTTCGCCGCGCGACCCGCGCAGACTCAGACACGGCCCGCCCTGCCGCTGCTTCTTTGGGGGCCATGCGCTGGACGGCTTCAGCTACCTTGGCCGCCCTGCTGCTGACGGCCTGTGGCAGCACACCGCTGCCCCCCTGGCCCTCCACACCAGCAGCCCAAAGGGCCAATGCCCCCGCTCCCCTGCCGCGCGCGCAGCAAGGTACCGTGGTGCCCGCTCCGCTGGGCCAGCAGCACCAGCAACCATCGCTGCAGCCACCGCAGCGGGCGGCCGTGGTGTCCACCCCCCTGCCCCCGACTGCGCCCTTGGTGGTGCAAAACGAAGGCCCCATGGCGCCGCCCTACGGCGCCGCTGTGGCTGCACGTTTCCCGAACCCGCCGATTTCGTACAACACCCCGGGGCTGGCGCAGGATCGCCGCGCCTTCACCACCAACGCCGAGCTGGGCCAGTGGCTGCGGTCCCTAACGGATGCCGTACCCCGAGGAACCACCCGCACCAAGCTGCTGAACCTCGGGACATCACAACGTGGTGAACCCATCCAGGGCCTGCTGCTCACCCGCGCTGCGGGCACAGACCCCGCCAGCCTGGATACCAGCGGCCGCCCCACCGTGGTGCTGATAGGCCAGCAGCACGGCGACGAGCCCGCAGGCAGCGAAGCCCTGCTGGTTATCAGCAGTGAACTGGCCCAGGGGCTCCTGGAGCCTTTGCTGGACCGCATCAATGTGGTCGTGGTGCCCCGCGCCAACCCCGACGGTGCCGAAGTCGGTACACGCGTCACGGCCAATGGCGTGGACATGAACCGCGATCACCTGCTGCTCAACACCCCCGAGGCCCGCGCACTGGCCCAGGTCATTAACGACTACCGCCCCATCCTGGTCGTGGACGCCCACGAATACACCGTGGTGGGCCGCTATCTGCAGAAATTCAACGCCGTCCAGCGCTACGACGCCCTGCTGCAGTACGCCACCACCGCCAACTACCCCGAGTTCCTGACCAAGGCCTCGCAGGAGTGGTACCACCAGCCCATGGTCACCGCCCTCAAGGCCCAGGGCATCACCAGCGACTGGTACTACACCACCTCGACCAATCTGCAAGACAAGCGCATCTCCATGGGCGGCACGCAGCCCGACACGGGCCGCAACGTCAATGGCCTCAAGAACACCGTCAGCCTGCTTATCGAGACACGCGGCGTGGGCATTGGCCGCATGCACATCCAGCGCCGCGTGCACTCGCAGGTCACGGCCATCAGCAGCGCCCTGCGCACCACGGCAGAGCGTGCCGCCAACCTGGAGCAGGTGCGCTCCTTCGTGGCCCGGGACGTGAGCGCCCAGGCTTGCCGTGATCAGGTGGTCATCGAGGCTGCCGCCACCCCTACCCAGCGCGACCTGGACTTTCTGGACCCCGAGACCGGCGCAGACCGTTCCATCCGCGTGGACTGGAACTCGTCGCTGACCCTGCGGGCCGTCAAATCCCGCGCCCGCCCCTGCGGATACTGGCTGGCGGCGGGGTCTACTGCGGCCGTGGAGCGTCTGCGCCTGCTGGGCTTGCAAGTGATGCGGGTGGCCGAGCCCGGCGCCATGCTGGCCGAAACCTACCGCGAAACGGCGCGCGAAGCGGGCGACCGGCAGGACGTCATCGGCACCATCGCCGGTGGCACAGGCATCGTGCGCGTCGAGGTGTCCACCGTGCGCAGCGCTGTGGATGCCCCCGCTGGCAGCTTCTATGTCCCGCTGAACCAGCCCCGCGCCAACCTGGCCATAGCCGCCCTGGAGCCCGACACGCAGAACAGCTACTTCGCCAACCGTTTGATCGACGACCTGGGCCAGATGGCCCGTGTCATGGCCACGCCCGCTCTGGTATTTGAGGAAACCGACTAGGCAAAAAAAGGCAAGCCATCGGCCGGCTGCACCGGCCACGGCGGCGCAGCGCGGGCCGAAGACGGCCCCATCCGCAGGAGAACAGCTCGCGAACCACACTTGCTATTAAATATATAGCAAACAATCCTTTATGGTTGCGCGCAAAGGCCGAATATTTCTTGAATTACACCGGGCCATGAAGCGGCGCAGGCCCGGTCTGCCGCACATGGCGCGCCCGGGACCGCTCCAGTACATGACGCGACATCAGCTCGGCCAGCGCATCCTCCGCAAGGAAAACGACCGTGCCCTCACACTCCTGCACCAGCCTGCGCGCTTCGTCGTCGCTGTGGCTACGCACCACGGTTTCGATGGCGGGGTTCAACGTCATTGCCGTGCTGATGATCTGCCGCACGTTGAGGGAATCCGGGGTGGCAATCACCAGCATAGCCGCGCGGGCGATGTGGGCCTGGATCAGCACGGCGGGCTCCACTGCATCCCCGAACACGGCTGCAATACCCTCCGCCCGAAGCGACTCCACCAGTTCCCGGTTCTGTTCAGCCACCACAAAAGGAATGTCCTGGGCAGCCAAGGCACTTGCCACGCGCCGCCCAACCCGGCCATAGCCCACCAGCACCACCTGGCGGGCCAGGTAGCGCGAATCCGTGCTCATCGGCAGCTCGGCCAGAGGATCGTCACGCTGCTCCAGCTGCCGCGCCCAGGCAGAGCGCGCACGCAGCCAGTCCTGCAACGGCGCAATCGCGTGGAAGAGCAAGGGATTGAGCGCCATCGAAATCAGTGCCCCTGCCAGGACCAGGCTAGCCCCTTCCGGCGGCAAGAGCCCCAGCGATGAACCCAGGGCCACCAGGATGAACGAGAACTCGCCAATCTGCGCAAGACTTGCCGACACCGTAAGTGCCGTGTTGAGCGGATACCGAAATGCCAGCACCAGCCCTGCAGCGGCCAGCGTTTTGCCCACCATGATGATCGCCACTACGGCCAGCACCTGCAACGGCCGCTCCCACAACACGGCGGGGTTGAACAACATGCCGACCGACACAAAAAACAGCACGGCGAAAGCATCGCGCAGTGGCAAAGACTCATGTGCCGCGCGGTGGCTGAACTCCGATTCCCGCATCACCATGCCGGCAAAAAAAGCACCGAGGGCAAACGACACACCAAACAACGCAGCCGAGCCGAACGCGATCCCCACTGCGGCGGCCACCACACACAGCGTGAACAACTCCCGCGAGCCCGTGCGCGCCACCTGCCACAGCACCCAGGGGAACAAACGGCGCCCCACCAACAGCATCAGGGCCACAAAGCCCCCGACCTGAAGCAGTGTCCAGCCCAGGGCGCGCCCCAGTTCTGCGGCATCCAACTCCGTACCGGCGCCATCCCCCAGCCACCCTGCCAGCGGAGGCAAAAGCACCAGCACCAACACCATGGCCAGGTCTTCCACCACCAGCCAGCCCACCGCAATGCGGCCGGTGTAACTGTCCAGAATGCCAAGTGTCTCCAGCGCCCGCAGCAGCACCACCGTGCTCGCGACCGACAGCGCAAGGCCAAACACCAGCGCACCACCCAAACTCCACCCCCACCAGGTGGCCAGCCCCATCCCCAGCGCCGTGGCCACCATCATCTGCACCACAGCCCCGGGGACGGCAATCTTGCGCACTGCCAGCAGGTCACCAAAAGAAAAGTGCAGGCCCACACCAAACATCAGCAGCATCACGCCAATCTCGGCCAACTGGCTGGCCATGGCCGCATCTGCCACAAAACCCGGAGTGAACGGCCCGATGACCACCCCCGCCAACAAGTAACCCACCAGCGCCGGCAGGCGCAGGCGTGTGGCCAGAAAACCCAGCGCCAACGCCAGCCCGAGGGCTGCGGCAATGGTGTGGATAAGGGTCACGCTGTGCGGCATGGAGAGATGTGAAGGAAGAAGATGAAAGTGCCCTGTGCACCCTGCACATGATCTCGTTATAACCGCATCCACCCCTGTGCTGCAAAATCAGAGGGCTTCTTCCAGGAGAAGACGCCGTGGCGGGTATGATCCAGCCTCTGCATCAACGCAGTGGCGGACACACCGCCCAGCGAGTAGGCATTGCCGCTGAAAGCCTCTTTTCTGCCCGTAGCTCAACTGGATAGAGCAATAGCCTTCTAAGTTGTTCGGCAAAGCCAGCATTCATGCGGTCCGCAGACCGTTTCTTGATACGCAAAGCTGTACGTTCAATCAGCTATTTAGGCCGCATTCTTTCGTTCCCGCCATGCCCATTGCGTATCAGTTTGGCGCCTTCTCTGGCGCAGCATCGACAGGCGCCGTGCACGCAGCCAGCGCAGTGCGTAGCAGCAGAAATGGTGAGACTATGGCTTAACCTACTTCGGGCCAATCCAAACGCCAACCTCGTTCTCGGTAGGTGCGTACGATGGGCGGTCTTCCGTGTAGTAGCTTTTGTCTTCTGAGTCGGCGACTACCACCCAACCGCCTCTCGCAAGCCAGATATGCTGGACTTCCCCTCTGGCGGCGCCATCCCACATGGAACGCACCTCCGCATCCGGCGGCATTTGTTGCAGGGCTTCAATGAGTTGTTGGACCTTCATGGCTCAATTGTCCAATCGCCACTAGTCCGCGTCTACCTATTTCGGCCACGCCGAGCGCAGCCCAAGGGGCTGTTGAGGCGCTGGCTCGATGGGCCGCGTACAGATGGCCAGGGCCGCAACCAGCTGAACCTCATAGCCCTTGCGGCGCTCGATCTCGGCTTGGGCCGCCTGGGTGAACTGGTCCACCGTGGCGCCCGGCCGCAGGGCCTCGGTGGGCATCACCGGGCGCTCGGGCTCTTTCTCCTGGCAGGCCACGGGCACGGCCACGTTCACGCGCTGGATCTCCACGCGCGGCGGCGTTGTATTGCAGCCTGTCAGCGCCACGGCAGCCAGCAACATGCAACCTTGCAGAAACCGCGATTTGTCAACCAACCAACCTTGCGGATTCCGGCTTTTGTCAACCAGAGTCTTCATGGCTTCGCCCTCCCCTTGAGCCATTCGTCCACCCGAGCCTGCGCGCTGGCGCAGACATCGCCCGGCACCGGAGCTGGCGTGGACAAAATCACATCTGCGCGCTGGTTGTGCCCCTGCGCAGCGCTGGCTGCTGCTGCGCGCGCTGGTGCGGCTACGACATAGCGGCGCTCTGCCAGCTTGCGCAGGTCATCGACCGATGCGGAGCACTCGCTAGCCGCCTGGCGTATGCCGTCGCGCTGGCCCTCCATGTCGCGCAGTGCGGTCTGCGCCTCGGTGGTGTCGTCGCGCTGGCCCAGGTAGGCCCAGCCCAGCAGGCCGTTGGCGGCAACGCTGATGGCAAGGGCGATCAGGATGGGGTTCATGGTGTTTTCCCTTCGCACATTGCACGCTCAGCGGCGCGGCGCCGCACCAGGCCGGGCAGTTCCTTGCCGCCCGCCAGGGTCCAGCGCGACAACTCGGCGCAGGCCCCGGGCATGTCACCGGCGTTGGCCTTGCGCACCAGCGTGGACTTGCAGAAGTTGCCGTTGCCCACGTTGAAGGCGAACGACAGGAATGCGGCCTTTTGACCATCGGTCAGCGGGTGCTTCAAGCAGTCGATGGCCTCGGTGTGCTTGAGCAGGTCGCCCATCAGTTGCGCATCGCATTCCTCCTTGGTGAAGGTCTGCCCCATGCGCAACTCTGGTCCAGTGTGCCCGGTGCAACTGGTGAGGATGCCGATGGGATCGCGGTAGGTGCGGTACACCGTGCCCTCAAAGTGCGCCACCAGAGGGAGCGCGAGCGCGAGCGCGCCGCCGCCGACCTTGGCGGCCAGTCTTTGGCGCGGCGTCATTTCGGACTCACTCCGCCCTTGAGGGCCGCCCAGAATGCAGCCATGGACGCCCCAAGGCCGACCAGATAGCCCAGAGGCTTGGCCGCCTTTCCAATCCACGTCAGCACCTTCATGGCGCCCTTCCAGCTCTCGAACACATCCAGCATTTCCGCCGTGTTGGCCTCGATGCGTTTCGTGGCGTTGGTGTTCTCGGCCAGCTCCACGCGGAACTGGGCCTGCTCCAATTTGATCGCCGTCACTTCATCCGTCAGGGAGTTCATTCGCTTGTCCCCTTCCGCGAGTTCGTTGTGGATCTGCTGCAGGTTTTCTTCGTTCATCTAGCGCCCCTCCCAGGCAAAGAAAAACCCGCCGAAGCGGGTTGTGTTTGGATGCGGGCGCGGTTCACTTCCACCCGGCCTGGATGTCGAAAAACCGCGCGATGAACGGCCCCGGGCACCCTGCATCACACAGCACAGCAAGCCCCAGTGATGTACCGGACAGGGAAACGTGGTCGTAGCCCTCGGCCCACACGCCCACGGCGTTTCGCCCTGTCTCCGTGCTGAACAGGTTGTATGCAGTGTGGGTTGGACTGCTTTCCATTTGCCAATGGAAAACGGCGTCAGAGGCCGTCACAGCGTGCGGCGCGTAGAAGACGCCAGGAACGCAACTACCACCGTTGAACCACGATGCACACTGCAGCACGTTGCTCGCGTTGATGGCGTCGTTCCTGTGGAACCGCTCGCCAGCAACGCCGAAGTCGCGGTGCAATATCACGCCCCTGGCGATGTACTGCGGGATTGCCATGTTGAAAGTGCCCCGCGTCAGGGCCGCAAGATGGTTGCCGTTTGCCGGTAGGCCGTGCGCAGGCTCAAAGAAGCCCTCGCCCCACGTCTTGAAGTGAAACCACTGCGTACCGTATCCATGGCATGGAAGGACAGCCGCCATGGCATCCGCACCACTCGCTTGCAGAACGTATGGGCTTGCGCTTGTGGCCTTGTGGTACTGCTGCACATCGCCAGCCCATCCGCGCGTTACAACGACTTCATACGGGACCGCACAAGGACTTCCTGCATCAGCGCCGCCGCATCCGACCAGGAATGCGACAGCCATAAAAAAACCCGCCAGAAGCGGGTTTGTCAGCTTGGTTTGGCGGCTCTTTCGCCACCATGGCAGGGTTGTTTGGAGCATGCCGTTCACTCCGAGAAAACTACGTACGCGAGTGCTGCGCCGCCTGCGTTGTTGATGCTAGCCGCTACGCGCACGCCACCACCTCCCCCGCCGCCTTGGCCGCCCGTCGTGCCCGCCCCTGTGCCTTGATTGCCGAAGCCTCCCGCGAACAACCCGACGACACCGCTACCGTCCCCGCCAACTCCCGGATGCCCAACCGTAGTTGAGAAAAACAGCATCGGGATGCTTTGGTGAATAAGCCCCATCAGGGGCGTTGTAGCAGGCGTGTTTGACCGCGCGCCTACGCTTCTCCCCGCCTGCTGGGGTGTCATAGTCAATTCTGACGACAATAGATTAAAAATGTTTGAGGCGGCGCCGCCGCTAGCGCTGTTATTGGCCTGCCACGCTGGAAGCCCTGGAACCCAGAAATCCGCTCCGGTTACAGTGGCGGCAGGTGTGGCCGGGTTCACCAACCCGGATGCGGCATAGATGCCGCCCTCGCCGCCTTGCAGCGTCATCACGGTAAGGCCGTCATAGACCAGCGTAGAAGAACTTCCCTGATTCCCGTTGTTGTTCGCGGCAGGCTGCACCCCTCCGGCACCGAGATTGACGGTGAGTGTTTTACCGGCCTCTACGTCAATGGTTACTTGACCCCAAGGCCCAGAATTACCACCCGTCGCTGACGCCGTAGAAGCTGTGTTCGCCCACGCGCCACTACCCCCGGATGCATGAAAAGGAACGGTGACTTTTGTGGCCCACGCGGGGACCGTGAAACTGCGTGTAACGAGCACCAGAGTCGTAAGACGCTTTGCCGATGCGGCCCCTGCGCCGCCGAAGGCTTGATCGTAGTTCATGCGAGTGTCACTCCGTCATACTTGAGTCGGAAGCCGCGAAACGGCGGGATGGCCATCGGTGAATCAGGCGTCTGCCCCTTCACCGTGTGGCCGTTGAAGTCCATGTATGAGCGCTGCGAAGTGGCATTCATGAATTCCAGCACGTCGCCGGGGAGCAGTGTTGCGGGGGCCAACATTACGATCCCCGATGCTGTTCCTGTGTATGCAACCCCCGCCGACATGGTTGTGTTCACGGCCACGCGCTGCGTCACTACCCCACCGTCACCGGTCGTCCAATCTGCGGACACACCCGGCTCTGACAGAGTGATGTTTGCAATGGCAACCACTGAGCGCCAGATTCGGTTGTTGTGCTTTACAGAGACGCCCTTGGCGGCCGGACCCGTCTGGTCTTCCCAGAAACCCAAAAAGTTCACGGAAGCCGAGGCTTCCTCGGCCGCCGTTACCGCCAGGTCTTTGGCCTGCAGTGCAGTTACCGCGTTGTCGTGGCTTATCTGCGTGTTGGTTGCGGCGTTCTCGGCAATCTCTCCGACCCGCGTGATTGCGCCCGGAACTGTTGTCCACGTCGCATAAGCGTCTTCATTGAATGTCGGACTCCCAAGCGCCGGGTACGGCGATGGGATGATCACATCCGGGGGTGTGACTGGTACGGTCATACGTTTCCTTTGATCTGCAGGTCCACCTGGGCGGTGGGCCAATTCACGGACCGGACAGAGCCGGTGATCTTTCCAACGGTGGCGAGGTGGCTGTACTTGGGCAGGCCGCTTACCTCGATGGCAACGGCCTTGCCCAGGATTTGTTCCAGCAACAGCTTTGCGGCGGGGGCCTGGTTCGCGTCGATGACGCAGGACAGGTTGATGTCGGTGGCTTTGCGGCCATCCGCATCGATGTAGGTCCCATCCTTGTATTCCTCGGGGTACGAGTAATCATGGGTAGCCGCCTCGACGCCGTACTGCACCCCGCTGGCCTGCGTGAGGGGCGCAAGCAGGGTCTTCCAGGTGCCAACGCTGATAAAGCCGATGGCCGCTTCCACCCCGGGGTCGTTGCGCGTCACCGTGATGGTTAGCTCCAGATTCGGGTGGATCGGCAAGTCTTTGAGGGTGATGTAGGTTCCACGCTGCAGGTCGCCAAACAGGTATTCCCATTCGCCGAATGCCTGCTGCCACAAATCGCGGTCAACGATGGGCGGGATCAGGTTCGCGCCGCCGGTCCCAGCCTTCGCGGAAATGCTTACCTTGTCGCCCTCAATGCCGTAGATCGCCACTCCAGTGGCAAACCCAGGATTGAGCACGATGGTCACATTCCCATTGCGGCGGGCCTTGGTGAACAAGTATTTGTCGAACGGCGCCATGCGGTTCGTGGGGGCGCCTTCATCCTTCTTCCACCAGCCTTGCGCGTTCGTGCTGTCTGGCTCGTAAGTGTTGGCTGGAGCGCCGGAGATTGCCTGAACACACTCATAGGTGTAGCCCTTCCACACCCTGCGCGCGCCGACAGCGAACGTGCCTCCAGTGGCCCAAATTGTCTCGCCGACACTGGAGTCCACTTCCGGGATGTTGGTAGCAGCGCCAAACATGGCGGCCGTGATGGTCTTGGGAATCAATATGTTCATGCGACCGCCTTGCTGCGCAGCACGGTGCCGCCGTTGGTTACATCGTTGAACTGCCGCCCCATCTGCGGCATCAGCTTCGTGTTGTTCTCGATGGCTTCCAGGCGCGCGGCCAAGATGGCGTTTTGCTCTGCCAGCCGGTTCACCGCTTCGGCCAGATCGGCGTTTGATCCGCCACCCGCCCCGGGGTTGGCGGCCGGGTTGTATGCCTTTGGCACAACGGCCTCACCTTCATGGATGTAGGCCAGCATGTCGCGCGGGACGTAGTTGGTGCCGATGTCAAAACGCGGGATTCCAGCGCCAGCGAAAAGCCTGTCCACATCTTCTTTGGGGATGTCGTATAGACGCGCGATGTCGGCATTCGTGGCGCCAGAGCCGTAGAGCGCCGCGTTGATAGACGCGAGCACCGCCGGGTCATTGAACGCGAGGCCCTTTTCTTCGCCGAAGCGCAGCTGCTGGTCAATGCGCGCCTTGAGCAGCGCGTCCTGGTCAACCGGCGTTCCCATGACTCCGCCACCACCGCCTCCAACACCCGCGAACGCGCCACCAGGTTGCGCGCCCTGTCCTTGTTCAGGATCGGCGGGTTTGAGGATCGCCAGGAGCTGGTCGAAGTAGCTCTGTACCGTGCCGGTCAGCGTGGTGGTGCCGTTCACCAGTTCCTCTGCACGCTTGTCGAGCGTGTTGAGGTACTCCAGCTGCTCATTCACGGCGCGCAACTGGCGCTCTTCAAACGACAGCTGCAGCTCTCCGCTATCGGCCAACTGAGACAACTGGCCGGCCAAAACCAGCGCATCGCGCTCGCGCTCAAACTGGGTCGCATACCGGCCACCGTCGATACCACTGCGCGCGGCGCTGATGGCGTCAGAAAGGCCGGAGTAGTCTGCAACCGAACCGCCAGCACGCACACCAGCAAGGGCCTGCTCGATGTAGACCATGCCTTGGGCTGCAAGCATGTTGCGCGTGCCGTCCACGGTCTGGTACAGGTCACGGGCGTTGCTGCGCAATGTGTCCACCGCGTCGGCAATGCCGCTGATGGTGTCCTGCAGGGCGGATGCTTGGCTGTTGAGCCCGTCACGGTCGCGGCCAAGAGCGCGCTGGAACTGGCTGTAGACGGCGTCCTGCTGCTTCTTGACGGCCTCTGCGGCGCCGTCCGCAGCATCCGTGATGGACGCGAAGGCGCCAGACAGGGCCAGCAGGGTGGCGTATGTCTTGCGGCCCGCCTCGCTCTTGTCCTTCTCGGCGGCCGACACCAGGGCGCGGAACTGGTCGCGCGCGTTGCTGGCGTTGATGTCGGGCAGCTGCAGGCCCAGGCCGGACAGCTGCTGCGCCAGCGAGCGCTGCAGGTTGGCTCGCTGCTCTTCGCCGCTAAAGAAGTTCGTGTAGTAGGTCTGCAGGTTGCCCAGCAGCTTGTCGAACCCGCCGGATACCTCAGCCAGGCCTGCGGCCGCGTCAAAGCTCAGCGCGGCCAGCGTGTCCAGGCCCATGCCTTTCAGCGCGTCCTTGAACTGGTTCACGCCCACGATCTGGGCGTTGATCGTCTCCAGCAGCTTGTTGGCGGCGTCTTCGGTCAGGCCTTCGGCGTCCACCTGGGCCAGCAGCTTCTTGACGGTTTCGGGGATGTCCGACACGGTCTGCAGCGCCTGGATGGTGGATTGCTTCAGGTCGAGGGTGAAGTTCTCCAGCGCGGTCTTGAAGTCTGGGCTGTTGGTGCTGAACGACTCGAACAGCGTCCCGGCGTAGTTGTCGCCCTTGCCGGATTCGCCGAAGCCCTGGCCGGTGGACAGCAGGCCACCCGCGAACACGCCGCCACGGCCCTTGCCAGAGGTTTCCAGGCCA
Source organism: Acidovorax sp. NB1 (assembly GCF_005405905.1). GTDB lineage: Bacteria > Pseudomonadota > Gammaproteobacteria > Burkholderiales > Burkholderiaceae_C > Acidovorax. The sequence goes on from NZ_BJHU01000035.1 coordinate 164,267, forward strand.
GCAGAGAACCCTGTGAGGGTTGCGGCGCTGCCAAGGGCCTTGAGGAAGCCGTTGATGCCGCTGGCCGTGCCCGCCACCGCCTCGCGGATGGCCGACTCTTGCGCCACGGGGTCGCCTTCCAGGCGGTAGGCAATGCCATCCTTCAGCGCGGTCTGCAGGCCGTTCGTGAAGTCGCGGTCGAACTGCTGGCCCTCGATGGTGTAAGTCTGGCCCCGGCGCTGGTTGGTAACGCTACCGTCGAAGGCCACGCCAAACTGGCCGCCCGTGCGGGTTTCGCCCTTGGTCTTTCCGATGATGGCCGTGAGTGCGCCGATGCCCAGGGCGATGGGGCCCAGCACCCCAGCAATGGTGCCCAGGCCGCCAGCCGTGGCGCCAGAGCCGATCAGGCCACCACCAAGCTCAAGCCCCCCCAGGATGTTGCCGCCCATCAGTTGGGAGAAGCCGGTGGAGATGCCGGCGCCAAAGTTGCCAGCAAGAGCGCCAACACCACTCAGGATGCCGCCAGCGCTGCTCAAAGCACCTGCGCCGCTTGCAGCTGCAGCGGCCGGGGCCGCCAGCCCCAGGGCGCCAGTCAGCGCCCCGGCGACGGGCGAGACGACAGCGCTCACGATTGGCCGCAGCACCAGCGTGCTGAACATGTTCTTGATGGTGTCGCGCAGGTTCTGGGCGAAGTCCTTGCCGCTCTCGAAGCCGCGCAGCAGGGCGTCGGTCAGGCTGCGGTTGATGTCGTCGGCCGTGCGCTGCCAATCCTCTGCCGCCTTTCTGGCCGCTTCTTCGTTGGTCTTCTCGATCTCCAGCGCCGTTTCCTTGGCCGCGCCCACGCGCTTGGCCGCAGCCAGGTCGCGGTACAGCTTGGCCTGCTCTTTCAGCGAGTCGTAGGTCTGCTGGTCGAGGTTGCGGTCCAGCGCCTTGATGGCCTGCAGTTCCGTATCGGTGGCCAGCATTTCCAGCTTGGCCGCGTCCAGGTCTGCTACGGCCTGCTTGGACAGCCCCATGCGCGCGGTGGCGTCTTCCTGGGCTGTGATATCGGCGCGGATTTTCTCGATGCCGGATTGCAGAGAAGCGAGGTACTTTTCGCGGGTCTGGGCGGCTTCGATGTTGGCTTTTGCCAGCGCTTTCTCAGCATCACCAGCCTGTTCGCTTGCGATCTTTCTCTCGAAGAGCGCGGCTACGGTAGCTCGTTGCTGCCCAGTAAAAGACGCCCACAGCGGGCTACCGGCCAGCGCCAGAAACTCTGTCTGCGCCTTGTTGTAGCCCATCTGCGCGGCTTCGGCTTCGGCGGCAGCCCTGGGGATTTCTTGGCCCAACTTCTGAATCAGCTTGTCGTATTCCGACAGATCGGCCTTCTTTGGCTTGCCGGTGACTTCACTGCCGGCGCTCGGCTTACTACCTCCGCGGTCCATGCGCGAGAAGTCTCCAGCCGTAGAAGCGGCGGCAGAGCGGTTGAATTCCTCTTGCGCCTTGCGCGCTCCCATGATGCGGCGCTCTGTCGCATCAATCGCCGCGCGCGCAGCCTCCCAGTCCTCCTTCATCTGGATGCCAATCGCGCGATTCCCGGCTAGGTCGCCACGCGCTATCGCGGCAACCTTGGCTGCGAATCCGCCCAACGTGACACCGGTCTGGGTGAGGACGTAGTTGACGTTTGCCCCCAATACCGCGACGGTTTCGAATACCGTTGCCAGCCCGTTTTGGGCCGATCCGAAAGCCCCTGAAGCGCGCTCGCCTTCGTCGTACGCCCCTGTCAGGGCCTTGATGATCGTGGTGGCATCTTCAATCGCTCCGTTCGCCAGCTTCACACTGTCATAGATCAGTGTCCCGGCGTTGCGCTCATTGATCGTGCGGAAAAGCCCATCCCAGGTGTCACCAAGCTCTGCGATGGCGCCATCAAGCGTCTTCGCGCGCTGCGCCATGGCGCCGCCGAATTGGTTGTTGCCGATGTCTTCCAGGTACTTGGTGATCTGCTGGGCGCTGTTGCCAATCGTGGTCGTTACACCTTGGAAGGTGAGGGAAACGCTATCCCCTTCCTTCTTGGCCTTGATGCCGAATTCCTTCAGGCGCTCAAACTCTCCCGTCGATGCGTCGGCCACGGCCTCGATCATCTGGTTGAGGTCTTTCCCCATGGCAGATGCTGTGTTGCCGAAGCTAGTGAGTGATGCCCGCGTTGGGTCGAGTCCCAGCGCCTTCATCTTCACGAAACCCTGCGTTGCCTGTGCCAAGCCAAACGGGGTTTCTTTCGCGAATTTCTCAATCCATTCGAACTCGCGGGCTGCAATCTCGGCACTGCCGGAGACTGTGATCAAGCTGGAGTTCAGGACATCAAACTCGCGCTGAACTGCCACCAGCTTCCCAACACCGCCGAGAAAGGACGCGCCAGCAAAGAGGCCTGCTGCCAACCTGGTTGCTGATTCCAGTGACTGCGCCATTTCAGCGTACCCGCGTGCTGCCGAACGGGCGTCTCCAGAAGACGAACGCAAGGCAGCATTCAGGCTGCTCACATCCTTCTGCGAGCGGTCAGCTGCCTTCCCGAGTCTGTCAATGCCATCGGCGGCGCTTGATCCTGCCTTGCCGAAACCTTCAATCCCACCTTTGGCGGTGCTGCTGCCGAGGTTCTCCAGTGTCTTGCCAGTCTTCTTGGCAGCGCCTTCTACTTGGCCCATGGCCTTTTCAACAGCAGGGCCCTTGCTCGCAAGTGTGTCGAGGGCGCGAATGCCCTTCTCCACACCATCGGTTTCGAGCGCAATGCCAATCGCTGCGATGTCTTCTGTGCTCATGGGCGGCCCAAATGAAAAAGGCCCGCCAAATGGCGAGCCCAGAAAAGAAAAAACCCGCCGAAGCGGGTTTTGAAGAACGAAAGAAATTAGCGCTTTAAGCGCCCGACTAAACGGCCTAAGGCCCTACCTGCGCTCACAGCGCCAGCAGAGGGCTTGATGACCTCAGCGGTATACCCGGCGCCCTCAGCAAGCGTTCTCCCTGCGGGGGTATGCACCGGCAACAGCTTTTCACTGCCACAAGCCCGACATGCGTCATGCTTGGAGCCAAGTCTCCATATCGAATAGATCAGCCCAGGGACTATGAATAGAAGCCAAAGAACGATTTCGACGGCCATAGAGCCGCGCGCCACAGTTTTTGGCTCGTCCACCGTCCCGCAGTCTTTGCACACAAGTTTCATGGCCACTCCTACAGATGCGTCATGCTATCCGAAGATGCTTGGCCATTTCAGGGGCGATTCAGTGGCCGATCAGGCAATGAAATCAACCTCAGTCAGCGACAGTCCATCAAAGTAGCACTTTGCGACGCCCCTGCTTCCAGGTGCTGGGCCGCTTAGCGTCTTGAACTCTACTGATACGACCGTACGGCCAGCGACGGCTCTGTAGGCTGTTGAATCGCCAAAATGGCAATCGCTCTGCAGTCTTGCCTTGATTTCCTCTTGGGCGATTTCCAGCAACTGTTGGTCACCAAGCCATTTGGACTTGTCGTTCTGTGAAACAACTTGACGCTTCGCAGCAACATCACTCTCAGTGATGAAGAAGCGTCTGCCATTCTTGCAGTCGGCGAAAAACACGATGTTGTCTGGCGGCGAACTTCGGACGTTGCTAAGTTCAAGCAACTCCAAACGATCACATCCAGGTGATGAGGCGACTATCTCAGCCGCAGGCTGCATCAAGGCATTGATGCGCTCTACGCCAAGCGCGCCCCAGGCTGCATACGTTTTTGGGTAGTTCTTCTCCGTGATCGGTATGACCGCGTACTCTGCTATGTCTCCCATAGGCCCTCCAAAGAAGGCCTCATGGTAGCGGAGGTATCAAAGCCAACCAAAGCCTTTGGCCATGACTCCCATAACGGCCGCAAGCGCAGCGCCGCCAGCGACATACATTTGCGCGTTCGTTGGCATATGGCTGACCCGCTCCTCGACTCTAGCCAGGCTCTCCTTCGTGGCCAAGGGCACTAGCTTCTCTTCCACTCTCGCGATGTCAGCTTTCATTGCCGAGTGCTTCAGCAACTCCTCCATTCGCACCAAAGTTGACTTGATGCCAGAAATGTCATCCGCAATCTTGTCCACCTTCGTCTCCAGAATGCCGACTCGGCGAGGCAAATCACTGCCTGAATCGCCGCCGCCAGCAGGAGTTGGGTTCCTAGGCGGAGGTTGCTTTGGATCAGCACCACCCGTGATTCCAAGATCACGCATCTGCTGAACAATCCCCATGACCGACTGGATAAATGATGGGGCAATGAGGCTTGCTGCATCAGGGCTTTTGACAAGCTGATCGAATGCGACACGGCTCACCTTGATGCGACCGGCCAGCTCCTTGATTGGCTGGATCGCATCTGGAGCTTCAGCCATATCCACGATCCTCTGCGCAGCGTCCGAACTAAAGTCAACCTCGGATGCGATCTTGAGTGCGATCTTGACAAGTACCCTACGATAAATCTCCAGCGTTTCGCCGACCGCTTCTGGTGGAACACCTAGCTCCCGCGCCCTTGTGCCGGCCGCTCTGATTCGAGAGGTGATGATCTCCTGCAATGCGGAGACTTCATTCAGTAGAACAAATGCACGCTGACTTGCAAACGACCCGCCATCAACTTCCTTCTCCCACCTCAGCAGCATGGACCGGAAATTGGAGACATTCTGGGCGAATGATTCCGTATTGATTTGAGCAAGTGATTCTGCTGAAACGTACTCTTCCGCCGATGCCATAGGCCCTCCAAAGTGCTTTCAGAGGACTCTAGCACCGCGCAACCTGAAGCGATCACCGCCTTTTCGCCATCTCTTCCAGCGCAGCCCCTTCCATGACCTCCAGGTCAAATCTCAGGGCATCCCAGGCCTCACAATCAAGGCCAATCCTGTCCATCAGCGGGTAGATGGCCTCCCACCGCAGGCCGAGAACGCCACCCATGCTTCCGTATATCCAGCGGCTGCCCAGCGAGGCAAAAAAATGCGCCGAGTTAGCGTTCTCCCGCCACAGCACAACGTCCTGCTCGACCTGTGGCGGCGGAGCAAAGATATCCAGGCCGACCATGCGCAGGGGCCGCGCCGCTCCTCTGTCCTTTGATTTGTCCCGGTGCAGGAAGCGCGCGACCTCCTTCAGTTTCCCTGGCGACGACCTTCCAGCTTGTCGTTGTATGCGGCAAAGATGGCGGCCTGCGCACCTTGATACTTGTTGCACATCTTCTCCAGCACTGGGGCGGTGAATTTGTCGTCGAGGTCCCAGCCGGTGGCGATCTTCTGGATCATCAACGCGGCGTTCTGCGCAACCAGGCGCTGGATTACGCTTTGCTTCACTGGCTTCATGAGCGCCATGATCGCGGCCTCTTTGGCTGCTTCTAATTCTTCAGCCGTCGGTGCGGCGCCATCGGCCGACTTGGCGGGCTTCTTGACCTTCTTCTGCGCGGCGGCGTACTCCGCTTCAGCATCGGCGCGCGCGGCGTCAAAAAGAGCCTTGATATCAGCGTTCACCTTGTCCGTGTTTTCTTCACGGAGCTCTGCCCACTCCGTGCCAGTGAGGTGCTTCGCGGTGAATTCGATGGATGCTGGCCCGGTGGGCGTCTGAATTTCGACGGACAGAGGGAACGTGCTCGGCGCATCGCCAATGATGAGTTTTGCCATGGTGGATTTCTTTCTTCGCAGGGTTGAATAGGCCCGTGCCAAGCGCCGCCGTCCCTGCGAAGGAACGAACGGCGCCTGGTCGGTGCTCGGTGAATGGGCTTGCGCCCGGTGTGAATCAGCTTGCGTAGCCCACGAACAGGCCGAGGAAGTTGACCGTCAGGCCTACGCTGATCGCGGAGCCCTTGGCGATGCTGGGCATCTGGGCGAGCTGCGCGGTGCCGTAGCCGTAGCCGGTCTGGCCGCCAGCGAGCAGGAACTTGAACGCGATGCGCTTGCTCAAGTTGCGGCTGATCTTGTTCAGCGCAATCTGCGAAGCGGTGGATGGGTCGTAGCCCAGAGTGAGGTTGATGCTCGAAGCGTTGAAGCCTGCGGGCATGTTGATGGCATTGCGGCGCGACAGTGGCTCGATGGTCACATTGCGGGCATCGCCACCATTGGGCTGCACATCGAGCACCTGGCCGATTTCCAGCCAGTTGGTGACCTTGCGCAGGGTGCCGGTGCCAGCACCAGCGGGATACCACTGGGTATCAGTTGCGTCCAGACCCTTGAGGCTCAGAGTGTCTGCAGTCAGCTGGTCAGCCTTCCAGACCGCATCCGTTGCGTCCTCCCAGCCGGAGGTGAATAGAACCTCATCGTTGTCCACAAGACCATGGCTGGTTGCGGATAGAACGGTGGGATCGGCATTCGTGGCCGCCGTCACAGTGATGGCGGAGCCGAAGGTTTCAGAGAAGAGGAACTTCGAGCCCTCTGCGAGGAAATATGCCATGGTGGGCCTTTCTTTGGACGAAAAAAAACCGCATTGCTGCGGCTGGTTGCGCCCACGCGGGGCAGTGAAATGCCCTTTCGGGCGGGGAAATAAAAAAGCCCGCCGAAGCGGGCAACCACGAAAGGACCGTGGAGGTATTTAGTGCAGAGGCAGCGCCGGTTGGATTTCGGACTCCAGGCGCTCAAAGCGCTCGCGCAGCGCGGGGATCTCCTTCTTCCGCTCCAGCATCAGGTGTGAGCCAAACGAGGCGCGCACCTTGGATTCGACTTCCTTCGCAATCAGCGCGTGCATCTGCTGCCAGAGGTTGTCGTCGCGCTGGCGTAGCGCATCACGCATACGGTAAAACTCATTGATCAGCGCGACCTTGAACTCCACAACGGCGTCTGTATTCCGCATGAGCGAAATCAGGAAGGCGGCCTGGCGCTCATTGAGCATCGCAACCTCGCGCGCCTGTGTGCCACCACGGGTTGCGAAGGGTGCAACCTCAAATTGCACCCTGCCCATGGTTGCCAGCTGATCCGCATACCGGCGCAATAGCTGGACGACCGAGCGGTGCTTTTGACTCATTCCTTGCGCAATGACGGCGGTTGACGTGAGAGGCTCGCCGTTGATGACTGAAACGATCTGTGTGTGCATGTTGTGTCCTTTCGTGATGCACAAATGAAAAAACCGCCTCAAGGGCGGTTTGCTCAGGCCGGTCTTCGCCGGTTACGGGGTCTGAAAAGACCTCCAATAAATGGACACCGGCACCATGTAGCGGTCCCCGTCGGGGAACCCGCTGCCGATGCTTGGCGTCTTCAGGATCTCGACCTTCCCTGTTCCCTTCGTGAGCGTCAGGGGAGGTTTGAACTGGTCGCGGATCAACTGGGCCCGCGTCTTCGCAGGAACCCGCCCCTTGTCCAGTGGGTAGAACAGCGACACCTGCAGGATTCCCCTGTCTTCGGTCACGTCCAGCGTGACGGCGTGATCCACCGGGGTGTTCGTCAGGTGGTTGATGCGCTGGTACTCCGTGCCAGCCACGGGCGTGAAGGTCTTGTTCTCGAACGCAGTGGCGATGGCGGGGTTGATGGCCAGCAGGCGCTCTTCCAGCGCGGCTTCGATTTCGGCGAGGGTCACTTGATGCTCTCCACGGCGCGTTTGATCGCCTCGCCATAGTTTTGGACAGCCAAGCGCACCATGCCGCTAGGAGCTTGATCGGACCAGCCGTTCTCTAATCGCTTTGCGTACGGCAATGAATTGGTGAGCCAAATTGTTTGCCCTGGCTTCCAACCAGACAGTACCGTCTCTGTTCTCGATAGCGCCCCATCACCAGACTTTTCTGGGGGGCTGGTCGTAGTCGTGTTGACCAATCCGAGTCCACACTGGAAATTCCCTTTGAACCTCCCCGTGTCAACCGGAGCGCGTTCAATCATCTGGCTCTGTAGGGCAAGCGCCGTCTGGCGCACAACCATCTCGGCTCGCGCGCCCGCCCGCTCGCACAACTTATTCAGGTTCTCTGCGAACTGATTCGACATGGCGCCCCTTTGCAAGCGTGATCGCCTCTTCATCGGTGTACCGGCCTTTTCGAACACGCTGCTTGAGCGCCGAAATTGACACAGCACATCGGTCATCTCTGGCCCATTCGGCCATGGTCTTGGTTTCACCGAAGGCCGTGAGCGTTCGATGATTACCCCTGTTGTTCGCATTCACCACGGGAGTCACCCAGCGACAGTTGCCCGGCTCATAGTCGCCATCGTTGTCACGGCGATCAATCTGCAGGCCTTGTTTGTAGCCAGCCGCCAGTGCCCAGTCACGGAACTTGACATAGCTGTCTGACCATTCTTGGCACACTGATATCCCCCGCCCGCCGTAGCGCTCATATGGCCCAGCGCTCGGGATCTGGCATCTGGCTTTCATGCTATGCCAGACCACGTACAGCGGCGTACCCTCTTCTCCGTGGGTCAGGCTCATGGCCCGCGCGTTCTCGATAACGATGCACCCACATGAATTCGTGACGCCGTTCGCCAACTCCCAAACACCCACCAGCTTTTCAACACCGCATGAGCAGCGACACAACACCTTGCGGTTTCCGCTGTCTCTGTTCGGGGTGTCGTCAATCACCGTAAGTCGCCCAAACTTAGAGCCCTTCGGCGCCTGGTGCTTCTGCTTCACGCACCCACACGACACTGTTACCCCGCTTATGACGTGCGCCAGTCGAATGGCCTTCTCGGTCCCGCAGTCGCACCGAAATGTGGCTTTCTGGGCCATCTTTGGCACACCGTCTGCGAACCGCAGCACCGTCAAATTCCCGAATCGATCCCCAGCAGCTACAGGCATAGAACCTCCGCACAACAAGATGCGATTGATTCTGCCAGTTTTCCTTAATTCGTGCTATTTATTATCTTCTCACGATCAGTTCCACCAGCACCGAAGTGCCGGCCGGGGCCAGGTTCTTCGCGCGGATGACGGTGAACGCCACGCCGCCCAGCGTCAGGATGTGCGTCGGCTCGGGGATGCTCAGGCCGACAGCCGACAGGTACGCCTGTTCGTCGGTGGCCAGCACCGTTGTGCCGTCCACCAGCTTTTGGTCAACGGGGAACACTGCGGCGGTGCAAGCCTGCGTCACCTCGACCTCTGGGTAGTCGCCCAGGTCTGGGTCGTATTCACCGCTGCGGGTCTTGTATGTGACCGTGCCAGCGGCGCCGAACTCGCGCAGGATCTCGTCGGCCACCTGGGCCATTTCGGCGTAGAAGGTCATGCGATCCTCCGGGCGTACTCTTCCAGCAGCGTCTGGGCGATCCCCTGAATGCCGTAGGCCTCCTGCTCTGAACCGCAGCGGCGCTCGCCGATGTTGGCGCAGTGCTCCTGCCAGACGTGCACCGCCTCATGGACCAGCAGGCCCGCGATCTCGATGCTGGAGCGGCCCAATGTGTCGCCCAGAGCCACGATGGCAACCGACGCGCCCTTGCTGTTGGTCAACAGGTGCGTTGTGGCGTCGGCGCGTGGTGATGCAAGGTAAGGCGTCGCGGGCAGCTTGCAGGCCTTCATGGCGGCGTCGCACTCTTCCTGGCTCAGCACCAGGCAGAGGAACGGCCCGGGGGCGGCCACGCGGCGGTCAAGCCATTTGGTCTTCATGCTTCCACCGTCAGCGCCACAGGCGGCATGGTGCTGCCCACAACCCACAGGGCGACTGGTCGGCCAGCGTTCAGAGCAGCCAGTTCCTCAGCCGTTGGCGTCCAATAGCTCACCACCGCCGGTATGCCATCGCATTCGGTGCGAGTGATGGGCAGCGCGCCGCATGGCAGTTCGCTCTGGTCCCAGCCCTTGGGCGCGCCCAGGACCGCGTTGTTCGATGGGTGCTGCGTCTTCTTCATGCCCGCACTACCCTCACCTGCCCAGCGCTGCCAGCCAGATACGGAGCCAGCAGGGTTTCGGCGGACTGATACCGCGTAGCCTGCCGTGTGCCGGGCGCATAGGTGGTCTCAATCGGCCCAACCTTCACGCTCTGCTTCTGCGGGCCCAGGTCGGGGGCGATGTCGCCAGCCGATGCCTTCAGCGCCAGCAGCGCGCAGGCGTTGGCGATGGCAGCCGGGACTGTTTCCCAGTTGATCTCGTAGCCGTCCACCACCACGCCAGCGCGGGGCCAGTCCAGCACCTGCCCAGCGTTCAAGCGCTCCCCTTTCCAGCGGCCAGAGTAGCGGCCCATGTAGTCGGTGGCCTTACGCAGGGCTTGCTCCTTGGCCTCGGTGGAAAGGGGCGCCCAGGCGGCATTGCCACGGGCTGCGTGGAAGGCGTCGGCGTTGGCGACGGAGATATAGGACTCCGCGCCAGCGGTGGGGGCGACGATCAGGGCCATGGTTTACTGAGCGACGCGCGCAGCGCGGTCTTCGTCTGCCAGGTTGTTCCAGTCGGCACCGGACAGGCCGGAGCGCTCAAAGGCGGTCAGCAGAGCCACCAGGTCAGCCTTCTTGGCGCCGTCGGGCACCGTAACGCCAGCGGCGGCCAGGGAGTCGCGCAGATCGGCCACGCTGGCCTTCTTGGCGCCGTCGGGCTCGTTGTCGGCTGGCTCCTGGCGGGCACATTTCACCCAACCAAGGGCTTCATGCTGCGAGAGGGCCACGGGGTGCACTTCGAGGTACTCGCCGTGCTTGGTCACAGGGATCAGTTCGTTGTCGGTCATGGTGTTCTCCAAAGAAAAAAGGCCCCGAAGGCCCTTGTTTCACTGTTTGATGGCGCGCTCTACCGGCCATCCACGCTCTATCAATCTTTTCCGCAGCAGTTTCTCCGTGATGTCAGTTCGCACGGACAGCTCCTTGATGGTCAACATCACGCCATCAACCGGGAATCGTTTCAGCGGCGGCCGTGGCGTCGGCGCGGCCTTGTTGATATGCCCGGCCCAGCGTGTTTCGTGCGCCTTGGCCATGCGCTCATGCGATGTCAGCGGTGCAGTTGTCAGGGCCTTCGCGTCATCCCATCCCAAAATGGAGATACGCTCCCACAGCGTTCCTGCGTTGATTCCGGTCTCTTCCGACCATCTCTTCAATGACTGTGTTCGGCCATCGTAAGTTAAGGCCCTGGCGCTTCTTCGGTTGTCAGCATTCTGGCTTCGGTTTGCCCACCGCACATTTCCGGGCTCATAGTCGCCGTCGTTGTCTATACGGTCGATTTCAAGCCATGGCTTATATCCATCCGGCAGACCCCCAATGAAATTCGCAACGTCATGCCACTCTGGGCAAACTTTAATTCCACGCCCCCCGTAATTCGGATATGCGGGGCACGATTCCATGTAGCACCGGTCCATCATGTGGCGCCACCGGTGGTAGTGAGCAGATTTACTCATGTGATGCGTTGATGTCTTTTCCAACCTCAAGCATCCGCAAGATGAAATCCCCCCGCTTTTCAAAGAGTCGAAGCGAACTGCCTTGGCCTCACTGCCACACTCGCATTCGCAAATCGCCTTGTATCTGTATGTGCCGGGGATTTGGCCCGTCGCGACGACTCGCAACCTGCCAAACACATCCCCCGGCAACACAGCCCGCGATTTGGTTGGAATCAATCCGAATCTTTGCAGCATATCGCTCCCTTTCAATGGAAGCGCTATTTTAGCCTAGATCACTGGATTGATTGCCGTGCTACCCCAAAAGGGTAGCAATATGTTCGCTCTTAGTCACGCCAGTGCCCCAGGCCATGCAGATCTCGAACTTGACCTGGCGGTACTGGCGGTACACGCGCACCTCGAAGGTGAGGCCGGTCACGGGGTCTGTGATCATCATGGAGTCGTCGGCCGAATCGCCGCCTTCTGGCACCGCAGGAGCACGGCAGGCCAGCACCAGGGCGTTGCGGCTGAACGCGAAGTTGCCGGTGTAGCTGTTGCCCACGGTCAGCGCGTTGCTGGTCGGGATGGTCATCAGCGCGCCAGGCCGGTTCAGGCTGATCGTGCCTGGTGCGGCCACGCCGGTGCCGACCACGTACTTGTTGGCCGAGTCGGCGGCGAAGGTCACCACATCACCGGCCAGCACCGTGCCGGTGCCGGTGATCAGCGCGATGTCGCGTACACCTGCAGCGGTGCTGCCGGAGGTCACGTAGCTGGCGCCGGTGCCCTTGACGTGCTGCTGGATGCCTGCCGAGTAGCGCACAGCCATGTTCTGCAGCAGGTCGGTCATGCCAGTGCGCAGCATGTCGCTGGAACCGGCTTCGTTGACCTTGAAAAGCACCGACTGCTTGCCGCGCAGGTTGGCGATGGAGGCCGAGTTCAGCACCAGCTGACGGCTGACCACAGGGGCGCCGTTGTCGTCCAGGATGCGAGCCACACCAGCCAGGTCGGACAGATCGCCAGCAGTGCCCAGGGGCGTGGTGCCAGCGGTGCCGTAGGCACGGGATGCGCCGTTCTTCGCAGACACAGCCAGGTCGATTTCCATGGCGTTCACGATCTTGCGCATGCCGTCGGCGAACTGATCGGCCAGGATCTGGTTGTAGGTGCCGGTGGAACCCACAGCCTTCTGCTCTTCGCCGTTCCAGCGGATGGGCGCAGCCTTGGACTTGCTGATCGTGATGTCGGCAAAGCCCACGGTGGTGTCGCCGCTGTTGGCAGGCGTCGCGCCGGGCGTGATGTCTTCCAGCGCGCCGGATTCACCCAGCGGGATGCGAACGGTCTGGCCCACGGCCGCGCGCTCGGCGTTGCTGTCACGACGGACGGCCGGGATGAAACCCACCATTTCGCGGGATACCACATTCAGAGCCTCGTACAGCGTGGGAATCAGACCGGTGAGCGTGTTGGCGCCCAGGGCGAAGTCCTGCTTCTTCTGGGTGACCCAGGAGTGCGTGAGCTCGAACACGCGGGCCGCAGCAGCGGCGACGGTGGCCATGGGCAGGATGGCCGCGACGACCGCGACCAGAGCGAGTGCGACGAAGCGCAGTTTGGAGAGAGTGGCTTTCATGATGGCCTTTCGGAAATGAAAAAGGCCGCACATGGCGGCCCGATTTGGGGATGGTTGAAACGTGGTCAGTCGGTGATCTGCACGGCATCCTTGCCGGTGACCGCTGCGGCCTTGGCCGTCGGGTCGAGAGCATCGAACTGCGCGCGGGTCATGGTCTTCTTCCCGCCAGCACCTTGATTGCCGCCATGGGCGCCGCCACCAGAGGCGCCCGTGCCCTTCAGGATCTGGTCCTTGTAGGGGTACTGGTCCACCAGGGTTTCCAGGGCTTCTTCGAAGTCGGCCAGCTCACCAGGGCGAGCGCGGCTGAAAATCTTGTTGCCTTGGGGGTCGTAGGCGACGGTCTTGCCTTCTTCGATCTTGAAAGCGTTGCCGAAACGGGCTTGCACCAGATCCGCCGGAATGGCGAACTTGTCAGCGATGACTTTGGAGCGCGCGAACGCACCGCCAATCTTTTCGCCGTACAGGGCTTGCTCCAGCTCGGTCGCTTTCTTCACCACTGGGGCGTACTTGTCCTCCACGGCCTTGATGGCTTCGGCCTTCACCTTTTCGACTTCGCCGGCATCCACCAGCTTCTTGTCGTCCAGGTTCTTGATGGTGCTCAGGGCCTTCGCGGCTGCCACGGGGTCTTCAATCCCTGCATCCTTGAATGGTTTCAGAGCACCTTCAGCGGCTTCTGCGCGCTCGCGGTGGCTCTTGGCCTCCCCGTTGAGGCGGGAAATGGTCTGGATGGTGCTGTCACCATCGAAGGCCGTTTCCTTGCCGTCGGCGTGGACGAACACGGGCAGCTTCTGGCCGTTGACTTCTTGGAGAACGATTGCGCCGTTGGCGTCGAATTTGAATGGCATGGTTTGAGTGCTTTCTTCACAGGCATCCACCTGTGGACGGGTGAGCCATCCGGCCCGATGCGCCCTCAGCCATCCGGCGTCTGGGCAATGAAAAACCCGCCGAGACTTGCGCCTGGGCGGGTTGTTTGGAAACTCTCTGAAATCAGTAACTTTTCTAGAAAATAGTGCCGTCTATATCAGCAAGATTGCTTGATGCAATCGGATCAGTTACAAAATATCCCTCAATTTCAATTCCTTCGCCAGTGCTAAGAAATCGAACATCTTCGATCTGCGCGGCGATTAGCTCTTTATCCAGTTCGCCAGCGATCGGAAATCTCATACCTATAAACCCAAGAGCTTGAATCGCCTCGTGGAGTAATGGCTTTGATTGATTATTAACAACAGCAGTAAAAGAACCAGCCGCACGCATATGCCACTCATTAATTGACAGCCCGCAAATAGAAAGGGGATAAAGCGCGAGGACTCTCATATTAATTGGCGGACTTCAATTTCGTCCGTCTTGGCTTCGGCTCCTGCACAAGCTTCGGCGGGTCTTGCACCATGAAGCTGAGAATGCCCCGCTTGTCGCAGTGGTAGCAGACCTTGTCTGCCGTCACCGTGCCGCGCTTGATCTTTCCGTCCTGGCCGATGTAGGAGCCAGTGACCACCGTCATGGTGTCCCTGCCGCCGCACTTCGAGCACTGCAGCATGCCCGGCGCGCGCTTCATGGCCTTGACGCGCTCGATGGCGGCCTGCTTGGCGTCGGGTGCTGTGGGTGGGACTATGCGGAGTTCTGGCACCCGCGCATCATATTCCGGCCCGCTTGAAAGCCTCCGCGTCCTTCTCCCTGAGCTGGTCCAGCGTCAGATACCGTCCGTTCTGCGAGTACATCCGCTCCAACGGCAGGTTTCCTTCGCTCATCAGCCGCGCCCGCGTGGGGCCCAGCACTTCAATCTGCCGCGCCGACGACTGCTTTTTCAGCCACTCGGCGTAGGTCGTCTCTGCCGGCACCTGACCGTCCATGCTCGCCCGGGTCTTGCCCACCACCACAACCTCGGGCACGTCAATGCCCAGCTCGCGGTGGCTTTTCAGCACGTAGGTCGCATGACTGCGGCAACGCCAATGCAGCGCCCCAGGTCCGCCCAGCCAAGGCAGCGCGTGCCCGATGGGCTTGTGCGCCGTCGTGTACTGCTTGCCGTCACGGGCCCGGCACGGTGGCGATGTCCGCAGGTCGATGGTCGATGACCACACCAGCGCCTTGATCAGGTCCGTGTTGGCCTCTACCGTCATGTCCTGGGCGAACCGTGCCATGTGGCCCAGCGCCGTGCGGGTCACCGCTTCGGCATCCCTGCGCGTCACTTCGATCAGGCCGTCTGCAAACCCCTTCGCCCGGGTGCCTCGCAGCTCCCGGATGATCTGATCCGTGGTCTTGCCTTCCACAAAGCCGCTGGCGATGGCCTGGCGCACTTGGCGCATCTTCTTGGCGTCCAGCTCTTTCCATACCTCGCGCAGCATCACGCCTTGGAACGGGCGGGACATTGCCGCCGCGTACACAGCCTCGGGCGCCACGCTGGCCACCTGCACCACAGCGGGCACATGGGCCACCAGCACCTGGTTCTGGTAGGCCGCCTCGTAGGCCACGAAGTCCCGCAGCTCCTGCGTCAGATCGCGCTCCACCTCGGCGAACGCCTGGGTGTTCATGCTCCGCACGCTGGTGAGCATGGATTCCAGCCGCTCGATGGAAAAGCTGGTCGCGTCCATGCGCTCCAGCCGGTCGGCCAGTTCCGCGAAGATGCGCTTGTCGCTGCGGTTGAGCACGGAAATTATCCGCGCAACCACGTTGTTGCTCAGCCCCTGCAGCGCCACCTGATGGCGGATCGCCTCGGACTGCAGCAGGTCGTTAACCGAATCCATCAGGCCGCCCCGACAGTTCCCAGGGCTGGGCCTTCCTCCTGCACGGCTTCTATCTCATCCGCCGGGTCCAAGTCTGGAGAGAGTGTTCCGCGCCGCTGGTACTCTTTCAGCGCCGTGGCCTTCGTGATCAGGCCGCCCTGCTGCAGCGACAACACCAGTTGGGCGCTCGCGTCGGTGAGGTTGGCGCTGGCGAAGTCCTTGAACAGGCTGGCATGGCCGCCCTGCGGCTCCTTGACCCAGGCGGCCATGAACTGCAGGGCCTGGTCGAGCGAGTCCTCGAACCCCTCGGTGATCCGCTGCAGCTCCGACTTGTTGGCCTCTGCGTCGTTTGCCGCCTCCGTGGCGCTGCGCTGTCCGGGCTTCTGCACCAGCAGCTCAGCGCCGGTCTGGATCATCTGGTCTTCCAGCGCTTCCAGCGACTTGGCCCCGGCCTCGATGGCGGCGCCCGTGTGCTCCACGAACTTGAGGTCGCCGTCCTTCGGCAGGCGCACGGCAGCGGATGCGCCGACGGTGAGCTGCGTGCCACCCGTGCCGTCTACTCCAGGGTCATCACCACCGATGAGCGCCAGGATGGGCACGCGGGCCACATGCAAGATAGTGTCCTGGTCGCTCTGGCTCTGCCAGTGCTTGACGTTCAGGTAGGCCAGATCCAGCAGCGGGGACACGCCATCCATGAAACCGCGCTTGCGGCCGTAGACCGGCGCGAACGGGATGGCCTGCAGCGTTGTGGTGCCCTGCTCTTCCAGCACCCAGTCATCTTCAGCCTTCGCCCCGGGCATGTAGACGGCCCACGCGCCCGGCGTCAGCACGCGCACACGCGGCTCATGCTTGATGCCGAATTCTCCGTCGTCCTCTTCCTTGGTCTCGGCCAACCGCAGCTGCGTGAGCACCGTGGCGCCGTTGCTGCGCTGGGCTTTCCAGCCCAGGATTTGACTGTGCCGGACCGCAACCATGTACGGGCGGGCGCCAATGGCTCGCTCGTCGGCCAGGGTGCGGGCACCCGATACACGGGGGTAGTCCACCAGGATGCCAGCCAGGCCGAAGCCCAGAGCCTCATCCATCATCATCGCGGCGAAGGTGTGCAGGCTGTTGCCCTGCAGGTCCACGTCTTCGCACCAGGTCTTGATCTTTTCCGGGGTGTCTTCGCCCAGCGTGACCTGCTTGCTGAACGGTTTTCCGGACATCACACCCAGCGTGCGGCCAAAGGCGGGGAACAGCGTGGCCGTGGCCAGGCGGGCTTCGTAGCTCTCCTTTTCTTCGCCGGGCCACTTTGGCAGGAACGTGGTTCCCGCCTTGCGCATGGCCGCAGTTCCGCCCAGCAGGGCTTCGGCGATGGGCCAGTTTTGGGCCAGTGCCTGCACTTCGCTGGATTGGTTCTGTACTTTTTGGGCCATGTCTTCTTTCACACGCGCAGAGGCGCCACCGAAACCGTCCGCTTCACAATCGGCCAGCGCTTCACCAGGAAGTAGCCGACCGCATCATTCGGGTGGTCATGCCCCGTTGTTTTGTCGGGCTCACCGTTAGCGCCCCATGCCTGCTGTTCCAGCGCCTCGGTGAGCGCTGGGCAGGCGTCCGTGTTGATCTTCCAGCGCCGCGCGCCGTCGGCGTTCAGCGTCATCGCATCCACTGCGTTCACCCGGTCCTTCACTGCAGGATTCGAGGCGTTTACGCTGATCTGCAGCCCCGCCTGCTTAAGGATCGTCAGGTCCGACTCGCTGGCGTTCTTGCTGCTGGTGTTACCGCCGCTGGCATCGGGGTAGACCACCACCGGGTGGCCCTTGTCCACGTACCGCTCTTTCAACATGCGCGCCATGGTCGGCGTGTCCCGCACCTTGGTAAGTTCTTCCAGTGACAGCGGCAGGTCGGCACGGATCACGCTGACCACCGCCGTCATGTTCAGCACGTTGAAGTCCAGGCCGATGTGAAGAGCCTCTTTGTCCTTGATCTTCTCCGGCGTGTGGTTCAGCTTCCGGTCGAAGTTGGGGTACACGTTGCCGCTGGCCAAGTTCACGAACTGGCCGCGCAGGTATGCGCTGATCAGCTGCGGCGGGTAGCTCGCCAGCAGACTGCTGATGTAGTCCTCTGGCAGGTTGTCTTCGTTGTCGTACGTGCTGGCCTGCACCATGCCGTACATCGAGGCAAGCTCCGGCTTGTCCCGAATTGCCTTGACCCACTGCTGGTAGACGAACTTGAAGCCCTCGGGCGTCGTCGTCACATCCAGGCCGTTGAGCCCGTCGAACCTCAACCGCAGCCGCGCGATGGCCTTGCGCCAGGCC
Organism: Acidovorax sp. NB1; assembly: GCF_005405905.1. GTDB lineage: Bacteria > Pseudomonadota > Gammaproteobacteria > Burkholderiales > Burkholderiaceae_C > Acidovorax. Next base: position 182,068 of record NZ_BJHU01000035.1, read on the forward strand.
AACTCGGCCTTGGGCAACTTCATCACGTCCAGCTCGTCCATCAAGCCGCGCGCGATCTTGAAGCCGATGATGGTTTCCGGCTTCTCCAGGGACCGGCAGATGATCGTTCCGCGATACACCCGCCCGCTGTAGACGTGGATCTCGTGGTTGCTCTGGTTGATCTCTGCCCGCTGCCCCCAGTCGAAGGCGACCTCTTCAAAGGTCGGGTAGTAGATGTCCCGGATCTGCGCGTAGGTTGGCGCGAAGTAGCCCAGATGAGCCTTCGGGTGCTCCCAAAAGTGCTTGCACTGGCTGGCGCCGCCAACCCACGTTTTCCCGCTGCCGAAGCCAGCCACAAAAGCCCGGAACTTGTGCGGCAGCGTGAGGAATTGCGACTGCGGGACGTTCAGCGATGGGTTAACCGTCGCTGACATGCTTGCGCGCGTCCTTCACTGTGATGACTACCTGCGTCGGCTGGGGGGTGTCGCCGCCCTCCTTGCCGTCCGTCTTCTGGCGGTTCACGTAGGCGTCGCCTACTTCCTTGGCCGCCTGCTCCAGCACCTGCAGCGTCAGAGCCATGTTCCGCATTCCCTCGGCCTTGGTGGCGATCCGCTGCAGAGCTCGGAGCCGAAAGGCGCGCTGGGCAATCGGGATATCGCTGACTTCGTCCTTGAACTTGGCCCGTGTCGCCTCGAAAACCGCCCGCCATTTCTTGGACAGGTTCCGCCCGGTGTGCTTCGTGGGGTCGTATGTGGCCACCTGCTGGCGCACCACCACGATCCCAAATTCCTCTTTTACCGCCTCAGCTACCTGCGAAGGGGTGTCGTAGCACGCCAGCGCCTGTACGACGAAGCGCTTCACGTCGTCGGAGAGTGCTGCCATGCGAAACCACCTGTAAACCGCCAGTCAATCAGGCTGCGCGCAACAGACACGTCCCACATGCTCCTGCGATGTTTGCCTTGCTGACCTCTGGTTGTGCGCCCGCAGCCCGGGCCAGCTTTCCAATCGCGCCGCCCGGGTCTCCTACCCCATAGCGCCTGACAACCCCAACGAACTCTTCCACGTCATGACCCCGAATGCAGAGCTTCGGCTTGCCGTCGCGGGTGAACTTGGGCGCCCCGAAGTCGTCCAGAGCGTGGGCTACGTGGTACAGCTCATGCTCTACCAGCGCACACCAGTCGGCGTCGCTGCAGGTCGCGCAGTAGCTGGCATCCAGGGTGATGATGTAGCCCGGCACTCGGCCGAACCACTCGAACAACTGCTGCTCCTGGCGGGCCTTCTGCCAGCCTCCGGCGCGGATCATTACCTCTTCCGCCTGACCGATGACCGTGCGCATCTGCTTGGTGAAGCCCATCGGGGCCCAGAGGAACACCAGGTTGGAGTCGATCAGGTGGGCATGCTCCGGGTTGTGGATGCGCCCGTCTTCGGCCAGGATGTTGGCTTGTACCCACTCGGCTACGCCATCCGCAGGCCGGAACCTGTCCAGGTCGGCGGGCGGCATTGGCCTTGAGCCAGGGCTACCCGAACTCAAAGCCTGTCGTGCCGTCATCGCGGGGCACCATGCGGGCCGCCTTGGCCAGGCGCTGCAGGGAGGATTCGAATTCCTCTTCGTACAGCCGGGAGTAGTAGGCCTCTGCCTTTTCTGGAACGGCGATGCACTTGTTCTTCCAGTCCCCGTAGCCAGTGGCGATCCGGGTTTCGACCTGATCGCCGATGCACTGGGAAGAGGCGGTTTCCATGGTCAGCCTTCCACCAGCGCGCGCAGCGCATCGGCCGACTCTGGCAGATCCACAAACTGGCGCTGGTCGTAGTCGTATTCGTTGCGCGCGATCTCGACATCCACGCCCACCTGAATCTGCACATCCACCCCGGCGACATGCTCACCGCCGCAGCCGGAGCAGTGGAAGCGCTGGCCCTTGTAGACCAGGCGCTCGTCGTGCAGGTCGAAGTCGAAGCTGTGCGGGCAGTCGTAGGACATCCACACTTCGCGCTTCGGGTAGGTGGTGGATGCCATGGTCAAGCCTTCAGCAGCGCCACCAAATCGGGCGCGGCAGAGATCACTTGGAGCTTGCCAGCCGATGGAGCGAACAATTCATTGAAAGCCCCGAGGAAGCCGCCTTGAACACCGCGCGCCACGATCATCTTGCGGCCCTGGTCGTCCTTCCATTCCTCCATGCCGTTCCACTTGGAAACGCAGGTGAAGCGGATGCCCTTCACTTCGAAGGACTCGACGCGGGTGTATTCCAGTTCCATTTCATGCCTCGCGCAGCCGCTTGTACTCTTCGCCGCTGACAGTGCGCTGGATGATCTGCTTGGCGTGGAGCGTCAGCACGACTTGGGGCGCAATCTCGCAATCCTTGCGCGGGAATTGGATATCAATCACCCCATTCACGCGGCGCCCGTCGATGAACAGCAGGCCGCCAATACCGGTCGTGACGAACTCCACTACCGGAGCTTCCTTCGTCTCAGGCGCTTTCTCATGGAAAACGCGCTCCACATCCTCACCGGCGAGCTTCACACGAATTTCAGACATCACTTTCCCCAGTTAAGAGCCCTTCGGACAACCCACATGGGCAGGGCTTGCCGGCGCGCCTCTGCTGGTGACGGCTGGGCAGCCGCAGGAGTTCAGCGCCTGGTCAGGGCGCTCCCGTCCAGCTTCCGGGGTGGTTGTGGGTTGCGAATGCAGGCCAGGCTGGGCGAACCACTTGGCCGCGACCGATCACCTATGGCGTCGGGGCGGGCCCTGCCAGCAATCGTTCAGGATGCTGAGGCGCTGGCCTTGGTGCCCAACGGCACTTCGGTGACTTTGATTTCGTTGCCGCTGTGCACCCAGATTTCCATTTCGTCACCGGGCTCCAGTACCGCAGGGGCGGCACCGCCGGTCTGCTCGACCTTGGCCTCGTAGGGGCCGGAGTTCTTTGGAACTTGGATGCGTACTTTGAGAGTCATGGGATTCCTTCAGGTTGTGGGTTGCTCAGCGCAGGACGATCCAGGGCGTTCAAGGATGTGTCTGGCGGGGCCTGGCTGAGCGAACGGGGTTGCCGCGCTGGGATTCGAACCCAGGTAGGAGCATGTATCGGCTGCGCGCGCCACACGTCCCTGTTGCTTGCAGCAGGCTTCCGGCCTGCCTTGGCGCATCACCTTTAGGCCACTCGGGCACGCGGTGGAAACGAAAAAGCCCGCAGGGCAAACCGTGCGGGCTTCAAAAATTCAGGGCGAGTTGTGCCATCAGCATCTACCGCAGTCGCTACAGGCGATGGCCAGGCTGTGGCTGCGGGCATCCGGCAGAACTTCGAGGCGCGAGAGAATCAGCATTCTCTGCGGCCCTCTACCGCAATCATACACGGTCAGCAGTTGGGTGCAAGCGTTTCTTGATAGACTGGCGCGCGCGGTGGACGCAATCGTCCATAAAATTTGCCAGCCTGCGCCCAGCCTCCCCGTGCGGAATCCGTAACTTTCCCGTCGCACTGCAGGGCTTGCACTGCTTGCTAGACAGGCGGCCTGTGTCCGGGATGACCTCGAACTTGCGGCCGTGGCAGGCGTGGCAGTTGGGCGCTAGCCACCAGCGCAGCAGAGCGCCAGCCACCTGCTCGGCGTCTTCCACCTTCCACTTCAGGAGCTGCAGGGTCAGCTGCTCGCGCACGGCGGGCATGGACTTCAGGTGCGACATCAGCAGCTTGGCCTGCTGGTGATTGAACTCGGCGGCCAGCTTGTCAGCCACAGCGCGGGCCATCGATGGCGTCTGCGTGAGGGCGACAGGCTGGCGCGCGCGGGCCGCCTGGGCGAAGTCGGCGCCTGTGGTCGGCCGAAGGTGCTCGGCTCTATCCCATTCCGTGTGCAGGCGCAGCAGAGCGGCCCCGATGCGGCTGGGAGACCAGCCAGCGGCGATCAGCAGGTCCGTGTCGGAGCGTGGCGCGCCCTCGCGTGTGTCGCAGCGCAGGTCGGAGCTGGCCGTGGCCGATGCGTAGCTTTCCTCAATGGTGCGGCGTTCGTCTTGGTACATGTTCTCCCTTTCAGTTCATCCAAATCGTGTGCAGCGCTGGCCGCAGGCGGATCGCCCGGGCCACGGTTGTCTCAATGGGCGCCACCTCAACGGGCGTGACCATGGGCTGCTGCTCGTCCTTGACTGGCAGCCCTTCATAGGCCGTGAATCGGTGAAGGTTTGCGCACTCGATACGGCGGGCGACGGCACCGGTATGGCGGCGGCGGGTTTCCAGGACTTCGGTCCAGGCGCCGCAGATTTCGCAGGGTGGCGGCTGGTAGCTCATTCGGCCGCTCCTGCCGCCTTGGGCCAGACGCCCATGGCTTGAATTCGACGCTGGGTGTCGGCCACCCATGCGGGTTCAATGAGGCGGCGGGCCTCCTTGCTGAACAGCGCGCCCTGGTCGAAAAGGGAATGGCACCCGCGCTGCCCTGGGCGGTCGGCACACAGCGGGAAGGTCTGCAGGTCGCAGGCCTTGAGGGCCATGCCCTTCCCAGTGTTGGCGTGCGCTGCCTGGCTGTGGCCCCAGATGCCGCAGTGCTTGCAGGGCAGCTGGGCAACCAGGCGCAGGTAAGCCTTGCAGCGGATGGGCTCCTCCTTCGGCACAGGGGCTGGGGCGGTGGCCACCGGCTGCGGCGCGCGGAACGCCCCGGGTGTAACGGTGGGCATGCTGCGCACGCGGTCTGGGTCGCGCTGCTCGCGGCGGGGCGCGCGGGGGCGGAAGCCGGTGCGCTTCATGGCTGCACCCCACCGATGATTTCCCCCGTGTCAGGGTCCACCTGCATGCCCTCCCACTGCTGGTAGGTGGCCGGGAACGTCACCCCCAACTCGGTCGCGGCGAAGGCGCTCACCCGGTCGATCAGCTGGCTGTATCCCTTCACACCCAGGTCTTCGGTGCTCACGCGCTGGCGGCGGCGCACTTTCTTGCCCGTGAGTGGGTTCTTGGTGGTCACGGTCTTGTGGCCCAGGTACTCGGCGCGGAAGTGTTCCTTCCACACCGCCAGTGGGTACTGCTGGCCGTTGGGCCGGGCCTGGTCCGCGATGGCCTTGAGCACCACGCCGTGGTAGTACCGGCGCTGGCGGTCGGTCTTGGCGTCTTCGTGGAGCCGGACCTCGACGTGCAGCCGGTGGCCTGCGGCCCACATGGACTTGCACCAGGGCGCGAGCACGTTCTTGAAGTGCTGGCCAGCCTGCACGGGTTCGTTCCAGGCGGCGGAGATTGCAAGGTCAGCCATGACGCACCTCCACCCGGACCATGCCGCCCACCTCATCCGCCTTGGCGATGGCTAGGGACCAGTGCTTGTCATCCACACCCAGCACGTCGGCCAGCCCATCCAGGCCGGACTTCATGCGGGCGAGCAGGTTGTCCAGGTCGTAGGCCCGGCGCGTTGGCGGCACGAACACCAGGGAGACATGCAGCTTCTTGGCCTCGGTGCGGGCCGCGCCCTGTTGGCGGGCGGTGATGTAGCAGGCGTGGCGGTAGGCCTTCTTGGCGCGCGAGAGTGCGGACCAGTGCTGGCGCGCGTTTGGGCTCAGCTCCTTGGGAGGCCATGGCAGGGTCAAAATCAGTGCGTCGTGTCTCACAGCTACCTCTAAAAAACTGAGTCATTCACCCAGTGGCCCCCTACCCCACAGAGTGGGGATCGGAGGGTGTTCCACCGGGCGGCATTCACCACCTTGCGGTCAGCAACCAGATCCAGCGCGGGTGTTTCGTTCATTCGCTGCATCCCTCAGGTGTTGCTTCAATAGGCCCCTGCCGGATTCGTCGGGAGTTGCACCCTTGCCTTGCGGCTTACCGGTAACGTTTTCTGCCGGGGATCGCTGCCCCTGTGTTTTCTTCCGCGCAGCCCATGCAGGCTCTTGGTTTTTGGCCCGGAGTGCCGTGGTGTTCTTCACGTCACGTAGCGCGCCTTCGCCTGTATCTGCCGCTCAATGCGGCGATGGGCTGATACCCCCCACTCGGCAAGCGCATCGGCCCAATCCGTGCCTTCAATGCCCTCTGGCCATGCCACACCAGCGCCAATCAATTCGGCGGCGTTGGTGGCCTTTTCTCGGCCTGGGTTGAACCCTCTGCGCGCTTCGGTGCCGTGGTCGTCATCCGCGCAGATAACCACGCTCCCGGATGGGCGCATGGTGTCCACGACCGGAGACAGATTCCCAGCATCAAAAGCCACGATCACGCGGGCGTTGCGCACTGACTGGAAGATGGCAAGCCCAGTGGCCAAACCCTCACAAACTGCAGTCAGAGCAGCGCGTGGGCGGTCCAGCACCAAGGCCCCGCCCTTCACGGGTGCACCAGGCCAAAAGCGCTTCTGACCATCTGGCGTGATGCTCTGCAGGCTGATGATTCGGCCCTTCCACAGCACTGGCACCACCAGGGCATCGCCCCATATGCGCAGGGCCTGTGTGCCTACTGCTGATAAACCCTTGCGCTCCAGATAGGGATGCAGGCCATGTGCTGGTGCGCAGCGCGCCCAATGCGCACGCGCTCCCTCAATGGCGCGCAGGCGCTGAGCCCGCTCCTGCTGACGGCGGCGCTCAATGGCCGCCAGATCCACCGGGGACGAATGCGTAACGCTTTTGTCCGCCCAAGAATTGATGTCGGAGTCTGTTGCCCAGTTGCGCCAGTAACCGCGCCCATCGGCGTGAAGCACGTAGGCGCCGTTGCGCTTCTTAGGCTTGTCCAGCGTTGGGCAGCGACGCCATTTGCCATCAGCAACGATGGCGCGCGGCAACAGGCCAGACGCTTGCAAGGCTTGTTCAAACGTCATGCCGATGCTCCCATTTGCGCACCGCCAGCAGAGGGCCGGCGGTTGGCAAACCGGATTTGCTCAGAGCGGATGCGGCTGCGCACCTCGCTGCATGGCGGGATAGCCTTAGCTGGATCAAAGTCCCCCATAGGCCATGCGCCTGTCATGTTCTTGTAGATGGCAAGGGCCTGCTTGCGGGCAGCCTCGCCTTCTCGGCGCTCCAGCACATAGCCGCAAACCTGCGGCCACAGAGATGCAGATAGCTCCTTGCGGTGTCCGCCTGCGATCAACTCCTTGAGCGTGCCGGGAACGTGCTGAACCGATACACGGGCCGGGTATTCATGCCCACAGCATGGGCACGATGGTTGGGGCTTGTGCAGAGCGCGGCACTCAGGGCACTTCACCGGCTCCAGCTCTTTTTTCTCTTTCTTCTTAGGCTTCTCGCGCTTCTTGCCGTCGTCCAATTCACCCGCGCCGAAGTCAAAGAACGACTCGCATTCCTCGAAAAACCGGGCGCAGTTGCCAGAGTGGTCCAGCACGATGCAGTTTTGCTTTCCAGTCTCCGGGCTGATGCGCAGGCCGCGCCCGAACAACTGGATGTGCTCGGCCAGGCTCTTGCGCAGAGGCCGGGCCATGATGACGCATGACACATCGGGAATATCGAACCCGCGCGAAGCGGCAGTGACCGTAATCAGCCCACGGATTGCGCTGTCGGGTTTCTTGAATTCATTGGTCGTGTCGGCGCGGTCGTCTTCGCTGTCCTTGTATGTGTAGGTTGCGACATTGATACCAGCAGAGAGGAACTGACGCTGCAATTCCTCAACGTGGGCGGTATCTACTGCGGAGCAGATGAACTTGCGGTTTTCCCCGTGTTTCAGGTACTCAGCCACCACATCACCCACCACCTCCAGCGCCTTTCCGCTGGCCTCGCGTTCGTCCCATTCGCCCGTGCTCTTGACCGTTACGCCCGACATATCCGGCTCCGCGCAAGAAAAGATGCGATAGGGCGAAAGCCATCCGTCATCAATCAGGGCGCGGGTGGTTGTCACGTTGATTACCACATCAAACCACTTGCCCAGGCCCTTCGTGAACGGGGTAGCAGTCAGGCCGATGACGATGGATGCTTTTTCTTCCATGCGCTTTTTGTGCGTCGTGTGCAGAACGTGCGCCTCGTCAAACACATCCACGGATGTATCCGGCCAGCGGCGGCGGCCAAGCGTTTGCACGCTGCAAATTTGCAGCGGCAATGCGGGGCGCCAGCGCTCATGCCCGCCCTGAATCACCCCATGGTCCAAGCCGTATCGGTCGAACGTGTCGCTGGTCTGCTGGATCAGGCTCAGGCGGTCAACCACGAACGATGCACGATTGCCCTTCTCCTTGACCATTTCCATAAGCGCCGATGCAAGAACCGTCTTGCCGCCACCCGTAGGAGCGCAGATCAGGATGCGGCGGGCGCCATTGCGCACAGCGTCACGGGCCTTGTCGAAGGCCGCCTGTTGGTAATCGCGCAGAGTGACCTTCATGTCAGGCCGCCTTCCTGTACTGACGAATGAACGCCTCCACAGCGGCGGCGATCTTGTCCGGGTCTTCTTCCCCCACGGCTTTGCCACAGCGCATCAACTGGCGCTTTGCCCACTTCTCACGGTCTTGACTCTTGTGCGCCTTGTCCATGGCCTCGGACTGCTGGCGGATGGCGTGGTCACGCTGGAGCAGTGCCTTGCGAAGTTCGGCCTTGGTGTCGTCGGCTTCCATCGCCTTGAGCTGGGCGTGAAGCTGCTCGTTCTCTTTCTGGATTTCCGCAATCAGCTCGTCAATCGACTGGCCGGTGTCGGCATCGTTGGCAGGCTCTGGCTGGCGCTGCTTCTTGGCCTTCGCCAATTCGCGTTCGCCAGCCTTTTCCAGACGGGCAGTGACGCGGGCGCCCTCTTTCTGGTCGCGTTCGCGCTTGGCGGCAAGCTCTGCCTCAAACTCGGCTTCTGGCACTGCGGCCAGCTTTTGGGCGCGGCTGGAGAGGTCTTTGCTGATACCGGCGTCTGCCAGTTTTGGTGCGGTCGTGACAGACGACCGCACCTCTGCTGGCGTATGCTGGTTGACGCCAGCGCCAGCAGCACCCTTGCTCAAGCCGCCATCAGCCTTCTGTGCGGCCAGCATCTCACCCAAACGGCGCTCTGCACGAATGCGGATTTCAGCGGCATCAACTTCCAGCGTCTTGTCCTTTGCCATCCGGCCATACGCCTGCATGGCGGCGGCTTTGTCCGCCCAGGTCTTCACCTCATCGACCGACTTGCATTCGGCCAGTGCGCGGCAGGCCGCTTCATACTTAATCAGTTGCGTGCTCATGCTTATCCTCACGAACGTGGCACCTGCCAGCCGAACTTGTGGCAGCGGTGGAACATGGTTTTTGGAAGTGCTGCTTGTTTTGCTGCACAAGTACCGCTGGCCTGCAAGTGCTTGCACTCGACACAAGCGCGGCGGTCATCAATTTCCCGGTCGCGCAACATGCAGCTATCAGCCAGCGCCTCGGCTTGCAGCAATTCCAGCCCGCGCCGTTGAAACATCCCAATGCGCAGAGCCATACGGTTGATCTCGGCGGTATTCATCGCGTTGCTGTGCGGCCAGCAATGTGCGTCTGCGGATTGGTCGCTCACTTCGCCCCCCTGATCCGCTGATTGCGTGCCAGCGAAGCCGCCGACTGCTCGCGCGATTCGATGGTGATCCCGCTGGGGCGGCGCTCCAGGCTCACCGTCTGGCGGCCATTGCTGTCCAGCAGCAGATGCACATTGCCCTCAATGGGTGCGCGGCTGAGGTTGGTCTTGCGCGGTGCCTTGGAGGGCGCGGTGTCTTTCCCGCGCGGGCGGGCCATCTGGAAAGCATTCATGGGGTCACTCCCGTGCTATCCGACAGCAGCGGATTGCCTTGCAGGCAGCGGGCGACGACCATTGCTTCATGGCCCACTTTCACTACCTCTGCCGTCAGCACAGCTTCGATGTATGCATGGCGCTCCAAGCCCTTTGCCATGGCGATGGCGTCAAGGGCTTGGAGCAGGTGGTTGGGGGCGAGCTGGCGCAGCTCGGACTTGTCTGCGGCCATGGGTTACGCGGCCTCGGTGGTGGGCTGCGCGGTGAGGTCGGGCCAGATCAGGTGGAAGTCGTCTGGGCGCAGATCGCGGCGGGTGACAGCACCTTCTGTGGCGCGTTCAATGGCAACCGCATTGATGTAACCAACCCCACGCGATCCATGAACCATCTGGTTAATAAAGGAGGGGGCAACACCAATAGCCCGCGCCAAAACAGCTTGTCCACCAACAATTGCGCACGCCCGTTCTACTTGCCCTGCAGAACCTTCACGCTCGGTTTCTTGTGTAGCTTGCCCTGCCTCAATGCGCGCCCACTCGCAAACAGCCTCAAAATCCAATCCAGAGAACCATTCGTTCTTGTGCTTTTGAGCACATGCGTCAATGCACCGCTGTATCAACATCGCCTCGGCAGAGCATTGATATTCAGTGACGAATATGGCCCGATCAACGAGTTCGATACCCACGCATGCCACACGATCAGCATGGGATGCAATACGGGATTCTGGGTCGATACTTCGGCCAACTTTTATGTGTCCATTGCTGAACAGGCAGACGTAAAGGAAGCCTTTCATTGCGTCTCCTTAGCTTCGCTGCGTGGCGTTGGTTTGATGATTTCTGGAGTACGCACGCCATGAGCACGACCAACACGAAGCAGGGCAAGGGCCAGAGAACCTCTGGGCTCACTGGCTTTCCCGGACGCGAGATCGGACACCGTGGACTGCACACAACCGGCCTCTTTGGCGATTTGCGCCTGCGTCATCCCCTTGGAGGAGAGAGCTGTGATGAATTCATTCCATTGCATGATTCTCGAAGGATATCGTTCAACCGATATTTGCGCAAGAGGTTTCCCGCTATCGGTATCCCGTAAGGTCATGCTCATGACCACCGACTTCGGAAAACGTCTGAAAGAAGCCAGAAAAGCAGCAAAGCTGACGCAGGTTCAGCTGGCTAAGGCTGCGGGCATCGGACAGTCAACATTGGCGGAGCTGGAAAAAACCGGCTACGGGTCGGCGCGTGTTGCAAATTTGGCGGAGGCTTGCGGTGTGTCGGTGATGTGGCTGTCTGACGGAACGGGCTCAATGCACCCGACAACCGCCCTAAGCCCCTCTCCAGCGCCAGGTGTGCCCGTGGTCCACGTCCCCCTGCTTGCCAATGCAGGCAGCATGGGCCCAGGCACGGACATCCAGCACGACGACATCCTGGTCGGGCAGATCGCCCTTTCTGAGCAGTGGGTGTCAAGGCGTCTGCAGCCGACGAACCTGAACGCCCTCCGGTTCATCCACGCCTACGGCGACAGCATGAGCCCTACCTTTGAGGATGGCGACATCCTCCTGGTGGACACAGGGATCAGAGACCCAAAGATCATCGATGGCGTCTACGTCATGGCCGCCAACGACCGCGTTTACATCAAGCGCGTGCGCCAACGCATGGACGGGGTAGTGGAGATCAGCAGCGACAACGCCACGGTGAAAACGGTGGACGTGCTCAACGGAGATCACCGAATCGACATACTGGGCCGCGTGGTGTGGTGCTGGAATGGGCGCAAGCTCTAGGAGACGAATGTGAAGAGAATTTTTGCGGTGTTGGCGATCGCCATGCCCTTTGCCGCCAGCGCCCAGGCCTGGAAGCAGGAGCCAGATTCAGTGCTGGGAATCGCACTGGGCCAGCCGTTGAGCAACGATGCCATCAAGTCCTGCGGGGGCGTGCAGGTACAGCAGGATGCCGACCCCATTCAGGCCTGCGCCACAAAGAAACCGCAGTTTGGAGACGGGGCGATCTTGCTCGGTGGAATCCCTATCGAGGCATTCACGTACGGGGCGGTAGTTCGTGAAATCGGCGTCGTCTCGCAGATTGGGCTGATGGGCCCCAACGACCGGTACGAAGAAGTGAAGCGGATCTTGGTGGAGCGCTACGGGAAGCCGGCAAAGATTGGCAAGATCACAGTGCAAAACAAACTCGGCGCCAGCTTCGATTCTGAGCAATTGAGCTGGCGCGGGAAGACAGTTTCTCTAGTACTGGATCAACGCGCTGGCACTGTTGAAGAGTTTGCTGCCGTGTTCACGCATCTGCCTACTGCGGCGAAAGCAGGTGGTGCCACCGACACCAAAGCCAAGCGCGACGCCCAAAAGCTCTGATTGCTCATTGGGCTACGCAATTGCTGATGGATGAGTAGCTTGATGATCCAACAGGGAAGGCTGATAAAGGGGGAGGCGATTGACCGATCAAGACGTGAAGGATCTCATCGAACGGCCTGGAAAGATGGTGGTTCTGCCATTTGCTTGGATTGTCCAAGAGGGTGGCTATGTGCCCAGAGTCCACGTTTTCGAAAGCGGCGTGCAAGTAGGCCGAGAGGTGTTGGAGAGGGTTGCTGTCCGGGCCCGCTATCGCGGGGAAAAAATAATCCGCCGAGGAGATGCGGAGATCATTCAGCCGGAGAGTTTCAGCTGCGCACTCTTTCTTGGAGACGCACGCGTAGCGGCCCTTGATACCAATCCCGGCCAGCTTCACACGAACAAAGTAGGGCATGGACTGCCACACTTTGGTCAGACCATTGACGCGTTCACTCATCGTCATATTTGGACAGGGGCCTACGGCTATGCAGAACCTGTCAACCCTCCAGTTTTAGATGTTGTTCGCCTATTGGAGATCTTCGCGCAAGAGTGTAGGCTTGACTTCTGCGGCCAATTGATGCACCCCCGAAAGGGGGAGCAAGGACGCCTTTTATGAACTGCCAACAACTTGCTACTTACACGAACTGGGATTGCGCTCCGGCGGGGCTCAACTCAATGCTCGTGCACGCCCCTTTGACTCTTGGTGAGGATGGGCAGCATGTCAGTTTCTACGTCATGCAGGATGCCCCTGGGCGGTTTTTTCTGACGGATGCGCACAATACGATTGCTCATGCGTTGGACCATGGCGCCAGAGCTACTGTGGCGCGGCTCAAGGCCATCTCAGAAACACCGGGCGCGCAGCGAGCAAAACTGAGCCAGGATGGAGAAATCACTGCGGAAGGTGACGCGTCTGATCTGAAACTTGCATTGTGGGACGCCCTTCGACTTGCGGTCGCAATATCGAACAACGAAGTGGCATGGCTGCCGAAAACTCGCCAGGAGCGGTTTGCAACACTGGTGGCCAAGACTCTGCGTGCTCGTCTGCCATCCGGCTCCGTCGTGACAAAGCCAAAAATGCTTGGAATCAGTGGCCACCAGATTGAATTTCCTATCGGCGTTCTTCTTCCTGGCGGCGGCATCCGCGCTGTGCAACCTATTGGCGCATCAGAGGATCACAAAGTTGACTGGGGCTACGTGTACCAGAGCTATGGCAAGCTGTCGGACCTGAAAAAAGCCAGTGCAGAAGGACACAGCAACCGTGTTGTTGTCATGGAACGCGGGGCTTCCAACGATGAGTTCGGCAAGGCTGCGACGGTTCTTTCGGAGGCTGCGCGCGTTGTCCTCTATGAGGACGACATGGCGTTTGCTGGTGAGTTGATAGCCGCATAGCGCGTCGAACAAACCGCCTCCGGGCGGTTTTTTCATGCCCACTCGCCCAACTCGGGCGTTACCCCTGGCGGGCATGATGTACTGTAAATTCATACAGCCATCATGTCGCCCATCAGCATCTCTTCCCCCGTCAAGGCAACCATCCTGACCCTGTACGCAGGCGGCAGCCGGCGGCCGTTCGCCAGCAAGATGCACCAAGACACGGGCGAGCTGACGGTGGTGCGCCTGGAGGGTCGGTTCGGCACGGTCCCTGCCCTGCACCTAGCCAGCTTTCACCCTCACCGTCTGTTCGAGCCGCGCATCGTGGATATGGTGGCCGGTGAGCTGGAAATCCACGGCATGGAGCGCCTGAAGGATGGCAGCTGGGTCGCCCAGGCCTGGCGGTTGCGGCTCAGCGGCTGATCTTCATCCCAACACTTCGCAGTGCCCTTTGCCCGCCTCGCGCGGGCTTTTTTGCGTCTGCGCAGGGCCAGTCAAAAAAAGCCCCCTCGGGCTACGATGGGAGTTCCTCAACAACCATCCCGAGAGGGCCTCATGGCAAAGTTCCTCGTCACCTACGACCCGATCAAGCGCAAAGACTATCCAGAGCTAATCGGCGTGCTACAAAAGTTCAACTACTGGCACTGCCTTGGATCGGTATGGATTATTCCGTGGGATGGAACCGCTGAGGAGCTGGCCAAGTTTCTATACCCCCACATTGACGCAGACGACAAGTTGCTGGTTGTGGAGTGCGGCCCGGATCGCGCGTGGACTCGCTCGTTTCCAGAGGATTGCAAGGAATGGCTTCGCAAGAATTTCTGACCCCGGCAATACCTTCAAGGAGGTAACGCAAATGCTCCTGCTCCGTGCTGGTCTCTGGCTCCACGAGCCAGCCTTGCGGCACCTTCTGTAGCTTCATATCACCCCTTCCAACCGCCCTTGAGGCGGTTTTTTGTTGCCCGCCCGGATTGGGCGTGAGGTCAGTGTAGCGAAATTTCTCAAAATATCGGCAAACCGCTTGACATGATTTATCGGCAATCCGATACTTCACCCATCGCAGCAAAACGCAGCGACAGGGTGAGCGGATCGGCGGTCACCTGGAGTTCTTTCAAAACACGCACGCCGATGTTGCTGGCCCCACCTGCGGGGCCTTCGTCCGGCGAAAGAGCACTTCGGGCATGGGCCGAAGGTATGCGCCGCCACGATCCGAGGCGGTTCCCAGTCCGCCGAAGCGCGGTAAACGGGACGGGAACCCCGCAAGGGGCTGGCACCACGGAGACGGTGCTGCATGTTGATGCAGCGAAACGGCTACCAGATGCCGCCCGCCATTCAACCGAATGGCAAAACCTGAGCCGCGTGACAGGCGGTTGAGGTTTTCAACAGGAGAGACAGCATGGACGAACAACTCGAAATCCCCGGCGCGCGACCGATGAAGTGCAAGGTTCCGCAGAAACGTGCGCACAAACTGCTGCTGGACACCGGCGCCACTTTGGCGCTCGAACGCGCGCTGACAGAGCTGGAAGATATGCGCAAACAGCACCCAGGCGTTGCTGGCCTCACGCTCGCCATCGCCGTGGTTGCGCGCCACGCCGCCGAGCGGCAAATGGAGTCGTCGCGGCAAGTGCTGATGCATGCGGCCCAGGTCGGTATGCCCATTGAGCAGCACGCCATTGCCTTGTCTTTCGACGATGACGGCCTGTATCTGCAGGCAACAGCCGGGAAGTTTGAGGGCGAGTAACCCACCGTCCCGGCCAAGCGCCGGGGCCATACAAGAGCACGAGCGAAACGTTGAGCGCGTCGAAGTGAAAGCAAGCCCGCAGGCGCCCATGGCGGGGATTCGTAGAAGTACGCAACGTGACACCTCGGAGAGACGAGGACCATCATTGAAGCGGACGCGGCGAAACCTTTTGGTAACGGGGCCGCACACAGCCGAAACGCGAGGGATGACGACCTCGGGAAGACAGTCAGTTCGTGATGACCGGGCGGCGCGGAAGCGCAGGCGCACGACTTCTGGGGCGCGTGAACACAGTGCTATAGCCGGGACTGGCCGTCCGGCCCGCTTCAATGATGGTGAATGCCCAGTGGTGATGGGCTCATGTGCGGGAAAACACCTCTGATGTAGTTCAGGGATCGTAGGCGCAAGCCTTGTCTATCGGCAACGGTAGAGCGGTCAGACCCGTTTGATGCTGGCGAATTGACGCCCCCGGGTGCAAGCAATTGCAGGGTCGTGAAACATAGGCTGGTTTGAGTCCAGTCAAGCCGGAGATACCACCGGCCATCATCTTCAATCCCTCCCCTCCTGCCATGCGCAGGGGTTTGCCCCGCACGTCGGGGCGTTTTTATTCCCCACCAGCCCACCACCGAGTGGGCTTTTTCTTTGGAGCACACCATGCCGAACTGGGTCACCAACAAAATCAGCGCTTCGCCCGCCGTCATCACGGCCATGTTGAACAGCGATGGCCGCATCGACTTCAACACAATGGCGCCCTTTCCGGGCGATGACAACTGGGATGGCATTTCTATGGCCGCAGAGGAAGCTGCCCAGATAGTCATCGGGGCGCCACTCAGTGACCACCCTTTGCTGGCCAGCCTTGAAGCCAGTAACCGCAGCAAGTTCGATATCAAGAAGCTGTCGGAAGAATGCTTCGAGCAGTTCGTTGGCATGCTGCGGAACCATCGCAAATGCGGATACCTGCACAGCATGGACTTCGCCAGAAAAGTGTGGGGCACAAAGTGGAATGCATGCGAGCCGTCCCACGATGTTGACCAGGGAACGGCCACCTTTGACACCGCATGGTCTTGTCCCGAAGGTGTTCTCGTGGAGTTGTCGAAGCGCTTCCCCGATGAGTCAATCGCCGTCGAATTTGCCGATGAAGACATTGGCAGCAACTGCGGCAGCTTCACCCTCAAGAACGGCGTCACGATCACCTCCGACATCGCACCTGCATGGCGGAACCAGACCGAAGAAATGCGAGCGAAATGGAAAGCCTTCGCTCACGCGGTCAATGGCACCGATCCAGCCGACTACGAAGACTGAAACCAGAGCCCTCCCAGTGAGGGCTTTTTCTTTCCCGCCCAGGAGGCGCAATGCAAAACGTACACGAACACATGCAACAGCGGCTGCGTTCTCACAGCGCACCGCCGCCGATTTCCACCGAAGAGTTCGAAGCCCTGCGGGTCCGCGCAGACCTGGAGTTCCAGCAGCACCGGGAGGCCAGCCGCGTGCACCGGGCCGCGCAGGACGAGGTTCAGCACAACGCTCACATGGGGGTGCAGTGATGTCCGACCGTGAACTGCTGGAACTGGCGGCAAAGGCGGCCGGGCAAGAACGCAGCGCCGCAGGCGATCTGTGGAGCAACGCGCGCGGCCTGCCGTGGGACCCGTTGAACGACGACGGCGACGCACTACGGCTGGCAGTGAAGTTGAAGCTGCACCTCGGGCTTGAAAGCCACACGGTGAGCGCATGGCAGTCTGACAAGTTCGGGAACTTCCAGACCGAGGTGCTGAGCCATCGCGGCGACGAAGCCGCCACCCGCCGCGCCATCGTCCGCGCAGCCGCTGAGATTGGGAAGGCCATGCCATGACCGACCCCATCCAAGACCACACAGCCCGCGTCCTGGCCTTGGCCGCCTGCAAAGCAGCCCAGGCAGAAACCAAGCGCCACAACGAAGCAGCCGCCCAGCGCCAGAGAGAGGCTGCGGCCATTGGCGCGCACCTGGACCCGGACGCACTTGAACAAGGAGACCCGACATGAGTAGGAGCGGCTACACCGACGACTACGGCGACGACGATCCCCTGGCCATGGGCCGCTGGCGGGCCGCCGTCAACAGCGCGCTCAACGGCAAACGCGGGCAAGCAGCGTTGCGCGAAGTTCTGGCTGCGCTTGATGCCATGCCCGAGAAGGCGCTGATTGGTGAGTCCCTGGTGACTGCGGATGGCGACTACTGCACGTTGGGTGTGCTGGGCGCAAAGCGCGGCCTGGACATGACCACCGTTGACCCTGAGGACTGGGATGCAGTGGCAAACCTGTTCGGCATCGCTCCCGCGATGGTGCGCGAAATCGTCTGGGAGAACGACGAGGGCACCAGCACTCACGAATACGTGGACGTGGTGATCTGCGGTCCCATGCCGCCGCGCCATTTCCGACCGCCCTACTGCGAAGAACGGCACAACCGAACCGTGCGCATAGAAATCGACCCCGCCATCGTTGCCCAGCGCCGCTGGCAGCGCATGCGCAATTGGGTTGCTTCACACATCAAGCAGCCCGCAGGAGACACCCCATGAACTACTCCATCACCCTGATCGCGCTAGTAGCCGCCCTTGGCTGGGCTGCGGTGCCAGCCCACGAGCCCGACCCGACACCAGCAGCCGAGAAGCTGCGCGCCGCCCGTGACTCGCGCGCCTGGGCGCTCCAGCAGTTCCAGCGCAACGAGTGCCGCCCTGGCGAAACCGCCATTTGGGTTGCTGACAAAGAGGCTGATTGCCTGCGTGAGGTGCGGCCGTGAGTCGCAACACCTACCCGCGAATCGGCGCGCAGCGCAGCTACCCACTGCGAAACGGCAAGCGCCAAAAGGGACCGCCATGCATCGTGTGCGGAGTTGAGTCCTGGTGCAAGGTGATTCTCGAAACCAGTCACATGCGCGGCGATGACGAAGTGGTGCATGCCTGCGTAGGCCACAAGGACGACGCCAGCGCGCTGTGGGCTGCGTTTGAGCAGCGGCAGAAAGAGCGGCAGCCATGACCACCTTCGAACTCCGCACCACAGAGATAGCCCTCTGCGTGCTCATCGGCCTGGCCTTCGGGCTCTGCATCGGGATCAACCTGTGAGAGCCGCAATCGCCTTCGCCGCGTGGCTCCTGACCACATCCGCAGCCCTGGCCATGTGCTTCGCCTGGCTGCATCAACCATTCATCTGAGGACAACATGAGCACAGCTCTCACCACACTGACGCGCACCCTGGCAACCAAGTTGGACATGGGCGACGGCGCCGACCTGATCGACACCCTCAAGGCCACGGCCTTCAAGGGGCAGGTATCCGACGCGCAGATGACCGCACTGCTGGTTGTCGCCAACCAGTACATGCTGAACCCTTGGACCAAGGAAATCTACGCCTTCCCGGACAAGAACAATGGCATCGTTCCGGTGGTCGGCGTGGACGGCTGGAGCCGCATCATCAACACGCACCAGCAGTTCGACGGGATTGAGTTCGAGCAGAACGACGAATCATGCACCTGCATCATCTACCGCAAGGACCGAACGCGGCCCATCAAGGTGACCGAGTGGATGGCTGAATGCCGACGCGGCACCGGCCCCTGGCAGACCCACCCGAAGCGCATGCTGCGCCACAAGGCGATGATCCAGTGCGCCCGTCTGGCCTTCGGCTATGGCGGCATCTACGACCAGGATGAAGCCGAGCGCATCGTGGAGTCTCAGCCAGCCACGAAGCAGATGGGCATGGTGGAGGTTGTGGAGCCCACCGCGCCACCGACATGGCCCGAGGACTCGTTCAAAGCTCGCCTGCCCAAGTGGCAGGCCGCAGTCAACAGCGGCTCCGATGTCGAAGAGATCGTGAAGTTCGCCCGCAGCAAGGGCGCGCTGACCGCCGAGCAGGAGGCAGAAATTCGCGCTCTCAAGCCGCAGGAACAACAGCAGGGCCCGACTTTCGACCAAGTTGCGCACCAGCTGCGCAGCGCAGGGGACGCCGACGCTCTCAACGTAGCCGCCGACCTGATCGGCTCCATCACCGACCCGGCCCAGCAGGCCGAACTGAACGCCATCTACGAAACCCGTATGGACGAAATGTCCGCTTGAGGAACAACATGACCATGATCGTTCACGACGTGCAGCAAGGCACGAACCAATGGCACTCGCTGCGCGCCGAGCACTTCACGGCCAGTGAGGCCCCGGCCATGATGGGCGTGTCGCCCTACCTGTCCCGCGACGAACTGCTCAAGCAGAAGGCGCTGCGGCTGGTGGATGCCGAGATCGACAGCCACAAGGCGGCCTTGTTCCAGGCCGGGCACGATGCCGAGGCGGGCTACCGACCCATTGCAGAGGCGCAGATCGATGACGACCTCTACAACATCACCGGCACCCGCGATGTGGATGGCCTGCCCCTGCTGGCGAGCTTTGACGGCCTGACCATGGACCGCTCCATCGGGTTCGAGCACAAGCTGTGGTCCAAAAAGGTTGCCGCCCAGCTCGCCGATACAGGAGAGCCAGCGCCGCACCACTACTGGCAGCTGGAGCAGCAGCTCCTGGTGTCTGGTGCGAAGCGCATCATGTTCGCCACCAGCGACGGCACCGACACGCACAGTGCCTGGGTTTGGTACGAGTCCAAGCCAGAGCGCCGGGCCCAACTGATCGCCGGGTGGAAGCAGTTCGCCGCTGATCTGGCCGCCTACGTTCCACCTGAGGCCAAGCCCGCCCCCGTGATGGGCAAGACCCCTGACAACCTGCCCGCGCTGCTGATCCAAGTGACCGGCGCCGTGACGGCCAGCAACCTGCCCGAGTACAAAGCCCATGCGCTGGAGGTATTCAAGGGCATCAACCGCACGCTCTCCACTGATCAGGACTTTGCTACCGCAGAGAGCACTGTGAAGTGGTGTGCCGATGTGGAAAGCCGCTTGGCCGCCGCCAAAGAGCATGCACTGAGCCAGACGGCCACCATCGATGAGCTGTTCCGCACCATCGACGACATCAGCGCCGAAGCCCGCCGCACTCGCCTGGAGCTGGACAAACTGGTGAAGGCCCGCAAAGAAGAAATCCGGGGCGAGATCGTGGCCGGTGGCATAGCCGCCCTGCGCGAACACATCGCCCAGCTCAATGCGGCAATGCCAGTGAACTACATGCCCCAGGTTCCCGCCGACTTCGCAGGTGCCATCAAGGGCAAGCGAACGGTGGACAGCCTGCGCAGCGCCGTGAACGACGAGCTGGCCCGCGCCAAGATCGCTGCCAGCGAGATCGCCAACCGCATCCACGCCAACGTCAAGACGCTGCAGGCCAGCGGGCTGGTGGTGCACGACACCGCAGCCCTGGTGCTCAAGGCGCCAGACGACCTGGCCGCGATCATCGCCAACCGCGTGACGGCCGAGCAGCAGCGCCAGGAAGCCGATCGCGAGCGCATCCGCAAGGAAGAAGCAGACCGCGCCGACCGTGAGGCCCGGGAGAAGCTGGCGGCCGAGGAACGTGCAGCACAGGCGGCCATCACGCAGGCGGCGAAGGCGGAAACGCTGCACCCTGCTGTGGCGGCCGACCTGGGAACCCTGGCGCGCGAGCAGCACGCTGAGGCGGTGGCCACACTGGACGCCCAGCAGGTGATCGGAACCGCGCAGCGCATGGCCGCCGCTCCGGCTGCAGCGCCAGCAGCTGCAGCAGCACCCGCCGAGCGCACCAGCCCGCCCACCCTGAACATCGGGACCATCAAGGAGCGCTTGGCCCACATGACCGTGACGGCGGAAAACCTGCGCGCCCTGGGCTTTGAGCCCGCCGGCCGCGAGCGCGCAGCACCGCTGTACCACGACGACGACTTTCCGGCCATCTGCGATGCGATTGCCAAGCAGGCGACGGCAGCCAAGGTCGCGTTTCTTGAATCACGGATTGGCGTCGCCGCCTGACCCATCCAGCAACCCAACCCCCAAGCCCGCCCAGCGCGGGCTTTTTCATGGAGTGCAGCAGATGCGCTATTTCAAGATCACAAAGCCTGAGTCGTTGGCTGCATGGGAGCAGTCTCGCCGCGACGCTGAGGCTATGACAAAGGCTGGACGCGAGTTTGCTGAGCGTATCGCCGCTGGCCGCGCAAAGGCTTGGTACACAACTGGCCCAACGCGCAGGGTTGCTGGTTTCTCATTCTCTCCACCGATGACCGGACCTGAGTGGACCAAGCCAGAGCGGCAGCACGGGATTCAACGGCCAAGAACGAAGGTGCCAACTGATGCCAAGCAGGCGCTGGCCGACCTTCAAGCGATCTGGAACGACTACCCGAAGCAATCGGTAGACATGGATCAGGTTTTGAAGACCTGCGGGTTTTCGTGGGGGTTCATTTACGGCTACAGCATGTTCGCCCACTGTGGCGCTTTGTATTTCTCTACCAGCGATCCGCACCAGCAGATTGAAGGCACAGAAATTCTAGGAAGTGAGTTCTCATCCGCCGAAGCCGAACACAGCGCCAGCGCGAACGCCAACCCAACACACCAGCCCTCCAAGTGAGGGCTTTTTTCTGGAGTGCCCATGACCACACCAAAGAAACCCGCAGGCTTCGCCCTGTCTAACCCAGTACCCCTCACCAAGTGGGAGGCCCAGCGTGCATCCGAGCGCATCACCCTGCAAGACCACCGCGCCATCCCAATCCTGAACAGCACGATGGGTGGTCGGTACGAGGGCAAGGAGCTGCAGTACAGGGGGCGGCAGTGAACCGCCAGCTGCGCCGACTTGCCGCGAAGGGCAAGCAACCGGAGTGGATGAAGTTCCTATCTGACACACCAGAGTCCCCGGTGAACATCGCTCTTCGGAATGCAACCAAGCTCACGGCGCCGGAGATTGACCACTACATCGTGCCCAGCCGCAGGGCGGTGGAGGCATTCCGAGTGGGCAGGGGCAACTTCAAGGACTGGCTTCGCCTGTGCACCCTGGTAAACGTGGGCATGGCCATCGAGGACGGTGGCGTAGTGAAGGGGTTTCGCAACGACCTGCAAGCAGCGCTCCAAGCTCTGGAGGAAATCGGCACACGCCAGGATTCCCCCAAAGGATGGAAACCCGGAGCGCTGCACGCCTCTGAGCTGGAGGCCATACGCATGCTGGTGGTTGCCCACGACTTCCAGCTGCGCCAGCTTTCCTACGGAGAGCACCAGGAGGCATATCGCCTGGCCACGGCCCGCGTGAAGTGCGACGGCGGAGAAGTCATCAACCTGAAAAACATCCAGACGATTGAACAGATCGCCTAAGCAGCACCCCACCCCACAGAGCCCGCCACCCAGCGGGCTCGCTTGTTTCTGCACCCCAAGGAGGCCGTATGGCTGAGAACACGAATACTGAGCGCGACTACCCAGAGTTGCCCCAAGGCTGGCCCGCGCGGTTCAGATGCGATTCCTGCGACGGGAATGGCGAGGTAGGCGACCCAATCAGCATGGGCTATTTCCAACCACCAGAACGCGAACGCTGCCCAAATTGCGAAGGCAAGGGATGGTGCAGCGAGGAAGACGCATTCAGCGCAGAACACATGCGCGCCTATGTCGATGCAGACCGCAAAGCCCGCGCATCCCTGTCACTGCCTGCTGCGGGACAAGAGCCGGCGCCGCCGCCGATGGATGGAGAGATTGCGTTGATCGAGAAGGCGCTGGAGCGCGCGGGCATTTCCAGCCTGTTAAACCATGGCGCCGCATCGTGCGTGTTCACAGAGGGTTGCTGTGGCGTCAGCCAAGATCAAATCCTTGCGTACACCCGCGAAATCGCATTGCACTGCGCGGTTGCACTGGGAGCCGCCCCACAGCCTGCAGTAGCAGCGGGGTGGATCGCATCTGCAGAACAAATGCCGCCGCCCGGTGAGCGTGTTTTCTGGATGGACAAGGACAGCCGCATGGTCGGCTACGACACATGGATGGGCGAGGATTTCCTTTGGGCTGCAAGCCACTGGATGCGTATCCCCCCCTGCTCCATCTACTGAGGGAGAGAGCAATGGGCGACCCAATCGTAGCGGTCAATGGCCGCACCGTGACAGTGACCTTTGAATTGCCGTTTGTCGTTGGCGACGCCTGCGTTACGCCGTATCAAGCTGAGCGAACCACCGTAAGCCGCATTCCAGACATTTGCATTTCACTGGATGACAACCTGCAAAAGGTCCGTGTAAGACAAGGGGGCGCGTGGTATTCGGCAAGCCATAGCCAGATGCATGGCGTTGGACAGTACCTACCCGACATGGATGCATTTCTAGCGTATTGGCTTGAACGCGGCGATGAGCATGCATTTGCGGATCGTATGCAGTGGCTGGAAGGCGTTTTTGCAGGCAATACCGATGCAGTTAATGCTTTGCGCCGTCGCCTCATCCAAGGCGTGGAAAACGCCCTGCAATCAGCCACGTATGTCATGACCACAGAAGCGCGGGCCAGCGCTGCCAAAGTCGCCGAACTTGAAGCCAAGCTGAAAAAGTTGAAGGAACTCCAATGACAACCCCCGCCCCCATAGCGGCAGAACTGCCGACCGCCGAAATCATCGAAGGGCTGCGTGCTGTGCAGTCAGGCATAGGCCCACGCCAGCCCGCCAAAGACGACCAGCCGGACAGGGCGCGCTGGGATGCCATTGACGCAGCTTGTTCGGCCCTCACAGCACATGCCAGTGCAGCAGAGCGGGCGGTGCCAACTTGGGAAGCGCTACACCATGCTTGGAAAAAGGTCGGGGCCGATATTGCTGGACTGAATTGGGGCGCTTTTACACATGCCGTGCACTACGCACCATCAGGTGCAACCGCCGCCCCCGTGCAGCAAGCAGCCCCAGCACAGCCCGCCCCTGCGCAGGAGGGGGAGCGCGACTATCCGCCGTTGCCTGAATGCGATGCAACAACGGTTGGCCTTGGCGAAGTATGGAACCGCCACAGCATGCGCGCCTACGTTGACACCGACCGCGCCTCCCGTGCTGCTGCACCGGTAGCGCCAGCGATGCGTGAAGCCGTGGCAAAGGCTATCTATGACCAGTGGTCTTATCAGGACGGGTGGGTGAAGTGGGTTGAAAGAGGTAATTCGCTGCGGCAAGACGATGCCCGCGATCTGGCGGATGTAGCGCTCGCCACCGCACCCCAGCCAACGGCACCAGCGGCCACGGTAGATGCGCTGGATGCAGCGCGGTGGCGCTGGCTCGGTGAGCACATAACTGTGGCATGGGACGAAGGCAAGTTCACATCGCTTGTGCGCATCGTCAGCGAGAAAAACCGCAATGCGCTCAACGCCGCAATCGACCAAATGATGGCTGGTGTTTGGAGCGATTCGGATGCCGCCCAGCGCGCCACCCATCAAGGAGACGACAAGTGACGACACCAACAAAACACATTGAGCCTGTTGTCTCGCTCAAGTGGGATGTCGAAGCCGATGGCACCTTCATTGCGCAGATGACAGTTAGTGGACTACGCACAGAGCAACAAGCAAAAGCTGCAGTTGAGCACATGCAGCGTCTTTTCTGCGGACAAGAACAGGAGCCAATCCAATGACAACACCAACAGATGCGGAGATCATGCGGGAAGCCGCCATGGTGGGCGGGCTATTCGACGACTTGGCAATCGGCTACCAAAGCGAAGACATTCTCAAGTTTGCCCGCGCAGTGCTCGCCAAGTGGGGCCAACCGCAGGCCGTGGCGGGCGGGGATCCGGTGGCGCGCGTCCTGCTGGACTGTTCCGGTCAGCCGATGGTCAATCCTGAGTTGCTAGCCGCAAAGGAGCTGGCAGACCCAGTAGCGTTCGACACGATGTACCCACATCGTGCACCGCACCGCGTGGCGATGCTGTATCCGGACGCCCCACCCCCGCAAGCCGTGCGGGAGCCGCAGTGCTGGTGCCTGACATGCCGCCCGATGCGGCTGGATGACCCGCACAGCATCCGCATGGCCCTGTGTCCAACCTGCGGAAACAAGCGCTGTCCAAAAGCGAACGACCACCGCAACGCCTGTACGCACAGCAACGAGCCGGGACAGCCTGGCAGCGCGTACCCAGACGGCATCACCGCCAACAGCGGGAAAGGGGATGGAAATGCTGACACCTGAACGAATCCGGGAAATTGAGCGACTCCATGTCTACAGCCAGACAGCAACGCTGGTCGACTTCGCCAGGAAGATCGAGGCCGAAGTCCGCAAGCAGGACGAGGCGCTGATACGGTAGATGCTGGATGCAGCCATCGCAATCTATCCACATCTCAATGGTCTCGCGGTCGCAAGTGATCAAGCATTGGTTTTGCTTCAGCAGCAGATTGCCGTCATCACCGCCGCCCGCGACCGCCTACAGGAGAAAGCACCATGAGCCGCAGAGCCCGCGAGCGCCGCGACAAGCGAGCGCCCATCCCTGATTTTGATGAACCACAGCCCCGCCACTGAGCGGGGTTCTTTTTTGGAGAGCGAGATGAGCACTTTCCTGAATGCCAAGGAACTTGCCGAGCTCACTGGAGTGCGCATCGGTAAGGATGGCAAGACGCGCGAGCACCTGCAGGCGGCCGAGCTCAAGCGTATGAAAATCCCGCACTACGTGAACGCGCGCGGCCACCCGGTGGTGGCCCGGGCGGTTATCGAAGGCGGGGCCCAACAACCCACACCACAACAAAAAGGCTGGGAACCGGCCTTAGCCTGACCATGCAGTATTTCCGATCCAGAACCCATCGCTCCGGCACCACGTATTACTACTTCGACAAGGGCGGCAAGCCCCGCAAGGAAATCCCCCTGGGGAAAGACTACGTGCTGGCCGTGCGCAAGTGGTCCGAGCTGATCGCCGCCGAAGAAAAGAAGGCCGTGGCCAACTTCAAGGAGCTGGCGGACAAGTATGAGCGCGAGGTGGTGCCGCTCAAGGCCAAAAGCACTCAGACCCTGCAGGCGTCGGACATCAAGCTCCTGCGTGAATTCTTCTGCACACCCTCCCCCGCCCCGCTGGACGAGATAAAGCCAAGCCACATCCACGCCCTGCTGCAATGGAAGAAGCACCAGGCGCCAACGGCGAACCGGCTCAAGCGCACCTTCTCCCACATGTTCAACATGGCCCGGGCCTGGGGCTACACGGAAAAGCCGAACCCGTGCATGGGCATCAAAGGCTTGCCAGAGAAGAAGCGCGAGCAGTACATCACCGACGAGGTGTACCGCGCGGTGTGGAACGTCGCGGCGTGGCCGCTTCGGGATGCCATGGATCTGGCCTATCTCACCGGCCAGCGGCCCGCCGACACCGTGGGCATAACGGATGGCGACATTGAAGACGGCCGCTTGAAGGTCACACAAGGCAAGACCGGGGCGAAGCTGCGCATTCGAATCGAGGGGGAACTGGCTGTGCTGCTGGACCGCATCAAGGCCCGCAAGGAAGCCTGCAAGATGTGGAGTTCCGCGCTGGTGGTGAATCAGGCCGGCGAGGCGCTTTCCCAGAAGGCGTTGGCCGAGGTCTACAAGCGCGCCCGGACGAAGGCGGCCAAGCTGAACCCGAAGCTGGCCGACCAGATCAAAGCCATGCGGTTCTACGACCTGCGGGCCAAGGCTGCGGATGACGTGTCGGAGGTGCGCGGCGAAGCGGCTGCCGCTGAGTTGCTGGGCCACGACAGCGTGACCACCACCCAGCGCCACTACCTGCGAAAAGGCCGGGTGGTTGGGCCGACCAAGTAGGCGCAGCAGGTATGATTCGGCACCTGCATAAGGTGAATTTGCGTAGCAATACGCAAAAAGTTAGTAGGCGCTACCGCCGAAAACACTACTGCCCGTAGCTCAACTGGATAGAGCAATAGCCTTCTAAGCTATAGGTCGGGGGTTCGAGTCCCTCCGGGCAGGCCAGCCATCTTCTGGCCGCTTCTTTCCCGCCCCCTCACCACTTTGCCGCTTCGATGGCGTGCCTCGTGGACAGCAACACAACCGGGCCACACGCCAGCCAGGGACTGCCACCTCCCGCACCCGCTCAAGCACATGTCAAATTGATCAACACGCCGCATTGCCCGAATGCGGCTTTTTGGCAGCCCCAAAGCAAAAAGCGCTGCAACGTTTCCGTTGCAGCGCTTTGCATTTTGGGGTGGCTGATGGGGCTCGAACCCACGACAACAGGAATCACAATCCTGGACTCTACCAACTGAGCTACAGCCACCGTAGCTTTGTATTATAGCCTGGGTTTTCACCCCGAAGGCCAAATTGCTTAATTTTCTGCAGTTCCTTGGGCCACGGTCTCCGGACGGGGCGCTTTTATCTGCACCTTGAAGCGCTGCTTGAGCAACTCGTAATAGGCCAGGCCTTCGGCCGTCGTCAGCCACTGCTCGTACTGCTGGCGTTCTTGCTGTGCACGCTGGGCATCAGGCGCCTGGCGAGGCACCACGCGGTTGACTTTGACCACCACGTAGCCCGCAGCGCCCAGGTCCACACCCGCCCAGCCAGGCAGGGCATCGGCAGGGGCGCGCAGGGCGGCATCGATCACCGGGCGCGGCAGGTTCTGGGTTTGCTCACGCGACACTTCGGTGGCGGCCGACAGGCCTGTGGCCGAAGCGGGCGTCGCTTTCCACGCAGCCAACTTGGCCTCGCCTTCCTTGCGGGCCAGCTCTGCCGACTTTTCTGCCACGTAAAGCGTACGAACCCGGGCACGCACTTCGTCCAGAGGCAGGGTGCGGGCGGGGGTATAGGTTGTCACACGGCCTGCGGCCATCTGGCTGGGTCCCACTTCAACCGCTTCGGTGTTGCGCTTGTTTTGCACGGAGTCCGATGCGAAAAGCGCTTCCAGGAACTTGGCATTGGCGAGTGGCCCCTTGGCGCCCGGCGCTGCAGTGCGCGTGACCCCAGTGGCCGTTTGCACCTTGAGCTTGAGCTTCTCTGCCACCGGCTGCAGGCTGTCGGCCTGCTCGTACACGCCATTCGTGAAGGACTCAGCCACTTCGGCAAACTTGCGCTGGGCTTGTTGCTGCTTGAGTTCAGCCTCCATCGAAGGACGCAGTTCCTCGAACGAGGGTTGGCGGGGTGTCTTGATGTCGGTCAACTGGATGATGTGAAAACCGAAGTCGCTTTCCACCACATCGCTGATCTCGCCCTTCTTCAGTGCGAAGGCTGCATCCTCAAAGGGCTTGACCATGGCACCACGGGCGAAGAAATTGAGGTCCCCACCCACCACGGCAGAGCCTTTGTCGTCGGAGGATTTTTTAGCCACCTCAGCAAAACTCGCGGGCGCCTTGCGCACCTGGGCCAGCAGTTCGGCGGCCCGGGCCTTGGCCTTTTCACGGTCTGCGGCCGGTGCGTCCTTGGCGGCGTTGACGAGAATGTGGCTTGCGCGACGCTCTTCCTTGGCAGTCATCCGCGCCACGTTCTCCTTGTAGTAGGTGCGCAGATCATCTTCGCTCAGCGAGATGGTGGCGCGCACGCTGTCGAGGTCCAGCACCACATACTCCACAGCCGCCTGCTCCAGCTGCTGGAACTGTGCGGGGTGTGCCTTGTAGTAGGTTTCGAGGTCCGCATCCGTGGGCGCGACCTTGCTGGCGAAATCGGAGGCATTGAAACGTGCCACCTGAATGTCGCGTCGCTCGTACAAGGCATTCAACGCCAGCTTGACCTGGACATCCGTGCCAAAGGCAGAGCTCATCACCCCCCCCATAACCTGATTGATGGAGATGTCCCGGCGCACATTGGCCTCAAAGCCCGCAGGCGTGAGGCCTTGGCCGGCCACCAGCGTGCGGTAGGCTTCGGCGTCCAGTGTTCCATCCGCGCGCTTCAGCCCTGCAATCGCCGGGATTTCCTGCAGGCTGCGCGCCAGGCGCGCATCGCTGGTGACGAGGTGCATTTTTTGTGCAGCAGCTGCCAGCACGCGGTCACGCACCAGACGTTCCAGCGTGGCGTAACGGGCGCTGGGCGAGTCCAGCAACTTGGGATCGACCGTGGGAGACTGCGCACGAATGCGATCTGTCTCCATGCGGTGGGCATTGTCCCAGTCTGTCTGCTTGATGTTGTCTCCATCGACACGCGCCACCACTGGGCTCTTTTCAGAGAAGTAGTTGCTGTCAATGCCCACCAGCACAAACGAAGGAATGATCAGCAAGAACAAGAAGATCATCACGATCTTGGAGTGCTTGCGGATGGATTCAAACATGGTCGATCTTTCAGAGGCAAAAAACAAAAGGCGAACTTGCGTTCGCCTTTGTTCGGTGATGGTGGGTCCTGACGGTCTCGAACCGCCGACCTACTCCGTGTAAAGGAGCCGCTCTACCAACTGAGCTAAGGACCCCACCTAAACTTGATCCTCAGTTCAAGGCATCTTTCAATGCCTTGCCAGGACGGAACTTTGGAACTTTAGCAGCTTTGATTTTAATCGTAGCGCCAGTACGGGGATTGCGACCCGTGCGGGCAGCGCGCTTGCCCACAGCAAAAGTGCCAAAACCGACGAGCGACACCGTGCCGCCCTTCTTCAGAGTCTTCTTGACCGCTTCGATCGTGGATTCCAGGGCGCGCGCAGCAGCGGCCTTGGAGATGTCGGCGTTGGTAGCAATGTGCTCGATCAGTTCGGTTTTGTTCACAAGAAGCCTCTCGGAAAAGAGTTGATGGAATGTCTCGCGGATATCTGGTCTTCACACGTCTGACGGCACAGCCGAGGGCTGATGGAGAGCAGGCGGGGGAATGACTGGCATACACAGCAGTGGCTGCTGCATCAGATTAAAGCCATCGAGTTTCAGAGTGTCAATACAGCACGCCGTTTTGACGCAGCGCTGCGATGAATTCTAGTCGTATTTCACGCTGCGACAGGGCTTGCAGGCCGGTTTTGTCTCAAACACGCCGTATGGGCAGCATCCCGTATTGACACCCCAATCCCTGCGCCACTCAAACGGCCGACAGGGCTTCGGCAATGGCCTTGCCAACGTCCTGCGTGCTCGACTTTCCCCCCAGATCCGGGGTGCGTGGTCCGCCACTTTGGGGGTCGAGAACGGCTTCAATGGCAGCCAGCACTGCATCATGTGCGGCGCGATACCCCAGGAAGTCCAGCATCATCGCGCCGCACCAGATCTGCCCGATGGGGTTGGCAATACCCTGCCCTGCAATGTCGGGCGCCGAGCCATGCACGGGCTCGAACAGCGACGGCATGGTGCGCGTGGGGTTGAGGTTGGCACTGGGCGCAATGCCGATGGTGCCAGTGCAGGCAGGCCCCAGGTCCGAAAGGATGTCGCCAAACAGGTTGCTGGCCACCACCACATCAAAGAAGTCCGGCCGCTGCACAAAGTGGGCCGTGAGGATGTCGATGTGGAACTTGTCCACCTTCACATCGGGACAGGACTTGGCCATCTCGGCCACGCGCTCGTCCCAATACGGCATGGTGATCGCGATGCCATTGGACTTGGTGGCGCTGGTCAAATGCTTCTTGGGGCGCGACTGGGCCAGCTCAAACGCAAACTTGAGCACGCGGTCCACGCCGTGGCGCGACATCACCGTCTCCTGCATCACGATCTCGCGCGGCGTGCCTTCGTACATGCGGCCACCGATGCTGGAGTATTCGCCCTCGGTATTCTCGCGCACGATCAGCATGTCGATCTCGCCGGGCAGGCGCGGACTGCCGTCGCGGCGCACCACGGGCGCAATCACGCCGGGCATGAGGCGCGCGGGGCGCAAGTTGATGTACTGGTCGAACTCGCGGCGGAACAGCAGCAGCGAACCCCAGAGCGAGACATGGTCGGCAATCTTCTCCGGCCAGCCCACGGCGCCGAAGTAGATCGCCTCGTGGCCGCCGATCTGGTCCTTCCAGTTGTCGGGCAGCATCTTGCCGTGCTTCTCGTAGTAGTCCCAGCTCGAAAAGTCGAAGTGGTCGAAGTGCAGGTCGATGCCAAACTTGCGCGCGGCCACGTCGAGCACACGCAGGCCCTCGGGCATGACCTCTTTGCCAATGCCGTCACCGGCCACCACGGCAATGCGATGTTTCGCCATGCAAATGCTCCTGAAAATATAGCTACCAGCGCTTATCCAGCGCGCGCAAGCAGCCTAAAACGCCTGGAATTTACTTGACGCGGGCCCGGATTTCGGGGAGCGCCTTCTGCAGGTAATACACCATCGACCAGACCGTGAGCACGGCCGAGGCCCAGATGAGCCAGGTGCCCCACACGCCTGTGTCGATCACGCCGAACAGGCGCCCGTCGTACAGCAGGAAGGGGATGGCCAGCATCTGCACCGTGGTCTTCACCTTGCCAATCATGTGCACGGCCACGCTCTTGCTCGCACCAATCTGCGCCATCCATTCGCGCAGCGCCGAGATCGCGATCTCGCGGCCGATGATGATGAGCGCCACGAACACATCGGCGCGCTGCAGATGCACCAGCACCAGCAGCGATGCGCACACCAGGAATTTGTCGGCCACCGGGTCGAGGAAGGCGCCGAACGACGAGGTCTGGTTGAGCTTGCGGGCCAGGTAGCCGTCCAGCCAGTCGGTAGCTGCAAACACCACGAACATCACGGTGGCAATCAGGTTGCGCGTGGCAGGGTCCAGCGGTGCGTAGAACACCCCCACGATCAAAGGTATCGCGACGATGCGCGTCCAGGTCATCAAGGTGGGGATAGTCCAGAACATGGCGGCGATTGTGTCACGGCACAGCCGGGGCACTGTCCATAAGGCTTATCTCAGCGCCCTATAAATTTCTTCGGCCAGCTCACGCGAAATGCCATCCACCGTGGCCAGGTCTTCCACACTGGCCGCCGCCACGCCACGCACGCCGCCAAACCGCTGCAGCAGCCGCGCGCGCTTCTTGGGCCCCACACCCGCAATCTCTTCCAGTTGCCCGCCGCCCACACGCACCTTGGCCCTCGCCGCGCGCATGCCCGTGATGGCAAAGCGGTGCGCCTCGTCGCGGATCTGTGCCACCAGCATCAGCGCGGCCGAGTCCTTGCCCAGGTACACCTTTTCGCGCCCATCGGCAAACACCAGCTCTTCCAGCCCCACCTTGCGGCCTTCGCCCTTCTCCACGCCCACGATCCGCGTCAGGTCCAGCCCCAGCGCGGTGAACACCTCGCGCGCCACACCCACCTGGCCCTTGCCACCGTCGATGAGCACCAGGTCGGGCAAACGCGCCTGGCCCTTGGGCCGGGCCGCTGCTTGCGCCTCAGAGGACTTTGCATAGTCAATACCGCCCTCCTCGCGCTGCGCCTCCACCACCTTGCTGTAGCGGCGCGTGAGCACCTGGCGCATGGCGGCGTAGTCGTCTCCACCGGTGATGCCTTCGATCTTGTAGCGGCGGTATTCGCTGCTCTGCATCTTGTGGTGGTGGAACACCACACACGATGCCTGCGTGGATTCGCCCGCCGTGTGCGAGATGTCGAAGCACTCGATGGTGAGCTGGTCCAGGTCTTCGGGCGGCAAGTCCAGCGCCTCGGCCAGCGCCCGCGTGCGGGCCTGTTGAGAGCCTTCTTCGGCCAGCAGGCGAGCGAGCTGCAGGTCCGCATTCTTCTGCGCCATGTCCAGCCAGGCACGGCGCTGTTCGCGGGGCTGATGGATGGCGTTCACACGCAGGCCACTTTGTTCGGTCAGCGCATCCAGCAAGGTTTTGTCCACCGGCACGCTGGTCACCAGCATCGGCGGCACCGGCACGCCGATGTAGTGCTGGGCGATGAAGGCTTCAAGCACCAGCACCTCCACGGGCCGTGCAGGCGGCACAGGTGCGGCGCTTTCCCCTTCAACGCCCTCGGCGGCGTCAGCCCCCTCTCCGTCCTCCTCCGCATACACCGCCGCTGCGTCTTCGACATGCACCGGAAAGTACGGCCGGTCGCCCAAGTGACGGCCGCCGCGCACCATGGCCAGGTTCACGCAGGCGCGGCCGCCTTGCACACGCACGGCGAGGATGTCCACATCCTTGTCATCCACCGTCTCGATGGACTGCTGGTGCAGCACGCGCGACAGCGCCTGGATCTGGTTGCGCACCTCGGCCGCCTGCTCAAATTCGAGCTTGTCCGAATGCGCCATCATGCGCACCTCCAGCGCCTGCAGCAGCTCCTGCGTTTCACCACGCAGCAGCGCCTCGGCGTGCGACACATCAGCCGCATACGCCTCGGGCGAAATCAGGTCCACACAGGGCCCCGTGCAGCGCTTGATCTGGTACAGCAGGCAGGGCCGCGTGCGGTTGGCAAACACCGTGTCTTCGCAGGTGCGCAGCCGGAAGACTTTTTGCAGCAGCTGGATGGTTTCCTTGACAGCCCACGCGCTGGGGTAAGGGCCAAAGTAGCGGTGTTTTTTATCGACCGCGCCCCGGTAGTACGCCATGCGCGGAAACACCTGCCCCGGCGCGTCGCCCCGCGTGTGGGCGCCCGGCGTGCCGGTGATCTTGAGGTAGGGGTAGCTCTTGTCGTCGCGGAACAGGATGTTGAACTTGGGGTTCAACGTCTTGATGAGGTTGTTCTCTAGCAGCAGCGCCTCGGCCTCCGAGCGCACCACCGTGGTCTCCATGCGCACGATCTTGCTGACCATGTGGCCGATGCGTGTGCCGCCATGGTTCTTCTGGAAGTAGCTGGACACCCGGCGCTTGAGATTGAGCGCCTTGCCCACGTACAGCAGCGCATCCTGCGCGTCGAAATAGCGGTACACGCCCGGCAGCGCGGGCAGCGCAGCCACCTGCGCCAGGAGTTCTTCGGAATGCACATCAAACATGGCGCGTATTGTGGCCCCGCGCACAGCCTAGCCCATTCACTATCAAATAAATAGCTACCAGCGCTTATTCAAGCAGCGCTTGCAGCCATTTTTATCAAAAAAGCTGCCCCTCGGTCACTCCGCCTCGATCTTCGAGGTCTTCACCACCTGCGCCCAGTTGGCCAGATCCGCCTTCACCTTGTCACCCAACTGCGCCGGGGTCTGGTAGTCGGCCGTGGCGCCCTGCTCTTGCGCCTTCTGCTGGAAGGCCGCGTTCTGCACCACGGTGCGGATATCGGCCGTGAGCTTGTCCACCACGGCCTTGGGCACGGCGGCCGGGGCAAACACCGCAAACCACGAGGTGGCATCGACCTTGGGGTAGCCCGCCTCGGCGGTGGTGGGCACATCGGGCAGGCTGGGCAGACGCTGCTTGCCCGTCACGGCCAGCACGCGCAGCTTGCCGCTCGCGATGTGCGGCATGAAAGGCGGTGCCGTCCCAAAGGTCAGGTCCACCTGGCCGCCCAGCAGGTCCTGCAGCGCAGGGCCTGTGCCCTTGTAGGGCACGTGGACCATCTTGATGCCGCCCTGCTGCTCCAGCATGGCACCGGTCACATGCTGCAGCGAACCGTTGCCCGACGAGGCGTAGTTGAGCTTGCCGGGGTTGGCCTTGGCGTAGGCGATCAGCTCGGGCAGCGTCTTCACCGGCAGGTCGGCCCGCACCACGATGATCTGCGGGGCCGAGATCACATTGGCCACGGGCTGGAAGTCGCTCTGCTCCCACTGCTTCTGTTTGGTAATGTGGGGCGAGATGACGTGGTAGCCGGAGTACTGCATCAGCAGCGTGTAGCCATCGGCCTCGGCCCGCTTGACAGCACTGGCGGCAATGTTTCCGTTGCCCCCGCCCTTGTTGTCCACGATGACCGACTGGCCCAGCACCGGCGCCAGGGCCTGCGCCAGCATGCGGGCCGACAGGTCGGTGGTGCCGCCTGCGGCGGTGGGCACCACCAGGGTGACGTTCTTCGACGGGTAGGCGCCCTGCGCCGCTGCGTGGCCGATGAAGCCCGTAGCCAGTGCGGCGATGGCGAGGGTGGTGAACTGCTTGCGGGTGGTTTTCATGAAAGCGATGTCTCCGTTGTCATTGTTGTCAAAAATCTGAGAAGCGAGGAACCGTTGGTCGCCAAGAAAAATGCGCGGTCAATCGACCGTGGCGCCCGTGTCCTTGACCACGCGGCTCCACTTGGGCAGGTCGGACTGCACCAGGGCCGCCAGTTGCGCCGCCGTGCCCTTGAAGGGCTCGCAGCCCACGGTGGCCAGTTTGTCCACCACATCCTTGTGTTCCAGCGCACGCGCCACTTCGGCCTGCAGTTGCGCCACGATGGGCGCAGGTGTGCCGGCCGGTGCAAACAGCGCATACCAGGGCGCCTGGCCAAAGCCCTTGATGGTTTCGCCAATCGTGGGCGCATCGGACAGCGCGGCCACGCGCTTTTCGTTGACCACACCCAGCACCTTGAGCTTGCCCGCCTTGATGAACGCGATGGCCGAAGGCAGGCTTTGCACCGACAGCGGCACCTGCCCGCCCACCACGTCGGTGGCGGCAGCGGCGGAGCCCTTGTAGGGGATGTGCTGCAGCTGGATGCCGGCGGCCTTTTGCAGCATCTCGCCAATCAGATGGTTCAGCGTGCCGTTGCCCGCCGAGGCAATCGAATACTTGCCAGGGTTGGCCTTGGCCAATGCCACCATTTCGGCCACAGTGTTGGCTGGGAAGGATGGGTGTGCCACCAGCACATAGCCCGCAGTCGCCACGGGTGCCACAGGGGCAAAGTCCTTCACGGGATCAAAGCCGGGGTTCTTGTAGAGCGCGGGACCAATCACGTGGGCGCTGTCGGCCGTGAGTAGCAGCGTGTAACCGTCGTTGCGCGCCCGGGCTGTGGCGCCCGTGGCCAGCGTGCCGCCTGCGCCAGGGCGGTTCTCCACGATCACGCTCTGGCCCAGTTGCTCACCCAGCTTTTGCGCCACCACGCGCGCAATGGCGTCGTTGGCACCGCCCGCAGCCTGGGGCACGACCACGGTGATGGGTTTGGAGGGGTATTTGTCCTGCGCGCCCGCCGCAAAGGCGGCGGAGCACAACACGGCGGCCGTGAAGAGGCGGCGGGACAGTGGGGTGGGGAAGCTCATGGTTTTGTCTCCTGTGGTGATGGGGGATGCAGGCGCGCCCGCATTCAGCGGGACAGCGCTCTTTCGCGGATGGCATCGAAATCGGCAGGCACCGGGTGAAGCGCCAGGCGCGGGCCCGCCTTGGCGATCTGGCTCGGAATGTCGTGGCCGATCAACGCAGGCAGTTGCTGCGCAGCGGCCACCAGTTGTGCCAGATCCACCCCGGTGTCATAGCTCATCAGCGCCAGCGCATGCACGATCTCTTCGCTGCACACATTGCCGCTGGCCCCCGGCGCGTAGGGGCAACCGCCAAGGCCACCCAGCGAGGCGTCGAACCGGTCAGCACCCGCGTCGATGGCCGCGAGCACATTGGCCAGGCCCATGCCGCGCGTGTTGTGGAAATGCAGGGTGAACTCCACCCCCGGCCAGCGCGCACGGGCCGCTGCCGTGAGCTGGTGCACCTGCGTGGGGTAGGCCATGCCCGTGGTGTCGCACAGCGTGATGCCGCACACGCCCACATCCACAAAACGCTGCACCCAGCCAAACACATCGACCTCGGGCACATCGCCTTCCATGGG
Organism: Acidovorax sp. NB1; assembly: GCF_005405905.1. GTDB lineage: Bacteria > Pseudomonadota > Gammaproteobacteria > Burkholderiales > Burkholderiaceae_C > Acidovorax. The sequence goes on from NZ_BJHU01000035.1 coordinate 218,344, forward strand.
GCAGCCAAACACGCACGACAGCGACACATTCACCGCCACGTTGGCGCCCTGCGCCAGGGCCACCACCTGAGCCAGTGCCGCGAACGACTGTTCCTGCGTCATGCGCAGATTGGCCAGGTTGTGGGTGGCGCTGACGGACATCACCAGGTTCAGTTCGTCCGTGCGCGACTCGATGGCGCGCTCTGCTCCGCGCAGATTGGGCACCAGCGCCGTGTAGACCGTGCCCGGGCGGCGTGTGATCTCGCGCATCACGATCTCGGCGTCTTTGAGCGCGGGGATGGCGGTGGGCGATGTGAACGAAGTCACCTCGATCTTGGACAGGCCTGCGGCCGACAGAGCATTGCACAACGCAATCTTGTCGGCTGTGGGTACGAAGGCCTTTTCCATCTGCAGGCCGTCGCGCAATCCAACTTCCTGCATGTGGATGCGGCGGCCTATGCCTTGCCAAGCGGTACTGGGTGCATTCATTGCACGACTCCTTTGCTGCGCAGCAATGCAATCTGCTCGGCAGTGAGCCCCATTTCTGTCAGCACCGCATCGGTGTCATCGCCCAGGTGCGGCGCACTGCTGCGGATGGTGCCCGGCGTGGCAGAGAGCTTGGGCACGATGCCCGGCACCTCCACGCTGTAGCCGTCACGCGTCTCTTGTGTCAAAAGCATGTCGCGGGCGCGGTAGTGGGGGTCTTCGGCGATGTCCTTGGCGGTGTAGACCTTGCCGGCAGGCACACGCGCCGCGCCCAGGGCGTCCAGCACCTGCTGCACGGTGCGCTGCGCGCTCCACGCGCCGATGGCGGCGTCGATCTCCTCAACACGGGCCACGCGGCCGGTGTTGTTGGCCAGGTCGGGCGCGGCGCCCAGGTCGGGCCTGCCAATCGCGTCCATCAGCCGCTTGAAGATGCTGTCACCGTTGCCCGCCACCAGCACCCATCCGTCGGTGCAGGGGTAGGCGTTGCTAGGGGCAATGCCTGGCAACGCGCTGCCTGCGGCTTCGCGCACAGCGCCAAAGGCGCTGTATTCGGGGATCAGGCTTTCCATCACGTTGAACACCGCTTCGTGCAGCGCCACATCGATGACCTGACCTTTGCCGCCATTGACCTTGCGGTGGTACAGCGCGGTGAGCACGCCGATGGTGCCGTGCAGCGCTGCCAGCGTGTCGCCAATCGACACCCCCACACGCACCGGCACGCGGCCGGGCTCGCCCGTCAGGTGGCGCAGGCCGCCCATGGCCTCGCCGATGGCGCCAAAGCCTGGCAGGTCGCGGTACGGCCCGGTCTGGCCGTAGCCGGAGATGCGCAGCATCACCAGGCCCGGGTTGAGCTGGTGCAGCTCTTCGGGCGACATGCCCCAGCCTTCGAGCGTGCCGGGGCGGAAGTTCTCGACCAGCACATCGGCCTCTGCAATCAATTGGCGGGCGATGTCCTGGCCTTCTTTTTGACGCAGGTCCAGCGCCACCGAGCGCTTGTTGCGTGACTGCACCTGCCACCAGACGGAGGTGCCTTCCTTGATCAGGCGCCAGTTCCGCAGGGGGTCGCCGCCCGACGCACCGGGTCGGATCGGGTCTGCGGGCGCTTCGATCTTGATCACGTCAGCGCCAAACTCGCCCAGCGTCTTGCCGCAGAACGGCCCGGCAATGAGCTGGCCCATTTCGATGACGCGCACGCCTTGCAAGGCGGCGGGGGAAGCAATGGAATCCATGGGTGGGGTTGTCTCCTGCGGCCAGCCCCACGCTGGGACGGCTCGGGGCGAATGATGCGCAGGGCGCGCGGGGCCGTAAATCGCTCAAGCAACAAGATGCCATCGCAAACCGGCATGGCAGTGGCTGCGCTTGTTACCATCAGGCCCCCATGAAACTCGACCCCGTCTCCCTGCGCCTGTTTGTGGCCGTGATGGAAGAAAGCACCATCGCCGCCGCTGCTGCGCGCGAGCACATTGCCGCATCGGCCGTGAGCCGCCGCCTGGCCGACCTGGAAGACGCGCTGCACGTGGCGCTGTTCACCCGCAGCAACAAGGGCACCGAGCCCACGGCTGCAGCCTATGCGCTGCTGAACCTGGCGCGTGGCGTGCTCAATGATTTGGACGGCATCGCCAGCCAGATGCGCGACTACGGCGCGGGCGTGCGCGGCCATGTGCGGGTGGTGGCCAACATCTCGGCCATCACGCAGTTCTTGCCGGCGCAGCTGCAGAGTTTCATGGCGCTGCACCCGCAGGTGGACGTGCGGCTGCAGGAGCAGATCAGCACAGCCATCGCCCAGTCCGTGGCCGAGAACGCGGCTGATGTGGGCATCCTCAACGAGGGCCAGTACGGCGACCGCGTGGTACAGCTGCCCTACCGCACCGACGAGCTGGTGCTGGTGGTGCCCACGGGCCATGCGCTGGCGCGCCGCAAGTCGGCCCGGCTGGCCGACGCCCTGCCCTACGACTTTGTGGGCGCGCACCCGGGCAGCGCCATCAACAACCAGCTGACCCGCGCGGCCTCCGAAGCCGGCCTGCCGCTGCGCCTGCGCATGCAGGTCACCAGCTACGACGCACTGTGCCTGATGGTGGCGGCTGGCCTCGGCGTGGGCGTGATGCCGCGTGGCAGCGCCGCGCTGTACAAGGGCTCGCAGCCCATCCGCGTGGTCACGCTGAACGAGCCCTGGGCGCACCGGCAGCTGGTGCTGTGCGTACGCTCGGAAGAATCCCTCTCCAGCGTGGCGCGGCTGCTGGTGGACCATTTGCGCGCTGGCGCAGCACCTGAGGACAACAGGGTATGACAGCCAAGCCCCCCGTGAAGCCCGCGCTCCCCGCCCTGCAATGGGACGTGTTCTGCCGCGTGATCGACAACTTTGGCGACATCGGCGTGTGCTGGCGGCTGGTGGCGCAACTGGCCACCCTGGGGCACCACGTGCGCCTGTGGGTGGACGATGCCTCGGCCCTCAGGTGGATGGCGCCTGCAGGCTGCCCGGGCGTGGAGCTGCGCGCCTGGGGGTCGCCCCCGCCCGGCGCCCACGAACGGACGCCCGATGTGATGGTGGAAGCGTTCGGCTGCGAGATTGCTCCTGAATTCATAGCTTATAGCGCATACCAGTCGCGCGCAGGCAGCCAAAAACCTGTGTGGATCAATCTGGAGTACCTGTCGGCGGAGCGTTATGTGGAGCGCACCCACCGGCTGCCGTCACCCCTCCTGTCAGGGCCCGCTGCGGGCTGGACACGCTGGTTTTTCTACCCTGGCTTTACGCCCGCCACGGGCGGACTGCTGCGCGAGCCCGACCTGATGGTGCGGCGCCAGGCATTTGACAGCACCGCGTGGCGCAGTGCGCACGCCAAGGAATTCGGCCTGGGCGAGGCCGCCCCCGGGCAGCGCTGGGTGTCCTTGTTCTGCTACGAGCCCGCCGCCCTGCCCGAACTGCTGCAGCACAGCCAGGCTAGGCCCACGCAGCTGCTCGTCACGCCGGGCCGCCCCAAGGCTGCGGTGCAGGCCGCACTGGGCGCCACCGAAGTACATAGTCAAAACACCCTCCCTGGCGCATCTGGCAAGCGCGGACAGCTATGCATTTCATACCTGCCAGCACGCCCCCAAACGGCGTTTGACGACATGCTGTGGGCCTGCGACCTCAACCTGGTGCGCGGCGAAGACTCGCTGGTGCGGGCGCTGTGGGCCGGGCAGGCACTGGTCTGGCACATCTACCCCCAGGATGACAACGCGCACCATGACAAGCTCTGGGCGTTTCTGGACTGGTTGCAGGCCCCACAATCGCTGCGGCAGTTCCACGCCACCTGGAATGGGCTCAACACTGAGCCCCTGCAGTGGCCCGGCGACGACACCCTGGCAGAGTGGACCGCCTGCATTGCAGCCGCCCGTGCCCGCCTGCTGACGCAGGACAACCTCGTGGCACAACTTTTGGGCTTTGTCGCCGAAAAACGGTAAAATCCGAGGCTTTGCGCAAATCAGGTGCGGCACACCGGTGTCCAGCCCTCGCGCATTCCCGCCGCGGAACATGCATCGGCACGGCGCGCCTTCTGCCCTCCCAAGAGACCACAGAAAGCCACCGGCCCGCGCGTTGAGCGGCCCCAACCCAAGCAACTCGCTATGAAAATCGCTCAAGAAATCCGCGCCGGCAACGTGATCATGCACGGCAAGGACCCCATGGTTGTCCTGAAGACCGAATACGCCCGTGGCGGCCGCGGCGCAGCCACCGTGCGCATGAAGCTCAAGAGCCTGATCGGCAACTTCGGCACCGAAGTCGTGTTCAAAGCCGACGACAAGATCGACAACGTGATCCTGGACAAGAAGGAGTGCACCTACTCCTACTTCGCCGATCCCATGTATGTGTGCATGGACACCGAGTACAACCAGTACGAAGTCGAAGCCGAAAACATGGGCGACTCGCTGAACTACCTGGAAGACGGCATGGCCGTTGAAGTGGTGTTCTACGACGGCAAGGCCATCTCGGTCGAACTGCCCACCAGCGTCGAGCGCGAAATCACCTGGACGGAACCCGCTGTCAAGGGCGACACCTCCGGCAAGGTCATGAAGCCCGCCAAGATCGCCACCGGCTTCGAAGTGCCCGTGCCCCTGTTCGTGTCGCAAGGCGACAAGATCGAAATCGACACCCGCACCGGCGAATACCGCAAGCGCGTCTGAGGCAGCTTCTGCCCCGGTCCACAAAAAAGGCTTCCCTCGGGAAGCCTTTTTTATTGGTTTTTTTGGGGCTTGGCGCCTGATAGACAAGCGCTTAAAGCTATAAAAACAATAGCACCCGCCCCTCAGGCCTCATCACACCGGCACAGCCACCAGATCGTGTCCCTGCGTGCCCACGATGCGCGCCTTGGTGAACTCGCCCACCTTGAGCTGCTTGCTGATCTTCTCGGGCGGCAGCAGGTGCACCACGCCATCAATCTCGGGCGCATCGGCATAGCTGCGGCCCCGGCCACCCTTCTTACCCAAAGCGGGCGCATGGTCCACCAGCACCTGCATGGTCGCGCCCACGCGGCGCTGCAGCTTGGTGATGGAGACTTCCTCGGCCACCGCCATGAAGCGGGCGCGGCGCTCTTCGCGCACTTCCATGGGCAGCATGCCGGGCAGCTCGTTGGCGGCGGCGCCGTTCACGTCGCTGTAGGCAAAGCAGCCTGCACGGTCTATCTGCGCCTCACGCACAAAGTCGAGCAGGTGCTGGAACTCTTCCTCTGTCTCGCCCGGAAAGCCCGCTATGAAGGTGCTGCGGATGACCAGCTCGGGGCAGGCCTCGCGCCAGCGCTGGATGCGCTCCAGATTGCGCTCGCCGCTGGCGGGGCGCTTCATGCGCTTGAGCACGTCCGGGTGGCTGTGCTGGAAGGGCACATCCAGGTAAGGCAGTACCTTGCCTGTGGCCATGAGCGGGATCACTTCGTCCACGCTCGGGTAGGGGTACACATAGTGCAGGCGCACCCAGGCGCCGTAGGGTTCGGCAATCTCGCCCAGGGTCTGCACCAGCTCCAGCATGCGGGTCTTGACGGGCTTGCCGTCCCAGAAGCCTGTGCGGTACTTCACGTCCACGCCGTAGGCCGAAGTGTCCTGGCTGATGACCAGCAGCTCTTTCACGCCGCCTTCGAACAAGGCCTTGGCCTCGCTCAGCACATCGCCAATGGGCCGCGACACCAGGTCGCCGCGCATCGACGGGATGATACAGAAGGTGCAACGGTGGTTGCAGCCCTCGCTGATCTTGAGGTAGGCGTAGTGCTTGGGCGTGAGCTTGATGCCCGCGATGCCAAAACCGCCGGGCACCAGGTCGATGAACGGGTCGTGCGGCTTGGGCAGGTTCAGGTGAACGGCGTCCATCACCTCTTGCGTGGCATGCGGCCCGGTCACGGCCAGCACGCTGGGGTGCATCTCGCGCACCATGTTGCCGCCACCTTCGGACGCGCGTGCGCCCAGGCAGCCGGTAACGATGACCTTGCCGTTTTCGGCCAGGGCCTCACCAATGGTGTCCAGGCTTTCCTTGACGGCGTCATCAATGAAACCGCAGGTGTTGACGATGACCAGATCGGCGCCGTGGAAGGTCTTGGAGGTTTCGTAGCCCTCGGCGCTCAGTTGCGTGAGGATGAGTTCGGAATCCGTCAGCGCCTTGGGGCAACCCAGGCTGACAAATCCGACTTTGGGAGTTTTCGTGGGGGAGAGTGCTTCGCTCATAACCCCGTATTGTCCCAGTTCCGGCGCCTGGCCGGTGAGGGAGCCCCTCCAGTGCGGCCGGACCGGCGTTTTGCGGTGGCTGAACAGGGGTGGAGCAAAGCCCCCCGGTGCGCCGTGAATCCGGCTGCGCCAGGCTGCCGATAGCGCCCTCCCCCAGGCACCAAACGAACCGCAGCCCGGGCAGCCTCGCGAGCCTTACCGCTTCAAACCGAACGCTCCCAGCATCTGCTCGGTCTGTTTCTGCATCTGTTCCTGCATCTGCGTGAGCATAGATTGCGACTGCTCCACGTAGTTGCCCATCATGCCCTTGAGCATGGGCGACTGCAGGTTCATGAACTGCGCCCACATCTCCGGCGTCACACTCTGCGATTGTTCGGCCAGCTTGGTCTGCACATCCGTGAAGGCCTGCACGTTCTTTTCGAGGTAGGCCCCCATGAAGCCCTGCATGGCATGGCCATAGAACCGGATGATGTTGGCGAGCACTGCCTCGGTGAACATGGGCGCGCCACCGGCCTCTTCTTCCAGAATGATCTGCAGCAGGATGCTGCGCGTGAGGTCTTCGCCCGTCTTGGCATCGCGCACCACCACCTGCTGGTGGTCCATGACCAGTTGGCGCACTTCGGCCAGGGTGATGTAGGTGGAGGTGTCTGTGTCGTACAGACGGCGGTTGGGATACTTCTTGATGACACGCTGGGCCGACTTGGACGCGGCACTTTTCTGTTCGGACACGACGAACTCCTCGGGCTCGAAACCCATGTATTGCAGTGCAGCACATTCTAGGGAGAGTGCACCACCGCAGCGGCAAAGGAATACCCTGATGGGGTGCTGGCACCACCTGTCACGGCTGCGACACCCGGGATTCGCCCGGTCTGGCTGTGCTGTGGATCACGGGCGCATCACCCGTTCAGTTCGCTCCACTCTTCACGATATCGCCGCAGAAAAAAAGCAGCCCGCACGGGGCGGGCCGAACTCTTGCCAAAAGCAAGAGGGAGGGAGGTCGTCAACAACAAGAGCATGGCAGAAGTGCCTTATGAGCCCCTTAAGACGCACACCGAGCAAGAGGCGCGCGGCAGGCAATCCGAGGAAACTCGCGTCAGAAGCAAGGACGCAAGAGACACGAAGTGGAGAGGGAAGAAACGGGTGGCGCGGAGCCCCGTTGATGCAAGCACGCGTCGTGGAAACCTGCCTCGGCTGCAGCATTACGAGGCGGGCAAACAAACAAAAAAGCCGACCATGAGAGGTCGGCTTGATTTTCCAAGTTTTAAAATGTGCTGAAAGCTGGTTTCTTTCAGAAAAAAACTTGGTAGGCGCGATTGGACTCGAACCAACGACCCCCACCATGTCAAGGTGGTGCTCTAACCAGCTGAGCTACGCGCCTGTCGTTGTTAAGACTACGATTATAGCCATAAAAATCAACCGATCCAGAAAACCTGCGGAACAAATCGCGAAGGTCACCGCCAAGCCACCGCTTTGACCCAAGCGCTCCCGGGAGTCAGTCTCACCGTCTGCGTGCTGAACGGACGCCTTGCACGCTGGCCACAATGCCCAGCACCTTGTTCAGGCGCCCCGAATCGGCCACCTCCACCGTGAACGTCATCCAGGCAGTGCCTTTGACCGACTGGGTCTGCACGCCGATCACATTGGTTTTCTCGCGAGCAAAGACCTCCGAGATGTCGCGCAGCAGGCCTTGGCGGTCGGCCGCTTCCACAGCCACATCCACCGGGTACACGGCGGCAGTTGCAGCCTGCTTGGGAGCCCCCCACTCCACATCGATCACACGCTCGGCACTGCGGGCGGCCATCTCGCGGAAGTTGCTGCAGTCGGCGCGGTGCACGCTCACCCCCTTGCCCCGTGTGACAAAACCACGGATCGTGTCGGGCGGTGCGGGTTTGCAGCATTTGGCCAGCTGGGTCATGAGCGAATCGATGCCCACCACGAGCACCCCTCCCTTGGGGGCGGCGTCGTTGGTGCGCGTCTTCTTGAGCAGCAGGAAGTCATCAGGCTGCAGCACCGGCTCGGGCGGGCGCAGCACCGTTTCGATGTTGCGCAGCGAGAACTCGTCCTTGCCCACCACTTCAAACAAAGCATCGGCCGACTTGAAACCCAGCTGCACAGCCAGGTCGTCGAGCTTGACGGCGGTCTTGCCTTCGCGCTGCAAGAGTTTTTCGACCGATTCGCGGCCACGGGCCACGGTTTCGTGAGTCGCCTGGGCGTTGAACCAGGCACGCACCTTGGCTTTGGCGCGGTGGCTGGTGAGGTAGCCCAGTTCGGCGTTGAGCCAGTCGCGCGAAGGGCGCCCTTCCTTGACGGTGGAGATCTCCACCGTCTGTCCGTTCTGTAACTGCGTGTTCAGCGGCACCATGGCGCCATCGACCTTGGCCCCTCGGCACCGGTGGCCCAGGCTGGTGTGCACGGCATAGGCAAAGTCCACCGGCGTGGCGCCTTGCGGCAGCTCGACCACGGCCGCATCGGGCGTCAGCACATAGATGCGATCCTCGAACAGGCCCCGGTTGGGCAAGGCTCCGGCCAGATCGCGCTCCCAGGCCAGCAACTGGCGCAGCACCGCGATCTTGGCGTCGTACTCTCCCGTGGCAGACACACCCGCGTAGCCCTTGGATCCGGCCTCCTTGTAGGCCCAGTGCGCCGCCACGCCGTGCTCGGCGTGTTCGTGCATGGCCTGGGTGCGGATCTGGATCTCGATGGGCTTGCCGTTGTCGTCGCGCACGATGGTGTGCAGCGACTGGTAGCCGTTGGGCTTGGGCTTGGCGATGTAGTCGTCAAACTCTTCCACAATGGGTTTGAACTGCTCGTGCACCCAGCTCAGGGCGGCGTAGCAGTCCTTCACCGTGGGCACCACCACGCGCAGCGCGCGAATATCGAACACCTGGTCGAAGTTGAGCGACTTGCCGCGCATCTTCTTGACGATGCTGTAGATGTGCTTGGGACGCCCCTGCACGCTGGCACTGATGCTGCGCGCGCGCAGATCAGATTCGAGCCGGGCGCGCAGCTGCTCCATGTACACCTCACGCTCGCCCCGCTTCTCGTCGAGCAGGCGGGCGACTTCCTTGTAAGTGTCAGGCTCCAGGAAGCGGAAGGACAGGTCTTCCAGCTCCCACTTCACCTGCCAGATGCCCAGGCGGTTGGCCAGCGGCGCGAACACTTGCAATGACTCGCGCGCCAGGCTCGGCGACACGGGGCGCTTGCTGGCCGCATGAAAGCGCAAGGTCTGCAGCCGCGAGGCCAGGCGCAGCATCACCACCCGCAGGTCGCGTGAGAAAGCGAGCAGCATCTTGCGCACGTTCTCGGTCTGCACCGCAGGGTCTTCCAGGTGCTCTGCGGTGCGGGCCTGCTGCTGCACGCGCATGAGCTTGGTCGTTTCCACAGCCAGGGCTGCAAAGTTGTCGCCAAACGCCTTGGCAATGACCTCTTCTGGTTTGTTGAGGTGTACGCAGGCATAGACGAGGTAGCTAGCCGCCTGCATGGCCTCCGAGCCCCCGATGCCTTTGAGGATCGAGGCCACGGCATCTGCGTGGGCCAGCGTGTTCTCGCCTGAATCCAGGGTTTCGCCCGCCATCAGCGGCTCGGCAAAGGCACGGGCGCGCACCAGCGCATTCACCTGCTCGGGCAGCGTGTGCGCAGTGGCGGCAATGAGCTGCGGAACGGTGTCGGTCTGGAGGGGAAGGGACGCAAGTGCGGGAGGGTTGGTTTTCATCCGGCCACAACACCTTCTGCCGCCAGCAGGAACTCCGTGACGGCCACGACCTGATCGTCAGCCACCAAGGTGGGCGCATGCCCCACCCCATCAAATTCGATCACGCGCGCCCGGGGCCCGCGCTGCGCCATCGCCTGCGCGGTTGCGCGCGATAGCAGGTCTGACTGCGAGCCGCGCAACAACAGAGTGCGCGCCTGGATATGGTCGTACAGCTGCCACAACGCGGCCTCGCCAGCGGCAGCGGACTCCGGGGTCAGGGCCTTGAAAGGCACGGCAATGGCGGGGTCATAGTGCAGTGTGATGCCACCCCCTTCAGACTCGGGTAGCGCGCGCACCATGGCACGCGACAGCTCCAGCCACTGGGCGGGCGTGTGCGGACCAAAGCTGGTGGAAATAGCCCACATGGCATCGGCCGCCTGCTGCAGCGAGGCAAACCGCGCCAGCTGCCCCAGGTACTGGCCGATGCGCTGCAGGGCCTCCCACTGAATGATCGGCCCCACATCGTTGAGCACAAGCCGGCGCACTGGTGCCGGCAAGGGCAACCCTGGCTGACCCGCAATGCCCATGCCAATCAGCCCCCCCATGCTGGTGCCCACCCAGTCCAGCGTGGCAATAGGCCCCTGCTGGTGCAACTGCGCCAGCAAAGCCAGCATGTCAGCTGCGTACTGCGGAATCTGGTAGCCCATGGGGTCTGCCAGCCAGTCGCTCTGGCCGCGCCCCACCACATCGGGGCAGATCACCCGCGCATGGAGGCTCAGTGCGCGTGCCAGGGTGTCGAAGTCGCGCCCCTGGCGCGAGAGTCCATGCACACAAACCACCACGTGCGGATGCACCGGATTGCCTGTGGCATTCCACTCCCAGTAAGCCATGCGGTGCTGCTGCACCGGAGCTGGCACGCGGTCCGGGGCCACTGGCGGGGCCGCAGGGCCCGGGCACAGTACGTAGTTCAGCGTAGGTTCATTCATGGGTGCGAAATCCGGAATCGGCGCTCGATAATGCTTGCAGAAGTCGGCACACATCGCACACGCCATGGTTGCCGACTTTCCCTTGCGTGGCATCGTAATTCATTCGGAGAGACTCTCATGCTGAAAGGCAAAACTGCCCTCGTCACTGGCTCCACCAGTGGTATTGGCCTCGGAATCGCAAAAGCCCTGGCCCGCCAGGGTGCCAATATCGTGCTCAATGGTTTTGGCGACGTGGAAGCCCCCCGCGCCGAAGTGGAGGCCGCAGGCGCGGCAGCCGGTGCCCGGGTGGCATACCACGGTGCCGACATGAGCCGGGCGGCGGACATCGAAGACATGATGAAGTACAGCGCCGCGCAGTTCGGGCGCGTGGACATTCTGGTGAACAACGCTGGCATCCAGCATGTGGCCAATGTGGAGGATTTCCCCGTGGAACGCTGGGATTCCGTGATTGCCATCAACCTCACCAGCGCTTTTCACACCTCCCGCCTGGCGTTGCCTGCCATGAAAAGCGCCAACTGGGGCCGCATCATCAATGTGGCTTCGGTGCACGGCCTTGTGGGCTCTGCGCAGAAAGCCGCCTACGTAGCGGCGAAACATGGCATCGTAGGCCTGACCAAGGTCACCGCACTGGAAAACGCCACCACAGGCGTGACCTGCAACGCCATCTGCCCGGGATGGGTGCTGACGCCTCTGGTGCAAAAACAGGTGGATGCCAAGGCCGCCGAGCACGGTCTGTCGAATGAAGATGCCAAGAAGCTGCTGCTGGGCGAGAAAGAGCCTTCGATGCAGTTCACCACGCCCGAAGAGTTGGGCGAACTGGCTGTGTTCTTCTGCTCCCCTGCGGCCAACAACGTGCGGGGCGTGGCCTGGAACATGGACGGCGGCTGGGCTGCGCAGTAACTCCCTTGCAGGCAGCGATCTGGGGCTGCAGCCCCAGGACCCCTGCCCTGCTGATCCTCGCTACACCGCAGCCGCCGTTCTCGCATTCCCCTAGGCCGAGGGCGAGGCAGCTTCCTAGAATGGGGCCGTCTTCCAGGAAAACCGCTGGTGCACAAGGCGTCTCTCTTGCAAGCCCCTGGACGACACCCCACCACGGGAGGAAATCCACGATGTCTGCCGCACTGATTGCCGCCATGTTCTTCACGGTGGCGCTGCTCGTGACCACGGCGTACTTCATCATGGGCTCCATCCCGCTGCTGGTCCTCAAGCACGACACGCCGCTGGATGCCCGTTTTGTGCGCGGCTTCTTCCATACCTACTACGTCTGTGCCTTTGTGACAGCCTCCGCCACAGCGATCAGTTTTGCGCTGGCGGGCTATATAGGCATCGCCTGCGGCGCAGCCGTACTGGCAGCAATCGCTCTTGTATTGCGCAGCAGAATCATCCCGAAAATGGACGCACTCGGGGCGCAGATCCAGTCCAACTACATGGATGCCATCCCGGGGTTCCGCAGAACCCATACCATCGCCATCCTGATCAACCTGGCCCAGCTCGCTGTGATCGTGTGGGGACTGATCGACTACAGCAAATAGTTTTATCGGCCCGACAAGCACAAGCAAGGACTGTTCACGCTGCCGAACGCGTTCTGTCTTTTGCAGCTTGTGTATCGCGTACTGGCGGCAAACCAAACAGTCGGCCATATTCGCGGGTGAACTGGGGCACGCTTTCATAGCCCACGGCAAATGCAGCGCTGCTGGCGCTGGCTCCCTCAGCCAGCATCAGCCGCCGAGCCTCGATCAAACGCAGCTGTTTCTGGAACTGCAGCGGTGACAAAGAGGTGACAGCCCTGAAATGCTGATGAAAGGACGAGAGACTCATGCCTGCCAGCGCCGCCAGGCTTTCTACCGGCAGAGGCTGCGCAAAATCGGCACGCAGCACGGCAACGGCGCGCGCCACCCGCTGGGCATGGCTGCCAGGCCAGCCCAGGCGGCGGATGGCAGCGCCATGCCGCCCAGCCAGCAACCAGTAGTGCAACTCGCGCACCAGAGATGCGTGCAAAAGCGGCACGGCTTCTGGCCGCTCCAGAAGACGCATGAGACGCAGTGCCACATCGGCCACCTCAGCATCGGTGGGGTCCACATGGACGGGGACATGGTCGCCACCGGGCAACGCCTCCATCTGCGCCGACAGGTCGGCAATTACCGGCAGGCTCAGCTCGAGCGCGATCGAGAGATACGGCGCTGCGGCGCTGGCACGGGTAATCTGGCTCACCGTGGGCACATCCGCCGTGATCAGCAGTGACTCACCTGCCGAGAACCCATAGATCTGCGCCCCCATCGCCACCTGCTTGCTGCCCTGCAGAACCAGGCAGACAAGGGGCTGCGCAATCGCGTGCAACAACCCGCTGGGCTCGGTAGCGCGCACCGTGCTCAGTCCGGGGATAGGGGTCTGCACCACACCGCCTTGGCGGGCATGGGCTTCGGCATAGCGGTTCACCGCCTGGAACAAGGGCGTCGTCATGCCGCTAGCGTACCTGTTTACAAACCTCTCGCCACTGGATTTAGAGAATCAGGCAAGAACCAAATGAATTTCGGCAACAAGCACAAGCCATGGAACCGGACACTGGATGGCGTCACACACAGGAGTTCGCCATGACGCAAAGCACCACCTCACACACCCCCACTATCACTCTCGTTACCGGCGGCAGCCGGGGCCTGGGCCGCAATACTGCATTGAGCATCGCGAAAGGCGGTGGTGACGTGATCCTCACCTACCGCAGCCAGGCCGCAGAGGCGCAAGCCGTCGTGGCCGAAATCGAAGCCCTGGGTCGCCGGGCGGTGGCACTGCAGCTCGATACCGGAGACATCACCACCTTCGCCTCTTTTGGCCATAATCTTGGCGCCTTGTTGCAAGAGACTTGGCAACGCGACCGCTTCGACCACCTGGTCAACAACGCAGGCCATGGCGACTACGCTGCATTTGCAACCACGAGCGAGGCGCAGTTCGATCACCTCGTCAATGTGCACTTCAAAGGGGTGTTTTTTCTCACCCAGGCGCTGCTGCCACTGATCGTGGACGGCGGGCGTATCGTGAATTTCTCAACAGGCCTCACCCGCCTGTCGCTTCCTGGCTACTCCGCCTATGCAGCAGCCAAGGGAGCGGTAGAGGTGTTGACACGCTACCTGGCCAAAGAACTCGGCGCACGCGGCATCACCGTCAACACAGTGGCGCCGGGAGCCATCGAAACCGACTTCGGCGGCGGTGTGGTGCGCGACAACCCTGAACTCAACCAGCATCTGGCCCACATGACAGCCCTGGGCCGTGTGGGTCTGCCCGATGACATTGGCCCCATGGTGGCAGGCCTGCTGGCGCCTGCGAACCGCTGGGTGACGGCACAACGGATTGAGGTGTCGGGCGGACAGGCCCTGTGAGCCTACCGGCGAGGGCTGTGCCGCAAATGACTGGTTGGGGAGCGTTGGTGATCCAATGGCAACGGGCGGTTGACGGTACACCCACCTCAGCGCATTTGCACTGAGCCAGAGACGGTCACCACCACCTGTGCCTTGCCCGCTTCCACGGGCACTGCCGCATCAGAAAATGACGACGCCTTGGCTTCCATCGCCATCATGCGTGGGCGGGGGCCTGGCGCCATTTCGTTGCTGTTCACCGCCACTTCGCGCAAGCTGTAATTGGCAAAACCGAAGCCCTTGGCCAACTCAGCGGCTCGGGCCTTGAACTGCTCGATGGCCTGGGTTTGTGCCTCGGTTTCAACCTTGGCACGGGCCTCGCGCGAAAGCGCAAAAGCGACTTGGCTGATGGGCATGGACGGGATCTTGCCAGCCGTTGCAGTGATGCGCGCAAAGTCGCGCCCCTCCAGTACCAGCTCGGCCCGACCCTGCCAGCCATTGATCTTGCCGTCCTTGGCATAACGCGGGTAGAGACCAAAAGGGCCGGTGCGCACCTCCAGCTGGCCCGCCTGCGCATTGCGCTTGGCTTCAGCCAGGGCTGCGTCGAGCGCCTGCTTGAGCTGGGCCTGTACGGCAGCAGCGTCCGGGCCGTCTTTGCTGGCAGAGAGAGTAAGCACCAGCAGGTCCTGCTGCGCCTCAACCGTGCCGGAGGCCGCCAGTTGCACCACATTGCGCGGCTCCTGAGGGACTGTTGCCTGCGCCATGGCGGACCCAAAACAGGCCAGCAGAGCAGCGGTGGTGATCAGACGGGTCGTGATTTTCATGGAAAGTAACCTTCTGGAAAGAGCTCGCAACAGACAATCCGATTGCGCAGGCCGCCACCTTACCTGCCGTAAAGCACCGTCCCGTGAAACGGCGGTAGCGAGTGTGCGAAGCCGGGCAAAACTTGTAACAGTTGGTCAAACACACCCCAAAAAACCGAACTTCGGCGTTCCAAGTGGTCAGAATCGGCTCTGTTACAAATTGGACTTGGGATCAACATGGCCACAACAACCAATCGCACCGACAAAGTTCTGGTGGTAGATGACGACGCGCGAATCCGCGATCTGCTGCGCCGCTACCTCACACAAGAGGGCTTTGAAGTCATGGTCGCCGAAGACGGCAAGGCGCTGAACCGCTTGCTGTTGCGCGAAACGGTGGACATCATCGTGCTGGACCTGATGATGCCTGGCGAAGATGGTCTCTCCATCTGCCGCCGTCTGCGCGCCGCCAACGACCGCACGCCCATCATCATGCTCACCGCCAAGGGCGAAGACGTGGATCGCATCGTGGGCCTGGAAGTGGGCGCCGATGATTACCTGGGTAAGCCTTTCAACCCCCGCGAGTTGCTGGCCCGCATCCACGCCGTGCTGCGCCGCCGCCCGGCCCAGGAGGCGCCCGGCGCCCCATCGGGTGACAACGAGGTCGTAACCTTCGGCCCCTTCACCTTCGACCTGGGTACACGCGCCCTGCAGCGTAACGGCGAGGAACTGCCCCTGACCACCGGCGAGTTCGCCATGCTGAAGGCATTGGTACGCCACCCCCGCCAACCCCTGTCGCGCGAAAAGCTGGCCTTGCTGGCCCGTGGCCGTGAGTTTGAGCCCTTCGACCGCAGCCTGGACGTGCAGGTCTCACGCCTGCGCAAACTGGTCGAGGTGGATGCCGCAGCGCCGCGCTACATCCAGACCGTGTGGGGCGTGGGCTACGTGTTTGTGCCGGACGGCACGAGCTGATCCGCTCATGTACAAGACCGAGGGCAAGCCACGGCAGTCGCCCCGCAAATCGGTGACGGCCTCTGAGGCCACCAGTCCCGCGCCCCTGGAGGCCATCCGCCGGGCGCGCGAACAGCGCGCGCGTGTGGGCCTCAACCTGTTCTGGCGCACATTTTTTCTGCTGGCTTTGTTGTTGGTGGGCAGCATCCTGGCCTGGCTGCAGACCTTGCGCGCACTCGAATTCGAGCCACGCACATTGCAGACGGCCCAGCAAATTGCATCGCTCGTCAACCTGAGCCGTGCGGCCCTGGTGCACTCCGATGCCATTGCACGCGTGTCTCTCATCAAGACCATGGCTGACCAGGAGGGTGTGCGCATTTTGCCGAGGGAACCCAAGGACAAATACGCGCTGCTGGACCCGACCGCCTTGGGCAACCGGCTGACCGACGAGCTGACCATGCGCCTCGGTCCCGACACCATCGTGGCCCAGAGCGTGAATGGAGAAAACGGCCTGTGGGTGGGATTCAACATCAATGGAGACCCCAACTGGCTGCTGATGGACCGCTCGCGTTTCAGCCCGGCCGGTGGCCGCACCTGGTTGATCTGGCTCATCACGGCGGCAGCGCTCTCGCTGGCGGGCGCCGCCGCCATTGCGCGCCTGATCAACCGCCCGCTCAAGCAGTTGTCCTATGCCGCCAACCGTGTCAAGGACGGTGACTTCGCCGCCAGTCACCTGGATGAAGAAGTGGTGACCAGTGAAATCCGCGAGGTGAACATTGGCTTCAACCGCATGGCCCAGAAACTTGCCAAGCTTGAACAGGACCGTGCGGTGATGCTGGCTGGCATCTCCCATGACCTGCGTACGCCCTTGGCGCGCCTGCGGCTGGAAACCGAGATGAGCGTGAACGACGAAGTGGCCCGCGAGCACATGGTGGCCGACATCGTGCAGCTCGACGCCACCATCGACAAGTTCCTCGACTACGCGCGGCCCGACCATGTCACGCTCACGCCCATCAATCTGCATGCCGTGGTCTCATCCTGTGTGTATGCCGTGCAAGATCACCGAGAGCTGCAGATCACCATGAACGTTCCCGAGGACTTGAACGTGCTGGCTGACGAAGTGGAACTGGCCCGCGTGATTTCCAACCTGCTCGAAAACGCCCGGCGCTATGGCAAGACCGAGGAAACGGGCATCACCAGCGTGGACATCGTCGCCAAGAGCCGCGAGCGGTGGGTGCTGGTCAAGCTGCGCGACCATGGCGCAGGGGTCCCCCCCGAACAGCTGTCCAACCTGACCAAGCCGTTCTTCCGGGGCGATTCGGCACGCACGGCGGCTGCGGGCGCGGGCCTTGGTCTGTCCATCGTGGACAAGACGGTGCAGCGCATGGGCGGGATATTTGCCCTCGCCAACTCCAGCACCGGAGGACTGGTGGCCCACCTGCAGCTGCAGCGCGCTACAGACCTGCCAGATGGCGTGGACCCCAAGCAACGTTTGCAACGCCCCTCCGTCAAGCGGCAACTGCCGCGCCGACGAGCAGAAGACAAGCTGTAGCCATCGGCTGCGCCGCTTCGATAACGGCACCGTTCAACAAAAAACCAAGAATGAGGACCACACCGGACAAGTGTGGTCCTCATTCTGTTTTCAGGCCTTGGCTTTGAAAGCAAGCAATTTGTCACCGAGGCGGGCCCCCATCTCGGCACCCAGGGCCTGCAGTCCGCTCAATGGGCGCACCATGACCTCGAACTCTGTGATCTGACCCTGCTCATTGAAGCGCACCAGATCGATCCCCTTGAGCTGCTTGTCACCCACTCGGGCGCTGAACTCCAACACGATGTTCAGGCCGTCGTCGCTGGCCAGCTGGCGGTGGTAGGTGAAGTCTTCGAATACCTGGATCACGGTGGACAGGGCCAGCATCAGCGCCGGGGCCGAGGTGTAGGCCGTGTTGGCCATGGGCGAGCGAAACACCGCGTCGGGGTGCACGATGGACAGCAGGTTCGACAGGTCGCGGCTGGCCACCATGTGGTGCCAGGTCTCCAACGAGCGGGCGACGGCGGGATGGATGTTCTTCGGGGCTTCGGTCATGGGGTGTCTCCTTGGGGTGTTATCGAAAATCAATCAGATGGATGCAGCGAGCGTTGTGCCCTGCAGGATGGCGCGCTTGGCATCGAGTTCGGCGGCCACGTCGGCACCGCCGATGAGGTGGGCGCTCTGGCCCGCGGCCACCAGCGCGTCGTACAGCGCGCGCAGCGGCTCCTGGCCGGCGCAGACCACGATGTGGTCAACCTCCAGCACCTGGGGCGCGCCGCTGTCGATGGTGATATGCAGGCCCGCGTCGTCCACCCGCTCATAGGCCACGCCCGAGCTCATGCCCACGTTGCGCGCCTTCAGGGACGTGCGGTGGATCCAGCCCGTGGTCTTGCCCAGCTGGTCGCCCACCTTGCTGGTCTTGCGCTGCAGCAGGTGCACCTGGCGCGTGGGCGCCTCCACCTGCGCGGCACGCAGACCGCCGGCCTGGGCGTAGGCAGTGTCGATGCCCCACTCCTCATTGAACTTGGCGGGCGCCAGCGCGCCACTCTCACCCTCGTGCGTGAGGTACTCGCCCACGTCGAAGCCGATGCCGCCCGCGCCGATGATGGCCACGCGCCGGCCCACGGGCTGCTTGTCGCGCAGCACATCCAGGTAGCTCAGCACCTTGGGGTGAGTGATGCCTTCGATGTCCGGCGTGCGCGGCTGTATGCCGGTGGCCACCACCACCTCGTCAAAGCCCTGGCCCGCCAGGTCGCCCGCTTCCACGCGGGTGTTCAGGCGCACGTCCACGCCATGCAGCTCCAGCTGGCGGCGGTAGTAGCGCAAGGTTTCATAGAACTCCTCCTTGCCCGGCACCTGCTTGGCGATGTTGAGCTGGCCGCCGATCTCGCTGCCGGCATCGAACAGCACCACCGCATGGCCGCGCTGCGCCGCAGTGACGGCAAAGCTCAGGCCCGCGGGGCCGGCGCCGACCACGGCGATGCGCTTCCTGGCGGCGGTGGGGGCGATTACCAGTTCCGTCTCGTGGCAGGCACGGGGATTGACCAGGCAGCTCGTGATCTTGCCGCCGAAGGTATGGTCCAGGCAGGCCTGATTGCAGGCGATACAGGTGTTGATCTCATCGGCCCGGCCCTGGCGCGCCTTGCGCACAAAGTCGGCATCGGCCAGCAGCGGGCGCGCCATCGACACCATGTCGGCCACGCCCTCGGCCAGCAGGCGCTCGGCCACCTCGGGCGTGTTGATGCGGTTGGAGGTGATGAGCGGTATGCCCACCTGCCCCATCACTTGCTTCGTCACCCAGGCATAGGCCGCGCGCGGCACCTTGGTGGCGATGGTGGGAATGCGCGCCTCGTGCCAGCCAATGCCGGTGTTAAGGAGGGTGGCGCCCGCCGCCTCGATGGCCTGGGCCAGCTCGATCACCTCGGCCAGCGTGGAGCCGCCCTCCACCAGGTCGAGCATGGACAGGCGGTACATGATGATGAAGTTCGGACCCACCCGCTCGCGCGTGCGCCGCACGATCTCGACCGGAAAGCGCATGCGATTGGCATAGCTGCCGCCCCAGGCGTCGTCGCGGTGGTTGCTGCGCGCGGCGATGAACTCGTTGATCAAATAGCCCTCGGAGCCCATGACCTCCACGCCGTCGTAGCCCGCGTGCTGGGCCAGCGCCGCGCAGCGCGCGAAGTCTTCGATGGTCTGCTCCACCTCGTCGGCCGTGAGCGCATGCGGCACATGGGGGTTGATGGGCGCGCGCAGGGCACTGGGCGCAACCAGGTCGCGGTGGTAGGCATAGCGGCCGAAGTGCAGGATCTGCATCGCGATCTTGCCGCCCTCGGCATGCACGGCCTCGGTCACCTTGCGGTGCTGCTCGGCCTCGTGCTCGTTGACCAGCATGGCCCCGCCCTGCATGGGCCGGCCGCGCTCGTTGGGCGCAATGCCGCCGGTCACGATCAGCCCCACCTCGCCGCGCGCGCGTTCGGCATAGAAGGCCGCCATGCGCTCGAAGCCGCGCTCCACCTCCTCCAGCCCCACGTGCATGGAGCCCATGAGCACGCGGTTCTTGAGCGTAGTGAAGCCCAGGTCCAGCGGTGCGTGCAGGTGCGGGTACGGGCTGATGCCTTTGGCCAGGGATGCCTGGGCGGGCTTGAGGATGGCGTTCATCGATGGGGTCCTTATCTTTTATGCAACCAGTTGCACAAATATAGCCCTGCACACTTTTTTATGCAACTGGTTGCATAAAATGAAAAGCATCTGCGATTCAGGCAAGATGGCGCACTTCCAGTCTGCTGCCACGCCTTTCCTCCGATGTCGCTGCCCCACGCCCTTCTCACCGCTTTGGTCGAACACCCCTGTTCGGGCTCGGAACTCGCCGAGCGGTTCGACCGGTCCATCGGCTATTTCTGGCACGCCACCCACCAACAGATCTACCGCGAACTGGCCAGGCTCGAAGCAGCGGGGTGGATTGAGGCACTGCCTGCCGAGACGGGCCGAGGCCGCAAGCGCCAGTTCCGCCTGCTGCCCGCAGGCCGCAAGGAGTTGCGCCGCTGGATCTCCGAGCAGCAAGACCCCACGCCCCTGCGCGACGAACTCATGGTGCGCCTACGGGCTGAGGCTGCGGTCGGCCCCACCGGGCTGGGCAAAGAAATCGCCCGCCTGCAGGCCATGCACCAGGACAAGCTGGCCGTCTACCAACGCATCGAGCAGCGCGACTTCATCGGCAAGGAGCCCAGTCGCGAACGCCGCCTGCAGCACCTGGTGCTCAAGGCCGGCATCCTGCAGGAAGAGCTCTCGCTGGCGATATCCAAGGAGGCGCTGGAAATACTGGGTGACGCCGCCTGACCTCGGCAAGCCCCCCCAAAAAAAAGAAAAAGGGCACCCGCCTTGCGTGCGGATGCCCCAACGAATGCCGGTGCAGGTGAGCGTGCCAGCCGCTCAGCGCACCATACACGGCGACTTGTTGTTGAACTTCCAGCCCGGGATCAGGTACTGCATGGCGATCGCGTCGTCGCGCGCGCCCAGGCCGTGCTGCAGGTACAGGCGGTGGGCCCGCTCCACCTCCTCCATATCCAACTCCACGCCCAGGCCGGGCTTTTGGGGCAAGCCGATGAAGCCGTTCTTGATCTGGAACGGTTCCTTGGTCAGGCGCTCGCCGTCCTGCCAGATCCAGTGCGTGTCGATGGCCGTGACGCGGCCCGGCGCGGCAGCGCCCACATGGGTGAACATGGCCAGCGACACGTCGAAGTGGTTGTTGGAATGCGACCCCCAGGTCAGGTCGAAGGCCTGGCACATCTGCGCCACGCGCACCGAGCCGGCCATGGTCCAGAAATGCGGGTCGGCCAGCGGAATGTCCACCGACTGCAGCGCCAGGCTGTGCGCCATCTCGCGCCAGTCGGTGGCCACCATGTTGGTGGCGGTGGGCAAGCCGGTAGCGCGGCGGAACTCGGCCATCACTTCGCGGCCGGAGAACACGCCTTCGGCGCCGCAAGGGTCTTCGGCGTACGCCATCACGCCATGCAGGTCGCGCGTGATGCGGACCGCGTCCTTGAGCAGCCAGCCGCCGTTGGGGTCCAGCGTCACACGCGCTTCGGGAAAGCGCTCGTGCAGCGCGCGGATGGCCTCGACCTCTTCCTCGCCGCGCAGCACGCCGCCCTTGAGCTTGAAGTCGGCGAAACCATAGCGCTCATACGCAGCCTCGGCCAGGCGCACGATGCCCTTGGCATCCATGGCCTTCTCGTTGCGCAGGCGGAACCAGTCGTTGTCGGCACCGGGCTCGGTGCGGTAGACCAGGTCGGTCTTCTCGCGGTCGCCCACGTAGAACAGGTAGCCCAGCATCTGCACCGATTCACGCTGCACGCCGTCGCCCAGCAGGGCAGCCACGGGCACGTTGAGGTGCTGGCCCAGCAGATCGAGGAAGGCCGACTCCACTGCCGTCACTGCGTGGATGGTGATGCGCAGGTCGAAGGTCTGCAGGCCGCGCCCGCCCGCATCGCGGTCGGCGAACTGGGCACGCATGGCGTTGAGCACGGCGTTGTGGCTGCCGATGGGCTGGCCCACGATCAACGGACGCGCATCCTCGATGGTCTGACGGATCTTCTCACCGCCGGGCACCTCGCCCACCCCGGTGTTGCCCGCGCTGTCGCGCAGGATGATCAGGTTGCGCGTGAAGAAGGGACCGTGCGCGCCGCTCAGGTTCATGAGCATGCTGTCATGGCCCGCCACGGGCACCACGCGCAGCTCGGTGACGACGGGGGTGCTGGTGGCGGAGGGGATGGATGGAGTAGTCATGGTGGTCCGGAAGCGAAGATGAGGCGCGCGCAGGCGCCTCGGGGTAAGTCTCAATCAGCGGTGATCTTGCGGGTTTCGATGACTGTCTTCCAACGCGCGAACTCGCGCGCCTGGTAGGCGGTGAAGGCCTCGGGCGTGCTCGCCACAATCTCCAGGCCCTGATCGAGCATGCGCTTCTTCACGGCAGGGTCATTCATGGCGGCGATGGCGGCGTCCGAGAGCTTCTTCCTGAGTGCAGGCGGCAGACCCTTGGGCGCGGCCATGCCCTGCCACGAGTACACCTCGGCACCTGCCACGCCAGCCTCGGCCAGGGTGGGCACGTCGGGCAGAACGGGGCTGCGCTTGTCGCCCGTCACGGCAATCGCATGCAGCTTGCCGGCGCGGATGTGTTGCAGCACGGCGTTCACGTTCTGGAACGAGAACTCCACTTGGCCGCCCAGCAGGTCGTTGATGGCTGGAGCACCTCCCTTGTAGGGGATGTGCAGGCCTTCGGTGCCGCTCTGCTGCCAGAACACTTCGGCCGAAAGGTGATCCGACGAACCGTTGCCCGAACTCGCGAAGCTCACCTTGCCGGGGTTGGCCTTGAGCTGGGCGATCACCTCCTTCACGGTGCGCGCCTTCTGGCCAGGGGCGGCCACCAGCACGTTGGGCGCCTGCACCGGCACGGTGATGTAGTCGAAATCCTTGAGCGCGTCATACGGCACGCTCTTGAGCAGGTGCGGCGCCACCACAAAGGCACCGAGCGAGGACACCAGCAGCGTGTAGCCATCGGGCGCAGCGCGCTTGACCGCGCCGGCGCCCAACGTGCCTGTGGCGCCGGGGCGGTTGTCCACGACAAAGCTCTGGCCCAGCTTGTCTCCCATGTGCAGGGCCATGGCACGGGCCACCATATCGGTGGAGCCCCCGGCAGGGAACGGCACAACAATGGTCACGGGCTTCTCAGGCCACGCGGCAGACGTGCCCGTCTGGGCAGATGCGGTAAAAGCCAGGCTGCAGGCGCTGGCAACCATCAGCAATTTCTTGAGGATCATGGTGAATGTCTCCGGAGTGGGTGGTGTCGGTGGCCCTCTGCGGGGCCTCTTTCGAAAATCTTCGTGGAGCAGGCGTTGGTCTCTGCGGTTTACTGCGGGCCGAGCTTCTTGATGAGCGCAGCCAGCTCTTCCACCTCATGGGGCTTGAGATCCGTCAGCGGCGCGCGCACCGGCCCGCCGTCATGGCCCACGATGCGTGCTCCCGCCTTGATGATGGACACGCCATAGCCCTCCACCCGGTTGCGGATGGCCAGGTAAGGCATGAAGAACTCCTTGAGCAGCCGGTGCTGCGTGGCCGTGTCGTCCGCTGCCACTGCCTTGTAGAACTCCATGGCCGTCTTCGGGATGAAGTTGAACACCGCCGACGAATACACCGGCGTACCGAGTGCCTTGTACGCCGCCGCATACACCTCGGCTGTGGGCAGGCCACCCAGGTACGAGAAACGGTCACCCATCTTCATGTAGATGGAAGACATGGTCTCGATATTGCCCACGCCGTCCTTGAAACCGATCAGGTTGGGGCAGCGCTCGGCCAGGATGGCCAAAGAGTCGGCCGTGAGCTTGGTGCGGTCGCGGTTGTAGACGATCACACCGAACTTCACGCTGTTGCACACCTGGGCCACATGCTCGATCAGGCCCTCCTGCCCGGCCTCGGTCAGGTAGTGGGGCAAGAGCAGGATGCCGTGGGCGCCCAGGCGCTCGGCCTCTTGCGCATGGGCAATCGCTGTGCGGGTGGGGCCACCGGCACCGGCAATGATGGGCACCTTGCCCCGGCAGGTGTCCACGGCCGTCTTGATGACTTCGCTGTACTCGGGGCCCGACAGGGAGAAGTATTCACCCGTGCCACCGGCTGCAAACAGGGCGCTGGCACCGTAGGGGGCGAGCCACTCCAGGCGCTCGATGTAGGACTTGGGGCGGAAGTTGCCCTGCTCGTCGAAGTCCGTGATGGGGAAGGACAGCAGGCCGGAGCCCATGATGGTTTTGAGGTCTTGGGGGGTCATGGTGAATAGCGCGCAGTGAATGGTGAAAAACAAATCACAAGGTCGTACAAGCTGGTTGATTTCGCGGCCAACAGCGACTAAATTTCTTGAATGTGCGAATGTTAACGTTAACATTGTCAGACAACATAGGATAAACCCTTGGTTTTTAATTCCGTGGCTAGACAATGCGCCGCGAGGGCACCTGTGGCACCGAGCCAATGACTTCCCGCTTTAGACTCCGCCACCATGCACGCCCCCGACCCGGCACAGCCCGTCCCCCTCCCCGGCCGCGACCGCCCCGCAGTCACGTTGCGTGAAGTGGCCGAGCGCGCTGGCGTGTCGATGATCACTGTCTCGCGCGCCATCAACACCCCGCAGCAGGTGTCCGAGCGCACGCGAGAACGCGTGCATGAGGCCGTGTCTGCGCTGGGCTATGTGCCCAACCTGGTGGCGGGCGGCTTGCGCTCTGCGCGCAGCCATGTGGTCACAGCACTGGTGCCCACGCTCACAGGCCCCTTGTTTGGCGAAATGGTGCAGGCGCTCACCGAAGCGCTGGAGCAGCGCGGCTTTCAGGTGATGTTGGGTCAGGTGGGCTACGCGCGTTCGCGCGAGGACGCGTTGCTGCGGGCCATTGTCGGGCGGCGGCCCGACGGCATCGTGGTCACGGGTGTGATGCATTCACCAGAAGGGCGGCGCCTGCTCACCGCCTCGGGCATCCCCATCGTCGAAACCTGGGACTTCACCGACACCCCCATCGACATGCTGGTGGGTCTGCGGCATGAAGCACTGGGCGCGGCCGTGTGCGAGCACCTGTTTGCCAAAGTGCGGCGGCACCTAGCGCTGCTCAGTGGTGGTGACGAGCGTGCCGCCCGCCGCGCGAGCGGCTTCACTGCAGCGGCCCAGCGCCTGGGCCTGCGCCCGCCCACGGTGCGCCTGGGCAAGTCGCCCACCACCCATGCCGATGGCCGCGAGGGGCTGGCAGCCCTGCTGGCTGAGGCGCCCGACCTGGACGCCGTGTTCTGCAGTTCCGACATGCTGGCACTGGGTGTGCTGACCGAGGCGCGCGTGCGCGGCATCGCCGTGCCCGATCAGCTCGCGGTGATGGGCTTTGGCGACATCGACTTTGCGCAGACCGTGAGCCCCAGCCTCTCCACCGTGCGCATTGATGGCACCCGCATGGGCCAGACGGCAGCGCAGCTGATCGCCGACCGCGCCGAGGGCAAGCCCGTGACGGAGCGCGTGGTGGACATCGGCTTTTCCATCATCGAGCGCAACAGCGCCTAGGCACCACCGCGCACCACGTTAGCAAGCTTCTTTACTAACGGCTCCATCGCCTCCACCGGCACCTGCGCATAGCCCAGCAAAAAGCCGCGCCAAGGCTGCGCGCGCAAGCCCACGGCATGCAGGCTCAACGCGGGCGCCATGATGCCGTGACGCGCCATGAGGCGCGCGCTCAGCGCCACATCATCTGCCGCACCGTCGTGCAGGCGCAGGGCCAGGTGCATGCCCGCCGTGCCGCCGTGCACGCTGGCCACATCGCCCAGGTGCTGCGCAAGTGCGGCCACCAGCGCATCACGCCGCTGGCGGTAAAGGCGGCGCATGCGCCGCAGGTGCAGCGCGAACTGGCCGCTCACGATGAATTCCGCCAGCGCGCGCTGCTCGGCCGTGCGCCCGCGCGGTGCCGCGCGGTCCAGCAGCAGGGCCAATGCGGGGGCCAAGGCCGCTGGCACCACCATGAAACCGATGCGCAGCCCCGGGAACAGCGTCTTGCTGAAAGTCCCCAGATAGACCACGGGCGCATCGGGCGCCAGGCCCTGCATGCAGGCCAGAGGCGGGCCATCGTGGCGGAACTCGCTGTCGTAGTCGTCCTCGATCACCAGCGCGCCCGCCTGGCGCGCGCCCTCGATCAACGCCAGGCGCCGCGCGAGGCTCATCACGCTGCCCACGGGGTAATGGTGTGACGGCGTGGTGTAAATCAGCCGTGGCCGCTGGCGCAGCCAGTCGCTCGCCACAGGGGCCATGCCCTCATCGTCCACCACAATGCCCACGGCCTTGAGCTGCGCGGCACGAAAAGCCGCCACCGCGCCCTGGTAGCCGGGGTTCTCCATCCACACCTTGTCGCCCGCATCGGCAAATGCGCGGGCGCACAGGTCCAGGCTGCTTTGCGTGCCGTCGGTGATGAAAACCTGCGAGGCGTCCACCAGCGCGCCGCGCGCCACGCGCAGGTGGCCCGCGATGGCCTCGCGCAGCGCAGGGTCACCCGCCGGATCAGCGTAGTTGAGCTGCGCGGGCGTGAGCGTGGCCCAGGCCCGCTCCAGCATGCGCCGCCAGCGCAGCACCGGGAAGTCGGCGAGCGCGGGCACGCCGGGGGCGAACGCGGCCGCAGTCTCCGCCCCCGGCAGCAGCGGCATGTTCTGTGCGCGCCGCGACAGCACTGTGCGCGCCACAGCCACAGGCTGCGCTGGCGCGGCCCCAGCCACCAGCCGCCCGGCCAGCGTCGCCACCACACTGCCGCGCCGGGTGGCCACGATAAAGCCCTCCGTGGCAAGCTGCTCGTAGGCATACAGCACGCTGTTGCGCGCCACGCCCAGCTCGGCCGCCAGCGTGCGGCTGGCGGGCAGGCGCATGCCACCGGCCAGCGTGCCGCTGCGGATGCCATGGCGCAGGCATTCGTGCAGCTGACGCTGCTGCGGCCAGCGTGCGTGCGCAGGCTGAGCCTGGAAGGTGCTGAACAGGAGTTGAAAATCCATCGCGATCTGTGGCCTTAAAAAACAGTTGCTTTGTGGGTCTTATTCTGGCGCCATAGAAGACCTACATTGCGCCCCTTCTTCCACTTTTTATCGGAACCTCACCCCGTGACCGACACCGTCGCCCCCCTGCCCGCCACCGACCGCACCCGCGTACGCCGCGTAGCCGAGAACGCCCGCTACGACCGCGCCACGGTGCACGCCATCATCGACGCCGCCTACCTGTGCCACGTGGCTTTTGCCGACGACAAGGGCACGCACAACATCCCTACGGCGTGTTGGCGCGAGGGTGAGCACCTGTACATCCACGGCTCCAACGGCGGGCGCATGGTCAAGTGGCTGGGCCAGGGTGCGCAGGCCTGCGTCACCATCACCCACCTCGACGGCCTGGTGCTGGCGCGCTCGGCCTTCAACCATTCGATGAACTACCGCTCGGCCATGATTTATGGCCGCTTCGAGGCCGTGGCCAACAAACACGCGGCCCTGGCCGCGCTCATGGACCATCTGGCCGTAGGCCGGCAGGCCGAGATCCGCGCGGGCAACGACAAGGAGTTCGCGGCTACCACGGTGCTGCGCATATCCCTCGATGAAGCCGCGTGCAAAGTGCGCAGCGGCGCACCGGTGGACGACGAAGAAGACATGCAGCACCCTGCATGGGCGGGCGTGTTGCCGCTGGCGCAGGTGCGCGGTGCTCCCGTGGCCGACCCACTGAACACGGCGGCCACGCCGGGCTATGTGGCGGCCTGGGCTGCGCGGACCGCCTGAAGGCTCAGGCCTTGTAGATCAGCGCCACTGCGCGCGCTTCCATGGCCAGGCCCTGGCCCACAGGCCCCAGGCGCTCGGCCGTCTTGGCCTTGACGTTGACCTGGTCGGGTTCCACCGCCAGCGCCTTGGCAATGCACTCGCGCATGCCCGGAATGTGCGCAGCCAGGCGCGGTGCCTGGGCCACCACGGTGCTGTCCACGTTGCCGATGCTGTAGCCCGCAGCGCGCACCCGGCGCGCCGCCTCTGCCAGCAGCACGGCCGAATCGGCGCCACGGAACTGCGCATCCGTATCAGGGAAGTGGCGGCCAATGTCACCCAGGCCCGCCGCGCCCAGAATGGCGTCGGTGATGGCATGCAGCAGCACATCGGCATCCGAATGGCCGAGCAGGCCCATGGTGTGGGGAATGTGAACGCCACCAATCACCAAGGCACGGCCGGGCACCAGCGCATGCACATCCCAACCCTCACCAATCCTGAAACTCATCTCTGTCCTTTTCTGAGCGATTCACAAAGTCGTTGTGTCGAGGCAGCCCCGCCTTGCCAAAGCCGCTGCGCTGAGCTTCGTGAACCTCTACGGGTCTATTGATCCATCACTTTCCTGCGCCCACGCCAACCACCAAGCGCGCAGGAAGTGCTTCAAAAAATCGTCTTGCGCCCTGTTTCGCTGGCGCCCAGCCCACGCTCGCCGCCAAAACGGGCCAGCGTGGTGCCATGGCCGCGCTGGGCCAGCACGGCCTCGGCCAGCGCGAAGTCGTCGGGGTAGGTCACCTTGAAATTCTGCGCAC
Source organism: Acidovorax sp. NB1 (assembly GCF_005405905.1). Taxonomy (GTDB): domain Bacteria; phylum Pseudomonadota; class Gammaproteobacteria; order Burkholderiales; family Burkholderiaceae_C; genus Acidovorax. Next base: position 246,884 of record NZ_BJHU01000035.1, read on the forward strand.
CACCAGGCACCAGGCGCGGGTGCAGGCCCATGGCCTCCATGGCGCTGGCCTCGTCGGTCACATTGGTGCCCACCTTGGCCAGCGCATCGAGCAGCGGGCCGATGCGAAACATCTGCGGCGTTTGCGCCAGCCACTTGTTGCTGCGGTCCACGGTGGATGCGACGCGCACGCCGCCCGGTCCGTCGATGGAGGTCTTGAGCGTATCCGCCAGCTGGTGCGCCAGCAGGCCGCCCACGGAATCATGGATGCAGGCGTCGATGAGCCGGTCGATCTGCTCGGCAGTGACCAGGCAGCGCGCGGCATCGTGCACCAGCACCCAGTCATCGCGGTCCGCGCCACGCTCCAGCAGGGTGGTGATCCCACCCTGCACCGTGGCGGCGCGTGTGGGCCCGCCGCAGTGGGCTACAAAAAACGAGGGGTGGGCATGGGCGCCCAGGAAGTGGTCCCCTGCCGCCACCGCCACCAGCGTGCCCGCCAGCCGCGCCACGCCCGCAAAGGCGGCCAGCGTGTGCATGACCATGGGATGGCCCGCCACCAGGTGGTACTGCTTGGGCAACAACGGCAGCGCGGCCTCACCCGCCGCACCAGCCAGCGCTCCAAAGGCCGACATCGTGCTGCTTGCGGGCGCCGCCGGTGGGTGCGCCACGGCCCGCGATCCCACCCCGGCGCAGGGCACCAGCGCCCACAGGCGCCCCGGTGCCGACGTGGGGGTATGGGAAGCGGCGAGCGAAGGTTGCAGCAACGGGTCGATGGTCATGAGACGCGCATTCTAGGAGGATGCCCCACGGCGCCTGTGCTGCAGCCCACCGCCCCATGGGGCACCGGCATCCGAAGCGGCATGCAGCACATCAGGCCATGCATCACTAAAATGCCCCGTTGCCCCCGATCCAGCCCGTGCGCGCTTCGCGCCCCAGGGGATGCGGCGGGCCAGACGACCGACTCCGTCCGCATGGAACTGCCCAAACTCTCCCCCGGAAAACGCTTCACCCTGCCCCGCCCCGTGGGCAGCGCCGATTCGCTGCTGCTGGCCCGCCTGGCCGAACGTGACAAGGCAGCGGGCCGCACCACCGCCATCGTCACGGCCGACGCCACCGATGCGCAGCGCCTCATCGAGGAAATGGCGTTCTTCGCGCCCACGCTGCGCTGCGCGCTGTTCCCTGACTGGGAGACGCTGCCGTATGACACCTTCTCTCCGCACCAGGACCTGATCAGCGAGCGCCTGGCCACGCTCTGGCGCATCAGCCAGAAGGACAGGGACACCGGCGCCGACGTGGTGCTGGTGCCCGCCACCACGGCGCTGTACCGCCTCGCACCGCCCTCCTTCCTTGCGGGTTACACCTTCCACTTCAAGGTCAAGCAAAAGCTCGACGAGGCGAAGTTCAAGGCCCAGCTCACGCTGGCCGGCTACAGCCACGTCTCGCAGGTGGTGAGTCCGGGCGAGTACGCGGTGCGCGGCGGGTTGATCGACCTGTTCCCCATGGGCTCGCTGGTGCCCTACCGTGTGGATTTGTTCGACGACGAGATCGACAGCATCCGCACGTTCGATCCCGACAGCCAGCGCAGCCTGTACCCCGTGCCCGAGGTGCGCCTCTTGCCCGGCCGCGAGTTCCCCATGGACGACGAGGCGCGCGCCAAGTTCAGGAGCCGCTGGCGCGAAATGCTGGAGGGCGACCCGACCAAGAGCCGCATCTACAAGGACATGGGCGCGGGCGTGGCCACCGCCGGCATCGAGTACTACCTGCCGCTGTTCTTCGACGAGACCGCCACCGTGTTCGACTACCTGGGCGGCGAAGCCACGGTGGTTCTGCACGGCGACCTGGAGCCCGCCTTCCAGCGCTTCTGGCAGGACACCAAGGACCGCTTCCGCCTGGTGCAGGGCGACCCCGAACGCCCTGCGCTGCCACCGGAAGCGCTGTTCCTGTCGGCCGACCAGTTCTACACGCGCGCCAAGGAACACGCGCAGCTGTCCATCCGCCCCGGCGTGGAGGACGTGGATGACAACCCCCACTTCCACAAGCTCGGCGACCTGTCGGTGGTGCGCGGCGCCGAGGACCCGCTGGCCCGCCTGCACGCCCACATCCGCAACACGCAGCACCGCGTGCTGCTGCTGGCCGAGAGCGATGGCCGGCGCGAGAGCCTGCTCGACTTCCTGCGCGCCAGCGGCGTGAACCCGCCGGCCTTCGATTCACTGGCCGAGTTCCAGGGAACGGCCGAGGAGAAGGTGGGCATTGCCACCGCCGGACTCACCGTGGGCTTTAGCTGGATCGAGGACGGCATCGACTTCGTCACCGAGACCGAGCTCTTCGCCGCCGGCCCCACCACGCGCCGGCGCAAGAAGCAGGAGCAGGTGAGCGACGTCGAGGCGCTGATCAAGGACCTGGCCGAACTCAACGTGGGCGACCCCGTGGTGCACAGCGCCCATGGCATCGGCCGCTACCGGGGCCTCGTCAACATGGACGTGGGCAACAAGAACCCCGACGGCACGCCCGCCATGCAAGAGTTCCTGCACCTGGAATACGCCGACAAGGCCGTGCTCTACGTGCCCGTGAGCCAGCTGCAGCTGATCAGCCGCTACACCGGTGTGAGCGCCGACGAGGCGCCGCTGCACAAACTTGGCAGTGGCCAGTGGGAAAAGGCCAAGCGCAAGGCCGCCGAGCAGGTGCGCGACAGCGCGGCCGAGTTGCTCAACATCTACGCCCGCCGTGCCGCGCGCGAAGGCCACGCCTTCCGCTACAGCCCGCAGGACTACGAGACCTTCGCCAACGATTTCGGCTTCGAGGAGACGGCCGACCAGAACGCCGCCATCCACGCGGTGATCCAGGACATGATCAGCGCCCGCCCCATGGACCGCCTGGTCTGCGGCGACGTGGGCTTCGGCAAGACCGAGGTCGCCCTGCGCGCGGCCTTCGTGGCGGTCACGGGCGGCAAGCAGGTGGCCTTTTTGGCGCCCACCACGCTGCTGGCCGAGCAGCACTACCAGACGCTGGTGGACCGTTTCAGCAAGTGGCCGGTGAAGGTGGCCGAAGTCTCGCGCTTCCGTTCGGGCAAGGAGATCACCGCCGCCATCAAGGGCATCGGCGACGGCACCGTGGACATCGTGGTGGGCACGCACAAGCTGCTCTCCGAATCCACCAAGTTCCACAACCTGGGCCTGCTCATCATCGACGAGGAGCACCGCTTCGGCGTGCGCCACAAGGAGCAGATGAAGGCCCTGCGCGCCGAGGTGGACGTGCTCACCCTCACCGCCACGCCCATCCCGCGCACGCTGGGCATGGCGCTCGAAGGGCTGCGCGACCTGTCGGTCATCGCCACCGCGCCGCAGCGGCGCCTGGCGATCAAGACCTTTGTGCGCAACGAGGGCACGGGCGTGATCCGCGAGGCGGTGCTGCGCGAATTGAAGCGCGGCGGCCAGGTCTACTTCCTGCACAACGAAGTGGAGACCATCGAGAACCGCCGCCAGAAGCTCGAAGAGATATTGCCCGAGGCCCGCATCGCCGTGGCCCACGGCCAGATGCCCGAGCGCGAGCTGGAGCGCGTGATGCGCGACTTCGTGGCCCAGCGCTTCAACATCCTCTTGTGCTCGACCATCATCGAGACCGGCATCGATGTGCCCACGGCCAACACCATCATCATGAGCCGCGCCGACAAGTTCGGCCTGGCGCAGCTGCACCAGCTGCGCGGGCGCGTGGGCCGCAGCCACCACCAGGCGTACGCCTACCTCATGGTGCCCGACACCGAGGGCCTGACCAAACACGCCGCGCAGCGCCTCGATGCCATCCAGCAGATGGAAGAACTGGGCAGCGGCTTCTACCTGGCCATGCACGACCTGGAGATTCGCGGTGCGGGCGAGGTGCTGGGCGAGAACCAGAGCGGCAACATGCTCGAAGTGGGCTTCCAGCTCTACAACGAGATGCTGAACGAGGCCGTCAAGGCACTCAAGGCCGGCAAGGAGCCCGACCTGCTCTCGCCCCTGTCCGTCACCACCGACATCAACCTGCACGCGCCCGCCCTGCTGCCCGACGACTACTGCGGCGACGTGCACCTGCGCCTGTCGTTCTACAAGAAGCTGGCCACCGCCAAGAACCTCGACCAGATCGACGGCCTGCTCGAAGAGATCGTGGACCGCTTTGGCAAGCTGCCGCCGCAGGCCCAGACCCTGATCGACGTGCACCGCCTGCGCGTTCTGAGCCAGCCTTACGGCGTGGTGAAGGTGGATGCCGCCCCGGGCGTCATCAACATCACCTTCAAGCCCCAGCCGCCCATCGACCCGATGCGCATCATCGAGCTGATCCAGAAGAACAAGCACATCAAGCTCGCGGGCAACGAGAAACTGCGCATCGAACGCGAGCTCAAGGACCCCAAGGACCGCGCGCAGATGGTGCGGGATGTGCTGCGCTCGCTGGGGCAGCCGCAGGTGGCTGCGTGAGGGTTCAATTTTGAGAAAAATTGGCCTCCCCCGCGCGTCCATCATGCCGCAATAGCTATCAATAGCATAGCAAAAAGCAACCATGTGGCTTGAAGCCGCCCTCCTCCCTGTGGCCCTGGTGGCCGCCCTGGCCGCGCGGCCCTGGCGCCTGCTGGCCAGCCGCAAGCCGCTGGCGCACGAAAGCCACGGCGCGCCGTCTGCACTGTGGACGCCGCTGCTCGCCACACTGGTCTTTCTGCCCTGGCTGTGGGCCCTGCCCACACTGCACGCCATGCCGCTGCAGCTGCAGTGGTCGGGTGCCTGCCTGGTGGTGCTGATGCTGGGCTGGCCGCTGGCAGTGCCCACACTGCTGGCGGTGGGTGCCACCGCTGCGTTGCTTTCGCCCAGCCTGGGGTGGCAGGACGCCATGGGCGTGGCCGTGTGGCAAGGCGTGGTGCCTGCCACGCTGGCGCTGCTGCTGGGCGTGGTGCTGCGCCGCTTGGCGGGGACACGCTCGCTGGTCGGCGTGCGCGCCTTTGTCTACGTGCTGGGGCGGGGCTTTTTGGGCACGGCGCTGTGCCTGTTTGTGGCGGGCAGCTTGGCGCAATGGGCCGGCCACACGCTGCCGGGCGTCAGCGATCAGCTCTCGCTGGTCGCCCGCTGGCTGATGGCCTGGGGCGACGCGGTGGTCACCGGCATGTTGTGTGCGGTGTTCGTGGCCTTCAAACCTGGGTGGCTGGCCACCTGGTCGGATGCGGTGTACCTCGATGGCAAAAATAGCTGACGCCGGGACGGAACCGAGGCAGGAAGCCTTGCGCAGGCCCTTTACCGTGGCCCACGGCCCCCACCGGCTGCACGGCAGCACCTGGAGCACCACGACCGCTGCAGTGCCGCGCCTGTTGTCCCTGCACGGCGGCGGCGCGGCCACCGACCACCGGCGCATGGACTACCTGCTGCAGCCTCTGGCCAGCCAGGGCTGGGCGGGCGCCGCCTTCGACTGTTTGGGCCATGGCGCAACGGGTGGCAGCCTGCTGGGCTCCAGCCTGGCCGATCGCCAAGCGCAGGCGCAGGCCGTGGCCGCCCACCTGGGGCTGCACCCGGCCCATCCACCCCTGGCGTTGATGGCTTCGAGCATGGGCGGCCACACGGCTTGCCAGCTGCTGGACACCCTGCAGCCGCGCGCCCTGGTGCTGTTTTGCCCTGCGGCCTACACGCCAGCAGCCGAGCACCAGCCCTTCGGCCCGGCCTTCCAGCAGGCACTGCGCGCCACCACGGACTTTGCCAGCGCACCGGCCTGGTCGGCGCTGGGGCGCTATCGCGGCCGACTGCTGCTGGTCTGGGGCACGGAGGATGCGGTGATTCCACCCGCCGTCATCCAGGGCTACGGTCAGGCCGCCGTGGCTGCACGCAGCGTGGAGGTGGTGAAGTTGCCCGGCGTGGGCCACGCCCTGCACGCGTGGCTGCAGGCCCAGCCTGCGGCGGCACAAGCGCTGCAGCAGCGCATCGCCTCCCTGCTAGTGGCGGCAGAGCGCGATTGAGTCACACGACGCCAAACACGCACCCACCGCCGGAGATGCCAAGCGTGAGGCGCGGCCCTGTGGGGTGCACAACCAGGTTGGCAGACTGAAGCCGATCGGCAGGCCTCCGCCATCCCGCGCCATGCCAGATGGCAACACGCGCATCGCCTCGCGCCCAGGCTTTCGCAGCGCGGACGCCTGCTGCACCAGCCTGCAGCCGATGCTTGACACAGCGCAAGGGGCTTGGCACTGCGCCGCGCGATAGTGGATGCCACACCCACCACAAGGAGTGCTCCACCATGAAGCTGCTGAACGATCTTTTCTCTACCGACTACGGACTGATGAGCATCATTGGCATCGGGTTCATGCTGTGCATGGCCGCGTTCTTTCTGCGCATGTTCCTGGTCAAGATGAACGAGCCACCCGCGCCCAACCCTGCGGGCCGCGCAAGGGCTGGCAGCGGCAGCGCCAAGGGCCAGCCGCCGTCGCGCTGACACGGTAGCAGCTCGGCGGCGCCCGCCTCCACTGCGGCGGGCCAGCATGTCAAGAGACCCAATTGCGCAGGCTGAAGGGGCATGGAGCGGGGCGATACCATTGCGGGTTGTTTCTCCCCCTCACCAAACACCCCCGTCTGCGCCATGACCCACGCTACCGAATTCGCCCCCGGACTTGTCATCCAGGGCATCACGCCCCCGCTGTCCCTGTCGGCCTACAAGCTCATCGCGTTTGACATGGACTCCACCCTCATCAACATCGAGTGTGTGGACGAAATAGCCGACGCCGCAGGCCGCAAGGCCGAGGTGGCCGCCATCACCGAAGCGGCGATGCAAGGCGTGATCACCGACTACAAAGAGAGCCTGCGCCAGCGCGTGGCCCTGCTCAAGGGCGTAACGGTGCAGCACATGGAGCAGGTGTTCACCGAGCGCCTGCGCTTCAACCCCGGCGCCCAGGAACTCATCACTGCCGCCAAGGGCGCAGGCCTGACCACGCTGCTGGTCTCCGGTGGCTTCACCTTCTTTGCCGACCGCGTGAAGGCAGGCCTGGGTATCGACTTTGCCCGCTCCAACATGCTGGAAGTGCAAGACGGCCAACTCACCGGCCGCATGGTGGACCAGGCCTGGGGCGACATCTGCGACGGCGCCGAGAAGCGCCGCACGCTGCTGGAAGTGGCCTCGCTCATGGGCATCTCGCCGCAGCAAGCGATCGCCGTGGGCGACGGCGCCAACGACCTGCCCATGATGGGCGCGGCGGGCCTGTCCGTGGCCTACCACGCCAAGCCCACCGTGCGCGCACAGGCCAAGGTCGCCATCAACCAGGGCGGGCTGGACAGGCTGCTGGAAGTGCTGCGCTGATTCGCAACGCCGCAGCCCCAGCATGCTGAAGGCACTCGCCACCCGCGCTGCGCAGTCCCTGCGCCAAGGCTGGAAGCAGCACTTGGCCACCCTCGCGCTGGCCTGGATGGCCGTCGTGGCGGTGGACACCTGGCGCACACGCGACCTGCCCCAGGGCCCCGCGCCCGATGTGGCGCTGGTGATGGCCCCCAACGCTGGTGCCACTGGTGTCACCACCACCCTGGCCGCATGGCGCGCCCAGCACCCCGGTCAGGCCGTGGCGGTGCACTTCTGGGCCGAGTGGTGTTCCATCTGCAAGCTGGAAGAGCCCAGCATCGCAAGCCTGTCCAACGACTGGCCCGTGCTGGGCGTGGCCATGCAGTCCGGCAACGCGGAGAAGGTGGCCCAGGTGCAGCGCCAGCGCAGCATGCCCTGGCAGACGGCGGTGGACCCACAGGGCACCCTGTCGCGCAGCTGGGGCGTGCGCGCCGTGCCTGCGCTGGTGGTGATCGACGCGCACGGCCAGGTGCGGTTTGCCACCTCGGGCTACACGCCCGAATGGGCCATGCGCCTGCGGCTGTGGTGGGCGCAAGCCATGCCGCAGTGGAATGCTTTGCTTCAAAAAAAATAGCTATTTGCGCTGGATGGACGTGCGCAAACGGCCATTTTGACCACCATTTTCCGCCCCACCCACCGCGCAGCCGGCTGAAACAGCCCGGCAGCGTTTGGCGCAAATCTTCAAGACCCGCCGCGCCCGGCTTTGCACACTGGCCTCCGTTCCACCCACGGAGGCTTGTATGCACATCACCCTGAACCAACAACCCCGGCCCGTGCCCCCAGGCTGGGAGGACGAACCCCTGCTCTGGCTGCTGCGCGAGCCGCTGGGCCTGGCGGGCACCCGCTTTGGCTGCGGCATGGGCCAGTGCGGCGCCTGCACCGTGCTGGTGGACGGCGTGGCGCAGCGCGCCTGCCTGCAGACCGCGCGCGGGCTGCAGGGGCGCAGCATCACCACCATTGAGGGGCTGGCCGCAGCCGATGGCACCCTGCACCCGGTGCAACAAGCCTGGCTGGACCTGCGCGTGCCCCAATGCGGCTACTGCCAAAGCGGCCAGATCATGGGCGCCGTGGCCCTGCTGCGCGCCACGCCCCGCCCCAGCGATGCGCAGATCGATGCCGCCATGTCGGGCCACCTGTGCCGCTGCGGCACCCAGCACCGCGTGCGTGCAGCCATCCACCAGGCGGCTGGGCACCCAGCGGCTGGGGGCACCACGCCATGAAGCGCCGCCAGTTTTTTGCAGCAGCGGCGGCAGGTGCACTCACCGTCACGCTCGCAGGCTGCGGCCTGGTGCCGGTGATCCCCAAGCGCCCCACCTCCACCGCCGACGACGCGCTGGGCTGGATACGGCACGAAAATGGCCGCTTCACCCTGTGGCTGCCCAGCGCCGAAATGGGCCAGCAAATCAGCGCCGCACTGCAGGGCCTGGCCGCCGCCGAGCTGGGCGTGCCACCCGCGCAGGTGCATCTGCAACTGCCCGGCACCCGCCACATTGCCCGCGTACGCGCCACCGTGGGCAGCGCCAGCGTGCAGGACTTTGCCCTGCCCCTGGCCCGCGCCTGCGCCACCCTGCGCGAGGCCCTGGCGCAGGGCCAGACCACGGGCACGCTGGCTGCGCGCGACATTGCACCCAGCGCGCTGCGCAGCCTGCAGCCGCGCGCGGGGGCAGCCCAAGAAGCGGCGGCAGCGCCCGGCCAGTTGCACGCCCTCGTCACCGGCCAGCCGCTGTTTGCGGGCGATACGCGCCTGCCCGGCCTGCTCTATGGCCGCGTGCTGCGCGCACCGGTGTCGGCTGAACTGGCCTCGCGCCCCCAGGCGTGGGACGAGGCGACCGCCCGCGCCGACCCGGCCTGCGTGGCCGTGGTGCAGCACCCGCGCCTGATGCAGATGGGCAGCCTGGGCCTGGGCATCGTGGCGCGCACGCCTGCCGCGCTCGACCGCATCGCCGCTTCGCTGGCCGTGCAATGGCAGGTGGAAGATGGCAGCGCGTTCGAGCAGGCCGCCATCGATAAGCGCATCGACATCGACACCCACCTGCGCCGGGGAGCGCTGCAGCACTGCCTGCGCAAAGACGACATGCCCACAGACACAGCATGGACGCTGGACCTGCGCATGGACGTGCCCCTGGCAGCCCACGCACCCATCGAGCCCCGCAGCGCCACGGCGCACTGGCTGGCCGACCCAGACAAAAAAGACATCGCCCTGAAGGTATGGGCGGGCACCCAAGACCTGTTCTACATGCGCGATGTGCTGGCTCGCCAATTCAGCCTGGATGCAGAACGCATCGAGGTGCAGGCCTGCCGCATCGGCGGCGGATTTGGGGGGCGCACGCTGTGCACGGTGGAGCTGGAAGCCGCCGTGCTCGCCCAGGCCGTGGGCGCGCCCGTCAAGGTGCAATGGAGCCGCACGCAGGAGTTTGCCCAGGGCTTCCAGCGCCCGCCCTCCAGCCACCGTGTGCGGGCGCGCGTGCAGGGTGGGCGCATCACCCACTGGTGGCATGCGCTGGCCAGCAGCCACATCCTGTTCACGCCCGCCGCCATGCCGGTGTGGATGCAAACCCTGGCCGACCTCGCAGGCGACAGCGGCGTGGCGCGCGGCGCACAAATGCCATACGACGTGCCCCAACAGCGCATCGAGTTCACCGCCCAGCGCCTGCCCGTGCACACCGGTCCATGGCGCGGCCTGGGCGCGGGGCCCAACACCCTGGTGGTGGAAAGCGCCATGGACGAATGCGCGCGCCTGGCCGGGGCCGACCCACTGGCCTGGCGCCTGCAGCACACCACCGACGAACGCCTGGCCCAGGTGCTGCGCCGCGCCGCCGCCGAAGCCCGCTGGCCCGAGCACCCCGCCAGCGACGCCACCACCTTGCGCGGGCGCGGCATCGCAGGCGGCATCTACAAGGGCGTGAGCTACGCCGCCGCCGTGGCCGACGTGGAGGTGCACCGCGCCACCGGCCAGGTGCGCGTGACAGCGCTGTGGTGCGCGCACGACTGCGGCCTGGTGCTGCAGCCCGACGGCGTACGCGCGCAGACCGAAGGCAACCTCGTGTGGTGCCTGGGCATGGTGCTGCACGAGCAACTGCCCGTGGCACGCTCGGGCGTGGCCGCTGCCAGCTTTGCCGACTACCCGCTGCCACGCATGGGCGATGTGCCACCGCTGCATGTGCACCTGATCGACAGCAATGCGCCACCTACAGGTGCGGGCGAGACCGCGATGGTGGCAGGGGCAGGCGCCGTTGCGAATGCGCTGCGCGACGCCACCGGGGTGCGCTTTGCCCGCCTGCCAGTGCGCAGCGCAGATGTGCTGCAGGCCCTGGGCGCGCGGGGCTGAGCGATCCTGCACCAGCCACAGCGCCAACGGCACAATCCGCCCATGCAAGACTTTGCCAGCGCCGCCATGGTCCGCCTGCTGGTGCGCGCCATGGACGCGCACGGGCTGGCCCCGCCACCGCCCCCACCGGCTGCTGACGGGCTGGCCGCCAGCCATGTGCCGCTGGCCTACAAACGCAGCGTGGTCCAGGCTGTGCTGCAACAGGGGGGCCTGGGCACCTTGCTGCAACTGGCCCAGCGGGTGGACCTGCTCGCGGGCGATCCGGTGCACCGTGCGCTGCTGGGCGCGACCGATGTGCCTGAACTGCTGGCGCGCTGGCAGCGGCTGGAGCGGTATGTGCATTCACGCCACCAGGTCAGCATCCAGACCGGCGCCCCTGGTGCCCTGGCGTTGCACCACCACGCGCGCCCCGGTGTGCCAGAAGAACCCCACCCCACCGAAAGCCTGGCCGTGCTGGGCGTGCTGCTGGGCGCCAGCCAGGCTCTGGGCGTGCACGGCTTGCAGGTGGAGATCGGAGCGCCCAGGGCCACAAGCCAGCCTGTGAACCTGGAGATAGGCACACCTGCCGCCACCCCAGCCCATCTGGACGCCGCGCTGGCCGCCCAAGGGCAAATGGGCCAATGGACCTTGCGCTGGCACACATACGCCAACGCAAGCCCACCCCACGCCATCACACTCCAACCCCAGCCCGCCACCCACCTGTGTGATGCCCTGCCCTGGCCGCCGTTGGCGCACCGGCTGGCGCGTCATGTGCTGCACGACCCGGCGGCGCAGCACACGGTGGACGCTCTGGCCCACCACACGGGCCTGGCCCGCCGCAGCCTGCAACGGGCGTTGACCGAGGGTGGCCTGAGCTGCCGCCACATCGTCACCGAGGCCCGCGCACGTTTGGCAGCGCAGTGGCTGCTGGAGAGCACGCACGGTCTGGCAGAAATCGGGTTTGCCTGCGGTTTCGCCGACCAGCCTCACTTCACGCGCGAGTTTGCCCGCCACGTGGGCCTGACCCCGGCGCGCTACCGGCAGGCGTTTGCGCGGGCTGGCACTCCCACGCCTGATCCGCACTTCATTTGATTGCTACATATTTAATAGCAAAAAATCAATGCCCATTGCGCGGAGACGGCCTTTTTCACTCAATGTCCTGGTCTTTGGAAGGCAACCCGGACACGGGCGCGCGCCTGCGGGGCGCGTTGCCGTTCTGCGGCAGTGCCACGGTGGGCAACAGGGCACGTGCAGCCGCCCCCCCCTCGGCGGCTGGTGCCATCAGATCAGCCAGCGTCACGCTGTCCAGCACCGCCAGATAGGCCTGCATGGCCTGCCACAGCACGCCCTTGAGGCGGCAATGGCTGCTCAGGCGGCACTGGTTGGTGCCGGGGTCAAAACATTCGACGAGGTTGAAGTCCGTCTCGGTGGCGCGCACCACGGCGCCAATGTTGATGGCCGACGCAGGCACCATCAGCCGCATGCCGCCGCCCCGCCCGCGCGTGGTTTCCAGCAGCCCCTGGGCCGCCAACTGCTGCACGATCTTCATCAGGTGGCTGCGCGAGATGCCGTAGCCCTCGGCCACCTCGGTGATGGTCACCGGCTGCTCGCGGCCTTCGGTGGCTGCGCAGTACATGAGCACGCGCAGGGTGTAGTCGGTCCATTGGGTCAGGCGCATGGGTTTTGCCGCAGGTCAATTTAAAGAGGTATGCAGGACGAATTTTATTGAATAAAATATTCACATCAAATGAATCTTTAAAAGGACCCGCCATGAACGCCCGCGTTGACCACCTGGATGCTGCTCCCGCCCACCCCACCCCCCTCAGCGCCGACCAGCAGATCGGCCAGATCGCGGTGCAACTGCCCGGCGCCACCGCGGTGTTCCGGCGTCTCAAGCTCGACTTTTGCTGCGGCGGCCAGGTGAGCCTGGCCAAGGCGGCGGCCGACAAGGGGCTGGATGCCAACGCCGTGCTGGCCGAGCTGGCCGCCCTGCAGCGCAGCGACGCCGTGCCCGAAGCCGCATCGCCCAGCGCGCTCATCGACCACATCCTGGCGCGCTACCACGAGGTGCACCGCCAGCAGCTGCCCGAGCTGATCCGCATGGCCCGCCGCGTCGAAGCCGTGCACCGCGACAACCCCCATGTGCCCGCCGGGCTGGCCGACCACCTCGAAACCATGCACGAGGAACTGCTCTCGCACATGCTCAAGGAAGAGCAGGTGCTGTTCCCCATGCTCAAGAGCGGCGGCAACCCGTTTGTGGGCCAGCCCATCGGCATGATGCGCGCCGAACACGTGGACCACGGCGAGGCGCTGGACAAGCTCAACGCCCTGACGAACGACGCCACACCGCCCCAAGGCGCCTGCAACACCTGGCGCGCGCTGTACGCAGGCATTGCCCAACTGGGCGACGACCTCATCAACCACATCCACCTGGAGAACAACGTGCTGTTCCCCGCGTTCGAGGCCAGCGCAGCACCATCGTCGCAAGGTTGTGGCCCGTCAGGCTGCGCCTGCAGCGGCGGAGGCACACTGCAGGCATGACCCTGCAAACGCCTTTATCCGACAGCCCCGGGGGCCACGCGCCACCCAGCGTGGAAAGCATCACGCGGCTGGTGCATGGTTTTTACGGCGATGTGCGCCAGGACCCGATGCTAGGGCCCGTGTTTGAGAAGGTCCTGCACGGCCAATGGGACACCCACCTACAGCGGCTGGTGGACTTCTGGAGCACGGTGGCCCTGGGCACGCGCAGCTTCAAGGGCGATGTGTTTGGCAAGCACATGGCGCTGGAGGGAGTCACACCCGCCCACTTTGCGGCCTGGGTGGGGCTGTGGCAGCAGCACACCAGCCGCCTGTTCGCCCCCGAGGTGGCGCGCGACCTGCAGGTGGCAGCGCACGGCATTGCGCGCAATCTGTTCCGGGGCTACTTTGGCAGCGACCCGGCGTTTGCGCCGCAGCGCAACGAACACACTGGGCACGGCGGGCATTGAGCCAAGGCCCTGGTCGGGGCCTTCGCGCCCGGGCCTGTTACTTCTTCTTGTCGCCAGGCGTAAAGAACAGCGCCAGGCCCACTGCAATCAGCGCCACCGGCCACCACACCCGCAGCAGCTCGCGCAGGCTGATGCTGATCAGCCCCAGATTGGTCAGCAGAAAAAACACGCCCAGTACGACCAGAACGATCGCTGCGATATGGCCCTTCATGTGCATTCCCTCGGGTTGGTTGTCGGTATGGGCGCGATTATGGCGGCACACCAACGACCCTGGAGGCCCACAAGCTCAAGACCGAGAAGCGAGCAGTTGCGCACCAGCGGTGATTCCTTGTGTCCATTCGTCGGTTTGAGCCGCCACGCGCCCACAAGAGCCCCTCACCAGCAGCGCCAATGGCACGCCCCAAGCCCATGGATCGGAGGCACAAACGTTCATACTAGGGCTCTCAAAAATCAGGAGAACCATATGAGTCAGAACGCAGACATCGTTCTTGCACGCGAACTCTACCGGGCCAGCGAACTCGCATCGAAACAGGTGATAGAAGCCCAGAGCTTGGTGAAGGATCTGTTTCCGGGCGCCGAGCACTCGCGCGCGGACATTCTCGCCATCGCACAACTCATTGCGATCAACTACGCGGGCTTGCACAACAGCACTGGCCAGCACAAGGGCTGACAGGCGAACAGAGGCGCCCCGCGGGGACAGACCTGGCGACGGGACCGGCAGGTGGCTTGGCAGCCCCCTCCCACGCGCCCAAAGTTCAAGCGTTCGAGTCGCGCGCCCCACGCAAAGGCTTGAGCAGGTCCGACAGGCCGTTGTGATCGATCTCATGCATCAGCGCCAGCAACCGCCCCAGCTCGCCTTTGGGGAAACCCTCGCGCGCAAACCAGTTCAGGTAGTTGCCGGGCAGGTCGGCCAGCAGCGTGCCCTTATGCTTGCCGTAAGGCATCTCGGTGGTGACCAGGCGCTGCAGCTTGTCGGCATCCATCACCAAGCCCTCAGCCGCCCGCGCGCTTGACCTTGTGGCCAAGCTTTTGCAGTGCGGCCATGACACGCTCCACATGGTCGCCCTGCACTTCGATGACGCCATCCTTCACCGTGCCGCCGCTGCCGCAGGCCGCCTTGAGCTGCTTGCCCAACTGGGTGAGCGCCGCTTCGTCCTGCAGCACGCCCTTGACCAAGGTCACGGCCTTGCCGCCACGGCCCTTGGTTTCGCGCGACACGCGCACGATGCCGTCACCGGTGGGCAAAGGCTTGTTCTGCTTGCAGGTGCACTGCGCCACGGGCTGGCGGCAGTCGGGGCACATGCGGCCCGATTCGGTCGAATAGACCAGACCGCCGAGGTCGGCCAACGACTTCATGGGGTTTTCTCCCGGTCTTGTTCCAGCAGGTGGAAGTTGAGCAGGCGGGTTGCCAGCAACGTTTCGGTCAAAAAACACACCAGCGCCAGCAGGAACGAGGCCACCCCCGCCAGAAACCCCGCCACGGCCAGGCGGCTGGACTGGAAGTCGGTGGTTTCGCCCAAAAACAGCAGGATGATGGTGATGCCGATCAGCACCGCACAGAAGGTGAGCAGGCCAATGCAGCCATTGGCCAGCCGCCCGCGCAGGCGCAAATCGGCCAGCTCCTTGTAGGCCCGGGGCAGAAACTCGGGCTCGGCGCTGGCACGGTCTTCCACAACGCGGGCGCGGTCGATGATGCGGGCCAGCCGCCCAGCCACGGCGCCAATCATGCCGGACACAGCCGTGAGCAGGAACACAGGGGCCACCGCCAGCTGGATGCCGTGGGTGATGGCAGAGGAGTCAAGGGTGAGGGCCATGGTGCTGCGAAACAAAGGAAAAACCGGCGAGCCGCCGGTGGCCCGATTATCAGCGCGATGCCCCCCGCCCGGAGGCCACGGCCGGGCCAGGCGCGCCATGGCAGCGACTCCGGCACAGGCCAGGACAGCAACTGCGGCGACAATCGCCCATCTCCCTCCCCGTTTCGCGCTGTGGTGCGCCCTCTTTCAACGCCGCTCCAGCGCTGCCCCCATGCCCTTTGCCTCCCTCGGTCTGTCCCCTGCCCTTGTCCACGCTGCAGAAAAAGCGGGTTTTGTAGCGCCCACGCCCATCCAGGCGGGCGCCATCCCCGCCATCCTGCAAGGGGCTGACCTGCTGGGGGCGGCCCAGACCGGCTCGGGAAAAACAGCGGCTTTTGCCCTGCCCTTGCTGCAACAGCTGCAGCTCAGCGCGACGCAAGGGCCTGGCGGCCCGCGCCGGGTGCGCGCCCTGGTACTGGTGCCTACGCGCGAGCTGGCTGCCCAGGTGGGCGAGGTGCTGCGCAGTCTGGCCCAGCACCTGCAGCAGCCGCTCAAGGTAGCCATTGTGTTCGGCGGTGTGTCGATCAACCCGCAGATGCTAGGTCTGCGCGGCGGGGCTGATGTGGTGGTGGCCACACCGGGCCGCCTGCTCGACCTGGTAGACCACAACGCGCTGCGCCTGTCGGCCGTGGCGCACCTTGTGCTGGACGAGGCCGACCGCCTGCTGGACCTGGGCTTTGCCGAAGAACTGCAGCGTGTGCTGGCGCTGCTGCCTGCGAAGCGGCAGAACCTGTTCTTCTCGGCCACCTTCCCTGCTGCCGTGCAGGCGCTGGCCGATGGCCTGTTGCACCAACCGGTACGCGTGGAAGTGCCCCACACGCCAGGCAACGAGCCCGCTATCGAGCAGCGCGCGATTGCCGTGGACGCCAGCCGCCGCACCCAGCTGCTGCGCTACCTGATCAAGGAGCACAACTGGTCGCGCGTGCTGGTGTTTGTGGCCACGCAATACGCTGCCGAGCATGTGGCAGAGAAGCTCTACAAGGCGGGCATCTTTGCATCGCCCTTCCATGGCGGCCTGAGCCAGGGCGCGCGCAACCAGGTGCTGCAGGAGTTCAAGGACGAGCGCTGGCAAGTGGTGGTGACCACCGACCTGGCCGCACGCGGCATCGACATTGCTCAGCTGCCCGCCGTGGTCAATTACGACTTGCCCCGCTCGGCCGTGGACTATGTGCACCGCATCGGCCGCACGGGCCGCGCGGGCGAGACTGGCGTGGCCGTGAGTTTTGTGACGGCCGATGCTGAAGCGCATTTCCGGTTGATTGAAAAGCGCCAGCACCTCACCATCCCGCGCGAGCAGATTGCGGGCTTTGAGCCCACAGAAACAGCCGCCCCGGCATCGGTGACCGATCCCCAGGGCACCGGTGGCATCAAGGGCAAGCGACCGAGCAAAAAAGACAAGCTGCGTGCGGCCGCTGCCGCTGCGGGCTCTGCACCCGACGCCCACAAAAAAGGCCCCTGAACGGGGCCTAGGACGGGAGCCATCGGGCCAGTTCAGGCCTCTTCATCTCCGTCATCTGTGCCGCCATGGCCCGCCTCACCGGCAGGCCGGGGCTGGCGCTTGCCGGGTTTGGCGAGGATTTCCACATAGAACTGGGCGCCGCCTTCGGCCGCCACCTCGTTGATGAGGCCTGTCAGGGCGGAAAGATGCACCACGGCAGCATCCTCTTTGGTGCGGCCAAACTGGCAATCGAAGTCCCAGAAATCAGCGCCCTCGGGCACATCGCGGCGCCGCTCGCGCTTGATGTATTTGCGGATTTCGTGCTTGACGGCATCCAGAACGCGGTCGCGGTTCTTGCCTTCAACGTGGAGTTGGAAAGTTTTTCTCATGGGCGATGGTAGCGCGTGTGACAGATATGGATTCCCAGTCGCACACCCTGGTGCCACAATGGTGCATTACTTTTGGTTACCGCCGAGCCCGATGTTCCACGACCTGCGTCTGCTGCAAATGCTGCCAGCGGCTGTGCTCATCACGCAGGATGGAGCGATCCGCTTCGCCAATGCGGCCAGCATGGAGCTGCTGGAAGCGCCCAGCACTGAAAGCCTGATCGGCCGTCTCTCGGGCGATTTTGTGCACCCCATGGACCAGGTGCGCTCCAGCAACCGCATCCAGCAGGTGGCCGTGCCCGAACAGGCGGGGCGACCCAACAAATCCTCCGAGTTCCGCATCCGCACGGCGCGCGGCAACCTGCGCATGGTGCTGATCAGCAGCGTGGCGATGGAGTGGGAAGGCGCACCCGCCGTGCTCATGTGTGGCTTGGACATGACGCACCAGAGCGAAATCGAGGCCCAGCTGCGCGAGAGCGAGCAGAACTTCCGCCGCCTGTTCGACAGCCTGCAGGACGTGTACTACCGCACCAATGCCCAGGGCGTGGTGCAGCATGTGGGCCCTGGCGTGCGGCGCGTGCTGGGCTACGAGCCCCACGAGATCGAGGGCCGCACGGCCGAGTCGTACTACCCCCAGAGCACCGACCGCGACGCGTTCAAGGCCGCTGTCATGGAACATGGCGAGGTGTCGGACTTTCCTGGCCAGATGGTGCGGCGCGACGGCACCGTGATCGACATCTCCATCAGCAGCCACGCGCTGTACGACCACGCGGGCAACTTCGCGGGGGTGGAAGGCATTTACCGCGACGTGACGCAGCGCAAGAACCTGGAGCGCGAACTGCAGCGCCTAGCCACCACCGACATGCTCACCGGCATTGCCAACCGGCGCGCGTTTCTTGAAACGGCGGAGTCCGCGTATGCCCACTCGCGCCGCAGCGGCGAGCCACTCACGCTGCTGATGCTGGACCTGGACCACTTCAAATCCATCAACGACCGCTTTGGCCATCTGGAGGGCGACCGGGCCCTTGTGGCGTTCGCCCAGGCCGTCAAAAGCCAGCTGCGCGCCAGCGATGCCGTGGGACGCCTGGGCGGCGAAGAGTTTGGTGTACTGCTGCCGCTGACCACCCTGACCGAAGGCCTGGAGGCCGCCGCCCGCATCCTGCACAGCGTGCGTGCACTGGAGCTGACCGACGACACGGGCCAGGCCTACCGCATCACCACCAGCCTGGGCGTGGGGGCGTTCCGCCAGAGCGACCGCAGCCTGCGCGACATGCTGGACCGCGCCGACCAGGCGCTGTACCTAGCCAAGCGCCGGGGGCGCGACCAGATCGCCTCGCTCGACACCGTGGGCGATTAACGCAGGCTGCCCCGCGCCTGCCAGCCCCGGGCTGGTGGGGCCTGCGCATGTACCGTCACAGGCGCATGCGCTCCTGCTGCAGGTTCCACAGGCAGGCGGCAATCCCCAGCAGCATCTCCATCACCTGCTCGGCACCCTGGTGCGACAGCTCCAGGCCGTCGATGATCATGGCCAGCTGGGCAATCGCATCCTCGGGCGCCGACGCCCCCCCCGTGTGGGCCACTTCGGCAATGGCAATCAGGACATCGGTGTGATTCATGGCAACGGTGCCAGGGCGCCGCAGGCCCGGCAGGGCAATGCCACAGAGGCTGTAGGCACAGCGACGGCCTAGCGCGGCGCCATGGACAGCCGCTGCTGGTGGGGTACGGCCCCTGCAGGCAGTGGCAACCCACCCTGGCGGGGGCCCTCCAGGGCATCCATGGCCGGGCCCGTGCCATCAGGCGCCAGGCGGAACTGATGGATCACCTCCAGCAGGCGCCGGACCTGGTTCCTCACGCCGGTGGAGGCGGACGAACTGTCGTCCACCAGCGCTGCGTTCTGCTGCGTGGCGGCATCGAGCTGGCGCACCGCCTCGCCAATCTGCGCAATGCCCCGGGCCTGTTCCTGGCCCGCGTCCTGGATCTCGTTGATGAGAGCAACCACCTGGTTCACATGCCGCACGGTGTTGGCCACCCGCTCACCCGCCTGGCCCACCAGGGCCGAGCCCCGCCCCACGCCCTGCACGCTGGCCGCAATCAGCCCGCGGATCTCGCGGGCCGCCGTGCTGCTGCGCTGGGACAGCCCCCGCACCTCACCCGCCACCACGGCAAAGCCCCGGCCCTGCTCGCCCGCACGGGCGGCCTCCACGGCGGCATTGAGGGCCAGCAGGTTGGTCTGGAAGGCGATGTCGTCGATCACCTTGATGATGTCGGTGATCTTCTGCGACTGCAGGTTGATCTCCTGCATGGTGGCGACCACGTCGCGCATCACGCTGCCGCCCTCGTTGGCCACCTTGCTGGCCTCTTGCGCCAGTTGCGTGGCGCGGTGGGCGTTGTCGGTGTTGTGCTGCACGGTGATGGTGAGCTGCTCCATCGAAGCAGCCGTCTCCTGCAGGTTGGAGGCCTGCACTTCCGTGCGGCGGGCCAGGTCTTCGGCGCCACCGGCCATGAGCACGGCATCCCGCGCCACGGTCTCGGTGCTGTCGCGCACCTCGGTGATCACGCGCACCAATTGCTGGTTCATCTCGCGTAGCGCGCCCAGCAGCTCGGCGGTTTCGTCGGTTCCGCGCACGACGATCTGCGCACTCAGGTCGCCGCCCGCCACGGTGCGGGCCAGCGCCACGGCCTGCTGCAGGGGGCGCGAGATGGAGCGTGTGATGACCAGGGCCATCGCCGCCCCCACCAGCAGTGCCAACGCGGTGGCGGCCAGCATCCACACATGGATGGTTTCGCTCATCGCCTTGGCCGCGCCAAACTCTTCCGCGCCCACCTCGATCTGCAGGCCCACCAGTTGCTCGACCGCCGCTTGCACCTTGGCGGCATGGGGGCGGATCTGGGTGATGTACAGCTCCGACCCATCGTCGTACTTGCCCGACACCAGCGCCTGCGCGGCGGGCAACAGGCCTTTTTCCAGGTACTGGGTGTTGGCGTCAGCAAACGCCTGGGCCAGGGTTTGTTCTTGTGCGGCCAGCGGTTTGGCCGTGTAGCTGGCCCACAGGCTGCGGATGCGCTCAACATTCGCCGTCAGCTCGGTGTGGCTGGCCTGCAGGTTGCTGGTGCCGGGGTCCATCAGCATGTCCATCACCAGCACCCGGTTGCGCTGCGTGAGGTGGCTGATCTCGGCCAGCACACCCAAAGGCACCGTGCGGTCACCATACAGCGCAGCGCTGCGTTCGGTCAGGCGCTTGGCACCGCTGATGCCACCCGCCGCCAGCGCCGAGATCAACAGCAGCAGCACGGCAAACGCCAGGGCCAGTCGGGTGCCAATTTTGATTTTTTGAAGCATCTGAAAGTCTCGTCAATGACCCGAAGGGGGCCCCAAGGCACCGCCATCGGCGTTCGGTCTACAGGGCAAAACGGGCGTGGTTGTGCCACTCCTTGATTCAGCCGCCATTTCCGGCCACGGTATGGCCATCGGAGAAAGATACTATTTGTTTCAAATGACAAAACCATGACGCGGCGACAAGACCTTTTTTGCCGGCAACACCTTCTGGAAAGATATTATTTTTTGATAAGCTCCCCGCCTCTCAGGCTAGGCACTGCAGAGCTTCGATAAAGACAAACACATTCAAAACAAATAACAGAAAAATCCATGAAATATATTTACACCCTTCTGGCACTCTCATGGTGCCTGTTGCTGGCGGGCCCGGCGGGCGCACAGGCCGTGACCGGTGCGGGCTCCTCCGCCGCAGCACCCATCTACCGCAGCTGGGCCAAGGCCTACACCAAGGCCACGGGCGCCAGCGTGGCCTACGACTCGGTGGGCTCCAGTGCGGGCATGAAAAAGATTCAGCAGCAGGCGGTGGGCTTTGGGGCCACCGATGTGCATCCGTCCGACAAGGACCTGATCGAGCACGGCCTGATTGCCCTGCCCGTGGCCATCACCGGCATCAGCCCCGTGGTCAACCTGCCCAAGGTCCAGAACGCCCAGCTGCGCCTGACGGGCGAAGTGCTGAGCCGCATCTTCATGGGCGAAATCACCCGCTGGAACGCCCCCGACCTCACCGCCCTGAACCCGGACACGCCACTGCCCGATCTGCCCATCAAGGTGGTGGTGCGCGCCGATGGCTCAGGCACCACCTATAACTTTGCGGATTACCTGGCCAAGATCAGCCCGGCATGGAAGGCGTCGTTTGGCGTGAAAACCAGCATCAAGTGGCCAGATGGCCATCTGGCCTTCAAGGGCAGCGAGGGCGTGGCCAAGGGCGTACGCGACACCGTGGGTGCCATTGGCTACGTGGATTTTGGCTATGTGGCCGAATATGGTCTGACCTCGGTGCAGATGAAAAATGCAGACGGTGTTTTCGTCAAACCCTCGATCGATACCTTCAAGGCCGCACTGGCCAACAGCGAATGGGCCGCCACCGGGGCCTTCAACAACACGCTGACGCAGAAACCCGGCAAGTCCGTGTGGCCCATCACCATGGGCACATTTGTGGTGTTCCCCAAGGTTACCCAGCAACCCGAGCAAACCAGTCAGGCACTCAAATTTATTATCTGGTCGTTTGTGAATGGTGACACCCTGGTCAATGAAAACAATTTTGTGCGCCTGCCCGACCGGGTGCAGGCTGCGGCTTTCAAGGTGATTACCTCCGTCCGCGATCAAAAAGGCACGCCCTTGGGGCTGAGTTTGATTTCTTCTTCTGCGCCTTTTTACCAATAAATCAACCCATTATCAAATTGCTGATGGTTATTTTGAAAATCCTATTTTCATTGCCCAAACATAATCCAGCCTGAGCACCGCAGCCATCCATGGAAATCGAGTTCAAGTTCTGCATTCCTCCCGAGCGGCTGGCCGCCGTGCAGGCGGCCGTGCGCCGGGGCCGGTGGACACCGGTCCGCATGGAGGCGCGCTATTTCGACACGCCCGATGCGGCCCTGTCGTCCCGGGGCATTGCCTTGCGGCTGCGCCGCGAGGGCACGCAGTGGGTGCAGACCGTCAAAGCCCTGGGCCAGGGCCCGCTGGATCGGGAAGAACACAACGTGGTTCTGGGCGACACCCCACCGAGCCTCGCGCCCCGCCCCGAGCTGCATGCGGGCTCAATCGCCGGTGCGCGGCTGGTGGCGGCGCTGCAAGCGGCCCAGGGCCCTTTGGCAGAAACCTATGGCACCGAGATGGACCGCGTGACGCGGGACATCGCTTTCAAAGGGGGTGTGGTGGAACTGGCGCTGGACACCGGGCGGGTGGTGGCCCACCGGGGCACCCCACAGCAAAAAGAAGCCCGCATCTGCGAGCTGGAGCTGGAACTCACCTCCGGGCCCTTGGCGGGGCTCGCCGCCCTGGCGACCCGCTGGGCCACGCGGCATGGGCTGTATCTGAGCACGGTGTCCAAGGCCGAACGTGGCGAGCGGCTGCTGGCAGCGCAATGGACCCGGCCTGCCACCAAGGCCAAGGCCATGGTCGCCCATGCTGCGGGCCCCGCGTTTTGGCAGGGCCCAGCCCTGCAGCGGGCCGTGGTGGCCCATTGCCTGCAACAGGTGCTGGGCAACAGCAGCGAGATCGCAGAAGGCACGGGCACCGAAGAGCATGTGCACCAGCTGCGCATTGGCCTTCGCCGCCTGCGCACGGCCCTGCGCGAGCTGGCGCCGCTGGCCCCGGGCCGCTTCGACCCCGCATGGGAGAAGCCCCTGGTGGACGTGTTCCGGCGTCTGGGCGCGCTGCGCGACCGGAGCCAGGTGCTGCAGTCCATCCATGCCCGCTTGCGGGCCGCCGGTGCGCCGCCCCTGGCCGAACCCGACACGGCCACGGCCGACGCCGCGAGCACGTGCACTGGTGCAGCCGACATCGTGCGCACCGCCGCATTCCAGACCGCCCTGATCGGCCTCATGGCCTTCACGGCCCAAGGGCATGCGCCCGTTGCCGAAGCGCCAGACGCGGGCGAAGCGGAAGCCCTGGGCCCCCAAGACACCCGCCGCCTGCTGCAAAAGCGCCTGCGGCGACTGCACACACAGGTGCGCCAGGGCGCGCAGGGGTTTGCGGCACTGACGGTACAGAAGCAACACCGCCTGCGCAAACGCCTCAAGCGCCTGCGCTACCTCGCTGAATTTGTGGCGCCCACGCTGGATGCCGACAGCGCCGCGTTTGTGGACAGCCTGCAGCCCGCACTGTCGGCCCTGGGCCAGCTCAACGACGAGCGCGTGGTCCAGGGGCTGTATGGCGACCTGGCAACCACCTCCAATGCACCAGGAGCCTGGTTTGGCCTGGGCTGGCTGGCGGCGCACCAGGCCCCGGCGGTGGCAGCCTGCGAACAGGCCCTGTTGCACCTGGCCGACGCGCCCCGCCTGCGCAAAAATGGCGTGCGCTGAGCGCTGGCGCGCAGCCGCACGGCAGTGCGCAGACAGGAGCACGGCACAATGCCTGCATGACGGCCACTCCCCCCGCTCGGCGCCAGCACTCGGCAACGCGCCCATCCCACCACCCCACGCCTGACAAAGACCAGATCGCCCTGCTGGAACCCTTTGAACGCCTGGGCACGGACCGCATTGCACTCGTTTCCACCCCCACGCAGGCCGACAAGGCCTGCCATGCCCTGGCCGCTGCCCGCGCCTGGGGGTTTGACACCGAATCCAAACCCACCTTCGTGCAGGGCGAGCAGTCGGACGGGCCCCACATCGTGCAGCTGGCCACGCTCGACCACGCCTGGGTCTTCCAGCTGCACGACCCCGGCTGCCGCGCGCGTGTGGCCGAGCTGCTGGCGCTGCGCGGCGTGACCAAGGCGGGTTTTGGACTGGGCGACGACACCAAACGCATACAGGCCAAGCTGGGGGTGCAGCCCAGCGATGTGCTGGAGCTGAACACCGTGTTCCGCCAACGCGGCTACCGCAAGGACATGGGCGTGAAGGGGGCGGTGGCCGTGCTGTTCAACCGGCGCTTCATCAAGTCCAAGAAAGCCGCCACCTCCAACTGGGCCAACGAAAAACTCACCGAGGCCCAGCTGGTCTACGCCGCCAACGACGCGTGGGCGGCACTGCGGGTGTTCCACGCGCTGCAGGCCCCTGTGGGGTCCTCAGTGGCCTCAAGCAACATCTGATTGCTATAAATTAAATAGCTTAAAAGGCTTACCCATTGCGCGCAGGGGGCATTTTTTAATCATAAGAAAGCCCCCGCCAAGCGCCCTACAGGCGCGCCGCCAGCCGCGCCGCCTGGTCGATGGCGCGTTTGGCGTCCAGCTCACCCGCCTCCAGCGCACCGCCGATGAGGTGGGGCTTGCGGCCCTGGGCCTCCAGGTCCTGCGCCAGGCTGCGCAAGGGCACCTGGCCCGCGCACAGCACCACGGTGTCACACGGGATCCAGGTCGGGTCTTCGCGCTTCTCGCCGTACGACACCAGCAGCCCTTCGTCGGCAATGCGCTCGTAGTTCACGCCGCCCACCATCTCCACCGATTTCATCTTCAGCACCGTGCGGTGGATCCAGCCCGTGGTCTTGCCCAGGCCGCCGCCCAGCTTGCCCTTCTTGCGCTGCAGCAGCGTCACCTGCCGTGCAGGGGGCGTCACGCGCGGGCCGCTGGCGGCCAGGCCACCGCGCGCCTCGGCCGGGTCGGTGATGCCCCACTCGGCCTTCCAGGCAGGCAGATCGAGCGTGGTGGAAGGGTGCTCGCCGTGCGTGAGGAACTCGGCCACATCAAAGCCAATGCCGCCCGCGCCGACGATGGCCACGCGCTCGCCCACCGGCTTGCCGTGGCGCAGCACGTCGATGTAGCTCAGCACCTTGGGGTGGTCCTGGCCGGGGATCTGCGGATCGCGCGGCAGCACGCCCGTGGCAATCACCACCTCGTCATAGCCCACCAGGTCGGCGGCTTGGACCTTGCGGTTCAGGTGCAGCAACACGCCCGTGTCCTCCACCCGCGTGGCCAGGTAGCGCAGCATTTCGTGGAACTCCTCCTTGCCCGGAATCACCTTGGCCATGTTGAGTTGGCCGCCGATGGCGGGCGCGGCGTCGAACAGATGCACCTCATGCCCGCGCCCGGCGGCCACCGTGGCGGCCGTGAGGCCTGCGGGCCCGGCGCCGACCACGGCCACGCGCTTGCGCGACGACACAGGGCGGTACACCAGCTCGGTCTCGTGGCAGGCGCGCGGGTTGACCAGGCAACTGCTGGTCTTGTTCTGGAACACATGGTCCAGGCAGGCCTGGTTGCAGGCGATGCAGGTGTTGATGCGATCGGCCCGGCCCTGCGCAGCCTTCTTCACAAACGCCGCATCGGCCAGCAGCGGCCGCGCCATGGACACCATGTCGGCGCAGCCATCGGCCAGCACCTGCTCGGCCACCTCGGGCGTGTTGATGCGGTTGGACGTGACCAGCGGCGTGGCAATGCCTGCCGCCGCAAACTCGGCCTTCATCTTCTGCGTGACCCAGGCAAACGCTGCGCGCGGCACGCTGGTGGCAATGGTGGGCACGCGCGCCTCGTGCCAGCCGATGCCGGTGTTCACGATGTTGGCGCCGCCCGTGGCCACGGCCTTGCCCAAAGTCACGATCTCGTCCCACGCGCTGCCGCCAGGCACCAGGTCGATCATCGACAGGCGGTAAATGATGATGAAGTCCGGCCCCACGGCCTCGCGCATGCGGGCCAGGATCTCCACCGGCAGACGCATGCGCTGGCTGTAGTCGCCGCCCCAGGCATCGCGCCGCAGGTTGGTGGCCTGCGACAGAAACTGGTTGATGAAATAACCCTCGGAGCCCATCACCTCCACCCCGTCATACCCTGCCTCGCGCGCCTTCACGGCGCAATTGACGAAGGCACGGATCTGGCGCTCCACCCCGCGCGCTGACAGCGCAAACGGCGTGAACGGCGAGATGGGCGACTGCAGGCGCGAGGGCGCCACGGCCAGCGGGTGGTAGGCGTAGCGCCCGGTGTGCAGGATCTGCAGTGCAATCTTGCCGCCCGCTTGATGCACGGCCTCGGTCACCACCCGGTGACGTTTGGCCGCGCCCGAGGTGGACAAGGTGCCTGCAAACGGCTTGGCCCAACCCGCGATGTTGGGCGCAAAGCCGCCCGTCACGATCAAGCCCACATCCCCCTCGGCCCGCTCGCGGAAGTACGCCGCCATGCGCGAGAGGTCGCGCCCATCCTCCAGCCCCGTGTGCATGGAGCCCATCAGCACGCGGTTCTTGAGGGTGGTGAAGCCCAGGTCGAGGGGGGCAAGCAGGTGCGGGTACAAGGCGGCGCCGGGCACGGAGGCAGCGCCTGCAGAGGTGGCAATGGGGGAAGAAAACATGGGAGGATCGTGGACTAGAAATATTTTCTAGAACTTTATTCTAGAATCCCGTTCCATGGCAAGCCGCAATTCCCCGCCCCCCACCGCATCCCCTGCCGAGGCAACCACCGACCGCCGCCAGGACATCCTGAACGCCGCCCTGGCCTGCGCGGCCGAAGGCGGTGTGGACGCGGTCACCATCGACGGCGTGCGTGCGCGCTGCGGGGCCAGCGTGGGCAGCATTTATCACCACTTTGGCAACCGCGACGGTATCGTCGCAGCGCTGTTCTTCGACATCTTTCATGACCAGTCGCGCAGCGTGCAGGCGCAACTGGATGCCGCAGAGGGGGTGGAGGCGGGCGTGCATGCCCTCGTCACGGGCTATCTGGACTGGGTGGTGGCGCAGCCCGAGCGGGCGCGTTTTCTGTTTCAGGCCCGCGGCGCGGTGGCTGCTGGCCCCCGCACGCCCGACCTGGCCGAGGCCGCGCGGCGCCGCAACCAGGCGCTGGTGGCGTGGTTTGAGCCCCACCGCCGGTCCGGCGCGCTGCGCGACCTGCCTTGCGAGCTGATGCCGTCGCTGGTGATGGGGCCGGTGCAGAGCTATTGCAGGGCCTGGCTGTCAGGCAACGCGGCCCAGGGCGGTTTGCCCTCGCCCACCACCTACCGCGCAGAGCTGGCAGACGCGGCGTGGCGGTCTGTAAAAGCCTAGTTCGAGAAATCAGTAATGCGGCGGCAGCTCGTCGCGCAGGTTGCGCGGCGCCACGCCGCCGCCTTCGGGCACTTGCCGGCGCAACTGAATGACCTCCTGCGTGAGCCGGTCGATCAGCTCCTGCTGGCGATAGATGGTCATGTTCAGCTGGTCCAGCAGGTCTTCGGTAAAGCTGGCCTTGATCTCCAGGCTTTCCAGCCGCTCGATGATCTGCTGCTGGGCGTCGTCCATCACACAGCCTGTCCAAGGCGCGCCACGCCTTCGCGGATCTTGTCCACGTCGGCCGTGGCAAACGACAGGCGGAAGGTGGCGTGGTCGGGGTTGGCGCAGAAGAACGGCGTGCCGGGTACAAAGGCCACGCCCTTCTCGATGGCGCGCTTGGCCAGCACGTTGCCGTCGGCCACCTTGCCGCCCGCCCCCGTCAGGCGCGCCCACACAAACAGACCGCCCTGGGGCTGCACAAATTCAATGGCATCGCCCAGCTCCTTGCGCAGTGCGTCGCCCATGGCCTGGGCGCGCTCGGCATACACCTTGCGCACATGGGCCAGTGTGGCGGGCATGCGGCCCGCCTTGAGGTACTGCGCAGCCGTGGCCTGGGCAAAGGTGCTGGTGTGTGCGTCACTGAACTGCTTGCACATGGTGGCCTTGCCCAGCAGCTCGGCCGGTGCAATCATCCAGCCCACGCGCAGGCCGGGCGAGAGCACCTTGCTCAGGCTGCCGCAGTGCACCAGCAGCTCGCGGCTGCCCGGCACGGTGGCCGACAGGTTGAGGAGGCTGGGCGGTGGCGCATCGCCAAAGTACAGGTCGCCGTAGGGGTCATCCTCAACAATCAGGGTGTTGTGCTTCACCGCCATCTCCAGCACGGCCTTGCGGCGCTCCAGGCTCAGCATGGCGCCGCTGGGGTTGCCAAAGGTGGGGATCAGGTACACAAACTTGGGCTTGTGCTCGGCGATGAGCTTTTCCAGCTCGTCGGTCTTCACGCCGTTGCCGTCGATGGGCGCGCTGATGAGTTCAGCGCCGTACAGGCGGAAACACTGGATGGTGGCCAGGAAGGTCGGGCCTTCTACAATCACTTTGTCGCCGGGGCTGATCAGTGTCTTGCCCAGCAGGTCCAGCGCCTGCTGGCTGCCGGTGGTCACGATGAGGTTGTCGGCCGCCACATCCTTGGCGCCCTTGCTCGTCATGAAGGCCGCCAGTTGCTCGCGCAGCGGGTTGTAGCCCTCGGTGGCACCGTACTGCAGCGCGGCGCCGGGTTCTTCGGCCAGGGCGGCGTTGCTGGCGGCGCGGATGCCTTCCACATCGAACATCGCGCTGTCGGGGAAGCCGCCTGCAAAGCTGATGATGCCGGGCTTGCCCAGCAGCTTGAAAAGCTCGCGAATGGCGGAGGTTTCTACGTTGTTCAGGCGGTCGGCAAATTGCATGGCGTGGACAGAAGTGGTTGGCAACAAACCGTGCATTGTCGCCAATTGCCGCGCAGGATTCATGCGGTGTCCGTCCGAGATGGCTCTAAACTGGGTTTTCCCTCCACCGCCATAGCCCCCGCCCGCCATGACCCTGACCATCCGCACCCTGCCCCGCATGCGCCTTGCCACCATGCGCCACACCGGCGCTTACGGCCACCCGGGCCTGACCGAGCTGTGGGAACGCTTTGGCAGCTGGTGTGCCGCCAATCGGCTAAATGACCCGCGCCCCAAGTTCTACGGCTTCAGCCACGACGACCCGGCCTGCACGCCGCCCGAGCAGTGCCGCTATGACGCAGCGGTGCAGATTGGCGTGGGCCTGCGCACCGGGCCCGATGTGCAGGTGATGGACTACGAAGGCGGCGACTACGCCTGCATGCACTTTGTGGGCACAGGGCCCGAGATCGCCGCCGCCTGGGCGCAGATGGGCGCGCCGGGCCAGATCCCCGACGGCTGGGAGTGGGAGCCCCGCGCCGCGCTGGAGATTTACGACGAGGACTTTGCGGTGGACCCAGCCACCGGGCGCTTTCCGTGCTGGCTGTGCATCCCAGTCAAGCGGGCGCGCTGAAACCTGTCGGACGGCGCTGAAAGGCTGATCAGCCAGGTTCCGGCGCCGACCGTCAATCCACCCGGATATCCGCCCGTGCCGCCACGGCGCGCATCAGCGGCAGCTCGCGTTCAATGCGTGCGCGCAGCGCATCGCCATTGCCGCCCAAGGGCGTGAGGCCGATGTCCACCATCTTCTTCTTGAAGTCCGCCGAGGCCAGGGTCTCGGCCAGGGCCTTTTCCAGTTTCTTCTGCACGGGTGCGGGCAGGCCTGCCGGGCCTACAAAGGCAAACCACGATCCCATGTCAAAGCCGGGGTAGCCGCTCTCGGCCACGGTGGGCACATTGGGCAGCAGGGCCAGGCGCTGCGGGCTGAGCGCTGCAATCGCCTTGATCTTGCCGGACTTGATGAGCGGCGTGGACGCCACCACCGTATCCACCGCCAGTTGCACCTGCCCGCCCATCAGCGCCGTGAGGCTGGGTGAGCTGCCGTTGAAAGGCACGTGCATCATCGGAAACCCTGCAGTGGTCTTGAGCATCTCGGCGCCAAAGTGCACCGACGAGCCTGTGCCATAGGAGCCATACGAAAACTTGTCCGGCGCGGCCTTTGCCTGGGCCACGATGTCCTTGAGCGACTGGCCCGGTGTGTCGTTGTGGGCCACCAGCAGCAACCCCATGTCGGCCACCAGGGCCAGGGGCGTGAAGCTCTTGAGGGGGTCGTACGGCAGGTTCGTGCGGATGGCCGGGTTCATCGTGAGCGTGGTGTTGGACCCGAGCAGCAGCGTGTAGCCATCAGCCGGCGCCTTGGCCACCATGGAAGCCGCCACCACCGTGCCCGCGCCGGGTCGGTTCTCGACCACCATGGGCTGCCCCAGACGCTCCCCCAGCGCGGTGGCCAGCAACCGCCCCAGGATATCGGTGGCGCCACCTGCTGCGAAAGGCACGACCAGCTTGATGGGCCGGTCAGGGTAAGTCTGTGCTTGCGCCAGGCCGGGCGCGGCCAGCACCAGGGCACTGAGGAAAAGGCTCGATACGAAGCGGGAACGCAGCATGGTGAAGCTCTCCAGAAAGCACGTTGACAAAAGCGAGGGGGTAACGGTGTGAGACGGAACGGCGAGCGGCCAGGCCCCCATCAATCCAGCAAGGGGCTGCGCTGGCGCGCGTACCCGCTGGCCTGGTCGTAGGCGTGGCCTATCTGCAGCACCGCGGCGTCGGACTGCGCCGGGCCGATGATCTGCAGACCTGCAGGCAGCCCGCTGGGGCCGAAGCCTGCGGGGGCTGCCAGCGCGGGCAGCCCAGCCATGGTGGCGGGCACCACGGCCTCCATCCAGCGGTGGTAGGTGTCCATGGTGCGGCCGCCGACTTCGTGGGGCCAGTCCATAGCGGCATCGAACGGGAAGACCTGCGCAGCGGGCAGCACCAGAAAATCGAACTGCTCGAACAGGCCGCGCAGCACCTGGTACCACGCGCTGCGCACACGGGCTGCGTCGTACACCTGCAAGGCAGTCAGGCGCATGCCGCGCTCGATCTCCCACCGCGCCTCGGGCTTGAGCAGCGCATGCGTGGCCGGGTTGCGATACAAGGCCGCATTGGCACCTGCCACGCTGAAGCTGCGCAGGTCGATCCAGGCGTTCCACAGCTGCTTCAGGTCGAACGCGGGCACCACGGACTCCACCGTGCAGCCAACGGTGCGAAAGTGCTCCAGCGCCTGCTCGCAGGTGGCCAGCACGCCGGGTTCGGTCGGCAAGTGGCCACCCAGGTCGCCCAGCCAGCCGATGCGGGCGCCGCGCCAGTCGCGCTCCAGCGGCTGGCCCAGCAGGGCAACATCCTCGTGGCGGCGCGTGAGCGGCAGGCGCGCATCAAAACCCGCCTGCACCGACAGCAGCAGCGCCAGGTCGGGGA
The DNA here is from genome assembly GCF_005405905.1 of Acidovorax sp. NB1. Lineage (GTDB taxonomy): Bacteria > Pseudomonadota > Gammaproteobacteria > Burkholderiales > Burkholderiaceae_C > Acidovorax. The sequence continues at coordinate 278,028 of NZ_BJHU01000035.1, forward strand.
TGTTGCGGGCCATGGGCCCGGCCACGCTGAACTGCTGGAAGAACACTTCCTCTGTCGGCCCATGCGGCACCAGGCCGAACGAGGTGCGCAGCCCATACACGTTGTTGAAGGCCGCTGGCGTGCGCAACGATCCCATCATGTCCGAGCCATCGGCCACGGGCAGCATGTGCAGTGCGACGGCCACCGCCGCCCCACCGCTGCTGCCGCCCGCCGATACGGCCGGGTTGTGGGCATTGCGCGTGGTGCCGTACACCGGGTTGTAGGTGTGGCCGCCCAGGCCAAACTCGGGCGAATTGCTGCGGCCGATGAACAGCGCACCGCCTGCGCGCATGCGCTCAAACACCACCGCATCCGTGGCCGAGACCTGCCCGGCAAAGATGGGCGACCCGCGCGTGGTGACCATGCCCGCAGCGGGCATGATGTCCTTGGGCGCCTGCGGAAAGCCGTGCAGCGGGCCCAGGCTCTCGCCGCGCGCCAGTTGCGCATCGCGCTCCGCCGCCTGCGCGTGCAAGACGTCGCGGTCCACCATCGCCACCAGTGCGTTCACCACCGGGTTGAGCCGGTCCACCTGGGCCAGGTAGGCGTCCAGCACCTCGGTGCAGGAGACCTCCCGCGCGTGGATGGCGCGCGACAGGCTGGTGGCCGTAAGGTCCACGATGTGGCTGGGGGTGTCGCCCGAGTTGGTACTGCTTGCAGAAGGCATGGGGGCTGGGGCTGGTGAATGTGTCATTTGCAAGTCAGCATAAGCAGCCCGCTGCGTTTCGACAACCAACGATTTCTGGGGTTATCTTTGCGTTTTTTGCAATCCACACCCCGAAAGGCTCCCATGCTTTCCAGCCGCTTGCAGGACACCGCGCTGCGCTACTTTCTGGAGGTGGTGCGCAGCGGCTCGGTCAGCGAAGCCGCCACGCGCCTCAATGTGTCGCCCTCGGCCGTCAGCCGCCAAGTCGCCGCCCTCGAAGACCTGCTGGGCGTGCCGCTGTTTGACCGGCGCCCGCGCGGCATGGCGCCCAGCGCTGCAGGCGAGCTGCTCGCCGCCCATGCACGGCGCGGCGCGCTGGAGGCCGACCGCGTGGTCTCCGACATCCAGGCGCTGCAGGGCCTGCGCACGGGGCTGGTGCGCATCTGCAGTTCCGCCGGGTTTGCCATCGAATTTTTGCCACGTGTGATGGCGCAGTTCCGCCTGCAGTACCCCGGCATCCAGTTCCACCTGCGCGTGGCCAGCCCGGCGGCCGTGACTGTGGCGGTGCTCAACGGCGATGCGGACATTGGCCTGACCTACAGCCGCTCGGCCGAGAGGGACATCGTGGTGCAGCACCGCCAGGCCGCACCCGTCATTGCCATCATGCGACCCGACCACGCGCTGGCACGCGCCCACTCCGTCACGCTGGCGCAGATGCACGCCTACCCCATCGCCCTGCCCGAGCGCGATAACACCGTGCGCCAGCTGTTCGACATTGGCTGCAGCCAGCGCGGCTTGGTCTTCGAGCCCGCGCTGGTGTGCAACCACTTCGAGACGCTGATGCACTTTGTGCTGCATGGCGGCGGAATCTCCATCTCGGGCGAGGTGACGGTGCGCGACCGGGTGCAGCGCGGCGAGCTGCACGCCGCCCAGATCCGAGAGCCCGGCATGAGCGCCCGCGCCGCCGAGCTGCAGACCCTGAGCGGCCGCACCCTGCCCGCTGCGGTGCGCATGTTCCTGGAGTTTCTGCAGGCACAGCTGCGGGACAATGCGGCACCGGCCACGCCCGCCAAAAAAAGCAAGCCCCCCGCCCCACCCCGCCAACGATGATGATGAAAACCGCCCAGATCGAGCCCTTCTTCGCCACCCTCAAGGCGGCCAACCCTATGCCCAACACGGAGCTGGAATACACCACCCCGTTCGAGCTACTGGCCGCCGTGCTGCTGTCGGCCCAGGCCACCGACGTGGGCGTGAACAAGGCCACGCGCAAGCTGTTCCCCGTGGCGGGCACGCCGCAGACCATCCTGGACCTGGGGCTGGAGGGGCTGGAGGGGCTGGAGGGTTACATCAAGACCATCGGCCTGTACCGCACCAAGGCCAAGAACCTGATGGAGACCTGCCGCATCCTGGTGGAGCAGCACGGCAGCCAGGTGCCCCGCACGCGCGAAGCGCTGGAGGCCCTGCCCGGCGTGGGCCGCAAGACGGCCAATGTGGTGCTGAACGTGGCCTTTGGCCAGCCCACGATGGCGGTGGACACGCACATCTTTCGGGTGAGCAACCGCACAGGCCTGGCACCGGGCAAGAACCCACTGGCTGTGGAACTGCAGCTGATGAAGCGCGTGCCTGCGGAATACGCCGTGGATTCACACCACTGGCTGATCCTGCTGGGCCGCTATGTGTGCCAGGCGCGCAAGCCGCGCTGCTGGGAATGTGTGGTGAGCGAGTATTGCGACTACCGGCCGAAGACGCCTGCGCCCTGAGTCAGCAAATGCGGCATTTAGCTATTATTTTTATAGCTTATAGCGCTTGCTGGATAGGCGGTAGAGCCAAAAAAAACGTTAAGTTTCACTCAACGGACTACGGCATGCTCCCGCAGCCAGGCGGCAAACGACTCTTCGGTGATGTCGCCTGCGGCGACGGCGAGCATGGTCAGCACACACGATGCGTCGTCGGCAGTAAGCGCCCAACCATTCAGGCGCAAAAAAAGCTCTGCTGCTACAAAGCCCGTGCGCTTGTTGCCATCGACGAACGGATGGTTGCGCGAAATGCCGTATCCATAAGAGGCTGCTAGCGCCGCAACATCTGGCGGAGGCTCGCCGTAGTGGCTCAGATGCAGTGGTTTGCCCGAGGCTGAATCGAGCAAACCAGCGTCCCGCACACCCGCACCGCCACCGTGCTCAGCCAATTGCATTTCATGGATAGCGACGATAACGGCACGGTCCAGCCAGACCCACTGACTCATTTGGCCAGCTCGTGCAAGACAGCGCGGCGCTCTTTCATGATCTCGCGCGCCACGCGCATCTGGGCTTCAAATTCAGGGTTATGCGTCGTGATGCGCAAGCCATCGGGCGACTCCGTCACATACAGCTCATCGCCTTTCTCCAACTGCAATCGCGCCAACAGTTCCTTCGGAAAAATAGCGCCGACGGAATTACCGACCTGGGTGAGTTTGAGGGTGTGCATGGCATGCATTCAAGTAATTACAACCGTAATACTAAACTTCCCCCTGGGCACAGTCAAACCGCCCCCGCCCGTCCTAAAGCCGCCATCTCCTGTGACACCCCCACCCAGGCCACATCAAACCCCGCCACCTTGCGCTCCGGTGGCACGGGGTGCGCGCGCAGCGCCCAGGCGGCGCCGGCCACCACGCTGTCGATCACGGGCACCGACACCTGTGACTGCACCGCAGCGGCCATGCCCGCCAGCCCGGCCCCGCCCAGGATGACGGCCTGCACGCCCATCTGGCGCACCACATCTCGGCATGCCTGGGCCAGCAAGGCACGGGCCGCTTCGGGGTCAGCCGCCAGTTGTGCGCCGGTGGGGGCCACGGTGTGAATACCTGCCAGTGCGTGGGCGTGGCCCAGCGCCTGGGCCAGGCGCTGCAGCATGGGGCCCCAGCGCTCGCCGCCGGTGACGATGGCAAAGCGGCCGTGGCGCGCAGCCTCGATGAATGACGCTTCGGCCAGGCCGGTGACGGGCACGGGGCTGCTCTCGCGCAGCGCCATCAGGCCAGGATCGCCAAAGCAGCCGATCAGCACCGCGTCGGGCGGGGTCTGGGGTTGTGCGATCTCATGCGCCCACACATCGAGCGCGGCGTGGGCTGCCACAGCGTAGCTCGCCTCGCACGCGATGTACGGCGCGCCAAAGCGGGCTGTGGCCGTGCGCACCGCCACATGCGAGCCCGCAGCCCCTTGCACATGCCGCTGCAGCAAGGCACTGACATGGGCCGACATGTTGGGGTTGATGACGAGCAGTTGGCGCATGGAGGAAGGATGTGAAAAGCGAGTCAGGCCCCGCCCAGCAACTGCGCCAGATCGGGCGCCTCCGCCGCAGGCGGCGTGAACTCCAGCTGCGATTCGATGCGCGCCAGGTGGGCCAGCATCAGCCGGGGCGCTTCGCGCGCATCGCGCAGGCGGATGGCATCGATCAGCGCCCGGTGCTCGCGGCAGCCGCAGGCGGTGGCCTCTTCGCGGGTTTGGGCGTGGCTGGGGCTGTAGGTCATCAGGATGAGCGAGGTGCGCGAGACCAGCTCGCGCAGGATGCGCCCCAGCGTCTGGTGGCCTGCGGCCTGCGCAATGTGCAGGTGAAAGTCGCCCGACAGGCGGATGGCGCGGCGCATGTCGCCACTGGCACGCGCGGCCTCTTCGTCGTCAATGCAGGTGCGCAGCGCGGCGATGTCGGCATCGGTGGCGTTGGCGATGAACAGCTCCACCAGGCGTGGCTCCAGCAGGCGGCGGGCCTCGAACACTTCCAGCGCCTCTTGCGGTGTGGGCTGGGCGATGGAGGCGCCCCGGTTGGGCGTGAGCGTGACCACCTGTTCATTGGCCAGCCGCACCAGCACGGGACGCACGCGGGTGCGCGAGACACCAAATGCAGCCGCAAGCTTGTCCTCCACAAGCTTGGTGCCGGGCGGCAGCCGGTGGTCGAGGATGGCCGACACCATGCGGTCGTACATGTCGTTGTCGCTGAGCTGGCCTGGGGCCTCGGGCTGAACAGCAGGCTGAGCGGTGGGCTCAGAGGCTGCAACACGCACGCGCCGAGTGCGGGGCTTGGGGAGGGTGGTCGTCATAAGGGTGCCGTTTTTAACCCGAACGGCCCTTGCGCCTGCGGCCCAGTGCCCACACCAGCAACAGCGTCACGCCCATCACTGCGAACGACACCACGGTGGTGACGGTGCCCAGCGCGTAGATGGACGGCGTGGTCACCGTGCTGGTCAGCCCCTGCAACTCCAGCGGCAAGGTGTTCACATCGCCAATGGCCTGCGAGGTGCGGGCGATCTCGTCCCAGCTGAGCGTGAAGCCGAACATGCCAATGCCCACGACCGAGGGCGCAATCAATGGCAGCACCACATGGGCAAAGCCCTGCCACGGCGTGGCGCCCAGGTCGCGCGCGGCTTCTTCGTACGCAGGGTTGAAGCGGTTGAACACCGCAAACATGATGAGCAGGCCAAACGGCAACGTCCAAGTCAGGTGCGCGCCCAGGGCCGAGGTGAACAGGCCGAGCGATGTGCCATAGCCCTCCAGCGCGCTTTCCATGCCCAACCATTCCAGCGCCGCCTTGATGCCGTTGTCGATCAGCCGGAACTCCAGCCCAATGCCCAGCGACACGATGATGGACGGCATGATGAGGCTGGCCACCACGATGAAAAACAGCGTGTTGCCGCCCGCCAGCCGCTTGCGGAACGCCAGCCCGGCCAGCACCGACAGCACCACCGTGCACAGCATCACCGCCACGCCCAGACCGAGGGACCGCCACAGCGCCGCACCAATGTCCACCACGCCCAGCCCCTCGGCCAGCTTGGCGAACCAGTGCAGCGACACGCCCCGCATCGGAAAGGTGAGCCCCCCTTCCGGCCCCTGAAAACTCAGGATGAAGATGACGAACATCGGCCCGTACATGAACAGCACGAACAGCGCAAAGACTATGGCCAAGGGCCAGAAGCTGGCCGGGCGGGTTTCGCGGATGCGGGTGGTCATCTCACAGCTCCTTGCGAATATCGACGAGGCGCGTGAGGCCCCAGATGATCATCAGCACCACGGCCAGCAAGATCACGGCATTGGCTGCCGCCAGCGGGAACTGCAGGTAGGACGTCTGCACCTGGATGATCTTGCCGATGGAGGCGATCTGCTGCCCGCCCATCACGCCGATGGTCACGAAGTCACCCATGACGATGGTGATCACGAAGATGGAGCCGATGATGATGCCGGTGCGCGACAGCGGCACGATCACGTTCCACAGCGTCTGCCAACCACTCGCGCCGCTGTCGCTGGCAGCTTCGATCAGGCTGCGGTCGATACGCATCATGCTGTTGAAGATGGGCACGATCATGAACATGGTGTAGAGGTGCACGAAGGCCAGCACCACAGAGAAGTCGGAGAACAGCAGCCACTCAATCGGCGTTTCGATGAGTTTCATGCCCATCAAGGTTTGGTTGACCAACCCATTGCGGCCCAGCAGCGGCACCCACGAGATCATGCGGATCACGTTCGATGTCCAGAACGGGATGGTGCACAGCACGAACAGCAGCGTCTGCATGCCCGATGAGCGCACATGGAAGGCCAAAAAGTAAGCCACGGTAAAGCCAATCACCAGCGTGATCAGCCACACCAGAAAACTGAACTTGAGCGTGGAGTAATACGTCTTGAGCGTGACGCACAGGCCGTCTGACGCATCGCCACAGCCCGCAAAGATCGACACGTAGTTTTTGAGCGTGAAGCCGGGCAACAGCTCGTACTCATTGAAGTCCCAGAAGCTGACCATCACGATCAGCGCCAGCGGAATCAGGAAAAACAGCGCGAACACTAGCGTGAACGGCGCAGCCTGCCACCAAGCAGCTATGGTGCGGCCAGGAACGGCTGCAGCGAGTAAGGACGGTGTGGTGGTCGTGCTCATGGTGTTTGCATTCAGAAATCAACAGCGCCGCACGCTGCCTTCGAAACCGGCGCGGCCAAAGGCCAGTGCCCCCGTGCAAGGGCCGCCCCGCCGCACCGGGGGCGTCCCCCTCCCGAACCGCGCAGCGGTTCGGGAGAGGGGTGAAGGCGCAAAGCGCCTCAGGGGGTGCACTCCCTACGCCGCAACGAACTCGTTCCACTTCTGCACCATGTAGTTGTTCTCGTCCATCAGCGCATTCCAGCAGGCAATGCCGCCCATGCGTGACTCGTAGCTGCCGCCGTCGCGCACCGCACCGGCCTTGGCCAGCACGTCGCCGTTCGGGCTCTTGATGTCTTGCGTGGCGGGCTTGCCTTCCATCCAGTAGGCCCACTCGTAGGCTTCCATCTTGGACTTGGCGGTCTCCAGCACGGCGCTGTAGTAGCCCTGGCGGTTCAGGTACGCACCTGCCCAGCCGTCCAGGAACCAGTTGATGAACTCGTACGCGCCATCGAGCTTTCGGCCGCTCAGCGTGGCAGGCAGGCCAAAGCCCGCAGCCCATGCGCGGTAGCCTTCTTTGAGCGGCTGAAAGTTGCAGGCAATGCCCTTGGTGCGCACCGCCGTCACCGCCGGGCTCCACATCGACTGGATCACAACTTCGCCCGATGCCATCAGGTTCACCGACTCGTTGAAATCCTTCCACAGCGCGCGGAACTGGCCCTGCTTCTTGGCTTCGATCAGGGTCTTGATCGTGAGATCAATCTCCTTCTTGGTCATGTTGCCCTTGTCGGGGTATTTGTACAGGCCCATGGCCTCAACCACCATGGCGGCGTCCATGATGCCGATCGAAGGAATGTTCAGGATAGCGGTCTTGCCCTTGAACTCAGGGTTGAGCAGTTCGGCCCACGAGTTGATGGGGCGCTTGATCAAGTCGGGGCGGATGCCCAGCGTGTCGGCGTTGTACACGGTGGGGATCAGGCTCATGAACTGCGTGGGCGCAGTTGCGAACTTCTTGGACTTCTCGCCTTCCAGGTAGATCACCTTCTTGGGTGCCGTGCCCTGGTCGCCCACGGCCTTGCCCGCCACCATGCCGGTGGTGAACAGCGTGGTGATCTTGTCGGCATTCTTGATGCGCTTGGTGTCAATGCCTTTCAGGTTGCCGGTGGGCACAATCTTTTTCAGCGAGAAGTATTCGGTGTCGATCAAGTCAAAGCTGTTGGGTGCGGTGACGGCGCGCTTGGTCACGTCGTCGGTGGTCACGGCCACGTACTGGATTTCGATGCCGGTGTCGGCCTTGAACTTTTCGGCAATCGCCTTGTCCTGGTTCACGGCCGTGCCCAGGTAGCGCAGCACGATCTTCTCTTGCGCATGCACGGCCGGGAACACGCCAGCGGCCAGGATGCCCGCCGTGCCAGTGAGCAGCGAGCGGCGCTTTACGCCAGAGGCATCGGAGACAACGACAGGGGAATCAGCACGGGAAGCATCGGACATGGGAAAACTCCTTGGGTTGCGGAAGGGGACGGGTGAAAAAGAGGAGGCGTGGCGAAGTGGTCAGGCAGCCACGGCCATTGCGGGAGCAGGCACGGACAACGGATGCGCCTGATCAGGCGTCCAGTGCAGTTGCACGCCCTGCCCCACCTGGTAGGGCTGCGCGGCAAAGGCGGCTTCTGACACCATCACTGAATAGGCCGCCGTGGCGTTGGCCGACAAGGCCACGCCCTGCTTTTGCAGGCCGACCAGCACGTAGGTGCCTTGGTATTCCACATCGGTCACCACGGCCTGCATGCGCTGGGCACCCCAGGGCAGCTCGGCCTGGGCGGGGGCGATCTGCAGGTGATCGGTGCGCACACCCACCTTGCCTTCGGGCGTGTCGATCACGTTGTGCCCGCCCATAAAGCGCGCCACAAACTCGCTGGCGGGCCGGTTGTAGACCTCGTGCGGGCTGCCCACCTGTTCGATCACGCCGTGGTTCATCACCACCATGGTGTCGGCCAGGGCCATGGCCTCTTCCTGGCTGTGGGTGACATGGATAAAGGTCAGGCCCAGCTCCTTTTGCCAGCGGCGCAGCTCGGCACGCATCTGGATGCGCAGGAACGGGTCGAGCGCCGACAGCGGCTCGTCGAGCAGCAGCACGCGCGGCTGGGTGATGAGGGCACGTGCCAGTGCCACGCGCTGCTGCTGCCCGCCCGAGAGTTCAGCGGGTTTGCGCTCCGCCAGATGACCCAGCGCCACGCGCTCCAGCAGGTCGCGCGCCTTGGCCTGGCGCTCGGCCTTGGCCACGCCTTTCATCTTGAGGCTGAAGGCCACGTTGTCCAGGGCCGAGAGGTGCGGAAACAGCGCAAAGCTCTGGAACATCATGGCCGTGCCGCGCGCGGCGGCGGGCAGGTCGGTGATGTTGCGGTTCTCCAGCAGGATGTCGCCGCTGGTCACTGACTCGTGCCCGGCAATCATGCGCAGCGTGGTGCTCTTGCCGCAACCCGAGGGCCCCAGCAAACAGCAGTAGCTGCCGCTGGCAATGCGCAGGTTGATGGCATCCACGGCGGGCTTGCCGCTGGCATAGCGCTTGGTGAGCGCAATGATTTCGATGGCGGCGGGGGTGGGCGCTGGGTGGGTGCTTTGCATGGGTAATGCCCTACGCAAAGCCCATGCCAACTTTGTACACAATGTTTTATGCACTTTGCATACAAAATGCACCAACACGGCGCAGATTGCTGCCCCATACCGGTCCACAGCCGCGCTGCCCCCTGCCCCACCCCGGGCAAACCATGCACCGAAACAGCGCTGTGCCTTCCAGGTGCGTGGCTATACTGGCTTTGAATCTGAAACAATTTCTTACGTCAGCGCGTTCCTCCCCCTTCTCCTGCCTGCCGCATGACGAACCTCGACCCGCGCTCCATGATCGCCCTGGCGGGCTTCATGTCTGCCGTCATGGCCATGGTGCTGCTGTTCATGCGGCGGCACTACCCGCCCAGCATCCGGGGCGTGGGGGGCTGGGCGGCGGCGCCGCTGCTGTGGCTGCTGTCCACCGTGCTGTTTGGCGCGCGCGGCGCCATCCCTGACTGGCTGGGCTTGGTGCTGGCCAACCAGCTGCTGGTGCTGGGCTCGGTCACCTACTACATGGGCACGCGACAGTTCATGGGCCAGCCCGCCACCTGGCGCACCTGGAACTGGGTGATGGCGGGCACCACGGTCGTATTCGCCTGGCTGACCTACGGGTGGCCCAACTATGCGGTGCGGGTGGGGTTTTTCACCGTGGTGATGGGCGCGTTGTACGCCGCGCAACTGCGCTTCATGCTGCGCCACGGCGGGCGCAACTTCCCGGTACGGCTGGTGGAGGTGATGCTGGGCCTGCACATGCTGGTGCTGGGGATGCGGCTGGGATCTATTCTGGCTGGGCATGCAGGCAACGACCTGATGGAGCCATCGCTGTTCCAGACCCTGTACATCGGTGCCTATGCACTCACCGTGCTCATGCTGTCCATTGGCGCGGTGCTGATGGCCACCGACCGCCTGCGCACCGAGCTGGAACACCTGGCCACCTACGACTCGCTGACCCAGGCCCTCAACCGCCGTGCCTTGCTGCAACGTTGCGAGGACGAGCTGGAGCGCGCGCAGCGCTACGGTAACGGGCTGTCCATCATGATGGTGGACCTGGACAACTTCAAGGCGGTGAACGACACACGCGGTCACCAGCACGGCGATGCGGTGCTTGTGCACTTTGCCGAGCGCACCCGCCAGGTGCTGCGCCGCGCCGACCGCCTGGGCCGCTATGGGGGTGAGGAATTCCTGGTACTGCTGCCGGGAGCCGACGCCCAGGCCGCCCTGGGCGTGGCCCAGCGCATCCACGCCACGCTGGCCACGGGCCACCCGCTGGACTGCGAGGTGAGCATCGGGTTGACCAGCTGGACCGGGCCCCAGGAGACGCTGGACGCCATGCTCTCCCGCGCCGACGCCGCGCTGTACCGCGCCAAGGAAGAAGGCCGCAACCGCACCGTCGTGTGGGCTGAAGCCTGAAAGCAGCGAGCTGCTGTTCAGGCCGTCTGCGTGGCCACACCGGCCGATTCAAAACTCGCCATCTCGCGCAGCACGGCACAGGCCGATTGCAGCAAAGGCCAGGCCAGCGCCGCGCCCGAGCCCTCGCCCAGGCGCAGGCCCAGGTCCAGCAGAGGCTCGGCCTGCATCTGTTCCAGCATCAGGCTGTGGCCCCGCTCGCCCGAGCGGTGCGCAAACACACAGCGCTGCAGCACCTGCGGCGCGATGCGGCTGGCCACCAGCACGGCAGCGCTGGTGATGAAGCCATCCACAACAATCACGCGCCGCTCGGCCGCTGCCTGCAGCACTGCGCCCACCAACGTGGCCACTTCATAGCCGCCCAGGGCGGCCAGAGCATCCAGCGGGCTGGTGGCGCCGGCATTGGCGTCCAGCGCCTGCTGCAGCACCGCGCGCTTGCGTTCGATGCCCGCAGCGTCCAGCCCGGTGCCCGCACCCGTCACCTCGGCCAGCGGCAGCCCTGCCAGACGCGCCAGCAGCAGCGATGCCACCGAGGTGTTGGCAATGCCCATCTCGCCCAGCAGCAAGGCGTTGCCCGGCAGCCCACGCACCACCTCCACCCCGTTAGCCAGCGCCTGGGCGCATTGCTCGGCACTCATGGCCGGGCCGACAGAGGCATCCTGCGTACCCGGTGCCACCTTGCGCAGCAACAGGCGCGGCTGGCCGGGTGCTGCATCGCGCGCAGCAATGGGCTTGGCCACGCCACAGTCCACCACCGTGAGGCCCAGGCCGTGCTGGCGGGCCAGCACGCTGACTGCCGCGCCACCCGCCAGAAAGTTCTCCACCATCTGCCAGGTCACATCGCTTGGGAACGCCGACACCCCCCGCGCGGCCAGGCCATGGTCGCCCGCGCACACCAGCATCTGGGGAGCATGCAGCACGGGGGATTCGGTGCCCAGAATCACACCCAGGCGCAGCGCCAGGCGCTCCAGCAGGCCCAGCGAGCCCAAGGGCTTGGTCTTGTGGTCAATGACGTGCTGCAGGCGGTTGGCCAACGCGGCATCATGCAGGTCAGCAACGGATGGAAGTACGAAAGGTGAGGTCATGGTGATGGAAAACACAAGGAACGCCGTGCACATAGCGGCACAGCAGGGTTTTGAAAAAGAGGCTCAGGCCTATGCGCGCGGCAGGCCGGACTACCCGGCGGCGCTGTCGGCGTGGCTGGCACAGGCCTTGGGCCTGGGCCCCGGCCGCGAGGTGGCCGATGTGGGTGCGGGTACTGGCAAGTTCACCGCTCTGCTCGCAACCACCAGGGCCACGGTGGTGGGCGTGGAGCCCGTGGACGCCATGCGCGCCAAGATCGATGCCCTGCAACTGCCCACGGTGCGCGCCGTGGCGGGCACGGCGCAGGCCATTCCGCTGCCATCCGGCACGCTCGATGCCGTGGTCTGTGCGCAGGCCTTCCACTGGTTTGCCACCCGCGACGCCCTGGACGAATTCCACCGCGTGCTGCGCCCGGGCGGCAAGCTCGGCCTGGTGTGGAACGTGCGCGATGAATCGGTGGACTGGGTGGCCGAGCTCACCTCCATCATCACGCCCTACGAGGGCGATGCCCCGCGCTTCTACAAGGGCGACTGGCGCAAGCCCTTTCCGCACCCCGGCTTCAGCCCATTGGTCGAGACCCGGCTGACCCACGAGCATGTGGGGCCGCCCCAGCAGGTCATCGTGGACCGCTTCATGTCGATCAGCTTCATCGCGGCACTGCCCGACGCCGAGCGCGCCGCAGTGCGCGCGCAGATCGAGGCATTGATACAGCGGCACCCGGCGCTGCGCGGGCAAGACACCGTGCGCTTTCCGTACACCACCCTCGCCTGCCATTGCGAAAGACTGTGAGGCGTTGAGACACACGGTGGCCGGGTCCCTACCGCGCCACCAGCGCATCCAGCACGCCCGGTGTGAAGCTGCTATTCAGGAAGCCTGCAAGGCCGTCAAACACACTGTCCAGCGTGGGCACCTGCGCGCCAAACAGCGCGTGCAGCACCGCCGCGTCCTCGAACAGGCCGTGCAGGTACACCCCCAGCACATTGCCCGCCGGGTTCTGCCAGGCGATGCCGGGGACGACCTCGCGCGCCACATCGCCCTTGGCAGCCATGGCCGGGTGCTGGGCCGTCTGGCCATGGTGGATTTCGTAGCCGGTGGCGGCCACACCGGCCAGCGCAGCCCAGGCGCCCTGCATGGCACCAAACTGCGCCTGTGTGCGTTGCACGGTCTTGGCGACCTCGAAGGTGGTGACCAGCGGCAGCAGGCCCAGACCCGGTGCATTGCCGTCGATGCCTGCGGTGTCGATCAGCGCCTCGCCCAGCATCTGCAGGCCGCCACACACGCCCAGCACGGTGCCGCCTTGCCCGGCGTGCTGGGCAATGGCCTGGTCCAGCCCTTGCGCGCGCAGCCAGGCCAGGTCAGCGGCGGTGGACTTGGAGCCGGGCAGCACCACCCAGTCGGTAGGCTTGAGCCCCGCCAGATCGGCCGGACTGCGCACCCAGAGCAGGCGCACGCCGGGCACGTTCTTGAGCGGCTGGAACTCGTCCAGATTGCTGATGCGTGGGTAGGCCACCACGGCCACGGTGGTGTGCACGGCGCCTGCGGACAAGGTGCGGTCGTCAAACACGCCGTCTTCTTCGGGCAGGCCGTGGCGCCATTGCATGGGGATGGTGGCCACGGTGGGCACACCAGTGAGGTCTTGCAGCATCTGCGGCGCCGGGGCCAGCAGGCTGGCGTCACCGCGAAACTTGTTGAGCACAAAGCCGTGGATCAGCGCGCGCTCGTCCTCGGGCAGCAGCGCCCACGTGCCATACAGGTGGGCAAACGCGCCGCCCCGGTCGATGTCCGTCACCAGCAGGCAGCGTGCATCGGCATGGCGGGCCACACGCATGTTGACGATGTCGCTCGCGTGCAGGTTGATCTCGGCGGGCGAGCCTGCGCCCTCGATCACGACCACGTCGTTCTCGGCACGCAGTGCATCGAGGGCTGCAGCGATCTGCGGCCACACCTTTTCGCTGCGGCCGCGCCAGGGCATGGCCGTGAGTTCGGCACTCACCTGCCCCATCAACACGACCTGGCTGTGCGTGTCGGCCTCAGGCTTGAGCAGCAGCGGGTTCATGCGCACCTCAGGCCCGGCGCGGGCTGCCAGCGCCTGGAAATACTGCGCGCTGCCGATTTCGCCCATCACACCCGCAGGGCCCGGCACCACACGCGCGTTGTTGCTCATGTTCTGCGCCTTGAACGGCGCCACCTTGAGGCCCAGGTTGCTGTAGTAGCGGCACAGCGCGGTGGTGAGCCAGCTTTTGCCGGCGCCGCTGGTGGTGCCCAGCACCATCACGCAGCGGGCCCGTTGGGAAGAGGTGGTGGAAGTCACGGCAATGGGCGGACCATGCGGTCCATGATGTGTTCAAGCGCTGCCGCCGCATCGGTGCAGCGGCCGGTGTGCACGGGCGAGGTCTGGATGATGGCGCTGCGTTTGGCGGTGAGCCAGTGAAAGCGCTGGCGGTACGGCAGGCGGGCAATCGGGCCACAGCCTTCATCGCCCGCGCAGATGGCCACGATGGCGGCCAAGTGGCGGCGCACGGTGTCGATGTCGGCGTGCGGGTCCATGGCCAGCAGGCGCGGTTCGTCCAGCGCAATCGACGCCTGCAAAAAGCCGGTGCGCTGGCACGACAGGATCACACCCGCGTTGATGAATTCCTCGCGCTCCACGCGCGGCACCACGCGCACGATGGCGTAGTCATACACCTCAGGCGCGTGCATCGGCGGCCTCCTTCAACGCATTCACCCAGGTGGCGCGCCCGGCCAGGCGGGCGCAGAAATAGTCCACATAGGCCTGGCGGTGGGCGGCGGCGGCGGTCAGCAGACCTTCTTCGTGGTCTGCACCGGCCAGCAACAAAAACTCGTCGGGCACCTCCGCCAGGATGCCTGCCACCACCTCGGGCGTGAGGCGCGCGGCCAGCTCCGCATCCGCTTGCACGAGCAGCGTGGCCCGGGCCAGCAGCACATGGTCGGCAATCGGCGCGAAGGGCTTGGCGGGCTGGGCCACCGTGCCGTTCCACGCATGGTGAAAGGTCAGCGCCGCGCCATGGTCGATGAGCCAGGGCTGGCGGTGCCACATCAGCAGATTGGTGTTGCGCGCGGTGCGGTCTACATTGCCCACCAGGGCGTCGAACCACACCAGGCGCGAGGCAAAGTCATCCGACACCACATCCACCGCAGGGTCGAAGTTGAGCGCGCCCGAGAGGTAGTCCAGCCCCACGTTCAGTCCACCGCTGGCGCGCACCAGGTCCTGGATCTCGGGGTCGGGCTCGGTCTGCGCGAGGGCGGGGTCGAGCTGGGCCAGCACGATCTCGGGCACGGGCAGGCCCAGCGCACGGGCGATGCCGCCCGCGATCATCTCGGCCAGCAGTGCGCGCACGCCCTGCCCTGCGCCACGGAACTTGAGCACGTAAGTGCCCAGGTCGTCGCCCTCGACGATGGCGGGCATGGAGCCACCTTCACGCAGCGGCGTGACGTAGCGATTGACGGTGATGGTTCTCACAAGGCATCCCCTGAATCAGCTGGTGAATCCTGGTCCGCGATGGTACGGCCGCTGGCAACGGCCTTCCAGGCAAGCCGCAGCGCATCTTGCGCCGCCGGTGCCAGCACCCCCAGGCGCACGGTGCCCGGCAGCCCGAACGAGGTGGCGTCGCGCAGCTTGATGCCTGCTGCGCGCAAGGCCACCAGGTCGTTCTGTAGCGCGGTGCTGGCCGGTTGCGCACAGAAGTAGTTGGCCAGGCTGCCCGCATGCACCGCCCACCCCAGGTCCAGGCACAGCGCCTGCTGGCGCGATTTCCACTCGCGCAGCGTGGACAGGCTGTACACCAGCCACTGCTGCACTGCGGGTTGCACCCATGCCTGCAGCAAGGCCACGCCATGGGCCCCCACCGGCCAGGAAGGCGCCAGCGCCACCAGCGTGCGCACCTGCTCCTCGCTGCCTGCTGGTGCAATGGCATAGGCTGCACGCACACCCGTCAGCCCCAAGGCCTTGTTAGGGGTCCACAGTTGCCAGCAGGCCGATGGAAGCTGTGCGGGCGGCGCGCCGGTCCACGCGCCCTCAGGGTCGAGCCGCAGAGGGGCGTACGCGCAGTCCAGCACACGCAGCACATCGGGCAGGCCGCCGTCGCGCGCCACACCGTCAAGCTGCCAGGCCCGCACAGCCGGATCGGCCAGGCCCAGCGGGCTGGAGGGCTCGCACGCCCATTGCAAGCCTGCCGCAACACCAGTGCCGCGCACAACATCCAGCCCGCGCACCTGGGCAGCCTGGGCATAGTCGCCATAACTGTGCAAGGGCAGCGCCGCCTGCACCGCGCCCTGCAGCGCGGCCAGGGTGGTGATGCGGTGCATGAACTCGCTGGCGCTGGCCGCCAGCACGACGCGGCCTGGCGCCACACCATGGAATGCGCCCAGGCTCTCGCGCAGGGCGGTGTAGGCCGGGTCGGGGTAGCGTGTGGCTTCGGCCCCTTGCACGGCCTCGCGCGCTTCAGAGCAGGGGCCGCAGGCATTGCTGTTGGTCGAAAAGTCCCACAGCGGCACGCCCGCAGTGTCCGGGCCACCGTGCACCGACGCACATGCGGGCTGGAGGTCATGAAGCGTCATGTAGACATCCATGCAGAAAAAGCCACGGCCACCAGCAACTGGATGGCCACCACCACAGGCACCAGTGCCAGCACCACCCGGGTGCCGACGTGTGCTGCGCGCCACGTATCCAGCGGCCCTGCCCTGCGCCCCTTGCGGTGCAGCGTGTACACACCGGGTTTGGCCAGGCGCACATCCAGCACCAGCGCCATGGCTGCCATCGGCCAGCCGCTGTTGGGCGACGGCGTCTTGCGCGCCTGCCGCGCCAAGGTGCGCAGCGGAAGCCCTTTGGCCCCCAGCACCAGCAGCAGGGCCGTGATGCGTGCGGGCAGCCACGACAGCACATCGTCCGCCCGCGCAGCCCACTTGCCTGCCCATTGCCAGTAGCGCCCGCCCCGCATGCCGGGGTAGCCCCACATGGCATCGGCCGTGTTGGCCAGGCGGTACAACGCCGCCCCCGGCAAGCCCAGCAGGGCAAACCAGAACAGCGGAGCCACCACCGAGTCGTTGAGGTTCTCGGCCAGCGACTCGATCGCAGACTCGCGCACCTGCACCGCGCTCAGGGCGCTCACGTCGCGGCTCACCAGCCGCGCCAACTGTGCGCGGCCTGCAGGCAGCGACTGCCCCAGCGCCACCTCTACCGCCAGCACCTCGTCGTGCAACATGCGCCAGGCCAACAAGGGCTTGAGCAACAGCGCCAGCACCACCAGCGCCAGCAGGTGGGGAAACCACAGCGCCACCTGCTGAAGCAGCCCGAATACTATAAAAACAATAGCTGCAAGCGCACACCAGACAAGCGCAGAGCACCAAAAAACCTTGAAATCCCGGGCCACCGGGCTGGCTGGTGCCAACCGGTCACCCCACCACTGCAGCGCCCGGCCCATCCACACCACCGGGTGCCAGGCCACGGGCGGTTCACCCAGCCACCAGTCCACAGCCAGCGCCAACAAGGGGCACCACAAAAGCAGGTAGAACAGCGCCCCGCCCATGCCGGGGAACAACCAGGCCATCAGGCTGTCCATGCGGCCTCCGTCACTTGCCCTGAGGTCGCTTGCCGTGCCACCTGCCGCCGACGCGGCACCAGCACACGCCAGGCCACCACACACGAGGTGATGCACAGCGCCACGCCCAGCAGCGACAAGCCCACGACCAGCGCTGTGCGCAACGCCGGCCGTGCCAGCAGCGGCGCAAAGTCCAGGCTGTGCAGCCCGTTGTACAGCACACGCTGCCAGGGCGTGGTGGCGTCGGCACGCATCACGATGCGGGCCGATGCGGGGTCAGCGTACACCGTCACCCCATCGCCCGCCCAGCGGGCGCGCCATACGGGCAACGGGCGGAAGAAGGCTGTGGATGCGTCATGGTGGCGCGCATAGTACAGGTCGTCGTACTCGTAGAGTTGCTCGATGGCCGGGGGCGGCAGGCCGGGGCGCAGGCCCCGCAGCGCAGCGACCACCGTGGCATCGGGCACGGCACTGGCCACCGTGGCATCCGGTCCGTCGGCCCGCACCAGGCGCTGCACTGCACCCTGCCCTGCCTCGCCTTGGCCCCGCACCCGGTACCAGGCCTGGCTAGCAATGCGCAGGCTGTCCAGTTCCAGCGGCACCAGACCCTGGGCCGCCGCCAGCGCCACGGCCTCGGCCGGGCCGCGTGTGGTGTGCGGCGCCTCGCCCGCCCAGTGCACGCGCGCCTGCGGGTCGGCCGCACGGCCGGTGAATACGCCGAAGGGGTTCATCGACATCAGGCCCGAAAACATCCAGGTGAGCGTGAACACCGCCGCCACCAGGCCCAGGATATGGTGCCAGCGCATCCAGAATTTGCGGTACGGAATCCAGCGGTGGCGATTGAGGAACAGCTGCCAGATGCCCAGCGCCACGCCCGTGGCAGCCAGCAGCACACCAGGGATGGACAACCACACCACCACGTGGTGCCAGGCCTTGGGAAACTGCCGCAGCACCGTGGGATAGATCCAGTGCGGCACGGCGCCCAGCCAGTTCCAGAAGCGCTCGGCGCGGCGCGTGTCGCGCACCACCTCGGCGGCGCCGGGCGACACATACAGCTCCAGCCCATCCTTGCCATCCATCTGCACTTTGACCAGGGGCCGGTGCACATCCAGCCCCTGGGGCACGGTCCATTGGTCACGCTCAACCCATTCCGTGCCGGTGGCACGGCGTCCACTGAAGGCCTCGGCCACGGCGGCTGCCTGTGCGTCGCCCAGCGGCGACACCAAAGCGCCAGTGCGGGCGTCCACCGTGTGCCAGCGCATTGCTGCGGCGCCCTCGCCAGCGGCTGCCAACATGCGCCACACAGGCGCATCGCCCAGCATGCCCAGCCGTGCCTCGCTGCTGCCTGTCGGGCGCAAACCCGCACGCTGCGCGGCATCGGGCGCGGCCAGACAGCAATCGGCAGGCAACTGAAGCGGCGGCAAAGCCGCCAGCCGCTCGGCCTGGCTCAGGCTGGGGAAAGGCACAAAGTACAGCACCACCCCACTTGCAAACCACATGAGGAAGAACAGCGCCAGCACCACACCCAGCCACTTGTGCACGAAGATGACGAGCTGCTTCACCATGTGTGGTTGTTTCTCTCGACGTGCGCCGGGGTCAGAACGTGGCGCGGGCCGTGAGCTGCACGGTGCGCGGTGCACCCAGCAGCCAGCGCGTGTTGGCCGTGCCGGCCACCGCGTAGTCGCGGTCGGCCAGGTTCTTCACCGACAGGCCCAGTTTCAGGTGGCGCGAGTAGTCGTAGGCCAGCGAGGCGTCCAGCACCACATACGAAGGCAGCTTGGTGGTGTTGGCCGTGTTGCCCTGGCGCTCACCCACATAGCGCGCGCCGAAGCCCGCCTGCCACTGGGGCAGGAAGCGGTAGGCAGTCCACACGCTGGCAGTGCGCTCGGGCACGCCAGTGGGCGTCATGCCGTCGCGCGAGACGAGGGCGCCCGACACCAGCTCCTTGAAGTCGTCATACCGCGCTCGCAACAGGGCGGCGTTGGCATCGATGGTCCAGCCATGCACGGGCTCGGCAGCAAAGGCCAGCTCGATGCCGGTGGACGACTGCTGCCCCACCTGCTGCGTGATGTTGGGGTTGCTGGCATCGCGCGAGAGCAGATTGCGCTTCTTGATCTGGTACAGCGCCACGGTCCACTCGCCACGCACCGCAGACACAGCGCCCTTGGCGCCAACTTCGATCTGGCGGCCCCGGGTCAGGTCGAGGGTGTTGCCCCCACCGGGCAGCGACAGCGCGCCGCTGAGCGGATCGGTGCCGGTGCCAATCTGGCCGTAGAGCGACAGCGCCTCGCTGGGCGACCACACGGCGCCCAGGCGGCCGGTAACGGGTGAATATTTCTTGACCAGGTTCACGCCGGTGCGCAGGTCGGTGTTGTCCAGCTCCATGTGGTCGCTGCGCAGGCCCGCCACCAGCTTCCACTCGCGCGCAAGGTCGAGGGCGTTTTCTGCAAACAGCGCCGTGGTCTGCAACTTGGATCTCCGCCCCGGCAGCGTGGGCACCGGGCTGATGAAGTTGCCGGGCGCAAAGTTGAAAGGATCCACCGTGCTGGCACCGCCGTAGGGCGCGTTGTTGGTGTGCACAAGCTGGGTGCGGTACCAGTCCAGGCCCACGATGAAGCGGTTCTTCATGCCGCCCAGGTGGCCGTCGAAGGTGGCGTCGAAGCGGTTACCCGTCTGCTCCTGGTCGTGCAGGATCTCCAGGTAGTCGCTGCGGTTCACGGCCGTGCCTGCGGCGTTGAAGGCATATGCCTCGGCATTGCGCCAGTGGCGGTCGGTCGTCAGGTGGTAGGTTTCGTTGCGCAGGTGCACGCCGGGAGCAGCCTGCCAATCGACCTTGGCGCGCAGGGTGCGGTCGTCGTACTTGACCACCGAATCGGACACGTTGAAGTTGGTGCGGCGCAGGCGCTGGTCGAGCACGCCATTGCGCAGCGGAGTACCGAAGTAGCGCGCGTCGTCGTTCACCCCGCCATCGGCCGACAAGGTGATGTTCAAGTCGCGGCTGGCGCGCAGGGTCAGAGCCAGCGCGTAGTTGTGGCGCTGGGTGTCCATCAGCGCGCGGTAGCCGTCGCTCTTTTCCGCATCCAGGTACACCGAGTAGGCCAGCATGTCGTTGATGGGGCCGCGCAGGCCCACACCGCCCTGCACCGAGCCGAACGAGCCCACGCTGAAAAAGGCCTCGCGCTGCGGGGTTCCAAAGCTGGGGCGCTTGCTCACGTAGTTCACGGCCGCGCCGATGGCGCCGTCGCCATAGAGCACCGAGGCCGGGCCGCGCAGCACTTCGACCGACTCCATGGGCCAGGCCGAGAACGGGTAGGTGATGGTGCCCGAGGCGACGATCAGGCGCGTGCCGTCCACCATCTGCGCCACCGAGTTGTGGCCCGCAAAGCCGCGTGCCACCAGGCTGGTGCCGCCGTTGCCGGGGGCCGGCGCCTCGGTGATGCCGGGCATGCGCACGGCCACGTCCTGCGCGCGACTCAGGCTGCGCTCGGCGATATCGCCCGCGCCCAGGCTGCTCACGCTGGCCGGGGTTTCACGCGCCGTGAGGCCCAGGCGCGAGCCGGTGGCGCTGGGCGCGTCGAGCGACAGCGTGCTGCCGGGGGCGGATTGTGTGTCGGTGACCTGGACGGTCGGCATTTCGGCGGTGGCCTGGGCCATGGCCGTCTGCGAAGCGCAGGCGAGCACGGCCAGCGACAGAGGGGTGAGGTGTTTGCGCATGAAAAGAGCGAAGAAAAGAAAAAGCAGAAACAGAACAACGGCCCACCAGGGGCCGCCTAGGCAGCGCGCAAGTCAGTCTTCGATGCCACGCTGGGCAGGAATGCCCGCCTTGAAAGCGTGTTTGATGAGCTGCATTTCCGTCACCGTGTCCGCCAGCTCGATGATCTCGGGCGGGCAGCGGCGACCGGTGAGGCACACATGCACGTCACGGGGCCGCTCGCGCAGGGTCTGCAGCACGCCATCGAGCGGCAGCCAGCCGTAGATCAGCGGGTAGGTGATCTCGTCCAGCACCACCAGAAAGTGCTCGCCCGACAGGATGGCGGCACGTGCCTTTTCCCAGCCGTCGCGCGCGAGCTGGGCCGAGTGCTCCAGGTCCTTGCTCTTCCAGCTAAAGCCGTCGCCCAGGCCCTCGATGGGCAGGCCGATCTGCTCGAACATGCGGTGCTCGCCAAAGCGCGCGGTGGGCACTTTCATGAACTGGAAAATCTTCACCGCCTTGCCCCGGCCATGCGCGCGCAGCGCCAGGCCAAAGGCCGCCGTGCTCTTGCCCTTGCCGTCGCCGGTGTTGACGATGACGATGCCCCGGCGTTCGCCTTCGGGCTTTTCGTAGCGTTTTTCGGTGGGTGGGGTTTCGATCTGCATGGTGTGGTGAACTTCCAAAAAAGGTTCAGGTCATGCCCGGGCCAGGCCAGGCGCAGCGGACGGCAAAAACGGACGGCGCGCCTGCCAGGCAGCACCCGCGAACACCACCAGGGCCATGACCAGCAGGGCCACGATGCCAGCCATGCGCTCCACCGGGCTGGGCTCTTGGGCGGTGGCGGGCGCTTCGCGCTCAGGCTGGCGCTCCAGCAATACGCCCATGGCGGGCACGGGGGGCGCAGCGGGCTGGGCCTGCGCCTGGAGCGGCGGCGCAGGCAGGTCCGCTGCAGGCGGTGCAACCTGTGGTGCAGGGGCTGCGGGCGACTGGGGCGTGGCCACCGCCATACCGACCGGCGCTGGCGCAGCACCTTGCGCCGCCTGCTCCACCCAGCGGCGCACGCTGGGCAGCTCGGCCGCCAGCGGTGCAGCGCGGGTCAGCTCCTGGTACATCTGCGCAAGTTGCTTTTGCGTGTCGGCATCGGCCTGCCAGTAGCCCTGGCGCTGCGCCTGCACCAGGCGCTCCAGCGACTGGGCGTAGGCCTGCGGGTGTTCCTTGAGCCATTCGGGCAGGCCCAGCTGGTGCTTGTCGCGCACCAGCACGTCATAGAAGCTTTGCCAATGGTCGCTGCGCACGGTGTCCGGCGCGACGGCCTGCCAGCCCCAGGCGAACTGCACGGCCTTGAGCACCTGCAGCGTGCCCGAGTAGCCCTCGGCCTTCTGGGCCTGCAGCCAACCGGGGTGCAGGTAGCGCGACTGCATCTCCAGCGCAATGGCGCGCTGCGCGGTCTCGGTGGTGGGCTCGCTCACGTCCTGCAACTGGGCCACATGCAGCTCCAGCCCCTGCGGGCGGCCTGCCACGCGGGCTGCAGCCGACAACCCGCCGAGGTACTGGAACGGGTCGTCCGAACTGACCATCGCGTAGAGGTGCGAGCTGCGCGAGAGAATCGCCGCATCGGTGCGACGCAGGTGGGCACCCAGCGCCTTGGCGGCCGTGCCTCCCGCCACGCCCGTCACCGGCTCGCCGTCCAGATAGGGCTGGCTCATGCGCTCCAAAAACATCTGGCCCAGGCGTGCATCGTTGGTCTGCAGGCCGTCGCTCTGCACCGCGTCCGACAGGCCGGTGCCGTAGTCGCCCACCGCATTGCCAAAGGCCCGCACCCGCGCCAGTTGCTCGGCCTGCGCGCGGGGCACGCCCTGCTTGCGCAACTCCTGGCCAATCTGCGCGGTGTTGCGTGCGATCACGTTGCCGGGCTCGGCCGTGGCGGCCTGGGCTACGGCGCGGTCGAGTAATGCCATGAGGGCGGGGAACTGGTCGCGGTACGAGCCGGTAATGCTCATGAGCACATCGACGCGCGGGCGCTTCAGCTCGTCGGCGGGAATGGTCTCGACCCGCGCCGGGCGGCCCGCGTCGTCCCACACCGGGCGCATACCCAGGGCCACCAGCGCCTGCGCTTCCATGATGCCCTGGTGGCGCAGCGTCTCGCCCGCCCACAGCGACAGTGCCATGCGCGCTGGCGCCTGACCGCCGTGGCGTGCCTGGTAGTCCTTGAACCAGTCGTTGAACAGCGTCTGCGCCACGGCGTAGGCCTGGCGCGTGGGCAGTCGGCTCGGGTCCAGCCCCGTGAGGTTGCGGCCCGTGGGCAGGCTGTCGGGGTTACGGATGGGGTCGCCACCGTAGGCGGCACTCAGGTAGCGGCCTTCCAGCGCGGCCAGCAGGCCGGGCAATTCGCCCTCCGTGGCGAGCAGGCGCTCCAGCTCCTGGGCTCTCTGCGCGAGTTGCAGCAACGCGGGCGTGTCGATGGGCTGGCGCGCGGCGCGGTTGGGCACATGGTCTTCGGCGCGCACCACGTCGGATGCCCCCGCCGTGCCCGGCGTTGCTGCCTGCGCGGGCAGCGCGGGGCGCAGGTCCAACACGCTCGCGGCCTGTGCATCCTTCAAGGCCACCTCCAGCCAACGCGCGGGGCGTGCGGCCAACACCGCATCGTGCTTGATCAAAAAGGCTTCGTCGATGTCCTCGCCCAGCGCTTCGATCAGCGGCTTGCGCAGCGCCTGCAGGATGGTCTCGCGCCGCTGCTCAGGCGCGGGCACACGGCCGAACACGGCCAGGCCCTTGGGCTGCGAGCTTTGCGCGAGCTGGTCCAGGTAGGGGTGCAGGATTTCGAGGAAGCCGCTGAAGTCGGCCGCGATGCGCTCGGCCGTCCAGCCCAGGTCGCGGTGCAGCTGGTGCTCCACAAACTGCGCGACCAATTGCTTTTCGAGCGCACGGCGCGTGGGGCCTTCGTCCACGGTTTCCCACTCGTGCATCACCTCGTGCATGTGGGCCATGCGGGCCTCGAAGCCTGCGGGGGCGAACACGGGCGTGCGGTGGCTCACCAGCACGGCACGGCCCCGGCGCTTGGCCGTGAGGGCTTCGCCCAGGTTGTCCACGATGTAGGGGTACACCACGGGCAGATCACCCAGCGGCAGCAGCGCGTCATCGTGCACGTCCAGTGCACGCGCCTTGCCACCGGCCCATTCCTGCGTGCCGTGGGTGCCGAAGTGGATCAACGCATCCGCTTCCAGCTGCGCCCACAGGTACACGGCCAGGTAGTGGTGCGACAGCGGCGCCTTGCTCTTGTGCATGAAGGGGTTCTGGCCCAGGCGCAGGGTTTCCTCACGCGGGGGCTGGGGCAGCACCGACAGTTGGCCCACCTGCAGGCGTGGGATGGCGAACACCTTTTCGCCCTGCCAATCGACGACGTAGCGGCTTTTTTCGGGGGTGCCCCAGTAGGCGTTCATGCGCCCCTGCACGGCCTTGGGCAGCGTGGCCAGGTGCTGCTCGTAGCGTGCCAGCGGCAGCGCGGCTGCCTGGCCCGACTCCAGCAACTTGCGCACATCGGCGCCGGGGTAGTAGGCGGCAAGCAAGGGCTTGAGGCCGTCGATCCAGCCCTGCTCGGGCACCTGGCGCGTGCGGTAGCCCGCCTGGGCGAGCCCACCGGACACCTGCTCCAGGCTGCGCGGCACATTGAGGAACGAGGCACCGAAGTTGGTGCCGCCCGGCGGGTAGTTGTAGACCATGGCCACCAGGCGCTTGTCGGCGGCGGGTTTCGTTTGCAGCGCAATCAGCCGCCGCGCCTTGGCCGCCACGGCCTGGGCCTGGCGCTCGATGAGGCGAAAGTCCTTGCCCTCGGCGCCGTGGGCGGCGACCAGCACCGGATCGATGGCACCCGCCGCCTCGGGCTGCGCCAGGTAGAACGGCACATCGGACAGCGACAGGCCGGTGTCGCTGGCCTCCCAGGTGGCCACATCGCCTGCACGGAAAGGCTGCGTGCCCAGCAGTGGCACACCCCAGCGCGCCAGCAGCGGCTGAAGCGCAGCGGCCTGGGGCACCAGCTGGTGCAGCACCAGGGCCGAGGCATGCAGGCGGCCGGGGCTGGAGCCCCCTTCGGCAGGCAACTCCAGCACCTCGGCCAGCGTCTGTGCCGTGACCTGCTGGCCAAAGGCGGCATAGGCGAACAGGCCCTGCTCGCGGAAGGTGCGCAGCCAGGCATCGAGCCATTCAGTGCTGCCATCGACAAAGTGGTGGCGGTGCACCAGCACGGCCACGGCGGGCAGGCTGCGCAACGCGGGCTGGCCCTGGCGCCAGGCCTCCAGCGCTGCGGCGTGGGGCAGCAGGCGGGGCGCATCGGGGTGGTAGATGCCCCGAGGGGGAAGAATGTCAGGTCCAGGCAAGGTCGGCATCGCAACACCCGCCACCGTGGCGCGCGCCAGGGCGAGGGCGCTCTGGAGGTTGCGCGGGCCGCCCGCCTGCAGGTAAGCCACCACGCGTGCGGGAGCGTCCAGTGCCGCCAGATCGGCTGCAGGCGTGCCCGCAGGCACCCAGACCACGCGGCCGGGGGAACGCGCGGCACGGGCATCCAGTTGCGGCCCCACCATGCGGCGCAGGCGCGCCTCCACGCTGGCGTGGGGCGCGTCCACCCACACCATGGCAGCGCCCGCCAGCGCGCGCTCCAGTTTCTGCATGCCTGCGGCGTCCAGCACTGCGGGGCCGCCCAAGGGGTAGTCGATGTGCGCAAAGCCCAGGCCCGCCTCGGCGGCCAGGCGCTGCACCATGGCCGTGCGCGGGGCGGTGGTGATGTCGGACGTGAGCCAGAGCAGCACCGGCGCAGACTGCGCGGCCTGCACCAGCGGCGCAGCCAGCAACAGGCACCACAGTGCCGCACGCAGAATGAAGGCCTTCATGGCTTGGCGGAGTCGGCCGCGCCCGCTTCTGCAGGCGCCGCTCCGGTTTCAGGGATGTAGACGATGTTTCCGTCTTCCAGCTTGTAGGCCACGCCCGCGCGCACGCCCTGCCCCTGTGCCGCGCTGCCCGCGCCCTTGAAGCGCACTTCCTTGCCCTGCTCGCGTACCACCACCTCCATGTCGGGCTGGCCCGGATTGCGGATGATGGTGACGCTCTCGTTGGCACTGGTCTGGCTCTGCACGGCCACGGCCGTGAGCAGCGCCACCACCAGCACAAGGAACACATCCACCAGGTTCACGGCAGACAGCATCGGGTCGTCATCGTCCTCGGCCAGGACGCTCAGGTGCTTCAAGGTCATTGCGCCACCCCGCGCTCCTTGCGCACCACCAGCAGCTCGGCCAGCAGCCAGCGGCGGCGCACCGAGTACACCACCAGCCCCACCGACGCTGCGGCCAGCGCCAGCACCACGCCCGCAAACGCGCCGCTGAACACGGCCAGCGCCTGCTGGCCATTGCCCGCCGCCACGCTCTGCAGCGCAGGGCCCAGAGGGATCATGGTGGCGATCAGCCCCAGCATGGGCGACAGGCGGCTGAGCAGGCGCACGGGCTCTACCTGGCGCACCAGCTGCAGCTCCAGCTCTTCCATCGACAGGCCCGGCGCCACGCGCAGCGAGCGGTACTGCGGCTGGCGCCAGCGCTGCCAGGCTTCCATCAGCGTGGCGCCCCCCGTCCACAGTGCGTAAACGAATGCCAGACCCACCAGCACCAGCACCGGCCAGAGCAGCGACTGCGCGACCTGCGCAAAACCCGATTCAATGTTCATGCTTTCACTCCCTCAATTCATGTGTTGGTTTATTGGTTGGTTCATGGGCTGTTCCGGCGCTGCAGCGAGGGCAGCGCCATCCACAAGCCATCGAGGTGCCGCACCTGGATGCGGTGGTCAAACACCTCTTCCAGCGCCGCGTGCGTGGCCGGTGCATCACACGCGCCCTGGTGCAGCACGCGGCCATTCGCCATCACCACCATGTCGTCGGCCTGCAGCGCCAGCGACACCTCGTGCAGCACGCTGACCACCGTGCCCCCCGCATCGACCAGTGCGCGCATGGTGTGCAGCCAGTCGGTCTGGTGCGGTGGGTCGAGGTTGGCCAGTGGTTCGTCCATCAGCAGCACCTGTGCCTGCACGGCCAGCGCGCGGGCCAGCAGC
The DNA here is from genome assembly GCF_005405905.1 of Acidovorax sp. NB1. Taxonomy (GTDB): domain Bacteria; phylum Pseudomonadota; class Gammaproteobacteria; order Burkholderiales; family Burkholderiaceae_C; genus Acidovorax. Next base: position 305,008 of record NZ_BJHU01000035.1, read on the forward strand.
ACGCGCTGGCGCTCGCCGCCCGACAGTTGCGACAGCGGGCGGTGGCGCCAGTCCCAGGCCTGGGTGGTGCGCAGTGCCTGCTCCACCGCCGCGTGGTCGGCCGCACCGGGCGGGGCCAGCCAGGCCTGGTGCGGCAGGCGGCCCAGCATGGCCACGTCGTAGCTGGTGAGGTCGTCCGCCGAGCCTTCGTTCTGGCCCAGCCAGGCGAGCTGGCGGGCGCGTTCGCGCGCCGGGATCTGCGCCAGCGGTCGGCCCTGCAGCAACACCTCGCCCTGTACCGCAGTGCGCGGCAACAGCCCCGCCAGCACCTTGAGCAAGGTGGACTTGCCCGCACCGTTGGGGCCGACGATGCTGGTCCAGCGCCCGGCGGGCAGTTGCAGGTTGATGCCCTGCAAAATCAGACGATTTCCGATGCTTGCGCCTATCTGGTGTGCGTTGATAGCTACTGAATTCATAGCACGCCGCCTTGCGCTGTGCGCCGGTGCATGAGCCACAGCAGATAGGTTCCGCCCAGCGCCGCCGTGAGCACGCCCACGGGCAGTTCCTGCGGCGCCAGCACCCAGCGCGCCAGGATGTCGGCCGCCATCAGCAGCACGGCCCCCATCAGGCTGGAAAGCACGATGTGCCGCTCGTGCGTCACGCGCACGATGGAACGCACCAGGTGCGGCGCGGCCAGCCCCACAAAGGCGATGAGCCCCGTCTGCGCCACGGCCGTGCCCGTGGCCAGCGCCATGGCGGCCACCAGCCCCACGCGCATGGGCATGAGCGGCAGGCCCAGGCTGGCGGCAGTGGCCTCGCCCAGCGTGAGGCCGTCGAGCGCACGCGCCAGCATCCAGGCCACCACCGAACACAGCGCCCACACCGCCGCCATCAGCACGCAGGCCGTCCACCCCACAAAGGCCGTGCTGCCCAGCGTGAAGGCCTGCATGGCCTGCAGGATGTCGGGCGAGGCCAGTTCCACCAGGTCGCGCACGGCGCCCAGCACCACGCCCACAATCACGCCCGCCAGCAGCAGGCGCAGCGTGTGCTGCACTCCGCGCGCCAGAATCAGCGTGAGCACCACCGCCCCCGCCGCGCCCAAAAACGCCATGCCCGTGATGCCGATGCGCGCCATCCACTGCGCCGCCACTGGCGACACGCCGAACATCGCCATCGCCACGGCCCCGCCCAGCGCGGCGCCCGAGGCGCTGCCCAGCAGGTACGGGTCGGCCAGCGGGTTGCGGAACAGGCCCTGCGCCACCGCACCCGACATGCCCAGCAGAGCGCCCGCCAGCCACGCGCCCAGCGTGCGCGGCAGGCGGATGTCCCACACGATCTGCCAGGCCACGGGGTCGCCATGCATGCGCAGCACGCTGTCAAAACCGGTGCTGCCCACGCTGGCGCCACACAGGGCCAGCAACACGCTGGCGAGCAGCAGCCAGGCGGTGCACCAGGCCGCGCGGCGTCTGGCGGAGCCGGTGGGCAAGTCCATGGCAGCGTAGGTCACGAGGCTTTGTCCACCAAGCAGCGCGCCATGATGCGGGCGGCTTCGGCCATGCGCGGGCCGGGGCGCACCACCACGTCGGAATCGCCAGGGCCGAACACACACAGCCGGTTCTCGCGGATGGCGCGCATGGTGGCCCAGCCGGGGTACGGCACCATGGCCTGCATGCTGCGGTTGCCGATCATGATGATGTCGGGGTTGGCACGCACCACAAACTCAGGGTTCAGGCGCGGAAACGGGCCCAGCGATGCGGGCACCACATTGCGCACACCCAGCCGGGTGAGGGATTCGCCGATGAACGACGCTTCGCCCGCTCCGTACGGCCCCCGGCTCACCTCGAAGTACACACGTGCATTCCGGGCCTTGGGCGGCAGGGACTGCGCGGCCGCCTCCACCCCCGCGTCGATCACACGCCAGAGGCGGTCGGCCCCCTGCGCACGGGGCACGCCCAGCAGGTCGCTCACGGTGCCCAGCACGCGGCGCACGTCGGCATGGGTCTTGGGCTCCAGCTGCACCACCGTGAGGCCCAGCGCCTCCAGCCGGTCGCTGGCGCGCGAGCTGACAGACATAAGCACCACATCGGGCTTGAGCGCCACGATGGCCTCGATGCTCGGATCCAGGCCGCCGCCCACCTTGGGCAGTTTGGCGATCACGGCTTCGGGCCAGTTGGAGTAGCGGTCCACCCCCACCAGGCGGTGGCAATGCTCCAGCTCGCACACGCTTTCGGTCAGCGAGGGCAGCAGGCTCACGATGCGCTGCGGAGGCCGGGGCAGCGAGACCTCGCGGCCCTTGTCGTCCTTGATGTGCACAGGCTGCGCGCGCGCCAGGCCCGCCATGAGCAGGCCCAGCAGCAACAGGATCGCAATCACCCAGAGGATGCGGCGCACGGGGGTGGGTTTCATCAGCAAGGTTCTTTCAAAGTGAGGGGCAGCCCGGCGGCCATGAGCGTGACGCGGGGGCAGACCTGCGCCACCTGCTGGTTGAGGATGCCCAGCGCATCCACAAAGGCGCGCACCTCGCGCCCCATCGGGATGACCCCCAGGCCAATTTCGTTGCCCACCAGAACAACGGGGCCGGGGGATTTCCGAACCGCTACCAAAAACATAGCTGCTTGCGCTTTCCAGTCGCGCGCAAGGGCCTGTTTTTGCTCAAAATTCATGGCCTCCACACCCAGTGGCATGGTCCATTGGGTGAGCCACAGCGTGAGGCAGTCCACCACCACCAGGGTCTGCGGCGTACTGAGCTGCGTAAGGGCCCCCGCCACGTCGCGCGGCTCTTCCACCGTCTGCAGACCGGGCACGCGCTCGGCGCGGTCGCGCTGGTGGCGGGCGATGCGCTCGCGCATTTCGTCGTCCCAGGCCTGGCCGGTGGCGATCAGCACGGCGCGGTGGTCGGCAGACTGCGCCAGCCAGTCGCGTGCCAGCAGTTCGGCGCGGCGGGATTTGCCGCTCTTCTGGCCGCCCAGGATCAACTCGGTGGTGATGGGCAAAGGCAGGGCGGAAGTCATGCGTGGCCCTCGCCGCCCAGCAGGTGCGCCACCGCCTCGGGGCTGGACGGGAACCATGCGTGGAAGTAGCTGGCGTGGATGCTGCCTTGCTGGTACAGCGCTTCGCCCGCATCGGGCGCCACGGCCTCGTGGGGGCGCGCCGTGCGGGCCACCACGGGGGCGCTGCTGTCGCTGGTCGAATAGTGAAAGGTGTGGCCGCGCAGCGTGTGCCCTGCCACCGTCAGGTGCTGCGGGCCAAGGGCCGCCAGGCGCTTTTGCATGGTCACGCGGCCGGGCAGCAGGCCCCACAGCGGGACCGCGCTGCCGTCCGCGAGGGTGATGGATTCAAACAATGCCATCATGCCGCCGCATTCGGCCCACAGCGGCTTGCCCGCCTCCGCATGGGCGCGCAGGCTGGCCTGCATGCCGGTGTTGGCCGCGATCTGCGCAGTGTGCAGCTCGGGGTAGCCGCCGGGCAGCCACACGGCATCGCAATCGGGCAATGCGGCATCGTGCAGCGGCGAGAAGAACACCACGCGCGCGCCCATCTGTTCCAGGCACTGCACGTTGGCGGCATAAATGAAGCAGAACGCCGCATCGCGCCCCACAGCCACCGTGTGGCCTGCGAGCAGCGCAGGCACTGCAATCTTCGACGCGGGCGCCGGGAAGTCCACGGCCCAGCCCTGCAGTTCTTCCACCGTCATCTGGCCCAGCGGCGTGGCCGCCAGCGCGTCGGCCGCTGCATCCAGCCGCTGCAGGCTGTCGTCCAGCTCGTGTGCGGCCACGAGGCCCAGGTGGCGCTCGGGCAGCAACGCCGCACCAGCCTTGGCGGCTGCTGGTGCATTGCCGGGCTGCACCCGCATCAGCGCGCCCATCCAGTCGTCGGCATCGTGCAGGCCGTCCCGCAGCATGTCGGCATGGCGCGCGCTGCCCACGCGGTTGGCCAACACACCGGCCCAGGGCAGGCCCGGCCGGTAGTGGCGCAGGCCATAGGCCAGCGCGCCAAAGGTGCCCGCCATGGCCGAGGCATCGACCACCGCCAGCACCGGCACGCCAAAGTGCCGGGCCAGGTCGGCCGCGCTGGGGCTGCCGTCAAACAGGCCCATCACGCCTTCGATGAGGATCAGGTCCGACTCCCGCGCAGCATCGTGAAGGCGCTGCGCGCAGTCGGCCTCGCCGTTCATCCACAGGTCGAGCTGGTGCACGGGTGCACCGCTGGCCAGCTGGTGCCAGTGGGGGTCCAGAAAGTCCGGCCCACACTTGAACACCCGCACGCGCCGCCCCTGGCGTGTGTGCAGACGGGCCAGGGCGGCAGTGACGGTGGTCTTGCCCTGCCCGGAGGCCGGGGCCGCAATCAGCAGCGCCGGGCAGCGGGCGGAAGCGGTCGTCACCAGGGTCACTGCGGTGCCCATTTGAAGCCGACGTAGACCGTGCGGCCTGCGGTGGCGTAGGTGCGGGCCAGTTGGTAATCCTTGTCAGCCAGGTTGTCGATGCGTGCGAGCAGCGTGTAGTCGCGCGCAATGCGGGTGCTGGCGTACAGGTTGACCAGGGTGTAGCCGCCCAGCACGTTGGTGTTGGCCACGGTGTCAAAGCGGCGGCCCGAAGCCTGCACTTCGGCACCCACGGTCCAGCCCGCCAGGCGGGTGTCGGCGCCGAAGGTGGCGTGCTGCTTGGCGCGGCGTGCCAGCTGCTTGCCGGTGTCCAGGTCACGCGGGCGTTGCAGGTCGATGGAACCGTGCAACTGCACGTCGCCCACACGGTGCGAACCGGCGAACGTCACACCCTTGTATTCGGCCCGGGCGGTGTTGGCATAGCAACCAAAGCTGGAAGCACAGGTGCCCGCGCCACCAAAGGAGATCAGGTTGCTCACCCGGTTGCGAAACAGCGTGGCCGAGAACGTGCTGTTGCCTTGGGCATAGCGCAGCGCCACTTCGGCATTGCGGCTGCTCTCGGGGCGCAGCGTGGCCACGCCGTACTCGCTGAAGCGGTGGTAGAGCGTGGGCGCCCGGAAGGCCGTGCCCACCGAGGCCGTAGCGCGCCACTGCGGGGTGATGGCGTAGCCATAGGCCGCGCTGCCGGTGCTCTTGCCGCCAAACTCGCTGTCGGAATCGTGGCGCAGGTTGAGCTGCACGGTTTGGCCTGCGGCGTTGTAGCCGTAGCCCAAGGCCAGCGCGTCTTGCGAACGCTTGGCGTCAATAGGCTTGTTTTCCAGGCGGTCTTCGCGGCGCTCCAGGGCAGCGGTGACCAGGTGCGCGCCCTGGCGCCATTCGTTCTGGAAGTAGTAGCCGCGCAGGCGCGTGTCGCTCAGGTAGGGCGAGGGACGGGTTTCGTATTCATCGCGCGAATCGGTGATGGAAAAGCGCGTCTTGTAGGCGGTGCTCCACTGCGCGTTCCAGTTCAGGCCCAGCGCATGCATGGTGTGCAGGTTGCGGTCGTCCTTGTCCAGGCCGTTGTCATACCCGGCGTTGGCGTCGTTGACCATCAGCGTGCCCTCCAGCCGGTGCACAGCATCCAGCTGCAGGCCCACGCGGGCGTGGCCCGACGTGTTGCGGTAGCCGTCGCGGTCAGGGTTCTGGGTGGTGACAGTGCGGGCGTTGAAGCCCTTGCTGTTTTCGCGGGACAGGCCAAGCGCGTAGTCCAAGGTGCCGCTGGCGCCGCTGATGCCAGCCTCCAGCTTGGAGGTGCCATGGTTGCCCACACCCACGCCCACATAAGGCGCCGTGCCGTTCTCACCGCGCTTGGTGAAAATCTGCACCACGCCCCCCATGGCGTCCGAGCCATACACGGCGCCCGCCGGGCCACGCAGCACTTCGATGCGGTCGATGAGGGAGAGCGGGATGCTCTCCCAGGGCGCGCCGCCCGTGGATTGCGAATCGATGCGCACGCCATCGATGTACACCGCCGTGAAGCGCGACTCTGCGCCACGCAGAAACACGCCGGTGGTCGTGCCGGGGCCGCCGTTACGCGAAAACTCCACACCCGGCAGGCGGGCGAGCAGGTCGGCCAGGCCGGTGGCGCCGCTGGTTTCGATGGTCTCGCGGTCCACGATGGAGACATCGGCAATCAGGTCGGTGAGCGGCTGCGGCGTGCGCGTGGCAGCCACCACGGTTTCGCCGAGCTGGGGCGCGCGCAGGTTCTGGGCCAGCAACTCGCCTGCGCCGGGCACGGTCTGGGCCAGGGCACTGCAGGCACTGCCAACCGCCAGGGCCACCAGCGCAAGACGTTGGGCGGGCACGCGCAGCGACGCCACAGGGCGCGCACGAAGGGTACGGATTTTCATGGGGATCAAGGTCAACAAACAACCCGGGGCCGGCCTCCCGCCAGCATGTGGGTGATACAGCCGCGCAGCGCTCCAAACGGGCGCACGCAGCCACCATGTTGGCCGGTATCCGGGCTGGCGGAGCACCCCCCAATGCCTTCCCAGACGCTTGTTCAAGGCGCCCAGTGGCTTATGGATGGAGAGAGAATCAGGTGATTCGTCCGCTGACCGTTGCGGGGGCAGCGCAGGCTGGGCGCGCCATGTGTGGCGGCACCTCCCTGCTTCCCGTTGAACTGCGGCATGTGAACCACACCGCGAGCACCAACAGTGGGATTTTACGACCGTTTACAACGCGCAACCCTACAATCGCTGGCTGTATGGCAACACCGTCCCCCACCGACCAGATCGCCGACCGCGTTGAACGCCTGCTGCTGCGCCACGCAGAACTGCAGCGCACCAACGCCTTGCTGGCGGATCAGGTGGCCGCCCTCACCCAGGAGCGGGATTCGCTCAAGTCGCGCCTGAGTGCAGCACGCGCCCGTGTGGATGCCCTGCTCGAACGCCTTCCCGCCGCCACTCCGCTCACGAAAGAAGCCGAATGAAGCAAATCGAGGTGCAGATCCTGCAGCAAAGCTACCTGCTGACCTGCCCCGAGGGCCGAGAAAGCCGCCTTCTGGATGCTGTGGAGCGTGTGGATACCGCGATGACACGCATCCGCGACGCCGGCAAGGTGCGCGCCCGTGAACGCATCGCCGTGCTGGCAGCCCTCAACCTGGCTTTCGAGATCGCAGACCGCGAAGCGGCCGACCTGGCGGCGGGTTCTGCAGCCAAAGCAGCACCCTCTGCACCGCCCGCATCAGGGTCGGGTCACCAGGAATCCCTGTTGCCCGACGACGAAAACCAACGCCTGCAGACGCTGGTGCAGCGCCTGGACCAGGCCCTGGGCGACGACGGCCGCCTGCTCTGAGGTCACCCTCCACCACCCCGGCAGACATACTTCACGCGAAGTACAGGCCGCGCCCGAGGTAGTCGGCCATGCTCCAGCAGACCTGCGGGCTTTTACTTCGCGGCGCCCTCTGCGCCTGCGGCAAGCGCCTACAATGGTGAGGTCTGCGAAGCCGCCGGGCTTTATATTTCCTTGAACCAATGCTCAACGAGCTCGGGCTTGGTACATCGCCCGGTGAGCGTGATCATCTCGCGTCAGATGAACCCAACGCTTGGCTGCCCTCGCCCACCTGAACCCCCGGTTCAGGATGAGAGTCCGGTGGTATTCGCAGACACCCTCTTCTTCATGCCCCAGCCCATGCACACCGTCGCCGCCCCTCTGCGGGCAGGGCATTGCATCCCGGTCGCCGGACTCTGCTCCGCCCCCGTTCCTTTTTCCTTTCTTTTCATCGCGCCATGCTGGACCCCCTCCTGATCATTGAACTCGGTGTGCTGGGCCTGGCCACCGGATTTCTGGCCGGCCTGCTCGGCATTGGTGGCGGCATGCTGCTGGTGCCGTTCCTGACCTACATCCTGGGCGCACAAAAGGTGGCGCCCGACCTGGCGGTCAAGATGGCGATTGCCACATCGATGGCGACCATCATGTTCACATCGATCTCCAGCGTGCGAGCCCACCACAAGCGCGGCGCTGTGCGCTGGGACATCGTCAAGCGCCTGGCCCCCGGCATCGTGCTGGGTGGCTTTTTGGCAAGCCTCGGGGTGTTCGCGCTGCTCAAGGGGTCCTTCCTCGCCATCTTCTTCGCGCTGTTCGTGAGCTTCTCTGCCACGCAAATGTTCCTGGACAAGAAGCCCGCCCCTTCGCGCCAGATGCCCGGCGGCGCAGGCCAGGTGGCGGCCGGTGGCGTGATCGGATTTTTGTCAGGGCTGGTCGGCGCTGGCGGCGGTTTTGTGAGCGTGCCCTTCATGACCTGGTGCAACGTGCCTATCCACAACGCGGTGGCCACCAGTGCAGCACTGGGCTTTCCGATCGCGCTGGCCAATGTGGTCGGCTACGTGGTGGGCGGGCAGAACGTGGAGGGCCTGCCTGCTGCGTCCCTGGGTTATGTCTGGCTGCCTGCGCTTGCAGTGATCGCCACCTGCAGCGTGCTGACGGCCCCGCTGGGTGCCAAGGCCGCGCACAGCCTGCCCGTGAAACAGCTCAAGCGCGTTTTTGCCTCCCTGCTGTTTGGCCTCGCGGCCTACATGCTGTGGAAGGGCGTCGCAGCCCTCTGAGGCTGACACGCTGACAGACTGAAAGAAGCCGCCGCCCTCTCTGGGCGCAGGCTCTACCGCACCGGTTGGGCGCCGGGGCCCTACGAAATGATGGGCCGGTGTTTGCCCTGCGCTTTTAGCGGCAGGGGCTCGCGCAGCATGGCGCGGAACTTCTCTGCCGGCAGCCCGGGCGCGCACAGAAAGCCCTGGTAGTGTTCGCACAGCATCTGCTGCAACACGGCCTGCTGGGTTTCAGTCTCCACCCCCTCGGCCACCACCTCGATGTGCATGGCGCGGCCCATACTGATGATGGCACTCACGATGGCACGGTCGCCATCGTCATCGGGCAGGCCACGCACGAAGGACTGGTCGATCTTGAGCTTGTGGATGGGCAGTTTCTTGAGGTAGGCCAGGCTTGAGTAGCCCGTGCCGAAGTCATCGATGGCGAGGCCAATGCCTAGGTCAGCAAGCACCCGCAGCCGCTGCTCCATTTCCTGCGCATCTTGCAGCAGGATGGTTTCGGTCAATTCCAGTTCCAGCAAGGTCGGTGGGAGCTGGTGCACCGCGAGCAGGCGCGTGATCCGGTCCACAAAGTCAGGCTGGCGGAACTCCAGGGCCGACACGTTCACAGAAATCATGATCGGCATGCCGCTGTGCATCCACACCGACGCTTCCCGCACGGCCTGCTCCATCACCCAGGCGCCCAGGGTCACGATGTAGCCCGACTCTTCGGCCAGTGGGATGAACACGCCAGGCGAGACCGCACCGAACTCGGGGTCGGTCCAGCGGATCAACGCCTCGGCCCCGGTGATGCGCCCCGTGGCCATGTTGACCTGCGGCTGGTAGTGCACAGCCATGCGCTGCAGGCCCAGCGCCTGGCGCATGGCGTGCTCCATCTGCATGCGCGCGAGCAGGTTGGCGTTCATCTGCGGCTGGTAGAAGCCGTAGCTGCCGCGCCCCCGTTCCTTGACGCGATACATCGCGGTATCAGACTGCTTGATCAGGTCGTCCAGTGTCGCCCCGTCCTGCGGATACAGCGCAATGCCAATGCTGCACTGGATGGAAAAACCCATGCTGTCGAGCATGAAGGGTTTGAGCATGTCGTCCAGGATGCGGCGCGCCACGCTCTCGGCCACCGGCGCATCACCGCCATGCAGGTAGATGACAAACTCATCGCCCCCAAGCCGGCACAGCATGTCGGTTTGCCGCAAACAGGTCTGCAGACGCTCGGCCACCAGCTGCAACACGCGGTCGCCAAAGGGATGGCCCAGAGAGTCGTTGATGATCTTGAAACGGTCCAGATCCAGGAAGAGGATCGCAAAACCGGTGTCGCTCTGGCGCGCCCCCTGGATGGCGGTATCCACCCGCTGGGACAACAGCAGCCGGTTGGGCAGGCCGGTGAGCACGTCGCTGTAGGCCAGCTCCTCGATGCGCTTCTGCGCTGCATGCTGCAGCGTGAGGTCGCGCATGAAACCGATGCTCTGCACCAGCCGCCCTTCATCGTCGCGCAGCGCCACCCAGGACAGTTGCACAGCGCAATAGGCCCCGTTGTCGCGGGGCAGCCAAAGCTCTCCCTCCCAGAAACCGTCACGCGACCAGCCCTGCTGTACCCGCTCCATGAAGCCAGCGTCCGAGCCGCCACCAAACAGCGAGGCGGCCATGCAGCCCTCGAAGGCCTTGGCGGCAGGCCCCACCAGGCGCTCACAGCCCGGGTTCATGCGCATGATGCGGTGCTGGCTGTCGGCAATAAAAATGGCATCCAGGCTGGACTCGAACACGCGGGCCGCCAGGCGCAGGCTGGCCTGGATTTCAGTCTGCCGGGTAATGTCGCGGTAAGAATAGACGCGCCCCACCGCCCGTCCCTGACGGAACTGCGGCACCGTGCGCATTTCCAGCACCATGCCGCTGCGCAATTGCAGGATGTCGGTGCTCTCCTGCATGGGCTCACGCTCAATGGCCGCCATGCGTTCGGCGTAGGCGCGGGCATCTGCCACCTGGCTGGCCATGAAAGCATAGACGGCCGCATCGTCGCGCTCCACCAGCAGGTGTCGCGGCAAGCCCCAGAGCTGCGCCAGCCTCTGGTTAAAAGCACGCACACTGCGGTCCAACCCGCAGACCAGCATGCCGTCGGCGGCGGAATCCAGCGTGGCGCGCAATTCGGACAACAAGGTTTCCAGCTCGTGCTCCGTCGCCTCCTGAGCACTGCGGTCCAGCATGGTCAGCATGAAGGCCGTGCGCCCGTCCTGCCCCCAAGGCACCCGCGTCACATGCCGATCCACAGGCACCAGCAGGCCATTGGCACGCACCAGGCTGGTGTAGGAATGAATCCCCGCCGCAATCACTTCGGGAGGCTCTGCCCAGAAAGCCTGGTCCTGGGGAGTGGCAGCCAGTCCCAGCACGGGCTTGCCGACCATGTCGGCCACAGGCATGCCCACCAGCCGTTCTGCAGCAGCATTGGCATGCAGGATGAGATGGTGCGCCTCATCGACCAGCCAGACGGCTTCCTGCAGCCCGTCTAGCCAGCCATGCGATTGCGAGTCGGTCACGTACCCGCCTCTTCGGGGCCGGGGCTGACCGCTCGCTCAAAAAAGTAACAAATGCGCTGCCGTGGCGAAAGATAGTCCAGGGCATCGCGAGGCAGCTGCGCTGGCTTGAGACTGCGGCGGATACCCAGCTCCGGCACGGTTTCCAGGTCCAGGATAGGGGCCTCATCCTTGGGCACCCGGGAATCATGGACGATGACCTTGGGCCGCAAGGGACGTGACGAATTCACCGAGGCCACAATCGCATAGCGGTCGTTGACCAGCTGGACGATGGAGCCGGGCGGATACACCCCCATCATGCGGATAAACGCGCCAAGCACCACGGAATCAAACTTCGCCTTGAGTTGGGCAAAGATGACGGACAGCGCCTCGTGGGGCGTGAGGGCATCCACACCGATGGCAGGATTGCACATGCGGTCATACCGGTTTACAAGAGCGAGCACCTGGCTCGCCCGCCCCAGATCCACTCCAGTGAGCCGCTGCGGAAACCCGCTGCCATCGGCCATTTCGTGGTGACGGGCCACAGCCACCACCACAGCCTCAGGAAACCCCATGCGTTTGGCCATTGCCACAGACTCCGCCACATGGGTCTCATACCGTGAGCGCTCCATCAGGGGCATGGAAGGGGTAGGTTGCCGCAGGTTCGGCGGAAGTTTAAGCTTACCCAGGTCGTGGATCAGTGCAGCCCCCCCCAGGTCGTGCAACTCCTCGCTCTTCATGCCCAGCGCACGGCCCAGCAGGAGCGAAATGACCATCACGTTGATAGGGTGGAGGGCATTGCGCTCACCCACCCCCTCTGACAGCAAGCGGATCACCGAGTCTCCGTTTTCCAGCAACTCGGAAACGCAGCCGGACACCAGCACCACGCCCTTGTCGCGGGCTTGATCGGGGTGTTCGGACACCGCCCGCTCCATCGCCTGGTACTGCCGGGTGGCTTCGGCGAATCGCTGGTTGCAGGCAGCCAGCGCCTTGTTCTGGGCCTCCAGCAGCTGCCGCCGCCGCAAGGCCTCGGTATCCACCGCCGCCGGGACACCCGGGGCAGCATCCAGGCCGTTCGCTGGGGGTGCCACCATCTCCGGCACGCTCCAGGCTGCGGGCACCAGCTCCTTGAGCGCGGGATCACTCTTTTTGGGGAGATACCGCACCTCGGTCAACCCCAGTCCGCGCAAGGTCGCAATCTGCTCTGCCGACGCCACCCGGAAACTGCTGGTCGGAAAAGGATGATGCATCCAGCCCACATCGAGCTGGATGTACATGCCGACCCGCAGTTGGCTGATGTCGATGAGGATGGAAGAGTTCACTTCAGGCGCACGCGAAACATGGAGACATCAATGCCACCAATAGTTACGCAGATTATCACCAGTTACGGAGGCTTGTCTAAGGAGCAGAACCCCATCGCTGCGATACGGCAACACTTGGTAGGCATGTGTCCCCAAAGTGCGCAGAACCTGGCAGTTGTGCCCGAAAACAAGGCCAAGCATGTGTAGTGCTGGCCCACTCACGGCCATGCGACCACCCCACCCCCAACCGCCCTCCTACAGTTGTCAGCCGACGGCAAGCATCAGCGGCACCAGAGTGAAGGCTTGTAGATCAGGTCCATCCAGAGCGCCCAGGCTGCAACGGCACAGAGCAAGCCCCCCGCGATCCGGGTGCCCCATTCGGCGCGGGCCAGATTCAGGCGGCGCCGGAGGCGGGTCCATGCCCACGGGCCGCCGACAAGCCAGACACCGCTGCCCACGCCAAAAAGCGCCATGCACAGCGCCCCTTCCAGGGGCCCGCCGCTCAACGCGGCCACCAGCAGCGCCGAGTACAGCAACCCGCAAGGCATCAATGCCCAGAGCACACCCGCCACCAGCACACCACCCGGCGCACTCACCCAAGGTCGAACACGCCCCCAGACGGCCCGCCCGGCCTGTTCCACCCAGGCTGGCTGGCGCGACTGCACCATCATCATCAGGCCCCAGGCCATGACGGCCACATGCATCAGGGTCCACGCAGGACGCAAGGCCGTGGTCTGCTGCGTGAGCCAGGCCAGGCTGTCCATGGCCAGAGCAGCCAGGGCCCCGGCAGCGGCGTACCCCACCAGCCGCCCCCCATGAAATGCGACACCACGCAGGGCCACACCACCACGCGGCGCCCAGTGCACGGCCTGCCCTACTGCAGCCTCTTGCTGCGTGCCGTCCCGTCCACCCGCTGCGGCGGCATGCTCCGCTCCCTGCCCGACCAGTGCACCACAGGGTGCGGCGCACATGGCCAAGCAATGGGACCCGCCTGCGAGCCCCATGAGCAAAGCCGTCCAGGCGACCGTTGCAAGCATAGGACTCAGATGATGCGCGAAAACCGGGCGCGGTTGCGGTCTGCCTGCAGATAGCGGTCGAACACCATGGCAATGCCGCGCACAAAGAACCACCCCATGGCAGTCACCTCAATCCCTTCAGGCCCTACCCGCACCAACCCCTGCTCCGCCATGTCTTCGAGCTGGGCGATTTCGGCTGCAAAGTACTGCCGCACGTCGATCAACCAGGCCTGCTCCATGGATTCATAGAGCAACTCACCCTGGCACATCAGGGCCATGATGGCGGCGCGCCGCACGAGGTCGTCGCGCGTCAGCGCCAGTCCGCGCACCACCGGCAGGCGCCCCTGGTCAAGAAAGTCGTAGTACTCGTCCAGCGTCTTGGAGTTCTGGCTGTAGGTGGCGCCCACCCGGCCAATGGCAGACACGCCCAGGCCGATCAGGTCACAGTCGGGCTGCGTACTGTAGCCCTGGAAGTTGCGGTGCAAGCGCCCTTGCCGCTTGGCCACGGCCAGGGCATCCGAGGGCAGTGCAAAGTGGTCCATGCCCACATAGACATACCCCGCCTCCATGAATGCATCCAGCGAACGCGAGAGCATGGACAGCTTGCTCGACGCGGTAGGCAGCTCGGCCGACACAATGCGACGCTGGGGCTTGAAACGCTCGGGCAGGTGCGCGTAGGCATACAGCGCGATGCGGTCGGGACGAAGCTGTGCCACCTGCGCCAAGGTGCGGTCAAACGACTCGGGCGTCTGGCGTGGAAGGCCGTAGATCAGGTCCACATTCACAGAATCAAAACCCAGCGAACGCGCAGACTCCACCAGCGCAAACACCTGCTCGGCAGGCTGGATGCGGTGCACGGCCTTTTGCACTTCCGCGTCGAAATCCTGCACACCAAAACTCAGACGGTTGAACCCCAGCTCGGCCAGCAAGGCCAGCCGATCGGCATTGACGGTACGTGGATCCACCTCGATGGAATATTCGCCGCCCGGCGCGAGCGTGAAGCTGCGCTTGAGCATGGCCATGAGTTCGCGCAGGCCTGCATCAGACAGGAACGTGGGCGTGCCGCCCCCCAGGTGCAACTGGCTCACGACCTGCCCCACGCCGCAATGGGCGGTGTGCAGATCAATCTCGCGGCTCAGGTAGCGCAGATAAACCTCCGCGCGATCGTGGTGCTTGGTGATGATCTTGTTGCAGGCGCAGTAGTAGCACAACGATTCGCAGAACGGAATGTGCACATACAGGGACAGGGGCAGGGCCTTGGCCACCGAGCCCGTCCGGCGTTGCTCCAACGCGAGGATGTAGTCCTCCTGCCCAAACGCCTCGACAAAACGATCAGCTGTCGGATAGGAGGTATAGCGGGGTCCCGGCACGTCAAAACGGCGCAGGAGATCGGGCGAAACAGCAGTCATGGGGGAATATCCTTGCGTACACCCTGACTGTGCCGTACCCTTAGGAACATGTCCTTGACCTGCATCAAGTGAACAATCAGGCCGACCAGCGACAATTTGATGCATGTCAGTCGCTCAGATGCCCCCGAAGGCCTTCCCAGCTTTTCGCATCGGGCGCGATATGCTCGACGCTCAACCCCTAGCTCATGTGCCTATGAACCCGCTCACCATCAAAGTCGCCTGCTCCAACTGCAACCTGCGCGAGCTGTGCATGCCCGTGGGCCTGAACGAAGAGCAACTGCAGCGCATCGACGAGGTTGTTGCCGTTCGCCGCAAGGTCAAACGCGGTGGCACGCTGTTCCGCAACGGCGAATCCTTCACCTCACTCTACGCCATCCGCACCGGCTTTTTCAAGACCTGCGTGGCCACAGAAGACGGCCGCGATCAGGTCACGGGTTTCCAGATGGCGGGCGAAATCATCGGCCTTGACGGCATCGTGAACGACCACCACACCTGCGACGCAGTGGCCCTGGAGGATGCAGAGGTCTGCGTCATGCCCTTCGACCGCATCGAAGAGCTGTCTCGCGAGGTCACGGCCCTGCAGCACCATGTGCACAAGATCATGAGCCGCGAGATCGTGCGCGAACACGGAGTGATGCTGCTTTTGGGCAGCATGCGCGCCGAAGAGCGCCTGGCCGCCTTCTTGCTGAACCTGGTACAGCGCCTGCATGCTCGGGGCTTCTCGCAGTCCGAACTGGTGCTGCGCATGACCCGCGAAGAAATCGGCAGCTACCTGGGCCTGAAACTCGAAACCGTGAGCCGCACCTTCTCCAAGTTTGTGGAAGAAGGCATTGTGGAAGTCAAACAGCGCCATGTCCGCATCCTGGACACGGACGCCCTCAAGCGCATCGTGAATAGCCAGCAGGCCTGCCACTGACTTTGTAAGAGCCCATCGCCGGGCGATCAACTGCTGACTGCCACATTCGGGGCCGATTTCAGGGCTCAGGCAAACTGGCTATCCAGCAGCCAGCAGCGTACTCCGCACCACACTCAAGAGCAGGACGACGTCTTGCGGCAGTCATCCGGCCGCTCGCCCTCTGGCACCGGGCAACGGTTCAGCTCAAAAGGTGACATGGCCAGCAGCGTAGTCAGCGCACTGCTGGCCATGGTGACAACCCAGAACGCAAAAAAGGCCAGGGTGTAGACCCCTTGCCGTGACAGCGCCAGCGGCTGGCCGAACCAGTGCAGGTCCTGCGGGTCCACCATCGCAAAAACAAGCATCTCCAGCACACCCGCCATCAAGAAGGCGGGCCATGCAATCCACATCAGGCGTTGCGTCCACATATCGTTCCTGTCTCCTGGGGTGGCTCAGTGGTAGCAAGGCGGCACCCTATCCCTGGGCTGCCATGGCCTCGCACAGTTTCAACGTGGCTGGTCCTGCACCGGTGTGGCTGCATGGTTGCGGCCCTTCATGGCCGGTGCCAGGCTCTTCTCGGGGGCTTCCAGCGTCTGGTTGATCTCAATTCCCTTGCGGTAATAGTCTTCCGCCACCACAGGGTCTGGCCGAGACACTGCCAGCCACAGGGTCACAAAACCCGCGACGATCACGATGGCCGGGCCGGCAATCACCAGCCAGACATGGCCAAACTTCCACCAGGGGGCTGCTTCAGCCTGGGCAATGGCTGGGTTTGAAGACATGGCGATTTACTCCTTCACATTCATCTCGATCAACACAAGGCCAGGTCGGGCCTTGCACCAGGGCGCCACTCAGCGTGGCACCAGGAACACAGATTTTTCAGACACATGGGCAGCAGCGCCCACCGCCTGCACATCAAACTGCACGGCATGGGAACCCGGGCTTGCAGAACCATACGGTATCTGCAAGCGCACCGCCACCCAGCGCGACTCGGCCGCACCGATGTCCACTTCGGCGTCGGAGGACACCTCCAGGCCTTCCAGCCCCCGCGCACTGATGCGATAGCGTTGTTCGCCCTCCGTCGCATTCATGATCTGCAGACGGTAAATGTTCTCCAGCTTGCCTCCGGCCACGATGCGCGACAGCGCTGCGCGGTCCCGCACCACATCGACCTTGAGCGGGGTCCGCACGACCAGGCTGGCCAACATGGCGACACACAATGCCACCAGCACGGCGCTGTAGATCAGCACACGGGGCCGCAGCACACGCCGCAGCATCTGCGACTGGGTCCACCGCTGGGCCACACCGTTCTGGGTGGAATAGCGGATCAGCCCCCGGGGGTACTGCATCTTGTCCATGACCGTGTTGCACGCATCCACGCACAGGCCACAGCCAATACATTCGTACTGCAGACCCTTGCGGATGTCTATGCCCACCGGACAGACCTGCACACACAACGAGCAGTCAATGCAGTCGCCCAGGCCCTGGGCCTTGTAGTCGATGTTCTTCTTGCGCGGGCCGCGCTGCTCGCCGCGTTCGGGGTCGTAGGTCACGATCAGCGTGTCCTTGTCGAACATCGCACTCTGGAACCGCGCATACGGACACATGTACTTGCAGACCTGCTCGCGCATGTAGCCGGCATTGCCGTAGGTGGCAAAGCCATAGAACAGCACCCAGAAAATCTGCCAGCCGCCCTGCAGTGCCAGCAACTCGCTGCCCAGCTCGCGGATGGGCACGAAGTACCCCACGAACGTGAATCCGGTCCACAAAGCCACAGCGATCCACACTACCTGCTTGAAGAACTTCTTGCGGATCTTCTCGAAGGTCCAGGGGCCGTTGTCCAGCCGCAGCCGCGCACTGCGATCACCTTCGATCTTGTGCTCGATCCACATGAACATTTCGGTGTAGACCGTCTGCGGGCATGCAAAACCACACCACAGCCGCCCCGCCACTGCCGTGAAGAGAAACAGCGACAGCGCCGAGATGATCAAAAGCCCCGTGAGGTAGATGAAATCCTGCGGGTACAGCACCAACCCAAAGATGTAGAACCTGCGTGCGCCCAGATCGAACAGCACCATCTGGCGCTGCCCCCATTCAAACCAGGGCAAACAGTAAAACACGATCTGCGTGAGCAGCACCATGCCCCAGCGCCAGCGCGCGAACAGGCCACTGATGGAGCGCGGATAGATCTTTTTCTGCGCTTCATACAAAGAGACGATCTCGCCCTGGGCAGACGGCTCGGACGCCACGGGCGCGATGGGAATGACCTTGCGAGCAGGCTCGCTGGGGGGCTTCATGGTGTCAATTTACTCACAGGGAGTTAAACAGCCTAACAACAAAGGAGCCAGGCAACCACCGCCGGTGCGGTCGCCTGGCAACATCGGTCAACGCGCGGCAGCCGCCTGCTTGCCGTTCGACAAACTCCAGACATAGGCCGACAGGACCCCGATCTGGGCCTCCGTCAGCTTGTCGGCCTGCGCGGGCATCTGGTTGACTTTGCCGTTGTTGATCATGGCGGTGATCGCCGCCTCGCCCCAGCCATGCAACCAGATATCGTCCGTGAGGTTGGGTGCGCCCAGGGCCTGGTTGCCCTTGCCGTCCATGCCGTGGCACGCAGCGCATGCCGTGAACTTGGACTTGCCCAGCGAAGCGCGCAGCGAGTCATGCGGGCTGCCCGACAGGCTCAGCACATAGTGCGACAGATTGCGCACATCTTCTGGCGAGCCCACGGCCGCTGCCATGGGGGGCATGTTGCCGATACGACCCTTTTCAAGGGTCTCACGAATCTTCTCGGGCGTGCCGCCGTGCAGCCAGTCGCCATCGGCCAGGTTGGGGAAGCCCTTGCTGCCGCGTGCATCCGAGCCGTGGCACTGTGCGCAGTTGTTCATGAACAGGCGCTCGCCAATGGCGTGGGCCTGCGGGTCCACCGCCACTTCTTCGGGCTTCATGGAGGCAAAACGTGCGTACAGCGGCTCCAGCTCAGCTTTGGCCTTGGCCATTTCAGCCTCGTACTCACCCTTTTGCGTCCAGTTCAGCTTGCCAGTGAAGCTCCCGAGACCAGGATAGGCAGCCAGGTAGCCCAGGCCGAAGATGATGGTGATGACGAACAGCCACACCCACCAGCGTGGCAGGGGGTTGTT
The DNA here is from genome assembly GCF_005405905.1 of Acidovorax sp. NB1. Taxonomy (GTDB): domain Bacteria; phylum Pseudomonadota; class Gammaproteobacteria; order Burkholderiales; family Burkholderiaceae_C; genus Acidovorax. The sequence continues at coordinate 323,715 of NZ_BJHU01000035.1, forward strand.
CATCTCGACCAGGTCTTCGTCCCAGACATGGCCCGTGGTGTTGTCGGCCGTGGCCATCACCTTCTTGCGCCCCGCCATCCAAAGCAGGATGCCGCAGGCGATGATGCCGACCAGTGTCAGCGCGGTCACAAAGACCGACCAGAAATTGCTGGTGAAGTCACTCATGGGATGTTCTCGTTCTGGTGAGGGTCAATCTTGTTCGAAGGGCAGCTGCGCCGCCTCGTCAAACCGGGACTTGTTGCGGCCCCGGTAGGCCCAGACCCAAATGCCAATGAAGCAGGCCATCGAAGCCAGGGTGGCGACGATGCGCATGGTCGTGATGTCCATGGCCAATCTCCTTTACTTGAGCGCGCGGCCCATGACTTGCAGGTAGGCGACAAGGGCGTCCATTTCGGTCTTGCCCTTCACCTCGGCTGCGGCGGCTGCGATCTGTTCGTCGGTGTAAGGCACACCCACCGTGCGCAGCGCCTTCATGCGGGGCGCCACGCTGGCGGGGTCCACCACACTCTTCTCCAGCCAGGGATAGGCGGGCATGTTGGACTCGGGCACCACGTCGCGGGGGTTGTTCAGGTGGATGCGATGCCATTCGTCGCTGTACTTGCCGCCCACGCGGTGCAGGTCGGGACCGGTGCGCTTGCTGCCCCACTGGAAGGGGTGGTCGTAAACGAACTCACCCGCCACCGAATAGTGGCCGTAGCGCAGCGTCTCGGCGCGGAAGGGTCGGATCATCTGCGAGTGGCAGTTGTAGCAGCCCTCGCGGATGTACACGTCGCGCCCCACCAGTTGCGTTGCGGTATAGGGCTCGACGCCCTTCACGGCCTCGGTGGTGGACTTCTGGAAGAACAGGGGCACGATCTCCACCAGGCCGCCAATGGCGATCACCAGCAGGATCAGCACGATCATCAGGAAGTTGTTGGTCTCGACCTTCTCGTGCGAGAAGCCGGTGGAGGAAGATGAATTGTTGTTGGACATGAATTGACTCCTTCGGCTCAGGCGTGGGCAGCATTCACGGCAGGAATGGCCACCTTGACCGAACGGCCAGAGATCGCGGTCATCCACACGTTCCAGGCCATGATGACCATGCCTCCCAGGTACAGCAGGCCACCGGCCACACGGATCACGTAGAACGGATAGGTCGCCTTCACGCTCTCGACAAAGGTGTAGGTGAGCGTGCCATCGGGGTTGATGGCGCGCCACATCAGGCCCTGCATCACACCGGCAATCCACATGGCGGCGATGTACAGAACGATGCCGATGGTGGCCATCCAGAAGTGCAGCTCGATCGCCTTGATGGAGTGCATCTTGTCGCGGCCGAACAGGCGCGGCACCAGGTAGTACAGCGAACCCATGGAGATCAGGCCCACCCAGCCCAGCGCGCCAGAGTGCACGTGGCCCACGGTCCAATCGGTGTAGTGGCTCAGCGCGTTGACGGTCTTGATGGACATCATCGGACCTTCGAACGTGGACATGCCGTAGAACGATAGCGACACGATCAGGAAGCGCAGGATGGGGTCGTCACGCAGCTTGTGCCATGCGCCCGACAAGGTCATGATGCCGTTGATCATGCCGCCCCAACTGGGGGCCAGCAGGATGAGCGAGAACACCATGCCCACAGATTGCGTCCAGTCAGGCAGCGCGGTGTAGTGCAGGTGGTGGGGGCCGGCCCACATGTAGGTGAAGATCAGCGCCCAGAAGTGCACGATCGACAGGCGATACGAGTACACAGGGCGGCCTGCCTGCTTGGGGATGAAGTAGTACATCATCCCCAGGAAGCCTGCGGTGAGGAAAAAGCCCACGGCGTTGTGGCCATACCACCACTGCACCATGGCGTCCTGCACGCCAGCGTAGGCGGAGTAGCTCTTCATGAAGCCGGCAGGAATCGCTGCGCTGTTCACCAGATGCAGCAAGGCTACGGCCAGGATGAACGCACCGAAGAACCAGTTGGCCACATAGATGTGCTTGACCTTGCGGGTACCCACCGTGCCGAAGAACACGATGGCGTAGGACACCCAGACCAGCGTGATCAGGATATCGATGGGCCATTCGAGTTCGGCGTATTCCTTGCCCTGGGTGTAGCCCATCGGCAAGCTGACCACGGCGGCAGCGATGACCAGCACCCAGCCCCAGAAGGTGAATGCGGCCAACGGCCCGGCAAACAGGCGAACCTGGCAGGTGCGCTGCACCACGTAGTAGCTGGTGGCAAACAGTGCGCTACCGCCAAACCCGAAGATCACCGCATTGGTGTGCAAGGGGCGCAGGCGGCCGTAACTGAGCCAGGGAATGCCAAAGTTGAGTTCTGGCCAGGCCAGCTGGGCGGCGATGACAACGCCCACCAGCATGCCAACCACCCCCACAACCACGGCCAAGATAGAAAACTGTCGCACCACCGTATCGTTGTAGTGTGCAGTCATAGTTTTTGGAGAATCCATCGGGCACCTCTTTGTATTGCAGTAAGAGTTTGTTGCAGGGCATCATTTCTGACATTGACACAAGTCAACCGTCTCGGAGAATGCGCTCCCCCTCTTGCTCCACGCTCTCGAACTGGCCGTGGTAGACCGCCCACCACAGCCCGCCCAGGATCAAGAGCACCAGCAGCACGGACAGCGGAATCAGCAGATAAAGGATGTCCATCAGACGGGCTCCAGGGTGGTCTTCGCAAGGTTCAGGGGCGACTGCGGGGCCTTGCCCGCAAAAGATGTTTCGGCATCGGCCAACGCGGGCAGTGCAGGCAGCGCTGGCAGGCCACGCGCCAGCCGTGCCGCGTTGAGAACCACCAGCAGTGAACTCAGCGCCATGCCCAGCCCGGCCAGCCATGCGGGCATCCAGCCCACTACGGCCAGCGGCACACACAGCGCGTTGTAGCCCGCGGCCCACCACAGGTTCTGGCGCACCACGCGCAAGGTGCGGCGGGCCAGCAACACGGTCTGCGGCACCAGCGCCAGGCTGTCGCCCAGCACCACAAAATCTGCCTGCGACTGGGCCAGCGGCACAGCGCGGCCAAACGCAAACGACACATGGGCACCGGCGAGCACCGGGCCATCGTTGAGGCCGTCCCCCACCATGGCCACCTGGTGCCCACCTGCCTGCAGCGCTTGCAGGGCATCCAGCTTGCCCTGGGGCGAACATTCACCCTGCACCTGCGCAATGCCCGCCTGCGCAGCCACACGCTGCACGGCCTGCACGCGGTCGCCCGACAGCAACTGCACCGCCACACCCTCCTGCTGCAGTGCTGCGACCACGGCAGGTGCCTCGCTGCGCAGGTCTTCCACCAGATCGAACCGGGCCAGCTCCAGCAACACACCGTCGGGCCCTTGCGCCGACAGGACCACCTGCAACGCGGAGCTGCCCTGCTCCGGCACTACCCCTGCATGGCGGGCTGAACCCAGCCAGACCTTGCACTCGGGCTCAAGGCCGGTGTTGTCCGACACGGTAGCGCTCAGGCCCAGGCCCGCGTCCTCTTGCAGGCTGGCAACGCACCAGCGCGCCTGCTGTGCAGGCGCCGACGTCGATGCCGCAGCCACCACCGCACGCGATGCGGGGTGCATGGAGTGGTGCGCCAGCGCAGCCGCCAGGCTCAGCGCGTCATCGGCCGCCCACCCCTGCGCGGTGTGCACGGCCCGCAGCGCCATGCCGTCGCGGGTCAGGGTGCCTGTCTTGTCAAACACCAGGGTGTCCACCTGGGCCAGGGCCTCCAGCCCCTGCAGGTTGCGCACCAGCACCCCATGGCGCGCCAGCGTGCCCGCCGCCGTGAGCATGGCTACCGGCGTGGCCAGCGACAGCGCGCAGGGGCAGGTCACGATAAGCACAGCCACGGCCACCATGAGCGCATGCCCAGGGTCCGACGGCCACCACCAGGCGGCCGCCAGCCCTGCAGCCAACAGCACCGCCACCAAAAAGGGCCGCGCAATGCGGTCGGCCAGCAAGGCCAGTCGGGGCTTTTGCAGCGATGCGCTTTCCATCAGCGCCACGATCTGAGCAAACCGGGTCTGCCCGCCCGCGCCTTCCACCCGCACCTCCACGGGCGACTGCAGGTTGTAGCTGCCCGCAGTGACGTGGCTGCCCACCGGGCGCGCCACCGGCGTGGACTCCCCTGTCAGCAGCGCCTCGTCGGCATGTGTATTGCCCGCGGTGATGCAGCCATCGGCCGGGAAAGCCTCGCCCGGCAGCACGCGGATGGTGTCGCCCTCCACCAGGCGGCGGGTGGCCACGCGGGCAAAAGTGCCCGTGGCGTCGTCGCGCCGCTCCACGCTGTCGGGCAGGCGGTTCATCACGGCCTCCAGCGCACCGGCGGTGCGGTCGCGCAGGCGCAGCTCCAGCCAGCGGCCGGTGAGCAGGAAGAACACAAACATGGTCAGGGAGTCGTAGTACACCTCCTTGCCAAAAATGCCGCTCGGGTCAAACGTGCCCGCCGTGCTGACCACAAAGGTGATCGCCATGCCCAGCGCCACCGGCAGATCCATGCTCACGCGGCGCAGCCGCACATCGCGCAGCGCACTGGCAAAGAAGGGGCCACACGAGAACACCACCATGGGCAGCGTGATGACCCAGGACGCCCAGCGCAGCAGCTGCTCCATCTCGCCCGACAGGTCGCCGGGCTGCGCCACATAGGCGGGCCACGCGTACATCATCACCTGCATCATGCAAAAGCCCGCCACCAGCCAGCGCCACAGGGCACGGCGGCTTTCGCGCTGGCGCTGCCCGCGTGCAAAGGCATCCATGGCCGGCATGGCGCGGTAGCCCGCGTTCAGCACGGCTTTCATCCACTGCGAAGGCAGCACCCTGCCGGGCTGCCACACCACGCGCGCACGGTGCGTGGCCGCGCTCACATCGGCCTGCAACACGCCGGGCACGGCGCGCAGTGCGTCTTCGATGGTGAGGGCGCAGGCGGCGCAGTGCATGCCTTCCAGCACCACATGCGAGTCCCAGGTGGAAGATTCGGGGTGGCCCCGCCCGGCCTCGGCAGCATCGGCGGGCAAGGGGCTGCCTGCGGGTGTGCAGGGGCGGCCAAACGCCAGCCATTCCTGCGGGTCGTCCAGCAACTGGGGGGGCGCAGCGGGCGATGCCCCCGCCATGCCATCAGGTAGATGCGCCGGGGAAGCCACCGACGCATCGGGTCGAAACATTGACATGGTTCAAGCCTATCGTTGGGCCATGACAGGTACATTGACCTGCATCAAGTCCCGGAACATGATTCATCCTAAGCTTGATCCATCGTTTTGAGGAGACCTTTATGTACAAACGCATCCTGATCGCAACGGACGGCTCCCCCCTTTCGGACAAGGCCGTGGAACATGGGCTGTCCCTGGCCGCCCTCACCGGCGCCTCGGCTGTAGCCCTCAAGGTGGTGCCCCGCTACCCCCGCAGCTACTTTGAAGGCGGCATGCCCGTCGATACGAACGATGTGAAACGCATCGAAACCCAGTGGGGCGATGCGGCCCAGGCCATGGTCGATGGCGTCAAGGCCAAGGGCGAAGCCCAGGGGGTGTCGGTCAAGCCCGTCATCGCCAAGTCCGACCTCGTGGCCGAGGCCATCATCTCCGCCGCCAAGAAGCACAAGTGCGATGTGATCGTCATGGCCTCGCACGGCCGCAAGGGCCTCAAGCGCCTGCTGCTGGGTAGCGAGACGCAGCATGTGCTCACCCACTCGCACATCCCGGTACTGGTGCTGCGCTAAGCGCCAAAATTTGCATCAAAACAGGTTCTTCCGCCTATCCAGCAAGCGGAAGCAGCTATCCAATCAATAGCAAAACACCGAGAGGTTTCAACGCCTGCTCGGTGTTTTTCATTCCCAGCCGGATCGTCGGCGGGTCAATGGTTGCCCAGGTAGAGCTGCGCCATGCGCTCATCGGCCAGCAGCCCTTGCGCCGGGCCCTGCAACACACAGCGCCCCTGGTCCAGGATGTAGCCCTGCTGGCTGATCTGCAGCGCCTGCCTTGCGCGTTGCTCCACCATCAACACCGCCACGCCTGCGGCGGGCAGCTTCTGCACCATGTCGAACACCTTACCCACCAATGACGGCGCCAGCGCCGCCGTGGGCTCATCGAGCACCATGATGCGCGGCGACGGCATGAGCGCCCGCGCAAAAGCCAGTTGCTGGCGCTCGCCGCCCGAGAGGTTGCTGGCAGGCTGCGGCAGGCGCTCCACCAACGCCGGGAAGTCGGCCAGCACCTCGTCCATGCGGCGCTTGATGTTTGCCACGCCCCGCACCACCAGCAGGTTCTCGCGCACGGTGAGCGAAGGGAACACATTGGCCACCTGCGGCACATAGGCCAGCCCCGCGTCAAAACGGTCTTCGGCCGACAAGGCCGTGATGTCGCGCCCACCCAGGTGGATGGTGCCCGCCACACGCGGCAGCAAGCCCAGCAGCGCCTTCACAAGCGTGGATTTGCCCGCGCCGTTGGTGCCCGCAATGGTCACGATCTCGCCCGGTGCCACAGCCAGGTCAATGCCGTGGATGATGTCCACCTCGGAATACCCGCCGCGCAATTGCGCGATCTGCAGCAAGTTGTCTGCGCCGCTCATACCACCCCTCCCATATAGGCTTCCTGCACGCGCGGGTCGTCCAGCACGGTGTGCGGGTCGCCCTCGGCCAGGATGGCGCCCCGGTCCATCACGATCATGCGGTTCGACAGCGACTTGAGCGCCTGCAGGTGATGCTCGATCACGATGAACGCGATGCCCTGCCCGTTCAGCTCGCGCACGCGGTCGCAAATCTCTTCAATCAGCACCGGGTTCACCCCGGCAAACGGCTCGTCCAGCAAGATGCAGCGCGGATCCAGCATCAGCACCCGGCCCAGCTCCACCAACTTCTTCTGCCCGCCCGACAAACCGCCCGCCTTCACGTCGCGCACCCGCGCCAGGTTCAAAAACTGCAGGATGCGGTCTGCCTTGGCAGACAGCTCCGCCTCGTGCTCGCGCAGGCTGCGCGTCTGGAAGAAGGCATTCACCAGCCGCTCCCCTTGAGGGTTGGCCGCAGCCGCCATCAGGTTCTCATGCACCGTGAGGCTCTTGAACTCTCGCGGAATCTGGAACGTGCGCACCAGCCCCAACCGGGCTCGGCGGTACGGGGGGATGCGGGTGATGTCCTGCCCCTCAAAGTGGATCTGCCCCGCATCCGCTGGCTGCTGTCCGGCAATGGCCGCGAACAGCGTGCTCTTGCCCGCACCGTTGGTGCCTGCAATGCCCAGAATCTCGCCCGCCTTCAATTGCAGCGAGACTCCGTCCACTGCCTTGAAGCCCCCAAACTGCCGCGTGACGGCGCTCACCTTCAGCATCGTTGTTGCAGTCATTGGGATTTACCTCCAAACAGGCCGTTGGGCTTGTACAAGGTGATCAGGATCAACGCCAGGCCCACCGCCGCCAGGCGCAGGCTGGCCATTCCCACCTCGGACACGCCCGGCACCCAGTCCTTGGCAAAACGCGAGCCTTCCAGAAACACCATGAGCAGCAACGAGCCAAACACCGCACCGCGCACGGTGCCCGAGCCGCCCATCACGAGGCCCATCCACACATAAAACGTGATGAGCGGAATGAACTGCTCGGGCGTAATGAAGGTGATGAAGTGCGCATAGAACGCGCCAGCTACACCGGCCAACGCTGCCCCCAGCATGAACACCTGCACCTTGAACCAGGCCGGGTCCTTGCCCAGGGCCGACAGTGCGGGCTCATCGTCGCCAATCGCCTTGAGCAGGCGCCCAAACGGGCTGGCCGCCAGGCGCACTGTGCCCCAGGCCACCACAGCGACCACCGCCAGCAGCGTGGCAAAAATTGCCATGTCAGACACACCACTGCCCCAGGACGCAAACAGCTTGGGCAAGCCGGGCAAGCCCTGCACGCCTTTGGTGAGCCAGCTTTCTTGCTGGATGGAGATGCGCACCGCCTCCGAAAAACCCAGCGTGACGATGGCCAGGTAGTCATCCCGCAGCCGCAGCGACAGCAAGCCGATGGGCAGCGCCAGCAAGCCCGAGAGCACGGCCGCCGCCACAAAACACAGCACCAGCGGCACGCCTTGCAGCGCCAGCAGGCCGGACGTGTAGGCGCCCACGGCAAAGAACGCCACGACGCCAAAGTTGACCAGTCGGGTCAGGCCGAACTGCAGGTTCAGGCCCAGCGCGAGCAAGCAATAGATAAGGGCAACAATGCCAATGGCACACAGGTAAGCAATCATGAATCAGGCTCCTTACCGCACCAGTTGCACGCGGCCCATGATGCCCGCCGGGCGAACCAGCAGCACCAGCGCCAGCACCACAAACGACAGCACCAGCTTGTACGACGGCCCCATCAGCGGTACCGCCAGCTCTTGCGCCACACACAGCAGCAGCGCGCCCAGCACGGCACCGACCGGGCTGCCAATGCCGCCCAGCACCATGGCCGCAAACGCAGGGATCAAACTCTCCCACCCCATCTCGGGGCTGACCACGGCCTTCATTCCCAGCAGCACGCCGCCCAGCGATGACAACGCCCCCACCAGCAACCACAGGCTCAGCATCAGCCCGTTCGCGCGGATGCCGCTGGCACGTGCCAGGTCGGCACTGTCCGCCACGGCGCGCAACTGGCGGCCAAAGCTGGTGCGGTAGATCAGCACAAACACCACCAGCAGACACGCTGCCGCCACCGCAGCAATCGCCAGATCGGTAGGCAAGATGCGGATGCCGCCAAAGTTCCAGGCGCGCACCAGGGGCAGGTCAAACGTGCGCTGGTCGTGCCCGGCAAAAAAACCGATCAGGCTGCGCAGCAAGAAACCCAGGCCAATGGCTGCAAGCATGGACGACACCATGGGCCGCCCGGCCAGCTTGCGAAAGATCAGCGTGTACGAGCCCGCAGACACCAGGGCCGTGACCCCCATGCTGATGAGCGCCGCAGCCCACAGCGGCCAGCCGCCCAACAGCTGCACCGCCACGGCGGCGTAGGCGCCAGTGGTCAGCATGTCGCCAGTGGCCGCGTTGGGAAAGCGGTTGACGCCCATCACCAGGGTCATGGCCAGGGCGGGCAATGCCACTACAAGGCCTTCGATCAATCCGTTGATCAGCAGGTTTACAAAATCGATCCAGGTCATTGCGTCATTCCGTCATCCCGTGCACATAGCGCGTCCGGAGCACCCATTGGGTCTGCATGTTCAAACTTGAAAAAACCCGTTCGGGCTGAGCTTGTCGAAGCCCTGCGCGGCGCTTCGACGGAGCTCAGCGTGAACGGTTTAAGTGGGTTGATACCGACTCACTCACCAAACCAAAGCCCGGCACCCGCCCCTGCGGCACGCCGGGCACAGTGGTCACATCGTGATGGACACCACGTCGCGCCGCACCAGCTGGCCCTTTTCGATGATGAACACACCAAAGTCCGGCGTCACATCGCCCGCCTTGTCAAAGTCCAGCTTGCTGGAGGCGCCTTCGTAGTTCACCTTGGCCTTCTTGGCCAGTTGGGCCTTGCCTTCGGCAAAGGTAAAGACTGCTGTGCCGGGTGCGTTGGAGACATCGCGCATCTTGGCGTTGATCTGCTCGACCGTGGCCTTGGGGCCTGCTGCTTCCATGGCCAGTGCCAGCGAGATCACCATGTCATACGCCATGGCGGCGTAGATGTTGGTGGAAGCGGCCTTGCCCGTGGCCTTGGTGAAGGCGGCGTCAAACTGGGCATACGAAGCGCTCTTTTCGTTGGACACGGTGTCCACCGAGATGATGCCCTCGCACACCTCGGCGCCCAGGGCCTTCACCAGGTCGGGGTTGGCTGCCCAGCCCGGGATGATCCACTTGGTGTCTGCGCCAGACTGGAACCATTCGCGCAGGATGATGGTGGTGTCGGGCAGGTACGAGCCCATCACGATCACATCGGGCTTGGTCGCCAGGATCTTTTGCAGCTCGCTGCGGTAGCTGGGGCGGTTGGGTTCGTAGGTGACATGCGCCGCCACCTTGCCGCCACGCTTTTCCCAGGCGCGGGTAAAGCCTTCCACATTGCCCAGGCCCGATGCGTTGTTAAACGCCATGGTGGCCGGGCGCTTGAAGCCACGCTTGGTGCAAATCTCGGCAAACGCCGCGCCAAAGCGGTCGTTGGTGGCTTGAAAACGCCACACCAGGTCCTTGGTGTCCAGCGTGGAGATGGCGGGCGCGCCCGACACGTTCATCTGGATGATGCCGGCCGCATCGGTCAGCGGCATCACCGCCAGCGTCACGCCCGAGGCCCAGGTGCCCAGCACCGCCTGCACCTTGTTCACTTCGATCAGCTTCTTGGCGGCCAGCACGGCGGCGTCGGGCTTGGTCTGGTCGTCTTCTGTGAAGAGTTCGAGCTTGCGGCCACCCGCACCGCCTGCGGCGTTGATCTCGTCCACCGCTAGGCGGATGGCTTGCTGCATGCCGGGGCCGTAAGGGCTGCCCGCGCCTGTGATGGGCGTGAGCGAGCCGATGCGGAACACATCGCCCTGCTGGCTGAAGCCGATGGAGGGAAGGAGCTGCAGAGCCGCTGCGGCGCCGCCGAGCTTGACGAAATTTCTACGTTGCATGGTGATCTCCGGTCAGGTCAGGGTTGGAATTCAGAGGGTGTTCTTGACGAAGGCGCCGTCCTTGACGATGGCGCGGATGTGCTCGCCCTGGCCCAGCAAGCAGGCGATGTCGGTGAGTGGGTCACCATCGACCAGCAGCAGGTCGGCAATGGCACCCGCCGTGATCTCGCCCAGCTGGCCTTGCTGGCCCAGGATCTCCGCGCCAATCAGCGTGGCCTGCTGCAGCACCGGGCCGTTGCCCAGAATCTCAGCGCGCAGACGCAACTCGTCAGACTGCAGGTAATGCGTTTCGGCCAGCAGGTCGCTGCCCAGGCCCATCTTCACGCCCGCCTTGGCCAGGATCTCGATGGCCTGCTTGCCCTGGCTGCGCACCGAGTCGATCTTGGCGATAGACACCGCAGGCAGGCCATAACGCTCGCCCTCGTTGGCCAGGCCTTCGTAGGTGATGAGCGTGGGCACCATGAAAGCGCCCATCTCGGCCATGAATTCCGCCGTGGGCGCATCCACCAGGTTGCCGTGCTCGATGGTGCGCACGCCGCAGCGCACCGCACGGGCAATGGCGCGCGGTGTGTAGGCGTGGGCCATCACATAGGTGTTGGCGTTGGATGCCTCTTCGACAATGGCGTGCAGTTCGGCTTCGGAATAGCCCAGGTTGCCAATCGGGTCGTTGGGCGAGGCCACGCCGCCCGAAGCCATCACCTTGATCTGCGTAGCGCCCTTCAGGATTTCTTCACGCACCGCCAGGCGGCAGGCGTCCACCCCATCCACCACGCGGCCGATGTTTCCCAGCTTGTAGGCGCAGGAGCACACATCCAGGTCATCGTTGCGCTGGCGGAAATCCGCATGCCCACCGGTTTGCGACAGCGCCTTGCCCGCCGGGAAGATGCGCGGCCCCTGCACCAGCCCCGTGCGCACCGCTTCGGCCAGCGACCAGTCGGCGCCGCCCGCATCGCGCACGGTGGTGAAGCCCCGGTCCAGCATGCCTTTCATGATGGGCAGCGAGCGCATCATGGTGAACACATTGGGCATCTTGGCCACCGTGCCCAGGTTGAACGAAGACGCCACCACGTGCACGTGGCAGTCGATCAGGCCAGGCATCAGGGTCATGCCCCTGGCGTCCACCTTGGTGGCGCCCTCAGGCACCACCAGGTCGGCACCTACCGCCGCAATGCGGCCGTCCCGCACCAGAACGGACAGGCCGGTGCGCAGTGTGAGTGCGTGGACATCCAGCACACGGCTGTTTTTAATCAACAAAGAGGTCATGAGGTTCGTCAAAGTGGGCGCAATGGCTTCAAAATTACTCATGGCCCATCTTTTTTAGGCGCCATGATGACCATCAAGCATCCATCAGGTGCATTGCTGCATCTTCAGAGTGTGGCGCTTGACACGTTGCTGTCACAGGACGCATTTATCGGGCCAATCGCCCTTATCCGCAACGCCTAAAATCTCACCATCCCATGAGCCCTACTCATACCCCCTAGCCACATCCATGCGCCGCCTGTGTCCCACCATCTCCGAGCTGAACGCCTTTCACTCCGCCGCCAAGCACCAGGCCTTCACCATGGCTGCGCGCGAGTTGTGCGTGACGCAAAGCGCCATCAGCCGCCACATTGCCGCGCTGGAGGATTACCTGGGCCAGAAGCTGTTCATCCGCAAGGCCACGGGGCTGGAGCTGACCGAGGCTGGGGCCACCTACCTCAATGCCACCCGCCCCGCCATGGCTGCGCTCGAGTCGGCCACGGCGCAACTCATGTCGTACGGGGGCGATGGCGGCTCGCTCAACCTCTCGGTGCCGCCCACGTTTGCGGCGCAGTGGCTGTTTCCCCGCCTGGGGCACTTCAAGCGCACGCTGCCGCAGGTGTCGCTGAACTTTGTGCGCTACCAGCACGCACACGACTTTGCGACACCGCATGAATTCGACGCCGCCATCCAGTACGGCTACGGCAACTGGCCCAGCGCCAATGCGCGCTACCTGATAGGCAAGGAGACCAGCATCGTGTGCAGCCCGCAGCTGCAGGCCGCCCTGCCCCTGCGCACGCCGCAGGACCTGATGCGTGCCACGCTGCTGCAGCACATCGAAGTACCCCTGGCGTGGCAGGACTGGATGGAAGCCAACGGCCTAGACACCAGCGCCAGCCGGTTCGGTCCGGGCTTCAATCTGTACTCGCTGATCATCCGCGCCGCCGTCTCAGGCTTTGGCGTAGGCATCGTGCCCACCTGCCTGGTGGAGGACGAACTGGCGGCGGGCACGCTGGTGGAGCCCCTGAAAGACCGCTTTGACAGCCCGCTGGGCTACTACCTGTGCGCGCCTACCGCGCGCACCAACCTGTCGGTGTACCGGCTGGTAGCCGGGTGGCTGGAGCATTGCTGCAACCATGCCGAGGGCGCCGCAGCGCCAGCCGCAACCCCCTGCATTTTCTGCAGCCCCCAAGCCTCAACGACGGGTTAGATCACGGTATGGGTGGCCCCGCGCAGCCAGCGCAGGGCCCCACGCCAGCGGGCCCGCTTCAGGCAAACAGCGCCTTGTGCTGCTCGCGCAGCAGGTTCTTCTGCACCTTCCCCATCGTGTTGCGCGGCAGCTCGGGCACCACAAAACACTTCTTGGGAATCTTGAAGTTGGCCAGTTGCGACTTGAGCTGCGCCACGATGGCATCGGGGTTGAGCTGCGCACCGGGCTTGGCAATCACCACGGCCACGCCCACTTCGCCAAAGTCGGGGTGCGGCACGCCCACCAGAGCGCTTTCGGCCACGCCGGGCATCTCGTTGATGTAGCCCTCGATCTCGGCCGGGTAGACGTTGTAGCCGCCGCTGATGATCAGGTCCTTGCTGCGGCCCACGATGCTCACGTAGTCGCGCTGGTCCACCTTGCCCACGTCGCCGGTCTTGAACCAGCCATCGGCCGTGAATTCTTCGGCGGTCTTTTCGGGCATGCGCCAGTAGCCCTTGAACACGTTGGGGCCCTTGACCTGGATGCTGCCAATCTCGCCCACGGGCAGCGGCTTGTTGGCATCGTCCACCACGCGCAGGCCCACGCCGGGCAGCGGGAAGCCCACCGTGGCGCCGCGCCGCTCGCTCTGGCCGTTGTGGCGTGCATCGGCGGCATAGGGGTTGCTGGTGAGCATGATGGTCTCGCTCATGCCGTAGCGCTCCAGGATGGTGTGGCCGGTGCGCTGCTGCCATTCGGTGAAGGTCTCGATCAGCAGCGGGGCCGACCCGGCGATGAACAGGCGCATGTTCTTGGCGGCATCCTTGGTCAGGCCCGGCTCGGCCAGCAGGCGCACATACAGCGTGGGCACGCCCATGAACACGGTGGCGCGCGGCATGGCGGCCAGCACGGCCTTGGGGTCGAACTTGGCAAACCAGATCATCTTGCTGCCGTTGATGAGCGCGCCGTGGATGGCCACGAACAGGCCGTGCACGTGGAAGATGGGCAGTGCGTGGATCAGCACATCGCCATCCTTCCAGCCCCAGTAGTCCTTCAAGGTCACTGCATTGCTCAGCAGGTTGCCATGCGTGAGCATCGCGCCCTTGCTGCGGCCCGTGGTGCCGCTGGTGTAGAGGATGGCGGCCAGGTCGTCGGCCGACTTGTTCACCGGCTGGTGCACCTCGCTGTGGTGCGCGGCGCGCTCCAGCAGGCTGCCTGTGCGGTCATCGCCCAGCGTGAACACATGGCCCGTGCCCTGGGTGAATGCGATCTTGCTCACCCAGCCAAAGTTGCCGGGCGTACAGACCACCACGGCGGGCTCGGCGTTGCCGATGAAGTATTCGATTTCGGCGCTCTGGTAGGCGGTGTTGAGCGGCAAGAACACATAGCCTGCGCGCAGCGTGGCCAGGTACAGCACCATGGCTTCGACCGATTTTTCGACCTGCACGGCCACCCGGCTGCCTGCGGGCAACTTGAGAGATGTCAGCAGGTTGGCCATGCGGGCGCTCGCGCGGTCCAGGTCGCCCCAGGTGTAGAACAGCGGCGTGCCATCGGCCGCCGTGGTCTCCACAGCGGTACTCGACAGGTCGGCAGGGAAGGCAGCGCGCAAGGCGCTGAAGAGGTTGTGTTGGCTCATGGCTTGGGCTTTGCTTTTTTTGACAAGGAAGAAGACGGGAAGCGGGGGCCGCAGCGGTCAAAACACCGGCGGACGCTTGTCCAGGAAGGCGGTGATGCCCTCGCGGTGCTCGGCGCTGTTCGCATAGCCGTAGGGGTCGGACGCACCGTTTACTATGTTTTCTATAGCTGAAAACTCTTTACTGTCGCGCGCAGAAGGCATTTTTAATGCCCTTAATGTCTGTTTATTCAAACGCGCGGCCTGGGGGGCCAGCGCCGCCACCCGCTGTGCGCTGCCCAGGGCGTCGGTGGCCGCCATGTCGTCAGCCACCACCCGGCTCAGAAAGCCGCGCGCCAGCATGTCGGCCGCGCTGAAGGTGGCGGCCTCCAGCAGCATCTGGCGTGCCACCACCTCGCCCACCGCGCCCGCCACCAGCTGCGCCTCGCGCGGGGCCATCGGAAAGCCAAGCTTGGCGATGGGCGCACCGAACCGGGCGGTGTTGCCCGCGATGCGGATGTCGCAGCAACTCGCAATCTCGACCCCCGCGCCCATGCAGGCCCCGCTGATGCGGGCCACGATGGGCACGTCGCAGGCCAGCATGGCGTTCAGCCCGCCCCAGACGTCGTTTTCATGAAAGTCACGCAAGGCAGCGGCGTCGAAGCGGAAGGCGGGGTATTCAGAAATATCCCCGCCCGCGCAGAACGCGCCGCCATCGCCCTCGATAAGCACGCAGCGGGCATTCGGGTCACGCTGAATGCCCTCGAACACCACACGCAACTCGCGCCACATGGCACGCGACATGGCGTTGAGCCGCCCCTCGTGGCGCAGCACGACCCGCACCACGCCCCCCTCGCCCTGGCGGGCCGTGACATCACCTGGCATGGTGCCCCTCAGTCCAGCTTGACGTCGGCGGCCTTCACCACCTGCGCCCAGCGTTTGACCTCGCCACTGACCATCTTGCCGAAGTCCTGCGGGCTCAGCGTGCCGAACTCGGCGCCATTGCCAGCCCAGCTGGTCTTGATCTCTTCCGACTGGCCAAGCTTGCGTACCTCCTCGACGATGCGCGCCTGCACATCGGCGGGCGTGCCCTTGGGTGTCCACAGGCCATACCAGGTGGTGACCGTGTAGTCGGGCAAGCCCACTTCGGCGGCGCAAGGCACGTCGGGGAAGGCCGGATTGCGCTTGGCACCCGCCACCATCAGGGCCTTGATGCGTCCGCCTTTGATGTGCCCGGCGGACGAACCCAGGCCGTCAAACATCATGTCCACCTGCCCGCCCACCAGGTCTGCCAGCGCCGGGCCCGCCCCCCGGTAAGGGATGTGGGTGATGAAGGTCTTGGACTGGATCTTGAACAGCTCGCCCGCCAGGTGGTGCGAGCTGCCCGAGCCCGCCGAGCCATAGTTGAACTTGGCGGGGTTGGCACGCACCAGGGCCAGAAATTCGCGGAAGTCCTTGACCGGCATGTTCTTCGGGTTGACCACCAGCACCTGGGGCACGCTGGCCAGCAGGGCCAGTGGAATGAAGTCCTTCTCCAGGTCGTAGTCGAGCTTGGGATAGACCGAGGGCGCAATCACATGGTGCGCGCCGCCCATGAACAGCGTGTACCCGTCGCCCGGCGCCTTGGCGGCAAAACTGGCGCCCACGTTGCCGCCCGCACCACCACGGTTGTCGATCACCAGCGTCTTGCCGGTGGTCTTGGCAAACTGCGCCGCCAGCGGGCGTGCAAACGTATCGGTGCCGCCCCCGGCCGGAAACGGCACCACCAGGTTCACCGGCTTGGCGGGCCAGGCCGAGGCCTGCGCCCAGCTGCTGCCACTGGCCAGGCCGAGGCCCGCAGCCGCTGCGCCCAGCAGCACGTCCCGGCGTTGAATTCGCGATGGGTTCCTATTCATTCGCTTGTCTCCTGTCGTTGTAAAAATCACCTTCAGTAGCGCGGGCCGGGCACCTTGCGGCGCCCCCGTCACATCCAACCAATCCATCGACACATCGATCAATCGATCAGTCAGTCCTTACGTTCTTCAGTTTTTTGCTCTTAGGTCCGCCTGCACACCTGCCCGTCACAACATCAGTCGCGGCACAGGCTGTCGATGTCGCCCGACACCGGCACCTTGCCCTGCGCCAGCAGGCTGCGGTGCTTGTCGATGCGCTTGAGGTCATACAGGTAGTTCACCATCAGCCCGTACGACTGTTTTTGCCCCTTGGACGAAGGGTCGCCCGCCCAGTTCAGGCGTTCCACCCGCGCACCGTTGCCCAGGTGGAAACGGGCCACCGGGTCCACCGGTTTGCCCTCCTGCATTTCGCGGCCCAGATAGTACGCCGCGCACTCCAGCAGCATCTGCCGCACGGGCGATTTGGCATCCAGCTCCAGCGCCTTGTCGATGGCGCCCAGCAGGTGGGTGGCCTGCGGTGGTTCAAAGCCCACGGCGCGGCCCAGCTCGGTGCGGCGCTTGTCGTCCAGGCGCTCCAGCATCGCACCCGCATGCTTGCCCAGCCAGGCGCGGAAGCCCGGAATGGGCGACAGCGTGGCAAAGGTGCGCAGGCGCGGAAACTCGGCCGTGAGCGTCTCCACCACATGCTTGATGAGCGAGTCGCCAAAGCTCACGCCGCGCAGGCCCGTTTGTGTGTTGCTGATCGAGTAGAAGATGGCCGTGGTGGCGCGGGTAATGTCGGCGGGCGCGGCGGCTTCATCGAGCAGCGGCGTGATGCTGGACGAGATCTTGTCGAGCAGCGCCACCTCCACAAAAATCAGCGGCTCGCCCGGCAGGCGGGGGTGGAAGAAGCCGTAGCAGCGGCGGTCGCTGTCCAGGCGGTTCTTCAGGTCGGCCCAGCTGCGGATGTCGTGCACGGCCTCGTACTTGATGAGCTTTTCGAGCAGCGAGGCGGGCGAGTCCCACGACAGGCGGCGCAGCTCCAAAAAGGCCACATCGAACCAGGTCGAGAAGAGGTGCTCCAGCTCGGCATCGAGCGGCAGCAGGCGCTTGTCGGCCTTGAGCAGCGGCAGGATCTCGGCGCGCAAGTCCACCAGAAAACGCATGCCTTCGGGGAAAACCGAGAACCGCTGCAGCAGCCGCGTGCGCGGCGACACCAGCGCGCGGCGCAGGCTGATCTCGGCCTGGCCCTCTTCGGCCGTACCCGCCGCCGCCTCGTAGCGCTGGCGGGCCGACTTGAAGCGTGTGGCATCGGGCGCGAACTGCTCGCACATCAGCAACCACATGTCGCGCCGCTCCTCGGGCTCGGCCTTGGCATACCACTCGGCCACGGCCTGGGCGCGGCGCCCGCCTTCGATCTCGCTGACCTGCGGGGCCACCACCTCCTGCAGATCGGCCAACAGGCGGCGCAGCGCGCGGGGCGACAGTGCCTCGTTCCCCCGCCGCAAGGTGGCCTGCAGCCGCTCGTGGGTGGAGCGTGGCACAGCCACCTTGGCCACCACGTCGGTCACGGATTTGTCGAGGGCAGCCTTGGCCAGCTTGTCACCGCCCTTGTCGGCTGCGGGGGCGCTGGTGCGCAGGCGTGACACGCTGCGGGTGATCCATTCGGGGGTGCTGTTCATCATGGTGTCAACCTCGATTGCTGATTGCGGGCGATGTCGCGCAGCGCATCGCGCTGACGCAAGAGATGGGTGCGCATAGCCTCTTCGGCGGCTTCGCTGTCGCGCGCCTTGAGGGCGGCAAACACGGCCAGGTGCTCGGCCAGGCTTTGCTGCAGGCGGCCCGGGGCGTGCAGGGTCTGGTGGCGCGCCAGGCGCAGGATCTTGCGCAGGTCGCCAATCACCTGGGCCAGCCAGCGGTTGTCGGCCAGCGTGATGAAGGCCTCGTGGATGGCGTAGTTGGCTTCGTAGTAGTCGGTGATGCGCCCTTCGGCCGCGCACTGCTGCAGCCGCTGGTGCAACAGCTCCAGCGCCGCCACGTCGGCCCCGCTCGCCTTGTGCGTGGCCTCATGCGCCGCGCGGCCCTCCAGCAGCGCAATCACAGGGAACAGGTCATCCAGGTCTTTGTCGGTGATCTCGGCCACAAAACAGCCCCGGCGCGGCTCGTGGCGCAACAGGCCCTCGGCCACCAGCACCTTGAGCGCCTCACGCAGCGGCGTGCGCGAGATTTCGAGCCGCTCGCACAGCGCCGCCTCGTCCAGAAAGCTGCCGGGCCGCAGGTCGCCCGCAAAAATCTGGTCCCGCAGCCGCGAGGCGACTTCGTCGTGCAGGGAGTTCGGAACAGGACGCATGGTGGACAGGGCTCCAGGGTCATCGACCCGCTGGGGTACTTGTATCGGTCACTTGATTGCCAGGGCAAGCGCAGATCGGAAGGAGCCGCCGCAAACACCCAGCGACCGGCCTCGCCTTTTCTGCTCGCAACACACCGTTAAAAGCTGGCTACCGGGTGCATTGCTGCGCCATGTGCGTAATTTCTCATAATTATGCAAAATAACAAGTAAAAAATGCATGTTGAAGGGTTCGGTTACACAAAAGTGGGGGATTGCGGCGGCGGAGCAACGTGGGGGTCCTGGGAGGGCGGTGCTGGACGCTAAAAAGAACGCCACTCACCGCGTTCCGCCCCCGTGACAGGGCCGCCCCATCTCCATCCCGCCCCAGTCTGCTTACGGCAGACATCCTCCAGCGTTGCGCAAAAAAAATAGCCCGCACTAGGCGGGCTAAATCTTGCATATCTCGATGCTTCGTGGGATCGAACCGTCAGAATTAACGGCATCGAGATGGTATGGCCGCAATCGCCAGGCAACGAAGATCGCAGGATGCGAAACGTGACATATGCCTCACTTTGCCTCGTCCGTGCGACCCGGTGAGCTATGAGTCATCTTCCGGCAAGCTGACCAGTCAGTCCAGCACCATGAACACTGCGGTGGATATCCTCTTTTGCGCGGGGCCATCAACCAAGAACAGCCGTTGGCCTCGGTCACACGCAGTCACTCAACGCTGCAATTAAGACGAGAGCGGAGCCCGTACCCTTGAGTCCACCGCGATAGCGGGCTGCCTAGCTACATAAAGTGCGCTTGCTGCGTACATGCAGCCAAATACACCGCCAAATACGACAGCCCAGACCGGGACGGTGAATGATTCGCTTCCAGCACCAAGGAAAAAAGCGAGGAGCCAGCCTGATGCGTTGTAGGCAAAAAAGACTGAAGCCAAAACACGGGTGGCACGTTGTTTGACACGAATTAAGACAACCAGCGAAATTAAGGCCCAAAGAAACTCGAACGAGGCAAAAGTAAGTGTGGTGTTGGTAGCCGCCCCCCCGTTTAAAAACAAAACGAAGGCGTCAGCCACCTGGAGAACTCCTATTGCCACACTGCCGATCGGATACTTTTTCATAAATTTCTGCATAAGATGAGAGGCTAAGCCCGGCTTGGCGCCCCCTAGGCTGAAGGTGTAGGCCGCATTCGTTTCATGAAGCAAAAAGGCTGACTCCTACCGACCGCAGAATATCTTGCAGACGTAACAAACAAGCCCTTTTTTGCCCAACCAGCCCTATGGAGGCAACGGGTTGAACGGCCCATCGTCCCTTTGGATTGCGTGCCAAGCATTTGCTGAGCGATGCTGGCGGTCGAATCTTCTAGGGGCACTATAGCGCCCAATCTCGACGCCTATTGCTGCGCTTGGCAACTTGATCCCTGCACTGGAGCGCGCACAAGGCCTTCTCGCTAGGAGCCAAAACGAACTGGCAGCTCCCAACCCAAACCACCTACTCCACCCCAGCAAACCCCAGCACCAGGTGGTCAATCCACACCCGCAGCTTGGCAGGCAAAAACCGATTGGGTGGGTAGAGCAGCCAGGCCGTGCCCGCATACGAGGTCTTGTGCTGCCAGTCCGGCAGCACGGCCACAAGGTCGCCCCGCTGCAGCGCCGCACGCGCGGCAAAGCCCGGCAGGCTGGCAATGCCCAGGTGGCTCAGCGCGGCCTCCAGCCGCACCTCGCTGTGGTTGGCCACGTAGCGGCCGCGCACGGCCACGGTGGCAGATTCGCCTGCGCGTTCAAAGCGCCAGTGCCGGTCGCGCTCGTCCTCGCCCAGGGTGATGCAGGCGTGCCGCTCCAGGTCACGCGGGTGCTGAGGGTGGCCGCGCTCGGCCAGGTACTGGGGGCTGGCGCAGATGCAGTGGTGCAAAGTGGCCAGCGGCCGCCCTGCCAGGCCGGGGGGCGGGGTGTCGGTCACGCGCAGGGCCAGGTCGATGGACTCCTCGAACAGATCCACCGTGCGGTCGGTGATGAGCAGTTGCACATCCACCCCGGGGTATTTCTGCAAGAACGGCAGCACCAGCGGGTGCACCAGCTGGCGACCCACGGCCTTGGGCATGCTCATGCGCACCAAGCCCGAGGGCGCGGCAGAGTGGGTGTCGCTCAGCGCCCACACCTCGCGCGCGGCGGCCACCATGGTCTGGCAGCGGCTGTAGGCGGCGGCCCCGGCGTCGGTGAGCTTGAGCTTGCGGGTGGTGCGCTCCAGCAGGCGCACACGCAGCGTGCCTTCCAGCCGCGCCACCTGCCGGCTCACGGCCGAAGGCGTGATGCCCAGCTGCCGGGCGGCTGCAGAAAAACTGCCCGCGTCCACCACACGCGCAAACACCGCCATGTCGGGCAGGCTGTCGAGTGGTTGATTGATGCTCACGGCGCACAAGTGTAGTTCTTGAGATTCGATTATCGCCAAGAGTGAGCAAATCGATAATTTCAGTGCGCTGCAGCACAGCCACGGGCCCCCTCCTCCACCTACCCGCCAGATCACTTCACTCCCATGCACCCCACCCTGCCCCTTGCCCCCGCCTCCCCCCTGGCCCCGCGCCTGTCTGACCTGGCCTTGCTGCTGGTGGCCGTGGTGTGGGGCACGAGTTATGGCGTGGCCAAGGGGGCGCTGGTGTTCTACCCGGTGCTGGGTTTTCTGGCCGTGCGCTTTTTGTTGACCTTTGCCCTGCTGCTGCCTGCGCTGCTGCGGGCCACGGCGCCAGAGCGGCGCGATGCCCTGGCGGCGGGGCTGCCGCTGGGGGCGCTGATGCTGGGCATTTTTCTGTGCGAGACCTTTGGCCTGGCGCTCACGCAGGCCAGCAATGCAGCCTTTTTGATCAGCCTGTGTGTGGTGTTCACCCCGTTTGCCGAGTGGTGGCTGCTGCGCCAGCGGCCCGGCCGCGCGATGTTTGTGTTTGCGGCGGTTTCGCTGCTGGGGGCTGCGCTGCTCAGCGGTGGCTATTCAGGCGATTGGGGCTGGGGCGACGCGCTGATGCTGGCGGCCGCCGTGCTGCGCGCCATCACCGTGTGCCAGACCACCCGGCTCACCCGCCGCCGCAATGCGCCCGTGCTCGCACTCACGGCCGTACAGGCGGGCGTGATCGGCCTGGGTAGCCTGCTGCTGGCGCTGGCCCTGCCGGGTGCCCTGCCGCCCCTGCCCTCGCTCAGCAACGCCAGCGCCTTCTGGCTGGCCTGCATCTACCTGGTGCTGGGCTGCACGGTGTTTGCGTTTGTGGTGCAGAACTGGGCCCTGCGCCACAGCCCACCCACCCGCGTGGGCCTGCTGATGGGCAGCGAGCCCGCGTTTGGCGCGCTGTTTGCGGTGTTCTGGCTGGGCGAGCAGCTCAGCCCCACGGCCTGGCTGGGGGGCGCGCTCATTGTGGGAGCGGCGCTGTGGACCATGGCGCGGCGCGGCCCAAAGCCCGCCTGATTCCTTTTCGTCGCATCAGGGCTTGGTGGGCATCGCCGTCTGGCTGACCTTCCCGATCAGCCGGTGATAGAACCGGATCGCATCCGCATAGTTGGCAATCTCCAGCCGCTCGTCGGTGCCATGAAAACGCTTCAGGTCCTCCGAGTTGGCACGCACGGGCGAGAACTTGAAGATGTGGTCACTGATGGCGCCGTAGTGCTGCGAATCGGTGCCTGCCACCATCAGGCCCGGCGCCACCAGCACGTCGGGGAAAACCTCGCGGATCGTCTGGTTGAGCAGGCGGTACTGGGTGGAGTCGGTGGGTGCCACCTTGGACGCCTCCACCGCACCGGGCAGCGTGCTCAGCTCCACCTGCGTGGCGGGCGCGCTGATCTTGCTGCGCACATGGTCCATCACATGCTCCTGGGTGTCGCCAGGCAGCAGGCGGAAGTTGACGGTGGCCTCGGCGCGGCCGGGCACCACGTTGTCACGGTTGCCTGCGTTCACGATAGTCAACGCCGTGGTGGTGCGCAGCATGGCGTTGGTGCTGGCCGCACCTTCAAGCTGCTTTTGCACCACGGGGCGGAACAGCCACAGGTTGGACAGCACCACGCGGTTCACGCCGCCCATCTCGGGCGCCAGGGTGTCGAACAACTCACCCGCCACGCCCCGGATGCCACCGGGCATCTGCTCCTCGTCCAGGCGCTTGAGCGCGTCGCTCATCATGGCAATGGCGCTGCTGCCCTTGTGCGGCGGCATGGACGAGTGGCCGGGCGTGCCCGACAGCTTCATCACCACCGACATGTAACCCTTCTCGGCCACGCCAATGACGGCAGCGGGCTTGGACAAACCGGGCATCACGCCGTCCAGGATCAACAGGCCTTCGTCGATCACAAAATCCAGGCGCACCTTGCGCTCCTGCAACAGCGCAGCGATCTTGGCGGCGCCACGCAGGCCACCCACCTCCTCGTCGGCGCCAAAGGCCAGGTAGATGGTGCGCTGAGGCGTGAAACCGCTGGCCAGCAGCATCTCGACGGCTTCCAGCTGGCTCATGAGGTTGCCCTTGTCGTCCCACGAGCCCCGGCCCCAGACGTAGCCGCCCTGGATCGCGCCGGAGTACGGGGGCTGGGCCCAGTCGCCTTCGGTGCCGGGGGCCACGGGCACCACATCCTGGTGCGCCATCAGCATCACCGGCGCGGCGTTCGCATCGCTGCCGGGCCAGGTGTAGAGCAGGCTCAGGTCGCCCACCACCTCGCGCTTCAACTTCGCGTGCACCAGCGGAAAGCGCTGCTGCAGCAAAGCGTGGAACTGCATGAACTGACCGGTATTGGCGTTGGCATCGTCGCGCGAGGACTCGGTGCGCAGGCGCACGGCCTCGGCCAGGCGGCTGGCCACGGCGGCGTCATCCACGGGCAGTTTGGCAATCGGCGCCACCTCTAGCTGGCGCGAGCCCTTGCGCGCAGTGTTGATGCCCAAAGCCCCCGCCAGCATCACCACCAGGGCCAGCAGCCCCCACAGGATTTTCTTGATCATGGACGTCGCCGCTTTCTTGGGAAAAAGAAGGGCACCCGCAAGTCGTGCCCTCAGAGCCTGTTCAAAAAGAAAGCGGATGCTAATGCGGTAACCAAATGTTGGTCCAATGCATAATTTACGACCATTTGTTCGATTTTTTGCATGAGCACCACCATTGCCCAGCTGCGCCATTTCATCGCCTTGGCCGACAGCGGCAGCTTCACACGCGCGGCCGACAGCACGCGCCGCTCGCAAGCCGCGTTCAGCCGCAGCATCGCCATGCTGGAGGCACACCTGGGCGCGGCGCTGGTCGAGCGCAGTGGCCAGCGCAATGCGCTCACGCCCATAGGCCGCACGGTGCTGGAGCATGCGCGCCAGGTAGTGGCCCAGGCCGACGAGCTGCACCAGATGGTGCGCCACCATGTCAGCGGCGAAGCAGGCGCCGTGCGCCTGGGGATGACTGCCACGCCCCATGCCCTGCTTGGCCACCGCCTGCTGCACATGGCGGCCGGGCATGCCGGCCACATGCGCCTGCAATTGAGCGGTGGTGCCCAGGCCCAGCAGATCCAGGCCCTGCGGGACCGCACGCTGGATGCATTGGTGATGGACCAGCGCTCCATCCCCGGTGCCCATGCCGACCTGGAAGTGCACCGGCTGGCACAGCTGCCCACCGGCGTCATGGTGCGCCCCGGCCACCCGCTGACGCAGCGCCATCCGATCATGTTTGCCGACCTCACAGGGTTTCCCGTGGCGTGCACCGGCATGAGCGTGGCGATGGGCCGGCTGCTGGTGCAGCGCCTGGGCCTGCAGGCCCATCCAGACACATTGATCGCCCTGGGCAGTGAATCGGTGGCCGACCTGCTGGACGTGGCCTGCCACACCGATGCGGTCTACCTGGGCATCATGGCCCCCGCCGCGCGCCTGATCGCACAAGGTCAGCTGGTGGCACTGGACATTCCGACACAGGGCCTGGAATCGCACATTGCATGGGTGCAGCGCGTGGCACGCACCCCCAACCCGGTGCTCGACGGCATCCGCCACCAAGTGCAGGGCTGGCTGGACGAAGCAGGCCCGGCGGGCTGAGCAGCCCGCAGGCGGTGGTCAGCCCAGCAGGGGAGACTGGAACACCGGGTGCTCGCCGGGCAGCACCCGCTGCGCCAGCGGCGCAGCCAGGGCCATGCCCCGGTCGCTGTTGGTCAGCAGCACGAAGCCGTCACGGGTGGTGGGCGAGACCATCGCGAAATTGCGAAAGCCCGGGTTGTTGCCCCACTGCCAGAGCACGGGGCCTGCCTGCGTGCGCTCGATGCCCCAGCCGTAGCCCCATTCCAATGACAAATCCTTGTCGGCCACCACGGGGGCCGACAGGGCCAGCCCACACAGCTTCTCGTCAGACACGAAGGCCGCCAGCAGGCGCGCAAAGTCGCCCGCCGTGGTGTACAGGGATGCGGCGGCTACCGGCTGGCGCCATGTCACCCCACTGGCGCCGCCATGGGCGTGCACGGCCCGGCCTTCGTAGGCGCTTTTCCACACCAGGCTGGAGTCGCGCATGCCCAAAGGCGCAAAGACCTGCGCCTCCATCCACGGGGCAAAGGGCACGCCGGTGATGGCCTCCATCACGGTCTGCAGCAGCACATAACCTTCGCCGGAGTAACGCCAGCGCTGGCCGGGGTCAAAACCTGGAGCCAGCGCACCGCTGGTCCAGTTGGGCAGGCCCGAGGTGTGGTTGAGCAGGCTGGCCACCGAGATACGGGCCAGCGTGCTGGCAGGCACGGTGTCACGGGCATCGCCCGGAGCGCGCCGCAGCACATGCTGGTAGTGCACGTAGCCCTGCGGCAGGTAATGCGAGACAGGCGCCTGCAGGTCCAGTTGCCCCGCCAGCACCAGGCGCAGCGCCCCATAGGCCACAACGGGCTTGGTCAGGGAGGCGGCCTGGAACACGACATCCGGGGCTGCGCCACAGCTGCCGACCACCTCGATCGGCAGCACCTGGCCCGCACGCAACGTGGCGAAGGCAGCAGCACACACACCCAGGCGGGCCGCCACATCGGCCACAGGCTGCCCCTGGTAGCGCCTGAGGTCTGCCGCGCAGGAAACCAACAGCGGCGAGGCCGCAGCACCGGCCAGCAGGAGATGGCGACGGGTGAGAGGCCGCACGGCCGGGTCAGGACTTGGACGTTTTGAGCGCCGGTGCACCGCCATCGCGCTGGCCGGCCCACAGCCACATCACCACGCCGCCCACAATCATGGGCACACACAGCCACTGCCCCATGCTCATGCCCAGCGACAGGATGCCCAAGAAGGCATCGGGCTCGCGGAAGTATTCGGCGATGAAGCGGAACACACCATAGCCAAACAGGAAGGCGGCGGCCACCTGGCCCGGGCGGCGCTCCTTGCGTGCGTACAGCCACAGCAGGATGAACAGCAGCAGCCCTTCCATCAGGAACTGGTAGACCTGCGACGGGTGGCGCGGCTGCATCGAGCCGCTGTGCGCAAACACCATGCCCCAGGGCAGGTCGGGGCTGGCAAAGCGGCCCCACAGCTCTCCGTTGATGAAGTTGCCCACGCGCCCCGCCGCGAGACCGGTGGGCACGCAGGGCGCCACAAAATCGGCCACCTGCAGCCAGGGGCGCTGGCGCGAATGTGCAAACCACAGCATGGCCACGATCACGCCCAGCAAGCCGCCATGAAAGGCCATGCCGCCCTGCCACACCGCAAAAATCTCCAGCGGGTGGCTGAGGTAGTAACCGGGCTTGTAGAACAGGCAGTAGCCCAGCCGCCCACCGATCACCACACCGGCCACGCCCAGGAAGAGGATGTCCTCCACGTCCTTGCGCGTCCAGGCGCTTGGGCCGGTGATGGAGGCAAAGGGCTCGTGCCGCAGGCGGCGGAGGCCCAGCAACATGAACAGGCCAAAGGCCGCCAGGTAGGTGAGGCCGTACCAGTGAATGGCCAACGGGCCGATCTGCAGGGCAACGGGGTCGATGTGGGGGTAGGTCAGCATGGTGGGCGGTATTGTGCCCCCGCCTTGGATGCCCCTCGCACAACCCGCCCAATGCGAACGCTTCTGATCCCCGTACGCATGCAAAGCGCAGGTACAGGGACATTGGTTACAAATGCCCTCCGCCCACGCGATACTCCCCGGTCAAAAGCGAAGGACAACAACATGCAGGGAAACCCACAAGTCATCGAGTATTTCAAGGAACTGCTGCGCGGCGAGCTGGCTGCGCGCGACCAGTATTTCGTGCATTCGCGCACCTATGAGGACCTGGGCTTCGCCAAGCTCTATACGCGCCTCGACCACGAGATGCAGGAAGAAACCCAGCACGCCGACGCGCTGCTGCGCCGCATCCTCTTCCTGGGCGGCCGCCCCGACATGCGCCCCAACCCCTTCACCCCGGGCGAGACCGTGCCCGAGATGCTGAAGAAAGACCTGGCCACCGAATACGAGGTGCGTGCCGCCCTGCAAAAAGGCATGGCCCTGTGCGAAAGCGTGGGCGACTACGTGAGCCGCGACCTGCTGCTGACCCAGTTGCGCGATACCGAAGAAGACCACGCCTACTGGCTTGAAAAGCAGCTGGGCCTGATCGACAAGATCGGCCTGCCCAACTACCTACAGTCGCAGATGGGCAGCGCAGCCGCGTAGGCTATTTGCTTCAGAAATATCAAAAGAAAATCGGCTCTTCCGCGCGACCAGCATGACAAACATGCTATCAAAATAGAAGCATTCCGCAATAAAAAAGCCGCACCCTCGGGATGCGGCTTTTTTTTGTGGGCGGGGCATCGCCCCACCTTCATGCCGGTGGGCTCAGTCGTCCAGCAACGACAAATCGCGCACGGCGCCCTTGTCGGCCGACATCACCAGCTTGGCATAGGCCTTGAGCGCGGCCGACACCTTGCGCGGGCGGGGCTGCGCAGGCTTCCAGCCCTTGGCGTTCTGCGCTTCGCGGCGCTTGGCCAGTTCCTCCTCGCTCACCAGCACATTGATCGTGCGGTTGGGAATGTCGATGCGGATGCGGTCGCCGTTCTGCACGAGGCCGATAGCACCACCGGCAGCCGCTTCGGGCGAGCAGTGGCCAATCGACAGGCCGGAGGTGCCACCCGAGAAGCGGCCGTCCGTCAGCAGCGCACAGGCCTTGCCCAGGCCCTTGGATTTGATGTAGCTGGTGGGGTACAGCATCTCCTGCATGCCGGGGCCGCCCTTGGGGCCTTCGTAACGCACGATGACCACGTCACCGGCCTTGACCTTGTCGGCCAGGATATTGGCCACGGCTTCGTCCTGCGATTCGGTCACGTGGGCCGTGCCTTCAAACACCAGAATGCTTTCGTCCACACCGGCCGACTTGACCACGCAGCCGTCCACCGCGATGTTGCCGGTCAGCACGGCCAGGCCGCCTTCCTTGCTGAAGGCGTGGTCGTACGAGCGGATGCAACCCTCTGCGCGGTCCAGGTCCAGGCTGGGCCAGCGGGTGTTCTGGCTGAACGCCACCTGCGTAGGGATGCCTGCGGGGCCGGCCATGTAGAAGGTGCGCACGGCGTCGTCCTGCGTACGCACGATGTCCCACTGGTCCAGAGCGTCTTTGAGCGTGGGAGCGTGCACCGTTGGCACGTCGGTGTGCAATTTGCCCGCGCGGTCCAGCTCGCCCAGGATGGCCATGATGCCGCCGGCGCGGTGCACGTCTTCGATGTGGTACTTGTTGGTGTTGGGCGCCACCTTGCACAGCTGCGGCACGACGCGCGAGAGGCGGTC
Organism: Acidovorax sp. NB1; assembly: GCF_005405905.1. Classification (GTDB taxonomy): domain Bacteria; phylum Pseudomonadota; class Gammaproteobacteria; order Burkholderiales; family Burkholderiaceae_C; genus Acidovorax. The sequence continues at coordinate 352,131 of NZ_BJHU01000035.1, forward strand.
GATGTCGGCCATGGTGAAGGGGATCTCGGCCTCTTTGGCAATCGCTAGCAGGTGCAGGATGGTGTTGGTGGAGCCGCCCATGGCGATGTCCAGCGTCATGGCGTTTTCAAACGCCTTGAAGCCCACCGAGCGGGGCAGCACGCGTTCGTCGTCCTGCTCGTAATACTGCTTGGCCAGGTCCACGATGCGGCGGCCCGCGCGCTTGAAAAGCTGTTCGCGGTCGGCATGGGTGGCCACCACCGTGCCGTTGCCGGGCAGCGACAGGCCCAGCGCCTCGGTCAGGCAGTTCATGGAGTTGGCGGTGAACATGCCCGAGCACGAACCGCAAGTGGGGCAGGCCGAGCGCTCGACTTCGGCCACGTCGGCGTCGGAGTAGTTGGTATCGGCGGCAATGACCATCGCGTCCACCAGGTCGAGCTTCTTGAACTCCATGACCTTGGTGACCGGATTGGCCAGGCGGGTCTTGCCCGCTTCCATGGGGCCGCCCGAGACGAAGATCACCGGGATGTTCAGGCGCATCGCGGCCATCAGCATGCCGGGGGTGATCTTGTCGCAGTTGGAGATGCAGACCATGGCATCGGCGCAGTGCGCGTTGACCATGTATTCGACCGAGTCGGCAATGATGTCGCGGCTGGGCAGCGAATACAGCATGCCGTCGTGGCCCATGGCAATGCCGTCGTCCACGGCAATGGTGTTGAACTCCTTGGCCACACCGCCAGCGGCTTCGATCTCGCGGGCCACCAGCTGGCCCAGGTCCTTCAGGTGCACGTGGCCGGGCACGAACTGGGTGAACGAATTGACCACCGCGATGATCGGCTTGCTGAAGTCATCGTCTTTCATGCCGGTGGCGCGCCACAGGGAACGCGCGCCTGCCATGTTGCGACCGGCGGTGGAGGTTTTGGAACGGTAGATGGGCATCGTGCTGGCTTCTGGAAAATCGCTGAAAAGGAAGCGGGCCGCAGGAATAAAGGCCCCTCGCGCACCCGTGCAACCAACCTCTTGAGCCGTGCCGGGGGCAAACCCATTAATTATCGCCCAGCCCTCCGGGCCCGCCCGGGGCGTGGCGTTGAGGATTGCGGGGGCAGACCCCACGCACTGCGACGGCGCTGGCAGAATGATCCATTCCGCTCCAGCCTCCCCCAACCCGACACCAGGACGCCCCACGATGACCGACTCCAGCAAGCCCTCCGCGCCCATCAACCGCCGCAGCGCCAACATCACCCAGGGCAAGTCGCGCGCACCCAACCGCTCCATGTACTACGCCATGGGCTACGAGGAAGGCGACTTTGTGAAACCCATGGTGGGCGTGGCCAATGGTCACAGCACCATCACGCCCTGCAACAGCGGCCTGCAGAAGCTGGCCGACGCGGCCATCGCGGGCATTGAGGAAGCCGGGGGCAACGCCCAGGTGTTCGGCACCCCCACCATCAGCGACGGCATGGCCATGGGTACCGAAGGCATGAAGTACAGCCTGGTGAGCCGCGAAGTCATCAGCGACTGCATCGAGACCTGCGTGGGCGGCCAGTGGATGGACGGCGTGCTGGTGGTCGGCGGCTGCGACAAGAACATGCCCGGCGGCCTGATGGGCATGCTGCGCGCCAACGTGCCCGCCATCTATGTGTACGGCGGCACCATCCTGCCCGGCCACTACCAGGGCAAGGACCTGAACATCGTGAGCGTGTTCGAGGCCGTGGGCGAAAACGCGGCGGGCAAGCTCAGCGACTTCGACCTCAAGGAGATCGAAAAGCGCGCCATCCCGGGCACCGGCTCTTGCGGCGGCATGTACACCGCCAACACCATGAGCAGCGCCTTCGAGGCCCTGGGCATCAGCCTGCCCTATTCGTCCACCATGGCCAACCCGCACGACGAGAAGATGAACTCGGCCAAGGAATCTGCCAAGGTGCTGATCGAGGCCATCAAGAAGGACATCAAGCCGCGCGACATCGTGACCAAAAAGTCCATCGAGAACGCCGTGGCCGTGATCATGGCCACGGGCGGATCGACCAACGCGGTGCTGCACTTTCTGGCGATTGCCCATGCGGCGGGCGTGGAGTGGAGCATCGACGACTTCGAGCGCGTGCGCGTGAAGACCCCTGTGCTGTGCGACTTGAAGCCCAGCGGCAAGTACCTGGCCGTGGACCTGCACCGCGCAGGCGGCATCCCGCAGGTTATGAAAGTTTTGCTGAATGCAGGCTTGCTGCACGGCGACTGCCTCACCATCGAGGGCAAGACGATTGCCGAGGTGCTGCAGGACGTGCCTGACCAGCCGCGCGCCGACCAGGACGTGATCCGCCCCATCAGCAACCCCATGTACGCACAAGGCCACCTGGCCATCCTGAAGGGCAACCTGAGCCCCGAAGGCGCCGTGGCCAAGATCACGGGTCTGAAGAATCCTGTGATCACCGGCCCCGCCCGCGTGTTCGACGACGAGCAGTCGGCACTCGAAGCCATCCTGGCGGGCAAGATCAAGGCAGGCGACGTGATGGTGCTGCGCTACCTGGGCCCCAAGGGTGGCCCCGGCATGCCTGAAATGCTGGCCCCCACCGGCGCCCTCATCGGCGCCGGCCTGGGCGAGAGCGTGGGCCTGATCACGGATGGCCGCTTCTCGGGCGGCACCTGGGGCATGGTGGTGGGCCACGTGGCGCCCGAGGCGGCGGCGGGCGGCACCATTGCTTTTGTCAACGAAGGTGACAGCATCACCATCGATGCGCGCCAACTGCTGCTGGAGCTGAACGTGCCTGACGAAGAAATCGCAAAACGCCGCGCCACCTGGAAAGCGCCTGCGCCGCGCTACACGCGGGGTGTGCAGGCCAAGTTTGCGTTCAACGCCTCCAGCGCCAGCAAGGGCGCCGTGCTGGACGCGTTCTGACCGACAGCAGCGGGTGTTCTGGCGGCCCTGCTGCGCAGCGCACCGGCTGCCTGCAGCACGGGCCCGCCCCTAAAAACACAAAGAAAAAGCGCCCGGAGCTTCAGGCTCCGGGCGCTTTTTTTGATGTTGTTGTTACAGGCGGCGAAGCCAGCCCGCTCACCCGGTGTGGCGGCAGGCGCACACCTTGGCCTGGTGCGGACGCTCAGCGCGGCTTGCGTGGGCGGATGCCCAGGGCTTCCTTGTGTTTGTTGATGCGGTCCTGCTTGCGCTGGTCCATTTTTTCCATGGCCTTGCGCTTGGTGTAACCCGTGGAGTCGGCCCAGGCCCACCACAGCGCAGTGGCTGCAAAGGGCGCCAGCACCCACCACCAGGACCAGGTCGCCACGGGGCCGATTTCAAAATACTTCAGTGCCAGCATGAGGAGGGAAAGACCCAGCAGATACATCGCAATCTCCAGAAAATGCCATCACAGGCCTGATTGACGCGGGACAAGGGCTTGTCAACCCAAGTCACTACAATCCCATTAAAAGCACTGTAACTCAACCACAGGAAATCCCACCATGAAGCGTACCCTGATCACTCTTGCCATGACGCTGTCGGTTGCGGCACCCGCAATGGCCGACCTGGCCCTGGCGACATCGAAGAACTGCATGGCCTGCCATGCGGTGGACAAGAAACTGGTGGGCCCGTCGTACAAGGACGTGGCAGCCAAGTACGCAGGCCAGAAAGACGCCGTGGACAAGCTGGCCGCCAAGATCGTCAAGGGCGGCTCTGGCGTGTGGGGCCCCGTTCCCATGCCTGCCAATGCACAGGTCAACGACGCCGACGCCAAGAAGCTGGCTGCCTGGGTGCTGACACAGAAGTAAGCCGCCGTTCAAGCCACTGCGGTTCTGGGGCCTGGCGCCCCAAAGCCGCAACAAAAAAGCCGCGCCACAGGGAATGTGACGCGGCTTTTGTTTTGGGGGCATCTCAAGCGCAGTCTGCGCGACGCCTCCCTGAATCAGTGGGTCTGGGCCAACTGATCGAGAACTGCAGGGTTCTGTGGCCACGTCACATCGCTGCGCGATATGAGTGTTCACAAACCCCGCAAGCATTGCGCGCTGGCGCCGCTGCACGGCGCCTCCTGGATCAATTGGCCTTGGCCAATTGATCCAGGATTGCGGGGTTTTCCAGCGTCGAGGTGTCCTGCGTGATGGCCTCGCCCTTGGCAATGCTGCGCAGCAGTCGGCGCATGATCTTGCCGCTGCGGGTCTTGGGCAGGTTGTCGCCAAAGCGGATGTCCTTGGGCTTGGCAATCGGGCCGATTTCCTTGGCGACCCAGTTGCGCAGCTCATTCGCGATCTGCTTGGCTTCCTCGCCGGTGGGGCGGGCGCGCTTGAGCACCACGAAGGCGCAAATGGCCTCGCCCGTCACGTCGTCGGGGCGGCCCACCACTGCGGCCTCTGCCACCAGGTCGGTCTTGGAGACCAGCGCCGATTCGATTTCCATCGTGCCCATGCGGTGGCCCGAGACATTGAGCACGTCGTCGATGCGGCCCGTGATGCGGAAGTAGCCCCGGTCAGCGCTGCGCACGGCACCGTCGCCAGCCAGGTAGTAGCCCTTGAGCTCTTCGGGGAAGTAGGCCTTCTTGAAGCGCTCGGGGTCGTTCCAGATGGTGCGGATCATGCTGGGCCAGGGCTTCTTGATGACCAGGATGCCACCCGCGCCGTTGGCGACATCGTTACCAGTTTCGTCCACGATGGCGGCGGCAATGCCGGGCAGGGGCAGCGTGCAACTGCCGGGCACCAGCGGCGTGGCGCCGGGCAGCGGGGTGATGACGTGGCCGCCGGTCTCGGTCTGCCAGAAGGTGTCCACGATGGGGCAGCGCTCGCCGCCCACATTCTTGTGGTACCACATCCAGGCTTCGGGGTTGATGGGTTCGCCCACGCTGCCCAGGATGCGCAGGCTCGACAGGTCCGAGCGCGCGGGGTGCACGGCGGCGTCGCCTTCGGCGGCCTTGATGAGCGAGCGGATGGCGGTGGGCGCGGTGTAGAAGATCGAGACCTTGTGCTTCTCGATCATCTGCCAGAAGCGGCCAGCATTCGGGTACGTGGGCACGCCCTCGAACACCACCTGGGTGGCACCGGCCGCCAGCGGGCCATAGGCCACGTAGCTGTGGCCGGTGATCCAGCCGATGTCGGCCGTGCACCAGAACACATCGTCTGCACGCAGGTCGAAGGTCCAGTCCATGGTGAGCTTGGCCCACAGCAGGTAGCCGCCGGTGGCGTGCTGCACGCCCTTGGGCTTGCCGGTGGAGCCGCTGGTGTACAGGATGAACAGCGGGTGCTCGGCGCCGACGGCCACGGGGGCGCATTCGGTGCTCTGCCCGGCCAGCATCTCGCCAAAGGTCTTATCGCGCCCGGCCACCATGTTGCAGGCCGTGGGCGTGCGCTGGTAGACGAACACGTTGCGGATGGTGTCGCAGCCGCCCATGGCCAGGGCTTCATCGATGATGGCCTTGAGTGGCAGCTCCTTGCCGCCGCGCATCTGGTAGTTGGCGGTGATCACGGCCACGGCGCCTGCGTCGATGATGCGCTCCTGCACCGCCTTGGCGCTGAAGCCACCGAACACCACGCTGTGAGTGGCGCCAATGCGCGCGCAGGCCTGCATGGCGATCACGCCCTCGATGGTCATGGGCATGTAGATCAGCACGCGGTCGCCCTTGGCCACGCCGTGGGCCTTGAGCGCATTGGCAAACTGGCTCACGCGGGCCAGCAGTTCCTTGTAGGTGATCTTGGTGACCGTGCCATCGTCCGCCTCGAAGATGATGGCGGTCTTGTTTTCGGTGGGGGTGCCGATGTGGCGGTCCAGGCAGTTGGCGCTGGCGTTCAGTTCGCCGTCGTCAAACCACTTGAAGAAGGGGGCGTTGGAGGTGTCCAGCGTGCGGGTGAAGGGCTTGGTCCACTGCACGTTCTCGCGCGCCAGGCGGGCCCAGAAGCCTTCGAAGTCCTTGTCGGCCTCGGCGCACAGGGCGTCGTAGCCCGCCATGCCCGAGACGCGGGCGGCTTTGACGATGGCATCCGACGGCGGGAACACACGGTTCTCAACCAAAACGGACTCGATCGCGGATGTGGGCGCACTCATGGTGTTGTCTCCTGGGTCTGATGGAATTGGAATTGGGCGGTACTGTCGGGCGCAGCACTTACAAGCCACTGACTGGCGCGAAGCTTACAGAATCTGCACGCTGCACCGGGCCGGGATGGCCACCGGGTAGCAGGGCTGTCACGCCGCGCCCCTAAAATCGCGCGACCCTAGACCCTCCGACCTTTCCATGTCCCAGCCCAAAAACTCCGCCTCCCCCTCGCCGATGCGCCCCCTGCCCTCGCTGATTTTTGCCAGCCGCTGGCTGCAGTTGCCCCTGTACCTGGGCCTGATCCTGGCGCAGGCGGTGTATGTCTTCCACTTCTGGGTGGAGCTGGTGCACCTGATCGAGGCGGCGTTTGGCAACAGCGCTGCGCTCAAGAGCCTGGTCTCCAGCATCGGCTACAAGAGTGATTTCGAGGTCACTGCGCTCAATGAAACCATCATCATGCTGGTCGTGCTGGCGCTGATCGACGTGGTCATGATCTCCAACCTGCTGATCATGGTGATCGTGGGGGGCTATGAGACCTTCGTCTCGCGCCTGCACCTCGAAGACCACCCCGACCAGCCCGAGTGGCTGAGCCATGTGAACGCCTCGGTGCTCAAGGTCAAGCTGGCCACCGCCATCATCGGCATCAGCTCCATCCACCTGCTCAAGACCTTCATCAACGCTGCCAACTACGACCTGAAGGTGCTGATGTGGCAGACCATCATCCACGTGACCTTCCTGCTCAGCGCACTGGCCATCGCGTTGACCGACCGGCTGATGTCGCACACCCCGCCCCCGGCACGCCACTGATCCCCTGGCCGCGTGCGCCATGCAATGCCCACTCTGGGTAGCTGGCAGCACCCGGCTTCACACACCCACCGCAACACCCACCGCCCCGCGCACTGCAGGGCGCCGTGGCCAGTTCAGCGGCGCGGCGCCCGTTCCGCACCCGGCGGGCAGTGCACAGGTCAAAAATTCGAATAAAACCAGGGCTTACCGCGCAACAGCCATGCCCTGATAGCTATAAAAATAGTAGCACCCATACACAACCTCTCCCTCCCAGATTTCTCCCCAATCGGGCGGCACAGTGCAGGTCATCCCCACTGTTCCCACCTGCAGGAGAAATCCATGGACCCCACCCGCATCCCCACCACCCCCATCGCCACGGCCGCGCAGGCCTTGGCCAACCGCCGCCTGGCCCTGAGTGCCCTGGGCTCGCTGGGCGTAGCCACCCTGTGGGGCTGCGGAGGCGGTGGCAGCGACACCGCCGCCACGGACACCACCGACACCTCGGGCACTGGCAGCGGCACTGGAACGGGCTCCGGGACCGGCACAGGCACCGGTACTGGCACCGGAACGGGCACCACCACCTGCTCGGTGGTCCCAGAAGAAACCGCCGGCCCCTACCCCGCCGACGGCTCCACGGCCAGCAACAACACCTACAACGTGCTGGCGCTCAGCGGCATCGTGCGCTCGGACATCCGTAGCTCCATCGGTTCGTCCACCCAGGTCGGGGGCGTGCCGCTCACCATCACCATCACGCTGACCAACACCCAGGCCAGCTGCGCCCCGCTGGCGGGCTACGCCATCTACCTGTGGCACTGCACACAGGACGGCAACTACTCGGTCTACACCTCCAACAACATCGCCGACAACTACCTGCGCGGCGTGCAGGCCACCGATGCCAGCGGCACCGTCACCTTCACCACCATCGTGCCCGGCTGCTACGCAGGCCGCATGCCCCACATGCACCTGGAGGTCTACCCCAGCCTTGCTGCCGCCAGCAACGCGCGCAACAAGGTCAAGACCACGCAGCTCGCCTTCCCCACCGCCCTGCTCAGCAGCATCTACAGCAGCAACGCGGGCTACAGCGCCAGCGTGCGCAACCTGGCCTCCATCACCTTTGCCACCGACAACGTGTTCAGCGATGGCACCACGCTGGAGATGACCACCATGCAGGCCAACACGGGCGGTGGCTACGCCGCCAACATCACCATTTCCATCGCGGCCTGAGCCCCGCCTGACCAGCACCCACCGCCGTTTCTTCACGCACTCTGAAGCCACACACCATGCAAACCTTCCACACCTTCCACACCTTCCTCGCCAGCCTGGCCCTGGCATTCCTCGCCGCCGCCCCCAGCCACGCCCAGCCCGCCCGTGGCACGCCACCCGCCCCACCGCCCGAGGCCTATGCCGCCTGCAAGGGCAAAACCGAAGGCGCCAGCGTCACGCTGACCATGCCCGACGGCAAATCGCTGGCAGGCACTTGCCGCACAATGGACGGCACCCTGGTAGCCATGCCCGCAGGCGGGCCTGGCGGCCCCGGCGGCGCGGGTGGCCCGCCACCTGCCCGCTGATTGCCGAACCGCTGACCGCCACCGCAGCCCCATGCCCCACCTGACCCTGCACCGCAAAGCCTTCATCGCCCTGGCCGCACTGCTTTTGGCTTTGCTGCTGATCTTTGCGGGCTTCTCGCGCCTGGGGCTGCAGCGGGGCCTGGGGCCGTATGTGGCCGAAATCGAGCTGGCCCGCATGGACTGGCTGGCCGAGCGCCTGCAGGCCCACCACACCCAGGCGGGTGGGTGGGACAGCCTGCGCAACCAGTCCACGCTGTGGGGCCGCCTGGCCCACCCCGGCGGTGGCTCGCGCCGCCCGGGCGCACCGCCCCCTGGCGACCCCGGTGCCCCGCGCGATGCACGCCCCGGCCTGCCGCCCCCGGACCACATCGATTCATCCCCCCCGCCCCCACCACCCGACGACCAGCGCAGCCCGGACCGGGGCAGCATCACCCCGCCCCAGCGCCACCCCGACGACATCTACCCCCGCCTGGGCCTGCTGGATGCGCAAGAGCGTGTCGTCGTGGGCACCGCCCCGCAGTCTGGGGGCGCTCGGCTGGCACTGCGCAGTCCCGATGGCCAGACCATCGGCCATCTGGTGCTGGCCCCTCCCCAGGGCGTGCGCAGCGAGGCCGATCAGGCCTTCCTGGCCCAGCACCTGGGTTTTGTGGCGTGGACGGGCCTGGCCGGCCTGGCGCTGGCACTGCTGCTGTCGGGCTGGCTGGCACGGCGCTGGCTGGCCCCGGTCGAGGCCCTGGCCACCGGTGCACGCGGCATTGCGCAGGGCGCCCTGCACACCCGCGTGCCCGTGCACGGCAACGACGAACTGGCCCAGCTCGCCCGCACCTTCAACACCATGGCCGAACAACTGAGCAGCATCGAAGCCAGCCGCCGCCAGTGGCTGGGCGACGTGGCCCACGAACTGCGCACCCCCCTGGCGGCCATGCGCGCCGAGATCGAGGCCGTGCAGGACGGCATCCGCCCCTTTGACGACAAGACCGCGCTGCGCCTGCACCGGCAGGTGATGCGCCTGATACAACTGGTGGGCGACCTGCGCGCCAGCCTGGACGCAGCGGGCACCAGCGCGCCCTCGGCCCAGGTGCCCGTGCACCCGTTGTCGCTGCTGGCCGAAGCGCTGGCCTCGATGCGCCCGCGCCTGGCCCAGGCCGCCATCGACGTGGACACCACAGGCCTGGACGCGCTCGCCGCACGATCCCCCGCCCCGGTCGTGCAGGGCGACGCCCAGCAACTGCACCAAGTGTTCCTGAACCTGCTGGAGAACAGCCTGCGCTACACCGATGCGGGCGGCCGGCTGCAGATTTCGGCACGCGAAGTGGCGGCGCCCGGCGGCGCGGCCCACCCGCAGGTGCTGCAAGTGCAACTGGACGACAGCGCGCCGGGCGTGCCCACGCATGAGCTGCCGCGCATCTTCGAGCGCCTGTACCGCGCCGAAACCTCACGCAACCGCGACCACGGCGGCTCGGGCCTGGGCCTGGCCATCTGCCGCGCCATCGTGCTCGCGCATGGCGGCACGCTGACGGCCGACGCATCGCCCCTCGGCGGCCTGCGCATCACGCTGACCCTGCCCCTTCTGGACAACACCGCGCCATGAGCCCACGCATCCTCGTCGTCGAAGACGAACCCGACATCGCCGCCATCGTGGTGGACTACCTGCGCCACGCGGGCTACACCGTCGAACACCAGGCAGAGGGCCGCGCAGCCCTCGCCAGCATCGTGGCCGCGCCGCCGGACCTCACACTGCTGGACATCATGCTGCCCAGCATGGATGGCCTGGACATCCTGCGCCAGGCGCGGCGCCACACCGAGCACCCCATCATCATGCTCACGGCCCGCGTGGAAGAGGTGGACCGCCTCATCGGGCTGGAGCTGGGTGCGGACGACTACATCTGCAAGCCGTTTTCGCCGCGCGAGGTCGTGGCCCGCGTCAAGGCCGTGCTGCGCCGCGCAGCGCCCGGCGCGCCGCTGGCGGGCGTGGAAGGCGTGGCGACGGCCCTGGTGCTCAACGAAAACCTGTGGCAGGCCACACTGCACGGCACGCCGCTCAACCTCACGCGGCGCGAGTTCAAGCTGCTGCAGGTACTGGCGCGCCAGCGAGGCCGCATCTTCTCGCGCGCCCAGCTGCTGGACCAGGCCTACGACGACACGCTGGATGTGAACGAACGCGCCATCGACAGCCACATCAAGAACCTGCGCAAAAAGCTCAAGGCCGCCAGTGGCGACGACACCGACTGGATCCGTTCGGTGTATGGCGTGGGCTTTGCACTCGACCCGGGTGCATTGAACTGAGCCAGCGCGCCACATCAGCACGCGGCACTCGGCACTCGGCGGTGTCGCGCAGGTGCGGCCCTGCAGGGCAACCCGCCAGGGCCCGCCGCTAAACTGGCGCCTCCGCCCCCTGCCAGCCCAGCACAGCGCCGTGGACCATCGGCCCTGCGCCCAGAGAGCCGCCCATGCCCGCCACCACCCTGCCCGAGCCCACTGCCAGCCTTGAACACCACCTGCAGCGGCCCTTCTTGAGCCCGCCTGAGCGCGAGGCCATCAACCGGGGCCGCTGGTTTGCGGCGCTCACGCCCTCGCTGCGGCACGACATCTTCCGGCTGGGCCGCGTCACGCGCCATGCGCATGGCCAAATGATCGTGGAGCAGGGCGAGCTGGCCCAGGACTGGTTTGCCTGCGCCAGCGGCGCCATCCGCTTTCGGCGCACCACCCCTTCGGGCAAGCAAGTGACGCTGGCCTATGTGGAGCCCGGCATCTGGGTGGGCGAGGCCGAGGTGCTGCACCAGGGCCCCAACACCTATGACGCCCATGCCCACGGCCCCACCACGGTGCTGAGCGTGGCCGAAGGCGTGTTCCGCCAGCTGCTGCGCGCGCACCCCGAGTTTGGCGAGGCCCTGCTCACGCTGCAGGCGCGCCGCATGCGCTACCTGTACTGGATGATGGAAGACATGGCCACCCTGCCCCTGCGCGCGCGGCTGGCCAAGCAGCTGCTGCATGTGCTGCGCCGCTTTGGCGAACGCGCCGCCATGCCGGGCCAGCGCGGCGCCATCGGGTTGTCGCTGGTGCAGGACGAGCTGGCGCAGCTGCTGGGCGGCTCACGCCAGCGCATCAATGTGGAACTGAAGTGGATGGAGCGCGAAGGCATCATCGGCATCCACCAGCGCAGCATCGTGGTCTACCAGCAGGAGCAGCTCGAAGCACTGGCGCAGCAGGAGGTGTCGGATGCCCGGGCCGAGACGCAGGGTGGCAGCCAAGGTGGCTCGGCGCCTTGAGCCTGCGCAGAGGCGACCTCGCCCGTCAAAACAGCCCCTCGGCGCACATTGGCACAGCCAATGCATCAAATTTGATAGCAGCTATCGCTTGATGGGTGAGCGCAGACGCCCTTTTTTCTTCATAAATTCAGCGGCGCGCCGCAGACACAGGGGGCGCAGCACCCCAGGCTGGCATCAGCGCCCCACCATCTGCGCAGGCACCACCCACTGGTCAAACTGCTCGCCCGTCACATGGCCCGACGCGATGGCGGCGGCACGCAGGCTGGTGCCCTCCTTGTGCGCCTTCTTGGCAATGAAGGCCGCCTTGTCGTAGCCGATGTGCGGGTTCAGCGCTGTCACCAGCATCAGCGACTGCTCCACCAGGTCGTTGATGCGCGCCTGGTTCGGCTCGATGCCCACGGCGCAGTGCTCGTTGAAGCTGGCCATGCCATCGGCCAGCAGGCGCACGCTCTGCAGGAAGTTGTGAATCACCATCGGGCGGAACACGTTCAGCTCGAAGTTGCCCGAGGCTCCGCCGATGTTGATGGCAACGTCATTGCCCAGCACCTGCGCGCACAGCATGGTCAGCGCCTCGCACTGCGTGGGGTTGACCTTGCCCGGCATGATGGACGAGCCCGGCTCGTTCTCGGGGATGGTGATCTCGCCCAGCCCGCTGCGCGGGCCGCTGGCCAGCCAGCGCACATCGTTGGCAATCTTCATCAGGCTGGCCGCCAGGGTCTTGAGCGCGCCATGGGCATGCACCAGGGCATCGCAGCTGGCCAGGGCCTCGAACTTGTTGGGGGCGGTGACGAGTGGCAGGCCCGTCAGATCGGCCAGCTCCTTGGCCACGGCCTGGGCATAACCCGCAGGCGCATTGAGCCCCGTGCCCACGGCCGTGCCACCCAGGGCCAGCTCGCCCAGATGGGGCAGCGCGGCGCGCACATGCTGCTCACCGTGCTGCAGCTGCGCCAACCAGCCCGAGATCTCCTGGCCCAGCGTGAGCGGGGTGGCGTCCTGCAGGTGCGTACGGCCAATCTTCACGATGCCATCAAACGCCTTGGCCTTGGCCGCCAGCGTGGTGCGCAGGCCGTGCAGTGCGGGCAGCAGGCGGTGCATCAGCGCGTCCACCGCCGCCAGGTGCATGGCGGTGGGGAACACGTCGTTGCTCGACTGGCTCTTGTTCACCTCATCATTGGGATGCACCAGCCGCGCCTCGCCGCGCGGGCCACCCAGCAACTCGCTGGCGCGGTTGGCCAGCACCTCGTTCATGTTCATGTTGGTCTGGGTGCCCGAGCCGGTCTGCCACACCACCAGCGGAAACTCCTGCAGGTGGCCGCCGCCAATCACCTCGTCCGCCGCCGCCACAATGGCCGTGGTCTTGGCCGCATCCAGCAGGCCCAGCGCGTGGTTCACGTAGGCACTGGCCCGCTTGACCTGGGCCAGCGCGCGGGTCAGCTCGGGCGCCATGCGCTCGCCCGAGATCGCGAAGTGGTGCAACGAGCGCTGCGTCTGCGCGCCCCACAGCCGGTCGGCCGGGACATCGATGGGGCCGAAAGTGTCTTTTTCGGTGCGGACTGCGGTCGGGGCGGGGGTGGAGGTTTTCACGGGTGGGCCTTGCCGCTCTGCGAGCGAATGGGGGGTGGAACGAAACACCAGACCGCAGCATACCCACCCCGGGCCACGGCGCGCCAGCACCCTGCAGCCCCCCACCATGGCCCCTGACAGGACCACGCAAGCCCGGCGGGGGATAATTCGGGGTTCGCGTTTTCCCTAAAACCCCCACCGCCATGACCACGACGACCATTCGCCAAGAAGACCTGATCGAATCCATTGCCGGCGCGCTGCAGTACATCAGCTACTACCACCCCACCGACTACATCGCCCACCTGGCCCGCGCCTACGAGCGCGAAAAGAGCCCAGCGGCCAAGGATGCGATCGCCCAGATCCTCACCAACAGCAAGATGAGCGCCACCGGCCAGCGCCCCATCTGCCAGGACACCGGCATCGTCAATGTGTTCCTGAAGGTGGGCATGGACGTGCGCTGGGAAGGCTTCACCGGCAGCCTGGACGACGCCATCAACGAAGGCGTGCGCCGTGGCTACAACCACCCCGACAACACGCTGCGCGCCTCGGTCGTTGCAGACCCCCAGTTCGCCCGCAAGAACACCAAGGACAACACCCCGGCCGTGATCTTCACCGAGATCGTGCCCGGCAACACCGTGGACGTGACGGTGGCAGCCAAGGGCGGCGGCTCGGAGAACAAGTCCAAGATGTACATGCTCAACCCCGGCGACAACGTGGTGGACTGGGTGCTCAAGACCGTGCCCACCATGGGCGCTGGCTGGTGCCCGCCCGGCATGCTGGGCATCGGCATTGGCGGCACGGCCGAGAAGGCAGTGCTCATGGCCAAGGAAAGCCTGATGGACGACCTGGACATGTACGAGCTGCAGGCCAAGCAAGCCAGCGGGGCCGAACTCGACAATGTCGAAAAGCTGCGCCTGGAGCTGTTTGAAAAGGTCAACGCCCTGGGCATCGGCGCGCAGGGCCTGGGCGGTCTGACTACGGTGCTGGACGTCAAGATCAAGATGTACCCTACGCACGCGGCCAGCAAGCCGATTGCGATGATCCCCAACTGCGCCGCCACGCGCCACGCACACTTCGTGATGGACGGCTCGGGCCCCGTGTACCTCACGCCCCCCAGCCTGGACCTGTGGCCCAACGTGGACTGGGCGCCGGACTACAACAAGAGCAAGAAGGTCAACCTCGATACCCTGACCAAAGAAGAAGTCGCCAGCTGGAAGCCCGGCGACACCCTGCTGCTCAACGGCAAGATGCTGACGGGCCGCGACGCCGCGCACAAGCGCATCCAGGACATGCTGGCCAAGGGCGAGAAGCTGCCCGTGGACTTCACCAACCGCATCATTTACTACGTGGGCCCTGTGGACCCCGTGAAGGGCGAGGCCGTGGGCCCCGCAGGCCCGACCACTGCCACGCGCATGGACGGCTTTACCGAGATGATGCTGTCCCAGACTGGTCTGATCGCCATGGTGGGCAAGGCCGAGCGCGGCCCGGTCGCCATCGAGGCCATCAAGAAGCACCAGAGCGCCTACCTGATGGCCGTGGGCGGTGCGGCCTACCTGGTCTCCAAGGCCATCAAGACCGCCAAGGTCGTGGGCTTTGCCGACCTGGGCATGGAAGCCATCTACGAATTCGACGTGGTGGACATGCCCGTGACCGTGGCCGTGGACGCCGGTGGCACCAGCGCCCACATCACCGGCCCGGCCGAATGGCAAAAGCGCATCGCCTCGGGCGAGTTCAAGGGCATCGGCGTCGCTGCGGCCTGAGGTCCCATCCGGTCGCCCCGGCGCCAGCGCTCGGCTCTGGCGCCAGGGCAATGACTCTCCTAACCGCCTTCGGGCGGTTTTTCTTTTGGGTCCAACCCTCTGCGGCACGAAGGCTGCGTCTTTCCTACAATCCACGCTTTCGTCCAACTGCCAGAGCTTGGTTCCTCGATGCCGCAGGCCTCTTTTCCCATCGGTGTTTTTGACAGTGGCGTCGGTGGGCTGAGCGTGCTGCGCGCCCTGCTGGCCGCCATGCCCCACGAGCGTTTCGTGTACCTGGCAGACAGCGCCAACGCACCCTATGGCGAGCGCGGCGACGCCTTTGTGGCCGCCCGCACCCATGCCATCACGCAGTACCTGCGCGAGCAGCACCACATCAAGGCCTTGGTGGTGGCCTGCAACACCGCCACGGCGGCGGCCATCCACGAGGTGCGCAGCAGCCACCCGGACTTGCCCCTGGTGGGCCTGGAACCCGCCATCAAGCCTGCCCTCGCGGTGACGAAGACCGGCCACGTGGGCGTGATCGGCACCCGGGGCACGCTGACCAGTGCGAAGTTCAGCAAGCTCATGGCCTCGCTGCAGGAGCAGGCGCATTTTGTGGTGCAGCCCTGTGACGGCCTGGCCCATGCCATCGAGCGCAGCGTGGCGCTGCCCGTGGCCGCCCCAGGCAGCCCCGTCGATGCCACAGAGACCGGCGCACTGTGCGCGCGCTATGTCCAGGCCATGGGCAGCTTCGGCACCGCCCCGGGGCAGATGGACACCCTGGTGCTGGGCTGCACGCACTACATCTTTGTAGCCCACGAGCTGCGCGCACTGGTCGGGCCTGGCGTGCAGTTCATCGAGACCGGCGAACCCGTCGCACGCCAGACGCGGCGCCTGCTGGACACTGCGGGCCTGCTGCACCAGCCAATCCATGCAACGGCGGACGAAACTCCCGCCACGCCCAGCATCCAGCTACTGACCACCGGCCCCGTGGCCATGCTGGAGGCCGCTGCACAACGCTGGCTGGATCTGCCCGCCAGCTGCTGCCGGTCTGTGCAAGTGCCTTGATATATAAAAAAAATCGGCTCTACCGCCCGTCCATCAAGCACTTTAAGCTATTAATTTAATAGCAATCTACCTAACGGCCGCGTCACCCTCAGGACGGCTCCGTGCCCCACAGCCGGGTGCCTGCGTGCTCCACATGCGTGAGGTACAGCCGCAGGTCGAACTCGTACTGGTGGTACTGCGGCTCCATGTGGGTGCATAGCTGGTAGAAGGCTTTGTCGTGGTCCTTTTCGCGCAAGTGCGCCAGCTCATGGACCACGATCATGCGCAGGAACTCATCGGGCGCCTGCTTGAACATCGAGGCAATGCGGATCTCATGCTTGGCCGCCAGCCGGTTGCCCTGCACGCGCGACACCGCCGTGTGCAAACCCAGTGCGTGGCGCACGACATGGATCTTGTTGTCGAACAGCACCTTGTTGACCGTGCCCGCGTTGCGCAGATAACGCGCCTTCAGCTCCTGCGCGTAGTCATACAGCGCCTTGTCGCTGCGCACGGCATGCGCTTGCGGGTATTTGCGCTGCAGCACCGCCCCGAGCTTTCCCTGCGCCAGCAGATCACGTGCCTGGTCCTGCAGGGCCGCAGGGTAGGAGCGCAGATAGGGAAGGTCGGAGTGCATGGAAAGCGAGATAGTTGCTGCCACACGGGGCAAGAAGGCTCGGCGGACCGGCCAGGGCCGCTTGCTTCACCACCTGTGCAGCCCTCGATGCCCGCCTCACCCGCCTGCGTGGAATGTTGTGAGCCCCGGAAGGCTCGGAGGATCAGTGCAAGTGGCGCGGACGGCGGCCACCGCCACCGTGGCCGCTGGCTGGCCCCCCCGGGCCACGGGGTGGCTTGCCGATTTCCAGCGAGTTCACCAGGGCATCAAAACGCTGGCTGAACAGCTTGTCGATCTCGGCGACCACACCGCCCAGCTCGGCACCATCAAAGTGGCGCTCCATCATGTTCACCACGTCCTGCACCAGCAAATCCCGCTGCACCTGCATGATGGCGGCCGGTGTTGGGCCGACAAAGAGCATCACAAAGTCATCGCGCGACTCGGCGCCCTGCTCTTCCTCTTCTTCGTCAAAGTCGGCGTCGTAGAACGTGACTTCGATCGCAGCCCCTTGCTCGGCCAGCTCGTTGAGGCTCATGCACATTTCGTCCAGCGACTGGCGAAAGTCGTCATCGCCCCGCACCGTCCAGCACATCTGCAGCAGATGCTCCTGCGCATCAAACTTGATGCCGGGCTCCTCCTCATAGGCGCTGGCAGCACCATCGGCCAGCGAACGGGCTCCAGCGTACTTCCACAAAGGTTTGAGCGCCTCCTGGAGCTGGTCAAAACTCACATCAGCGCGCAAAGGGACCTGTCCGTGGACATGGATTTCGAAGGGAGCGTTGTAACTTGACATGATTGAATCCTAGAGCCTGTTCAATGTCTTTTTGGAGTCGCACAAGTCCCTTGCCGGGATGGGCTGCTAGGCGCGGTGCGCAGTGGATAGCCTAGCTATCCACAAGCACCGCAACACCGCAGACCGCCCGGCAAGGCACTTGCCCGAAGGGTTGGAGTGAAATCGGGCGATTGGACGCCCCGGCTGCTTGCATGGGCATGAGCCCATACTGCGCAGCCGGAGCATCCACTCATCCCGATTGCACTCCAATGCGATCTCCAAAAAGACATTGAACAGGCTCTTCGTGGTGCCCCGAGCCGGGGTCGAACCGGCACGCCCCTTTTCAGGAAAGCGGCGGATTTTAAGTCCGCAGTGTCTACCAATTTCACCATCGGGGCGCCGGCTGCTGAGCGCACACCTGCGTTGCAGCGTAACCCGGGCAGCACATGTGCGCAATGCCCTGTCGCATCCGTGACCACCAGCTGCTGCATGAAAACAGCACACCCGGCGCCACCAAGAAAAAAGGGAAGCCTAAGCTTCCCTTTTCAAAATTGGAGCGGGAAAAGAGTCTCGAACTCTCGACCTCAACCTTGGCAAGGTTGCGCTCTACCAACTGAGCTATTCCCGCATTTGCTTGCTTTGCTTGACGTTTCCATCAGAGCTTATCAGCAAGCCTCAAATTATATCGCTATTTTTGGCCTCATTCGATTGCTGACCAAAAATTTTCCAATTACCTACCAGCCTTGCCCATCTTCGCTGCAGCGCAGAATTCTAAAGATTCGGAGCTACCGACGGTACAGACCGTATCTGGAGGCGCGGTCCGGAGTCGAACCGGACTAACCGGATTTGCAATCCGGGGCATAACCGCTTTGCTACCGCGCCAGGAATTCACATTCCTCTGACAAAAAAGGGAAGCATTTGCTTCCCTTTTTGTGGAAATTGGAGCGGGAAAAGAGTCTCGAACTCTCGACCTCAACCTTGGCAAGGTTGCGCTCTACCAACTGAGCTATTCCCGCATTTACCGTAGCCTTACATTGTACAACGTTTGCTGCGATGGAGTGAATTGTAGCGCATTTTTTGGGGCTCCCCAAAAAATTTTGCGTCAATGTTTCAAGCCATCCGCAGCAGCCGACGACACGGCCGCTTTTTCGGCCGACGCCGGCGCAACCACGGCCACTTCCTCGTCCGTCAGCGGCACGGGTTTGCTTTCCAGTGCGACCTCCAGCACCTTGTCGATCCAACGCACCGGAACGATTTCCAGCCCGCTCTTCACGTTGTCAGGGATCTCCTGCAGATCCTTCACATTTTCCTCAGGGATCAACACGGTCTTGATGCCGCCACGCAAAGCAGCCAACAGCTTTTCCTTGAGCCCCCCGATGGCGGTGACTTCACCGCGCAGCGTGATTTCACCCGTCATGGCCACATCGCCGCGCACAGGGATGCCCGTGAGCGCCGACACAAACGCGGTGGTCATCGCAGCACCCGCACTCGGGCCGTCCTTGGGCGTGGCACCGTCTGGCACGTGGATGTGGATGTCGCGCTTCTCGAACGCTTCGTCCTTGATGCCCAGAATACGCGCGCGGCTACGCACCACCGTACGCGCCGCCTCCACGGATTCCTTCATCACATCGCCCAGCGAACCCGTGCGCGTGATCACCCCCTTGCCAGGCATGA
The DNA here is from genome assembly GCF_005405905.1 of Acidovorax sp. NB1. Lineage (GTDB taxonomy): Bacteria > Pseudomonadota > Gammaproteobacteria > Burkholderiales > Burkholderiaceae_C > Acidovorax. The sequence goes on from NZ_BJHU01000035.1 coordinate 371,143, forward strand.
TGGCCGCTTCGATGGTCAGCAGGTCGCCACCCACTTCGGTCCATGCCAAGCCCACCACCTGGCCCACCTGGTTCTGCAACTCGGCACGGCCGTAGGTGTACTTGCGCACGCCCAGAAAGTCGGGCAGGTTGTCGGCCGTCACCACCACCTGGGGTTCCAGTTTCTTGAGCTGCAGGCCCTTGACCACCTTGCGGCAGATCTTGGACAGCTCACGCTCCAGCGAACGCACACCCGCTTCGCGCGTGTAGTAACGCACCATGTCGCGCACAGCGGGCTCGGTGATGAGCAGCTCTTCGTTCTTCACACCATTGTTCTTGAGCTGCTTGGGCAGCAGGTACTTCATGGCGATGCTGGTCTTCTCGTCTTCGGTGTAGCCCGACAGACGGATCACCTCCATCCGGTCCAGCAGGGCTGGCGGGATGTTCATGGAGTTGGAGGTCGCCACGAACATCACATCCGACAGGTCGAAATCGACCTCGACGTAGTGATCCCCGAAGGTATGGTTCTGCTCTGGATCCAGCACCTCCAGCAGCGCGCTCGACGGGTCTCCCCGGAAGTCCGTACCCAGCTTATCGATCTCATCGAGAAGGAACAGCGGATTGCGTGTACCCACTTTCGAAAGGCTCTGCAGCACCTTACCCGGCAGCGCGCCGATGTAGGTGCGGCGGTGCCCCCGGATCTCGGCTTCGTCGCGCATGCCGCCCAGGGCCATGCGCACATACTTGCGGCCGGTGGCCTTGGCGATGGACTGACCCAGCGAGGTCTTGCCCACGCCCGGGGGGCCCACCAGGCACAGGATGGGCGCCTTCACCTTGTCCACGCGCTGCTGCACTGCGAGGTATTCAAGGATGCGGTCCTTGACCTTGTCGAGGCCGTAGTGGTCTTCGTTGAGCACGCCCTCGGCATTCACCAGGTCGTGCTTGATCTTGGTCTTCTTGCTCCAGGGCAGCGCCGTGAGCACGTCGATGTAGTTGCGCACCACGGTGGCCTCGGCCGACATGGGCGACATCAGCTTGAGCTTCTTGAGTTCGGCGTCGGCCTTCTTGCGCGCTTCGGCGGGCATCTTCGCGAGCTTGATCTTTTTCTCGATCTCCTCGATGTCGGCGCCTTCGTCGCCTTCGCCCAGTTCCTTCTGGATGGCCTTGACCTGCTCGTTCAGATAGAAGTCGCGCTGGTTCTTCTCCATCTGGCGCTTCACACGGCCACGGATCTTCTTGTCCACGTTGAGGATGTCCACCTCGCGGTCGAGCTGCTCAAACAGGTTTTCGAGACGGGCCTTCACATCAGACAGGTCGAGCACCACCTGCTTGTTTTCGAGCTTGAGCGGCAGGTGGGCGGCGATGGTGTCGGCCAGGCGGCCCGGATCGTCGATGCTGGAGATCGAGGTCAGAATCTCGGGCGGAATCTTCTTGTTGAGTTTGACGTACTGGTCAAACTGCTGCATCACGGCACGGCGCAGAGCTTCGATCTCGCTGGGCTTGTTGGCCTCCGGCGTGGCCTCAACCGGTGTGACGGTCGCCATGAAATGCGTTTCTGTGTCCTCGATGGAGGCCACCAGCGCGCGCTGCTGTCCCTCGACCAGCACCTTCACCGTGCCGTCGGGCAGCTTGAGCATCTGCAGGATGGTGGAGACACAGCCGACGTCGAACATGTCCGACACCGAGGGCTCATCCTTGGCTGCCGCTTTCTGGGCCACCAGCATTATGCGGCGGTCGGCCTCCATGGCCATCTCAAGCGCCTTGATGCTCTTGGGGCGGCCCACGAAAAGCGGAATCACCATGTGGGGAAACACCACCACATCGCGCAATGGCAACAGGGGCAGGTCAATGGGGGTGGCTGGCAGGGGGGTATGTCCGGACATGGAAATCCTCAAAGTGCTCTGTGGAAGTGGTTCCACATGTGGGGATTTTCAACCCTTGCGCGCAGCCGTACTGGCGCAAGGGTTGATGGTTCAGGGGGCGACAACAGGGCGCCCGCTCCGGTCATTCAGAAGGTGCGAATGAGCCCGGCGTGACCGAGCGGGTCGCACAAACGTGCCCCACCAAGGCGTAAAGCGCAGCCATAGCTTGGGCTATGGCGAGCATTTGCAACGCAGAGGGGGCGCGTTTTTGCGGGACGAGCGGACATGGCGGGTTCGTTCACACCTTCTCAGGCCTTCTTGGCCGCTTCGCGGTAAACGAGCAGCGGCGGCTTGTTTTCTTCGATGGTGGATTCGTCCACCACCACCTTCTCGACGTTGCTGGTATTGGGCAGGTCGAACATGGTGCCGATCAGCGATTGCTCCAGGATGGAACGCAGTCCCCGGGCACCGGTCTTCCGGGCCAGGGCCTTGCGGGCAATGGCCTTCAGGGCCGCAGGGCGGATCTCCAGATCCACACCTTCCATCGACAACAGCTTGCTGTATTGCTTGACGAGCGCGTTCTTGGGCTCGGTCAGGATCTGCACCAGGGCGTCCTCGCTCAGTTCGGCCAGCGCCGTCACCACGGGCATGCGGCCCACCAGTTCGGGGATGAGGCCGAACTTGATCAGATCCTCGGGTTCAATCTCGGTGAACACTTCGGTCAGCGAGCGCTGCTTCTTGCTCTTGACCGATGCACCAAAGCCGATGCCCGACGCTTCGGTACGGTTCTCGATGACCTTTTCCAGGCCCGCAAACGCACCGCCGCAAATGAACAGGATGTTGGTCGTATCGATCTGCAAAAAGTCCTGGTTCGGATGCTTACGCCCACCCTGGGGCGGCACGCTGGCCATGGTGCCTTCGATGAGCTTGAGCAGCGCCTGCTGCACGCCCTCGCCCGACACGTCGCGCGTGATGCTCGGGTTGTCGGACTTGCGCGAGATCTTGTCGATTTCGTCGATGTAGACAATGCCGCGCTGGGCGCGCTCGACTTCGTAGTTACAGCTTTGCAGCAGCTTCTGGACGATGTTCTCCACGTCCTCGCCCACATAGCCCGCCTCCGTCAGCGTGGTGGCATCGGCCATCACGAAGGGCACGTCCAGCATGCGCGCCAGGGTCTGGGCCAACAGCGTCTTGCCCGAGCCCGTGGGGCCGATCAGCAGGATGTTGCTCTTGGACAGCTCCACGTCGTCCTTGTGGGCCTTGTCCTTGTGGCGCAGGCGCTTGTAGTGGTTGTACACCGCCACCGCCAGCGTGCGCTTGGCCACTTCCTGGCCAATCACATAGTTGTCGAGGTTGGTCTTGATCTCCACCGGCGTGGGCAGGTCGCTGCGGCCTTCGCGGGCCAGATCTCCGGCCGGAAGCTCGTCACGAATGATCTCGTTGCACAGGTCAATGCACTCGTCGCAGATAAAGACCGACGGGCCAGCGATCAGCTTCTTCACTTCGTGCTGGCTTTTGCCGCAAAAAGAGCAGTAGAGGGTTTTTTCGCTGGAAGAGCCTTTTTTCTCGGCCATGGGGGCAATGCCTTGTTACGTACGGAAAGTTGTCGGGATGATAACCAAATAAAAAACGGCGTCTTCCCCGAGGGAAAACGCCGCTGTGTGAGCCTGTGGCGATCAGGAGCGCTTGCTGATCACCTGGTCCACCAGGCCGTATTCCTTGGCCTCGTCCGCTGACAGGAAGTAGTCGCGTTCGGTGTCGCGCTGGATCTTCTCCAGCGATTGGCCCGTGCGCTCAGCCAGGATGTTGTTGAGCTGCTCGCGGGTCTTCAGGATTTCGCGCGCGTGGATCTCGATCTCGGTAGCCTGGCCTTGCATGCCGCCCAAGGGCTGGTGGATCATGACCTTGGAGTTGGGCAGCGCAAAACGCTTGCCCTTGGCGCCAGCCGCCAGCAGGAAGGCGCCCATGCTGGCCGCCATGCCCGTGCACAGCGTCGAGACATCGGGCTTGATGAAGTTCATGGTGTCAAAAATTGCCATGCCCGCACTCACCGAGCCACCGGGAGAGTTGATGTAGAACGAAATGTCCTTGTCGGGGTTTTCGCTCTCCAGAAACAGCAGCTGCGCCACCACCAGATTGGCGGTCTGGTCGTTGACCGGCCCGACCAGGAAAATCACGCGCTCCTTGAGCAGGCGCGAGTAGATGTCATAGGACCGTTCGCCACGGCCCGACTGCTCGATGACCATGGGGACCATGCCCAGGCCTTGTGTTTCCAATGCACTCATGTTTTCTCCAGTCAAGCAGGTACTGTACCCAGAAATGAATTGGGGCTTGTGCACAAAAGCACAAGCCCCCTGGTGTGACACTTCGATCACCAGACCAGCAGCCACGCCACCAGCCGGTGAGGCCAGGGCCTATCAGCCCTGCTGCTGCGCCATCAGGTCGTCGAACGAGACAGCCTTCTCGACCACCTTGGCCTTGCTCAGCACGAATTCAGTCACGTTGTTTTCAATCACAACGGCTTCGACTTCGGCCAGACGCTGACGGTCGCCGAAGTACCAGCGCACCACGTCTTCAGGCTTCTCGTAGCTGGCGGCCAGCTCGTCGATGTGGGCCTTGAGCTGCTCGGGCTTAGCCTGCAGTTCGTTGGCACGCACCAGTTCGGCCAGCACCAGGCCCAGACGCACGCGGCGCTCGGCCTGGGGACGGAACACGTCTTCAGGGATTTCAGCCTTGTCGGCGTCCTTGATGCCGCGTTGCTTCAGCTCGGCACGGGCGCCTTCCAGCAGGCGGGCAATTTCAGCCTGGATGCTGGCGTTGGGCAGGTCCAGCTCGGCCTTGGCCACCAGGGCGTCCATCACGGCTTGCTTGTTGCGGGCCAGCAGACGGAACTTGACTTCACGCTCCAGGTTCTTCTTGATGTCGGCGCGCAGGCCATCCACAGAACCGTCGGCGATGCCCAGCGACTTGGCCAGGGCGTCGTTCACTTCGGGAAGGTGGGCGGCTTCGATCTTCTTCACGGTCACGAGGAAGTCGGCGGTCTTGCCAGCCACGTCCTTGCCATGGTATTCGGCAGGGAACGCCAGAGGGAAGGTCTTACTTTCGCCCGACTTCATGCCGCGCACTGCGTCTTCGAATTCCTTGAGCATCTGGCCTTCGCCGACCAGGAACTGGAAGTCTTCGGCCTTGCCGCCGTCAAAGGGTTCACCGTCGATCTTGCCTTCGAAGTCCACGGTCACGCGGTCGCTGTCTTGCGCAGCGGCGTCGATGGCACGCTGGGCAAAGCTGCGGCGCTGCTTGCGCAGGATGTCGATGGTCTTGTCGATGGCGGAGTCGGTCACTTCGGACGACAGCTTCTCAACTTCGGCGTCCGACAGGTCGGCGATCTTGACTTCAGGGAACACTTCGAAGATGGCGTCGAACGTGACCTGGCCTTCAGGAGCGCCTTCCTTTTCGGTGATGCGGGGCTGGCCGGCAACACGCAGGTTGGCTTCGTTGGCAGCCACGGCAAAGGCTTCACCGACCTTGTCGTTGAGCACTTCGTACTGCACCGAGTAGCCATAACGCTGGGCCACCACGTTCATGGGGACCTTGCCTGGACGGAAGCCGTCCATCTTCACGGTGCGAGCCAGGCGCTTGAGGCGCGTATCGACTTCGGACTGGATCAGGGTGACGGGCACGCTCAGCGTGATCTTGCGCTCGAGCTTCTCAAGGGTTTCAACAGTAACGGCCATGGCTATTCCTCTTATGAATGTGGATCGTGCTGGCTGCAGCGCAGCAGCGCCGTGTTCCGCAAAGTCTCACATGGGTGGTGCGCGGGGGGGGACTCGAACCCCCACACCATTGCTGGCGTCAGGACCTAAACCTGGTGCGTCTACCAATTTCGCCACCCGCGCGGTTCTACAACAAACAAACAGGCGGCAACCTCAGCTGCCGCCTGCGTGAAATCGGTCAACCTTCTATTTTACCCTGATGCGGGCTGGGTGGGAATCAAACCCCTCCAAGAACCTCTGGCGCGGGCCGTTTGACCCGGAACCAGGCGGCATACATCGCAGGCAGCGCCAGCAGCGTGAGCACGGTAGCCACGATGAGCCCGCCCATGATGGCCACGGCCATCGGCCCCCAGAACACACTGCGCGACAGCGGGATCATGGCGAGCACCGCCGCAGCGGCCGTGAGCACGATGGGGCGCAGGCGGCGCACGGCCGATTCCACGATCGCATCCCAGGCCGGCACGCCGCGCGCACGGTCCTGCTCGATCTGGTCGATCAGGATCACGGAGTTGCGCTGGATCATGCCCATGAGCGCAATCACGCCAAGCAACGCCACAAACCCGAAGGGCCGGTTCAGCACCAGCAGCGCCGCCGCTACACCCGCCAGGCCCAGCGGCCCGGTCAGGAAGACGAGCATCGCGCGGCTGAAGCTGTGCAACTGAAGCATCAGCAGCGTGAAGGTGAGGAAGAGCATCACCGGGATACCCGCCGCAATCGACGCCGAGCCCTTGGAGCTTTCCTCAACGGCCCCCGCCACCTCGATGCGGTACGCCCCTTGGCCCGATGCACGCCATTTCGCCTCAATGTCCTTGAGCGCAGGCTGCAGTGCAGCCGTCACCGTGGCGCCCTGCAGGCCCTCGGTCACATCGCCCTGCACGGTGATCGCGTAGTCGCGGTTTTCGCGCCACATCACGCCAGGCTCCCACGTGAACACGGGTTTGGCGATCTGCGTGAGCGGGATCGACTTGCCCGAGGCCGTGGGCAGGTAGGCATTGGCGATGTCGGTGATGGCATTGCGCTCATCCAGCGGCTGGCGCAGCAGGATGTCGATGAGCTTGTCGCCCTCGCGGAACTGCCCCACCTGCGTGCCCGACAGGATGGTCTTGGACGCCTGGGCAATCGACTGGCTGGTGACGCCCAGTGCGCGCGCCTTGGCCTGGTCCACCTCCAGGCGCAGCACCTTCACGGACTCGTTCCAGTTGTCATTCACGCCGCGCATGTCGGGGTTCTGGCGCAACTGGGCCTTGACCTCGTCGGCACGCTCACGCAGCACCAGTGGGTCCGGCCCCACCACGCGGAACTGCACGGGGTACGGCACCGGTGGCCCGTTGGGCAGCAGCTTGACGCGGCCGCGCACCTCGGGGAACTCCTCGGCCAGCAAGCCGGGCAACTTCACGCGCAGCGATTCGCGCAGCTTCAGGTCCTGCGGCAACACGATGAACTGCGACACGTTGCTTTGCGGGAACACCTGGTCCAGCGGCAAATAGAAACGCGGCACACCCGAGCCCACCCACGTGCTCACGGCCGTCACACCGGGCTCGGCCAGCAGACGCTGCTCCACGCGCTTGGTGACTTCTTCGTTGCCCGCAAACGAGGTGCCCTCTGGGAACCAGATGTCCACCAGGATTTCAGGCCGGCTCGAATCCGGGAAGAACTGCTGCTGCACCTTGCCCATGCCCACAATGCCCAGCGCAAAGGTGAGGATGGTGGCGCCAATGGTGAGCCAGCGGTGCTGCACGCACCAGTCCACCAGACGGCGGAAGGTGCGGTAGAACGGGCTGTCGAACACCTCGTGCGGGTCGTCCGTCACGCCCTTGTTCGCCTGGGCCGCCAGCACATGCGGCGGCACCTTGAGCAGCAGCGTGCCCAGGTACGGCACGAAGTACACCGACACGATCCAGCTGAGCACCAGCGCGATCACCGTCACGGCAAAAATCGCAAAGGTGTACTCACCCGTGGTGGACTTGGCCAGGCCAATGGGCAAGAACCCGGCTGCCGTGATCAGCGTGCCCGTAAGCATGGGCATGGCCGTAAGTTCATAGGCAAAGGTGGCGGCGCGCACCTTGTCGTAGCCCTCTTCGAGCTTGAGCACCATCATCTCCACGGCAATGATGGCGTCGTCCACCAGCAGGCCCAGCGCGATGATGAGCGAGCCCAGCGAGATCTTGTGCAGGCCGATGCCCCAGTACCACATGGCCAGGAAGGTCACGGCCAGCACCATGGGGATGGTGATGCCCACCACCAGGCCGGGGCGCGGGTCGATGTACCAGCGCTTCCACAGCGGGTTCTTGCCCGGCCGCTTGTGAAAGCCCAGGCTGATGAAGCTCACCGCCAACACGATGACCACGGCCTCGATCAGCACCTTCACAAACTCGTTCACCGAGGTGGACACGGCCTTGGGCTGGTCCTGCACGTTGACGAGCTTCACGCCCGCTGGCAGCGTGCCGCCGATGCGGTCGGTGGCCGTGTGCAGCGCCTTGCCCAGCGCAATGATGTCGCCGCCTTTGGCCATGGACACGCCCAGCGCAATCACCTCACGGCCCTGGTGGCGCACCTTCACGGTGGCCGGGTCCACATAGCCGCGCTTGACTTCGGCAATATCGCCCAGGCGCAGCTGCGCCCCCGAGGGGCCCCGGATCGGCATGGCCGCCAGGTCTTCCACGGCGTTGAACTGGCCTTGCACGCGCACCTGCACCTGGTCTTGCGGCGTCTGGATGGCACCTGCGCTCTCCACAGCGTTCTGCTGGCCCAGCTGGGCCAGCACCTGGTTCATGTCCAGGCCCAACTGCGACAGGCGCTTTTGCGAGATTTCGATGAAGAGCTTTTCGTCCTGCACGCCAAACAGCTCGACCTTGGCCACATCGGGCACGCGCAGCAGCTGCTGGCGTGCGTCGTCGGCAAACTGCTTGAGTTCGGCGTAGCTGAAGCCTTCGGACTCCAGCGCATAGATCACGCCATACACATCGCCGAAGTCGTCGTTGAAGAACGGCCCCTGGATGCCCTGCGGCAAGGTGTAGCGCATGTCGCCCACCTTCTTGCGCACGGTGTACCAGACGTTGGCCACATCGCCGGGCTTGGACGAGTCCTTGATCTGGAAAATGATCTGCGACTCGCCGGGCTTGGAGTAGCTGCGGATCTTGTCGGCGTAGGGCACCTCTTGCAAGGTGCGCTCGATCTTGTCGGTGACCTGCTCAGCCACCTGCTGGGCCGTGGCGCCAGGCCAGTAGGTGCGCACCACCATCGCGCGGAAGGTGAACGGCGGGTCTTCGTCCTGCCCCAGCTGGAAGTAGGCCGCAAAGCCCAGCAGCATCAGCACCACCATCAGGTAGCGGGTGAGCGCCGGGTGGTCGAGCGCCCATTTGGAGAGGTTGAACCCCTCTTTGGGTTGTTGTTGTGACATGCGTGGCCCTCAGTTGGCAGCCGAGGCTGGTTTTGCTACCAATTCAGGAGCTGCTTTCGCTTTACCAGCAGGCGCAGAGGCCGTTTTTGGCTGATAAACCATCACCTTCTGCCCGGGCGAGAGCACATGCACGCCCGTCGCCACCACCTGCATGCCGGGCGTGAGGCCGGCTGCCACCACGGCTTCGTTGCCGTCGGCCGTGGCAATCTGCACGGGCTGCGACTTCACGGTGCTGCTGGCGGGGTCGTACACCCACACGGCGGTGGCCTGGCCCTCCTGGCGCAGCGCGCTGGTGGGCAGCTTGATGGCCGGAATGCCCGCATGGCTCAGCGCCTTGGGCGTGACGTACACGGTAGCGCCCAGCGCAGGGGCTTCTGCGCTGTCGATAGCCACCTTGATTTGGTAGGTGCGCGTGGCGGCATCGGCACTGGCCGCCACCTCGCGCACGCGGCCCGCCAGCGTGGCGCCGCCGGACCAGCCGCGCACCGCCACTTCCGAATCCGGCGCAATCTGCGCCACCTTGTCCTCGGGCACGGCAAACACCACATCGCGCGGGCCGTCCTGGGCGATGCGCACCACGGGAGTGCCCGCAGCCACCACCTGGCCGGGCTCGGCGTCGATGCCCGTGACCACGCCCGACACATCGGCCACCAGCGTGGTGTAGGCCGCCTGGTTGCCCTGCGACGAGAGCTGCGCACGCGCCTGGTCCAGCGTAGCCTGCGCGGCTTTCAGCGTGGCTTCGCGGCGCTCCAGCTCGGCGCCGCTGATGAAGTTCTGGTCTTTCAGGGTCTGGTAACGCTTGAGGTCCGCCGCCGCCAGGTCACGCTGCGTGGTGGCAGATGCCAGCTGCGCACGCGCTGCGTCGGTCGCGAGCTGGTAGTCCTTCGGGTCCAGCTGCGCAAGCACCTGGCCCGCCTTCACATGCTGGCCCAGCTCGGCCTGGCGCTTGACGATCTTGCCTGCCACCCGAAAGCCCAGGCGCGACTCGACCCGCGCTCGCACCTCGCCCGAATACTCCAGACTGGACTGCAGCGCGCCCACCCCCACCGTGAGCAGCTTGACGGAGCGCACAGGCTCCTCGGGCGGCGCGGGGCGCGAACAGGCGGCCAGCAAAGAAGCGGTGGCCAGCACCAGCAAGAACCGGGAGTGCCGTTGGAGGGGCCGCAAAGCGGAGGGTGTGCGCATGGGAAATCCGGTGAAAAAAAGGGCCACAAGGAAAGAGCGACGGAACCGCACGCACAGCACAGGCCTTGCGACCTGCGCTGCAACGGGGCGGGGGCCAGCCTCCTTGTCCCTGAATGGAATGGCTTTTTGATTACTGACTGACCGGTTAGTAATCTATGAGAAGCGCCCCCACCTTGTCAAGCGACAATCCGGGGTGTGAACGACCGCTCCAGCCCTCCCCCCTCGGCAGCTTCCCCTGCAGCTTCCCCTGCAGCCCCCCATGCAGCCGCCCCCGCAGCCACGGCTGCCATGGCCACCGCCGCGCCTGCACCCGCCGCAGCCCTGGCCGCGCCCGTGACGCACTACGAGAATTTCCCCGTGGCGTCCCTGCTGTGCCCGCCCCACCTGCGCCAGCCGATTGCCGCCATCTACGCCTTTGCCCGCACGGCCGACGACATCGCCGATGAAGGCGATGCCACACCCGCCGCCCGCCTGGCCGACCTGGCCGCCTACCTGGCCGACCTGCACGCGATTGCGCAGGGGCAGGCACCCTCGCCCCGCTGGGCGGATGTGTTCCTGCCGCTGCAAGGCGTGGTGCGCAGCCACCGTTTGCCGGTGCCGCTGCTCGAAGACCTGCTCAGCGCCTTCGCCCAGGATGTGGAAAAAACCCGCGATGCCGAAGGCTACGCCGACCGCGCTGAGCTGCTGGACTACTGCCGCCGCTCGGCCAACCCCGTGGGGCGCCTGCTGCTGCACCTGTATGGCGTGCACGACGCGCAGGCGCTGCAGCAAAGCGACGCGATCTGCACCGCACTGCAGCTCATCAACTTCTGGCAGGACCTGTCGGTGGACATCCCCCGCCACCGCCACTACCTGCCGCGCGCCGACTGCGCTGCCCATGGCGCCTGTCAGGCCGAACTGCTGGCCCTGCAAAGCACGCGCGAGAACGCACGCCTGATCGCCGATTGCGCCGACTGGGCTCGCACCACCATGGAGAGCGGCGCGCCCCTGGTGCACCGCCTGCCCGGCCGCGCGGGCTGGGAGCTGCGACTGGTGGTGCAGGGCGGCCTGCGCATCCTCGACAAGGTCGAGGCCCTCAAGGGCGGCAGCCTGCACACCCGCCCGCGCCTGCACACCTGGGACTGGCTCGTGATGCTGGGCCGCGCACTGGTGATGTAAGAAGAAAGATTCATGGGCCACAAGGCGCGCTGACATCGGCGCGCGCTCTGGCTGTGAACTTGAGGCAAAAATGGGCTTCTCCGCGCATCCATATTGCCTTAAAAGCTATCAATTTGTGAGCAATTGACTGTCTGCGCCGGATAGCGGGCAGCAGGCTGGCTACGGGCGGGGCAGGGATAGCGCGCATGGCGTCCTCTTTACAGCGCGCTAGTCTTGCGCCCCATGCGGCCAGCCGCCCGGGTCTTACCAGTTCCGGAACACAACAACAAAGACAACAATGTCCGCAAGCCAGTACCCGTGGCTTGCCAGGAGGGCCCGCCGTTGACTGCCAGACATCTCTTCAAGACCCTGCAGTGGGGGCTCATCCTTTTCTGCCTGGTGTTTTCCATCGTCGGGGGCGTGGCCGCAGAGCGGGTGCTGGATGTGCTCGCATGCCAGCCCCACACCAACCCGGCGCTGAGCACCTGCTCATCCCTCACCAACCCCATCGCGCTGCGGCTGGCCCCGTTTCTGTCGGCCGGCAGCATCGTGGACTACCCCTTTGTGCTGCTGCGCAACTTCTGGGCGCTGCTGCTGGTGTGGGGGCTGGCGCTGTATGCCGCGCGCTGGGCGGACCGCAACCCCACCGCCGCTGCGGCCCTGCTGCCACGCCCGGGCCGCGCCCACCCGGCAGATGTGCTGCGCTGGGGCGTGGGCGGCCTGTTCTGGCTGTTGCTGGCGGGCTTCATCGTGTTCATCTTTGCGCTGGGCCTGCCCATCGTGGGCAACCAGACCGCACGCACCATCCTTGAAAGCCTGGGCTGCTCGCCCGGCACCTTTGACCCCTTCTCATCGCCCTGCATGAGAGCCCCCGGATTCTGGACACCCCGCCTCTCCCTGTACGTCCTTCCCCTCGCAGGCCCCCTGCTGGCGCCCGTGTGGCTGGTCATGGGGTTCTGGGATGTCCTGCTGGGCTGGCTGGCACTGATCGTGGCCACCTACGCCCTGAAGTCGCACCTGTCGCAGCCTACCCGGCCGCCAGTCCGCCCCCACCCATCGGCCAAACCACTGCGCCGTTCCTGAGATCCTTTTCACCATGTCCGTCAGCGTTTTCGACCTCTTCAAGATCGGCATCGGCCCGTCCAGCTCCCACACCGTGGGGCCCATGATTGCGGCGCGGCAGTTTGCCTGCCATGTGCAGGGTACCCTGGGCCTGACCGCCGTGCACCACGTCACGGTGGAGCTTTTTGGCTCCCTGTCCGCCACGGGTGTGGGCCACGGCACCGACAAGGCCGTGCTGCTGGGCCTGGCCGGGCATGAGCCCGACCACATAGACCCCGACCAGATCCAGCCCGCCATTGCCGACATCCGCACCCGGCAAACACTGGCCCTGCTGGGCGAGCACCCGGTGCCGTTTGTCGAAAAGGAACACCTGCTGTTTCGCCGCAAAAGCCTGCCGCTGCACCCCAACGGCATGGCCTTCCATGCGTTTGACGCGCAGGGCACCGAGATCGCCACTCGCGAGTACTACTCGGTGGGCGGCGGTTTTGTGATCGATGCGGCGGGCGAGCGTGTGCTCAACAGCGCCGCCACCGCAGGGCCCGATGCTGCGGGCCACGGCCAGGGCCTGCCCCACCCCTTCCGCACCGGGGCCGAGCTGCTGGCCCAGTGCCAGGCCACCGGCCTGACCCCGGCCCAGCTCATGGCCGCCAACGAACAACACTGGCGCAGCAGCGCCGAGGTGCGCCGCCAGCTCATGGCCATCTGGAAAACCATGGCCGGAGCCGTGCAACGCGGCTGCGCCAGCACCGGCACCCTGCCCGGCCCCATGCATGTACGCCGCCGCGCGGCCGAGCTGCACCACAAGCTCAGCAGCGCCCCCGAGGCCGCGCTGCGCGACCCGCTCTCGATGCTGGACTGGGTGAACCTCTACGCCATGGCCGTCAACGAAGAAAACGCCGCTGGCGGCCGCGTGGTGACGGCGCCCACCAACGGCGCAGCGGGCGTGATCCCGGCAGTGCTGCATTACTACGTCAACTTTTTGCCCAGTGCGAACGAAGACGGCATTGCCACCTTTTTGCTCACCGCAGGCGCCATCGGCATCATTTACAAGGAAAACGCCTCGCTTTCGGGTGCCGAGGTGGGCTGCCAGGGCGAGGTGGGCGTGGCCTGCTCCATGGCGGCAGGCGCTCTGGCCGCCGTGATGGGCGGCAGCCCTGAGCAGATCGAGAACGCCGCCGAGATCGGCATGGAACACAACCTGGGCATGACCTGCGACCCCGTGGGCGGGCTGGTGCAGATCCCGTGCATCGAGCGCAACGCCATGGGCGCCATCAAGGCCATCAACGCCGCCCGCATGGCGCTGCGTGGCGACGGCCAGCATGTGGTCTCGCTCGACAAGGTCATCAAGACCATGATGCAGACCGGTGCCGACATGAAGATCAAATACAAAGAGACTTCGCGCGGCGGCCTGGCCGTGAATGTTGTGGAATGCTGACGCACCGCAGCATGCCTGCGTGGCAACCAGGCGGCATGGGTACACAATCCGCGCTCGGCTGGGCTGCCAGCCTGCTTGCAGGGCCCGTCTCCGGGCCGTTCTCCCCCGCGCCATGAGGCGCCCTGTTGTTCTTTTCCCTCTTTTTCTCTTTCATGAAAATTTCTTCGATGCTGCGCCCCTGGGCGCTGATGGCGGCCCTGGTTCTGACCAACGCCCCTGCGTGGGCAGAAGACACCCTGGCCCACATCGCCAGCACGGGCGAGCTGCGCCTGGGCCACCGCGAAAAGTCCCTGCCGTTTTCGTACAAGGACGCTACCAGTGGCAAGGTGCAGGGCTACACGGTCGATATCTGCCTGCAGATCCATGAAGAAATCAAGAAGGAACTCAAGCGCCCCGACCTGCGCCTGAAGTACCTGCTGGTCGATGGCAAGAACCGCATCTCCGACGTGAAGGGCAACGTGGTGGACCTGGAGTGCGGCGGCACAGCCAACACCGCTGCACGGCAAAAGGAGATTGCGTTCAGCCACCACATCTTTGTGGCCTCGTCCGCCTTCCTGGTGCGCAAAAGCGCGGGCATCAAGACACTGGACGACCTGCAGGGCAAAAAAATCGCCGTGCAGGCCAAGACCACCAACGAGAACCTGCTCAAGGCCAACGAACGCACCTTTGTGCGCAAGTTCAACTACGTGCCGGTGGACAGCACACTGGACGCCGTGAACGCGCTGGCCAAGGGCGAAGCCGACGCTGCGTTTGCCGACGATGCGGGCATCTGGATTCCGCTCACCCGCATGGGCAAGGCCATGGACGAATACCAGTTCCTCGAAAAGCGCCTCTCGGTCGAGCCCTACAGCATCGGCCTGCGCAAGGACGACCCCAAGTTCAAGGAACTGGTGGACCGCGTGACGCGCCGCATGATCCAGAACGGCGAGATGGCTGCGCTCTACAAGAAATGGTTCAGCTCCGACCAGGGCACGCTGCCCATGAGTGTGTTCATGAAAGAAGCCCTGCGCCGCCCGAGCGACATCGGCGTGGAACAGATCGCGTTCTAACCCACTGTTTTCTCCGAGCCGTACTTCGGAACCAGGCGTCCGTGCGCCAGATGGGGTGTGTTGGAATGCGATCTCCACGCCCGCCGCCACCCTTTGCCCATGCTCGATAACGCAGCGCCCCCTCCACCTCCAACCCCATGGGCCGCACGACGGCTGGAAGATGCGCTTGACTGGGTGGGCTCACTCTTCATGCCTCTGGCTCTGCTGATCGTCGTGCTGCTGTTTCTGCAGTGGCCTCTGAGAGACTGGCTCGGCGCAGGCTCCAGCAAGGCCAATGACCTGGCGCAGGCGATGTTTGCGCTGTATGTGGCAGTGGCTTTGCGGCATGCGGCCCGGCGCGATGCCCACTTGGTCAGCCGCCCCGACCTGACGCACGCTGGCGGCCGATGGCTGCGCACGCTGCGCGGCGTGGGTGCGCCGCTGGCCATATTGCCATGGGCGCTGTTCGTGTGCTGGCAGGGCACCCCCATGGTATGGCGCTCGGTGCGCGGGCTTGAAAGCTTTCCAGAAACCGCCAATCCTGGCTATTTTGTGGTGAAGGTAGCGCTGTTACTGCTGGCCGCTTTGCTCGCCCTGCAGTCACTGGTGGATCTGTGGCGCGCTGTGCGCCAGGCGGCCGCTAGCACGGGAGGGAACACCCCATGAGCCTGCTCGGGCTTCTGCTGCTGGTGCTGGCCCTGGTACTGATGATGACCACGGGCTGGGCCACCTATGCCGTGTTGCTGGCAGTGAGCACCCTGGGTGCGGTGCTGGGCCTGGCAGTGGGCGCATTCGATGCAGGCGTACTGCGTGCCCTGCCCGAGCGCATGGTGGGACTGCTGGAGCATGACCTGTTGCAGGCCCTGGTGCTGTATGCAATGGTGGGCGCCTTGCTCAATCACCTGGCCTTGATCAATGGTCTGTATGGAGGGCTCAGCAAAACGCTGGCGCGGCTCACGGGGCGGCGGGCTGCCTCTGAATTGGCAGGGCTGGGCGTGGGCATGCTCATGGCGCCCATGAATGGGTCGGTGGGGGCCAGCCTGGTCACCCTGTCGCGCACCGCCGGGCGGGCCTGGGCCGCCGAAGGTCTACCGCCCGAACGGCGTGTCACCCTGGTGGCCGTGGCCAGCACACTGGGTGTCATCGTTCCACCCTCGCTGGTGCTGCTTCTGCTGGGGGATGCAATGCTGCGTGCCCACACAGAAGGCCTGACCCTGTCCCGGCAGTTGGGTTTGCCTGCGGCACAGGCTGGAACCCGCATCATCAACACACAGGATGTGCTGCAGGCCGCACTGGCCCCTGGCGCCCTGCTGCTGCTCGTCTGGCTGGGCATCACCTGGTGGGTGGCACGGCGCCACGACCGTGCAGAGCCACCCACCACGACTGCCCGCCCTTCAGCGATGGCCCGCAGCGAGGGCTGGACGCTGTGCATCGTGCCCACGTTCATCATTGCGCTGCTGGCATTGGTGGCCACGGGCCGCATCCGTGCCGTGGAGGCCGCCGCTGCCGCTGGTGTGACATTGTTGGTGTGGGGCCTGGTATCGCGCCAACTCACCCGGCCCGTGCTGGCCCGCGTGCTGGACGATGCCCTGGCCCTCACCGGCGCGCTGTTCGCACTGCTGGTGGCCGCCGTTACCTTTTCACTGCTGCTGCGGGCCTTTGGCACCGATGTGCTGGTGACCGAATGGATGCGCACCCTGCAGGGCCAGCCCGCGCTGGCCATGGCTGCAGTGCTGCTGGTACTGCTGGCGTCGGCCTTTGTGCTGGACGCTTTTGAGCTGATCTTTCTGGTCATACCCATCGTGATGCCCCCGCTGTTGGCCCTGGGAGGGGACGCTGCATGGGTCGCAGCCTTGGCCCTGCTGGTGCTACAGGCCGGTTTTTTGCTGCCACCGCTGGGCTACGCCCTGGTGCTTTCCATGGGGCAGGTGGAACCACGCCCCTCCCAGCGCGCTGTGGTGCTCGCTCTGGCCCCCTATCTCCTCACGCTGGCTGGCGTGGTGGGTTTGGTGCTTGCAGCGCCCGAAACCACTCACTGGCTGCGCACCACGCCCGCAACGGTTCCCCAAATGACCATCGAGGGCGATGACCTGGATGCGCTGATGCGCGAGATGTCTGCCCCACCGGTTGAAACACCAAACGCTGGCGACACCGTGGCAAAGTGAGGCGATGGCGCCCCGGTGCATGGGACAATCGCGCCCCATGACCCCACAGCAATACGTACAGCAAAAAGCCGTGGCCTCGGGCAGCAGCTTCTATTACGCCTTCCTGTTCCTGCCGGCCCCGCGCCGCGCCGCGATCACCGCGTTTTACGCCTTCTGCCGCGAAGTGGATGATGTGGTGGACGAAGTCTCTGACCCCGGCGTGGCCCGCACCAAGCTGGCCTGGTGGCAGGCCGAGGTGGCCAAGGCCTACGCAGGCCAGCCCACCCACCCCGTGATGCTGGCGCTGATGCCGCTGGCCGCCGACTACGGCATTGAACAACGCCACCTGCAGGCCGTGATCGACGGCTGCCAGATGGACCTGGAGCAAACCCGCTACCTCGACTTTGCCGGCCTCAAGGGCTACTGCCACCTGGTGGCGGGCATTGTGGGCGAAGTTGCCGCACGCATCTTTGGCCAGACCGACCCACGCACCACCGAATACGCCCACAAGCTGGGCCTGGCTTTCCAGCTCACCAACATCATCCGCGACGTGGGCGAAGACGCCATGCTGGGCCGCATCTACCTGCCGGTGAACGAGCTGCAGCAGTTTGACGTGAAGGCACACGAGATCCTCAAGCGCACCTACTCCGACCGCTTCACGGCGCTCATGCGTTTTCAGGCCGAGCGCGCGCACCGCCTGTACGACGAGGCCCTGGCCTTGCTGCCCGATGCCGACCGCCGCGCGCAAAAGCCCGGCCTGATGATGGCCAACATCTACCGCACCCTGCTGCGCGAGATCGAGCACGAGAACTTCCAGGTGCTGCACCAGCGCATCCGCCTCACGCCGCTGCGCAAGTTCTGGCTGGCGTGGAAGGTACAGGCCTTGGGCCGGATGTCATAGCCGTGGGCCCGCGTCCATGAAGGTCGCCGCGAACGTGGCAGTGGTGGGCGCAGGCTGGGCGGGCATGGCCGCCGCCATCGCCCACACCCAAGCCGGCCGCCAGGTCACGGTGTTCGAAGCCGCGCGCACCGTCGGCGGCCGGGCGCGCGCCGTGCCGGGCGCACTGCCCGATGGCACGCCCGCCACCCTCGACAACGGCCAGCACATCCTGATTGGCGCCTACGCCGAAAGCCTGCGCCTGATGCGATTGGTGGGCGTGGACATCGACACCGCCCTGCTGCGCCTGCCGCTCACGCTGCAGTTCCCCGACGGCCAGGGCCTGCAGCTGCCCGACCTGCCGCCGCCGCTCGATGCCCTGCTGGGCATTGCCCGCGCCAAGGGCTGGGACTGGCGGGACAAGCTGGCGCTGCTGCGCACGGCCACGGCCTGGCAGATGCGCGGATTCCGCTGCGCGCCTGCGACCTCGGTGGCCGACCTGTGCGCGCCGCTCACGCCCCGGCTCATGACCGAGTTCATCGACCCGCTGTGTGTATCGGCCCTCAACACCCCGGCGCGCGAGGCCAGCGGCCAGGTGTTTCTGCGCGTGCTGCAGGACAGCCTGTTCAGCGGGCGTGGCGGCTCCAACCTGCTGCTGCCGCGTGCAGACCTGGGCACCCTCTTCCCCGAAGCTGCCGTGCGTTGGCTGCAGCAGCAGGGCGGCCAGGTCATCACCGGCCAGCGCATCCAGCGCCTGGTGCCGCGGCCCGGCGGGCGCTGGCAACCGGTCATCGCAGCCAACGGTGCAGAAGACCCCGAGGCGTTCGACCACATCACCCTGGCCTGCCCGTCGTGGGAGGCGAGCCGCCTGGTCGAAAGCCTGGCGGGCACGGCGGGCCTGGCCAGTGCGGCCCGCTGGAGCACCACCACCAGCGCCCTGCGGTTCGAGGCCATCACCACCGTCTATGCCCACTCACCGGGCGCCCACCTGCCCCAGCCCATGCTGGCGCTGCGCAACACCGCCGCCCACCCGGCGCAGTTTGTGTTTGACCGGGGCCAGCTCGACGGCCAGCACGGACTGCTGGCCTTTGTGGTGAGCGCGAGCGACGGCGACCGGGCCTTGATCGAGCAGCAGGTGCTGCAGCAGGCCGCCGCACAACTGGGCCTGCCGGGCCTGCAGCCCGTGCAAACCGTGGTGGAAAAACGTGCCACCTTTGCCTGCACCCCCGGCCTGCAGCGGCCCGGCATGCAGGTGCTGCCCGGGCTGACCGCCTGCGGCGACTATGTGGACGGCCCCTACCCCGCCACGCTGGAAGGCGCGGTGCTCAGCGGCACCGCAGTGGCTGCGCTGGCGTAACGCGCGCCCTGGTATCCCAGGCACCCCCGGGGAAACCCCAATCCGCTTGACAGCATTCCGAAAGCACGCGGCGCACACCATACGCCCTGCAACGCCTTGATGGCTTTCACGGAGACACCCATGCTGTTCGACAACGACATTTACCCCACCTTCCACCCCGCCTTCCAACCCACCCGCCGCCACCTGCTGGGCGCAGGCAGTGCCCTGGCCCTGGGCGGCCTGCTGCCCACCGCCGCATCGGCGCAGGCCGCGTGGCCCGCCAAGTCGATCCGCTTTGTCGTGCCTTTTGCCCCCGGTGGCAGCTCTGAGATCGTGGCGCGCTCCACGGCGGCCGAGCTGAGCAAGACCCTGGGCCAGAGCGTGTTTGTGGACAACAAGCCCGGCGCAGCAGGCAATATCGCCATGTCGGAAGTGGCCCGCGCAGACGACCAGCACACGCTGATCCTGGGCCACATCGGCACCCTGGCCGTGAACCCCTACATCTTCGACAAGCTGCCCTACGACGCCAACAAGGACTTCAAGCCCGTGAGCCTGCTGGCCAAGGTGCCCAGCCTGTACGTGGTGCACCCCGACGTGCCCGCCAAGAACCTCAAGGAATTCATCGCCTATGCGAAAAAGAACCCGGGCAAGCTGAGCTACGGCTCGGCGGGCAACGGCAGTGCGGGCCACCTCGCGTTTGAGTACCTCAAGATGACCGCCGAGATCTTCATGCTGCACGTGCCCTACCGCGGCACCGGCCCCATGATGACCGACCTGCTCTCGGGCCGCCTTGACGCCGCCTCGGTGGGCGCCGCTGCCCTGCTGCCGTTCATCAAGTCCGGCAAGGTGCGCTGCATCGCCACGGGCTCCACGCAGCGCCTGCCCCAGTTGCCCGATGTGCCCACCGTGGCCGAACAGGGCTTCCCCGGCTTCGAGATGACGCAGTGGTACGGCATGCTGGCCCCCGCGAGCCTGCCCAAGGAACACCTGGACAAGCTGGCCGCCGAAACCATGAAGGCCGTGAAGGCACCAGAAGCCCTCAAGCGCCTGAACGGCGACGCCGCCGAAGCCATTGGCGGCACACCCGCGCAGTTTGCGCAGTTCATTGCGGCGGAGCAGGCGCGCTGGCAGAAGGTGATCAAGCGCGCGCAGATCAAGCCAGATTGAGACAGAGGGTCGTTGCGTTTCAGCGCAACAACCCCCATCCTATGGAGAGCCCCAGCACATAGAGGGCTCCCACGATAAAGCAGGCCCTCAACCAGCCTTCACGGGAAGGGGTGTCCGCAATGTCCTCTCCGCCCAAAGCGGAGAGCAGTCCTGCAAGGAAGTACCCCAACCCTGTGATGGCATGCAGCAGGACGTTGGGCGTCAGCGCACCACACGCTGCGCCCGACATTGCGCCGGCAGCCAGCAAGGTCCCCATCGCGTCAGAGGATCCACCCAACGCAGCCCCCGCCAAGCCCAGCAACAGCGCCAGCAGGCTCCCTGCGGCTACGCCCAGCAACGCACAGGCGATCCTGAAAACCAGGCTGGACGACCACCAGCTGTCTGCGTCTTGCTCCCTCACTTCAACACGCCATCTGTGGGATAGGCCTCGCCAAGGCCGCTTGTCACGATTGTTCATGCCTCCCCCTCTTTTGTTCTGCGCATCGTAGTCGCACGCCACAAGCGAGCGCAGCAAAAACCGAAACAAGTACCGCAGTAGCATCCCACCATGCGCATCCTCCTGGCCGAAGACGACCACAACCTGGGCACCTGGCTCAGCCGTGCGCTGGAGCACGCGGGCATCCAGGTGGAATGGGTGAACGATGGCCGCCTGGCTGACCGCGCCTTGCAGCAACATGACAACTACGACGCGCTGGTGCTGGACCTGGGGCTGCCCGGGCTGGACGGCCAGGCTGTGCTGCAGCGCCTGCGCGACCGCGACCAGCGCCTGCCTGCGCTAATCCTGACGGCCCGCGATTCGCTGGACGAGCGCGTGCGCTCGCTCAACGCCGGGGCCGACGACTTTCTGGCCAAGCCGTTCGAGCTGGCCGAGCTGGAGGCCCGCCTGCATGCCCTGGTGCGCCGTGCGCGTGGCAACGAACACCCGCGCCTGGCCTGCGGCGCGCTGGTGTACGACAACCCGCGCAAGCAGTTCACGCTGCACGGCGAGCCCCTGGCCCTGTCGCCGCGCGAGCACGCCGTACTGCGTGTGCTGGTGCAGCGCAGCGGCGAGCCGTTTTCCAAGCAGCAGATTCTGGACCGCGTGTTCTCTGACGACGAGGACGTGCATCCCGAAGCCGTGGAGGTATTTGTGCACCGCCTGCGCAAGCGGCTGGATGGCAGCGGTGTGCGCATCACCACGCTGCGTGGCCTGGGCTATGCGCTGGAAGCTGACTGAACCATGGGCCTGACCGCACGCCTGCGCCGTGCCAGCCTGTGGCGGCTGCTGGCTTTGTTGCTGCTGCCGCTGCTCGCCGTGGTGACCGGCGTGGAGCTGTGGATGACACGGCACGACGCGCTGGAGGCCGCCAACGCGGCCTACGACCGCTCGCTGCTCGGGGCGCTCAAATCCATCGACGCCAACATCTCCACCGCCTCGGGCGGCCTGTCGGCCGAGCTGCCCTACAGCATGCTCGAATTTTTTGAACTCACGGCCAGCGGCAATGTGTACTTCCGCGTCGCATCGTCCGATGGGCTGGTGGAGCTGGGCAACGCCGACCTGCCCCTGCCACCCGGCACGCTCACGCCCGGCGTGCCCCGCTTCTACGATGCCACCTACTTCGGTGAATCCGTGCGGCTGGCAGCCTACCGCCGCACGGTAGAGGGCGCCGCACCCGGGGCCGATGCCAGCAGCGTGCTGGTGCAGGTGGCCGAAAGCACCCGCTCGCGGCAGGAGTTCACCAGCCGCTTTGTGCGCCGGGCCGCGCTGCGCGACACGCTGGTGCTGGCGCTCATGGTGCTGGGCACCGCCGCCACGCTGGCCGTGGCGCTGCGCCCGCTGGCGCGCCTGGCGCGCGAGGTGCAGGCGCGCAGCCCCGATGACATGACCCCCATGGCCGACACCGACCTGCCCGCCGACATCCGCCCCCTGGTGGCTGCCGCCAACCAGCAGATGGCCCGCACGCAGGACCTGGTGGCGCAGCAGCGGCAGTTTCTGGACGATGCCTCGCACCAGCTGCGCACCCACCTCACCACGCTGCAGATGCAGATCGACTACGCCCGGCGCGAGGCCGACGCCACCCAGGTGCAGCACACGCTCGACGCGATTGGCGGCGAGATTGCGCGCGCCACGCGCAGCACCCAGCAGCTGCTGGCCCTGGGCCGCAGCGACACGGCGGCGGTGGAGCTGGCCCCGTTCGACCTGGCCGCGCTGCTGCGCGCCGTGGCGCTGGAACTGCTGCCCCGCGCCCGCACTCGACAGATCGACTTTGGCATCCACACGCCCACGCCCGAGTTCATGGCCGTGGGCGACAGCGGCCTGCTGCGCGAGGCACTCACCAACCTCGCCGCCAACGCCATTGCCTACACACCCGAGCACGGCACCGTGACTGTGTCGGCGGCGGGGGACGGCCTGGGCTGGAGCCTCAGCGTGGAAGACAACGGCCCTGGCCTGCCCGCCAACGAACGCGATGCACTGGGCCAGCGCTACCGGCGTGGCTCGCAGGCCGCAGCGGGTGGCTCGGGCCTGGGGCTGGCGATTGCGCGCTCCATCGCTGAGCGGCACCGGGGCGGCCTGCGGCTGGAGGAAGGCTCCGGCGGCCGGGGCCTGCTGGCCATCCTGTGGTGGCCCCGGGGCTGAAAACCCCCATCCCGCAGCGCCCCAGATTCCGCCAGAATTCGCCCCGCTATGCCGTCCGCACCGACCTCAATCCCCACCCTGCCCCGCCGCCGCACCCTGCAGTGGCTGGCAGCACTGGCGGGCGCATCGGCCGCTGCGCGCGGGCCTGCGGCCTGGGCGGCCGACGCAACGCAGGAACCCGCCGAATGCATCGCCCCCTCCCGCCCCGGCGGCGGGTTCGACCTGACCTGCGGCCTGGCCACACAGGCCGTGCAGGCCGTGCGCCCCGCACGCCCACCGCTGCACACACGCTACCTGCCCGGCGGCATTGGCGCCATGGCGTTTGACCAGATCGCCACCGGACGGCTGGGCGGGCCAGGCACGCTGGTGGCGTTCTCCAGCGGCTCGCTGCTCAACATCGCGCAAGGTCGCTTTGGCCCCCACCCGGTGAGCGCCGTGCGCTGGATCGCCACCCTGGGCACCGACTACGGCGTGGTGGCCGTGCACCGTGATTCACCCCACCAACGCCTGCAAGACGTCGTTGACGCGCTGCGCAAAGACCCGGCCCGCGTGGTCTTTGGCGCGGGCGGCACCCTGGGCAGCCAGGACTGGATGAAAGCCGCGCTGCTCACCCGCGCCGCCGGGCAGGACCCCAAGCGCATGCGGTTTGTCTCATTTGAAGGCGGCGGCGAGGCGCTCAAAGCGCTGCGCGGCGGCCATATCGGCGTCTTCACCGGCGACGCGGCCGAGGCCCGGCAGGCCCTGGACAAAGGCGCGCCCCTGCGCTTTCTGGCCGTGCTGGCCCAGGCCCGCCTGCCCGGCGCCCTGGCCGACCTGCCCACGGCGCGCGAGCAAGGCGTGGACCTGGTCTGGCCCACGGTGCGCGGCCTGTACATGGCAGCCAGCGCCCCCGACGCCGCCGTGCGCGCCTGGGTGGCAGCGTTTGCCGAAGCACTGGCCGCGCCCGGCTATGCCGCGCTGTGCAGCCAGTACGGCCTGTACCCGTTTGCACGCACCGGGGCGGCGCTGGAGGAGTTTGTGCAACGCAGCCTGGCCGACTACCGCCAGCTGGCGCAGGAGCTGGGCCTGCGGTCCTGGCCGCGCTGAGGCGGCAATCGGCTGCGGCCCGTAAACCGGCCTCAGGCGGGGCAGATGGACAGCAGCGGCCAGCGCTCGGCAAATCGTTTGGACGCCACGCGCTCGCGGTAGGAGCGGGCATCGGCGCGCACCGGGTTGTGGCGAACGATCAGGTGGAACAAGTCATCCAGCCCGTGGGGAGCCACAACGCCGATGGAGTCGTCAGCGCGCAGGAAAACACCCACACAGGTGGCAATCTCCGGCCAGGTGCTCACGCCATCCTCCAGCGACACCAAGGGCGCTACCTGCTGCCCCAGATGGCGCGCAAACCAGTGGTGCACAGTGGCCTGGTTGGTGACTTCCCATGCGACAGACGGCATCTCGCAGCGCAACCGATGTTCCAGCGCCGCGTCGTGTTCTGCACTTTCCACTGTGGGGTCAAAGTAGACAACATCCACGTCATCCAGCGGTGTGGGTTCTGCAAACCCGTGCAAGGCATCCCACACCAGCGAGCGCACCGCGCCAGCCCCTATGCACCACGAGTTCAGTTCCAGCTTTCGCACGGCGCGCAGCGCGCCCATCAGCACAGGCGAAGCACGCACCAGCGTGACAAGCTGATGGTGGTGACTCACAGGGCGGGCCGCGCGACCCGTTGGTCGGGCGCCGAGGGAGAGATCAGGGCGACCCCGCCCGCCTCACAAGCCAGCCGCTTCACTTCTCCAGCCACCACTGAATCACCACCTTGGCCAGGAACCCCAGAAACCCCACGCCCAGGCCCAGGAAGAGCACAAAGGTGCCAAAGCGCCCCGCCTTGGACTCCCACGCCAGCTGCCCGATGATGAACAGCATGTAGACGATGAACGCCCCCACGCCGTAGGTGAGGAAGAAACCCGAGATCTGCGCCTCGGTAAAGCCAAAAATCACGATGCCCCTCCAGGCGTGCGCACCGGTGCAGCGGATGCGGCCAGGTCGCGCTCGGGCAGGCTGGAGGCGTCCACCAGGTCGCGGTAGGCGTGCCAGCTCGCGTGGCCCAGCATGGGCATCACGGCGATCAGGCCCAGCAGCAGCGAGCCCAGGCCCAGCAAGGTAAAGCCCAGGATGATCGCCGCCCAGAACGCCATGGGCAGCGGGTTGACCACCACGGCCTGCCAGCTGGTCAGCACCGCTTGCAGCAGCGTGGCGCGGCGGTCCAGCAGCAGGGGCATGGCCACCACGCTGGACGCAAAAATCGGCGCGGCCATCAGGCTGCCCAGCGCCAGCCAGATTTCAAACAGCCAGCCCTCGCGCGCCATGACCACATGGCGCAGAAAGTCGAGCGGCGTCTCGATGGGCACGGGCGCCAGCAGGGTGATGAGCGCCGCCGATGTCATGACCCAGCCCGAGGCCGCCAGCGCCAGCAAGGCACCAAACTGCACCATGCACCAGTAGTCGTTGCCCCATTTGTTCACATGGCTGTTCTGCCAGTTGAACCAGGTCTTGAGCACCACGCCCAGGTTGGCGCTTTCGCGGCGCTCCAGCGCGCGGCTCAGCGCATACAGGCTGGTGGCCAGCACGGGCGCCACCACCAGAAAACCCGACAACGCCCCCGCCAGCAGCCAAAACCGGTGGTGCGCCACCGCAAAGATGGCGGCCCCGAACAGCGTGAGTGCCAGGCCATGGGCAAAACTGATCCAGCCCGCCCGCGCCATGTCGCGCCAGGCCAGCACCAGCCAGGTCATGGGCTGCATCAGGCCGATGGTGCGGATGGCGGGCAACGGGGGGGGATTACGGGGCATGGTGGGAGGGGTCGCTGAGCGACGCTGGAGTGTGACGTTATCGGGCCGCAGCATCAACCGCCGCGCGCCCAAACCTTGACCTGGGGCAAGAAGCAATTCGGGAGCCCGTCATTGCGCCACCCAGTGGTTTATGGCTGCACAAGCCCGTGCAACTGGCGCTGCCCAAGCCAGGGACGCCGAGCAAGGGCCGCCCCGCAGCAAGGGCGTCGTCCCCTCGGGGGGAAGGCGCCGAAGGCGACACAGGGGGGCGCCCATTTCAAGCCAACAGTCGGCACAGCGCAGTGAGGCTGTCCACCGTGGCATGCGGCTGCACGTCGTCGTGCGGCCAGGGGTGGTTGGCGCTGTTGATCCACACCGCCTGCATGCCTGCATTGAGCGCGCCCTGCGCATCCAGCGTGGCGTCGTCGCCCACGTGCAGCACCTCGTGGGGCAGCACATCGACGGCCGTGGCGGCGGCGTGGAAGATGCGCGCATCGGGCTTGGCCACGCCAAACTCCGACGCGCTGATGCTGTGGCGGAAATAGTGGCCGATGCCGATGCGGTGCACATCGGCATTGCCGTTGGACACCGCCACCACCGGGTAACGCGCCGACAAAAAAGCCAGCGTGTCGTGTGCATCGTCAAACAGCTCCACGCGCATGCGCTCGGCAAAGAACAGGTCAAACGCCGGTTCGGCCAGCGCGGGCTCGTCACCGGCCTGCGTCAGCGCCAGGCGGATGGACTCGCGCCGCAGCCCGCTCAGGTCGTGCAGCAGGTCGGGCCGCAGCGCCACCATCTGGTTGCGGATGGCGCGCAGCGATTCGGTACTGGAGAACAGGGCCGCCGTGGCCGGGGCATGGTGCGTGAGCCAGTCCAGCAGCACGTTTTCAGCCCGCGTGATGGTGGGCCAGATGGGCCAGAGCGTGTCGTCCAGGTCGATGGAGATGGCGCGGATGCGGGAGGTGTCCAGAGAAGGATTTGGCACAGGGCACACCTGAAGGATGAAGGCAAAAAAAGAGGCCCCGGCGACACGCCGAGGCGAGGGCCGCAAAGCATACCGCAGGCCTTTGCGGAATGCAGTGCGTTCAACCCGGGTCCGGCGCGCCCGCAGGCCCCAACGAAGATCCGCGCACCACCAGCAGGCCGGGCAGCAGGCTCTCGCGCGCGGGGCCTTCCAAGCCATTGATGCGCTCCAGCAGGCACTGCGCCGCACGTTGCCCGATGGCATCGGTGGGCTGGGCCACGGCGCTCAGGCCAGGCCGGATCAACGAAGCCCATTCAGGGTCGTCAAAGCCCACAAAGCCCAGCTGTTGCCCAAACGTCCACCCCATGCGCGAGACGGCCGCAGCGACCCGCAGCGTGACCACCGAATTGCCCGCCACCACCGCGCAGCGCTCACCGGGCCGGGCCTGCCGCAGCAGATCGGTGAGTGCCTGATCCAGCACCTCATCGCCCTGCTCCGCCGCCAGCTCCAGCACTGTGCCGCGCACTGCCGATCCCTTGGACGACACCAGCGCACGGAAGGCCTCCGTGCGCTCGATGCGGGAACTCACGCCCAGCAAGGGTTGGGTGATGTAGAGCAGGCGCTGCCAGCCTTGCTGCTGCAGGTGGGCACAGGCTTCACGCATGGCGCCCAGGTTGTCCAGCGAGACGAAGTCTGCCGCGAGCCCGGCGTGGCGCCGGTCCACCAGCACGGCGGGTTTGCCGTGCAGGGTGTTCACATCCGCCTGTCCTTCACCTTGCCCCAGCGTGTTGAGGATGAAACCATCCACCTGGTAGCTGGCCAACGCGTCTATGGCCGCGCGCTCGCGTTCGCGGTCGTTGCCCAGGTTGAACAGCATGACCAGGTAGCCCGCGTCCTGACAGGCCTTCTCGGCGCCGCGCAACACGGCCACCGAATAGGGGTTGGTGATGTCGGCCACCACCAGGCCAATGAGCCGCGAGCGGCCGTGGCTCAGCGCCTGGGCCATGGGGCTGGGCACATAGGCCAGCTTGGCGATGGCCGCCTCGACCCGCGCGGCAATGTCGGGGCTGAGCAGGCGTTCGCGGTGGTTGAAGTAACGCGACACCGTGGCCTTGGACACACCGGCCTCGGCCGCCACATCGGCGATGGTGGGACGGACGCGCGGCGCGGTGGAGGGCGCGGGTGTCGGCGGGCTCATGCGGGC
The DNA here is from genome assembly GCF_005405905.1 of Acidovorax sp. NB1. Lineage (GTDB taxonomy): Bacteria > Pseudomonadota > Gammaproteobacteria > Burkholderiales > Burkholderiaceae_C > Acidovorax. The sequence goes on from NZ_BJHU01000035.1 coordinate 399,122, forward strand.
ACGGCGTTGTACACAGCAGCGGGCCGTTCGCCCGCCAGGGCCTGCAGCAGGTTGGTGGTGGCCAACGCGGCCATGGCATGGCGCGTGTCGTGCGTGGCCGATCCAATGTGCGGCAGCGGGGTCACGCGCGGGTGGGTGCGCAGGGGCGACGCCAGCGGCAGCGGCTCGGTGGCAAATACATCGAGCCCCGCTGCGCGCAGCGGGCCATGGTCCAGCGCGTGCAGCAGGTGTTGCTCCACCACGGTGGCGCCCCGGCCGCCATTGATGAAGATGGCGCCGGGCTTCATGGCCGCAAACAGTTCGGCGTTGACCATGCCCCGTGTGCTGTCCGACAAGGGCAGCATGGCCACCACAAAGTCCGACTGCGCCAGCAGCGCAGGCAGCGGCGTGTGGATGGCCTTGCCCTGTAACTCAGGGGCCTGGGTCGCCAGGTCCACCGGGCGGCGGGCGTGGTACATCACCGGCATGCCGAACCCCAGTGCGGCGCGGCGCGCCACGGCCTGGCCAATGCGGCCAAATCCGAGCAGGCCCAGCGTCTTGCCATGCACATCGCTGCCAAACAGGTCTTCTCCAATATTCTTGGTCCACCGGCCCTCGCGCACCAGCTGCGACAGCTCCACCAGCCTGCGGCTGGTGGCCATGAGGAGGGCAAACACCGAGTCTGCCACCGTTTCGTCGAGCACTCCGGGGGTGTGGCACAGCATGATGCCGCGCGCCTGCAGCACGTCCAGCGCGTAGTTGTCCACGCCCACCGAAATGCTGGACACCGCCTGCAGCCGGGGCGCACGTGCCAGCACGGCGGCATCGATGGGAAAGCTGGAGCCGATGAGCCCATGCGCCTGCGCCAGCGCTGCGTCAAACCGCGCGCGCTCGTCGGGCTTGCGCGGGTCGGCCACTGTCACGTCGTGCACGGCAGTCAACCGCGCGAGCTGGTCGGGCGGCAGCTCGCGAAACACCAGCACTTGCTTGCGCGCTGGGCTTGTGCTGCCGTCTGTTGAAGGTAGCGGCAGGCTCACAGGCCCGCCTCCTGCAGCTGGGCGCGGGTGGGCAGCCCCTCGGTGTCGCCCAGCACCTGCACGGCGCGGGCACCAATCCAGGCGCCACGGCGCACGGCGGCGGGCACAGTCAGGCCTTCCAGCAAAGCGCTGATCACGCCCACCGCAAAGCCATCACCCGCGCCCACGGTGTCCACCACCTGGGCCACGGGCACGCCGGGCACGCGGCCGGTGCCGGCCACGTCGCTGTCGTAGTACGCGCCCTCGGGCCCGAGCTTGACCACCACCAGCTTGGCGCCGCGCTCACGGTAAAAGCGTGCCACGCCCTCTGGAGTGGTTTCGCCGGTCAAAAACACGCCCTCTTCCATGCCCGGCAGCACCCAGTCGGCATAGGTGGCCAGGGTGTTGATCCAGTGGCGCATGGTCTCGGGCGACGACCACAAAGTGGGGCGCAGGTTGGGGTCGAAGGAGATGGTGCGGCCTGCAGCACGCATCACCTCCAGCGTGCGGATGGCGGCCTGCAGGCTGGTGTCGGAGATGGCGGCAAACACGCCTGTGGCATGCAGGTGGCGTGCAGACCGAAGCCAGGGCTCGTCCACATCGGCGGGCCCCATCTGGCTGGCGGCGGAGCCCTTGCGGTGGTATTCCACCTGCGGGTCGCGGCCATCCATCACGCGCTCTTTGAACTGGAAGCCCGTGCGCTGCGTGGCATCGCACACCACGTGCGAGCAATCTATGCCTTCGCCCTGCATGGCGGCCAGCAGCGCGCGGCCCATGGAGTCGGTGCCCAGGCGGCTAGCCCAGCCTACCTTCAGGCCCAGGCGCGCCAGGCCAATGGCCACATTGGTCTCGGCCCCGGCCGTGCGCTTGTGAAAGCCGGTGGCGTTCTCCAGCGGGCCCGGCTCGTTGGCTACCAGCAGCAGCATGGCCTCGCCAAACAGTGCAACGTCAGAAGCCGGGGCGGTCATGCAGCCTCCCGTGCCGCGCGGATGAAGGCCACCTGCTCGCGCGTGATGGCCACCAGGTCATCCCCCACCAGCGGGTATTCAATGGCATGCGGCACATTGGCAGGCAAGGCACGCAACACGGCGCGCCAGGGCGCCAGCGAATCGGCCAGCGGCACCGCCACCCACTTGGCGGGCAGGCGCTGCACGCCCTTGCAATGCACATAGCGCACATAGGGCGCCAGGGCCTGCGCGGCCTGCAGCGGGCATTCGCCCTGCCAGTGCCAGTTGCCCATGTCAAAGGTCATACCCAAATCAAGCCCGGCCTGCGCCTGGGCCGCAAAAAACGCCTGCATGGCGGCGAGCGTGCCTGCGGTGGCGGTCTGGTCGTTCTCGATCACCAGCTCCACCTGCGGGGCGGCCTGCAGCAGGGCCTTGAGGCGTTGCAGCGAGGCATGCGACGAAGGGCTAAAGCCACCAACCGACATCTTCAGGCGCGGCGCGCGCAACACCTGCGCAGCCTGCGCGCCGCGCGCCAGGGCTGCTTCGTCCAATTCGCCCTGCTGGGTCCACAAGCCTTCGGGGCTGGAGTACACCGCTGCCCGGCCCGCCAGCGCGGGCAGCTCAGCAGCCGCGTCACGCAGCAGTTCGCCACGCACCTCCACACCGTCCGCGCCCGCTTGCTGGGCCAGGTCGGTGCACCACAGCTGGCCGTGGCGACCGGTTTCGGCCGCGCCGAAGGAGGACAGGGAAATCAATACCTTCATGTGTTTCTTTCAGGCTCCGCCCCACCGGGGCAGAGGCCATCAACCGCACGACCTGCCAGGTCTCAATGTGCGTGGTGGGAAGTCAGGATCTGGCCCAGGAACTGCCGCGTCTTGTCGTGCTGCGGCTGGCCAAAGAACTGCTGCGGCGGCGCCTGCTCCAGGATCTTGCCGTCGGCCATGAAGATCACCCGGTCGGCCACGCTGCGGGCAAAGCCCATTTCGTGCGTCACGCACAGCATGGTCATGCCGTCTTCGGCCAGGCTAATCATGGTGTCCAGCACTTCCTTGACCATCTCGGGGTCGAGCGCCGAGGTGGGTTCGTCAAACAGCATCACCTTGGGCGCCATGCACAGCGCACGCGCAATGGCCACGCGCTGCTGCTGCCCGCCCGACAGCTGGCTGGGGTGCTTGTGCGCCTGCTCGGGGATGCGCACGCGGGTCAGGTACTTCATGGCCACTTCTTCGGCCTGGGCCTTGCTCATGCCCCGTGACCGCATGGGGGCCAGCGTGCAATTTTCCAGAATGGTCAGGTGCGGGAACAGGTTGAACTGCTGAAACACCATGCCCACTTCAGCGCGCACAGCGTCCACGTTCTTGCCGCCGGCGGTCAGGTCAATGCCATCGACCTCAATGCGGCCCTTTTGCACCGTCTCCAGCCGGTTGATGCAGCGGATCAGCGTGGACTTGCCCGAGCCCGATGGCCCGCAGATCACGATGCGCTCGCCGGGCCGCACCGACAGGTTGATGTCGGTGAGCACCTGGAAGCTGTCGTACCACTTGTTGACCCCTTCCATGCGGATGATCGGCGGCGTGCCGGGGGCGGTCGTGACTGCGTCGCTCATCAATGGCTCCTTATCGTTCAGGCAGGCTTACTGCAGCTTGGGCAAGTCAGCGCCCAGCCACTTTTGGTACAGCTTGTTCAGCTCGCCATTGGCGGTGTTGCGGGCCACAAAGTCGTTCACGGCCTTGGTCAGCTCGTCCTGGCCGGGGCGCAGGGCAATGCCCATGGCTTGCTGCAGCAGGTTGAACTTGTTCTCGAAGGTGTTGGCGGGCACGCGCTTGGCGATCTGCGCTGCCACGGTGACCGAGCAGCCAATCGCATCGACCTGGCCCGAGATCAGCGCCTGCATGGCCGATGCGTCGTCGTCAAAGCGGCGGATCTCGGTGCCCTCAGGGGCGGCCTTGGTCACGGCCACGTCTTGGGTGCTGGCACGGGCCACGCCCACGCGCACGGTCTTCAGGTCGGCAGCGCTCTTGATGTTGGCGCCGGTCTTGCCGTACAGCACGATGGTCGCGGCCGCATAGGGCTGCGAGAACTGCACCTGCTTGGCACGCTCAGGCGTGATAGCGAGCGAGGCCACCAGCACATCAACCTTGTTGGTCAGCAAAAACGGGATGCGATTGGGGCCGGTGACGGGCACGATGTTGGCCTTCACGCCCAGGTCCTTGGCCAGCAGCTTGGCCACGTCGGCGTCGTAGCCGTCGGGCTGGTTTTGTGCGTTGGTGGTGCCGTAGGGCGGAAAGTCCACCAGCATGCCGATGGTGATCTCACCCTTCTTCTTGATGTCCGCCACGGACTGTGCCGAGGCCAGCGGCGCAAACGCCGTGAGGGCGGCGCCCAGGCCCAAGGCTGCCAAAGCGGCGGTAGCGGTGCGGCGTTGCAAAGAAAAAGTCATCGCATGTCTCCTGGTGGTTGGTGTGAACGAGAACAGAAAGAAAAGAAGGTTGCGGCGCGTGGGTCAGCGCGCCAGAGCACGGGCGCGCTTGCGCTCCATGCGTGCAGCCAGCAGCGACAGCGGCCAGCAGATCACGAAGTACAGCGCGGCCACGGTGGTGAACACATGCAGCGGCTGAAAGGTAGCGTTGTTGATGATCTGCCCGGCCCGCGTGATCTCAGTAAAGCCGATGATGGCGGCCAGCGACGTGCCCTTGATGATCTGCACCATGTAGCCCACCGTGGGCGGCAGCGCAATCTTGAAAGCCTGGGGCAGCACCACAAACCGCATGCGGGCCACGTACTTGAGGTTTAGGGCCTGCGCGGCCTCCCACTGGCCACGTGGCACTGCCTCGATACAGCCGCGCCAGATCTCGGCCAGAAAGGCCGCGCTGTTGAGCACCAGCGCCACGCCCGCCGCCACCCAGGGGTTGATGTCAAACCCCAACACGGGTGCGCCAAAGAAGATGAGGAACAGCTGCAGCAGCAGCGGCGTGCCCTGAAACACCTGGATGAACACGCGCGCCGCATTGCGTGCCGCAGCGTTCTCTGAGGTGCGCGACAGCGCCACCACCAGCCCCAGCAGCGCACCGCCCACAAAGGCAATGGCCGACAGCGCCAGCGTCCACTGCGCGGCCTGCACGATGAAAAGAAACTCGGAGAGTCCGAAGGTACGCATGGTCGGTCTCCTTATCGGCGGTCGGGGTAGTTAAGGACGCGCTGATAAATCAGCTTGAACAGCGCCGAGAAACTCAGCGCCAGCGCCAGGTAGATGGCCGTCACCACGATGTAGATCTCGAAGCTGCGGAAGGTCTGCGACTGCAGGTTGGCCGCCACCGAGGTCAGGTCGTCCGCCGAGATCACCGACACCACGGCCGAACTGAGCATCAGCAGGATGAACTGGCTGGTGAGCGCCGGGTAGATGGCCTTGAGCGCGGGCTTGAGGATCACAAACCGAAAGATCTCCCACGGCTTGAGGTTGAGCGCCTTGCCCGCCTCGATCTGCCCCTTGGGGATGGACTCGATGCCCGCCCGCACGATCTCGGCCGCATACGCACCCAGGTTCACCACCATGGCGGTGAGCGCTGCGGTGTAAGGCGACCAGCGCAGGCCGATGGACGGCAGCGCAAAGAAGAAGAAAAACAGCTGCACCAGAAACGGCGTGTTGCGGATGACCTCGATGTACGCGTTGATCAAAAACCGCAGCCAGCCCGGCCCGCCGGTCTTGCCCCAGGCGCAAAAGATGGCCACCACCAGCCCCAGCAAAGTGGCGGTGAGCGACAGCTGCACGGTGATCCAGGTGCCCTTGAGCAGCAAGGGCCACGCGGCAAACACGGCATCGAACTGGAACTGGTAATTCACGGTGGACAGTCGTTATTCCGAAGTGGCGCCAGTTTATGAAACCGGTTTCATAACCACATCAGGGAATACCCGATGCGCCCAAAAACGGGGCTGCAAACACCTCAAGTCGCCATGCTTTTCCCTGCTCTCGGAGGCGGTGGTGCGCCAGGCCGCAAATAGGCGCCCGGCCCGCACTGGCCTGGCGCGTGGGTGAAAATGCCGCATGCCTTCCTTCCACCCCGAACCCCCTTACACCCACGGCCAGGCCGACCGCACCGCCGTGCTGCTGTGCAACCTGGGCACCCCCGACGAAGCCACGGCCCCGGCGGTGCGCCGGTATCTGGCGCAATTCCTGGGCGACCACCGCGTGGTGGAGATCCCCAAGCTGCTGTGGTGGCCCATCCTGCACGGCATCATCCTGCGCACCCGCCCGGCCAAGTCGGCCGCCAAATACGCCAGCATCTGGAGGCCCGAGGGCTCGCCCCTGGCGCACTGGACGGCCAAGCAGGCCACGCTGCTGCGCGGCTGGCTGGGCGAGGCGGGCCACAACGTGCTGGTGCGGCATGCCATGCGCTACGGCAACCCGTCCATCGCCAGCCAGCTCGACGCCCTCAAGGCCGAAGGCGCCACGCGCATCCTCATCCTGCCCCTGTACCCGCAGTACTCCGCCACCACCACGGCCAGCGTGTTCGATGCCGTGTATGCCTGGGCCGCGCGCACCCGCAATGTGCCCGAGCTGCGCTTCGTCAACCGCTACCACGATGCCCCCGGCTACATCGACGCCCTCGCCCGCACCATCGAAACGCACTGGAAGCACCACGGCCAGCCCGACCAGCTGGTGATGAGCTTTCATGGTGTGCCCGAACGCACCTTGCACCTGGGCGACCCCTACCACTGCGAGGCCCGCAAAACCGGCCGCCTGCTGGCCGAACGCCTGGGCCTGCGCGAGGATCGCTATCGCATCACCTTCCAGTCGCGTTTTGGCAAGGCCAAGTGGCTGGAGCCCTACACCCAGCCCACCATCGAGGCGCTGGGCAAGGCGGGCACGCGGCGGGTGGACGTGGTGTGCCCCGGCTTCACCAGCGACTGCCTGGAGACGCTGGAAGAGATCAACATGGAAGTGCGCGAGGCGTTTTTGCACGCGGGCGGGCAAGAGTTTCACTACATCCCCTGCCTGAACGACAACAACCACTGGATCACCGCTCTGAGCCGCGTCGCCCAGCAGCACCTGGCGGGCTGGCCCACCGAGGCCCCCACCGCCGCCGCGCTGGCCGACGCGCGCAGCCACGCGCTGGCGGGTGGCGCGCCTGCCGGGGCCTGCCCCGTGGCCCATTGATCGTTTACTATCATTTTGATAGCCTAAAAGGCATATCCATCGCGCGCAGACGGCCTTTTTTATTCATATTTTGAAGGCTGCAGCGCCGCTGGCACCGCCCAGCGCTGCGGCCTGCCCCACCCACATTCCGCCCCATGCCCGCCCTTGCCCTCGCCCCCCACCAGCTGCGGCTGACCGTTGACCCCACCACGCTGGGCTTTGCCAGCACGGCCGAACTGCAAGACCTGCCCCTGCCCTGGATCGGCCAGGAGCGCGCGCAGGCCGCCGCCCAGTTTGGCCTGGGCCTGCACCAGCCCGACTACCACCTGTTTGTGCTGGGCGAAGTGGGCAGCGGCCGCACCTCGCTGCTGCGCCAGGCCATGCAGGCGGCGGCCAGCCAGCGCGCCGTGCCGCCCGACCTGTGCTACCTGCACCACTTCGACCAGCCCGACCGCCCCCGCGCGCTGCGCCTGCCTGCGGGCCAGGGCCGCCAGCTGCGCCAAGGCATGGCCGACATGGCCAAGAACCTGCAGGCCGACATCCCCAAGCGCCTTGCCGCCGCCGACTTCAAGGCCGAGGCCGAGCGCATCGAGAAAACCTGGCAGGCGCAAGAAGGCGAGGCCTTTGCGCAGCTCGACGCGTTTGCCGAGGCGCGCCAATTCCGCCTGTCGCGCGAAGGCGGGCAGATGGTCTTCACCCTCACCGGCCCCAAGGGCCAGCCGCTGACCGAAGCCGAAGCCCGCGCCCTGCCCCGCGAGCGCCGCGCCGAGATCGACGCCGCTGAGCAGGAGCTGCGGGCCGAGATTGCCAAGTTTCTCGAAGCCGCCCGCCCGCTGGAGCGCGCCCGCGACGACGCCCTGGCCGCCCTGCGCCGCCAGATGGTCAAGCCCCTGGTGGAACACGCCCTGCACGACATCCGCCAGGGCCTGCGCAAGCAGATCAAGGACACCGTCAAGCTCACGCACTGGCTCGACCAGGTGGAGCAAGCGGTGCTGGACAACATCGACCTGTTCGAGCCCGTGGATGCCGAACGAGGTGGAGACCACGGCACCGACGCCGAAGACGACCGCAAGGACGCGCTCGATGACCTGCTGGCCCGCTGCCAGGTGAACCTGGTGGTGGACAACCATGGCCGCAACGCCGCCCCCGTGGTGGTGGAAGACAACCCCACCGTGCGCACGCTGTTTGGCAGCATCGAACACGGCTCGGAGGCCGACACCGTGCAGGCCGACCACACCGGCATCCACGCGGGCAGCCTGCTCAAGGCGCACGGCGGCTTCATCCAGCTGCACCTGCACGACCTGGCCGCCGAAGAAGGCCTGTGGCAGCGGCTGCGCCGCTTCTTGCGCTGCGGCCGCCTGCAGATTGAAGAAGGCGGCGGCGGCCCGGGCCATGGCCCCGCAGGCACCGTGGCACTACAGCCCGAGCCGGTGGACGTGGACGTGAAGATCGTGCTGATCGGATCGGTGGACGAGTACTACGCCCTGCAGGACGCCGACCCCGACGCCGCGCGCCGCTTCCGCGTGAAGGTGGATTTTTCAGACCACTTTGCCGCCACGCCCGCCACCCACCACGCCACCGCCATCCTGGCGGCGCAAGTCTGCAAAAAACGCGGCCTGCCCCACTTCGGCCCCGACGCCGTGGCCCTGCTGCTGGAGCAAACCCACCGCGAGGCCGACGACCAGCGCCGCCAGAGCGCACGCTTTGCGCACACCGAAGCGCTGGCCATCGAAAGCGCCGCGCTGTGCAAGGCGCGCGGCGGCACGCTGGTGCAGGCAGACGACGTGTTGGCCGCCCTGGCCGCCCGCACCCAGCGCCACAACCAGCCCGAAGAAGAACTGCACGACTCCATCACCGAAGGCGAGCGCCTGATCTCGCTGGCGGGCTCCATCACCGGCCAGATCAACGCCATGACGCAGATCGACCTGGGCGACTACCGCTTCGGCTTTCCGGTGCGCATCACCGCGCGCACCTTTGCCGGGCAAGAGGGCCTGCTCAACATCGAGCGCGAGGTCGATATGTCCGGCCCCATCCACGACAAGGGCGTGCTCATCCTGCACAGCTACCTCACCGCCCTATTCAGCCACGTCGCGCCGCTGGCACTCAACGCGTCCATCGTGTTCGAGCAGGAATACAGCGGCGTGGAAGGCGACTCGGCCTCGTGCGCCGAGCTGTACGCGCTGCTGTCCAGCCTGTCAGGCCTGCCCCTGCGCCAGGGCATCGCCGTGACCGGCGCATTGAACCAGCACGGCGAGGTGCTGCCCGTGGGCGGCATCAACGAAAAGATCGAAGGCTGGTTCCGCGCCTGCGCAACAGCAGGGCTGGACGGCACCCACGGCGTGCTGATCCCCGCCCGCAACCAGCGCCACCTGATGTTGGACCGCAGCGTGCTGGACGCGGTGGAGCGCGGGCTGTTCCATGTCTACACCATGGGGCACGTGAGCGAGGGGATTGCGCTGCTGACGGGCGAGGCATCGGGCATGAGCCCGGCGGAGTTGTTGCAGGCGCAGGCCGATGAGCTGGCCGGGGGGGCGGCTACGGTGGAGGACACGGTGATGCAGCGGGCGGAGGTGACGCTGCGGGCGTATCGGAGGGCTTGTCAGGTGGCTGGGGGTGCGCGGAGGGGGCGTGGGGGTCGAAGGCAGTAGGTAGGCCAATGTGCCGCGAGATTGAATGCTCGGGGTTCGAGCTGCTTGGCAGCGGTTGCGCTCACCTTCACGGTCCAGCATGGGATCACTCGTCTTCTTCTTCCTCTTCCTCTTCAATGTCCCACTGGGGACTGACTTCGCCGAAATCCACTGTGATGTAACGGCTTTTACCCTTTACCCAGACCTCTGCCTCTATCAGTTGAGCGTCGGCAGCGAGGTCGCCCTCGAAGGTTAATAGGACGTTGAACGTCCGGTTCGTCGTGGCTTTTGACCGAGCGGATCCGATTGGAACCTGATCCTTATCCACTGAGTCTCTTACTGAGAAAGTGATGTCAGCAACCACCTCAATTTCAACTTTGACTTCCGCTTCCACCACGATCTCAGTTTCGCTAGGCTTGTCAACAACTCTGAATGGTCCAGCGAGATATGCAATGGTGTCGAGCTCTACGGCCTTGACCACTGCCTCAAATACGTCAACTTCAAAGTCATAAGCCGATCCCATCTCCGGGATGAAGACCGAGCGATCAATCTCGCTTTCGATGACTCCACGAATAGCATCTATTAAGTCAAGTTGGCCGCTCGCAACTCGCTCCACCAACCTAGCGCAAGCGACGTTCGCGTTCTGGTGGAAGTAGCCAAGTGCTTGGGCTAAATCGTCAATTGCTACGAGATGCTCTGAGGTACTCGCAAACCTCTTCCAGTCCGCATCCCTTGAGACAGCAAGGAGCACTGTACCTTTTTCGCTCGCCCAGTTCTCTAGAGCTTGCAGCGCGATGGCATCGGGGAACTCGTTCTTTTTGAGAGCGGACTTGCCAAACGGTGGCTTCGATGAAAAGTAGTCTTCGAGCATGCGGGCAACGTCAACACGCGGACTGGAACTAATAATCACTGCTCCTACGGCTTCAACGAACGCGTTAAAGCGGCGATACGCCAATGCGTCGGGTTTTTCTTTGCCGAAAAGTAGCTCCAACGCATCGTCCCGTTGAGCATTGCTCACCTGCCAACTCTTGCCGACCTCCTTGAGTGCGGCCGTCACCTTAGACCGCGCCTCCGCAGCCTCTTGTGCGACGTGTCTGCGCACCTCCCCCGCAACCACATCAGATAAGACAAAAAGTACTTCGGTTGTATTGAACTGCGCGATTCGAGGAAGCAGACCGTGTTCGAACCGATTTCCATTTCCATCAAACACGGATGTATCCAGTGTTATCGCGTTGATTTCGTTGTTTGCTATTGCACGCCTAATCTCTTCAGCGGACCACTCCATATCGCCCCTCTTCTCTTCATTTTCGGTAAGCAGACACATCGCCTCTCGTGGGCGCAGACTCTCCGCCCGATTGGATACCTGTCAGTAGAAAGCGACCGTACCGACGGAAAGCAGGCGTCGGCCAGATCGAAACCAAGGCGTGGAGCAACCCCCTACGCAGCCCCCACACGCGCCCGCAGCCACACCACAACATCCCCTGTCACCTCATCCCGATTCGTCTCATTCAAGATCTCATGCCGCGCCGCCGGGTACAGCTTGACCGTCACATCGGCCACACCGGCATCCCGATACCGCTGCCCCAGTTGCTCCAATAAGACCCCGCCTGCGGCCAGCGGGTCTGCGTCGCCGGATGCGATGAGGATGGGCAAATCGCTGCGGATGCGCGCGAGCAGCGCGGGGTCGGCCAGCCGCGGTGCGGGGGCGAAGAGTGAGGGGATCACGTCGGGCGGCACGTCCCAGCCGCACCACGGGTCGGCCACGTAGGCATCGACCTCGGCGGCGTCGCGCGACAGCCATTCGTAGCCGGTGCGGTGTTCAAAGCCTGCGTTGAAGGCTGCGAGCCCGGCGGGCGCGTCGGCGGGGGCGTTGGCCATGGCGGCAGCAAACAGGTCGAGGGCGGTGGAGCCTGACAGGATGACGCCGGACCAGGTGGATGAATGGTCCAGGATGGCCGCCTGCGCTGCGAACGAGCCCATGGAGTGGCCGAACAAAAAAAGTGGAAGCTGCTGCGGCCCATGCTGCGCACGCAACAGTGCGCCGAACTGCGCCACGTCGGCAATGAGGCCGCCGAAGCCAGCGCTGCCAAAGTCACCCAGCTTGCCACCGGCTGTGCGCCCGTGGCCGCGATGGTCCACGGCGTGGACGATGAAGCCTGCGGCGTTCAGCGCCCGCGCAAAGCGGTCGTAGCGCTCGCCATGCTCGGCCAAGCCGTGGGAGATTTGCACGACGCCCACTGGTTGGCCCAGGGTTTCAGCCCAGGTGTAGGTGGTGACCTGGGTGCCGTCTGCATTGGACTGGAAGGAGGAGGTGGTGGTGCTCATCGTTTCATTCTGGCACGGGGTCTGGCGAGCACGCCACGATGAAATTGCCATGGGTGCGACCTTCACCGCGTGCAGCAGCCCCGCTCAGCAACACGCGTTGCGGGACCAGCGGCAACCCATGGCCTGCATCCGCCCTTGTGCGCCTTGCCTACCGGCTGGAGCAACGCACATGGCTTTTTTCTTGGATCAAAATGGCGCCCTCCGCGCATCTGCATTCATTGTTAGCTATCCAATTTATAGCAAACAGACTATCCACCAGATTGCACGCCCTGTGTGCACGCCCCCGGCAACCCGCCAGCCGCAGGCGCACACCCCGGCGCCGCAGCGCGCGCCGCGCGGGCAGCCTGCAACGCATCGCGAATTGCCTGCACCACGGCTTCGGGCTTCTCCAAGGGGATGCCGTGCCCGCTGTCCACCCACACCTGGGTGGAGCCGGGGTAGAGATGGGCGAAATCGGCGCGCTTTCGTTGCACATCGTCGGCCAGCGCTGGTGAAGCCCCCGGGGTGCGCAGTGCGCTGAGCACAAACACGGGCACAGTGGGGTCCACCGGCAGGCTGGCAACGAGTTGCCCGGTGGCATCCAGCGCTGCCAGCTCTTGTTTGACCACGTCAGAGGTGCTGAGGCGGAAGGCCAGTTTCAGCCAGGTCGGCCACAGGTCGGGGTTGCCCGCACCGCGCATCTGGTCGGGGTGGGTGGAGTCCACCAGCACCAGCGCCGCCACCTCGCCCGGGTATTTGCGCGCAAACAGCTGCATGTACAGCCCGCCCAGCGAATGGCCCACCAGCACGTAGGGCGGGGGCAGCTTGCGGGCTTTCAGCAGTGTCCGCAGTTCTTCGACCACATGGGCTCCGTCGCGGGGGGCGGGCGATGCCTCGCTGTGGCCATAGCCTGCGCGGTTGTAGGCCAGCGCGGTGGTCTGCTGCACGGTGTCGGGCCAGACCTTGGCCCACCAATCGAGGCGAGCCCCCAGCCCGTTTTCGAACACCACCACGGGTGCGCCCTGCCCCGCCAGGGCGTGTTCCACCTCGCGCCCGCCCGCTGCGTCGGTCACCACGCCAGGCACGGTGGCGCAGCCTGCCAGACACACGGACAACCACAAGCCCACCAATCGCCATCTTTTCATTTCGCCTTGACCATTTTGTTGAGTGAAGTCGCCCCGCCTGCCGGTGCAAACCAGGGCGTTTGAAAACCAGCCGGGGGCACGCCAAGGACGCGCATCACGCCGCCACAAACACGCCGTGCAGCCCCAGCGGCAGCGCATACGGCAGCGTGGCCTGCGCCACGGGGCCGTCGGCCAATGCATCGGCTGCAAAACACGACAGCAGGGTTTGCTTGCGGGCGTAGTCCAGCGCGGTGCCCAGCACCCAGCCGGGGCCGCGCGCGTCGGGCACCCAGACATGTTCTTCCACGATGGTGTGGGGGCCGTAGCGGTAGCGCTGCGAGGCGCCGGTTTCCACATTGGTGGTGGCAATGGCGCCCCACAGCGGCAGGCCGCCCTGCGTGCTGGTGACATGCACAACCTGGCGGTGCCGCAGCCCCACCCGCCGGGGGTCGATGCGCGGAAACTCCGCCTCCACCCCCAGGCTGGCCTGGGTGGCCTGGCCGGTGCGCAGGTCCAGGCGGGCCACGGTCAACACGGGGCCTGCAGAACCGGCAAGCCGGGCCCGCATCACCTCGCGCGTGTCGGTGAGGACGCCGGACGCATCGGCGGCGCGGGCGTAGTCGAGGTGGATGACTGTGCCGGTGCTGTCGGTGCCACCATCGCCGCTGCTGGTGTGCTCCTCCCAGGCATTGCCCAGGTGGAACAGGAAACCTGCGGGCAGGTGGAACATCTGCTGCCGCTTCCAGTCCTGCTTGTTCACCACCAGGGCGCGCATGCCCAGCTCGGGCCGCCACTGGTGCGCGTCGAGCACACTGGCCCCTGCCAAGCGGCGCTGGGCGTCGTACACCAGCGGCGGCAGCAGGAAGACGAGGTGCCCGGCCGTAACCGCAAAGTCGTGGACCATGGGCATGTCGCTGAGCGGGAACGCATCAGCGCGCCGCAGCACCCCGTCCGGGCCGATCTCATACAGCAGCAACAGGCCGTGGTGGGCGTCCACGCCAAAGTTCCAGATCGTTCCGTCAGCCTCCACGCGGGGGTGGGCTGAAAACGGCACGCCCGCCAGGTCTGCGCGCCAGGTCTTGAGGCCCCGGGTCTCCAGCGTGCGCGGGTCGAGGCGGGTGGCCGAGCCGCCCTCCCACAGCGCCAGCACCTCGTCGCCCACGGGCAGCATGCTGATGTTGGCGGGGTTCATGCTGTCGGGCGCGCTGGGCGGTTCGCGGCCCGGGAACACGGTGCCAAAGCCTTCGGTCAACCGGCGGCCCGCGCGGACCTCGGCCAGCCGCTTGGCCGTGGCCACATAACGGCCCTGGTGGTGCACCCGGTTGCCTTCGATCACAAACCGGTGCGCCATCCCGTCGCCATCAAACCAGTGCTGGTAACGCTCCCCACCCAGGTCGTGGCCCGCCGGGCCCACGCGGTACAGCGTGCCCGCCACGGCATCTGGAAAGCGCCCGCGCACCGACGCTGCCGCCAGCGGAAAGTCTGCCGCAGCAGTCGCAAACGCGGGCTTCCAGTGCGCCCGGGAGGACTCGAACTGGGTGTGCCAGCTGGCGGATGCGTCTTGTTTTGGGGCTTGCGCATGCGCCGCCCAAGGCGCGAGCCACGGGCCAGCGCCAGCGGCCACAAGCCGCAGCATCAGGTCACGGCGATGTGGGGACATGGATGCGTCTCCAGAGGGGTCAGCGCAGGCGGATGGTGATGCCGTGGTCCGCATCGAGCACCACCGCTGCAGCGTCAAAGCTGGGCGGGCCCATGCGGCCCCGTGCGTCGTTGGAGAAGCCGTACCGCTCCGTGGGCAGGCCCAGCAGGTTGGTGTCGAGCTTGGCGTTGCCGTTCTCGTCGGCAAACGACTTGACCACGTAGCGCCCGGCGGGCAAGCCGCTGAACACGAGCTGCGCAGCGCCCTCGCGCAACTCGGCCTTTTGCGAGACCACCGCCTGGTTGCTGGCAAACGCATCGGCCGAGTCAAACACGGCCAGGTAGAGCGTTGCTGGTGCGGCGGGGCCGTCGGTCACGCTGACCCGCAGGTCGGCAGCGCTGGCGGCCAGGGGCAGGCATGCCGCAGCGATGCACAGGGCGGTGGTGTGTAGCCGCTTCATGGGGATCTTGGTGTGGGGTTGCGCGGATGGCGGGCAGGTGGGCAGGTGGGCTTCAGCACCGCCCCGCTGCCTTCAGCAAGGCGTTGCATTCCGGGGCTGCGCTGCGGCCACGGGCGGCAGGTGCGGCAGGTGTCGCAGGTGCTGTGGTCCCCTGGTTGGTGCTGCTGTTTTTGCCCGCCACCATGGCCGTGCACACGGCATCGGAATGGGGCGTCTGCCCAAAACTCATGGCCTTTTGGAAGCCCGTGGCGCCATACAGGTAGCAGCGGTAGGCCATGCCGTCGAGGGTGTTGACGGTGTAGTTGATGCGGCCACCGGTTTCCTCCTCGCGGTCGGTGATGGTGAACTGGCCGACAGACCGCCCGATGGCCTGGCCTGTGCGCTGCTCCAGGCCCTTCTGGTCGAGGGTGGAGGCGCAGCCCGAGAGCAGGGCCAGGGCGGCAACGGCGGGTGCCATCAGCGAAAGTAAAGGGTGCGTGGAAGTCTTCATGGGGTTCCTTGGTTTCATCGGTTTCATCGGGTGAAGCAGTTGTCTGCAGACAGGGTTGCCACGCTCGCGGCCACCGCTGACAGCGTGGGTTGGGTGCTGGGAATCTCGTCGCCCAGCAGGCACAGCCGGTTGGCGGCGGGCAGTGCCCAGATGGCGCCGGACCGCGTGCCCGTGACCGTGTGCAGCTCGCCCCAACGGGCCGCCATTGCCGGGTTGGCGTCAGACCGCGCGAAGCTCACCACCCCGAGCTTGCTCGGGCCCACCTGTTGTGATGCGCCCGCACAGCCGTTGCCCGCAAAGATCAAGACGCCTTCGTAGTAGTCAACCGTGGCCCGCCCGGTGGTGCGCGCCCGCAGCGTCTTCTTGAACGACTGCGCCCCCACCTGGATGCAGCCCTTCTGCACCCAGTCTCCTTCCAGCGCGCTGATGCTTGCCACTGGTGCCATGCCCGCCGCGCCGCCGCCCCATCCCCCATCGGACAGGGCCACATCGCCATCACCACCGCTGCGCCCGCTGCAAGCCCCCAGAGGCAAAGTGAGCCCCAGGGCCAAGGTGACCAGGGCAGCAGGCACCATGGCCGCACGGGGCAACGGCGAAAAAGAAGGAGGCATTGGGCACAACGCTGTCATACAAAGCTCCTTGGTGAATTGGGGGAAGAAGAAGGAAAAGAAAAAGGAGAAGAAGGAGAAGCAGGCGCGCAGCAGCCCGCCACCGGCCCAGCCCTGCGGGCGCGGCCGTGGTCACGGTGTGTTCAGAAAGGGGAAGAGTGGGCGGTCAGCCCGGCTTGCGGGCCACGATGAAGACCCGGATGTCCTTGCCCCGGGTGCCATGGCGTTCGACGGACACGACCTCCAGCCCCTGGCGCACAAAGGCTGCCTGCAGTTGCTGGGCGTCGAAGCACAGCACCTTTGGCGCCTTGCCAATGGCCTGCATCAGCGGCAGCGCCAGGCGGGGGATGAGCGGGTTCATCTCGGTGATGCACGGCGTCTTGGAGATCAGCAGGCCGCCCGGCCGCAAGGCCCGCACCAGCAGCTTGAGCACATGGTCCAGGTCTTCCACCAGGTGCAGCATGCTGAAGGCCAGCACCACGTCGTACGCGCCCTGCCCTTGCCCCGGCGCGTCGGCATCGGCCACCGCAAACCCCAGTTGCGGCACGGGCTGGGCGGCCAGCCGCTCCTGGGCAATGGTGATCATCCCGGGCGAGACATCGGTGGCCAGCATGCGCCCTGTGAAGGGCGCCAGCCGCATGGCGGTGCTGCCCGTGCCACAACCAACTTCCAGCACATCCGCTGCGGGAGGCAGCAGCGCTTGCACGCGCTGCAACGTGGCCTCGTAGCCCGCCATGTCGGCAATGGGCTCGGCGGCGTATTTGGGAGCGATGCGGTCCCAGAAGCGGGCCTTGCGGGCAAAGAGGGAGGCACTCGCCTCCGCATGTGGCGTGGCACGGAGGGCCGGAGCGATGGAGGGCGTTGGCATGGGCTGGCGGGGCATCGGGCGTTGATCGATACCGGAATGCTATCCATGCAAAACCCCGCAGGGAACGCCTTAAATTGCAGTGAACATATACATTTACGCATGAACAACCTCGACTGGAACCAGCTCAAGGCGTTTCTGGAAACCGCAGAAACCGGATCGCTCTCGGCCGCCGCCCGCAAGCTGGGGCTGACCCAGCCCACCCTGAGCCGCCAGGTGGCCGCCATCGAACAGCACATGGGCGTGACCCTGTTCGAGCGTGTGGGCAAGGCCATGGTGCTCACCCCCACCGGGCTCGACCTGCTGGAACACGCCCGTGCCATGGGCACAGCCGCAGAGGCGCTGGGCCTGGCGGCGACGGGCCGGTCTGAGGCGGTGGGCGGTGTGGTGTCGGTGTCGGCCACCGACGCCGTGGCAGCCTACCTGCTGCCGCCCATCATGCAGCGGCTGCGCGACCAGGAGCCCGGCATCGCTGTCGAAGTGGTCTCATCCAACGCGCTCAGCGACTTGCTGCGCCGAGAGGCCGACATTGCCATCCGCCACGTCAAGCCCGAGCAACCCGAGCTGATCGCCCGCCTGGTGCGGGAGGCCCAAGCCAACTTCTATGCATCGGAAAACTGGGTGGCCACCTACGGCCACCCACGCAGCGCCGAAGAAGCCGCCCACCTTCCCTTTGTGGGCTCCGACCGCAACGGCCGGTACCTGGAGTACCTGCGCCAGTACGGGCTGAATCTGAGCGAGGACAACTTCAGCTGCTACTCCGACCACACCGTGGCCCACTGGGCGCTGGTGCGGCAGGGCATGGGTATTGGCGCCATGATGAAAGAGATCGCGCGCAAGACCCCGGGCATGGTCCGCGTGCTGGACGATTTGCCGCCCGTGCGGTTTCCCATCTGGCTGGTGTCACACCGCGAGCTGCGTACCTCACGGCGGATACGGGTGGTGTTTGAGGCATTGGCCGAGGGCTTGCTGGACGAGGACTGAGTACGGGTTGGCGCAGCGCTGCCACCGACAAATTTCACCCGCCCTGCGCACTGCGCTGGCGCGCAGCGATGAACCGGCCCGCCTGCTCCAGCGAGGCCAGTGCCTCATCCAGCACCGGCGCAAACAACTGCCAGCAGTGCACCATGCCGTCCCACACGGTGCAGTCCGCCTCCACATCTGCAGCCTGCAAGCGCGCGGCCATGGTCACGGCATCGTCGCGCAAGCGCTCTCGGCTGCCCACCTGCAGTTGCACGGGTGGCAGCCCCCGCAGGTCGGCGCTGTAGAACGGCGTAACCGTGGGCGAACGCACGTCCCCGCCGGGCACATACATGGCGTTGAAAAAGCCCATCAGCTCGCGGGTGATGAAGGGGTCGTCCACTGTGTGATGGGACGCACCCTCGGACGCCAGGTCCAGCGCGGGCGACAGGGCTACAACGGCTGCAGGCAGAGGCAGGCCCAGGTCGCGGGCACGCAAGGCGGTAGACAGCGCCAGATTGCCACCCGCCGAGTCGCCCATCAGCGCGATGGCCGACGCGGCATAGCCCTGCGCCAGCGCCCATTGGTAGGCGGCCAGTGCATCGTCGTGCGCGGCGGGGGCCGGGTGCTCGGGGGCCAGGCGGTAGTCCACGTTGAGCACGCGCGCACCACAGAACTGCGCCAGGTACGAGCACAGCGCCCGGTGCGAGGTGAGCGAGCCAAAAACGAACCCGCCCGCGTGGTAGTAGATGACCAGCTTGCGCGGGTCGGCCTGCGGCGTGCTGTGCAGCTCGGCTGCCATCGTGCGGCCTGCACCGTTGGGAATGCGCAGCGCCTGGATGGGCAGCCCCTGCGCCAGGGGCATTTGCGAGTTGCTGGCATCAAACCACGCGCGCAATTGCGCAGGGGTGGCCTGCGCGGGTGGCGGGTTTTGTGCGGCCATCTGCAGGATGGCTTCAAGCTGTTGTGCGGACATGGTTGGCCTGTGGTTCAGATGTACGTGGAAGCCAGCCCGCCATCCACCGGCAGGTTGATGCCGCTCACCCAGCGCGATGCATCGCTGCACAGGAAGGCAATCACCGGAGCCACTTCGTCGCTGAAGGCGGGGCGCTTCATGCGGTGCGCGTCTTTCTCCACGCGGTCCTGCCCCAGCATCTGCACAAAGTCGCCCAGGATGGGCGTGAACACCGGGCCGGGGGCCACGCAGTTCATGCGCACGCCGCGCTCCATGAAGATCTTTTGCGACTGGGTGTACGTCCACACGATCAGCGCTTCTTTGAAGTGCTGGTAGCAGGTCTCTTGCGGCACGGGGTTTGCAGCCAGCCACTTCGCGCCTTCTTCAAAGCTGCTGGTGGCACCCAGGGCGCGGTGCAGCTCCAGCCGCGCTGGCCACTCGGCCCCCAGGATGGATGAGATATTGACGATGGAGCCGCCCTCGCCCATGCGCTCCAGCACGCGGTGGGTGAAGTGGCGCAGGCCCAGGTAGTTGACGCGGCCCACCAGGTCGGCGGGCGATGTACCGGGCACGCCCGCAATGTTGGCCAGCGCATCAATGCGGGCGGGCAGCTGCGCCACAGCCGCATCGATGGCGGCGGGGTCGCCCAGGTCCACCTGCACAAAACCGTCAAGCGTGAGGGTGGGCGCATTGCGGTCTACGCCGATCACACGGGCGCCCTGCTGGCGGGCGAGCTTGGCAAAGTCTGCGCCGATGCCGGAACAGCAGCCGGTGACGACAATGGTTTTGTTGTTGAGGGTCATGAAAGTTGTCTCCTGATTTTTTGTGTTGGGGACACAAGCCCCCGGAACAGCCAAGCCGCACCGGGGGCTTGGGATGTCAGAACGGGAACACGGGCACCGTGTCCTTCACCGTGATCCACTGCCACTGCGTGTATTCATCAATGTCGGCAGGCCCGCCCACACTGCCCCCGTTGCCGCCCACACCAGGGCCGCCAAAGGGGTTGGTGCATTCGTCGTTCACCGTCTGGTCGTTGATGTGCACCATGCCCGCGCGCAGCCGCTGGCCGATGGCCATGGCGCGGCCCACGCTGGGGCTGATGACGGCGGCCGCCAGCCCGCCCTGGCTGGTGTTGGCCAGTTGCACGGCCTCGTCATCAGTGCGGAAGGTGACGAGGTTGGCCACCGGGCCAAACGGCTCTTCATCAAACGAACGGATGCCGGGCTTGACGCCCGAGAGCACCGTGGGCTTGTAGCCCAGGCCCTCGTAGGTACCGCCCGCTTCGAGCTTCGCGCCCTGGGCCACGCTGTCCTTGATCACGCTGTCAAAGCGCTGCAGTTGCTTGGCGTCGATCATCGGCCCCAGGGCCACCTGGCCGCTGGCGCCATCGCCCACGGGCAGGTGCGTGGCCTTGCCCACCATGCGCTGCAGAATGCCTTCGGCAATCGACTCGTGCACCAGGATGCGGTTGGATGCCATGCAAATCTGCCCCTGGTGGAACCACGCGCCAAACGCTGCAGCACTGGCCGCAGCGTCCAGGTCGGCATCTTCCAGAATGATGAGGTTGTTGGCCCCGCCCAGCTCCAGCGACACCTTCTTGAGGTGCTGCCCGGCCAGCGCGCCAATGCGGCGGCCCACGGCAGGCGAACCGGTGAAGGCGATCATGGGCACGCGCTCGTCCACCACCAGCGCCTCGCCCGCCTCGGCGTCGCCCGGCACCACCTGCAGCAAGCCCTTGGGCAGGCCTGCCTCTTCAAACACCCGGGCCATGATGAAGCCGCCGCTCACCGGGGTGCGCGTGTCGGGCTTGAGCACCACCGCATTGCCCAGCGCCAGCGCAGGCGCCACCGACCGCAAGCCCAGGATGAGCGGGAAGTTGAACGGCGAGATCACGCCCACCACACCATGCGGCACGCGCCGCGCGATGGACAGGCGGCCCGGCGTGCTGGGCAGCACCTGGCCTTGTGCCTGCATGGGCAGGGCCGCAGCCAGGTGGCACAGCGTGATGGCCTCACGCACCTCGTGCTGGCCCTTGGGCACGATGCCGCCGGTTTCGCGGGCAATGGCCATGGCCAGCTCGTCGAAGTGGTGCTCAAAAATGCTGGCCGCACGGTGGAACACCGCTGCGCGCTCGCGCGGGCCCTGCGCAGCCCACGCGGCCTGTGCTTGTGTAGCCCGGCCAATGGCGGCCTGCATGTCGGCCGCGCTGGCAATACCCACCGTGCCGAGCACCTGGCCGGTGGCGGGCTCGGTCACGTTGCGCTCGCCACTCAATGTGGTGTTCCATGCGCCATCAAAGGCCTTGCCCGCCCACAGGCGGTTGTCCAGCAGGCCCGGTTTTTCTGACATTCCCATTGCTTTGCTCCTTGGTGCGTTGTTGGTTGCTTGCTTGCTCGCTCGCCAGATTGGCGTTGCAGCCACCCCGCTCACAGCGCGGCGGTGTGGCCTGTTTTTGCAACGTGCGTACCAGCCAGCCGTGCGCCAGCCCGCGCAAGGGGCCCAAAGCGGGTGTTTTTCAGAGGGAGCGCTACGGACTTTCCCTAGTCAACCAGCGCGCTGGCATGGGCGACTTTCGGGCGCCAAATAGTTACCATCAATCACCAAATTCAGCACATGCAATAGATCAAATGATCACTTTTTGATCAATTTCTGATCAACCTCCAGAGGACCCCATGCCCCGACGCCGCGTCTCACTGGCCGACCTGCACCGCACCGCCGTGGGCCAAGGCCAAGCCCTGCTGGGCACCGTGCCCGCGCCAGCGCCCCGCGCGCTGGGCGGCTTTGACACCCATGGCATCAGCCAGCACACCCACCCCACGGTGGCCGACATCAGCGAGTGCCTGTTCTTCTCGCCCGGCGACGGGCGCATCTGGCTGCAAGACCAGCGCATGATCCTGCTGCACTCCGAAGCCCTGGGCTCGCTGCGGCGTGAGCTGATCGACAGCATTGGCCTGGACAAGGCACGCGGCCTGCTGACCCGCGCAGGGTATGTGAGCGGCGCCCGCGACGCCCGCCTGGTGCGCCAGCAATGGCCCGACGCCGAACCCACCGCCGCCGCCATGGCTGGCACCCGCCTTCACGCGCTGGAGGGTGTGGTGCAGGTCGAGGTGGTGCACGCCCGATACAACGCCGAGCTGGGCGACTACGACGGCGAATTCATCTGGCACAACTCCAGCGAAGACGACGAGCACATCGCCGCCTACGGCGTGGGCGGCTCGCCCGCCTGCTGGATGCAGGTGGGCTACGCCACCGGCTACGTCAGCACCCTGTTTGGCCGCATGATCGTCTTCCGCGAGGTGGAGTGCCGATCCTCCGGCGCGGCGCACTGCCGCGTGATTGGCAAATCCGCCGAGCGCTGGGACGACCCCGAGCAAGACCTGTTCTACCTGAACGCCCAAGACTTTGTGGGCACCCCGCCCGCCGCGCTGGCCGACAAGCTGCTGGGCAAAGCAGGCCGTACCACCTACCTGGGCGTACCACCGGGCAAGGCCCCCGCAAGCGCTGCCACTCACAACACTCAAGAGCCCGCCGCCCACACCACCATGGTGGGCGCGTCATCGGCCTTTAACGCCGCCTGCCACATGCTGCAGCGCGTGGCCCCCACCGCCGCCACCGTGCTGTTCACTGGCGAATCGGGCGTGGGCAAGGAGATGTTTGCCAGCATGCTCCACCGCATCAGCCCGCGCAGCAGCCAGCCCTTTGTGGCCATCAACTGCGCAGCCATTCCCGAGACGCTGGTGGAGAGCGAACTCTTTGGCGTGGAGCGCGGCGCCTACACCGGCGCAGGCACATCGCGCCCCGGCCGGTTTGAGCGCGCCCACGGCGGCACTCTCTTCCTCGACGAAATCGGCACTCTGAGTTTGGTAGCCCAAGGCAAGCTGCTGCGCGCCCTGCAAGAAGGCGAGGTAGAGCGCGTGGGCGGCACCCGCACCGTGCGCGTGGACGTGCGCCTGGTGGCCGCCACCAACGTGGACCTGCGCCAGGCCGTGCGCGAAGGCACCTTCCGCGAGGATTTGTTCTACCGCTTGAACGTCTTCCCCATCCACCTGCCCCCGCTGCGCGAGCGGCGCGACGACATCCCGCTGCTGATGAGCCACTTCCTGGCCCACTACCAGCGCAAGCACCAGAGGCAAGTGCCCGGATTTAGCCAGGCGGCCGTGAAGGCGATGTTTCACTACCCCTTCCCCGGCAACATCCGCGAGCTGCAGAACCTGATTGAGCGGGCGGTGATCTTGGCGACGGATGGCGAGCCGATAGAGCCGCACCATTTGTTTGCGGGCGGTGAGCAAAGCTGCGGTGGGGTGATGTCGCTGCACCTGCAGGGCAACAGCGGGGGGACGTTGCATGTGCAGGGGGTGGCAGGTGTTGGGGCTGCGGTGCAGGCTCCGCCAGCGGCTGTAGCAGCGAGTGTGCGGAGTAGTGCGGGGCTAACGCCAGCCGCTTCGCCAGTAGTGGCACCGCTGCACCAGGCGGAAGAGCAGATGCTGCGGCAGGCGCTGCAGAGTGCGGGGGGGAACGTGGCGCTGGCGGGGCGGTTGCTGGGGATCAGCCGGGCGACGATGGCTTATCGGGTGAGGAAGTTTGGGATTGAAGTGGAACGCTGAGAAATGAAAGCGCGGCGAAGAAATCCCGTTACGAAGTGCCGCTGAAGACCCAGAGCCACATGGGTAAACTCAAAATACGCGAAACATATACAATTCGAATACGTTTCGCATAAAGGCAGTACCCCATGGGCATAGTCAAAATTTCCGACCAGATGCACGAAAACCTGCGTCTGGCCAGCACGGCGCTGAGCCGTTCCATCAACGCCCAGGCCGAGCACTGGATGCGTGTCGGCATGCTGGCCGAGTTGTATCCCGACCTGGACCACCGCGAAATTTGCCAGATGCTGGTGCGGGCCGAGCTGGCGGGTGGGCTGGATGTGGCGCTGGCGGCGCGGGGTGAGCTGGACAGCAAGCCTGCGGCAGACGTCACCCCCACCGCCCGCAGCAGAAAGCAGCCGCACTGATGGCCCGCGCTGACCGTGGGGTGCCGGTCCGCTCGGCCGAAGAACTGGTGATGGCGCGGCGGGCCGCACAACTGGCGGCCGAAGTGCTGGCGATGATCGAGCCGCATGTGGTTCCGGGCGTGACCACCGACGCGCTGGACCGCCTGTGCCATGACCACATCGTGAACGTGCAGGGCGCGCGGCCTGCCAATGTGGGCTATCTGGGCTACCCCAAGACGGTGCTGACCTCGGTGAACCATGTGGTGTGCCACGGCATCCCCTCGCCCCAGCAGACGCTGAAGAAGGGCGACATCGTGAACATTGATGTGGCGGTGGAAAAAGACGGCTGGTATGGCGACACCAGCCGCATGTATTGCGTGGGCGCGCCCAGCGTGCTCGCCCAGCGACTGGTGCACACGACCTACGAGGCGCTGTGCGCAGGCATCCGCACCGTGAAACCCGGAGCCACGCTGGGTGATGTGGGCCACGCCATTGCCACCGTGGCGCAGCGTGAGAACTTCAGCGTGGTGCGCGAGTACTGCGGCCACGGCATTGGCACCGTGTACCACGACGAGCCCCAGGTGCTGCACTACGGGCGGCGCGGCCAGGGGCTGCGGCTGGAGGCAGGGATGGTCTTCACCATCGAACCCATGCTGAACGCAGGCCAGCGCGAAACCAAGGAGCTGGCCGATGGCTGGACGGTGGTGACCAAGGACCGCTCGCTCTCGGCCCAGTGGGAACACATGGTGGCGGTGACAGACAGCGGGTTTGAGGTGCTGACGGCGTGGCCCGGGGGCACGGGCAGCTACCCGGCGATTTAGCAGCGATGGGGGCTGCGCGATGGGGTCGCCCCATCAGCCGCGCCGAAGCTCCAGACGGGCCCAGGCGGCCATCACATCGGGCTGCTTCTTGAGCCAGTCGGCAGACATCATGTTGGCGCCCCAGTGGTGGACGCGCGCCACGCCCTCCCCCATGTTCCACAGGTGCCGCAACTGCAAGAACAGGGGCAAGGCGGCGAGGTCGGCATCAGTGACAAGGCCGCCCCCTGCACGGTAGCCAGCCAGGTACTGCTGCCAGCGCTTGAGCAAAGCTTCATCGGGCTCCATGGGGGCCTTGCGCGGCAGGTTCGACCACAGCCACACACACAAGTCATAGGCCAGGAACCCTGGCCCGGCGTCGTCAAAGTCAAAGAAGGCTGCACGCTGCCCCCCCCCGGCATCGGTGTACACATGGTTGTTGAATCCATGTGTGTCGCCGTGGCACATCACGCGGGTCAAGGTGCCCTCCACCTCCGCCAGCTCGCTCAGAAGGCGCTCAATCAATTGCCGGTAGGCATCCAGCACGGCAGGGTCCAGCTCGGGATGGGCGGCAAGGTAGCCTAGCGTGCGGCCTGCCAGGTGGTGGCCGTCCAGCACATAGCGGCTGGCGGGGCCTGTGTAGCTTCGCGCAGCGCTGTGAATCTGGGCCAGCGTGGCGCCGGTCAGGTGCAGTTCCTCGGGCGTATCGGGCACGGCACCGTCGCAGTGGCGAAATAGCACCAGCGCACGCGGCCCCTCAGGGAACGGCAGGGTGATGCTAGTTGCTCCGTTAGCAGCCAACATCGGCATGGTCACACCCACACCCTGTGCGTGCAGGTGTGCCAGCAGCGCGACCTCGAAATCAACATTGAACGCGCCGCGCGGCCGAATGGCACAAAGCCGCGCCACGTAGCGGCTGCCATCCGTGGCCCGCACGGCGTAGTTGTCGTTCAGGTTGCGGCGGATCAGGTAGCACTGCTGCACTGGCAGGCCATAGTGCCGCGCCACCCAGTCGCTCACGGCAGAGGCTGCGGCTGTGGTGTGGGAGGAAATCAGGTTGAGGTCATCAGAGGTGGGTGAAAACATGCGGCATTCTCCATGGATGCAGCATGAAACACCCCTGCGGCGTGGTTTGATGTGGTTACGCCCAGACTTTTTTGCAGAACCACCGCAGCTGATGCAAGCGGGAAAACAGCCACATCACAAAAAAATGCCTAAAAGGGCTGCTCCCGCCTACTGGTATTGCACCATCGGTATCAAAATCATAGCAATCTGCCTCACCATCACCATGGCAGCTTGTCGCCGCTGTAGGTGTAGAGACCTCCCGTTTCCTCCACCGGCAACCCATCCAGCACCCGCAGCATGTCCGCCGCTGCGTCCACAGCCGGGCGACCAATTTCCGCGCCGTTGAACGGTGCCGACAGGGCCGAGTTGACGGTGCCCGGGTGCAGCGCCACCAGCACGGCCAGCGGGTGGGTGCGGGCCACTTCGATGGACGCCGTTTTGACCAGCATGTTGAGCGCAGCCTTGGAGGCGCGGTAGCTGTACCAGCCGCCCAGGCGGTTGTCGCCAATGCTGCCCACCTTGGCCGAGAGCACGGCCAGAAGGCCCCGCTCCTGCTTTGGCAGCAGTGGCGCAAAGTGCGCCAGCACGAGAGCGGGGCCGAAGGTGTTGGTGCGGAAGGTGGCTTCCATCTGCGCGTAGTTCAACTGGCCCAGGCGCTTTTCGGGCATGCCGTGGGGGCCGTGCAGCAGGCCTGCGGCGTGGATGATGCAGTGCCACGGCCCTTCGGCCTTGAGTTGCTGGGCGGCGGAGGCGATGGTGGCTTCGTCATCCAGATCGACCAGCGGGCTGGTGTGGCGGCCCAGGCCCATGGCCAGTGCGCAGCGAGGGTCGGACTGCAGGTGGGCGAGAAAGGCGCTGCCGATGGCGCCAGAGGCGCCGATGACGAGGGCGCGGTAGCCCTCGGGCAGGGACTGCAGGGATGGGATGGACATGGTCAAAACCTCTGGGTCAGTGTCTGCCTGCAAACAACCACCGTTCGGGCTGAGCCCGTCGAAGCCGGGGTGCGGGGGTGGCCCTCGACAGGCTCAGGCCGAACGGGTGGAGGGTTGCGGTGCGGCCCTTCGACAAGCTCAGGGCGAACGGGGAATGACAAACGGCGAGCATGGCGGCTACAAAGCATCCAGCCGCGTGCGCAGGCTGGCAGCATGCTCGCGCAGTGCATCCAGCTGCGGGCCCTGCATCTTTTGCAACTGGCGGTACACCATGCCGAGGCGAAAGTTGTTGCCCAGCGTGCCTTCGTTGCGCGCAAAAAAGTCCCAGTACAGGGCGTTGTACGGGCAGGCCCGTTCACCCACTTTTTGCTTTTTGTCGTAGTGGCAGCCGCTGCAGTAGTCGCTCATGCGGTCGATGTAGGCGGCGCTGCTCACGTACGGTTTGGTGGCCAGCAAGCCGCCGTCGGCAAACTGGCTCATGCCCACGGTGTTGGGCACTTCCACCCATTCAAAGGCGTCGATGTACACGCCCAGATACCAGCGGTGCACGGCGGCTGGATGAAGCCCCGCCAGCAGCGCAAAGTTGCCTATGACCATAAGGCGCTGGATGTGGTGGGCATACGCATGCTCCAGCGACTGGCCCACGGCGTGCTGCATGCAGCGCATGCGGGTCTGGCCCGTCCAGAACCACTCCGGCAGCGGCGTGTGGTGGCCCAGGGCGTTGCACTCGTCGTAGCCGGGCATGTGGGCCCAGTAGATGCCGCGCACGTATTCGCGCCAACCCAATATCTGGCGGATGAAGCCCTCCACGGCAGGTAGCGGCGCAGCGCCTGCGTGGTAGGCGGCTTGGGCGCGCTGCACCACCTCGTGCGGGCGCAGCATTTTGGTGTTAAGTGCGAAGGACAGCAGCGAATGAAACAGCCGCGTGCTCTTTGTGCTCATGGCATCTTCATAAGCGCCAAAGTGCGGCAGCGTGGCGGTGACGAAGTGATCCAGCCACGCCAGTGCCTCGGCCCGGTTCAGCGGCCATTGCAGCGCCTCCGCCTGCGGGTTGCCAAAGCTCCGCACGCCTGCGGCCTGGATGGTGGCCCACAGGGCGCTGTGGTCGTGTGTGGGGCGGGCGTCGGGCGGCAATGCGGGGGTGCCGGGCCAGGGTTTGCGGTTGTCGTGGTCGTAGTTCCACTGCCCGCCTTCGGGCTCGCCCGCTGCGTCGATGAGCACGCTGTGGCGCTGGCGCATGCGGCGGTAGAAGTGTTCCATGAGCCACTGCTTGCGGCCTTGGAACACCTCGGCCATTTCGGTGCGCGTGGTGTAGAAGTGCTCGCTGCTGACAGCCTGCACCGTAAAGGTTTGCTCTGCACCCCAGGCGCGCAGTTGCTCGTCCAGCCGCCACTCGTCGGGGTGCTGGTATTGCAGCGTCTGCGCACCGTAATGGGACATGAGGGCGGCCAGGTTGTCGGGCATCGACTGGCGGTTGCTGGCGTCGTCAATCGCCACATAGCGCACGCGGTGCCCGGCCTCGCGCAGGTGGCGGGCCAGGTCGCGCATGGCGGCAAAGATGGCGAGGATCTTTTGCGCGTGGTGCAGCACGTAGTCGGTCTCTTGCCGCACCTCCATCAGCACGTAGACCACGCCGTTGTCCTGCGTGGCAAACCACGAATGCTCGGGGTTGAGCTGGTCGCCCAGCAGCAGTCGCAGGGTGTGGGCACGCTGTGGGGTGGAAGGTTGCTGCGTGCTCATGCCGTGCCCCACATGCGGCGGTAGCTGCCGTCGGCGTCGTGGTCTTGCGCCTGCTTGATGGGGTTGAAGCGGCGGCCCCCGCGCGGGTCGGTGCCGCGCCCGGCAATGTAGAGCCAGTTGGCCTGGTTGCTGTACACGTCGTAGTCCACCAGTTGCGATTCAAACCACGCGGCGCCCGCGCGCCAGTCGCTGTGCAGGTCGTAGATGAGGTAACTGGCCACCACTTGGCGCAGGCGGTTGCTCAAGTAGCCGGTGGCAACCAGCTCGCGCATGGCGGCGTCCACCAAGGGCTCGCCCGTCTCGCCCCGGCACCAGCGATCAAAGCCGCGCGGGTTGTGTGGGGCGGGTGGTAGTTCTGACAGGCCGCGCGCCCGGTACAGCGCTGCGCAGTACTGCAGATGCAATAGCCGACAGTAGTCGCGCCACAGCAGTTCAAACCACAGCCAGTAGGTGCCATCGTTGGCACCGTGGTCGAGCTCAAAGGCTTTCAAGTCGGCATAGACCTGCCGGGGCGAGAGCGCCCCCGTCGCCAGCCAGGGCGAGAACTTGCTGGAGTAGTCCAGCCCCGTGAGTCCGTTGCGCGTGGCCTTGTAGCTGTGAGGCAGCTTGCGGGCCAGGTACTGCGCCAGGTGGGCCAGCGCGGCGGCTTCGCTGCCATCGCACGCTGGGGTGCCGTAGAGGAAGGACGAGCGTGCATCGCTGCCCTGCGGCGACGCGGGCTGCAGGATTGCTGCAGCGCCCTGCTCTGCGCCCACTGCTTGCAGCACGAGGGCTGGCACATCGGGCGGCGGCAGCAGCCGGGCGGGTGCAGGCAATGGTGCGGCGGGGGTGATGCCTGCACGCTCTACCTTCTGGCGAAAGCTGGTGAACACACCCGGCAGCTCAGAGGCAGGCCAGGGCATGTCAGTCGGGGGCAGCAGGCTGCTGTGCCACGCGGTACGCACCTGCAGGCCTGCGGCGCGGAGTGCAGCCACCTCGGCCTGCTCGTAGGGGGCGGCAATGTCTTCGCACACCACGGTGGTGGCCCCCACCGCCTGGGCCAGTTGCGGCAAGGCCGTGGCAGGCGGTGCCTGGCAGATCAGCAGCGGGTTGCCCAGTGCACGCATCTTCCCTTGCAGCCCGCGAATCGCCGCAGCGGTGAAGGCGCGGCGGTGTGGGCTGACACGGGCAAAGCCCCAGGGCGTGGATTCATCGGGCGTTGGCAGGCACACCACGGGCAGCAGGTGTGTGGCACCGCTAGTGAGGGCGGCGCGCAGCGCGGGTTGGTCGTGCAGGCGCAGGTCGCTGCGGAACCAGAACAGCACGGTGTTCATGCAGCGCCCTCATCCGTCGCCTTGCCCGCGCGCTTGCGCTCATTGCGGCAGCGGTCGGAGCAGTACTTCACCTCATCCCACACCTTCTCCCACTTCTTGCGCCAGGTGAAGAGCAGGCCGCAGTGTTGGCAGGTCTTTTGCGGCAGGTCAGATTTCTTGCGCATGCGCATGGCGGGCCTGTGGGTGTCTTATGCAGGCCGCAGCACCTGCTGCGCCAGCGCACGCCCGCTGAGCCACGCGCCTTCGACCTTGCCGCCGTGCAGCCAGTCACCACACAGGCCCACACGCAGCGGCGCGTCCCACCAGCAGCCCTGGGTCAGCGGGGCTTCGGTGTCGGCATAGCGCCAGCGGTGCGCGGTGGCGGTCTGGGGTGCGGGGCCGCCCAGGGCGGCAAAGGCGGCGAGCAAGGTGGCGGTAACAGCGCTCGCGTCGTCTTCGATGTGGACGTCGCTCCACGCGGCGGTGGCGTGCAGCAGCCAGGTCTCTGGCCCGGTGCGGCCAGGCTTGCTGCTGTCGCGCGCCACCCAGCGCAACGGGCCTGCATTGATGAAGGCGCCATCCCACGGCAGGGCCAGGGGCGCGGCGTAGCGCAGCATGAGTGCCCAGCTGCCGCGCATGCGCACGCTGGCGGCCGTAGCGGCGCCTGCGGGGGCCACAGGCGCGAGCAGGGAAACGGCCTGGGGCGCGGGCACGGCCAGCACCACGGCCCTGTAGCGCTGCGCGTGGGTGCCATGCTCGGCCGAGGTGATGGCCCAGCCATCGGCATGGTGCTGCAGGTGTTGCACCGTGGTCTGCCACTGTGTGGTGGCCTGCGGGCCCAGTTGCTGCACGAGCCAGGCGGCGGGCGCCGTCATGCGCGGCGCGCCCACAAAGCGCTCCAGCGGCGTGGCGGGGGTGGTCCAGGCGCTGCCATCAAAACTGGTCAGGCGGGCATCCCACAGCGCAGCCACACCGGCCTGCTGCCAGCGGGTAACCTCGGCGCGGAACTGCGGGTCGCGGGCGGTGAAATATTGCGCGCCGTGGTCGCACTGCCAGGGGCCGTTGTCGTCTTCAGCGCGGCGGGTGCTCATGCGGCCAGACGGGCCCCGGCTTTTGTCGAACAGGTGCACCGTATGCCCCGCCTGCAGCAATGCCTGGGCGCACGACAGGCCCGCCAGGCCTGCGCCGACGACGGCAATGGGCAAAGCGTTGGTGGCGCTGCTCATGGCTGCGGGTCCGTGCGCTCATGCGTCACCCAGATGAGGGCCTGGGTGTCGATGCCCAGCGCCTGCGCGCGGGCGATGAGCTGTTCGCGCAGCGTGGGAGGCAGCTGCTTGGTGCGCGACAAGATCCAGCAATAGCTGCGGTCCGGCCCCACCACCAGGGCCCATTGGTAGTTGGCGTCCAGCGCGGCCACGTGGTAGCCGCCGTAGAACGGGCCGAAGAACGACACCTTGAGCGAGGCGGTATTAGCATCGCCCGTGAACAGGGCCTTGCCCTCGGCCTGGCGCCAGTCGTTCTTGCCGGTGTCAAAACCCCGGTTGAGCACACGCACGCTGCCATCCGCCTGGCGCTGGTAGGTGGCGCTCACGTCGGTCATGCCGCGCTCGAACGAGTGGTCCAGTCGCGCTACCTCGTACCAGCGACCCTCGTAACGGGCCAGGTCGAACGGGGTGACAGGCGTGATGCCCTCGGGCGGGCGGGTGGACGAGCAGCCGCTGAGGGCGAGCGCCACCACCGCGAGCCCAAGCCAGGCACAACGGCGGAGACTGGATAGGAAGAGGAAGAAGGGCATAAATTACCAATTAGTCACAAAACAAACCAATTGGTATTCTGCCACCACAAACGCTGTTGTGGAGAAAGCCCGGCAGCAGCGGGTGCCATGGCCCGCCCGTAAACTCTGCCCATGACTTTTCAAATCACCGTTTACTCCAAATCCGCCTGCCCCCAGTGCGATTCGGCCAAGAAGCTGCTGCAGTCGCGTTCGCTGCCTTTTGAGGAAATCAAGATCGACGACGAGGCCGAGCGCCTGGCGTTTTATGCCAAGTGCGGGCCATCGGTGCGGCAGATGCCGCAGATCTTCATCAACAACCAGCGCGTGGGCGGGCTGGCAGGGCTGCAGGCTGCACTGGCCCAGATCAGCCAGTAACACCCGCGGTCGCCCCTCCCCTGGTTATTGGTACTTTGCGGCTGTGATGAACTCGCTGAAGGTTTCGCACCAGACGATCACGGTGTTGAACTTCGCGGGGTCCGCTCCCTGCGGCAGCGGGACGATGAAGTTATTGAACGTCTTTACATCGCCCACGCGCAGCATCTGGGGCTTGAGGCGCTTGAAGTCGGCCTCGGTCTCCACAAACTCGGGCGACAGGTAGAGCTTGTAGTCCGGCCCCGGGGCCAGCTTGCCCACCAGGCTGACCGCCTGTGGGCTGATGGACACGGCGCCCTCGCCCCAGTGCAGGGCGTCGCTGTCTTTCAGGTCACGGCGGAAGGTGGCGGTCCATTGCGCGGCGGGCAGGCCCGACCGGATTTGCTGCAGCGTCGGCGCATCCGGCGCGATCAGGATCGGCAACACATACACCCCCAGCGCAAAGCCCAAGGCCAGGGTGAGCAGGTGCGAGGCGATGAGCAGCAGGGGTTTCATGGCAATGGGTTGAGCGGCGTCGGCCCAATGTACCGCGCGCAGCCCTCGCCTTCAACGCTGCACAGCTCCCCGCTGTCCGTTCAGGACGCGCGGGCCAGAAACCCGTCCACCAGCGCGTAGTGCTCCGGCACATTGAGCGCGGGTGCATGGCCGCAGCCGGGCACCTCCACGACTTGCGCCTGGCCGCGCGCGCCGGGGCCGCGCGCCAGCATCTCGGCCGTGGTGTCGCGCAGCACCAGGTCTGACTCCGCGCCGCGCAGGCACAGCACGGGGATATCGAGCGCGTCGTAGTGGTCCCAGATCAGGTAGTCGTTGGCGTGGTGGGTGAACTGCTGCACCATGGCCGGGTCGTAGTGCGGCGTCACACGGCCGTCGGGCAGGCGGCGGGTGCTGCTCTCGGTCAGCAGGCGCCACTGCGCATCGCTGAGCCAGCCATAGGGCGTGTAGACCTGCCGGAAAAACGCCTCCAGCTCCCGCACGGTATCGAATGCGGGCGGGTGGCCCGCATAGGCCTTGATGCGTTCCAGCGCGGCGTCGGCCAGGCGCGGGGCATTGTCGTTGAGCAGCAGGCTCTGGATGCGGCCCTTGAGCTGCGGCTCGAACAAACCCGACGCGCACACGGTGCCGATGGCGCCGCCCATCGATGTACCCACCCAGTGCGCTTTCTCGATGCCCAACTGGTCGAACAGGTCGGCCGCAATGCGCGCGTAGAACGACAGGCGGTATTCATGATGCGGCGCGCGCGCCCACTGGCTCAGGCCCCGGCCCAGCGTGTCGGGGCAAATCACGCGGTAGCGCGATGCCAGGTGGGCGGCCAGCGGGTCCATGTCGCGCCCGGTGCGCGCGAGGCCGTGCCAGGCAATCACCACCGGGGCATCGGCCGCACCCCATTCCGTGTAATGGATTTCATAGCCAGCGCAGGTGGCGTAGCGTGATAACGGAGTCATGGTGGGCAACCTTGAGAGTCAGTGGAAGAGTGCAGGCTGCGGACAAAACAACCTGTGGATCGATAGCGGCTCACAAAACTCAGCGAAGCGGTCCTGGCTAGGCGTCGCGTCGCAGACAGTACTGGAAGTACGGCAAGACGCGACAACGACGCCAGGAGAGTTTTTTGAGCCGCGTTCATTTCATGAGGCGGCCATTGCTGCCGATTACGGTGACCTCGACGTAGCGCGAGCCGATGCGGTTGGTGGGCGAGTAGCCCAGAGTGATGCCGCCGAGGTCGTAGCTCTGCAGCGATTCGAGCGCCTTGACGACCTTGGCGCGCGTGGGCGCAGGCCCTGCACGGCGCAGAGCCTCTACCAGCACCTTGGCGCCCAGAAACTGCTCGAAGCTGGTGTAGTTGACCTCTGCCTCGGGGGCGTACTTCTTGAGCAGCGACTGGTATTCGCGCACCACGGGCAGCTGCGGCCGGTAGGGGTACGGAACCACCTGGCTGATGCCCAGGCCATGTGCGTTCTTGAGGCCCGCGAGCTTGACCAGCTCCGTCGGGTCCACCACCGAGATGTTGTAGAGCTGCGCACCACCGCCCTGCTCGCGGTAGCGCTGGATGAACGCTGCTGCAGGCTTGTTCACCGCAATCATGATGACCGCATGCACATCGACGGACTTGATGGCCTTGACGGCGTCGTCCACCTTGTCGGTATTGCGTTCGTAGCCCGCAGACACCACGAGCTTGAGGCCGCGCTTGGCCAGCGCCGCCTCCACCCCCGCCAGGCCCGCCTTGCCAAAACCATCGTCCTGGTACATCACAGCCACGCGGTTCATGCCCAGGGTGGTGAGCTGCTGCACCATGTGCTCGGCCTCGTCGGCATAGCCCGCACGCACATGAAAGATCCAGGGGTTGAACGGGTTGCGCAGCGACTCGCCCCCCGTGTAGGGCGCCACCAGCGCGGCGCCGCCCTGCTCCAGCACGCCATCGGACAGCAACTGGGTGATGTTGGCCGTGCCTGCAAAGCCGTACAGCGCCACCACCTCGGGCTTGGCCAGCAGCTCGCGGGTTGCCTTGACGGTGTCGGCGACCTTGTAGGCGTCGTCCACCACCGACTGGCGGATGCTGGCGCCGTGCACGCCGCCCTGGGCATTCACCCAGTCAAAATAGATCTTGCCGCCCAGCACCATCTGCGCGCCGGTGCTGGCCAGCACGCCGGTGAGCGGCGCCACCTGCCCCACCACAATCTCGGCAGCGTGCAGCGAGGGTGCTGTGGCGCCCCCCCACATCAGCGCCAATGCTGCCGCCGCGCTGCGGCCCCATGTCTTGACTTTGTCCATCTCGGTTCATCCCCTGGTTGAGTGGCTTGCAGCCGCGCCCACGGGCGGCGCTGGGGCATACAACCCCGGCGCGTGCCCGGCAGGCGACGGTGACGGTGTGTCGTCTGGCAAAGCTCCTTGGGGTCAGTCGGGGATGGCGATGGTGCCCGCCGTGATGGCGATGGCATTGGCGGCAGCAGGCGTGGTGGCCAGCGGCGGCACGTTGGCGGCCATGATGGCCGGGGCGCTGCCCGGTGTGCCGCCACGCGGCACCGTGCGCACCACCTGGCTGGCAGGCAAAGCCTTGCCGCTGGCGAGGTGGTCGTACACGGCGTCGAGCGCGTGGTTCAGGTACACGTGCAGCGGCACGTAGCGGCTGTCGTAGCCCGGCAGCACCGTGGGCAGGCCGATGAAGCTGTCGAAGTGCTGGGCGTTGGCCACCTCCACGTAGCTGAGCTTGCTGGCGGCGCCCTCGACCTTCTTGTTCAGCGCGGCATAGGGGCGCGAGGTATGGCTCACGGGCAGCAGCGCATCGGCGCGGCCATGTACGATCACGGCGGGCTTGCCACGCAGGTTACCGCTGCGGCGGGTTTCGTCCACACCGGCCTGCAGCTTCTTGGCAGCGGCGTCGGTGCCGGTGACCAGGTTGCGCAGGCACAGCGCGCCGCTCAGGTTCCAGTCGGCCACACCGGCGTCCGACACCGACAGGAAGTCGCGCGCCGGGCCCAGCTTGCCCAGGTTGTTGACCAGATTGATGCCGCCCGAGGGAGGCACGCCGTTGCCCGTAGCAAACAGCACGGGCAGCGCGGCTGCGGCCAGCGGCGTGACCCCGCCGGTGGCTGCCGTGGCGGCGTAGCTGAAGCCGCAGAGGTTGTCCCGGACGCTGGCGCGCGAGAGGCTGTTGGCAAAGGTCACGGCCACGGCCGGGGCCACTTCAAATGCAGCCAGCGAGGCATGCAGGTCGTTCGACTCGGGCTCCCAGCCATAGGCGCGCAGTTTCTCCAGCGCCTCTTCGGCCTGCGTGGCCGTGGTGCTGGCCGTGAGCAGACCCGCCGCCTTGAGCGACGCGCAGCGGTTGGGAGCGATGGGCAGCGCAGTGCTGGCAAACCCGGCCGCAAACGCTGCGGCAAAAGGGCTGGTGCTGACCGAGGGCGCGAGCGAAGCACAGGCCTGGTAGAGGTTGGCGTGGGTGGTGAAGTCCACCAGCGTCTTGCCGGTGACGGCCACATCGGCGCTGCCACGGCGCACCGTGACGCCGGGGTTGGCGGGCAGCTCCAGCGCGGGCTCAGACACGGCCACGCCGCTGATGAGGCCTTGCGTGTCCAGCTCGGCGGCGGCGATGGCAGCGCCACCGCCGTTGGAGATGCTGGATGCGATCACGATGGTGTTGGCCGGGGTCAGCGTCTTGAGGCGCTGGCCCGCTGCATCGGTGGCGCCGTAGCGCTGGTTGAGCACGTAGTAGCCAAACTCCACCGCCTGCAGGGTGGTCGTACCCCAGTCCTTCTCGGCGTTCTGGCCCGAGTGCGCGTGCTTGAAGGCGAAGCGGTTGGGCGTGGCGGTGTTGAAGGCAGCCAGTTCGGCAGCCGTGAGGCTCGCATTAAAGGCCGCGGCCTTGCCAGCTGCAGTGGCCGTGGTGCGTGTGCCGTCGATCAGCGGCACGGTGTCATTCATGAGGTCGTGCGGTGCGCCGCCCGTGCCCTTGTCAGAGTACGCCACGGCGCAGCCCTTCTTGAGGCCCCATTCGCCAGTGGAGATGCCGCCATACACACCGCGCGAGCCCGAGGCCGTGGCGGTGATCATGCAGGGCTTCTTGGGGTCGAAGCTGGCAGGCACCTGCACCATGAGGGTGACGTTCTTGCGGCCTGTGCCATCGTCGGCAAACGCGATGTATTCGGTGCCCGCCACCTTGCCCTCGCCGGTGGTGACCTTGCCCTGCGCATCCACGTTGGGGCCGTAGAGCGTGCCGTAGCCACCGGCCGCCGTCATGTCGAGCATGGCGCGGTAGTTGGTGTGGATGGCGGTACGGCGCAGCTCGGCCGCCGTGGGCTGGAGCGGGTCGGCAAATGCGGGGGGCGCAGCGGCGGCCAGGCCAGAGGCACCCAGGCCCGCCGTGAGCAGGTCGTTGCTGCCGCCGTCGTAGCTGGCCTCGCTGATTGCGCCCAGGTAGGCAGGCTTGGTGTTGAGTGCGGCGCTGTCGCCATCACTGCCACCGCAGGCAGCCAACACCGCAGCGGCCAGCACTGCGGGAACGAACGGACGAGAAAAGGGACGAAAACGCGGGTTCTTGATGCTCATCTTCATGTGCTTGTCTCCTGGAGTTTTTTCTTTGCGTCTTGTTGCACAGCTCACCCACACACCCAGGCCACGCCGGTCACCCGGCGCGGCCGGGGCCACTCACCCCGCCTTGCGCGCAGCTGCCGCGCGCAGGCGCCCCACCACACCGGTGGGGAAGTAATAGACAGACAGAACAAACAGCACGCCCAGCCACAGCAACCAGCGGTCGGGCGACAGCAGGGCCGACAGCCAGGGCAGACCCGAGGTGGCCTCGTGGCCCAGGCGCAGCAGATCCTGCAGGTAGCTTTGCGCCACCAGAAACAGCACGGCGCCAATGGCCGAGCCGTAGATCGTGCCCATGCCGCCGATCACCACGATGAGCAGGCAGTCCATCATGATTTCGAAGCTGAGCGAGGTGTCCGGCCCGTTGTAGCGCAGCCAGAGCGCGAGCATCGCGCCCGCCATAGTGGCAAACAGCGCCGACAGCACGCTCGATGTGGTGCGGTACACCACCACGCGGTAGCCAATGGCTTCGGCGCGGAACTCGTTTTCGCGGATGGCCTGCAGCACGCGGCCGAAGGGCGAGTTGACGATGCGCAGCAGCGCCAGCACCAGCGCCACGGCCGTGACGAAGAGCAGGTAGTAGCAGATCAGACGCCCGTCGATGGTCACGCCCAGGAAGGGATCGTCAAACGGCTCGAAGCTGGGCGACAGGATCTCGGGCACCTTGAAGGTGAGGCCGTCTTCGCCGCCGGTGATATCCGACAGCTGCGAGGCCAGCGTCTGGAAGGCGGCAGCCACGGCCAGCGTGATCATGGCGAAGAAGATGGCCCGCACGCGCAGCGAGAACAGGCCCACGGCCAGCGACAGCAGCAGCGACAGCAGCAGTGCGCCGCCAACACCCACACCCAGCGCGGTCCAGGTGGGCCCCAGGCGGGTAGTGGCCACGGCAATGCCATAGGCGCCAATGCCAAAGAACATGGTGTGCGCAAAGCTCACGATGCCGGTGTAGCCCAGCAGCAGGTCGAAGCTGGCGACCAGCACCACAAAGATCAGCACCTTGGCCGCCACAGACAGCGCCTTGACGCCGGGGAAAAGAAAGGGCGCAAACGCCAGCCCCAGCAGGAGGGTCACGAGGATGACCGCCAGCACCTTGCTGCGCGGGTAGTCGCCAGATAGAAGTCGATTCAGCATGTTGTGGGGCTCCTCATCAGCGGTTGGCAACCGGATAGACGCCTTGCGGGCGCCACAGCAGGATCGCGACCATGAGGGCAATGTTGGAGAACAGCGCCACCTTGGGCACCAGGAAGCCGGTGTAGTTGGCCATCAGCCCTACCAGCAGCGCACCGATGAGCGCCCCGCCCGTGCTGCCCAGGCCGCCGATGATGATCACGATGAAGATCAGCACGTTGACCTGCGCGCCCATCTGGGGCACCACGTTCTGCTGGTACAGGCCCCACATCACGCCGCCCAGGCCCGCCAGGGCCGAGCCCACCACGAACACGCCAATGAACAGGCGGCGTATGCGGTAGCCCAGGCTTTCGACCATCTCGCGGTCTTGCACACCA
This sequence comes from Acidovorax sp. NB1, assembly GCF_005405905.1. Taxonomy (GTDB): domain Bacteria; phylum Pseudomonadota; class Gammaproteobacteria; order Burkholderiales; family Burkholderiaceae_C; genus Acidovorax. The sequence continues at coordinate 437,776 of NZ_BJHU01000035.1, forward strand.
GCGCGGATCAGCAGGCCGACCTTGGTGCGCGACAGCGTCCAGGCCAGCACGCCGAACACCAGCAGGCCCACGGCCACGGCCACCAGGCGGTACTTTTCGATGGCCGCATCGCCCACCAGCAGCGAGCCGCGCATGCCTTCGGGCAGCGGCAGCGGAATCTGCTGCGGGCCCCAGATGACCTTGATGAGTTCTTCACCAATGATCATGCCGCCCATGGTAATGAGGATCTGCTTCAAGTGCTGGCCGTACACCGGCCGCACGATGAAGCGCTCGAACGCCAGGCCCACGGCCCCCGCCACCGCCATGGCCACCACCATGGCGGGCAGCACGGCCATCAGGTTGCGCCACAGCTCGGCGCTCTGGGTGTAGTCGCCCATGGCGCCCAGCACGCTGGTGGCCACAAAGGCACCGAGTGCAATGAACACGCCGTGACCGAAGTTCAGCACGTCCATGAGGCCAAACACCAGCGTGAGGCCCGAGGCGATGATGAAGATGATCATGCCCATGGCCAGCCCCGCCACCGTGAGCGTGAGCCAGGTGCTGGGCGAGCCCACAAAGGGCAGCACCAGCAGCGCCAGCGCAGGCACCAGGGCCAGGGGTTTCCAGTCGAAGTCGCGGGCCATGCTCATGCCAGGCCTCCTTGTTGGGGGGTGGGGGAATGTGCAATCACTATGCTTTTGATAGCTGCAATCGCATGATGGACGCGCGCAGACGGCCTGAAAAGCTTGAAACCAAGGGTGACACTCATAGCGCCAGCCCCAGCAGCGAGCGCTGCAGTTCTTCGTCTTGCGCCAGCGCGGCCATGCTGCCCGCATGCACCACCTGGCCGTTGTCCATCACGGCCACGGTGTCACCCAGTCGCTTGGCAAAGTTGATGTTTTGCTCGACGAGCAGGATGGTCACGCCACTCTTCTTGAGCTGGTCGAACGCATCGATCATGTTGTTGATGATGGCGGGCGCGAGGCCCTTGCTGGGCTCGTCCACGATGAGCAGATCGCGCGGCTCGACGATGGCGCGGCTCACAGCCACCATCTGCTTTTGGCCTCCGCTGAGCTTGCCTGCGGGGTGGTTCCAGAACTTCTCCACTGCTGGGAAGAGCTTGAAGATCCACTGCAGCCGCGCCTCGTCCATCTGCGCGGCATTGCGCGCGCTGCGGGCGGCCAGCAGCATGTTTTCCTTCACCGTGAGGTCGGCAAAGATGCCCATGTTCTCGGGCACATAGGCGATGTTCAGGCCGGCAATGGCGGGGGTGTTCATCGCGGTGATGTCTTTGCCGCCAAAGTGGATGGAGCCCTGCGACGCATGCCACAGGCCCATGATGGTGCGCAGCGTGGTCGTCTTGCCCGCGCCGTTGCGGCCCAGCAGCATGGTGAGCTGGCCCTTGGGCACGGCCAGGTCCACGCCGTGCAGGATGTGGTACGCGCCGATGTGCGTGTGCACGCCCTTGAGTTCGAGCAGGTTGGTGGTGCTTGCGTTGCTGGTGCTCATGCGGCCTCCTTGGTCACACCCAGGTAGGCCTCTTGCACCACGGGCGATGCGATCACCTCGGCCGGTGGGCCATCGGCCACCAGCGTGCCGTTGGTCAGCACGATGATGCGGTCGGCCAGCTCGCGCACCACGTCCATCTTGTGCTCCACCAGCAGGATGATCTTGGTCTTGTCCTTCTTCAGCTCGCGGATCAGGTTCAGGATCACGGGCGCCTCGTCATGGCTCATGCCGGCCGTGGGCTCGTCGAACATGTAGACCTGCGGCTCCAGCGCCATGAGCAATGCCACCTCCAGCTTGCGCTGGTCGCCGTGTGGCAGGCTGGCCACGGGGGTGTCGGCGCGGTCGGTCATGGCCACGGCCTGCAGGATCACGCGGGCGCGCTGGGTCAGCGCGGTGTGGTCGCTCCAGACGCTCCACAGGTTCAGGCCCCGGCGGTGCTTGCCCTCCTGTGTGGCCTGCACGGCCAGGCGCACGTTTTCGAGCACGCTGAGGTTGGGAAACAGGTTGGTGAGCTGGAACGCCCGGCCCAGGCCCGCGTGGGTGCGTGCCGAGACGGACTGGCCCGTAAGGTCCTGCCCGCCCAGCGTGACGCTGCCACTGGTGGCCTTGAGTTGCCCCGAGATCAGGTTGAAGTAGGTGGTCTTGCCCGCGCCGTTGGGGCCCACGATGGCGGTCAGCGTGCCGGGCTCGAACGAGCAGGTCACGCCGTTGACCGCCACGTGGCCGCCGAAGCGGATGGTCAAGTCCTTGGTGGCCAAGGTGCTCATGGGTGGGGGTTCACTTTCACGGTCTGAGTCAATCGATGGAAATGGGTGGGGCGCCCTGCCCTGCGGCAGCGCGCCCCGGCACTTTAAGGACAAGTGCCGATAACGTAGTAGTTGGTGCTGGTCTGCTTCAAGGTGTTGGTGACGAACACATTCCACAGGCCCATGTTCTGGTTGGAGCCCAGCGCATAGGTATAGCCCCCGGCGGCATAGGCGCGCCCGGCCAGCGTGTGTGCATAGTTGCTGGCCGTGGTGCAGGTGGCCGTGCCGCCCGAGCCCGCCAGCGTGGTGCCCGACGCAGCGGCCGATGTGGCGCCTTCGGCCCCATTGGCATCGGCGGCGCGCACTGTCCAGCTGTAGGTGGTGGATGCGGCCAGGCCGGTGTCGGTGTAGCTGGTAGCAGTGACGGGCAGCGCGTTGACCTTGTTGGCGTTGCGGTACACGTTGTAGCTGGCTGCGCCCGTGACAGCGGCCCAGCCGATGGCCATGCTGCTGGCGGTGGCGCCCGAGGTGCTCACGCCCGTGGGGGCAGGCAGGGCCACAGGGTCAGGGGGCGTGGTGCCGCCCGTGCCGCTGGAGACGCGGTCCACCATGGCTTTGATGGCCGCCATCTGCGGGCCGGACTTCTTGGAATAGTTGGCGCTGTCATAGCCCCACCAGTCCCAGCAGCTGTTGGTGGCTGCAGTGCTGGTCTGCGGGTACAGCATCACGATGTTGTTGGTGTCGGCCCAGCGGTTGTAGCCCGTGTTGCGCACGTACTGCTGCTGCACGTCACTGATGTTCTGCTTGCAGCCATGCAGCACCACATGCAGCTTGCAGGTGGCCGTGCCGCCCGCCTGGCAGGCCTGGGGCACATAAGCCCAGCCCGTGGTGGCCATGCCGTGGTTGCTGATGAATTCGCTCTGGTTGAACTCGATGTAGTTGCCGGTGGGCAAGGTGGCGTTGTTGCGAGCGTTCAGCGTGCCGTACAGGTGCTGCAGCATGGCACCGGCCAGGTCGAAGTTGCAGTCGCTGATGTAGGGCGCGCCCTTGGTGGAGCAGCCATTGCCGTAGTCGGCCGTCACCATCGCGTGTTCGGCCGCGATGTCTTTCTTGTAGACCACGTTGGCCGTGGGCACGAAGCTGTTGTAGTAGGTGCGCAGCGCGTCCATGGCACCGGTCTTGACCACGCTGTCGAGCGTGCCTGAGAACAGGTAGACCTTGGAGCTTTGCAGGTTGGCCACGGGGTCGATCACGCCCTGGCTGGCCCAGGTGTTGGTGGTGCTCACCAGCGTGCTGGTGGGGATGCCTGCGGGGCTGGCCATGCAGCGCCCGGTGGCATTGACGACCGATCCTTCAGCGCAATAGAACGGGCCGCCAGCGACCACGCCCGCGCCCTTGGCAAACGTGGCCGAATACGCCACGTGCAACTGCACCGCCATGAAGCCGCCCGAGGACAGGCCCGACACGGTGGTCTGCGTCTTGTCGATCTTGAGTGCTGGCAGGTTGACGGCGGCAAAGGCGCTGCCCGTGCCACACAGTGCCATTGCAGCCCCTGCTGCAGCCGCCCGGATGAAATTGAAAGCCATGTTGTCTTGTCTCCAAATAATTTTTGAGAAAAACCGACCCAGCCCCCGTGTAATCCGGGGGTTCATGCATCAATTCACTGGAAAAAAAGGGGCGGCCGCCCCCGCGAGGATGGATCCCCGCCGGACTGAACAATCGTCAGCCAGCGGGGCCACGCAAACCGTTTATCGCTTGTTGCGAATCGGAACTTGCATCTCTTCAGGCTTGATCTCGCGCACCAGCTCGGGCACGCCCCAGGCAAAGGCCGGGTCCACCTTGATCTTGAAGTGGTACATGCTCTGCATGGCCTGGTGGTCTTCCTTGCGGAAGGTCATCTTGCCCTTGGGCGTCTCGAAGCTCATGCCCTCCATGGTCTTGATGAGCTTGTTGGTGTTGGTGTCACCGTTCGTGGCCTTGAGGGCCGTGACCAGCGCCATGGCAGAGCTGAAACCACCGGCGGTGAAGAAGTCTGGCGGAGTCTTGAACTCCTTGTAGTGCGCGGCCACCAGGGCTTCGTTCACGGGGTTCTTGGGGATGCCGAAGTAGTAGTACGTGGCGCCTTCCATGCCCGGGAAGTTCTTGTACGCAGCCATGGCGGGCAGGATGTTGCCGCCCGTGGCGATCTCGATGCCGTAGCGCTTGAGGTCCAGATCAGCGATCTTGAACGGGTTGCCTGCACCGGCCCAGATGATGAAGATGACCTTGCGGCCGGGCACGTCCTTGAGCTTGTCGATCAGGCGCTGGGCACCGGCGGTGAAGTCGGTGGTGGTGGTGGGCAGGTATTCCTCGTGCACCAGCTTGGCGTTCTTGAGCGCGTCCTTGAAGGCCTTCACGCCGTCGCGGCCGAAGGCATAGTCCTGCGCCAGCGTGGCCACGGTCACGCCCGCCTTGTCGATGGCCACGGCGTTGGAGATGGCGTCCTGGCTGCTGTTGCGGCCGGTGCGGAAGATGTACTTGTTCCACTTGTCGCCGGTGATGGCATCGGCCACGGCGGGCTCGACCAGCAGGATCTTCTTGTATTCCTCGGCCACGGGCAGCAGGGCCAGGGCCACGCCGCTGGAGGTGGGGCCGACGGCGATGTCGGCCTTGTCGTCCGAGTAGGCCGAGGCCAGCAAGCTTTTGCCCAGATCGGGCTTGCCCTGGTCATCCTTCTCGATCACGACGAGCTTCTTGCCATTGACGGTCATGCTGCCGCCGGTGGCGTAGTTCAGGCCCATCATCAGGCCGGTCTGGGTCTGCTTGCCATAGGCTTCCAACGGGCCGGTCTTGCTGTAGACGTGGGCGATGCGGATTTCGCCGGTCTGGGCGAAAGCGGGGGCGGAAAGCGTGGCGGCGGTAACGGCTGCAGTGGCGAGGGTGACCAGAGTGCGACGGTGCATGGCGATGTCTCCTGTTGTGATGCCTGAACATTGCACAGTTTGTGCCAGCTCGCAAGCTATTGATTTGTATGAAACTTCTGCTAACACCTCAGAAGCAGTGTCTGAAATTAGTGCAGTTGATTTGCCTGAATTTCAGACATTTGCCTGAAATTTATTCAGGGTTTTCCAGACGTCCATACAGCGTGGCGCGCGAAATGCCCAGCTGCCGCGCGGTGGCCAGCTTGTTGCCGCCATGGGCTTTCAGCGTGGCGGCAATGGCTTTGCGCTCCAGCTCGGCCACCTGCTCGGCCAGGGGGCGCAGGTAGCGGCTTTCGTCCTCGGTGTCGGCCGCGTGGTGGACCGGGTCCTGCACGGGCGCCGGGGCGGCGGGCTCCACACCCGCCTCGCGCAGGATGCGTTCGAGCTGCGCGGCGTCGATGGACTGGCCTTCGCCGCGCATCACCGCCTGCTCCAGCACGTTGCGCAGCTCGCGGATGTTGCCGCGCCAGGGCTGGCCCGCCAGCAGGGCCATCGCATCCGGCAGCAGCTCGGGCGGCGGCGTGCCGTTGCGCAGGGCCAGGTCTTCGCCCAGGGCCTCGACCAGCGCCGGGATGTCGCCGCGCCGCACGCGCAGCGGCGGCACGCGCACGGGCAGCACATGCAGGCGGTAGAACAAGTCCTCGCGGAACTTGCCCTCGCGCACCAGGGTCGCCAAATCGCGCGAGGTGGCGGCCAGGATGCGCACGTTGAAAGGCACAAGCTTGTTGCTGCCCAATGGCTCGATCTCCCCCTCCTGCAGCGCGCGCAGCAGCTTGGCCTGCAGGCTTAGGGGCATATCGCCGATTTCGTCGAGGAACAGCGTGCCGCCGTCGGCCAGCTTGAACTTGCCGTCGCGGCCTTTGCGGTCAGCGCCGGTGTAGGCGCCTGGCGCCACGCCAAAGAACTCGGCTTCGAGCAGCGTGTCGGGCACGGCGGCGATGTTCACGCTGACGAACGGGCCGCTGGCGCGGCTCGATGCGGCGTGGATGGCGTGAGCCAGCAGCTCTTTGCCGGTGCCGGTTTCGCCCAGCAGCAGCACGGGGCTGGTGGACTGCGCCGCACGGCGCGCCTGGCGCTTGACCTCGGCCGCTGCGGGGCTCGACCCAATGAAACTCGCAAACGTGTATTTGGCGCGCCGCTCGCCATCACCCGCCGCTGCCAGGCTGCGGTTGCGCTGGCTGGCCAGCTCACGCCGGGCATCATCGAGGTCGCGCTGCAGCAGCGCAAACTTGCTGATGAGGGGCTGCAGCGTGGTCTCGGGGTGGTCGAACAACACGATGCCGATGGCGCCGATCACACGGTCGCCCTCGTCGCGCAGCGGGATACGGCTGACCACGAAGGTGCCCGCCTTGTTGGTGAGCAGGTCGATCAGCACGGGCTGGCCGGTTTCGAGCACGCGGCGCATCTGGGTGTTGGGGATCACCTCTTCCACCGTGCGGCCCACAAACTGGTCCACCGACGAAAATCCGAGGTCGGGCAGAAAGCGCTGGTAGCCCTCGTTCACCCACACGATTCGCCCGCTGCGGTCCACCAGGAACATGCCCTGGCTGACGCTGGAGAACAGCTGGAACATGGAGCGTGCCGCCAGTTCGAGGATGCCCTGGGCATCCAGCGGCAGTGCGGGGGCGTCGTCAACAAGCAAAGGCATCTGCGGATGGTATCGCGGCGCTGCTGTCCAGTACCCGCCCACACACACGGGCAAAGGAAGCGCCCAATGCTCGAATTGCTACAACTTCAATAGCTAAAAGGGCAATACCAATGCGCGGTAACGGCCATTTTTTATCAGATTTCAATATCTTCAGGCCGCCCGGACGCCGCAGGCAGGATGGCCGGGGCCATGCGCAGCACCACCATGGGCCGTAGGGCGGCCAGCGCCTGCGCCTCCCGCACGGCCAGGGGCTGGTCCACCAGGATGCAGGGCTTGCCCGTGCGGCGGCAGTGGTCCTGCACACGCCAGTAGTCGTCGTGGCTGATGCAGCCCGTCTGGCAGATCACCAGATCGGCGGCGGCCAGGCTGGCATCCAGGGCCGACGGGTTGCCTTCCCCATACTCCCCACCGCCCTGCCCGGCCTGGGCACGCCGCCCAAAGCCGTCGTCCATGCGCAGTTGTGGCAGCACCGGCTGCACCGGTGCAGTTGGCATGGAGACCCCAGTGGCCAACAGCGCTGGCTCCTGCACAGAGGGCAGCGCCACCGGTGTCTGCCCCTGCGCCACCTGGCGCCAGCGCAGGCATTCCCGCGACAAGCGGGTGATGCGCTCTGCCAGCAGACTGATATGCCGCGCCATGGCCTGGCGGCGCGGCAGGCTGGGGTTGGCGGCACGCAGTTGCTCCAGCTCGTCCCAGGCCAGCGCCAGGCGGGTGTCGCGCACGATGACCGCGCCGCGCAAGCGCACCACCTCGGCCGTCAGGGCCTCGATCTGCCGGGCCTGTGCCTGCATGGCGGCGCTGCAGCGCTGCTGTGCATCCCCCAGCTGGCGGCACAGCGCCAGAAACTCCTGCGGAAGTGAGACCATGCGCTATCCTTGCAAATAAGAACTATTCGCATTTTATGGTAGAATAGGCCCCCGTTGAGCAAGCCATCCTGGTGGGGAGGGCATCGAAGGGCGTCAGGGCCTTGGGTGTCTGGCTTGTGACGACATCGTTGCTGACACATAAAAAAACCGCGCTGGAAGGCGCGGTTTTTTTGTTGGAGGCAGGCTCCCAGAGCCTGTTTGCGATCTGGCGGAGGTCAGGCCTGCGCCAGTGCCATCTTGCGCGCGGCCCAGCGGCGCAGCAGGCGCGGCACGATCAGCACAGCCAGCACGATCACGATCAGGGTCACCGAGCCGGGACGCTCCAGGAAGATGGTCCACTTGCCTTCGCCAATCGCCACGGCATTGCGCATCTGCGCCTCGGCCAGGGGCCCCAGGATCATGCCCACGACCACTGGGGCGGCCGGGAAGTCGAAACGGCGCATCACCACACCCAGCAGGCCAATGGCGTACAGCAGCACCAGGTCGAACGCGCTTTGGCGCATGCCATACACACCCAGCGTGGAGAACACCAGAATGCCCGCGTACAGGTACGACTTGGGAATGTTCAGCAGCTTCACCCACAAGCCCACCAGCGGCAGGTTCAGGATCAGCAGCATCACGTTGCCGATGTACATCGACGCGATCAGCGCCCACACCAGTGCACCGTTGGTGTCAAAGAGTTGCGGGCCGGGCTGGATGCCGTAGTTCTGGAACGCGCCCAGCAGGATGGCAGTGGTGTTGGACGTGGGAATGCCCAGCGTGAGCAGCGGGATCAGCGTGGCCGTGATGGCGGCGTTGTTGGCAGCCTCGGGGCCCGCCACGCCTTCGATGGCGCCGGTGGTGCCGAACTCTTCGGGGTTCTTGCTCAGTTTCTTTTCAGCGGCGTAGCTCAGGAAGGTCGGGATCTCGCTGCCGCCCGCAGGCACGGTGCCAAAGGGGAAGCCGATGGCCGTGGCGCGCAGCCAGGCGGGCCAGGAGCGCTTCCACTCTTCCTTGGTCATGTGGGTGCTGGTCAGGCGGTTTTGGGTTTCGTCGGCCTTGCCTTCGTACATCACGTTGTACAGCGCCTCGCCCACGGCAAACAGGCCCACGGCAATCAGCACCACCTCGATGCCGTCCATCAGCTCGGGCACGCCACCGGTGTAGCGGGCCTGGCCCGTGATCTGGTCGATGCCGATGAGCCCCATGGCCAGGCCCACAAACAGGGCCACCATGCCGCGCAGCGTGCTCTTGCCCAGCACCGCGCTCACGGTGGTGAAGGCCAGCACCATCAGCATGAAGTATTCAGGGGGGCCCAGGCGGATGGCGTATTCGGCCACCAGGGGTGCGCAGAAGGTGACCAGGATGGTGGCGATGGTGCCCGCCACAAACGAGCCGATGGCGGCCGTGGCCAGCGCCGCACCGGCGCGGCCATGTTTGGCCATCTTGTTGCCCTCCATGGCCGTGACCATGGACCCCGCCTCACCCGGCGTGTTGAGCAGGATGGAGGTGGTGGAGCCGCCGTACATGGCGCCGTAGTAAATGCCGGCAAAGAAGATCATCGAAGCCGTGGCCTCGACCTTCACGGTGATGGGCAGCAGCATGGCCACGGCCACGGCCGGGCCGATGCCGGGCAGCACGCCCACGGCGGTGCCGATCATGCAGCCCACAAAGGCCCACATCAGGTTGATGGGTGTTGCCGCAGTGGCAAAACCCTGCATCAAAAGGTTTAAGGTTTCCATGGCGCGCAGGCTTTACAGCCACCCCGTGTTGGTCAGGCCGGGCAGGTTGATGGCCAGCAATTGCGTAAACATCCAGTACACCGGCGCAGCCACTGCGATGCCGATGAAGGAATCCTTGATCCAGGCTTGCAGGCGCAGGTCCAGCTCGCCTTCGGAGCTTTTGAAGCCGCGCACCGAGAGCACAAAACACAGCGCGCAGCTGAGGATGAAGCCGAGCGTGGTGATGAGCAGGGCATTGAGCAGCAGCCCGGCGGAGACCCAGATGAAGCCCTTCCAGTGGGCCCGCTCGTCGCCCGAGCCGTCTTCCAGTTCGCGGAATCCGCCCGTGAGCGCGTGCACCACACAGAGCACGCCGCAGATCAGCAGCGCAATGCTGACCACCCAGGGGAAGAAGTTGGGACCCACGCCACCGTAGCCCGCCTCGGAGCTGACCGAGCTGGCCCCCCAGCCCAGGCCCAGCGAGAGCAGCACCAAGCCCGACCCCACCAGGGTCTGCAGGGGCTTGGAGCGCGATGAATGTTGTTGTGTCATGTTTTTTCCTTCGCACCAACCAGCGCGCTGCGCCGCCGCGCCCTTCCTACCGGACAGGGCGGCAGCACAGCGTCTTGCTCCCGATCAGATCATCCCGGACTTGGCCATCGTGGCGCGCATGCTGGCAAATTCGCTGTCCACGAAGTTGGCAAACTCGTCGCCTGCCATCCATGCAGGGGTCCAGCCGTTCTTCTCCATCGCGTCCTGCCAGGCCTTGTGCTTGTAGGTCTTGGTCAGGGCGTCGATCAGGGCCTTGCGCTGCTCGGGCGTGATGCCGGGGGCGCCATACACGCCGCGCCAGTTGCCGATCTCCACGTTGATGCCCTGCTCCTTGAGCGTGGGCACGTTCACGCCCTTGAGGCGGGTGCCCGAGGTCACGCCCACGGGGCGCATCTTGCCGGCCGTGATGTATTCGGCAAACTCGCTGTAGCCGCTGCCGCCCACGGTGACATTGCCGCCCAGGATGGCTGCGGTGGCCTCACCGCCCCCACGGAAGGCCACGTAGTTGATCTTGGCAGGGTCCACGCCCACTTCGCGCGCAATCATCGCGGCCGCAATGTGCTCGGTGGAGCCGCGCGAACCGCCGCCCCACTTCACGCTGCCAGGGTCTTTCTTGAGCTGGTCGATCACGTCCTTCATGGTCTTGAAGGGCGAGTTGGCAGGCAGCACGAACACGTTGTATTCGCTGGTCAGGCGCGCCAGCGGCGTGACCTTGTCCAGACCCACGGGTGGCTTGCCGGTAATGATGCCGCCCAGCATCACGGCGCCCATCACCATCATGGCGTTCGGGTCGCCCTTGCTGGCGTTGACGAACTGCGCCAGGCCAATCGCACCAGCGGCACCGCCCTTGTTGTCATAAGCCACCGACGATGCGGCACCCGCGTCCTGCATGGCCTTGCCCAGCGCACGGCCGGTGGTGTCCCAGCCTCCGCCCGGGTTGGCAGGAATCATCATCTTGACGGCAGACGCCGTCTGGGCTGAGACGGGCAACACGCCTGCAGCGGCCATGGCGGCCAGTGATTTCAGAAAGGTATCGCGACGCATGGAGTCTCCTGAATGGTTATCGGACTGCCCGATGATGCGCGCGCTGCCTGTCAAACGGCTGTCCTCAGACTCAGGGAAAACACTAGCCTCTGAAGCCCCTCTGCGGCAAGCGCGTGCAGCGCGCGCAGCCCGCCCGGGAGTGATATGGTCCCGCGCATGCAATTGCTCCTTGTAGAAGACGACCCCACCATGCAGGCCACCCTGCACCGTGCACTGACGCGCCGGGGCATGGAGGTCACGGCCGTCAGCGACGGGCGCGCCGCCCTCGCCCAGTGGGCCGCCCTGCAGCCCGACGCCATCGTTCTGGACCTGACCCTGCCTGGACTGGATGGCCTGCAGGTGCTGCAGCAGGCGCGCAACCGGGGCCTGCGCACCCCCGTTCTGATCCTGACCGCGCGCGGCACAGTGGGCGACCGGGTGCTGGGCCTGAACGCTGGCGCCGACGACTATCTGCCCAAGCCCTTTGACCTGGATGAACTGGAGGCCCGCCTGCGTGCCCTGGTGCGTCGCAGCGCCGACCCCACCGTGCCCCCCCTGGCGCCCAGCACCTTGCAGATCGGCGCCATCCGCTACGACAAGGACAGCGGCGCGCTGTACCTGAACGGCGAGGTGATGGAACTCACCCCTCGCGAGCTGGCGCTGATGCACGCACTGCTAGCGCAACCCGGCCACGCCGTGACCAAGGAGCGGCTGTATGAACTGGTGTTCCCCGGTCAGCTGGATGTGCAGTACGAAGCCATCGAGGTGGTGGTGTACCGGCTGCGCAAGAAGCTGGCGGGCACGGGCCTGACACTGATGACGCTGCGCGGCCTGGGCTATCTGCTGCGGGCCGACGCATGAGCCAGGGCCCGACCCGAACCCAGACCCAGAACGTGGCACGCCACCATTCGCTGCGGCGGCGGCTGTTGCTGGGTATTCTGCTGCCGGTGGCACTGTTCATCGGCTTCAACACCTGGAGTCTGTACCACCAGACACTGGCATCGCTGAACACCGCCTACGACCGCACCCTGCTGGCATCGGCCAAGAGCATCAGCGAGCAGCTCGATGTGAAAGGCTTTGACGATGCGGCGCAGTTGCGGGCCATCGTGCCGTACTCGGCGCTAGAAGCCTTCGAGGCCGACAACCAGAGCCAGATGTTCTACCGCGTCTCTACCTTGAAAGGAGACATGGTGTCGGGCTTTGAAGACTTGCCGGTGTGGCGGGGCAGCATCCCCGACAAGCCCCCCTACGCCGCCCTGGTGGACTTCTACGACGACCGGTTCCGCGACCGCGATGTGCGTGTGGCCGTGCTGCTCCAGCCAGTGGCCAGCTCCGAGGGTCGCACCATGGCCGTGATCCAGGTGGCAGAAACCCTGGAGGTGCGCGAAACCCTGGCCCTGCAGATCCTCTGGAACACGCTGCTGCGCCAGGCGCTGCTGATCGCAGTGATCGCATTCACCGTGGTGCTGGTCGTGCAGCGCGCAACCCAGCCAGTGCGCCAGCTCAGCCAGCAGCTGCAGGCACGGCGCGAGGGCGACCTGAGCCCCATCGCCGCCCCCACGGCCCCGCGCGAACTGCAGCCGCTGGTGGACGCCACCAACGAGGTCATGCAGCGCCTGCGCCACCTGCTCAGGCATCAGAAGCGTTTTGTGCGCGATGCATCGCACCAGTTGCGCACCCCGCTGGCGGTGCTAAAGACCCAGGTGCAATCGGCCCTGCGTGGCGATGTGGAGCCTCGCCAAGCTTTGCACGAGATCAGCGACACCGTGGACCGCGCCACCCAGCTCGCCAACCAGATGCTGGCCCTGGCCAAGGTGGAACAGCTGCGCCAGCAAAGCACCCCGCCTGCCACCCGCTTCGACGACATCCTGCGCGCCGTAGCGCTGGAGATCTCACCCCTGATCGCCCAGCGCGACCTGGACTTCGGCATTCACACCGAGCCCGCGCTGGTGCAGTCCCACGAATGGATGCTGCGCGAACTCAGCCGCAACCTTCTGCACAACGCCGTGCGCCACGCGCCGCCGGGCAGCGAACTCACGGTGGATCTGCGCAGCGACGGGCGGCATGTGGCGCTCACGATCAGCGACCATGGCCCAGGCATTGACGACGAGCTGGCGGCCCGGCTGTTCCAGCCCTTCTCGGCAGGCGACGTGCGCACCGGCAGTGGCCTGGGCCTGGCCATCTGCCACGAAATCGTGCAGGCACTGGAAGGCAGCATCACCCTCAGCAACCGCACAGCGGGCCAGCGGGTCATGGGCCTGGACGCCGTGGTGCGCCTGCCCCTGCCCAGCGCTGCAGCCGATGGCCCTGCCGAGCCACAGGCGGCACAATCTCGCCCATGAACACCCTGGAGACAATGCGGCTGGACAAGTGGCTCTGGTGCGCCCGCTTCTACAAGACCCGCAGCCTGGCCACAGAAGAGATCGGCAAGGGCCGGGTCACCGTCAACGGCCAACTGGCCAAACCCGCGCGCGATTTGCGCTGCGGCGACACCGTGGCCCTGCGCCAGGGCCCCGTCGCGCGCACCGTGCGCGTGCGGGGCCTGAGCGGTGCACGCGGCCCGGCCCCCGTGGCCCAGCTCCTGTACGAAGAAACCCCCGACAGCATCGCCGCCAGGGAAAAAGCCGCCGAGCTGCGCCGCTTGGCCCCCGAGCCCGCCGCCGCGCTGCAGGAAGGTCGCCCCACCAAACGCGACCGGCGCGAGATCGACAAAGTCAACCGCACCGGCAGCGGCGACTGGGGAAGCCGCTGGAGTGCCTCGATCGACGAGTGACCTAGATGGCGAAAAGGCGTGTGCCACCGCACTGCGCAGTGGGCCGGGTCTCCCTCAAGAGCAAAGTGGAACCCAGTCCAGCGGGCGCATCCGCAGCCTGAACCGGGACATCACCAACACCGCGTGGGGCGCACTGCGCGGCAGCAGCTCTTCCCCCCGTGGCTGCGAGAGGCACAAAACCCAATGCGGCATACCTGACTAAATTCAATGCCGCGCGACATCAAGCAGAACGACGAAAAGCGCTCGTGAAGGCGTACACGCGCTCGAAGCTGTGAGCCCCACAGGGCCCGGCCACACCCAACAAATCTTCGACTCAATCACCCCATGCAGGGAACTCCAATGAGCCTGCTTTTGTGCCCCAATATCGTGGCCGCTGTTGTAGCTATCTGCTAAACCGTGCCCATGCGTGTCTATTCGTAAAAGCGGTATCGGTGGTCAACCAATAGCAAACATTCACATCTCGCGTGACATGATGTTTTCGCACCAAAAAGGCGCACTGACTCTTAAGCCAAGCCTGTCGCAGAGCCCGAGTCTGCTTGCCAAAGCGTGCATTTCCATCAATCACTCTTTGAAGATTTTTATGACCATTCAACGCCGCAAGATTCTCCAGTCTGCAACGCTGCTGCCACTGATGGCTGCAGTTCCGGGTATCGCAAAAGCGCAAAGCGCAGGCCTCGCCGTGGGAGCACACAAAGTCATCTCGGCGTCCTCACGGTACGTGGGCGCTCCGCAGAATCAGGCCTTCCAGCTGGGATTGGACTATCTCCAAACGAATGGTGCTCGAGGCGTTTTCTTTGACATCGTGCCAGAGGCGACCAACGGCGGCCATGCGGGCATCTGCTTCCACGCAGCTCCAAACGTTTCCGGTGCTTGGCAAAACATTGGGCAAGGCCCTAGCCCCACCTCCCCCGTGAACCAGTTGCTTTGGTTTAGAGGGGTGGGGGTGATCTTTCAACAAGATGGTCGGATACAGTCTGAGCAATGGATCGTCGGCGCGGATGGAAAGTCCGCTGCTGCGAATGTCGCCACCATCGGTTACTTCCCGGCCAATACGATCCTGCGCGTTGCGACCTCCATGGACAGTGCGACCCGCCAAATGCTGTTGATCGTGTATTCGGTGGATAGCTCCACGGGGGCTGCGGTGGCGGAATTGGGGCGTCTCACACTGCAAGCTGAGGTGTTTACCAACCTCGCAGGCGTTTTCGTGATTGGTGGCGGCAGCATTCAAGTGCAACCCTACGCGCTTTACCCCTGAACATAAGCCACGCTGCTTAGCCCGCACCACGTCATACCCAGCCCGCCCGGCATTGCGCCAAGCGGGCTTTTTTGTCTAGAGCGCAGTCAAAGCACACCCCACTGGCAAATGCACAAGCATGAAAGCCGCATGAAAATGCGCGCGTCACACCGCTCCAAAACTCGCCGAAGGACTCGAGCATGGCAAGTACAGACTTGCATCAAGGTATGCGCGCCACTAAGTTGACCGAAAGCGCCCATAGCATCCGAGCAATTTCCAGAGCCATCATTGACCTGGCAACTACTGACATTCGTCCAAAGTGCTGTGATGCGTAGTTGGTCAGTGAGTTGCGTCACTGCAGGGCATACATGGCGGCGCGCCAGCTGCTTTCATGTTCGGTGATAAAGACGTCGGCGGCCTTGTCCAACTCCAGCAACTGGGCAGCGACGTTCATCCTGGACGACTTAATGAGGTCGGCATCAACATCGCGTAGCCCAAGCACAGCTTCACGTACTGCGACCAGGGTCACTACCGAGATAGCCGCCCAGGCTCACCTTGATTGCAAGCCGCTGACACCGTCCATAGTGCATGAGCGTTACCACACGCAGCCTGCAAACCTAGGGTGTGATCGTTTTAAGGATGCGATTCGGCACAGCTCAATTTCTGCAGGCCATCATGTAGGCCATAAGCAATTGAATTGAGCATGGGAGTCAAACGGATGCCGCTTGCACAGAAAACCCAATGAAACAGAGCGTGCCACGTTGATTTACGTGGGGCCAACGCCCAGCACAGACGTAAAAAAACCCGCTGGTTTAGGGCGGGTTTTTTTAGCTCTGGCGGAAACGGAGTCCGTCCGCCGAACTTCCAACGAAGTCCAAATCAGTCCAAGCGCAACACCTAGACCACTGATTTATATAAGTTTTTCCGAAAATCACTCGATCTCAAAGTCCAAATCAGTCCAGCCAAATCTGATTCAATCGGATCTTTTATGGTAGATACCATGGCGGATAGAAAGACGGCACAATTTGACGTCAGAGAGCTCTTCGCCGAGCTCGCTGACATCAAGGATGTGACTTTGGGATTCGAAAGATGGCACGTAAAGCGAAAGAACTGTCGGCGCTGGAGGTTGGGCGCCTGACGAAGGTGGGACACCATGCCGTGGGCGGCGTGGCGGGCCTGTACCTGTATGTAGTGGAGTCGGGCGCAAGGTCCTGGGTCCTACGGACCATGGTGGGGAACAAACGCAGGCACATGGGTCTTGGCGGTTTTCCGGAAGTGACTTTGGCCAAAGCCAAGGAGAAGGCCCGCGCAGCCAAAGAGCAGATTGACCAAGGTATCGATCCCATCGTGCAGCGTCTGGCAATCGCAAGCAGCCTCAAGGCGCAGCAGGCAACGCAGAAGACATTCAAACAGGCAGCTCTTGCCTATATCGAGGCCCACGGCGAGGGTTGGAAGAACCCCAAGCACCGAGCGCAGTGGAGTGCAACTCTGGAAACCTATGCATACCCACACCTCGGAGATCTTCTGGTCCAGGATGTCGGACAAGACCACGTATTGAAGGTTCTGGAGCCCATCTGGAAAACAAAGACCGAGACCGCCACGCGCCTACGTGGACGTATCGAGAGCGTGCTCGACTGGGCCACAGTTCGCAAATATCGGACTGGCGACAACCCAGCACGCTGGAAGGGCCATCTCGACAAGTTGCTGCCCGCCCCAGGAAAGATTCAGAAGGTTGAACACCATCGCGCACTTCCAGTCGCCAAGATGGGTGAGTTCATGAATGCGCTTCGTCGCCGCGAAGGTCTTGCTGCGCGTGCACTGGAGTTTGCAATTCTTTGCGCATCACGCAGTGGTGAGGTGAGAGGTGCTCGCTGGGATGAGTTTGACCTTGCCGCTTCCGTCTGGACCATTCCCGCTGAACGTATGAAGGCGGGCAAAAAGCATCGCCTGCCCCTGTCCAGCTTCGCACTGGCAATTCTGAAAAAGCTACCCAGGAAGGCAGATGTTGATCTTGTCTTTTCAACCGAAAGCGGGAAAGCTCTCTCGGATATGGCATTGACTTCTGTGCTGCGTCGCATGGAGGTGGATGCAGTGCCCCACGGATTCCGCTCTACGTTCCGCGATTGGGCAGGTGAACTCACCAATCACCCTCGGGATATCGCTGAGCAAGCATTGGCTCACGTTCTGGACAACAAGGTAGAAGCTGCATACCGCCGCGGCGATGCATTGGACAAACGGCGCAAGATGATGCAAGACTGGGCAGAGTTTTGCGCTGGCGACACAAGGCGTTTGCTGGCATCAGCTTTCAGCGATACCCGATCTACGATGCTGCACATATCCAAGAGCTAGAGTATTTGCCCAGAGACGTGGCTCCCTCATCAACATGTCCACGCAAGGTGCTTCTGGAAGCGCCCACGCGCTGCAACTACCTAATGCAAAGCCGATCAACCAGATAGGCTACCCAATAGGTGGCGTACTTCTCAAGGATAGGTCGGAGCCGGGATTCTGGCTCGAAAGCTTCATGAGCCGTGGCGACATCGGCGAACCATACCGCGACGAACCCTGAGGGAGGTACTGGCTCTGCCCAGAGTCTTTCACGCCGCGCGGTGGTGACCGTCCAGTTCAGTACGGATCGAATCCCGAAGGTCTTCTCCAAACCCTGCAGTTCTACCCACATCTGATTGCGTGCCTCTGGCTGCGCATGGAACGGAATGAGCACCTTGGCATGTTGCTCTTGAGGTTCATCACCTAGCTCCTCCACAACGCACAACGTCCACCCTTTTAGGAACTGCGGCTCGTCTGCCGGAATGAACTTGGTGCCTACAGCTGACGCTTGGGCCTGCCGCATGACCTCGGAATCGGAAAACGACAGTTCGACGACACCATCCACACTGAAGGCGGGCTCACCATCGCTCGCCCACAAAACCCTCTCCACCCGGTTGTGCGTGTACTTGACAATTCCGTCCATCCCGAGTGCGAGCTGCGCATGAGGCCCTGCCCAATAAGCACGAAAATCACTTGTAGCCAGACCATCCCTTTTGGCAAGAAGAGTCATGCGCTTCATCATGGGAAGTCCTAATGGTTAGACAATTTGCCTCTCTGCTACCACGAACGCCGTGATTTCAGACAGGAAAGTCTTTGCGTGGGCCATGGTTTCCTGGCCGGCCTCAGATCCGAACGCTGCATTAAGCGTCTCCGCGTCCTTGAACCAAAGCTCGACGATCCCGTCGATAGGAAGATCGCTGTAGCCACAGGGGCGCCCTTTTACGCGTTCCCGTCCCGTAATCACATTCTGGCGGTAGGCACTAACGCCCGACATCGTGCGAACCAAGTCGCCGTGAGTCTTCCACTCCTTGCGGAAGTCATCTTCGTTCAGGGTCGGCAGGCGCTTGATGACAGACATGCGTTTCAGGAGCTGGGACCGCTCTTTCTGTTCAGGCACCGGAATGACCACTGACTGCTCGGCGGTCACGATGTGCAAGTCGCCTAGGAAATACTGCTCGTCCTTGATGAGATCGTTGGCCAAATCGCTATCGTTGGAAGCGCCGTCGGACTGCTTTGCGTCGTCAAATGAAAGTTGCGAAAACCCATCAAAATCCCATGGTCCCCTCGCAAAGTCAATGCCTCGCTGCAGTCGATCAATTACGGGGTTTTGCCAATACTCGCGCAAATTCGGTAGCTGCCCAGCGATTGCACCATGGCTATCTTTCCAATATGAATTGAAATCCTCAAAAGTCCAGTCGGCCTTTTTTCGGATCAGACCCATGCGTACCGTCATATGCGTACCTCTCCCCTTTTTGTTTCAGATCTGCTACTCAGCAGCGTTCGCCCGTGCTCGCGCCAGACCAGGTGCGCGCTTCGCTAGCCATACGCCGTGACGAATGGGCCAGCGTTGGTAGTTTGGATCGGCGCCCAATACATCCGCTGCGTGATGAGCCCAATACGGATCGAACAACGCCTGCCGACCCAAAGCGATGAGATCGGCCTTGCCTTCTTGAAGTACGGCCTCTGCCTGAGCTGCATCGACGATCATTCCAACCGCCTGCGTGCGCACATTGGCTCCACTTCGGATGCGTTCGGAGAATGGCACCTGAAAGCCAAGTCCACGTGGCACTGGAAGTGCGCGCGTTTCCTCAGTCAACCCGCCTGATGAACAGTCGATGATGTCCACGCCGACTTTGGCCAATTCGCGAGCAAGGACAACCGAGTCTTCCAAGCTCCATCCGCCAACACTGCCGTCCACGGCAGACAGTCGAGCGAAGAGCGGCTTGCTGGCAGGCCAAACCGCCCGCACTCGGGTAGCCAGCTCGACCGCAAGTCTCATGCGACCTTCCAGGCTTCCGCCCCACTCATCGTCTCGGTGGTTGGAGTTGGGCGACAGAAAGCTGGCGACCAGATAACCGTGGCCGAAGTGCAATTCCACGACGTCAAAGCCGACCTTTTCTGCCCGCAAAGTTGCATCGACGAAGTGCTGAATGACCTCCTCAATATCCTGAGCATCCATCGCTCGGGGCGGGGACCAACCCGGGCCCGCAGCGAGTGCACTTGGGCCGAGGCGCTGCCAAGGCTCTGGATCCGCTTGCATCTCTGTGTCAGTCAATGCAGCACCGCCCTCCCAAAGCGGCTGGCTGCCAGACTTGCGGCCGGCGTGAGCCAACTGAACGCCAATCGCACAGTCATTTGCGTGCACGAAATCAACCACGGCCTTCAGCGGTTCGATCTGGCTGTCATCCCACAAGCCCAAATCCGCAGTTCCAATCCGGCCACGAGGGTCAACAGCGGTACTTTCCGTCAAGATGAGACCTGCGCCACCAAGCGCGAACTTCCCAAGGTGAACCATGTGCCAGGGAGTAGCGCGCCCCGCATCTGCAGCATGCTGGCACATCGGAGAGATGACAACGCGATTTTTCAGCTGCAGTTCTCGAAGTCTCAAAGGCTGAAACAAAAGCGGCTCATTAATAGTCATGATGAAATTCGAAATACCTAAGAATTCGATGGAGACGGCACCGATGGTCTAGTGCCAAGAAAAGTCCCTGCCATGACTGCGATAAAGCCCACGAGGTGCCACATAGTCAAACGCTCTTCCAGCAACAATGCCGCAAAGAGCACGCCGAATACAGGAACCCAATAGAGAAAAACTGCCGTGCGGGCCACGCCGATGGACGCAATTGCTCGGTTCCAGATCAGGTTGCTGAGTGCTGTGGCCATCACCCCAGAAAACAGAATGAGTGCCCATTGCCACCATCCAGGGAAAACCACTTCAAGAGCCAAGGATGGACTTCTGACTGCCGCTTGCGCCACGAGCATCAAAGTGCCAACAAGGTAAATGGCCCAGCTGATAGTCAAGGGATGCAAAGAGCGGGCAAGGCCCTGCACCAATGCCCCCCCGGCCGCAAAGCTGACTACGCCCGCCACCAGCATCAGATCCCCAATACTCGCACTGGACAGTCCGGCGCCGGGATGGCTAAGCACTACAGCAGAGACACCACTAAAACCCAGAGCAACACCAAGCAAACGTTGAAGGGATAAACGCTCGCGAAACATGATCGCGGCAAGAACCGCTGACACCAAGGGGCTGAGAGCCATGATGAGAGCGCCGTTCGTCGCAGTGGAACGCTGCAACCCTTCTGCGAATAGCAGTTGGTTCAGGTAAACCATAAGTACGCCGCAAACGACCAAGGTAAGCATTTGCTTCCTGTCCAAACCAAGAATGATCTGGCGCTTCCAGACCATGATTCCGGACAAAACAGCAAGCGCCACGGCCATCCGCAACGCTGCGAGCATGGAAGTTTCGAAGCTCGTCGTGAGTTGCTTCACCACAGTGACGTTGAGCCCCCAAATCACCATCGCAGCGATGAGAGTCATCTGCACTCCAAGTGCACGACGACTCACAGTGCTTGGACTGTCAGGATGCATGGGTTCTGAGTTTCTTCATGGCGCCGCGACCGTTGCAGCACAATCCCCAAACCCAATACGCACAGCACCTTCGGCTTCACACCAGCCACGTAGAGTCAGAGTGTCTCCGTCTTCAAGGAAGCTCCGTACTTCTCCGTTGGGTAGCTTGATCGGGTGTTTTCCACTTGTAGTCAACTCCATCAACGAGCCAGCCTCACTCGGGTCTGGCCCGGACAGAGTCCCAGAACCCAACAGATCGCCTGCCTGCAAGTTGCAGCCATTTACTGTGTGGTGAGCGACCAATTGCGCGGGTGTCCAGTAAGCAGCCCGGCTGACGTTAGTTCTTGATAGGGGCACAGGCCCCTCGCCCATCTCGCGCATTTTTTCGGTCTGGAGAAGCACTTCGAGAGCTATAGAGAACGAACCCCTTTCTCGATTTCCCTCGCAGTCAAGATACGGAAGGGGTTGGGGATCGTTCGGTGATCGTTCGAAGGCAACGCGAAAGGGAGCCAAAGCCTCCATGGTCACCATCCACGGCGACAAGGTACTGGCGAAATTTTTTGACAGGAATGGGCCAAGAGGCTGGTATTCCCAGCCTTGGATATCACGAGCGGACCAATCGTTGAACAGGGCCACACCAAAGAGATGACTTTCAGCATTTCCAATGTCGATGGGCTCGCCCTGTGGATTGCCCGCCCCGACGAACCAACCCAACTCCAACTCATAGTCCAGGCGTTTGGATGGCCCCAGACTGGGCGCAGCCGCGTCGGGGGCCTTCGTCTGTCCACGGGGCCGCTTGACAGTGGATCCACTCACACCTATCGAAGATGCACGGCCGTGATACCCAATGGGTACCCACTTGTAGTTAGGCAGCAATGGGTTGTCTGGACGGAACTGCTTGCCGACCGTGGTCGCGTGATGAACACTTGTGTAGAAATCGGTGTAGTCGCCCACACGGCAAGGCACTGCGTACTCACATTCAACCTGAGGCAACAAAGCACCAAGCCAGGCGGCACGTTGGGGACTTCCGTCACGCAGACCTTCAGAAATCTTGTGCCGGAGGGCTCGACGATCGCTCGTGGATGCCCCCATAACGACGTTCATGTCGTCGGTGTCAATCACCCCCGCAACCCGAAGGTCCAAGACCTGATCTCCAATGGCCACGCCGATCTTCCATTTGTCCTGACTATCAACTCGCTTGAATCGTCCGAAAGGCAAGTTCTGAATGGGGAAATCGCAGCTTGAAGAATTGGCTGAATCAACCCAGCTTTTTAGCTTCGGGTCGTGTGTCGCGTCGATGTCATACATAGTCTTTCTGCTCCTTCAGACGGGCTTGAATTGATCCTTGAGACCTGCCCAGCAGTCTGCGTAGTCACGATCCAAAGGCGCCTTGTTGAGTGCGAATGTGGAAGGAATGAAGCGATACCGGCTCTCGAACATGAAAGCCAGGGTGTTCTCCAGCTTCTGTGGCTTAAGGTCTACGCTAGAGGCCTTTTCGAAGGCCTCTTCATCAGGTCCATGCGGCACCATTGCGTTGTGAAGGCTTGCACCACCCGGTTTGAATCCGCCTGGTTTCGCGTCGTACTCGCCGTAGACCAACCCCATGAACTCGCTCATCAGATTGCGGTGATACCAAGGGGGCCGGAAGGTGTCTTCCATGACAAGCCAACGCGGCGGGAAA
The DNA here is from genome assembly GCF_005405905.1 of Acidovorax sp. NB1. Classification (GTDB taxonomy): domain Bacteria; phylum Pseudomonadota; class Gammaproteobacteria; order Burkholderiales; family Burkholderiaceae_C; genus Acidovorax. The sequence continues at coordinate 460,342 of NZ_BJHU01000035.1, forward strand.
ATCACGAAGTCGCAGTTCGCCGTCCCAGGCGTGTCGCTAGGCGATGTGAGCACAGTGAAGATGGATGGATCTGGGTGGTCAAAGCTGATGGAGCCGATGGTCATGAAGTTGGCCGTGTCGTACTTCACCGGCGCCAGATTTCCATGCCATGCCACAACGTTAAAGGGTGATCCCTTCGCGGGCGCAATCCAGAAATGCCCACCAAACTTTTTGATCAAATCGTAGGAACCATCGTGTTCCTCGAAGGCTGCAACAGGCGCTAGAAAATCGCGGGCGTTTGCAAGACCATTGGAGCCAATGGGACCGAGTTCAGGCAGGCGAAACTGCGCGCCGTAGTTCTCGCACACATACCCCCTCGAAGGTCCGTCCGGTACAGCAACCTTGAAGACAACACCGCGAGGTAAAACGGCAATTTCTCCTGGCTTGAGATCTAGGACTCCCAGTTCAGTCGTGATGACCAGCCGCCCCTGCTGGGGGACGATGAGCAATTCACCATCCGCATTGACAAATGCGCGCCTATCCATGGACTTGTTCGCAAGGTACATCAAAGAACCAACACCCGCTTGCGCATCCGCGTCGCCATTGGCTGCCAAAGTTCGCATTCCATCAACGAAGTCGGTTTCCACGCCTTCCTCAAAAGGAATGGGGTGCCAGCGCATTGGCTCAGGTGCGAGGATCGTCTCGCGATCTCTTCCCGTGGTCCACAGTGGTTGGCTGTACGCCTTGTAGCGCCCGGCCACCACCGAGGGTTGGCGTCGATACATCCATGTGCGGCGGTTTTCGTGCCTCGGGGCAGTGAACGCCGTTCCAGAAATAAGCTCGGGGTACAGGTCTAACGGCGCCCTTTGCGGACTATTGCGCCCCTGAGGCAGAGCACCTGGCACAGCCTCCGTGGCGTGCTCGTTGCCGAAACCACTTTGATAGCGGCGTTCCGAATTAAGGTGGTCGATCACGCTTTGCTCCTAGACAGGTGTTGCGGACCGGAAAATCCCCGAATGTGAGGACGCACCGACCCACTCGCGTCACCCAAAAAGGTCGGCGCGAGTCGAGAGAAAAGATGTTGTGGCCTATGAAGGGGGCTCAGCCTTCGAGCGTCTTCCACATCTCGACGTCACGCTCTGCGGTCCAGATGCGTGGATCTGCGTATTGAGTCGCCTCGTCATAGCAACGGGTCACATCGAACGGCATGCAGTGATCGAAGATGACCCAGTGACCATACTTGGGCTTCAGCGCTGCGAACGTTTCCTTGTAGATCGTGTTCAGATCCTTGCCTGCAGAAACGCCCTTTTGCACATTTGCATACACGTCGGCGATGAATTCGCCAGTCTCCGACAGGCCTTTGGCGACAGCCTCAGGAGTGGTAAGCGCTGCACCACGACCCGGCACCAATGCTTTAGGCTTGAGGGCTGCAAGATTTTTCAGAGTTTGCGGCCAGTCCTTGAAGTAGGCATCGCCCGCATAGGGCGTAGCGCCAAATTCGACCAGATCACCTGACAGCAGAGCCCCCTCACCAGGCAGCCACACGACAGTGTCGCCTTTGGTATGGCCACGGCCGAGTTGCAGCAACTGGACTTCCACCTTACCAAGCCATAGCGTCATTTTTCCGGTGAAAGTCATCGTCGGCCAAGTCATGCCCGGGGGTACAGTCTCAACACCTGCAAAGAGACGAGGGAAACGACCAATTTCGCTGGCTTTGTCCTGCTCACCACGCTCGACGATCAAATCGTAGGTGTCTTGACTCGCAAGGATGTGATCTGCGCCGTACGCGCTAGCACCAAGCACGCGCACTGCATGGTAGTGCGTCAGAACGACGTACTTGATCGGCTTGTCGGTCACCTCGCGAATACGGCGGATGACGTCTTGCGCCATTGCGGGGGTAGCCTGGGTGTCAGCCACAAGCACTGCATCGTCGCCAATGATGATGCCGGTGTTGGGATCGCCTTCTGCTGTATAGGCCCACGCGTGTTCAGATATCTGGCTAAAGGTGACTTTCTTCTCTTCGAGGTCGGCTTGCGAGGCGAACTTCTTGGTTTCTTGGCTCATGGGAATTTCCTTGTCAAATAGGTTTACTAGGGTCAATGTGAGCCGAGGTACGCGGCCTTGACCTTGGGATCGTTAAGAAGTGCACTACCAGTGCCCTCCAGAGTGATGCAGCCAGTTTCAAGCACGTAGGCACGATCTGCTACACCGAGAGCCTGCTTGGCCATCTGTTCAACCAGCAGAATCGTCAGCCCCGACTCACGCAGCTGGCGGATGGCATTGAAGATGTCTTTGATGATCAAAGGTGCCAATCCGAGAGACGGCTCGTCCAGTAACAGGAGCCGGGGCTCACTCATCAGAGCACGCGAAATCGCCAACATCTGCTGCTCTCCGCCCGACATGGTTCCGGACAACTGGTTCTGACGCTCACGCAATCTCGGGAAGCGGTTGAACTCTCGCTCGATCGCAGCTTCAATCGCTGCTGGATCGCGCCGTCGGGAGTAGCCGCCCAACATCAGGTTCTCCCGAACCGTTTGGTCGGCAAAGACACCTCTGCCTTCAGGTGACATGGCGACGCCAAGCGCCACGCGCTCGTGCGCTCTGACTTTGGAGACGTCCTTTCCATCGATCTGGATGCTCCCTCCGCTAATAGGCTCAAGTCCGCAAATGCTCTTGAGAAGAGTGCTTTTGCCTGCGCCATTGGCGCCGATGATGGTGACGACCTCGCCCTCTCGCACTTCCAAACTCACGCCTTTAACGGCCTGAATCGCACCATAGGCGACCTTGACTGAATCGAGTTTCAACATTGGGTATTTCCAGATCAGGTGGCGACGAGAGCTTCCTCGGGTTCGTCAACGCCCAGGTAGGCCTCGACAACTCGTGGGTTGGCCTGCACTTCAGCGGGCTTTCCCTCTGCGATCTTGATGCCGTAGTCCAACACGATTACATGGTCGGAGATCGACATGACCAAGTCCATGTGGTGTTCAACCATCAAGATGGTCACGCCGCACTTACCGATACGCACGAGAAGATCACCTAACTCAGCTGTCTCCTGTGGATTGAGACCAGCAGCTGGCTCATCCAGCAAGAGAAGTTGAGGCTCAGTGGCCAGCGCTCGCGCCAATTCAACGCGGCGCTGAAGTCCATAGGGCAGACTGCCTGCAGGTTGATAGGCCAGATGCAACAAGCCGACCAGGTCCAACAGTTGCAAGGCGCGGGCGCGAGTGGCCGCCTCCTGCTTTCGCGCACTGGGCAGTGCAAACAATGACGCAAGGAACCCGTTCGTCATGCGCGTGTGGCGGCCCAGCATGACGTTGTCCAGGACCGACAGGTCCGCAAACAGCCGCAGGTTTTGGAAGGTTCGCCCCATACCCATACGACAGATGGCATGTACGGGTCGGCTCGACACCTCTTGGCCAAGGAACTTGATTGAGCCTTCGCTCGGATCCAGAAGCCCGGTGAGCATATTGATCATCGTGCTCTTACCAGCGCCATTCGGCCCAATCAACGCATGGATATGCCCGCGCTGGAGTCGGAAAGACACGTTTTGAGCAGGTCGTACCCCACCAAAGTTCTTGGTGACACCTTGCGCCACCAACAACTCACCCTCTCCCTGGGGACCGATGCGCGTCGGAGCTGCAGATGCACTGGATTCATCAGATGCGGGGATGGATCGGCGGAACCACTTGGAGAGCAATCCCGTGACCCCCCCAGGCATGACATAAAGCGCAAACAGCAGCAGAAACCCATAAAGAAAGTGCTGGGCCGATGGCCAGCGGGCCAGCGCTGCATCGATCACAGTGAGAACGACAGTTCCCACCAATGGACCGTACTGAGAGCCAGCGCCACCAAACAGCACCAGCAGGAGAATGAAGATCGAAAGATGAAATGTGATGAAGTCAGAATTGATGTACTGGTTCTGTTGTGCAACCAGCGCACCAGCAATGCCGCAGGTAACGGCTGCTACAACGAAGGCGATGACCTTGGCTCGATAGACACGTACACCCACTGACGATGACGCAATCTCATCAGCTTGCAGCGAGAGCAGCGCCCGGCCAAAGCGGCCCTGCAATAGATTGCGCAGCAGCAAATGAGTCACAGCGCACAGGACAATGCCCAGCCACACCCATTGGAGGGATGTCAACGGCTGTCCGCTCCAGGTCAGGGGTTTGATACCGTAGATTCCCTGAGCACCGCCAAAGACGTCTGTCCATTCGCCAACGAGCTTTTCTACGACGATGCCGAACGCCAGCGTCACCATCGCGAGATAAGGTCCTTTCACTCGTAACGACGGCAGCGCGATCAGCACTCCACAAATGCCAGAGACAACAGCGGCCAACGAAAGCGCAAGCCACGGGTTGATCTCCGTACGCGTTGTGATCAATGCCACCGCATAGGCCCCTGCTGCAAATAGGCCAGCCTGGCCGAGTGACTTCTGCCCTGCATAGCCTACAAGCACGTTCATACCTGCAGCACAGAGGTAGTACACGCACATCATGAAAACGATGCGCAAGTAGTAGTCATTTCCCAAAAGAGAGGCCAACCCTGCAAGAACAGCGACGGCAACAATGACTCCGAAAATATGTTGGCCGCGCTTCATACCTTCTCCACCATCTGCTTGCCGAAAAGACCAGTTGGGCGGAACGCAAGAACCAGAATGACGAGGGCAAAAACAGCAACCTCGCGCCACTGCGCCGACCACAGGTTCACCAATGACTCAAGGACACCGAGCACAAACCCACCGATCACACAACCACGTGGATTGCTCAGGCCACCGATCATGGCGCCAGAAAATCCCTTGAGCCCTACAGTGAGCCCCATAAAAAGGGATGCCTGAGCAATAGGAGCAAGAAGGAATCCCGAGAGACCGGCAAGCGCAGAACTGACAACGAATGCTCCAATCATCACGGCGTTGGTATTGATGCCCATGAGACTCGCGACGTTTCCGTTAGCCGCAACGGCCCGCATCGCCTTACCGACCATCGTGCGGTTCATCACGAAATCGAAGCCGATCATGATTACGACAGCCACTCCTAACGTTAGAAGTTCCTGCGGTCTCACCCCAACTCCCATGAGACGTATCACTGTGTCGCCGACCGGTCCTGGCACTACCACTGGCTTAGGCCCCCAGATGGCCAAGCCGATACTCTGGAGGATGACGCCGAAGCCCAAGGTGCTCATGACCCATGCCATGCCAGGCCGACCAGCGAAAGGACGTACACCAATCACATAGAGGAGCCACCCCAGAAATCCCATCACTCCGAGTGCTGCAAGCAGAGCGAGCAGTTGGGCGCCGGCACCAGGCTGAGCCTGGCCGAACGTCGTCGAAGTCACGGGAAGACCGAGTACCAAAAAGAGCGCGCTCATACCGATGAATGCACCCGCAGACACGAATTCCCCGTGGGAAAAGTTCAAAGTCTTGGTGGTTGTAAATGTGATGCTGAAGCCCAGTGCCACAAGTGCGTAGGCGCCGCCCACAGCCAAGCCACTGAGAATCGCCTGTAAGAGCGCCTCTGTCATTGATGTCTCCGAGATGATTTCCTGGACTGCGCAAGGCAGTCCAGACAAGCGTTTCGCGTTATTGCTTGAAGTCCGCGCTGCTCAGGGAGTTCACGATCGGATCCGCATAAGGCATCAGCTTGCCGTCCTTCCACCGAATCCAGACCAGATCCTTGGCTGTCAAAGCCTCGTGGTTGGCCTTGCTGAACGGTTTGTCATAAGTCTTCAATACACCTTGAACCGGTGCTTTCAGATCTTCCAGAGCGACTCGGACGGCAGAGCCATCAAAGCTATTGGCTTGCTTGGCAGCTGCAGCGTACAGCAGGACCGAGTCATAACCATGCAGAGCAAAAGAGAACGAGCCGGGCGCTTTGAGCTTGGCTCCAATTCGATCAAACAGCTTCTGTTGAGCGGGAGTGCGCGTCTCGCTCACAGTGCGCATGAAGATTGGCTTCTCAGCGAGCGCTTTACCCGCTGCGTCATAGAAAGTGATGTTGTCAGCAGCCCAGGAGGTCAGCACCAAGGGGAAGTAGTTCGTTTTCTCCATGCTACGAACGAGCTGAGCGATAGGCGTACCCTGAGCCCACACCACGATGGTGTCCACGTTCGCGGACTTCATCTTGCTCAGCTGTGAAGTCATATCGGTATCGCCCACACCGAAACGCTCCGTCCCTGCAATCTTGATGTCCTGCAGCTTCGCGATTTCCTCCATGTCCTTGAGACCGCCCTGGCCATAGCCGGTGGTTTCCGCCATCAGACCAACAACCTTTGACTGGCCCGTGTTCTTCTTCACGTAAGCCATCAGGGCTGCCACCTGCTCGCGATCCACCATCGAGACTCGGAACATGTAGTTGTCGGCGCCAGGGCTCATAGGCTTAGTGATGTCAGTGCCCGACCCGACGTTACCGATCACAGGGATCTTCTTTTGGTTGGCGATGTGCTTCCACGCCATGGCATTGCCGGAGTTGGTAGGGCCAAAGACTGCGGAGACCTTCTCGCTGTCAATCAATTCACTCATGTTTTGAATCGACTTTGGAGGCGCCGATGTATCGTCACGCGTAACTAGCGTCAGCTTCTTACCAAGAACACCGCCTGCGGCATTGATATCGGCGATTGCAGCCTCCATCCCCAGAACCGCCGCTTGTCCACTCTGCGCCGACGGTGACGCAGACAAGTCCCCGTTGTATCCCAGCTTGATGTCTTGGGCGCTGGCTGTAGCAGCGGCAACAACGCTGGCTGCAAATATCGCTCGCTTAAAAAGCTTTTGAATTGTCATAGCTGTCTCCTTCTAGTAATGCGAACTCGCTGAGTTCAGGGGTTGGGTATTTGGTCGAGATGCGCTGTGAGATCTAGGAAGCGAGGAAGCCACCATCTACAGGGAGCGTGACACCAGTCACATAAGAGGCCATCGCGGATGCCAAGAAAATTACTGGCCCTACGAGTTCTTCAGGCTGCCCGACGCGCGCCATAGGCGTGCGCAGCATGAACTTGTCGAGCCGCTCCGGCGCTTCGCGCGTGTAGGAAGTCATCGGTGTTTCAATGACCCCAGGAGCAATGGCGTTCACTCTCACGCCGTCCTTAGCAAGTTCAACGGCGAGGGCTTGGGTCATGAGTTTGACGGCCCCCTTAGATGGGGAGTAACCGACCACATTCGGGATCCCTGTGCTCGACGCAATGGACCCCACATTGATGATCACGCCTCTCGTTTGCTTCAGTGCATCCAACCACGCAAGCGTAGGAAGAAACGAACCCATTACGTTCACATTCAAAGTGCGCTCGAGGTTTGACGCCACATTGGGGCTGCCAAGTCCCTCGCGGATGATGATGCCCGCGTTGTTGATCAGGATGTCGATATTCCCGATATCAGTAGCTACAGTTTTTGCCAGCGACTGACAAGCATCGCTTAAGGTCACATCCAGCTTGTAGGCAATGGCATCACCGCCAGCAGCCCTGATTTCTGCAGCAACAAGCTTGGCGTTCTCTTCGTTCAAGTCTGTCACGACGACCCGAGCCCCGGCCTTGGCGAGGCCCTTGGCGATCGCTCTGCCATTGCCCTGTCCAGCGCCTGTCACAAGCGCGATCCTTCCACCGAGGACCTGGGGCGCCATGAGTTCAGAGATTTCCATTACCGTCTTTCTTGATATGCGTTCGATTTATGCAGCTTGAGGCTGCAGGCGCTCTGCTGACACCCGGCTTGTACGGTCAATCGGTTCACTCGCTTTTTTCGCGAGCGTCTGACCGACGACATAGCCAAACGTGAGCGCTGGACCAAGGGTGATACCCGCACCAGGGTAGTTGCCACCCATGATGCTGGCTGCGTCATTGCCAACCGCATAGAGGCCCTTGACTGGCTGCCGATCCTTCGAGAGAACCTGGCAAGATTCATCGGTTGCCAGTCCTGCGAACGTCCCGATTTCGCCCACAACAACCTTGATGGCGTAGAAGGGCCCCTTGAGGATGGGAGCCATGCAAGGGTTTGGCCTCACTAGCGAGTCCCCCTGATAACGGTTGTAAGCGGTGCTTCCCTTAGAGAACTTTGTGTCGATGCCAGATGCAGCGTCCCGGTTGAAGACCTCCACCTCTTCTTGCAAGGAGGCAGCTGGCACACCAATAACACTGGCCAACTCCTGCAAGCTATTACCTCGTTTGAGATATCCGCTCTTCAGATGCTTACCGATCGGGAGAGGGAATGGAGCGACAGCCCCGAGGCCATACTCACGCAAATGCTGGTGGTCACAGACAAGCCAGCAAGTCACTTCAGATGAACCTTTGCAAGCCTTCACGAGTGCCTGAATAAAGTCGTGGTACGACAGTGCCTCATTCGTGAATCGCCGCCCCTTTGTGGTAACAGCAATCACGCCAGGCTTCGCGCGATCAATGAAGTGCGGCATCACTCCTTGAGTGCCGTCCTTTCGTTGGACCACCGAGGTGGGGCACCAGGCAGCAGCATTCGGAATCGTGGGATCTACCCAGCCTCCGACCGATTCCCCGAGGCGGAGACCATCACCGGTATTCAGCGCCGGAGACGGCGTGAAGTGCTCCCGACCGGTTGGAGCGTGAGGAAACAACTGCTTGCGACGTTCGACGTCATAAGGGAAACCACCGCAGGCTAGAACCACCCCTCGACGCACCCGGATTTCTATTGGGTTTCCGTCGCGCACTACTGTTGCCCCGACAACTGCATCACCTTCCACGATGAGCTTCTTGACGGGAGCGTTGAGCCAGACCGGGATGTTCAGATCCATGCCGGCCTTGGCGAGTCGACCAGCCAGCGCATTGCCGTTGGTCAGTGTCATCCCACGGCCATACCTCATGACATCCACCAGATGCCCACCGAAGCGCTTGGCAACGTACCAGAAGGACTCGATTGACTTGAAGGCACGCAGGAAGTGCCACAGCTCTTTCCCAGAGCCGAGCATCATCCCGAAAACAGTCAGCTCAGGCACAGGGGGTGCAAGTTTTGAGACGTAGTCACCCAATTCGCGAGCGTCGAATGGGCGAGTCACCATGGACCGCCCTCCGGGCTGGCCCCCTGGCGCTTCGGCGTGGTAGTCCGGAAATACCGGCGGCATGTCGAATTGCACGCATGTTTTTTCCGTGAAGAAGTCAATGGCCTTTGGCCCGTTTTCGATAAACGCGTCTACGCGCGCGGCATCGAAGTGCGTGGTGGTTTCGTGCTGCAGGTATGCCCGCGCCGCGCCCGCGGGCTCGCTGATGCCTTGCTCTTTGGCGAGCTTCGTCCCGGGAATCCACAACCAACCACCCGACCGAGCAGTGGTCCCCCCGTACACGGGCGCCTTGTCAACAACCAACACCTTGAGCCCCTCGTAGGCAGCCGTCACGGCTGCGGACATACCCGAGGCGCCAGTTCCCACCACCAGTACGTCGTAGCCCGATTCCTGTTCATTCATGTTCGTTACTCCTTGGACATTGGGGCTACATGACGCGGCCCAACGACGTTAGTATGGTGCTAATGCATTTTTTATAAACTAATGGTTTACCCCAATCAAATGCACTTGATCTATTCAGATACGATCCAAACGCGGCGAAAATTTGCACGAAAGCCGTGAAACTGAGCTTTGCGCTGGAGCTTTCCAGCAACTGTTTCGCGAATCGCGCTACTTCGCTCGGGCCAGAAGATGAGCCAGGCTTGGAACGAAGGGCCTTGCTCGCAGCACTTCAAAACCGTGTAACGACGCATGCTGATTCGGCAGAAATGTGTCTCTAGGGTGAGTTTTCCGACCCGCGCTTCAAGAGGGTCGAACGAGATCGCGCTCGCAACTTAGCTACGCGAAACAGAGTGCACTAGACTGAAAATCAGCCGTCTCCAATGAAATCGCGACAACCAAATACTCAGGAAGCAGCCATGAGCGCAGTCGATGACGAAGGCAACGAAAGCGGATCCGAAAAGGAACGCCGAGGAATTCAATCCATTGAAGCCGGAGGACAACTGCTTCTCGCGCTAGGTGCCCACGGTCGCCCACTGCCCCTGAGGGAACTGGCCAGGGCTGCTGACATGGCGCCTGGAAAAGCGCACCCCTATCTTGTGAGCTTCGCCAAGCTGGGACTGGTAACTCAAGAAGCCTCTACGGGCTTCTACTGGCTTGGGCCTACCGCAATGCAATTGGGTCTAGTGACTCTACGCATGCTCAATCCGGTGCGTGAGGCCACGCCCTTCGCAGAGCAATTGGCGAGAGAGACTGGGCACAGCGTCGGATTGTCTGTATGGGGCAATCAGGGTCCAACCATGGTCTTCCTTTTTGACGCGATTTATCCATTGCACACCAACATACGTACCGGAACGGTGATGTCTCTGGCTGGTACCGCCACAGGTAGATTGTTCGCTGCCTACCTGCCAGCCAAGCTAATAGAGGAATCGCTGTTGGAGGATGAACGTCGGTTAGGTCCGGATATTGCAAAACCTGTCGACACAGACGAACTTCAGAAAATGCTGATAGAGGTACGCAAATATGGAGTATCAAGATCGGTCAACAATCCGACTCCCGGTGTGTGTTCTTTCGCAGCGCCAGTCTTTGACTACTCCGGCAACATCGTCCTTGGGGTCACACTCATGGGGCGCTCCAGATCGTTTGATACTGACTGGAACGGCGTACAAGCAACAGCAGTGCGCGCGTGCGGTCTCGAGGTCTCCAAGCGCCTGGGAGGACCTTCGCGCGCTTCGATGGACTCACGTTGACACTCTCGCGCTGCTGATCCAAAGGTGACATCGGTCCTGCCCAAGTACTCCTCTCAGCGCACGCCATGAGTCGCCCCATTGTTCGATGCCGCCGACGAAGAAGCGGCACCTGACTAACTTACGACAAGACCAAGCCTGCCCGCTCCAGCATGGCATGCAGCAGCACGTTGCACCCGGCCTCAATGTGCTCGGGTTTCGCATCCTCGATCTCGTTGTGGCTGATCCCGTCCTTGCAGGGGATGAAGATCATGCCGCTGGGCGCGAGCTTGGCCATGTACACCGCATCGTGCCCTGCACCCGAGACGGCGGGCATGTGGCTGTAGCCGAGCTTGGCCGCAGCGCGGCCCACGGCCTCCACGCACTCGGGCTGGAAGAGCTGCGCGGGGTAGCTGGACACCATCTCGATGTGCACCTGCACGCCATGTTCCTTGGCCACCTGGTCGGCAAAGGCCTTGACCTCGCCGGCCATGGCGTCCACCAGTTCGTCCGTGCTGTTGCGCAGGTCGATGCTGAACTTGACCCGGCCCGGAATCACGTTGCGGCTGTTGGGGAACACCTGCACCATGCCCACGGTGCCCCGGCCATGCGGCGGGTGGCGGTGGGCAGCGGCCACCACGTCTTGCATGATGCGCGTGGCGGCCAGCAGGGCGTCCTTGCGCAGGGCCATGGGGGTGGGGCCGGCGTGGGCTTCCATGCCGGTGACGGTGCAGTCAAACCAGCGGATGCCCAGCACGCCGCTGACCACGCCGATGGTCTTGTCGTTGTCTTCCAGCACCGGGCCTTGTTCGATGTGGGTCTCGAAGTACGCGCCAATGGGGTGGTCGCCGGGCTCCTGGTCGCCGATGTAGCCGATGCGCTCCAGCTCGCCCTTCACCGTCTTGCCTTCGGTGTCGGTGGCGGCGTAGGCGTGCTCCAGCGTGAAGGCCTTGGCGAACACGCCCGAGCCCATCATCACGGGCACAAAGCGGCTGCCTTCTTCGTTGGTCCAGAACGCGACTTCGATGGGGGCCTCGGTTTCGATGCCATGGTCATTGAGCGTGCGTACCACCTCGATGCCCGCCAGCACACCATAGTTGCCGTCGAACTTTCCGCCTGTGGGCTGGGTGTCGATGTGGCTGCCGGTCATGATGGGCGGCAGGCTGTTGTTGCGCCCGGGGCGGCGCATGAAGCCGTTGCCGATCTTGTCGATGGTCACCGTCATGCCGGCTTCGCGCGCCCAGCGGGTCACAAGGTCGCGGCCCTGCTTGTCCAGGTCGGTAAGGGTGAGGCGGCACACGCCGCCCTTGGGGGTGGCTCCGATCTGGGCCAGCTCCATGAGCGAATCCCACAGCCGCTGGCCGTTGATGCGCAGGTTCTCGATATTGGGTTTGACTTTGGTGTCCATAGAAGCTCCTGAGATTTGACTTAGTCAGGGATACGCGTGCACATCGCCAAGCGGGTAGACGGGCTGGCGCAAGTTTTCAAACGGAAACAGTTGGTAGTCCGAGCTGGTCACTCCAGGGCTATCGCATTCCACCAATCCAGCAGACAGTGGCACAAATACAGGTCGGCAGTACATGCGCGACTTGAGCAGCAGGTAGCGATATGCCTTAGGGTCCAGGCCCACGCAAGAAAAAACGCCCAGATCCCATGGTTCGTGGGGCTGCTCCACCACCACGATCTGCGTGTCTCCGGCATCCAGCCAGACGGCCCGCCCCATAGAGCAGCGCTGGCCCGTGTAGATGGGCCCGGTCACGGTGTAGCTGCCATCGCTGATGGCACGTACAGTGCCCTGCACCAACAAGGGCTCTTTGACAATGCCGAGTCTGGTCAAAGGCACCTTGTTGCCCAGCCGCACCGACACCTGCGCTCCCACACCGGCCGCCACGAGCTCCTCGACAGCCTCCGGATCCGCCAGGGGGCCGGTGGCGATACCTGTCATGCCTTGCCACCAGGCGGCCTGCAGCACATCCATGGTGTCGCAGGTTCCTCCGGACATGCAGTTGTCGCTGTGATCCAGCAGCAGCACGGGCTTGCTCGCCCCCTCGGCCATGCGCTGCGCCCGAACGAAGGCTTCGGCCAAGGGCTCGCTGGCATACACGTAGCCTTCACGTTCCGCCCAGATCTTGGCAGCCACGCGGTCCAGCGTAGCGGCGCACAGAGCTTCACCCTCGGCAGTACATTCCGCCGTGGCCACCACGCTCACGCATGGTGCAGCAATGTCAGCCAAGGAAAAGCCCGCAAAGATGGTCATGGCCGGCACGCCCTCCCCTTCTGCCTGCCGCGCCGATGACACCGCAGCAGCCATGGCGCCGCCGAGGGTAGTGCTGCGCAACGTGTGGCTGAGCAACGGAAGCTGCCGCCAGCGCACGGCGTACCTCCTCCCTTGCTGCAACATCTGCAACACCAGACGTGCCGTGTGCTCGCCCGTCTCGTACATGTCCACATGCGGGTAAGTCTTGAACCCCACCATCACATCAGCGTTATCGACCATCTTCTGCGTGATATTGCCGTGCAAGTCTAAAGCTACGCCCAACGGTACGCCAGGCGCAGCCGCCCTCACCCGAGCAAGCAGGTCCCCTTCTCCGTCCGATGTGTTCTGCGCCACCATCGCGCCATGTAAATCGAGCAGGATGGCATCGCAACCCACCGCTGCGGTGACGATGCGGTCCGTCAACTGGTTGTAGGCGTCGGCATCTACCGGCCCACTGGGGTTTGCAGTGGCGGAGACGGGCGTCACGCATTGCGCCCCCACCCGCTTTGCAGCATCAATGAAAGCGGCCATCGCCGTTCGCATGCCGAAGTTGGCATCGAAGGCCGCCGCGTCGTACTCGGGTGCAAACGCGTTCAAAGGCGTGGGCACCGGAGAAAAGGTATTGGTCTCGTGGTTAAGACGAGCAATCAGAAACTTCATAAAACGCCCTTCGGGATTTAATGCGGGTGGGCCAGCGCTCAGGCCAACCCCACGCCCAGATAGCGGTCCTTGACCTCTTCGTCGGCAAGAAAGCTTGCGTTGTCAGCCGTATAGACAATCCGTCCTTGTTCCAGGATGCAATGCCGGTCAGCCAGCTGCGTACAGACCTCCAAGTTCTGCTCCACCAGCAAGATGGCAACGCCTGCGGCTTTGATGGTTTTGAGCTGGGCTACGATTTCCTCCACGATCACGGGAGCCAGCCCCTCCACGGGCTCGTCCAACATGAGCAACTTGGGGTCGTTCATCAGCGCGCGGCCGATCGCTAGCATCTGCTGCTCGCCGCCGGAGAGCTGCCCACCGCCGTTGCGCCTGCGCTCCTTGAGCCTGGGGAAAATGCGGTACACGTCGTCCAGTTGCCAGGGTGAGCTTTTTCTCAGCCCCAGCATCAGGTTCTCTTCCACGGTCAGCAGCTTGAAGATGCCCCGGTGCTCCGGCACCAGACACACCCCCTGCCGGGCGATCACATGCGAAGCCTGACCCTGCAGCGGTTTGCCAACAAATGCCACACGGCCCTGCGTGGGAGCGACTACCCCGGCAATGCTCTTGAGTGTGGTGGTCTTGCCTGCGCCGTTGCGCCCCAGCAGGGTGACCAGTTCGCCGTTACCCACCGTGAAATACACACCCTGAAGCACATGACTTTTGCCGTAGTGGGCATGCAGGTTGTCAACATCGAGAATCATGCCTTGCCCCCTGTGATCATGTTGCCCAAGTACGCAGTCCGCACCCTTTCGTCGCTGCGTATGTCGTGTGGCATGCCTTCGGCCAGCACGCGCCCCAGCTGCATCACCGTCACGGTGTCCGAGATATCCATCACGATGTTCATGTTGTGCTCGATCAAGACCACCGTGTGTTCGTCGCGCAGGCTCTTGATCAAGCGCTTCATGTCGTCCAGGTCATCGATGCCCATGCCCGACGTGGGCTCATCCAGGAAAATGGCCTTGGGCCGTGCAGCCAGGGCCATGCCCACTTCCAGCCGGCGCTGCTGGCCATGCGAAAGATTGCCAGCGGGGGTGTCTGCGAGGTTCTCCAGTCCCACCTTGGACAGAACGGCGTCAACCACCTGCGACTGCGCACGCGCCCCTACCGGCTCGTGCCAAGGATTCAGGGCGCGTGCAGGCTGTACGCCTTGTGCGCCGAGGCGCAGGTTCTCACGCACGGGCAAGCTCAAGAACAGGCTGGTCACCTGGAATGAACGCGCAATGCCTCGCTGCACCCGTCGATGGTCTGGCTCATGCGTGACATCCTGTCCATCAAAAAGAATCCGGCCTCCACTGACTGCCTTGGTGCCGGTGAGCATGTGGAACAACGTGGTCTTGCCAGCACCGTTGGGGCCAATCACCGAATGCACGGTATTCGCACGCACCTGGAGACTTACACCGCCCAGCGCTGCAAACTTGCCATAGTGCTTTTCGACATCAATAGCTTCCAACAAGATCGGGGTCTTTGGGCTCATGCCTGTTCTCCTTTCGCAGGAACTGCAGCTGCCGATGGCGCCACCACCGTGCCAGCCGACTGTTTGCGATGCCCTTGCAGCCGATTCCAGACCGTTTCACCCAGGCCCCACAGCCCGCGCTGCATCCAGAGGCTCACGGCCATCAATGCAATGCCCAGCAGCAAAAGCCAACGCGGCCACAGTTGAGACAGCCAGTCGGCCAGCAGCAGGTAGAACGCTGATCCCAGCAGCGAGGCAAACAGGTTGCCCGTCCCGCCAATGACTGTCATCACCAGGATCATTTCACTGGTGTGGTACTCCGCGTTGGACAGCGGAGCCAGGCCGGTCATCATGGCATGCAGCGCCCCCGCGAGACCGGTGACAGCACCCGAGATCACAAACGCCTGCAGCTTGAGCAGCCTGAGGTTGTAGCCAATGGCAGCCGCACGCTCTTCGTTGTCTCGCACTGCCAGCAAGGTTCGCCCGAATGTCGAGCGTGACACCTTGAGCAGCAGCCAGAACACCACCAGAAAAATCAGCGAAACAAAACCATAGAACTGCCAAGGCGACGCCAACGTCCACAGGTCAAAGCCCAGGATGGACACATTGGGACGAGGGATATCCATCAACCCGTTGTCCCCCCCCGTCAAGCCGGTAGCCGTATACGCAATGAAATAGAACATCTGCGCAAAGGCCAATGTCAGCATCACAAAGTAGGTGCCACGCTGGCGAATGGCCACCCAGCCCACCACGGCCGCCCCGAGCGCTCCCATGACTGTGGCGAGCAGCAACGCAAGCGGCATGGGAACAGGCCAGCGGGTGAGTAGCAAGGCAACGGTGTAACTGCCCAGACCAAAGAAGATGCCCTGCCCGAACGAAAGCAAGCCGGTGAAGCCGAGCAGCAGATTGCAACCCATGGCCGCCAGCGCAAAGATGAGTACCTCGCTAGCCAAGGAGCCCGACTGCATCAGCAACGGCATGGCCACCACCACCACTGCTGCAAACAGGAAATGCGTGTATTTCTTCATGGGGTTCACTCCTTGCGGCCCAGCAGGCCGTGGGGACGCAGTAGCAGCACCGCCGCCATGGCCACATAGATCATCAGGCGGGCCCCTTCTGGCCATAGCGTGCTCATGACGCTTTGCACAATGCCGATCATCAATCCACCCAGTAGTGCGCCACTGAAACTGCCCAGCCCCCCCACTACCACCACAACAAAGGCTACCGCCAGGGCTTCAATGCCCATGAAGGGTTCTGCTCCACGAATGGGGGATGCGAGCACGCCGGCCAGTGCAGCGGTGGCTGCACCCAAACCAAATACCAGGCTGAAAATACGCAGCACATTGATGCCGAGCAGCGAGACCATCTCGGTCGACTCGCTGCCTGCTCGCACAGCGCTACCGAGTCGCGTGCCCTCAAGAACCCACCACAGCAGCACTGCCAGCACCGAAGTGAAGCCGATCACGAACAGGCGGTACTTCGGGTAGATGAAACTGCCCCACATCACCACTCCCTGCAGCGCGTCGGGAACCGCCACGCTGTCACCCAGTGGGCCCCATTGCAGGATCACCAGCTCCTGGACTGCGAGTGCCAGACCCACCGTCACGAGGATGTGAAACTCATGGTCCGAGGCATACACGTGGCGCAGGACCAGCTTTTCCGTGGCCCAGCCAATCGCCCCCACCACCACCGGCACCACTACCAGAGCCAACCAGAAGCTCATGCCCCATCGCGTCATCTGGTAGCAAAAATACGCTCCGATCAGGTAGAACGCCCCATGCGCGAAGTTCACGAATCGCAGCAAACCAAAAACAATGGACAGGCCCACCGCCAACAGGAAATACAGCATGCCAATGCCGATTCCATTGATGACCTGTAGAAGGTAAATGTTCATAAAGTGCTCGGCCGAACGACCACCAGCCGCACCCTGTCGGTGCCGCTGGGGTTCTCAAAAAATGGGGCGGCCACAGCGCGCGCATGGGGCTATGCCCAGCCCGGCGGACGCCGCGAGGGTCAGGCGCGCTTGCAGCCCGTCTGGTCGATGGGCAGGAACGACTTGCCCGAACTGAGTACGTCCACGTAGTCGTCCTTGTTCTTCATCTTGGACTTGGCCTTGCCCTTGAGCAGGTAGTAGTTCTTGAGCACCTGGTGGTCCGCCTTTCGCACCTCTTCCTCACCGGTCAGACCCTGGTATTTGTGGCCTTCCAGTGCGGCGATCACAGCCTTTTGCTCAACGGACCCGGCCTTGATGATTCCGTCGATCAGAAGCTTTGTGCAGATATACGAGCCCGCCAGGCTGTAGTTGGGGTTCATCTTGAGCTTGTCATTGGTGCGTTTGACGAGATCGCGATTGAGTTCTGAATCCACCGTGTGCCAGTACTGGGCACCAAAGTAGATACCGTCGCACAGGTCTGCCCCCAGCGATTCAAACTGCTCCAAACCGGAGGCCCAGGCCACCAGGATCGTCATGTTCTTGTGCATACCAAAGCTCACCGCTTGGCGGAGCGTGTCAGCACATTGCGCGCCAAAGTTCAGTAGCAAAAGCACATCGGGCTTTGCGGCCAGAGCATTGGTTATGTAGCCACTGAACTCCTTCTCGGTCAGCGAGTGGTAGCTGTTACCCACATGCTCGATGCCCTTTTCCTTGAAGATGTTCTTGGCTGCCGACAGCAGGCCATCACCAAACACGTACTGCGGTGTGATGGTGTACCAGCGTTTGGCTTTAGGCATGGAATCGATCAGCGGACGCACCGTCTGCTCGATGGCGCCAAACGTGGGTACGGACCAGCGGAAGGTCGCGGCATTGCAGTCTGATCCGGTGATTTCATCGGCTCCAGCCGTGGTCACGAACAGGCCGCCGGCCTTCTCGGCTTCTTTGCCCATGGCCAAAGCCTCGCCCGAAAGGATGCCTCCAGCGAAGAAGCGAGCACCCTGCTGCTGCGCCGCTTCCTGCACCTTGCGCACGGCAGTAGCAGGCTTGCCCTCGGTATCTAGGAGTGTGTAGGCCAGCGGGCGATTGAGGGCTTTGCCGTATTGCTCGATGGCAAGTCGCATCCCCATATCGGCGAACTTTCCGTTGGCCGCGAAAGCACCAGACATCGGCACGGGACAGCCAAACTGAATGACGCCAGCGGCCTGGGCAAAGGCGCTGCGGGTCAGGCCGATAGAGGCAGACAGTGCACTCAGTGCTGAGACTTGCAGGAGATGACGACGTTGCATGGAGGACTCCAATGAGTAGAAGTGAGAGATCAAGAGTTGCCACCTCCATGGTGTCCAAGAAACCACCTTCCTGATCTTTCCAAATCTTTCATTTGGATTCATGCACGCACAGGGTTAACCCAGCATGCATTTGTTGCTAACGCGGCTAATCCGCAGACCGCTCCCAGCCTGCTCTAGAGTTGCACCAAGATGATCACGGGAGTATCAATGCAGCCGCTGCGTGTCCTGCACGAGTTGTGCTGAGGCCGTGAAGGCATAGCCAATCTGGTGCAGGGTCTTGACCGGCAGAGGTTCACAAAAAGCTTCCGCCGCCTTTTTGCGCAGTCGAGTCAAAAGCAAGTTGAGCCGTTCAGCCCCGTTTTGGGCACGGGCACCAAACAGGTGAGTGCTGAGGTCGCGCTTAGGCACTGGCTGACCATCGGCTCGCAGGAGCTGCTGCAAGAACATAAACTCGTGGGTTGTCAGTTGCAGACGCTTGCCCTGCGGCGATGACAGTACCCAGTCCTTCATGGCAAGCACCCAGCACGCCGCCGTCGAGGCCGGTACGGCCACGGCAGCCAGCGACCCCACTGGGTCCACGGCTGCCCTGGGGGCAAGTCTGCTCGCCGTAGCGTCAATATTGGCGGCCAACTCCAGCAAGTTGACTGGTTTGACCAAGTAACGATCTGCCCCAGCACGCATTCCCGCCAGACGATCGTCGAGTGAATCTCGGGCGCTAAGAATGATCACCCCCACCTCGGGCCTGGACTTGAGTAGCGACGCCACGCTGAGGCCATCCTCACCCGGAAGGCCCAGGTCCAAGAGAACCACGTCGACCGGCTGAACGGTAAACCCTTTGTAAAAAGCTTCGGCGCTACCCGCACCCCAAACGCTGTAGCCCGAGTCAAGCAGGAACTCCTCGATGCTGTGCAGCTGGTCCGTGTCATCCTCTACGATAGCAATGCTGGGCTTGGATTGGTTCATGTTGCGAATACCTCCGGCACCTGTCCGGAATGCAACATTCAGGCCACCGGTGTTACGTTCAACGGGATGTCGATCACAAAGCGAGTGCCTTGGGGCTGGACGGTCTGTAGCTGGACAGCCCCACCATGCAAATCAACGATCCGTTTTACCAAAGCCAGCCCCAATCCGGCACCGGGTTTGCCCTCTGCCGTCCGGCCGCGTCGGTACTTCTCAAACACCAGCTTCTGCTCTTCAGGCGGAATGCCAGGACCTTCGTCCTCAATGACAAAACGGCACTGGCCCTTTTCCTGATGCACGCGAAAGGACACTGTTGCACCCACCTCTGAATACTTGAATGCGTTCGACAACACATTCATGAGCATCACGCGCAACAGCACTGGGTCGCCATTCAATGCTGGCAACCCAGGTTCCACCGTCAAGTGCAGCGGGTGTTCGGCAGACAGCTGTCCACCATTTTCAGTTACCCAGAGGCACAACTCACCCACGTCCACAGGCACGGGCTCCACAGCGAAGTTGTGACTGTCGATGCGGTCCTGCGTCAGACAGTTGTCAAAGAAGTAGCTCAATCGCGCCGAGCCCCGCAGAATGCGTTGCGCCAATGCCAATTGCGCGGGCACATCCTTGGAGCGCAGCGCGAGCAACTGCCCGGCGGTGTTGATCACTGCCAGAGGCGAACGAACCTCATGGGACAGCATCGCGATGAAGTGGCGCTGGTCGGTCAGCGTCTGCTCAATGGAGGTCACGGCACTCTCCAACTCCTGGGTGCGTTGCGCAACCATCTGCTCCAGATCTTCGGCATGCTCTTTCAAATGCCCTGCCATGTAGCCCATGGAATCAGCCAGAGACCGCAACTCGCGAATGGGGCTGGATTTCGGTGCTTGAGCGTTCCAGTCGGACTGGGTCAGTCTGACAGCCCAATCACTGAGGACCTTCAAGGGTCTCACCAACCAGCTGGCCACAAACACCGAAAACAGCACTGAAGCCAACAAGACAGCCAGCGTGGTGTAGATCGTGTTGCGCAGCACTCCCCGCAATGGCGTGTTGAACCGGCTCTCGGGCAGGATGATCGCCATGGTCAGCTCGGGACCGCGATCCAGCGCATGCGTCCACCACCGTGCCAGGTGACGGACGCCGTCTACATCCATGAATCGGTTACCTTCGCGCTGACCGCTCTGCAGGATGTGCTGGCCCAACGCACGCATCACCGGGTCGCGGCTTTGGTCGATGCGCACCCGCTGACCATCCACCAAGGCCGATACACCTGCAGACGGATCGTGCGAAGACATTGCCAGCAACTCCCCAGAGGCCTCGGCCAGAAACGCCCTGCCCCCTGACTCGGAAGCCAATGCAGCAAGAAAATCGTTGAGCTGGGACAGTGCCACGTCGGCAGTGACTACCCCAATCAAACTGCCATCGCGTGAGCGGACCGGCGCTGAAATCCCCATGCCAATTGCGGCATACGCACCTTGCACATCGTTGATCATGTAGCGGTAGGGCGCATACCACGCGACCCCATCATTGGCGATCGCCGACTGGTACCACGGACGAGTGCGTGCATCAAAGCCCACCTCGCTACGAGAAATCAACGTCGGCTCGCGAGTCAGAGTGTCGATACGCAAAACCTCCATTGCCCGGCCATCACTGATCCGTGCGCGCAGCATGCGCAACGCGCGGTCCTCTCCCAAAGGAGGACGGCTGCCGGCGTAATACTGGCCATCAGGCATCCCCATGGATATGAAGGTCAGCTGGGGTTGCTGGTCGATCTGCAGTATGAACTGGCGCATCAGTACGTCGGGCTGGTTCACCAACAAGTATCCCGCGCGTACCTGCTCGATGTTGAAAGCCACTACCCGCTGCGGCACATCGAAAAAAGAGACTACTTTTTCGCGGACCCTGCCTGAGACTTCGTCAGCCAACTGCAGCGCGAATTCCTCCATGGCACCAGTAGCGGACCGATAAAAAAGACTGCTGCTGGCAAGCACGATGGGCAGCAGCACTGCCAATAGTGCAAGTGTCAGAAACGTGCGAAGGGCAAGTCGGCGAGTGAACATGGGGAAAACGAGGATGTAGAGGCGCCATGCCCCCAGAGACACGCCTGCGAGCGCGATTTAGCCCCTCGCTGTTAGCGCCAGTGCAATCGTGATCAGCAGTGCCAGTCGAACATTGACCAGGGGCTGAAGCTGGTTCCATTAGAAGCCAGCTGTGGATAACTATAGGTTGGATGGTTCGGTAGCACCTCCTTTTTTTGAACTGGTAGTTGGTATTCCCGAGCCGTCAGGCGAGGCCCCCTCCTGCG
>NZ_BJHU01000036.1 GCF_005405905.1 Acidovorax sp. NB1
CACGGCCAGTTGGTTGGCCTGGCGCGCGTTGTCTGCGTTCTGCCGCACGGTGGAGCCCAGTTCTTCCATCGAGGCTGCCGTTTCTTCCAGCGCAGAGGCCTGCTGTTCCGTGCGCGCGCTCAGGTCGTTGTTGCCCGAGGCTATCTGCGAGCTCGCCGAGGCTACGCCTTCGGCGTTCTGCCGCACCGAGGCCACGGTGTTCACCAGGCTTTGCTGCATGCGCTGCAGGGCCGCCAGCAGCTGGCCGGTTTCATCCTTGGACTGCACGAGGATCTGGCCGCTCAGGTCGCCAGCGGCCACACGGTCGGCGACCTCTACGGCCTGGGCCAGCGGACGGGTGATGGAGCGAATCAACCACAGGGCAGCCCCCAAGGCCACAGCGATAGCCACGACCGAAAAGACGAACATGATGGATCGCGCCATGGAGTATGTGTCCGCAGAAGCCTTCGACGCTGCGGCGGCTCCATCCGCATTGAGCTTGATAAGTTTGGCCAAAATGGCCTTGATGGCCAGATACTGCGGCCGCGAAACGTTGCTCATGATGTCGGTTGCACCGGCGTTATCGCTGTTGCGGGACAAATCGAGCGCACGATTGTTGACCTCAATGTACTTGGCCCAGCTGGCCCCGAACTCCTCGTAGAGCTTCTTCTCCTCAGGGCTGCTGATGAGCGACTCGTAATGCTTTCGCATCTCGCCAAGCTTGTTGCGCTCGTCTGCGATCTGCTTGTCCAGCGCCCCCTTGGTCGCAGAGTCTGTGGTCAGCATATGCGCCAGGATGGCCAGCCGCAGGCTTGCCACTTGAGAGTCCAAGGCTCCCACGGCCTGCACACTCGGCAGCCAGTTCTCGGAGATTTCTTCAGAGCTGCCGCGTAACTCCTTGAGTTCCAGCAGTGCCAGTCCCGCCATAGCCAACAGCAAAAACACCAGCAGTCCGAAAGCGCCGCTCAAGCGGGTGGAGATTTTCATCTGGTTCATGTTGCTACCCCTCGTGACGTGAATTTTTTTAAACTCTGTGTGACCAACAACGCCTGCAAATCGTGAAGCCTCCACCTTAGCGCGGACTGACAGAGCCCACCAACCCTATTTCGTCACTGCTGAGCAGCGCCTCGATGTCCATCACGATCAGCATACGCTTACCCAGGCTGGCGATGCCGGTAACAAAGGCCGGATCCACATGGCCCTGGCGCTCGAATTGCGGCGTGGGCTTGATCGCATCGGGGGTGAGCGTGACCACGTCTGCCACGGCATCCACCACGGCACCAATCACGGTGGCGCCAATGTCCAGGATGATGACCACCGTGAAATCGGTGTAGCTGGCCTCGGGGCATTGCAGCTTCACGCGCAGGTCCAGGATGGGCACGATGCGGCCGCGCAGGTCGATCACCCCCTTGATGAAATCGGGCGAATGCGCCAGGCGCGTGGGCCGCTCGTACGAGCGGATTTCCTGCACCCTCAGGATGTCGATGCCGTACTCCTCGGCACCCAGGCGAAATGTCAGGTACTCCCCGCCCGGGGCAGTGCCTGCGGCAGCAGCGCGCTGAGGGGTGGGAGCAGAAGCCGACGGGGAAGAAGAGGACAGTGCGGGGGAAGGAGCGGGGGCGAATTCGACGGTCATGGGCGCGGTCTTTCGGGGTCGGGGGCGTTCGGCAAGGCACGCGGTCTGTCAAACCCAAGCCCGCGCGGGCGTTCACAAAGCATAGCAGCGAAAGGTTGCAATCAATAACAAATTGTGTCCAAACGCCCCCCTGCCAAAGCCCTTTTTTCTGCTGCCTCGCAGTCACATTTCTGCTACATCTTCAGCCCCTGCCCCAGGCAGGAATTGGAGAGCTAGCTCCATTTCCACCCCCGGCCATCTGCCGAAAAAATGCTACCGTCGCTGCAAGCCACACACCGATGTGCGCAACCTGCTTTGGAACGATGAATTGATGGCCCTGTTCAACAAGAAAGAATCTGACCCCACCCACATGCCGCCACCCGGCCTGCCCCTGCTGGCGCTGGAGCTGCGTGCCCCCTGGGAGTTTGGCGCGGTGCTGCCTGCCTGGCCGGTGCTGCAGCGTGCCCCGCTGGGTGACGGGCACACGGTCATCGTGTTCCCCGGGCTCACGGCGGGCGACGCCACCACCATGCCGCTGCGCCGCTATCTCGAATCGCGCAACTACGACACCCTGGGCTGGGGCCAGGGCCTGAACCTGGGCCCGCGCGAGGGTGTGCTGGAAACCGCCAAGCGCCAGCTGCAGCAGGCAGCCGATGCCAGCGGCAACAGGGTCAGCCTGGTGGGCTGGAGCCTGGGCGGCATCTACGCCCGCGAGCTGGCCAAGGAGATGCCCGACCTGGTGCGCTGCGTGATCACGCTGGGCACCCCGTTTGCCGGGCACCACACCTCCACCAACGCCTGGCGCATCTACCAGTTCGCCAGCGGCCGCAGCATCGAACGCGAGACCGAGAGCTACAACCTGCCGGAGGCGCCCCCCGTGCCCACCACCAGCATCTTCTCGCGCAGCGATGGTGTGGTGGCATGGCGTGGCAGCATCCAGGCGCCCGCCGACCACAACCCGCACACCGAGAACATCGAGGTGGTGGCCAGCCACTTTGGCATTGGCCTGAACCCCAGCGCCTGGTGGGCCGTGGCCGACCGGCTGGGCCAGCCCCAGGGCCCCGGAGTGGTGTGGCAGCCCTTCCAGCGCCCCCAGCTGCCTGGGCTGCAGCTGCTGTACCCCGACCCGCACCGCTGATGCGCCGGGGGCCGCCCCCATAAAAGCCCACAAAAAAGCACGCAGAAGGGATGCCCCCTCTGCGTGCTTTTTGTTGTGCAGTGCTGCGCGCGTTGTGCTGCGTTGCTCTGCCTCGTCTTGGTGATGCTCTACTTTCGATAGCTAGCAAGGCATGCCTGTTGCGCGGGAACGGCCATTTTTATTGAGGTTTCTGCGTCTCCCCC
>NZ_BJHU01000037.1 GCF_005405905.1 Acidovorax sp. NB1
AGACGTCGGCTCCCGCCTCCCAATCTTCGGCGAAGGCGACGTTGTAGGTGGTGCCGCCCAGGGATGCCGTGCCATCTTTGTTGAACAACAGGGCTGCTGCTGCCTTGTCGGTGGCCGACAGGGTCAGGGTGAAGCTGGTGGCGGAGGTGATATCGACATTGCCGGTATCGGTCAAGACATAGGTCGCGCCCCCCTGGCCCAGCAAGGTGAGCTTGTTGGCAATGATGTCGTTCAAGGCACCTGCCGCGGAGGTGAGTCCTGTGCCGGTCACGACCAGCACGCCTGTGCCTACGTTGTAGGTGGCGCTGGTGACGGTGGGGACTGCGACGTTGCTGACCGTAATGCCGTTGCCGGTGAGGTCGGCGATGACCACCGCAGCGTCTGCACCCGCGCTCCAGTCTTCTGCGGCGATGAGGTTGTAGGTGTTGGCACTGGTGGAGCTGGTGCCGTTCTTGTTCAGGATCAGGTTGGCAGCCGCCCTGTCCGCCGCGCTCAGGCTCAGGGTGAAGCTGGTGGCGGAGGTGATCTCCACGTTGGCCGTGGTGGTCAGTGTGTAGCTGGCACCTCCTTCGCCTTGCAGGCTGAATTTGTTGGCCACGATGTCATTGACGGCCCCCGCCAGGCTGGAGAACCCGGTGCCCGTCACGACAAGCGCTCCGGTGCTGGCGTCGTAGGTGGCAGATGTGATGGCCGGTACTGCAACGTTGCTGACGGTGAGTGCGTTGGTGCCATCAGCGATGTCGCTGCCTGTGATCACGCTGTTCCAGT
>NZ_BJHU01000038.1 GCF_005405905.1 Acidovorax sp. NB1
GCCGGTGCCGAAGTCATCGAGCGCAAAGCCCACGCCTTCGCTTTTGAGCTGCACCATGCGGGCGATGGTGTCTTCGATGTCTCCCAAGAGCAGGCTTTCGGTGAGTTCGAGTTTGAGTTTGCGGGGGTCGGCGTTGTGGGCCTTGAGGGTTTGCAGTACTTCGGCCACGAAGCCGGGTTGCCGGAACTGGCGCGCGCTGACGTTCACCGAGATGGACAGGTGGGCGGTATTGTCGTGCTGGCTCCAGCGCTGCAGTTGTTCGCAGGCGGTTCGGAGTACGTATTGGCCCAGGGGGAGGATGAGGCCGGTCTGTTCTGCCAGGGGGATGAAGTCGCCGGGGCTGATCATGCCGCGCTGGGGGTGGCGCCAGCGCACCAGGGCTTCTGCACCCATGAGGCGGGCGTGGTGGTCTACCACGGGCTGGTAGTGCACGAGCAATTCGCCCCGGGCCAGACCCTGGCGCAGGTCGGCTTCGAGGTTGGAGCGGGCGTTGACGGCCGCCTGCATGTCGGGGTCGAAGAAGCGTTGGGTGTTGCGGCCTGCGGCTTTGGCCTGGTACATGGCCAGGTCGGCGCGTTTGAGCAGTTCGTCCACGCCCAGGCGTTCGTCGCCAAAGAGGGTGATGCCGATGCTGGGGGTGCTGTAGTGCTGGGCGCCGTCCAGCTCGAAGGGCTGGTTCAGGCTGGCCAGGAGTTTTTCTGCGACGGTTTCTGCCTGGGTGGCGGCGTTTTGCAGGTCGGGGGCCAGGGCTTCGAGCATGACGACGAATTCGTCGCCGCCAAAGCGGGCCACGGTGTCGGCTTCGCGCACGCTGCCCACCAGGCG
>NZ_BJHU01000039.1 GCF_005405905.1 Acidovorax sp. NB1
CGCCCTGGCAATCCGTGCAAAAGGCCTTTGTGCGCTGGGCTCGCCAAGGCAAGTTCGAAGCGCTGCACGAGCGTCTGCGCCAGCAGTGGCGCCAACGTGTGGAGCGTGCCGAGCAGCCCAGTGAAGCCGTGATCGACTCCCAATCCAACCGTGGCAGCCCGCAGGGGGGAGCGCTGGGCTTTGATGCGGGCAAGAAGGTTCAAGGGCGCAAGCGCCATCTGGTCGTGGATATGCTGGGTTTGCTGCTGGCGGTGGTGGTCACCAGCGCTGCCGTAGCGGACCGCGCAGCGGCTGGGCAAGCAGTGGCGCAGGCATGCGCACGCACGGGCGGCGCTCTGAAGGTATTGTGGGCCGACAGCGCATATGCCGGGCAATGTGCACAAGAGATCGAAAGG
Organism: Acidovorax sp. NB1; assembly: GCF_005405905.1. GTDB lineage: Bacteria > Pseudomonadota > Gammaproteobacteria > Burkholderiales > Burkholderiaceae_C > Acidovorax. The sequence continues at coordinate 396 of NZ_BJHU01000039.1, forward strand.
GTGCACCGGCTGCAGGTGCAGATCGTGCGCAACAGCGCACGCCATCGTTGGGATGACGCTCAGCAAACCCTGTGGAGCGAAGAGCA
>NZ_BJHU01000040.1 GCF_005405905.1 Acidovorax sp. NB1
GGGCCGTGTGCGCTGCAAGCCGGCCGCTTTGAGCGCTGCGCGCAGCGTGACCGTGCTGGGCGCGTTGCGGCCCATGCGCTCAGCCCAGGCCAGGGCCAATTCGGGCAGTGTGGCCTGGGGGTTGTCGCGCACCACTTCGCGCAAGGCCGCGTACTCTCCAGGAGATATCACGGGCGGTCGGCCTGTCTTTGCCATTGCGTTGCTCCCGCTTAGTCAGTGCGACGGGATCATAATTTATTTCTTCTACACCCTCTTGGCGAAGCAAAGAAAAGTACCTCGCCCGCCGGGGCGACAACCCGGCCCCCGCCCTCAACAAAAGCATGCGGCTACATCAGCGCACCTAACCAAGTACTACAAAATCAATAGCTACAACCGCTTTACAGACAGGCGCCAGCAGCCAAAAAATCACAGAATCACCCGCAACCTATCTCCTCCAGACAAGCCTCCATCACCCCAGGATCAAACGCCATCTGCACATGCGCAACCCCTTCCACCAACCGGTGTTCCGCCCCCACTAACGCCGCCGTAGTGGCGGGAAACACGATGTTGTCGCAGTTCGAATACCAACAGGTAAACAACGCAGCCCGCCCCGCAGGCTCCGCCCGCTGCAACGCCACCACCCAATCCCCCGCCAAGCTCATCTGCCGCCCATTCACCGCCCGGCTGAAACGCCCCAGCCACGTGCCCCCATGCGGCGTGCCCAGAGTCAACACCCGGTGCACCCGCCCGTCCGCCTGGTGCGCCCGCAGCCACGCCCGCGCCGCCAACCCGCCCATGCTGTGGCACAACAACACCGGTGCCTGCCCCGTGGCCGCCGTCACCTTGCGCACAGCGTCTTCGATGATGTCCGCGTACTCGTCAATCGAGCCCATCACCGGCTCCAGATTGACCGCCACATAGGCATGCCCCCGCGCCTGCAACTGCGCAAACCACGGCAGCCACAGCCCCCGGTTGCACATGAACCCGTGCACTAGCACCACGCCGCGCTTTCCGGTGGGCTGCGCAGGCCGCCAGTCGGGTACGGACTGGTGACGAAACGGCTGGCGCCAGCAAAACACCATCAACGCCACCCACACCTCGGCCCACCAGGCCCCCACCACCTGCGACAGGCGGGCACGCGGCGCGGCGTCGGTGCGGTTGGTGAAATGCATCAGCACAAACTCCACCGCCATCACCAACAGGTACAGACACAGCGGTACCAAAGCCCCCAGCACGGCGCGCCAGGGTGAATGGGGCCATTGCCACACCAGCCAGGCGGCCATGGCCAGCAGGATGCACAGAAGAAGGACTCTTTGCCAGCGCGCGATCATCATGATGGTGGTGATGGGCAAATGTTGTAATCGACCAGCCGCATTGTGCGGTCTGACCACAGCCCGACACCGCACCCCGCAGAACGCTGAAAGGACCCCGCCCCATGGATGCCGCCCAGACCATCCGCGATGCCATTGCCGACGTGACCGCCCTGCGCCTGCACCGCACGGGCGACCCGGCGTTGGGGGCGGCGGTGGGCAGCGTCAAGACCTTTCAGGCGCGGCGCTTTCGCGGCACCTATGCCGACCTGATGGCATCGCCCGCGTTCGGGCCCGCAGCCCGGTTCTTTCTGGAAGAGCTGTACAGCGACACCGACTACACCGACCGCGACCAGCAGTTTGGCCGCATCGCCGGCACGCTGCAGACCATGTTTCCCCAGCCGGTCGTGAACACTGCCGTGGCCCTGGCCGTGCTGCATGCGCAGACCGAAGAACTGGACCAGGACATGGGCCGCGCCTGGCTTGCGCATGAAGGTGCCGATGAAGCCAACGACGCCGCCCGCTACACCGCTGCCTGGCGCACCGTAGGCCAGCGCCACGCACGTCAGCAGCAGTTGCAGCGCGTGCTGGCCATGGGCACCGACCTGGCGCGCCTCACCCGCACACCCGGCCTGCGGATGATGCTGCGCATGATGCGCGGCCCGGCCAACGCTGCGGGCATGGGCGCGCTGCAGAAGTTTCTGGAGGCAGGTTTTGACACCTTCGGCCAGCTCGCGCGCCAGCGCGGCGGGGTGGAGCAGTTCCTGGCCACCATCGAGCAACGCGAGCGGGCGCTGATGGACCTGCTCTTCGATGCGGATCCTGTCACCTGCGGGACCCAGCTCGCCAGCACACTAGGACAAGCCCGATAGCCCGCAACGCGCCCGCCTTCCACAATCTGTGCCCACCTATCAATGGCATTTGGCGAGCACAAGGAAACACGCGCATGGAAAAGATCTGGCTCAAGAGCTACCCCCCGGGCGTCCCGCATGACGTGAAGCCCGAGCAATACCGCTCTGTGGCCCACCTGCTGGAAGAGTCGTTCCGCAAACACGCATCGAGCCCGTTCTCGGTCTGCATGGACCAGTGGATGACCTACGGCGAGCTGGAACGCCGCTCGGCCGCGCTGGGCGCTTATCTGCAAAGCCTGGGGCTGGAGCCCGGTGCGCGCGTGGCCATCATGCTGCCCAACATCCCGCAGTTTGGCGTGACCATGGCCGCCGTGCTGCGCGCGGGCTACACCTGCGTGAACGTGAACCCGCTCTACACCGCCCGCGAGCTGGAGCACCAGCTCAAGGACTCGGGCGCCACGGCCATCGTGATCCTGGAGAACTTTGCCCACACGCTGGCCGAGGTCATTGACCACACCGCCGTCAAGCATGTGGTGATGGCCTCCATGGGCGACCTGCTGGGCTTCTGGTTTGGCAAATGGATCACCTTTGCCGTGCGCCACCTAGCCAAGATGGTGCCTGCCTACGACCTACCCCTGTCGAACGGCCGCAAGGTCGTCACCTTCAAGAAGGCACTGTCGCTGGGCGAGCACAAGTCGCTCGCACCCAGCCAGGCCACGCTGGATTCGATTGCCTTCCTGCAATACACGGGCGGCACCACGGGCCTGTCCAAAGGCGCGGTGCTCACCCACCGCAACATCGTGGCCGCCACGCTGCAGGCCGAGGCGTGGTTCACGCCAGCTCTGTCCAAGGTGGGCGACCTCTCCAAGGCCAACAGCATTGCCGCGCTGCCGCTGTACCACATCTTCGCGCTCACGCTGTGCCTGCTGGCCATCCGCCAGGGCTCCAGCCTCACGCTGATTCCCAACCCGCGCGACATCCCCAAGTTCATTGCCGAACTCAAGAAGCGCCCCTTCCACATGCTGCCGGCGGTGAACACGCTGTTCAATGCGCTGCTGCAAAACCCGCAGTTCAAGACGCTGGACTTCTCGCACCTGTGCGTGTCGCAGGCCGGCGGCATGGCTGCCAGCGAGGGCACAGCCAAGCAGTGGCAGAAGGTGACCGGCAGCACCATGATCGAAGGCTGGGGCATGAGCGAAACCTGCGCCATCGGCACCAACAACCCGGTGATCAGCACCACCTTCAGCGGCAACATCGGCCTGCCGCTGCCGGGCATCGACATTGCCATCAAGGACGACGAAGGCAACAGCCTGCCCCAGGGCGAGTCGGGCGAGATCTGCATCCGTGGCCCCAATGTGATGACGGGCTACTACAACCAGCCCGAAGAAAACGCCAAGGCCTTCACGCCCGATGGTTTCATGCGCACGGGCGACATCGGCATCATGGACCCGCAGGGCTACACCCGCATCATCGACCGCAAGAAGGACATGATCCTGGTGAGCGGCTTCAACGTGTTCCCCAACGAGCTGGAACAGGTCATCAGCCTGTGCCCCGGCGTGGTCGAATGCGCGGCCATCGGCGTGCCCGACGAGAAACAGGGCGAGGCTATCAAGGTGTTCATCATCAAGAGCGACCCGGCCCTGACCGAGGACGAAGTGGCCAACTACTGCCACCAGAACCTCACCGGCTACAAGCGCCCCAAGTACATCGAGTTCCGCGACGAGCTGCCCAAGAGCAATGTGGGCAAGATCCTGCGCAGGGAACTGCGCAAGGCCTGACGCCGTTCACAGGGGCAGCGCGCCAAACGCCGCCTTCTGCCATCTCATCCAGGGCGCTTCGGCGCCCTTTTTCTTGGGCGCAAAAAACTGCAAGCCGCCCGCGTACCCCAGGTCCTCCGATGTCTGCATCTCCGGGTTTTTACCGATTAGCAAACGTTTGCGCAAACGTTTGCTTTCGTTATCATCCCGATCACGACAAGGCACCGGGCCTCCGCAGCCGCTCCTTTTTGCGGGGTCTGCCGGGGTTCTATCCACGCTGTCGGTCGCCTGAGGGCGACGCTGAATAAGCCTCCGCGATGCGGCGGGCCCTTGGTCGGGATGGGCTGCAAGGCGCAAACCACAGCGATAGCCTTAGCTATCGCGAGGATTTGCAACGCTGCAGACCGTGCTGAGCCAGGGATGCGCCGGGCACGAGAGGCTCGTTCAGCGTTGCCTTTATCCACATTCCAACCTGGAGACAACACCCATGAAGTTCACCCGCCGTTCCGTTCAGACCGCCGCCGCCCTCGCCGTTGTGGGCAGCCTGCTGGCCAGCCCCGCGTTTGCGCAGGACAAGCCCAAGATCGCGCTCATCATGAAGTCGCTGGCCAACGAGTTCTTCCGCACCATGGAAGATGGCGCCAAGGCGCACCAGAAGGCCCACGCCAAGGAATACACGCTGGTGGCCAACGGCATCAAGAACGAGACCGACACGGCGGCCCAGATCAAGATGATCGAGCAGGCCGTGGCGCAGAAGGTCAACGCCATCGTGCTGGCCCCGGCGGATTCGAAGGCACTGGTGCCCGTGGTCAAGACGGCCATCGACAAGGGCATCCTCGTGGTCAACATCGACAACCAGCTCGATGCCGACGCGCTGAAGGAAAAGAACATCACCGTGCCTTTTGTGGGCCCCGACAACCGCGCTGGCGCCAAGCTGGTGGGCGACCACCTGGCCAAGACGCTGAAGGCCGGTGACAAGGTCGGCATCATCGAAGGCGTGTCCACCACCTTCAATGCGCAGCAGCGCACCCTGGGCTACCAGGACGCCATGAAGGCCGCCAACATCACCGTGGTGGGCGTGCAGTCCGGCAACTGGGAGATCGAAAAGGGCAACACCGTGGCCGCCGGCATGATGCGTGAGCACCCGGACCTGGTGGCCCTGCTGGCCGGCAATGACAGCATGGCCCTGGGCGCCGTGGCCGCCGTGAAGGCTGCGGGCAAGACCGGCAAGGTGCAGGTGGTGGGCTACGACAACATCGGCGCCATCAAGCCCATGCTGGCCGACGGCCGCGTGCTGGCCACCGCCGACCAGTACGCCGCCAAGCAGGCTGTGTTCGGCATCGAGCTGGCACAGAAGGCCCTGGCCGCCAAGACGCCGCAGAACCAGCTGCCTGCCACGGTGAAGACGGATGTGGTGCTGGTGACGAAAGACAGCAAGTAAATCCGAGAGCGGCGAACAAGGCCCTTCTGGCGTTGTTCGCCGCTCAATAGATAAACACCGCCCTGCAGCCGCCCACTTCAAGCCCCATGCCCAGTCGCTCGCCCGCTCCTCAGTCTCCGCCCTTGCTCGCCATCCAGGCAGTTGGCAAGGACTACACCGCCACCGTGCTCGATGGCGTGAATGTGGAGCTGTTTGCGGGCGAGGTGCTGGCACTGACCGGGGAGAACGGCGCGGGCAAGAGCACGCTGTCCAAGATCCTTTGCGGGCTGGAGCAGCCCACGCGCGGCGGCATACAGCTGGCGGGGCAGGCGTACGCGCCCTCGTCGCGCCGCGATGCCGAGCGCCACGGCGTGCGCATGGTGATGCAGGAGCTGGGCCTGGTGCCCACGCTCACCGTGGCAGAGAATTTGTTGATGGGCCGCCTGCCGCACCGGCTGGGCTGGCTGCAGCGCGATGTGCTGCACGCCGCCGCCCGCGCGCAGCTGGCCAAGATCGGGCTCGACTCCATCGACCCCGCTACACCCGTCTCGCAGCTGGGCATCGGCCAGCAGCAGATGGTGGAGATTGCGCGCAACCTGCAGGACGACACGCGCATCCTGGTGCTCGATGAGCCCACGGCCATGCTCACGCCGCGCGAGACCAATTACCTGTTTGAGCAGATCGCCCACCTCACCGCACGTGGCGTGGCCATCATCTACGTGTCGCACCGGCTCGAAGAACTGCGCCGCATTGCCGACCGCGTGGCCGTGCTGCGCGATGGCCGCCTGGTGGACGTGCGCCCCATGGCGGGCATGAGCGAAGACGACCTGGTGCAGCGCATGGTGGGCCGCGTGGTGAGCGACCTGGACCACCGCCCACGCCGCCCCGTCGGCCCGGTGGTGATGAGCGCTGACAAACTGGGCCGTGGCACCGCCGTGCAGGACGTGAGCCTGGAGCTGCGGGCCGGTGAAATTTTCGGCATTGCCGGGCTGGTCGGATCGGGCCGCACCGAGCTGCTCCGCCTGCTGTTTGGCGCCGACCGTGCGGACCGGGGCAGCGTGACGTTGCACCCAGAATTTGAACAAAAACAGGCTCTCCCGCGCGATGGACAAGCCAAAGAAGCTATACAAAACATAGCAAACACCCCCGACACAACTGCGCCCCGTACCTGGCACCGGGGCTTTGCCTCGCCGCTGCAAGCCATCGCTGCCGGAGTCGGCCTGGTCACCGAAGACCGCAAATCCCAAGGCCTGCTGCTGTCGCAGCCCATCCGCATCAACGCCACGCTGTCCGACCTGTCGGCCGTGTCGCGCGGCGGCTGGCTGCAGCGCGGGCTCGAAAGCCGCCTGGTGCAGGGATTCATCCGCACCTTGCGCGTGCGCTGCCACGGCCCTGAGCAACCCGTGGGCCAGCTGTCCGGCGGCAACCAGCAAAAGGTGGTGTTCGCCCGCTGGCTGCACCGCGAAGGCCGCGTGCTGCTGCTCGATGAACCCACGCGCGGCGTGGACGTGGGCGCGCGCGCCGAGCTGTACGGCGAGCTGGACCGCATGGCGCTGGAAGGCCGTGCGCTGCTCATGGTGTCGTCCGACCTGCGCGAACTCATGGCCATGGCCGACCGCATCGGCGTGATGAGCGCGGGCCGCCTGGTGGCCGTGTTCGAGCGCGGCGAGTGGTCCGAACAATCGCTGCTGGCAGCCGCGTTCTCCGAGCCCGGCGGGCGCCCACACACCAGCACCACCCCCTCAACCCCTTCTCCTGTCACCGCATGAACGCCCCCACCGCATCTGCCGCGCCCGCTGCGGCGCCTTCCTCCGCCTCGGTCTGGCGCAGCCAGCTCGGCACCTACCTGGGCCTGATGGCCGTGCTGGCGGGCATGGTGGCGCTGTTCTCGTCGCTGTCCGAATACTTCTGGAGCGCCGAGACCTTCATCACCATCGCCAACGAAATCCCGGCCCTGGCCGTGATGGCCGTGGGCATGACCTTTGTGCTCATCATTGCGGGCATCGATCTGTCGGTGGGCTCGGTGATGGCGCTGGCCGCCGCCACCTCGGCCGCCGCCATCCTGCAGTGGGGCTGGACGGTGCCCGCCGCCGCCGCGCTGGCCCTGGCTACCGGCCTGGTGTGCGGCACCATCACCGGCATGATTTCCGTCGCGTGGCGGCTGCCCTCGTTCATCGTGTCGCTGGGCATGCTCGAAGCCGTGCGCGGCAGCGCCTATGTGGTGACCGACTCGCGCACGCAGTACGTGGGCGATGCGATCTCGTGGCTGTCCGCGCCGTTTTTTGGCGGCATCTCGTTCGCCTTTTTGCTGGCCGTGGTGCTGGTGGTGGTGGCGCAGCTGGTGCTGTCGCGCACGGTGTTTGGCCGCTGCGTGGTGGGCATTGGCACCAATGAAGAGGCCATGCGCCTGGCCGGTGTGGACCCGCGCCCCATCCGCGTCATCGTGTTTGCCATGACAGGCTTGCTGGCGGGCTTGGCGGGCCTGATGCAGTCGGCCCGGCTCGAAGCCGCCGACCCCAACGCAGGCACCGGCATGGAGCTGCAGGTGATTGCGGCCGTGGTGATTGGCGGCACCAGCCTGATGGGCGGGCGCGGCTCGGTGGTGAACACCGCGTTTGGCGTGCTGATCATCGCGGTGCTCGAAGCCGGCCTGGCCCAGGTGGGCGCCAGCGAGCCCAGCAAGCGCATCATCACGGGTTTTGTGATCGTGGCGGCCGTCATTGTGGACACGCTGCGCCAGCGCCGAGCCAAGGTCTGAGAGACTGACCCCGCATCCAGCCGCCCCACCACCCACGACCTCATTCTTCTTTTTGCATGGCTACTATCAAGGACGTTGCGCGCCACGCCGAGGTGTCAGTCACCACGGTGTCGCACGTGGTCAACGGCACCCGCCGCGTGAGCCCCGAGGGGCGCGAACGGGTTGAGGCTGCCATCCGCGCACTGGGCTATGTGCCCAGCGCCATCGCGCGCAGCCTCAAGAGCAACAACACGCGTACGCTGGGCATGCTGATCCCCAACAGCTCCAACCCCTACTTTGCCGAGATCGTGCACAGCGTGGAAGACCGCTGCTTTGGCGCAGGCTACAACGTTATCCTGTGCAACACCAACGACGAGGCGCACCGCCAGGGCACCTACCTGCAGGTGCTGGCCGAGCGGCGCATCGACGGGCTCATCGTAGTCTCTACCGGGCACGACGCCACGCTGGCCACGCAGCTCGCAGGCCTGTCCATCCCCACCGTGCTGGTGGACCGCGAAATCTACATTGCCGAGCAGCAGCCCTGCGACCTGGTGGAAACCGCCCACATGCAGGGCGGCCTGCTGGCCACCCGCCACCTGCTGTCGCTGGGCCACCGCCGCATTGCCTGCATTGGCGGCCCCGAAGGCATTGCCCCCAGCGAGCAGCGCATTGCCGGATGGCGCACCGCCCTGGACGATGCAGGCTGCGGCACGGGTGACGGCCTGCTGTGGCATGGCAACTTCACCAGCCAGGGCGGCTACGAAGCCATGCACGCCGTGCTGCGCGCGCCCGAGCCGCCCACCGCCGTCTTTGTCTGTAACGACCTCATGGCCATGGGCGCGCTGTGCGCCGCGCACGAACGCGACCTGCGCGTGCCCGAGGCTCTGTCCATCGTGGGTTTTGACGACATCGAACTCACCGCCTTCACCAGCCCGCCACTCACCACCGTCGCCCAGCCCAAGCAGCGCATCGGCGCGCTGGCGGTGGACATGCTGCTGGAGCGCATCGACGGCAAGCGCCAAGACGCGCGCAAGGTGATGCTGCAGCCCGAGCTGCGCGTGCGCGCCTCCACGGCGCATGCACCCGGAGGTGCTGCATGAGCACGAACAACGCGCCCCGCATCGCCGTCGTCGGCAGCCTGAACATGGACCTGGTGCTGCAGGTACAACACGCACCCGGCCCCGGCGAGACCGTGCTGGCCGACGCCCTGCACCTGGTGCCCGGCGGCAAGGGCGGCAACCAGGCCGTGGCCTGCGCGCGCCAGGGCGCCCAAGTGGCCCTGTTTGGCCGCGTGGGCGACGACGGCTACGGCCACACGCTGCGCGCCGGGCTGGACGCCGACGGCATCGACCACAGCGGCGTGCAGACCGACACCGAAACCACCACCGGCGTGGCAGCCATCACCGTAGAAGCGACGGGGCAAAACCGCATCGTGGTCGTGCCCGGCGCCAATGGCCGCTTTGTGCTGGATGCCGCCGCGCTGGGCGCCGCGCTACAACGCGCAGGCGGCCTGGTGCTGCAGTTCGAAACGCCCCTGCCCCAGGTGCTGGCAGCCGCCGAGATGGCGCATGCCGCTGGCTGCCCGGTGGTGCTCAACCCCTCCCCCATCCAGCCCCTGCCCGAAGCCCTGTGGCCGCTGGTGCACACGCTGGTCGTGAACGAGGTGGAAGCCGCCGCGCTGGCGGGCCAGAACGTCGTCACGCCCGCAGATGCCGCGCAGGCTGCACAAGCCTTGCGTGCCAAAGGCCCCGCCCAGGTGGTGGTGACGTTGGGCGCTGCGGGCGCCGTAGCCGCCGATGCGGCAGGCAACCGCTACCACCCTGGCCTGGTCGTGAAGGCTGTGGACACCACGGCCGCAGGCGACACCTTTTTGGGCGCGCTGGCCGTGGGCCTGGCACGCGGCGAGCCGCTAGACGCCGCCGTGCGCGAAGGCATCCGCGCATCGGCGCTGTGCGTCACCCAGCCCGGCGCCCAGCCTTCCATCCCCACCCGCGCCGCCGTGGCGCAAAGCCCCCAACCGCCCGCCTGGAGCCCCCTGTGAAACGCACCGCCCTGCTGCACGCCGAACTCTCCCACGCCATCGCCACCCTGGGCCATGGCGACACGCTAGTGATCGGCGACGTGGGCCTGCCCATACCTAGCGGCCCACGTCGCATCGACCTGGCGCTCACGCCCGGCATCCCCGCCGTGGCCGATGTGCTGCGGGTGGTGCTGGAAGAAATGCAGGTCGAGAAAGCCGTGATCGCCACCGAGGCCGTGGAGCGCAACGGCGGCCAGTTACCCACGTGGTGTCACTTGCCGGTGGAGCCCCAAGCGGTTTCGCACGACGAGTTCAAACGCCTGACCCAGCAAGCCCATGTGATGGTGCGCACGGGCGAGTGCACGCCGTACGCCAACGTGATCCTGGTGGCGGGCGTGACGTTCTGACACTACTTACCCCCGCACGGTGCCATAGCTTGCGGGTTTTGGAGAACGCGCCGCCGTGCGCACCTGCGGTACGCTGGGCCGTCACCGCTTCGCCTGCCCCATGCCCAGTTCCGCACCACACGACCTGCTCCCCCCCGAAATCACCGTGCTGGAGCGCGGCTGGCTGTCGGCCAACAACATCCTCTTCATCGGCCACCACGACACGGCCATCGTGGACACCGGTTACTGCAGCCATGCCGAGCAGACCGTGGACCTGGTGCGCGGCGCGTTGGCGGGCCGTGCGCTGGACCGTGTGCTCAACACCCACCTGCACAGCGACCACTGCGGCGGCAACGCGGCGCTGCAGAAGGCCTGGCCCGGTGTGCTCACCGCCATCCCGCCCGGCCAGGCCGACCATGTGCGCCAGTGGGACGCGTATGCGCTCAGCTACACCCCCACGGGGCAGGAATGCCCGCCGTTCCGTGCCGACACCCTGCTCATGCCCGGCTCTTGCGTGCTGCTGGGCGACAAGCCCTGGCAGGTGCATGCCGCGCCGGGGCACGACCCCCATTCGGTGGTGCTGTTCGAGCCCCAGGGCCGCATGCTGATCTCGGCCGATGCGCTATGGGAAAACGGCTTTGGCGTGGTGTTCCCCGAGCTGGAGGGCGACGACGCGTTTGCCGAGGTGGCGGCCACGCTGGATGTGATCGAAAAACTGTCGCCCCAGGTCGTCATCCCCGGCCACGGCCCCGTGTTTACCGACGCCCCCCGCGCCATCGACGGCGCCCGCCGTCGACTGGATGGTTTTGTGCGCAACCCCGGCAAACACGCGCTGTATGCCGCCAAGGTGCTGCTGAAATACAAGCTGCTGGAGTGGCAGCAGATCAGCATAGCCGACCTCACGGCCTGGACACAGGCCACGCCCTACTTCGGCATGCTGCACCAGCGGCATTTCGGCGATCAGCCCGAGGGGGAGTGGCTATTGAGCCTGGCGGATGACCTGGTGCGGTCGGGGGCGGCGGTGCGGCAGGGGGATGCGCTGCACAACGTGTGAGCCTTGCAAGGCCGCCATGCCCATGGCTGCCGGAGCTAGACAAGCTTCGCTTGGTAGCCACGCAATCGCGCCCCGAGACCCGGCTCCAGGAGGGCATTGAATCGGTCTGCTTCCCGTACGGAGGCGTCGGAGCCCTCTGCATACAGAACCGCAATCCAGGTTGGCTCAACGCCTCGCGGTATCGGTTCAGCCTCTTGCCCCAGGGCATACCGCATGGCGCTGACCACCTGCGGGTTCTGCGCCACCTCCAACAACTTGGAGCGTTGGCGTTCCGTGCCGACGGCAGAGGCGGACAGCAATGCGCGCAGGTGGGACAGATTGCGCTTCCAGGACTCGCGAAGAGCATCATCGTCGTCTGCAAGCTCGACGATCCGGGTCAGCGCATGGGTGTAGCGGGAGAGGTCCGGCCGCTCCCGCAGCAAGCGGAGCGAATCCCGTATCAGCTGCGGCTTGATGCCGACGAGGTTCTTCGAGCCGGCATCAAATGCAGCCGACGGATCCCAGTCCGCCCAGATGATGCAGCGGATGAACTCGTCGGCCGATTTCGGCCTCTGGTGGACGGGATTTCCGAGTGGATGCATGTCAGTCAACGCATGGTGGGACGTCGAGCGGTGCAGCCCGGCAAGGATGGCCTATTGGCCTATTCCCCATGCTTGAACTGCTTGTCGCACCCCATCACATGGTTGTTGCTGCTCGACATGCACTGGTAGAACGATTTCTTGTTGCCCGACGACGCCTGGCAGTCTGACACGCTGTATTTGCCCCGGGCCTCGCGGATCTTGGGGGCGGTCTTGTCGTATTCGGCCTGCTTCATATAGCCGTCGCGCACGTTTTTTTGGCCCACCTCCAGCATCTGGTCGGCCTGGTAGTGGATGTTGTCCACGGCGGCGGCGCAGTTCAGGGGCACCTGTTTGCCGTCCACCTTTTCCAGCGCCTTCTTCATGCCCTGGCCAAACTCTTCGACATCCTTGGGGATCTTCTTGGTGCCGTCGGGGTTGTACTGCTGGGCGGGCTTGGTGGATGGCGCTGCACTCTTGGTGCTGCCGTTGTTGCTTTGCAGCTTGAGGGGTTCGGCGTCCTGCTTGGCAGGCGGAGGTTGGGATCCGTAATGGGTCTTGCCGTCGGCATCCACCCACTTGTACACCGGCTGCGCCTGGGCCGTGCCCAGCGCCCAGCACACCATGGCGGCCAGGGCCACCCCATACAGCTTTTTCATGATTCCCCCTCCAGAAACATGAATCAAATTAGGCCTTTGCGCGCGTCCATCATGCGCAAACAGCTATTTTATTTATAGCAAACTCACATCCACCCACCTCGCACCTGCCGCAGCAGGTGCTGCGGGGTGCGGATGGCGGGCGTCAGGGCAGGTCCTTGTTCACCTCGGGCGCCGATGCATCGCGCGGGCCGATGGTACCTAGGCGGCCTTTGAGCGACTGGGGCTGGCCCGTGAGCATGGCGGCGTAGTTGGTGGTGTTGGCCAGCACTTTCTTCACGTAGTCGCGGGTTTCGGCAAAGGGCACGTTCTCGGCCCAGATGGCGGCGTCGAGCACCGGGCCGTTGCGCCAGCTGCGCGGGCGACCGGGGCCTGCGTTGTAGGCGGCAGCCGCCATGGGCATGGAGCCCGCAAAGTCGTCCAGCGCGAGCTTGAGGTAGGCCGTGCCGATGGTGATGTTGGTGTCGCGGTCGTTGATCTGGTCGGCGGTGAAACCGTTCAGACCGATCTTCTTGGCCGTCCAGCGCGCGGTGGCGGGCATGACCTGCATGAGGCCCGAGGCGCCCACGTGCGAGCGCGCATCCATGATGAAGCGGCTTTCCTGGCGGATCAGGCCGTAGACGTAGGCCGGGTCCAGCCCGATGCCGTTGGCGCGCTCGACCACCGCACTGCGGAAGGGGGTGGGAAAACGCTGGGTGACGTCCACCACGCTCTTGGTGCGCTCGCTGGTGTTGATGCAGCGGTCCCACACCTCGCGCTGGCAGGCGAAGTCGGCGGCGGCCAGCAGTTCGCGGTCGGGCATGCCGCCGCTCTGGTGCAGGTTGGTGGTGTAGTTCCACTCGCGTACGCCTTCGCTGCGCAGGCCGAGCAGGATGGCGTACAGGGCGCGGTTCAGGCCCGGGTTGGCGCGGGCTCCCGCTTTTTCTTCGGCGGTGAGGGGCGCGGGGGCGGGGGGCGTGGTGATGCGCTGGCCCAGTTCTTCCAGCGCCAGCATTTCATAGAAGCCACGCGTGCTGGCAATGCCTTCGAGCAGCTGGCGCGCTTCGGCGCGCTCGGCATCGGTCACGCGGCCTGCGAGCAGCGCGCGGGCCTTCCAGTACACCCAGGTGCTGTCCTGGCGTGCTTCGGGGCCCATGGCGTCCACGGCCTTGCCCACGGCCTTCCACTGCCCGGCGCGCAGCGCGGCACGCACCTTCCAGCCCAGCAGGTCGTCGTTCAGGTCGGTGTCCTTGGTCACATTGGCAAAGTAGCCCGCCGCGCTGGACGACAGCTTTTGCGCGGATGCCTTGCCGATCACGCCCCAGGCCCAGTTGCGCTCTTCGGCCGAGAGGTGCACGCCCCATTTGTTGTCCAGCTGCTGCGCGGCGCCGTCCGGGTCGCTGCCTGCGAGCTTGACCAGGGCCAGCAGCACCAGCTCTTGCCGGGCGTTGCCGCGTGCGGTGGCGCGCGAGAGCAGGAACTTGGTGGGCGCGTCCAGCACTTCCTTGAGTTGCGGCAGCGAGTCGGGCGAGACGATCTCGACCGCGTTGCGCACCACGCGGGGGCGGTTGGCCTCCACGCCCAGGCGCGCCTTGCGCCAGATATCGAGCGCGCTGAGCTTCTTGTAGCTGTACAGCTCGCTGGCCGCATGGGTGCAGCCGTCGTCGGCGTCGCGGATGGCATACCAGTTGCTGCGCACGTCGTCGGCCACGGTGGCGGGGGCCGTGCCTTTGAGGGTGTCGATCAGCAGCGCATAGCAGCGCACTTCGCGGTCGTCCGACATGCGGTAGGCAGGGTGCTGCTCGGCAAACTGCGCCCAGTTGCGCCGCTGGCCCAGCAGCAGCAGCCAGTCGTTGCGCATGCGGTCTTCCTGGTAGCTGCCCGCGTAGCGCTGCATGAACGACTGGATTTCGGCCGGCTGGGCTTCGGCCAGGCGCACCCGCAGTTCCCAGTAGGCGGCCCAGGGCTCCAGCGCATGGCCACGGGCCGAGGGCAGCAGTTGCTCCAGCCGCTTGCGGTCGCCCTTGCGGAAGGCCTGCTGCATCTCCAGCAGGGTGTCGTCACCCTTGCTGTTTTGCGCCTGGACAAGGGGGGCCGCCGTGGCAAGCAGGGCACTGGCGACAAGCGGTGTCAGAATTCGAAACAATTGCATGGGGGAATTATGTGATGGACAAAGCAGCCCTTCGGCGCGCATTGATAGAAGAACGCCTCAATTTGCCCGACCGCCTACAGCGGTCCGACCTGTTACAACAGGTGATGCGCATCTGGCTGGTGAACCGACCTGACACCGTGATCGGCGCCTACTGGCCCATCAAGGGCGAGTTCGACCCCTTGCCCGCGTTGCACCGCTGGAAGGAAGACGGCGAGTTGCTGGACGAGCCCCTGCGCCGCCGCATCGGCCTGCCGGTGGTCAACAAGCAGCACAAGACCCTCACCTTCCACGCCTGGTACCCCGGCTGCCCCATGGAAGAAGACGCCTACGGTATCCCCAAGCCCAAGGACACCGAGGTCATCGTGCCCACCCTGCTGTTTGTGCCCTGCGTGGGTTACGCCGCCGGGGGCTACCGGCTGGGCTACGGCGGCGGCTTTTACGACCGCACGCTGGCCACGCTGCAGCCCAAGCCCTTCACCGTGGGCCTGGGCTTCACCCACGGCTTCCTCGACGACTTCGAGCCCGAAGACTTCGACCTGCCGCTCGATGCCATCCTGAACGACAACGGCGTGGTCTGGCCCGTGTGAGCCACCGGAATGGCCTGTGATGCGCAACGCGCATCATTCAGACCACGTTTTGGCATCGCTGGCGCGCCGAGCAGCCGCTAGCATGGCGGGCTGACCTTTATTTTTCAGGTGCCCACCATGCCCAAGCTCTACATCGGCAACAAGAACTATTCGTCCTGGTCCATGCGCCCCTGGGTGCTGCTCAAGCAGGCCGGCATCCCGTTCGAGGAGGTACTCGTGCGCTTCGACAGCTTCGAGACCGACTCGGAGTTCAAACGTGTCATCGGCCCCGTGAGCCCCACCGGCAAGGTGCCGGTGCTGGTCGATGGCGATTTGGTGGTGTGGGACACCCTGGCGATTGCCGAATACGTGGCCGAGACCTGGCCCGACAAGCAGCTCTGGCCTGCCAACCCCCAGGCCCGCGCACGCGCCCGCAGCGTCTGCGCCGAGATGCACAGTGGCTTCACGGCCCTGCGCAACAACTGCCCCATGAACATCGAGGCCGACCTGGCCGACACCGGCGCGCTGATCTGGCGCGACAAGCCCGGCGTGCGCGCCGATGTGCAGCGCCTCGTGGAGATGTGGAGCGCCCTGCTGCAGGAACACGGTGGCCCCATGCTGTTTGGCCCGTTCAGCGTGGCCGACGCCTACTTTGCCCCCGTGTGCATGCGCCTGCACACCTACGCCCTGCCCGTGCCCGCCCCCATCAAAGCCTATGTGGACCGCGTACGCGCCCTGCCCGGCGTGCAGGCATGGATCGCAGAGGCCCTGGGCGAGAGGGACTTTCTGGACTTTGAGGAGCCCTACCGCCTGCGCCACACGGAAGGCTGAGCACCCCCATGGCCGTCACCATCTACCTGCGCTACGTTCTCAACACCCGCAAGCTGAAAGAGTTCGAGCACTACGGCAAGCTGTGGATCCCGCTGGTCGAGAAATTCGGCGGCCAGCACCATGGCTACTTCATGCCCAGCGAAGGGGCCAACAACATCGCGCTGGCGCTGTTCACGTTCGATAGCCTCGCAGCCTACGAGCGCTACCGCGAGGCCTCGATGCAGGACGCGGAATGCCAGGCGGCCTTCCGCTATGCCGAGGAAACGGACTGCATCGTGAGCTATGAGCGGAGTTTTTTCAGGCCGGTGTTTGGCTGAATGGCACCGCGCACGGGCAGTTTCTTTACCGGAACTGCTTGCGCAAAAATGCCTTGTGCCGCGCGATGTGCGCCAGCTGGGCGGGGGCGACGGAGCCGCCCAGGTCTTCGTCCTCGGTGTTGAGTACCTGGTTGGCATAGGCCATGGCACGGGCCACCACCTCTTCCTCGCTCACGCCCTGCGTGGCTGCCAGGTCCATCGCCACGCGGCGCATGGCGCGCTGGGACAGCATCCACATGGCGCCGAAGGAATCCCACGCGGCCGCCACCTCCTTGAACTTGTCGTGTTCGGCCAGGATGTCGTTGAGTGGCTTGGCCAGGATCTCCTGCAGGCCTTCCATCTGTGCTTTCAGGGCCTCGAACTGCGCCTCGCGCTGCAGGGCTTCGGCAGCGGCGTTGGCTGCTGCATCGGGTGCGGTGGGCACGGGCACACTGCCGTCGGGGTTGAGCTGGGCAATGGTGAGGTCGGATGCGAGGGACATGATGGGCGGAATATACGGCGCAGCGCAGGTTCTAAACTAGGCCGATGCAAATCTACATGGTGGGCGGCGCGGTCCGCGACAAGCTGCTGGGCCGGCCGGTGAATGACCACGACTGGGTGGTGGTGGGCGCCACGCCCGAGCAGATGCTGGCGCAGGGCTACCTGCCCGTGGGGCGCGACTTCCCCGTCTTTTTGCACCCCGAGACCCGCGAGGAATACGCGCTGGCCCGCACCGAGCGCAAGAGCGGGCGTGGCTACCGGGGCTTTGTGGTGCACAGCGCACCGGATGTGACGCTGGAAGAAGACCTCTCGCGCCGCGATCTTACTATCAATGCAATAGCTGAAAGTACAGACGGGGCGGGCGCAGAGGGCATTTTTGACCCCTATTCTGGAGCCCAGGACATTGAGGCCCGTGTGCTGCGCCATGTGACCGATGCCTTCCGCGAGGACCCGGTGCGCATCCTGCGTGTGGCGCGGTTTGCTGCGCGTTTCACCGACTTCAGCGTGGCGCCCGAAACCATGCAGCTCATGCGCGAGATGGTGGAGCGCGGCGAGGTGGACCACCTGGTGCCCGAACGGGTGTGGCAGGAGCTGGCGCGCGGGCTGATGGAAGAAAAGCCCTCGCGCATGTTCGAGGTGCTGCGCGACTGTGGCGCGCTGGCCGTGCTGCTGCCCGAGGTGGCGCGCCTGTGGGGCGTGCCCCAGCGCGCCGACTACCACCCCGAGGTGGACACCGGCGTGCACCTGATGATGGTGCTGGACATGGCAGCGCGGCTGCAAGCGCCGCTCACCGTGCGCTTTGCCTGCCTGGCACACGACCTGGGCAAGGGCACCACGCCCGCCGATGTGCTGCCGCGCCACATCGACCACGAAACCCGCAGCGCCGAGCTGCTGAAAGACGTGGCTGAGCGCCTGCGCGTGCCGGTGGACTGCCGCGAGACGGCCGATGTGGTGGCGCGTGAACATGGGCACATCCACCGCAGCCAGGACCTGTCGGCCGCAGCGCTGGTGCGCCTGCTGGAACGCTGCGACGCGATCCGCAAGCCCGAGCGGTTTGCCGAAATCCTGCTGGCCTGCGAATGCGACGCGCGCGGGCGGCTGGGGTTTGAAGAATCCGCCTACCCGCAGCGCCCCCGCCTGCTGGCCGTGCTGGCCGCCGTACAGGCCGTGGTCACGCGCGAGATTGCGGCGCAGGCCGCCGCCAAGGGCCAGAGCGGTCCGCAGGTGGGTGCACTGATCCACCAGGCACGGGTGGAGGCCGTGGCGCAGTGGCTCAGCGCGCCCACCGCGCACTAAGAGCGGCTCTTACCAGCGCAGCAGGCGCGGCCCCAGTACGGCGCCCAGCGCGGTGGGGATGGCGATGCCCGCCAGGTACCACACCGCCAGGAAGGGTGTGGCCATCTCGGGGCAGTGAAGGGCATAGACCAAGGCGCCCAGCGCCCCGGCCAGCAGGCCCGCGCCCGCACCCGCCCAAGCCAGGCGGGTGGGCGCCGCGCCCTTAAGCGCCCAGAACCCGGCCACAAACGCAGGCACCGACAGCGCCGCGATGTTGAACGGGCAGGTGCGCCAGGTGCTGCCCAGGATGAGCGGCGCACGCTCAGCTGCAGGCACCTGTGCCAACGCCACTGCGGCCAGGGCCCACAGCACCAGCGGTGGCACGGCCAGCCACAGGGCAGCGTGGACCAGCGGCATGCCCGGGCGGGCCATGCGGCGCAGCAGCGCCAGGCCTGCAGCCGCCAGGGCGGCCGCAAACACCAGCTTGCCCCAGAACATGGGCAGCGCCATGGTCACCAGCAGGTCAGGGCGCAGGCCAAACAGCGCCAGCATCAGCACCCCGGCGCCCGCAATGCCGACGGCGCTGGCAACGGCAAACCGTTGCTCGATGGCGGTACGCTGCACGGGCCGGTCGTCCGCAGCCAACAGGTGGATCAATTCATCGGTTTTCATGCTATTTCCTCTGGGGCTTCCGCACCTCGGGGTGCAACACGGCCCGGTCTTGTGTGCCGGGCGGTGCGCCTGAACCCTGTGGCGCGTAAGCCATGTCCCTGATCCTGGCGGCCAGGGCCTTGAGCCCCCGGTGCACGCCCACTTTGACGGCCGACTCCGACAGCCCCGTGAGGCGTGCCGTCTCGACCACCGACAAACCTTCCAGCTTCACATACTCGATCGGCAGGCACTGCTTGTCAGGCAGGGTCTGCAACAACTGCCCCAGGTCGCGCCGCGCCTCGGCCGCCTCGCTGTCGCTGCTGGCAAACAGCTCGTCCGCATCGTCCAGCGGGTCGTTGCGCGCCTCCTTGGCGGCATGCGAGCGCAGCCAGTCGATAAGCTTGTAGCGCGCAATCGCATGCGCCCAGGCCGTCACCGGCATCTCGGGCCGGTAGGTGTGGCGCTGGTTGTGCACGGCCAGCAGCGTCTCCTGAACCAGATCCTCCACCTCGTCGGGCCGCTGCGCCAGGCGGCGGCGCAAAAACGCGCGCAGGTGAGCGCTCAGCTCTTTCAGAAAGCGCTGGTAGGCGGCAGCGTCCGCGTCCAGCCCCTGCAGCAGCAAGCCGCGCAGCCGTTCTTCTATCTCCATGGTGTCTCCCTGAGGGGAATTCGGGTCCTGAGGCTTGTGGGTTACACCCCGTGCGAAAAAAACAATGGACAACTATTTATAGATGCGGTGTAACCGGCCCACGGGGCTGCGCGAATTACAACGCAGATCGGGCAGTTTGGAGCAGCCACTGTGCAGCCCCGGTCAGTTTCAACCCTTACTTTTCTGGAGAACCTCACCATGACCACTCGTACCCTCAGCATCGGCGCCCTTGCACTTGCCGCCCTGGCTTCTGGTGCATCCATTGCCCAGACCAAGCCCGCCGAAGGAGCCAAGCCTGCCATGGAGAAGTGCTACGGCGTGTCGATGGCCGGCAAGAACGACTGTGCAGCAGGCCCCGGCACCACCTGCGCCGGTTCGTCCAAGATGGACTATCAGGGCAACGCCTGGAAGTTTGTGCCCGCAGGCACATGCACCACGATCAAGACGCCCAAGGGCATGGGCTCGCTGGCCCCCACCAAGGCCTGACCGATGACCAAGTGCCCTCTCACCGCCGGCCTGGGTCTCAAGCCCCAGCACTACGACGAGGCGCTGCGGTGCACCGCCCCCGGCCTGTGGTGGGAGGTGCACCCCGAGAACTACCTGGCCAACGGCGGCCCGCGCCTGGCCTGGCTCGAAGCCATCCGTGCGCGCCACCCGGTGGCCCTGCATGGCGTGTCGCTGTCGCTCGCAGCCGACGCGCCGCCCGATGCGGCCCACCTGGCGCGGCTAGCTGCCCTCGCAAAGCGTGTGGAGCCCGCCATCATTTCAGAGCACCTGGCCTGGTCCACCTGGCGCGGGCAGTACCTGCCTGACCTGCTGCCGTTTCCGCGCACACAGGCCGCATTGCAGCGCATTGCAGACAACATCGCCCGCACGCAGGATGTGCTGCAACGCCCCATCGCCATCGAGAACCCCACGCATTACCTGCACATCGACGGCCATGACTGGCTGGAGACCGAGTTTCTGGCCGAGCTGGTGCGGCGCACCGGCTGCGCCCTGCTGCTGGACGTGAACAACGTGTACATCAGCGCCAACAACCTGGGCTTTGACGCACAGGCCTACCTCAACGCTTTCCCACTGCACGCCGTGGCCGAAATACACCTGGCGGGCCACCATGCGGACCCGGTGCATGGCGATGCGCTGCTCATCGACAGCCACGATGCGCCTGTGGCGCCCGTCGTGTGGGCGCTGTACGCGCAGGTGATCGCACGCACCGGCCCTGTGCCCACCCTCATCGAGCGAGACGACCAGCTGCCCGTCTTCAGCGAACTGCTGGCCGAGAGGGAACAGGCCCACAACGCGCTCACCGCAGCGCAGCCCGAGGAGGCAGCGTGCAGCTGAGCACCTTCCAGGACGGCTTCTCTGCCGCACTGCTCGGCCAGGCAGCCGATGCGCCGTGGCTGTCTGCACTGGAGTCTCAACCGGGTTTTGCCGTGTACCGCAACACCGTGCTCAAGGGCTGCATCGATGCGCTGCAGGCCAACTACCCCACGGTGTGCCAGCTGGTGGGCGAAGACTGGTTCCGCGCTGCTGCGGCGGTGTTTGCCCGCACCCAGCCTCCAGGTGACGGCCTGTTGGTGGACTACGGCGCGGGGTTTGCCGATTTTCTGGCCGACTTTGCACCGGCCGCCGAGCTGCCCTATCTGCCTGCCGTGGCGCGCCTGGACCGCTGCTGGACCGAATGCCATCTGGCAGCAGATGCCACCGCCGTGGACCGACACTGGCTGGCACACCAGACCCCTGACACCTTGCCCCAAGCATCACTGCGGCCCCACCCCGCTGCACGCTGGGCTTGGTGCGAAGAACATCCCGCCTACGCCCTGTGGCACAACCACCGTGAAGGCCTGACCCCGGCAGAGCCGCTGGAGTGGACGGGCGATGGCGCCTTGCTCACCCGGCCCCACGCAGAAGTGGTGTGGCACCCCGTGTCGCGGGCAGGCGTGGTTTTTTTGGACGCCTGCGCCGATGGCCACACGCTGGAGGCCGCCGCCACTTCGGCCCTGAATGCAGAACCCACCGCCGACTTTGCCGCCCTGATCAGCACCTTGCTGGACGCAGGCGCCTTGATACCCACCGATTTACCCACCGATTCACGCCCAGGCTGAGGAGCCCTTCATGACCACCAGCACACACTTCCCCACTGCACCCGCCAAAGGCCCCCGCGTGCTCTTGGCGCGCCTGGCCGACACCGCCAACTGGCTCACTCCGCACAGCCTGCTGGCCCTGGTCAACCGGGTGGCTATCGCGGGCATCTTCTGGATGTCGGCACGCACCAAGGTCGAGGGCTGGTTCACCATCTCCGACAGCGCGTATGCGCTGTTCCGCGACGAATACAAGCTGCCCGTGCTACCGCCCGAGCTGGCGGCGCAGATGGCCACCGTGGCGGAGCACCTGTTTCCGGTGCTGCTGGTGCTGGGCCTGTTTACGCGTTTGTCGGCGCTGGCACTGCTGGGCATGACACTGACGATTCAACTGTTTGTCTACCCGGACGCATGGCCCACCCACCTGTCGTGGGCGGGGCTGATGCTGTACCTGGTGGGGCGCGGTGCAGGCAACGTGTCGCTGGACCGCGTGCTGGGAATCCGCTGACCGCTGCGCATCAACCTGCGGTGGTGCGCACCCAGCGCACGATGTCTGCCGCCCCCAGTGCGCCCGAAATGCGCCCCACCTCGCGCCCCTGCTGGAACAGGATCATGGTCGGAATGCTGCGGATGGCATAGCGCGCCGCGATGGCCTGCTGGTCTTCGGAGTTGAGCTTGGCCAGGTGCACGCGGGGTTCCAGCTCGCGGGCGGCCTGCGCAAAGGCGGGCGCCATCTGTCGGCAGGGACCACACCACGGGGCCCAGAAGTCCACCAGCACCGGGATATGGCTGCGCGCCACATGCTTGTCAAAGCTGGTCGCATCCAGCTCCAGCGGTGCCCCCGCAAACAGGGGCCGATGGCATTGGCCGCAATCGGGCCCGCTGCCCAGGTCGGCGCTCTGCACGCGGTTGGTGGTGTGGCAATGGGGGCAGACGATGTGCAGGGCTTCGGTCATGGCGCGGCAAGGGTTGGAGGCAAACGATTTGCAAATCACATGGCGCCGCAGGCGCTTCGTTTCAAGGCTCCGCCCCGCAATCTGCGGCCACCCCAGTTGCAACCGGTCGCAGACCTTGCGCGCGTTTACCACCCTTGAATCCCCCTGGTGGCCTTGCCTGCATTGCAGCGTCTGCTATGGTTTGGCGCATGCAGCTGCTCCCCACACTGACAACTGCCCATGCGCTTTTTCTCGATTTCGATGGCACGCTCACCGAGCTGGCGCCGCGCCCCGAGGCGGTGCGCATCGCATCGGGCCTGATTCCCACGCTGTCATCGTTGCACGCCCAGTTGGGTGGGGCGCTGGTCATCGTGACCGGCAGGCCCGAAGCCGACATCGACGGATTTCTGGCGCCGCTGCGCCTGCCGCTGGCGAGCGAACATGGGGCCCAATACCGCCTCTTTGACACTTCGGTGCCCGCCACCGCACCACCCGCCCTGGAGCCCGTCTTGCAGGCCGCCCAGGCCCTGGCAGCGCGCCACCCCGGCCTGCTGGTGGAAACCAAACGCGTGAGCGTCGCCCTGCACTACCGCCTGGCGCCCCACCTCGAATCCCTGTGCCACGACACGCTGGTGCGGGCCATGCGCGAGGTGGACGGTGTGGAACTGCTGCGCGGCAAATGCGTCTTTGAAGTGAAGCCCCGTGGTATTCACAAGGGCCAGGCCATCATCGACTTCATGACGCAACCCCCCTTTGAGGGCCGCACGCCGGTCTTTGTGGGCGATGACGTCACCGACGAGGCCGGCTTTGCCGCTGTGCAGTCGCTCGGCGGCTGGGGCATCAAGGTGGGCGAAGGGCCCACCATGGCACAACACCGCTGCATGACATCGGCCGCACTGCGGGGCTGGCTGTCTTCTGCACGCACAACGCTGGAGCGCGAACGATGAACACCGCCGCCACACAGCCCCAGACGGGCTCGCTCAACCTCGGGATGATCGGCAACTGCGCCATCAGCGCACTCATCGACGACCACGCCCGCATGGTGTGGTGCTGCCTGCCGCGCTTTGATGGCGACCCGGTGTTCAACGCCTTGCTGCAGCCTGGCGACGAGGGCAGCCACTTTGCGATCGAGCTGGAAGACCTGGCATCGGCCCACCAGTGGTACGAGCCCAACACAGCCGTCTTGCGCACACAGTTGTTCGACAAGGCGGGCCATGGCATCGAGATCACCGACTTTGCGCCGCGCTTTTACAGCCGCTCGCGCTACTTCCGGCCCATGACGCTGGTGCGCCGGGTGCGCCCCATCCAGGGCTCGCCGCGCATACGGGTGGCGCTCAAGGTGCGCTACGACTGGGGCCAGACCACGCCCGAGATCACGCGCGGCAGCAACCACATCCGCTATGTGGGCGAGAGCATGACGCTGCGCCTGTCCACCGATGCGCCGGTGTCGCATGTGCTGTCGGGTCAGGCGTTTGTGCTCACGCGCGAACACAACTTTCTGCTGGGCGCCGACGAGACGCTGGTGGATGGCATTGCGGACACCGCCCGCCACTTCGAGCAGGAGACCACGGCCTACTGGCGCAGCTGGAGCCGCGCGCTGGCCATCCCGCTGGAATGGCAGGACGCGGTGATCCGTGCGGCCATCACGCTCAAGCTGTCGTTGTACGAAGAAACCGGCGCCATCGTGGCTGCCATGACCACCAGCATCCCCGAGTCCGCCCACAGCGGCCGCAACTGGGACTATCGCTACTGCTGGCTGCGCGATGCTTTTTTTGTGGTGCGCGCGCTCAACAGCATCTCCGAGGTGGGCACCATGGAGGACTACCTGCGCTGGCTGAGCAACGTGGTGGTCGAAGGCGGCGACGGCCACATCCAGCCGCTGTATGGCATCGGGCTGGAGAAAGACCTGCCCGAGAGTTTTGTGCCCCAGCTGGCGGGCTACCGGGGCATGGGCCCGGTGCGCGTGGGCAACCAGGCGGCCGAGCATTTTCAGCACGACGTGTACGGCAACATCGTGCTGGGCGCGGCCCAGGCCTTCCACGACCACCGCCTGCTGCACCGCGCGGGCCTGGCCGAATTCAAGCGGCTGGAACAGGTGGGCGACAACGCCGTGCGCGTGTACGGCCAGCCCGATGCGGGCATGTGGGAGCTGCGCACGCGCGCCCGGGTGCACACCTCGTCGGCCCTGATGAGCTGGGCCGCCTGCGACCGCCTCGCCAAGATCGCCGCCACGCTGCAGCTGGCCGACCGTGCCAGCCACTGGCAGCAACATGCCGACCGCATGCGCGCCGAGATCCTCGACAAGTCGTGGTGCGAAGAGCGCCAAGCGTTTGCCGAGAGCTTTGGCGGGCATGAGCTGGATGCCAGCGTGTTGCTGATGGCCGAGGTGGGCCTCATCGACCCGAAAGACCCGCGCTTTGTGAGCACCGTGGAGGCCATGGAAAAAAGCCTGGGCGATGGCCCCTACATGCGGCGCTACGAAGCGGCCGACGACTTCGGCAAGCCCGAAACGGCTTTCAACATCTGCACCTTCTGGCGCATCGACGCGCTGGCGCGCATTGGCCGCAAGGCCGAGGCACGGGCCATCTTCGAGACCATGCTGGCCGCCCGCAACCCGCTGGGCCTGCTGTCGGAAGACACGCACCCCGACACCCGCGAGATGTGGGGCAACTTCCCACAGACCTACTCGATGGTGGGCGTGATCAACGCCGCCGTGCGCCTGTCGGCGCCCTGGGACAGCGTGATTTGAGGCGCTGTCCGACAATGGCCGGGACCGATCCACAACGATGATCGGTCCATGAGCCGTCTTGTCGTCATCTCCAACCGCCTCGCAGATCCCCGCAAACCCGCTGCAGGCGGCCTGGCTGTCGCCCTGGGTGAAGCCCTGAGCCAGACCGGAGGACTCTGGTTTGGCTGGAGCGGTACCGTGGTCGAAGGCGGCACACCCGGCGAAGGCGAACTGCACACACGCCAGGCCGGCGCCGTCACCCTGGCCACCGTGGACCTGTGCCGCGAAGACCACGACAGCTACTACCACGGCTACAGCAACAGCGTGCTGTGGCCGGTGTTCCATTACCGGCTGGACCTGGCCGACTTCAGCGCCAGCTACATCGCAGGCTACCGGCGCGTGAACCAGATGTTTGCACGCAAGCTGCTGCCGCTGCTGCGCGACGACGATGTGATCTGGGTGCATGACTACCACCTGATCCCGCTGGCCGCCGAGCTGCGCGCCATGGGCTGCAAGCAGCGCATCGGTTTCTTCCTGCACATCCCCATGCCGCCGCCGCTCATCATGGCGGCCATCCCGCAGCACGAATGGCTGATGCGGTCGCTGTTTGCCTACGATCTGGTGGGCCTGCAGAGCGAGGCCGATGTTTCACATTTCACGCGCTATGTGCGCAACGAAGGCAGCGCCGAAGCGGTGGACGAAAAGCGCGTGCGCGCCTTCGGGGCCACGGTGGTGGTGCAGTCGTTTCCCATCGGCATCGACGTGGACGAGTTCACGCGCCTCGCGCACGCCCCCGACGCGGTGGAGACCTACCAGAACATGCGCGACGAGTATTCGCGCAGGCGCCTGCTGCTGGGCATTGACCGGCTCGACTACTCCAAGGGCATCCCGCACCGCGTGCGGGCCTTCCGCGAGCTGCTGGACCGCTACCCCGAAAACCGGGGCAGCGCCACGATGATCATGATCGCCTCGCCCAGCCGCGACGACGTGCACGCCTATGCCGACCTGCGCCACGAGCTGGAGGGCCTGTGCGGCTCAGTCAACGGCGACTATGGCGAGCTGGACTGGATGCCCGTGCGCTATATCCACCGCATGGTGGCGCGTAAACGTGTGCCGGGCCTGTGCCGCGCCGCCGCCGTGGGGCTGGTCACACCGCTGCGCGACGGCATGAACCTGGTGGCCAAGGAATACGTGGTGGCGCAGGACCCGGACAACCCCGGCGTGCTGGTGCTGTCACGCTTTGCCGGTGCGGCAGAGCAGCTGAAAGAAGCGCTGCTGGTGAACCCCTACGACACCCAGGGTGTGGCAGACAGCATCCAGCAGGCGCTGCAGATGCCGCTGGCCGAGCGGCAGGCGCGCCACCAGAAGCTCATGGCGCGCATCCGGCAGCACGATGTGCACTGGTGGCGCAAGGCGTTCATGGACGCGTTGCAAGCGGCAGAGCAGTAACAACCTGCGGGTTCGGGGTCTTTCTACAGCAGCTTGGTCAGCAGGCTCACCACAAAACTCAGCAGCAGCGTGGATGCGAGCGGCACATCCCAGTCGCGCCCCAGCCAGCGAAACCGCAGGTCCCCCGGCAGGCGCCCAAAGCCCAGGCGGCGCAGCAGCGGCGACAGCCAGCTGATGAACATCAGGGCCAGGAAGATGACGAGTAACCAGCGGATCATGGTGCGCAGAGTGTAGGTGCCAGGCCCCGGCACCGAGCCCTTTGGGGCCGCTGCGCGCAACGCAGTTTAGGAAAAATGGCCGCTCCCGCTCGTCCATCATGCCCTAATAGCTATATTTTTAATAGCAATCAGGTCACCTACAGCGAAGGCAGCACATCCCGCACATGGTGGGCAAACGCAGCCGCCAGCGGCGTGGGCTGCCCGCCCGCAAAGGCGACGCCAATGGCCAGCAACGGCAGCTCGGGCAGGCCCGTGTCGGGTGGCAGCACCTGCAGGTCGGGCGGCACGGCGCAGCGGGTGAGCACGGCCACGGCAGAGCCCGCACGCACCACGGCCGTGAGGCCGGTGAGGCTGCCGCTGGCGTAGGCCACGCGGTAGCGGCGGCCCCGCGCGTCCAGGCGTTCGCGCGCGGCCAGGTGGTCCAGCACGTCGGGGTCGGACAGCGCCAGCGGCAGCGGGTCCCAGTCGCGCGGCTGCACGCCGGGGGCGGCCACCCACACCAGCGGCTCGCGCCGCAGCGCGGGCAGCATGCCGGGCTCGGGCGCGGCGCCCCAGGGGGTGGACACCAGCGCCACGTCCAGCGCGCGGGTGGCCAGCCGCTCGCGCAGGCGGGGCGTGCTGGCGCAGACCACGTCCACACGCGCCAGCGGGTGCTGCTGCGCAAAGCCGCGCAGCAGGTGTGGCAAAAAGGCGGCGGCGTAGTCGTCGGGGCAGCCCACGGCCAGCGCTCCGGCCAGGCCCGTGCCCGCCAGGTCGGCCAGCGCCTCGTCGTGCTGGTGCAGGATGCGGCGCGCATGCACCAGCAGGCGCTCGCCCGGGTGAGTCAAGCGCACGCCGCGCCCGGTGCGGTGCAGCAGGGCCTGGCCGCAGGCGTCTTCCAGCCGCTGCATCTGCATGCTCAGGGCCGACTGCGTGCGGCCCACACGTTCGGCCGCTGCGCCCAGCGTGCCCGCCTGGGCCACGGCGGCAAAACTGCGCAGCAGGTCGATGTCGAGGGTGGGTGTGGCCATGGGCTTGAGGTATCAGCAGAGTTGATTTCAGCTGTGAAAACTATTCGTTTTACTGAACCCATGCAAGTGCCTAGAGTGGCCGCCAACCCCTCTTTTCTTTTGGAGCTTGCCATGTCCCGCAACGACGACCCCGCCTTCTGGGCCCGCGCCCGCCAGCACCTGGTGCGCTACGGCGGCAGCTTTGCGCCCATGGTGATCGAGCGCGCTGCGGGCAGCTATGTGTACGACGCGGACGACCGCCCCATTCTCGACTTCACCTCGGGTCAGATGAGCGCCGTGCTGGGCCACTGCCACCCCGAGATCAGCGCCGTGTTCGGCGACTACGCCCACCGGCTGGAGCATTTGTTCAGCGGCATGCTCTCGCGCCCCGTGGTGGACCTGGCCACGCGCCTGGCCGAGGTGACGCCCGGCGCGCTGGAACGCAGCCTGCTGCTGACCACCGGCGCCGAGTCCAACGAGGCCGCCATCCGCATGGCCAAGCTGGTCACGGGCAAATACGAGATCGTGGGTTTTGCCCAGTCGTGGCACGGCATGACGGGCGGTGCGGCATCGGCCACCTACAGCGCGGGGCGGCGTGGCGTGGGTCCGGCGGCAGCGGGCTCGCTGGCCATCAACGCGCCCTTTGGCTACCGGCCGCGCTTTTTTGACGCGAGCGGTGCGTATGACTGGCAGGCCGAGCTGGACCACGGCTTTGACCTGGTGGACCGCCAGTCCAGCGGCAGCCTGGCAGCGTTCATTGCCGAGCCCATCCTCAGTTCGGGCGGCATCATCGTCCTGCCGCCGGGCTACCTGGCCGCGCTCAAGAAGAAATGCGAGGAGCGCGGCATGCTGCTGATCCTGGACGAGGCGCAGACTGGCGTGGGCCGCACGGGCACGATGTTCGCGTTCGAGCGCGACGGCGTGGTGCCCGACATCCTGACGCTGTCCAAAACCCTGGGCGCGGGCCTGCCCCTGGCCGCCATCGTCACCACCGCCGAGATCGAGGACAAGGCGCACGAGCGTGGCTACCTGTTCTACACCACCCACGTGAGCGACCCGCTGCCCGCCGCCATCGGCCTCAAGGTGCTGGAGATCGTCGAGCGCGACCGCCTGGCCAAGCGCGCGCAGGTGGCCGGTGCGCGGCTGGAGGCCGGGCTGCGTGCGCTGCAACAGCGCTACGACTGCATTGGCGATGTGCGCGGGCGTGGCCTGCTGCTGGGCATGGAGATCGTGAAGAACCGCGCAACCAAGGAACCCGCCGACGGCCTGGGCGCGGCCATCACGCGCGAATGCATGGCGCTTGGCCTGTCGATGAACGTGGTGCAGCTGCCCGGCATGGGCGGTGTGTTCCGCATTGCCCCGCCGCTCACGGTGAGCGATGCCGAGATCGACCAGGGGCTGGACCTGCTGGGGCAGGCCATTGCGCGCTGCGTGTGACGCGCAGTGGGAGCAAGCGGGCCTACAGCCGGTGCGAGCGGTCGCCGTGGCTGAAGCCCATGGGCTCCCAGGCCTCGCCCGCGCCCACGGCCAGCACCTTGAACAGCTCGCCCATCTCGTGCTCCATGATCAATTTGGCCGCTGTCGCCCGTCCCTCTTGCGGTAGCTGCTCCATTTTTGAGAGCAAACCACAGTTGATGAGGAAATGCGCCTGCGTGGTGTAGCCCAGCACGTTCAGGCCCGACTCCTGCGCCGCCAGCGCCATGGCGGTGAAGTTGACGTGGGCGGTGATGTCCTTCAAGCCCACCGCCACCAGCGGGTCACCATCGGCCAGGTGCCCCTGGTGGCACATCACCGTGCCCATGTGGCGCTGGGGGTGGTAGTACTCGCTTTCGCCAAAGCCGTAGTCCAGCAAAAAGGCTGCGCCACGCGTGAGCCGGTCGGCCAGCATGCGCATGAAGCCTTCGCCCTGGGCGTGGATCTCGGTCAGGTAGTCCTGCGGGCCTTCGATGTCGAGGGGCGGGCGCAGGGCCGTGGGGCGGTCGGCCCAGGCGAAGCGGCCGTCGTCCTCCACCACCACGCCGCGTTCGTGCCACACCCCGCCCTGCTGGCCGCCATGGCGCGCGAGCAGTTGCACGGGCATGGCGTCCAGCACCTCGTTGCCCACCACCACGCCTTCGATGTGCTCAGGCAGCGCATCCACCCAGCGCAGCTTGTGGGCGTGGGCCACCAGCCTGGCCTGCTGGCGCGCGCGCAGGCTGCCTGACAGATCGACGATGGTGTAGCGCTGCACCTGGTCGCCCAGGGTGTCGAGCAGTTGAAGCGCCAGCGCGCCGGAGCCCGCGCCGAACTCCCACACCTCGTCGGTCCCGGTCTGCGCGAGCGCCTCGCCCACCTGCGCGGCCAGGGTCTGGCCGAACAGGGAGGTCATCTCGGGCGCGGTCACAAAGTCGCTGCCCGACTCGGGCATGGCGCCGAACTTGGTGGAGTCGTTGGCGTAGTAGCCCAGGCCGGGGGTGTAGAGGGCCAGCGCCATGAAGCGGTCAAACCCCAGCCAGCCGCCTTCGGCGGCAATGGCCTGGGCGATGTGCTGGTGCAGGGCGGTCGTTAAACTGTCGGGTCTTTGGGTCACGGCCCGCATTGTCCCCCACATGCCCCCCTCTTCCCCGCCCTCCCGCCCCCGCACCGTGCTGGTCACCGGCGCCGCCAAGCGCCTGGGCCGCAGCATTGCGCTGGCGCTGGCGGCGGGTGGCTGGCAGGTGGCGGTGCACTACCGCTCGTCACGGCAGGATGCTATGAATACCGTAGCTGCTTGCGCACAACTGACGGGCGGCAGTGCCCTTTTTGATGCAGATTTTGAAGACGAGGCCGCCGTGCGTGGCCTGTTGCCCCGCGTGGTGGCGCATTTCGGCGGTGTGGATGCGGTGGTCAACAGTGCCTCGCTGTTCGAGCACGACAACGCCGCCACCTTTGGTTTTGCCGCACTCGAAAAACACCTGCGCAGCAACACCGCCGCCCCGGTGCTGCTGGCCCAGGCCCTGCACCAGCATGTGGCCGACCGCGTGGCGGCAGGTGAGGCCGACGCGCAGGGCGCCGTGGTCAACCTGCTGGACCAGAAGCTCTGGAACCAGAACCCCGATTTTGTGAGCTACACGCTGTCCAAGGCCGCGCTGGAAGCGGCTGGCACCATGCTGGCGCTGGCGCTGGCACCGCGCGTGCGGGTGGTGGGCGTGGCGCCGGGCCTCACGCTCACGAGCCACATGCTCAGCGACGACAAGTTTGCCCAGCTGCATGCGCTCTCGCC
Organism: Acidovorax sp. NB1; assembly: GCF_005405905.1. Lineage (GTDB taxonomy): Bacteria > Pseudomonadota > Gammaproteobacteria > Burkholderiales > Burkholderiaceae_C > Acidovorax. Next base: position 31,269 of record NZ_BJHU01000040.1, read on the forward strand.
CCTGGGGCGCTCGTCCACCGCCGAGGACGTGGCGGCCACCGTGAAGTTTGCGCTGGAGAACCGGTCGATCACCGGCACCACGCTGCTGGTCGATGGCGGCCAGCACCTGATGAAGTTTGACCGCGATTTTTCTTTGATGTGAGCACCCGCTCACGCCAGGACCTATTCATGACCTACGCTGCAGGCACCCAGATCCTTACGCTCACCGGGCTGCGCTTTGATGCCAACCTGGGCATCCTCGACCACGAAAAGACCGACCCGCAACCCATCCAGGTCGATGCCGAGCTGAGCCTGGGTGTGCAGCCGCTCACCCCACGCGACGACGACATCCTGCATGTGCTGGACTACCGCAAGGTGCGCCAGATCATCATCGACGAGTGCCGCGCCGAGCATGTGAACCTGCTGGAGAGCCTGATCGGCAAGCTGGCCAACCGCCTCATGCAGCTGCCCGGAGTTCTGGGTGTGCGCGTGAAGATCGCCAAGCTGGAGATCTTTGACGACTGCGAAGTGGCGATCAGGGTGGAAACCGGGCAGTGGTGAGCCCCCTGCGGCCGCGCCCCCTGAGCAGCCGCCTGCACCGCAAAAAACAGCGGGAATGAGACAATCGGGGGATGAGTACCGTCTGGACAGAAGCCGAAGCCCCCGCCGTGGCCGCCCCCGCGCCCGCCACCGCACCACGCCCCGAGATCAAGATCGAGCGCGAGACCCACAAGCTCGAAAAGCGCCTGTGCCGCGAGGTCGGCAAGGCGATCGTGGACTTCAACATGATCGAAGAGGGCGACAAGGTCATGGTGTGCATGTCCGGCGGCAAGGATAGCTACACGCTGCTGGACATCCTGCTCAAGCTCAAGGCCCGCGCGCCCATCCACTTTGATCTGGTGGCTGTGAACCTGGACCAGAAGCAGCCCGGATTCCCCGAGCATGTGCTGCCCGAGTACCTGAAGAGCACCGGCGTGCCCTTCCACATCGAGAACGAAGACACCTACAGCATCGTCAAGAAGTTGATCCCCGAGGGCAAGACCACCTGCAGCCTGTGCAGCCGCCTGCGCCGGGGCATCCTCTACCGCGTGGCCGACGAGCTGGGCTGCACCAAGATCGCGCTGGGCCACCACCGCGACGACATCCTGCAGACCCTGCTGCTCAACATGTTCTTTGGCGGCAAGATGAAGAGCATGCCGCCCAAGCTGGTCAGCGACGATGGCAAGCATGTGGTGATCCGCCCGCTGGCCTACGTGGCCGAGAAAGACACCGCGCGCTGGTCCGCGCACCGCGACTTCCCCATCATTCCCTGCAACCTGTGCGGCAGCCAGGAGAACCTGCAGCGCAAGCAGGTGGGCGAGATGCTGCGCGAGTGGGAGAAAAAATTCCCCGGCCGCGTGGAGAACATGTTCACCGCGCTGCAGAACGTGGTGCCCTCGCACCTGCTGGACGGCGGCCTGTACGACTTCAAGAACGCCCGGGCCACCGGCATCGCCAGCGAAGATGGCGACAAGGCGTTTGACAAGGAAGAGTTTGCGGCGCCCTCGCCCACCTTGCCCGGCGTGCAGGTGGTGCAGCTGTCGTGAACCTCGGACGGGCTGCGGCACTCCCACAGAGATCTCTTTTTCTGGAGCCTCTGACCATGACAGCCCAACGCCGATGGATTCCCCTTCTTGCACTCGGCCTGGCCGCCGCCCTGCTCGCAGGCTGCAGCACCACGCGCGTGGTCGAAGGCCAGGTGCAGAGCTTCTCGACGCTGGCAGCCGCACCTGCGCCCGCCACCTACCGCATCGAGCGCCTGCCTTCGCAGCAGGCGCCCTCGTTTGACGCCATTGCCACGCTGGCCGAGCAGGCCCTGGCCCGCGCAGGCCTGCAGCGCGACGATGCCGCGCCCCGGCTGCTGGTGCAGCTGGGCGTGCAGGCCGATGCGGTGCCGCGCTATGACCCCTTCCGGCCTCATGGCCCCTATGGCGCATATGGCCCCGGCCCCTGGGGCATGGGCGGCTGGTATGGCCGGGGTGGCTGGGGCGTGCATGGCCTGTGGCGCTTTGGCGAACCCACGCCCCTGCACCGCCGCGCGGTCAGCATCGTGATGCGCGACGCCAGCACCCAGGCCGTGGTGTACGAAACCTCGGCCGTGCACGAGGATGTGTGGGTGAGCGACCCGGCCGTGTACGGCGTGCTGTTCGACGCCGCGCTCAACGGCTTTCCGAAGCCGCCCCAGGGCCCCCGGCAGGTGCGCCTGCCCCTGGCCCCGCCCGCCCCCTGACTCCCCACAGCCACCCACCGCATGCAAGCCACCCGCATCGTTGCCATCCGCCACGGCGAGACCGCCTGGAACGTGGATACCCGCATCCAGGGCCACCTGGACATTCCGCTCAACGACACGGGCCTGTGGCAGGCCGACCAGGTCGCCCGCGCGCTCGCCGATGAGCCCATTGCCGCCATCTACACCAGCGACCTGCAGCGTGCCCACGCCACGGCCCAGGCCGTGGCCCGCGCCACGGGCGCACCGCTGACCACGGACACCGGCCTGCGCGAGCGCAGCTTCGGCCATTTCCAGGGCCGCACCTTTGCCGAGATCGAGGCCGAGCTGCCCGAGGACGCCCACCGCTGGCGCAAGCGCGACCCGCACTACGCCCCCGAGGGCGGCGAGTCGCTGGTCACGCTGCAGGGGCGCATCGAACGCACTGTGGCCCAGCTGGCGCAACGGCACCTGGGCGAGCAGGTGGTGATGGTGGCGCACGGCGGTGTGCTCGATGTGCTCTACCGCCTGGCCACGCGCCAGGACATCCAGGCGCCCCGCACCTGGCAACTCTCCAATGCGGCCATCAACCGCCTGCTGTGGACGGAAGGCGGCCTGAGCCTGGTCGGCTGGGCCGACACGCAGCACCTGGACCAACAAGCCGCACGCGATGAAACCCATTCCTGAAGCCCTGCAGTCCACCATCGGCCAACGCGTGGACCTCATCGACACCCCTGCCCTGGTGGTGGATCTGGATGCCATGGACCGCAACATCCAGCGCATGGCCGACTTTGCGCGCAAGCACCATGTGCGCTGGCGCCCCCACGCCAAGATGCACAAAAGCGCTGAACTGGCCCTGCTGCAGCAGCAGGCGGGCGCGCAGGGCGTGTGTGTGCAGAAGGTGGCCGAGGCCGAGGCGCTGGCCGCCGGGGGCGTGCTGGACATCACCATCACCAACCAGGTGGTCGCCATGCCCAAGCTGCACCGTGTGGCGCGGCTGGCCGCCCAGCTGGCGGCACGCGGCGGGCGCCTGGGCGTGGCGGTGGACCACCCCGAAGGCATCGAGCGCCTGGCCGAGGCCATGGCGCAGCACGGCAGCGATGCAGGCATCGATGTGCTGGTGGAGATCGACGTGGGCCAGGGCCGCTGCGGCGTGCCGCCCGGCGAGGCCGCCGTGCCCCTGGCGTTGGCCGTTTCGCGCAGCCCGCGCCTGCGTTTTGCAGGCCTGCAGGCCTACCATGGCCGTGCCCAGCACCTGGGCAGCAGCGTGGGCCGCCGCGAGGCCATTGCCCAGGTGGTGCGCGCTGCCAACCACACTCGCCAGCTCATCGAGGCCGAGGGCCTGACCGTGCCGCTGATCACCGGCTCGGGCACCGGCACCCTGGTGCACGAGGCCGCCAGCGGCGTGTTCGGCGAGCTGCAGGCGGGCTCCTTCATGTTCATGGACGCGGACTACGCCCGCAACGAACGCGAGCCCGCACAGCCCGCGTTTGAACACGCGCTGTTCGTCAAGACCCAGGTGGTGTCGGTGCGCGACACCCACGCGGTGTGCGACGCGGGCCACAAGAGCCACGCCATCGACTCCGGCCTGCCCACCGTGGCCCTGCTGCCCCCCGGGCATGCGCTGCGCTATGGCAACGGCGGGGATGAACATGGCCTGCTCTACGCTGACGGCCCCGAGGCCCGCCTGCCCACGCTGGGCCGCATGCTCTGGCTCATCCCCGGCCACTGCGACCCGACGGTGAACCTGCACGACTTTCTGATCGGCGTGCGCGGTGGCCTGGCGACGGGCACGGTGGAGCGCATCATCCGGGTCGATGCCAGGGGCGCTCTGTGCTGAACGACATTTCCAACAGGGAAAGAAACGGAAACACTTTGTGAAATAGCTCGCCCCCCTGGGTGCCCCTCCTAACATCGCAGCTTTCAAACATTATTTGAGGTGCAAATGAAATTTGGCCCCCCTGCATTGTTGAGTAGCTCAATTACTCGTAGGACTGCGTCTCTGACTTCTCTCGCTGTGCTGCTTTCCGCATGCGGAGGAGGAGGGAGCGACTCTCAGCCACCAGCACTTCCAACAATCCAATCTCATCCATCTGACACGTCAGCACCCGAAGGTCATACAGCGGTGTTTAGCGCAACCGTGCATTCCGAAACGCCTCTTACCTACCAGTGGCTTCGAAACGGAGCCCCCATCGCCGGCGCTACTGATAACGTCCTATCCCTTTCGAGCGTGGCTTTAGCGGACTCAGGAGCGAGCTTCTCGCTTGTCGCTACCAACGCCGGGGGCTCCGTTCAATCCAACGCCGCCAAACTGTCAGTGGAGGCGGCCTGGGTTGAAGGAGTTGCGGTTGCCACAGGTGCTTTGGCAAATCTGGCGCAAGCTGAGCGATGCATTGGCCTCAGCAACAGTGGTGATCTGTGGATTTGGAATACGAGCAATCGCGAACTGAGCCGAAAAAATCAGCAAGGTGCTATGGTGCCCTTGCGAGGAACCATAGAACGTCTTGAATTGGCGAGAGACGTGCCGGGAAATCCAGGGTTCAAAGACACTCCATACGATGTTTCGATCCTTGAGCACTCTGATGGCAACCTCTACGTCGCAGAAGTTTATTCAGGCGGCAATGGAATTATTAACACCGTTTGGGGCATGGGAGGGCGAGTTCATCGCGTGGCGCAAAATGGTGAAACAACCCTTATCTACAACTCCGAAAATGCTCCAACAAGAATAACTCCGCACGCCATCGCCGAAGGATTGAATGGAAATATTTTTATACTTAACTTTAACTCCGGCGCCATATTTGAAATCTCCACAACGGGTGTTCTGAAAAAATTTGTGGACACACTGACGCCACCCGATCAAGACATTCCTGCGATATTGGACTATCGAAATTCTTACCGCAGCATGGCAATTTGTGCGGGAGAAATTTTCGTCAGTTTTTCTGGAATCCCCATCGCAGTACACGACTACCGCATTACTCCGGCAAGAGTTATAGAGCCAATCAGCTTTGGGTCACGAGGTGTACTGGGACTGGCCAGTCACGGCGCACAATTATATTTGTTGACCCGAGGGTCTTTCTCATTTTCATATCTGAAGCGCCGAAATGCAGACGGTTCTCTGCAGGACATTGCAGGCGGGTTCGGTGGTGAATTAAGACTTCTGGGGGTCGCGCCGGATGGACGGGTGCTACTTGGGGAAATCGCCCCCCCTGGATCTGAATTTAAATATGGAAAATATTTAATCATCACCCCTCCAAAGCAGTGATACTGCCATAGCCGCGTCAATAACCACACAACGGCGTATAGTCAATTTAGATAACAGCTGCAGCTTGAGATTTGCTTCGGCTTCAGCGATGTACCTCGTTTGTGCGGTCCACGCCGCTCATCCCGGCACGACAGTATGCAACTGCCGCTCGCTCTGTACAAAGCATCCTTAAGGGTTGTTGCGCACACTATCAAGTACATGTTCGGTTGAGAATCATGAGGATTTACTTATGAGCCCTAGCCAGATCATCGTCTTTGCCACCCCGGTCTTCTTCCTGCTGATCGCCATCGAACTGGCCGTTGGCTACAAGCGCCAGCGCAACACCTACCGCCTGGCCGATGCCGTGAGCAGCATCAGCCTTGGGGCTCTCAGCCAGACCAGCGCGGTGTTCACCCGGCTGCTGCGCATCGGCATCTACACCGCCCTGTTCGAGCATGTGGCGCTGTGGCGCAACGATGCCTTCTGGACCAGCCTGCCGGGCTGGCTGCTGGCACTGGTGTTCTATGACTTCTGCTACTACTGGCTGCACCGCATGGGGCATGAATCGGCCGTGCTGTGGGCCGCGCATGCGGTGCACCACCAGAGCCAGGACTACAACCTCAGCACCGCGCTGCGCCAGACGAGTTCGGGCGCGCTGCTGGGCTGGATCTTCTATGTGCCCATGGCGCTGGCGGGCGTACCGCCGCTGGTGTTTGCGATCGTGGCGCTCATCGACCTGCTGTACCAGTTCTGGGTACACACCGAGCAGGTAGGTCGCCTGGGCTGGTTTGACCGCTGGTTCTGCAGCCCGAGCAACCACCGCGTGCACCACGCGGTGAACGACGCCTACCTGGACAAGAACTATGGCGGCGTCCTGATCGTGTGGGACCGGATGTTCGGCACCTTCAAGGATGAAGACGAACAGGAGCGGTGCGTGTATGGCACGCGCGGCTTGCTCAACAGCTGGGACCCGCTGTGGGCCAACGCCCAGGTGTATGCGGGCCTGGCGCACGACAGCTGGCACGCGCGCAACTGGCTCGACAAGCTCAAGGTCTGGATCAAACCACCGGGCTGGCGGCCTGCGGATGTGGCGGAGCGTTTTCCCAAGCCCGCCTTCAGCATGGCGCAGATGCAGCTGTACCACCCGCCCATGTCGCGCACCGTGCAGGGGTTTGCGCTGGTGCAGTTTGGCATCTTGCTGGCCGGGGTGGCGGCCTTCCTGTGGCAGGCCGACGCGGCGCCGCTGACGCACAACGCGATCTGGTTTGCCGTGCTGCTGGTCAGCCAGTGGGCGCTGGGCGCCGTGATGCAGGGGCGCATCGGCATGTGGATGGCGCTGATGCTGCAGAGCGCCGCCCTGGCCACCGCCACCAGTGCGCTGGGGCTGACCGAATGGCACTGGATCTTCAAGCCTCTGACAATGGCGATTGCTATTGTTTTGATAGCTTTTAGCGCTCACCCATTGAGCGGAGAAGGCCATTTTGACCACAAGAACTGGTGGCTGATGGCGGCTGCGCTGGCCGGGTCGCTGGCAGGCGATGTGTTTTTGATGGTTCCGGGTTTCTTCATCCCGGGGCTGGTGAGCTTTCTGGTGGCGCACCTGTTTTATGTGGCGCTGTTCAAACGCGGACAGTGCTGGTTTCCGCACCGGGGCGCGCTGGTGGCCACACTGGGCATTGGCGTGGCGATGTACGCGTTTTTGTGGACGGGTGGCCTGCCGCCCGCGCTGCGAGCACCCGTGGCGGCTTACGTGCTGGTGATTGCGCTGATGGCGGCCCAGGCCATCGGGCGGGCCACCGTGCTGCGCGATGGGCCTGCGCTGCTGGTCGCCATGGGCGCGGGTTTCTTCATGCTGAGCGATTCGCTGCTGGCCACCAACCGTTTTGTGCAGCCCCTGCCCTGGTCGCAGGTGTGGGTCTTGTCCACGTACTACGCGGCGCAGGCGCTCATCGTGGGGGGCTGGCTGCTGGGGCAGCAGACGGGCAACAGCGCCCCCGGCCGTTCGCACCAGGCAACCCCCTCGGCAGCCGCCACGGTCTGAGGCCAACCCGCCGCTGCAGCGGCCCTGCGTGCATCATGCCCGGTGCCGCATGGCCTCCAGGGCCACGCGCGGCAGGTGGAAGATGCCCGCCACGGCTGAGGCCGCAGCCAGCCACAGCAACACGCCGATCCACCACAGGGCCCAGACCCAGGCGTTGAAGTCAGCGGGTGCCGCCAGGGCCTCGGCCTGGATGGCAGGCAGGGCCACACCCGCCAGCCCACGGGCGCCCGCGAACCGCACGCAGGCTTCGCCCCAGACCCACGCGGCAAACGCCGCCAGGCTCACAGCCACCAGCAGCAGGAACAGCCGGGCCAGCCCCAGCCACTTGAGCGCCACCACACTGACCATCAGCGCACCAAACGCCACTGCGATGGCTGCACCCGCCAAAGGCTCCTGCGCCAGCGGCAGGCACACCGGCAGTGCCACTTGCACCGGCCACAACGGCCAGGAAGCCCCCGCTCCCGCCAGACCGCGCCACATGGGCTGCCACGCGCCCGCCACCGCCAGCCCCACGGCCACGGCCGCCAGGCAGAACCCGCTGCCATAGCGCCAGGCGGAACGTGGGTCCACGGGCAGATCGCGCGGCGGGCCCCAGCGCCTGCGCAGCGTGCATACCAGGGCCCAGGCCCAAACCCCGTCGGCCACCAGCCAGACCAGCGCAGGCAAGCCCACCAGGCTCACAGGCGCGCCGATGAACAAAGGCGCCACGCCGTAGCACAGCGTGATGAAGGCGTGCAACACCACGCTGGCGCACGCCAGCACCAGCGCCAAATGCTGCACGGTCCATTGAAAGGGGTTCAGGCCGATCAGGGCCGCGAAGTCTTCGTCCTGCAGCGGGGGGCCGGACTTTTTGCGGGGAGAAAGGTGTTTGCGGCCACGCCGCCGTTGCCGCGCCATCGCCTGCGCTGCCAGCCTGTGCCTGGGGCTCAGGCCCCGAACATATCGGGGTTGCTGCGCTGCGCCGGGGGCTGCAGCCCCAGGTGGCGGAAGGCCGCGAGCGTGGCAATCCGCCCACGGGGCGTGCGCTGCAAAAAGCCCTGCTGGATCAGGTAGGGCTCGATCACGTCTTCGATGGTGCCCGCCTCTTCGCCAATGCTGGCGGCGATGTTGTCCAGCCCCACGGGGCCACCGTCAAAGCGGTGGATCACGGCTTCAAGCAGCTTGCGGTCCATCACGTCAAAGCCTTGTGGGTCCACGTCAAGCATGGCCAGCGCCTTGTCAGCGATGGTCTTGGTGATGCGGCCATCGCCCTTAACCTCGGCGTAGTCGCGCACGCGGCGCAGCAGCCGGTTGGCAATGCGCGGCGTGCCACGCGAGCGGCGGGCGATTTCAAAGCCGCCGTCGTCATCCATGGGCGCGTTGAGCAGGCCTGCGCTGCGCTTGACGATGCGCGCCAGCTCTTCGGCCGTGTAGAACTCCAGCCGCGCGACGATGCCGAAACGGTCGCGCAGCGGGTTGGTCAACATGCCCGCACGCGTGGTAGCGCCCACCAGGGTGAAGGGCTGCAGGTCGAGTTTGATGCTGCGCGCGGCGGGCCCTTCGCCGATCATGATGTCGATCTGGTAGTCCTCCAGCGCCGGGTAAAGGATTTCCTCGACCACGGGCGACAGGCGGTGGATCTCGTCAATGAAAAGAACGTCGTTCTTTTCAAGGTTGGTCAGCAGCGCCGCCAGGTCCTTGGGCTTTTCGAGCACGGGGCCACTGGTCTGGCGCAGGTTGACCCCCAGTTCGGCCGCGATGATGTGCGACAGCGTGGTCTTGCCCAGGCCCGGCGGGCCGAACAGCAGCACATGGTCCAGCGCCTCTTCGCGCTTTTTGGCCGCACCGATGAAGATTTCAAGCTGCTCCCGCGCCTTGGCCTGGCCCACGTACTCCTGCAGCAGCTTGGGCCGCAGGGCCCGCTCAATGGCCTCCTCTTGGGGGGAGCTGGGCGCTGCGGAGACAACACGTTTGGTGGGGGCGGGGGCGAAATCGTCGGTTTGGATGGTCATTGCGCCAGCTTGCTGAGCATTACAGGCCCGTCCACGCGTAGTAGCCAATGCCCTCGTAACGATAGCTGGGAGCATTGGCAATGAGGTAGTCGCGCTCAGCCAAATTTATTGTGTAGAAATGAACGCCCTTGGCAGGCAAATAGAAACGGTACAGGGGCATGCCGCCTGCCGCAGCGCTGGTGCTCGCAAACCAAGTAACACCTTCATACTTGAAGTCTGAATTGCTGCCCAGCAAAGCATCCCTCTCGGCCGCACTGATCGTGTAGAAATGTGCTCCACCCTTGGTTCCATAAAAGCGATACACCGGGCTGTTCCCCGTTTGCGTTATGGCTTGTGCATAGAAAGCCACTCCTTCGTAAGCGAACGCCGGAAATTTTTGCAATGTGTTATCGCGCTCCGCCGGACTGGCTGTGAAGAAATGGGCTCCCGTCGTGCCGTTGTAAAAACGGTACACAGCTACACGGTTGCCGGTAGATGCCACTGGGGGCTGGCCAGTCGAAGGCGACAGCCAATTCTTCATAGCGGCATTGAAGGCGACATCAAACCGTCCGTAGTATTCCGGCGCCGTTGTGGCCGTGCAACTGGAACTGCCGCCATACAGAGTACCAACAACCTGGGAACCGCCCTTGAAAAGTGCAGAACCGCTGCTGCCACTTTCCGTGGTCCCCTGACTCCAGTTCACACGGTAATAGTTGCCGGTGGTGCCGCCACAAGAGAATTGTGTTGCACTGGTCGGAAAGCATGCAGTCTGGCCGCTCACGGCACCCATGCTGAATTTGAGCAAATCGCCACGGGGGTGATGCAAGCCCACGACCGATGCGCCCGTATCAACGGCCGCAGCATCCCACCCAGCAAAATAAGCGCCGGCTGGCGGCGTGTCATTGAGCCTGAGCAGCGCGGTGTCGGTACTGGACGATGCGTAGAGCAATGCAGCACCGTTGACGCGCTTGGTGGTCGCATCCGACAAAGTGCGACTGTTGCATGTGGGCGCCCGATAAAACCAGTCTGTCTGCAAGGACGTTGCTTCAGCTTGCGTCGATATGCAGTGGTTGGCAGTCAGAAAATAAGGCGTCCCCGAAGACTGGCTGTCATTGAGCAAGGTTCCGGTGCACAGGTAGGAATTGCCGTCAGACGTAAACAACATGCGGGCGACTGCATTGCGCTGGTTCGCGTAGGCGTCATAGCAGGTTGCGTCCAGTTGGCACGATGCCGATTCGTTGATCTTGGCCGTCATTTCGCCTTCGGCAGGAACCGACAGGTTCTCGAAGATGTGCGATACACGTGGGACTGAAATGTCCATCGCATCCTCAGACACACCCGGTGGCAGCTCCACTTCCAGCGTTACTTCGTCCGATCCAAGATCGGGAGTCCACCATGTCTGGCCATTCAAGGAGGTGTCGCCCGCCTGCAGGTTCAATTGAATGCGTTGCAGGACTTCCTGGCCAGAAATCTGGAGCACACTCCCGGCGTTGGCTTGGCTATAGACACGCAGCAAGGTTCCGGGAGCCAATTGCTTGGCCACCACGCCGAGACGCAGGCCATGCGCACCTTGTGCCGTGAAACTGATGGCGGCCACGCGAGTGCCATTGGCTGCCGCCGTCCACTGAAACTGCTGCCGAGTCTGCGCAGCTGCCTCGGTGGCAACTACGTCCCGGGACACCCCCACCTGGCGGGGTCCGATTCCGCCAGCGAGAGTTTCCATCTTGGATGGAGCCAGCGCGTCGAGAGTCACCCGTGCAGGGGGGGGAGCCACCAAAGCGCTGCGCGACTTAACGCTGGCAACGCCCTGGTCCGCGCTGGCGGGCTGCACCCTGCCGTCCATCTGCAACACCAGCAAAGACGCGCTGGACGACGCTACCCCTCCCTCAGCTCCACTACCGCCGCAACCTGCCAGCAAGACAACCGCAGCAGCGACAACAGCGCTTACGCGCACCAAAACACCACTTTTCATCGCTTCCCCCTAAAAACTCAAGCGTTAGCCTGCCATTGGACACCGAAACCACCCCACTGGTACAGGCTTATGCCGCTACTTCGCCAACGCCTTCAGCGCCATCTTGATCCCCTCACTCACCCCCACCTCCGCAGGCAGCGCCTTGAGTGCCGCCGCCGCTTCTTTGTCGTTGTAGCCCAAAGCCAACAGTGCCTGCAGGATGTCGGCCTGCGCATCGCTGGTGGCAGCGCCGCGCACGGCTCCCATGTCCGTCCCGAGCTTGCCCTTGAGCTCCAGCAGCAGGCGCTCAGCGGTCTTCTTGCCAATGCCCGGCACCTTGACCAGACGCCCCGCCTCCTGCAGCGAAATCGCCTGGGCCAGGTCGCCCACACCCATGCCGCTCAGGATCGACAGCGCGGTGCGCGGCCCCACGCCCGATATCTTGATCAGCTCGCGAAACGCCTGGCGCTCGGGGGCGGTCGCAAAGCCATACAGCAGCTGTGCATCCTCGCGCACGATGAACTGCGTGAGCAGGCTCACGCGCTCGCCCACAGCGGGCAGGTTGTAGAACGTGCTCATGGGCACATTCACCTCGTAACCGACGCCATTGCAGTCCAGCAGCACCTCGGGGGGATTCTTCTCCAGCAGGGTGCCGGTCAATTTGCCTATCATTGATGTCCTTTTGCCGACGCTGGCGAGCCGCGCGGCATTGCCACACGGCATGCGCCATGTGGCCATTTCCTTTGCCTGACGGGAATTATCAGCGTGATCCTGCGCCACACCTTCACTCCCCACAACAACACCCGGCTGACCCACCTGTGTGGCCCGGCCGACATCCACCTGCGCACCATCGAAGAGGCGCTGCAGGTCAGCATTGCGCACCGGCACGAGCAGTTCAAGGTGGACGGTCCCAAGGCCAAGGCCACCCAGGCGATGGAACTGCTGCAGGCCTTGTACGAGATCGCAGAGCGCCCCATCCCGGAAGACCATATCCAGCTCATGCTGGCAGGCGACAGCGGGTTGCTGGAAGCGCCGGACGACGCCATCGTGCTCAACACCCGCCGGGCCGACCTGCGCGGACGGACTGCCACCCAGAGCCTGTACCTGCAGAACATCGCCACGCACGACATCACCTTCGGCATCGGCCCCGCCGGCACGGGTAAGACCTACCTGGCCGTGGCCAGCGCTGTGGATGCGCTGGAGCGCAGCAGCGTGCAGCGCATCGTGCTGACCCGCCCGGCCGTGGAGGCGGGCGAGCGCCTGGGCTTTCTGCCTGGCGACCTGGCCCAGAAGGTGGACCCGTACCTGCGGCCGCTGTACGACGCGCTCTACGAACTGATGGGGCATGACAAGGTGCAGAAAGCGTTTGAGCGCAACGCCATTGAGATCGCGCCGCTGGCCTTCATGCGCGGGCGCACGCTGAACAACGCCTTCGTGATCCTGGACGAAGCCCAGAACACCACCCCCGAGCAGATGAAGATGTTCCTCACCCGCATCGGCTTCGGATCGCGCGCCGTGGTCACGGGCGACGTGAGCCAGATCGACCTGCCCAAAGGCGCGATGAGCGGGCTGGTGGACGCAGAACGCGTACTGAAACGTGTGAAAGGCATTGCCATCACCCACTTCACCAGCGCCGACGTGGTGCGCCACCCGCTGGTGGCACGCATCGTGGACGCCTACGACGCCCCGCGCCGCGCCGTGGCGGCCCGCAGTCGAGACTAGCGCTTTCATTTTTATAGCAACAAAACAAAACCCATCAGGCGACAGCAGCTAAAAACACTCCTATGCCTCTGAACCAACTCTCCCTGTCGCTGCAGTTCGGCTCTTTTGATGGAGTCGCCGCCCACCGCGCCGTGCTTCCGCGCCACAAGGTCACGCGCTGGATTCGACACGCACTGGCCACCGACGCGGAGATCACCGTGCGCATCGTGGGCGCCGAAGAAGGCCAGCAGCTCAACCGCGAATACCGCCACAAGGACTACGCCACCAACGTGCTCACGTTCGACTACACCCAAGAGCCGGTGGTGACCGCCGACTTGGTGCTGTGCGCCCCGGTGATCGAGCGCGAGGCGAAGGAGCAGAACAAGAGCCTGGAAGAGCACTACGCCCACATGCTGGTGCATGGCACGCTGCATGCCCAGGGCTGGGACCATGAAACGAGCGAGGCCGACGCCGAGGAGATGGAGGCGTACGAGACCGACATCCTGCAAGAGCTGGGCTTTGAAGACCCCTACGCGGCCTGATCGACCGCACGGCTCCCCCGCGACTCGGCGGACAGCCTACTTTTCAAGGCAGCTTTAAAACGCAGCTGCAGGCAAAGCAGCCGCACCTTTTACAGTCGCAATCCGGACTCAACAGCCCAGAATCTCCACCTAACATCGGTGCAATGCCGCGCGCGCCACGCCGTGGCCAAGGAGATACTTTGGAAACCGCCCTGCTCGTCACCGCCGCCTTCATCGCCGGCGCCCTCAATGCCGTTGCCGGAGGCGGCAGCTTTCTGACCCTGCCAGCCCTCGTCTTCACCGGCGTGCCCCCCGTGGTGGCCAATGCCACGGGCACGGTGGCGCTGTTGCCGGGCTACATGGCGGGGGCATGGGGGTTTAAGGAGGATATGCAGCCGCCGCCCGGCCTGTCCATGCGGGCGGTGGTGCTGCTGGCCCTTATTGGCGGATCGGCCGGGGCTGCGCTGCTGCTGATCACGCCCGACGCCACCTTCCGCAAGGTCGTGCCCTGGCTGCTGCTGGCGGCCACGGCGATGTTTGCGCTGGGCCCCCGGCTGCGCCAGTGGGCCGGTGCGTCTGCCCATGGCCCCGCCGCGCCGTGGAAGGCGGCCCTGGGCATGCTGGCGGTGGCGGGGTATGGCGGCTACTTCAACGGCGGGCTGGGCATCTTGCTGCTGGCGCTGTTTGGCCTGCTGGGGCAAACCCAGCTCAACGCCATGAACGGCATGAAGAACCTGGTCTCGGCCCTGCTCACCGCGATTGCGGTGGCCATCTACGCGGCGGGCGGCATCGTGTTGTGGCCCCAGGCGCTGATGATGATGGTGGCCGCCACCGCCGGCGGCTACGGCGGCGCCCGCGTGGCGCGCAAGCTGCCTGCCAACGTGCTGCGCTGGGGCATCGTCGCCACCGGGCTGGTGATGGCGGCGGTGTTCTTTTGGCGGCAGTGAGCGGTAGCCCCTCGGCCCCGCCGACAACGCCCAGGTCCACGCCTGCGGCGGCATCGGCACCTGCGCCGACACCCACGGCAGACAGCGGCCGCCCGCCGACGCGCGTGCTGTGGGCCATGCTGCTCACGCTGCTCAGCGGGTTTGCGCTGAGCCAGGCGTTTCGCACCACCACCGCCATCCTGGCCCAGGGGCTGACTGCCGAGTTCGGGCTATCGCCGGGTTCGCTGGGGGCCTTTGCCGGGCTGTTCGGCCTGTCGTTCGGCGTGGCCCAGTTGCTGATGGGTGTGGGGTTGGACCTGTGGGGCCTGCGGCGCACGGTGCTCACCGCCTTCCCGCTGGCGATTGGCGGGGCCGCGCTCTCGGCGGCAGCGCCCGGCTATGCGTGGTTGATGGTGGGCCAGCTGATGATTGGCGTGGGCTGCTCACCCGCGTTTCTGGCCTGCACGCTGTTCATTGCGCGGCATTTCCCGGCCGACCGGTTTGCCTACCTGTCGGGCGTGGCCATGGGTGTGGGTGGGCTGGGCCTGCTGTTCACTGGCACACCGCTGGCCTGGCTGGTGCAGCACGGCGGCGGCTGGCGCACTGGCTATGCCGTGCTGGCAGTGCTCAGCGCGCTGTCGTGGCTGCTGATCTGGCTGCGGGTGCACGAGCCCGCCCCGCTGGTGCCGCCCCCGGCGCAGCGCGAAAGCTGGGGCCAGGCGCTGCTGGGTTTTGGCCAGCTGCTCACGGTGCCGCACACCTGGGGCATCCTGCTGCTGGGCATGTCGGGCTACGCTGCATTTTTGTCGCTGCGGGGCCTGTGGCTGGCACCGCTGCTGATGGACCGCTACCACCTCACGCTGGTGGACAGCGGCAACGTCGCGCTGGGCCTGTCGCTGATTGCGCTGTTTGCCCCCGGGCTGGCAGGTCGGCTGGACCCGGGCGTCGGCCGCCGCCGATGGTGGATTGGCAATGCCTCGCTGCTGATGGCCGGGCTGTTCGCGCTGCTGGCCTTTTTGCGGGTGCACCCTGCGGCCAGCGTGGTGCTGATTTTGCTGATGGGGCTGCTGTCGGGCTACGGCGTGTTGCAGTACGCCGATGTGCGCGCCTCGTACCCGCCCGCGCTCACCGGCCGGGCCTTGTCGGCCTACACGATGGCGATGTTCCTGGGCGTGGCGCTGATGCAGTGGTTCACCGGCATCGTGGCCACCGGGGCGCAGCGCCTGGGCTGGGATGCGCACACTGCGGTCATGCTGGCGATTGCGGCCTGGCTGGCGCTGGCGTCGATGGCGTTTCGGGTGTTGCCTGTGTCGCCAATGGTTTCGTCACAAAAAACAGACCCAAAATAGCCTCTACCGCCTGTCCATCAAGCGCTAGCAGCTATCAATTTTGATGCACTGCAGGTGGCATCCGCAGCGGTATCGTCACCGGCCCGTCATTGACCAAATGCACCTGCATGTCGGCCGCAAACTGG
Source organism: Acidovorax sp. NB1 (assembly GCF_005405905.1). Taxonomy (GTDB): domain Bacteria; phylum Pseudomonadota; class Gammaproteobacteria; order Burkholderiales; family Burkholderiaceae_C; genus Acidovorax. The sequence continues at coordinate 47,318 of NZ_BJHU01000040.1, forward strand.
CCGGTGGCCACCACGGGGTGGGCTCGGCGGGCTTGGGCCACCAGGTAGTCGTAGAGCCGCCGCCCTTCATCGGGCGCCGCCGCCTGGGTAAAGCTGGGGCGGTTGCCGCCGGTGGTGTCGGCCGCCAGGGTGAACTGGCTGACCAGCAGCAGGCCTCCATCAACATCCTGCACGCTCTGGTTCATCTTGCCCGCAGCGTCCGAAAAGATGCGCAGCTTGAGGATCTTGGCCAGCAGCTTGTCGGCCTCGGCCTCGGTGTCGCCGCGTTCGGCGCACACCAGCACCAGCAGGCCCGCGCCGATGGCGCCCACGGTCTGCCCGTCCACATCCACTCGCGCTTCGCGCACACGTTGCAATACGCTGATCACTTCACGGCATCCTTCACATCGTCACGGGGGTCGTCGAAATGCGCCTCCACATCGGTGGGCAGCAGCTCGATGGTGGCACGCAGGCCGGGCACGGCGGTCATCAGCGCGCGCTCGACCTGGCCGCGCAGCTCGGCGGCGTGGCGCAGGGTCCAGTGCGCAGGCATGTGCAGGTGCATGTCCACAAACTGGCGCTGGCCCGCGCGGCGGGTGGAGACATGGTCGAAGCGCACAGCGCCCGGCGCCTGGGCCGCCACAAACTGCTGCAGCGTGGCGTCGATGGTGGTCTGCACCTCGGGCTCCACTGCCGAATCCATGAGGCCCTGGGACGAGCGCCACACCAGCTCCACGCCCTCTTTCAGAATGTTCAGCGCCACGGCAATGGCCGCCACCGCATCCAGCCACAGCCACCCGGTCAGGGCCGCGCCCGCGATGCCCACCAGCACGCCAGCCGAGGTCCACACATCGGTGACCAAGTGGCGGGCATCGGCCTCCAGTGCGATGGAGCGGTGCTCGCGCGCCGAGCGGAACATCACCCAGGCCAGCAGCCCGTTGAGGGCCGAGCTGAGCACCGACAGCCCCAGGCCCCAGCCCACCTGCTCGATGGGTTGCGGGTCGAACAACCGGTGGCCCGCAGCCCAGAAGATGCCGGCCGAGACGCCGATGATGAGGATGCCCTCGAAGCCCGAGGAGAAATACTCGGCCTTGTGGTGGCCGTAGGGGTGGTCATCGTCGGCCGGGCGCTGGGCCACCGTCACCATGGCCAACGCAAACATGGCGCTGGCCAGGTTCACAAACGACTCCATCGCATCCGACAGCAAACCGACCGAGCCCGTGACCACCCAGGCCAGCGTCTTGAGGGCGATGGTGACTGCCGCCACAGCAATGGACGCCCACAGCAGGTTGCGGGGCGAAAGCCAGGGGTGGGATGTGGTGGAGGCGGCGGACATGGCGGTAGGTGAAGAAGCCGAAGCAGTGGCCAACAGGCGAATCAGAAATTACACCAGAGCCACCTTAAGCGCGGTTTAACTGCAGGCCCCGGCGTGGGCCCCATGCCAGAATCCGCGCATGTTCCCCGCCTGGCGCCGCCTTCTGCCCCCACACGCCCTGCACCTGCCCAGCCTGCTGCTGTGGGTGCTGGTGGCCGGCATTGGTTGCGGCTGGCTGGTGGTGGACCGCCTGCAGCAACTGCACGCGGCGTTCGAGACCGACGCACGCATCGTGCACCGGCTGCTGAGCCAGCGCGTGGTGCAGCACGACGCCATCATGGCCACGCTGGCGCTGCTGCAGCCTGCTGCCGCTGCGGCGGATGGCCCGCACAACGCGGCATCGCCCCTGCCCCGCCTCCCGTCGGTGTACCCACAGATCCTGACCGTGCTGCAGCGCTCGGCCCACAGCGACTGGCCGCCTACGCTGCAGGCCGAGCTGGCAGCGGCAGAGGCCACATCACGGCGCACCGGCCACGCCGCGATGGCGGGGCTGAACCTGCCCGCAGGCCGCTTCTACCTGGTGCTGGCGGGCACACCGGCCAGCTACGCGCTGCACATCGACCTGCGCGCCACCATCCCCATCGACGAGTGGCCCATGGACATGGCCACCAGCCCGGTGCGCGTGACGCTGGAGCAAAGCGGCACGGCCTTTGTGGTGCAGCCCGGCCAGGCCGACCCGGGCAGCGGCATCCGCACCTACGACTTTCACAAACTGCTGGCCGCTGCCAGCCAGCCGCTGGACGTGGTAGCACGCCGCAGCGTGAGCCTGCACGAACTGCCCTGGTGGCGCATGCTGGGCTGGTGCCTGCTGACCGCAGCGCTGTGGGCCACAGGCCGCGCCCTGTGGCGCCAGCGCGTGGCACGCCAGCGGGCCGAAGAGCTGTTGCGCCTGGGCCAGGTGGCGCGGCTGAACACGCTGGGCGAACTGGCCGCAGGCATGGCGCACGAGCTGAACCAGCCGCTGACCGCGCTGCTGTCCAGCACGCAGGCCGCCCAGCGCCTGCTGGCCGACGACCCGCCCGATCTCGACACCGCACAGACCGCCATGGCCCGCGCCGTGGAGCAGGCGCGCCGCGCATCCACCGTGGTGGGCCGCCTGCGCCGCCTGGTGGAGCGGCCCGACCTGGCAGGCCAGGCCCAGTCCCTGGCACTGCCCACCGCCGTGCAAGACGTGCTGCATCTGCTGGAGCCCGAGCTGGCGCAGCGCGGTGTGGTGCCCGAGGTGTTGGCAGCCGCAGACCTGCCCCCGGTGCTGGCCGAACCCGTGGCCCTGCAGCAGATCATCCACAACCTGCTGATGAATGCGCTGCAGGCGCTGGAGCAGGTGCCGCCCGCAGAGCGCCAGCTGCGCCTGAGCATGGCGCGCGCGGAAAGCGGGCGGGTGACCTTGTCGGTGCGCGACCACGGCCCCGGCATCCCGCCCGAGGCGCGCCAGCACCTGTTCGAGCCCTTCTACACCACGCGCACCGGCGGGCTGGGCCTGGGCCTCACGCTGTGCGAGAGCCTGGCGCAGGCCATGGGCGCGCAGCTCGCCCTGGCGCCCGAAGCCACGCCCCCGTCCACCGCCCAGCGGGGTGCCGAGTTCGTGCTGACCCTCTCTGCTGCTCCACCCGCCGATGAACGATAGCGCCCCCTCCCTCTCGCCCCTGATCCACCTGGTGGACGACGATGCCGCCGTGCGCGAGGGCCTCTCCCTGCTCATCAGCACCGTGGGCCTGCGCGTGCAGACCTGGGCCGACCCGCAGTCGTTCATAGCGGGGTTCGACCGTGCCAGCATCGGCGCCATCGTGCTCGATGTGCGCATGCCCGGCATCAGCGGCCTCACGGTGCTGGAGCAGCTGCTGGCCCAGGGCGTGGACCAGCCCGTGATTTTGCTCACCGGCCACGGCACGGTGGAGATGTGCCGCCGCGCGTTCAAGACCGGCGCGGCCGAGTTTCTGGAGAAGCCGGTGGACGATGAGGTGCTGATCGAGGCACTGCAAAACGCCGTGCGCCAGCATGTGCGCTCGCGCGAGCGCCACCAGGCCGACCAGCAGGCGCGCGAGCGTTTTGCACAGCTCTCGGCCCGCGAGCGCGAGGTGCTGGGGCTGATCGTGGAGGGGCTGACCAACAAGGAAATCGGCCGGGCGCTCGAACTCTCGCCCCGCACCGTCGAAACCCATCGCGCCAACCTGTTCGCCAAGCTGGGGGCCGAGTCGCTGGCGCAGCTGATCCGGCGCTATGCGGCGCTGGTGGATGCCGCATCCTGAATCGGTCGGCAAAGGCCTTCCGTAGTTCTACGGAGCCCCGCGCGTAGCCGCCCGAATGGCTGAAAACGGCGGCAATTTTTACAGTTCTCCCACGGCGCCACAACGGGTGGCACCGACGCAAAAACACCGGAGAACACCATGCAAAACCGCCTCGCCACCGCCGCCGCCCTCACCCTGTCCCTGATCGCCACCGCCGCCAGCGCCGAAGGCGTACGCACCGAGAAAAACATGTCGCTGGACCTGGCCACGCAGATCGCCGCCCAGACCGTGGCCACCTGCACTGCTAACGGCTACGCCGTGACGGCCACCGTGGTGGACCGCGCAGGCACCGTGCGCGCCGTGCACCGCGCCGACAACGCGGGCCCCCACACGCTGGAAGCCAGCCGCCTCAAGGCCTACACCTCGGCATCGGCCAAGAACAACACGCTGGCCATGATGGAAGGCGCGCAGAAGAACCCTGCTGCCGCCAATCTGGTCAACATCCCCGGCTACCTGCTGCTGGGCGGCGGCGTGCCCGTGAAGGTGGGCAACGAGGTGATTGGCGCTGTGGGCGTGGGCGGTGCGCCCGGCGGCCACCTGGACGAGCAATGCGCCGTGGCGGGCATCGCCAAGGTTGCGGACCTGCTGAAGTAACCGAGCGCAGTCACCGCTAACAGCTCACCGCCCTCACCCGCAACGCACGCCATCGGAGGCACCCATGAAGCCCTGGAACCTTGTTTTCGCCCTGGCCGCAGCGCTGGCCTGCGCCACCCCGGCCCAGGCCCAGATGCCTCCCTCGGCGGCTGAAACAGCGGCCTACCAGGGCCTGCATGCGGCTGCGGCGCGGGGCGATGTGCCCAAGCTAACCCAACTGATCGCAGCACGGGCCGATGTGAATGCCCGCGATGGCTACGGCCGCACGCCGCTGCATGTGGCCACCTTTGCCCGGCAGGCCGACGCGATCCGCGCCCTGGCCCAATCGGGCGCCGACCTGAACGCGCTGGAGAACGACCGCTACGACGCCATCACCATTGCCGCCGTGGCCGATGACGAGGCCACGCTGCGCCTGCTGCTGCAACTGGGCGCCAGCGCCCAACAGGTGACCAGCCGCTACGACGGCACGGCCCTGATCGCCGCCGCCCACCTGGGGCACGACGGCGTGGTGCGCCAGCTGATCGCGGCCGGAGCGCCGCTGGACCATGTGAACAACCTGCACTGGACGGCGCTCATCGAATCCATCGTGCTGGGCAATGGCGGCCCGCGCCACCAGGCCACGCTGCAGGCCCTGCTCAAGGCCGGCGCCAGCCAGGCCCTGACCGACCGCCAAGGCAACACGCCCCTGCAGCTGGCGCGCCAGCGCGGCTACAGCGCCATGGTGCAGATGCTGCAGACGGCTAGCGCGGCCAAATGAAGTGTCCGGGTTGGCGAGGGTGTCGCTTTGCCCGCAGGGCCTAACCCGACACGCCCCCGGGCGCGTCCAGCCCACCGGTCAACCGCTGTGTTGAGCGCCCCACCCAATCAGTATCAAATTAATAGCTACTTGCGCTTACTGGATGCGCGGAAACGGCCAATTTCATTCGAAATTTTCTTCGTTACCCGACACCAGCCGCGCTTTCACGCTCTTGCCTTTGACGCGCCCGCTGTTGAGCCGCTGCACGGCCTGGGCGCCAATCGCGCGGTCCACCGCGACGTAGGTGGAAAAGTCGTTCACATTGATCTTGCCGACCTGCTCGCGGGTGTAGCCCATGTCGCCGGTCAGCGCGCCCAGCACGTCGCCCGCGCGGATCTTCTCCTTGCGGCCGCCGATGATCTGGAGGGTGACCATGGGCGGCACCAGCGGGCCGCTGCCCGTGGGCGTGAGGTCCGCCAGCGGGAACCAGCGCGATTCGCGGCCCTGCAGTTGCTCGATCTTGCCCACGCTGCCCATTTCGTCCAGGCTGGCCAAGTTCAGCGCCAGGCCTTCGGCGTCGCCCCGGCCGGTGCGGCCGATGCGGTGGATGTGCACCTCGGGGTCGGGCGTCACGTCCACGTTGATGACGGCGGCCAGGTTGGCAATGTCCAGGCCCCGCGCGGCCACGTCGGTGGCCACCAGCACCGAGCAACTGCGATTGGCGAACTGCACCAGCACCTGGTCGCGCTCGCGCTGTTCCAGCTCGCCAAACAGCGCCAGCGCGCTGAAGCCCTGGGCCTGCAGCACCGCCACCAGGTCGCGGCACTGCTGCTTGGTGTTGCAAAACGCGATGGACGAGTCGGGCCGGAAGTGGTTGAGCAACTGCGACACCCCATGCAGGCGTTCGCTGTTCTTCACCTCGTACCAGCGCTGCTCGATCTTGCCTTCGGCATGCTGGGCCTGCACCGTGATCTGCTCGGGCGACTTCATGAACTGCGCACTGAGCTTGGCGATGCCTTCGGGGTAGGTGGCCGAGAACAGCAGGGTCTGCCGCTCTTTGGGGCATTGGCGCGCCACGGTCACGATGTCGTCAAAGAAGCCCATGTCCAGCATGCGATCGGCTTCGTCCAGCACCAGGGTGTTGAGCGCTTCCAGCGTGAGGTGCTGGCGCTCCAGGTGATCCATCACGCGGCCGGGCGTGCCCACCACGATGTGGGCGCCGTGCTCCAGGCTCAGCATCTGGCCCCGCAGCGGCACACCGCCGCACAGGGTCACGACCTTGATGTTTTCTTCGGCACGCGCCAGGCGGCGGATTTCGGTGGTCACCTGGTCGGCCAGCTCACGCGTGGGGCACAGCACCAGGGCCTGCACGGCAAACCGGCGGGGGTTCAGGTTGGCCAGCAGGGCCAGGGCAAACGCGGCCGTCTTGCCGCTGCCGGTGCTGGCCTGGGCGATCAGGTCCTTGCCCAGCAGCGCAGGCGGCAGGCTGGCCGCCTGGATCGGGGTCATGCTCGTGTAGCCCAGCTGCTGCAGGTTGGCCAGCATGGCGGGGCTCAGGGCCAGCGCACTGAAATCGGTGCTGGCGGGGGTTTCTTTGGAGGTCATGGCCCGATTATCCGGCCCGGGGTATCCGGGCAATTACCTTACGCTCCGTCAGGGGTATAGGCTATAACCATCAGACACGCACCGAGTGGGACATGCCAGATTCATCCAACGCAGCCAACGCCCCGGGCCAGGGAGGCTCCAGCGACTCGCTGCTGCGCCTGATTGCCGACTCGGTGCCGGCGCTGATGGCCTACTACGACGTTCCCGGCCTGCGCTGCCAGTTTGCCAACCAGGGCTACGCCGCCTACAACGGCCACAGCACCGAGTCCATCCTGGGCCTGACCGTGCAGGAGGCCATTGGCGACAAGGCTTGGCAGGCCATCGAGCCGCATGTGAAGCGTTCCACGCTGGGGGAACGCGTCAAATACACCCGCGAGCAGACCCTGCCCAACGGCGAGGTGCGAATGATCGAGGTCAACCTGATCCCGCATTTTGGCGACGCGGGGCAACAGCTCGGCTCCTTCGTGCTCATCACCGACATCACCGAACGCTGGCGCGCAGAACGCGAGGTGCGCCAGAGCGAAGAGCGCATGCGCAAGTTCACCGAGGCCACGGACGAGGCCATCGTGTTCCACCGCGACGGCCTGATCACCGACGGCAACGAGGCGCTGTACCGGCTCACGGGCTATGCCTTGCACGAGGTGCTGGGCTTGTCGATCTTCAATTTCATCAGCCCCGAATGGCGCGCCACGGCACTCGAATACACCCGCAGCGGCCGCGAAGACCCCTACGAAGTCACCATCCGCCACAAGGACGGCCACGCCATTCCGGTCGAGGTGGTCGGCAAGACCATGCCGCTGCACCATGCGGACTACCGCATCGTGGTGGTGCGCGACATCACCGCACGCAAGCAGGCGCAGGAGCGCGAGGCCTTCATCGCGCTGCACGACACCCTCACGCAGTTGCCCAACCGGCATTTCCTGATGGAGCAGCTGTCGCAGGTGCTGTCGCTCGCGCGCAGGCGCCACGGCTGTGCGGCTGTGCTGTTTGTGAACCTGGACCATTTCAAGACCGTGAACGACTCGCTGGGCCACCACGCGGGCGACCAGTTGCTGCGCAACGTGGCTGAGCGCCTGCGCCAGGGCGTGCGCGATGCCGATGTGGTGGCCCGGCTGGGCGGCGACGAGTTTGTGGTGGTGCTGACCGATGTGCAGAACCAGGACGACGTGGCCATGGTGGCCGACAAGCTGCTGGACTCCATGCACGGGGTGTTCACGGTAGACCAGCTGCCGCTCACCATCTCGCCCTCCATCGGCATCAGCCTGTTTCCGGACCACGGCGGCAGCGCCGATGTGCTTCTGCGCTGCGCCGATGCGGCCATGCACCACGCCAAGGAAAGCGGGCGCGGCAACCGCCAGTTCTACGTCTCCAGCATGGACGCCAGTGCCCTGGACGTGCTGCAGCAAGAGCGCCAGCTGCGCGAGGCCATTGCCCACAATCACTTCGTTCTGCACTACCAGCCCCAGATTTGCCTGGCCGACGGCACGCTGCAAGGCCTGGAGGCGCTGGTGCGCTGGCGCCACCCCGAACGGGGACTGGTGGGCCCGGACGAGTTCATCACCTTCTCGGAGTCGCGCGGGCTCATCACCCCCATCGGCCGCTGGGTGATGCGCGAGGCCTGCCGCCAGCTCAAGGCCTGGCAGGACCAGGGCCTGGCCCTGGTGCCCATGGCCGTGAACTTCTCGGCCCTCGAATTCCGTCAGCGCGACGTGGCCGCCGAAATCGCAGCCGTTCTGCTCGAAACAGGCCTTGCCCCTAAATACCTGGAGATCGAGCTGACGGAGTCCGTGCTCATGCACCAGACCGGCCAGGTGCTGGGCACCCTCAACGCCCTCAAGGCTTTGGGTGTAGGCATCTCCATCGACGATTTCGGCACGGGGTATTCATCACTGGCCTACCTCAAGCGCTACCCCATCGACAAGCTCAAGATCGACCGCTCCTTCGTGGCCGACACACCCGGCAACTCCGACGACGTGGCCATCGTCACCGCTATCATCCAGATGGGCCGCAGCCTGCAGCTCAAAACCGTGGCCGAAGGGGTGGAAACACAGGCACAGATTGACTTGCTGGCAGGGCTGGGTTGTGACTTGATCCAGGGGTTTGTGGTGTCGCCCCCCCTGGACGCCGAGGCCACGGAGCGCTGGCTGCGCCGGTAAGCGCGCTTTTCGTCCGATTTTGTCGTCTGGCTTGTGGACAATAGGGGAATGCCCCTCATCCCCGACTTCATCGCCCCGACCCGCCACACCGACCCGGCCGATGCGCTGGCCCAGGTGCAGCGCATCTACCAGCAACAAATTGGCCACCTGCGCGACGCCATGCAGCGTTTTGTGGCGGGCGAGACGCCCGAGGGCCCGGTGCGCGCCTTCTACCCGTTCGTGCGGGTGCACACCACCACGGTAGCGCGGGCCGACACCAAGCTGGCCTACGGTTTTGTGGAGGGCCCCGGGCGCTATGAGACGACGCTGACCCGGCCCGACCTGTTTGCCAATTACTACGCCGAGCAGTTCCGCCTGCTGCGCGCCAGCCACAACGTGGAGCTGGAAGTAGGCACCAGCACCCACCCGATCCCCATCCACTTCTCGTTTGCCGAACACGACCACATCGAAGGCACGCTGACCCAGGCCCGCCGCATGCTCATGCGCGACGTGTTCGACCTGCCCGACCTGGCCGCCATGGACGACGGCATCGCCAACGGCACCTGGCAGGCCGCGCCCGGCGAGGCGCAGCCGCTGTCGCTGTTCACCGCGCCGCGCGTGGACTACTCGCTGCACCGCCTGCGCCACTACACGGGCACGGCGCCCGAGTGGTTCCAGAACTTTGTGCTGTTCACCAACTACCAGTTCTACATCGACGAATTCGTGCGCCTGGGCCACGCCGAGATGGCCAAGCCCGACAGCGAATACATCGCCTTCATCGAACCCGGCAACGTGGTCACGCGCCGCGTGGGCCTGAGCGCCGAGGCCGGCGACGAGCTGGGCGCCGCCCCACCCCGCCTGCCGCAGATGCCCGCCTACCACCTGGTGCGCAAGGACGCGAGCGGCATCACCATGGTCAACATCGGCGTGGGCCCCGCCAACGCCAAGACCATCACCGACCACATCGCCGTGCTGCGCCCGCACGCCTGGATGATGCTGGGCCACTGCGCGGGCCTGCGCAACAGCCAGCAGCTGGGCGACTACGTGCTGGCCCACGCCTATGTGCGCGAAGACCATGTGCTGGACGAAGACCTGCCACTGTGGGTGCCCATCCCGGCGCTGGCCGAGATCCAGTTGGCGCTGCAGCAGGCCGTGGCCGATATCACGCAGATCAGCGGCGCAGACCTGAAGCGCGTGATGCGCACCGGCACCGTGGCCAGCACCGACAACCGTAACTGGGAGCTGCTGCCCGACAACACGCCCCAGCGCCGCTTCAGCCAGAGCCGCGCCGTGGCGCTGGACATGGAAAGCGCCACCATTGCGGCCAACGGCTTCCGCTTTCGTGTGCCCTATGGCACCCTGCTGTGTGTGAGCGACAAGCCCCTGCATGGCGAGATCAAGCTGCCCGGCATGGCCAACCACTTCTACCGCGAGCGTGTGGACCAGCACTTGCGCATCGGCATGCGTGCCATCGAAATCCTGCGCAACGGCGGCGTGGACCGCCTGCACAGCCGCAAGCTGCGCAGCTTTGCCGAGGTCGCTTTTCAGTAAACCGCCCCCGGGGCCGCCGCGAATGCCACTGGATTTCCTCACCCTGATGACGGTCATGGCGGCCAACCTGTTCATGATCTCGGCCGCGCTGCCGCTGATCATGGGCCGGGACGTGGGCCGCGCAGCGCGCAACATGCAGGCCAGCATGCTGCTGCAGGCGGTGGCCTGGGCGGCCATCATCGCCTCGTCCTCTCTGTGGGACCAGACCCTCTCCACCCTGTCGATCGCCTGCAATGCGGCCGCGCAGTGGATGCTGTACCGCGCGCTGGAGGAATGGCTGGGCCCCCGCCCCTTGCGCCGCGTGCTGCTGGCGCTGGTGATTGCCGCGCCGCTGGGCTACACGCTGGGCTTTGGTCACTACGCCTGGCGCGTGGGCTGGGCCAACTTTCTGATGGCTGCCATCTTGTGCATCGTGGCGCGCGCCACCCTGGCGCCTGTGGTCGCGTCCAACCTGCGCTGGCGCAGCCTGCTGCTGGGCTGCCTGCTCACTTCGGCCGCCTTCACACTGGCGCGCGGCATGTTGGGCGCCTTTACCGACCAGTACCCGAGCTTTCGCACGCCCCACCCCGTGAACCTTGCCGCAGCCATGGCCACCAACGTGAGCCTGGTGCTGGGCACTGTGGCACTGCTGGTCGCGTGGCGCGCCGAGGCCGAACAAAAACTGCGCACCCTGGCCATGACCGATGGCCTCACGGGCCTTCTCAACCAGCGCAGCTTTGCCCAGCAGGGCACCAGCCTGCTGGCCCACGCTGCCCGCCACCAGCTGCCCGTGACGGCATTGATGCTGGACGTGGACCACTTCAAGCAGATCAACGACACCCGGGGGCACGAAGCGGGCGACCGTGCGCTGCAGCTGTTTGCACGGCTGCTTGGCGACACCTGCCGCAGCGGCGACCTGATCGGACGGCTGGGTGGCGAGGAGTTTGGCGTGCTGCTGCTGCACAACAGCGCCCCGGCCGGCATGGCGTTTGATCGGCGACTGCGCCGGCGGCTGCATGCCGCGAGCGTGGCCGAACTGGGCTTTGCGCTGGACTACAGCGCCGGGCTGGCAACACCCGAGCTTGGCGAAACCGATCTGGCGGCGCTGATGGCACGGGCAGACCGTGCGCTGTACGAAGCCAAGGCGGCAGGCCGGGGGCGGCTGGTGGCAGCCAGCTGACAACACTCGCCAGCATCCTGCCCCCCTGAGAACCTGTTCTGAGGGCCTACGGAACGATCATCGCCCCCACATCACGCGCCGCACCGGCAGGCTCCAGAAGAAGGTGTTTGACCAGACTGTGTCTATCTTCAGGTGTGCGCTGCTGTGACAGAAATCGCTTGCCACTCAGGTGCTCGATATCGATCTCAAACCCCACCAGTCGGCGGGCTGCGTCTTCCACAAACGAAGGGGACGCATCCTGCAAAGACCAGGGCAACGTGCGGCGCTCTTCTTGTGAACGGGTGAGTGCCTGTAGATGGGCATGCATCCACTGGCTGTCGTCTGTGAAGCGAATCGCACCACGCGCTTGCACCGCCGCATAGTTCCAGCTCGGGGCAAGGCGCCCGCTCCGCTGGCCGCTGACGTACCAGCGCGGTGAAATATAGGCGTTGGGGCTCTGAAAAACCACAAGCACCTGCCCGCCGTCACGCAGTGACCGGTGCAACGTGTGCTCACGAGCGACATGCCCTTTCAATTGACCGCAGACGCCGTGCGCCACCCACTCCAGTGGCAGCAAGTTGGCCTCCAGCCCCTGCTCTGTTGTGGCCACCACAGTGGCAAGCGGGTAGGCACGCATGAGGCGGTGGCACTCGCCAGAGTCTTCTGGCTGAAAAAGGGGTTGGGTATACATAGACGGACCGAAGATGCCTGTTGCACATGCAGGCGCAGTCTGGCCCATCTGCCGAGAGGTGTCTTGAACAGTTCGGACACGCTCAAGCGGGCTACGGTGCCAGGCGGACCAGGGGCGCTGGCGTTGGCACCGCAGGTGTGAAACCGCCAAATCGCCGGAATTCCCGGGTCATATGGGATTGGTCTGCATACCCTGCAGCGATGGCGACCTCGCCAATCGATGCGGTGCCGGTGACCAGCAGAGCCATAGCGCGCTGAAAACGCAATATGCCTGCCAGAGTGCGCAAGGGCAGGCCCACGACCGCCATCATGTCGCGGCGTAGCGTGCGGGCAGAGGGTAGCCCCCAGGAAGTGACCACTCCCTCGCCTTCGGTATCACGTTGCATGCAGTCAAGGACGTGAAGCACCCGACCATGGGCTGGCGCTGCGCGCGCACGCGACGCCAGCGCCCCAGCCACGGAGCGCAAGGCACTCTCCACACCGAGCAACGTGTTTTGCACGAGGATCTCCCGCGCCAGGAGGCCCAGACACCGCTCCACCTCGCTGCCGACCACCGTGCGATTACGCACCGCGCTCGGCGCAATGCCCAGGCACGCACCGCCCCAACCGATATGAAACCGCACTCCGAGAATGACCGTCTGCGGGCGAAGCGCAACCACTGTAGGCGTCTGTGTCGGCCCCGCAATCACCAGCAAGACGGGTTTTGCAATGCCTTGCGGCGTCACCGCGCAGTGCACCACCAGATCCATTCGCCCGTCTGGCAACACCAGTTGCCGCCCTTCGACCAGTGGGGTGTAGCACCACACAGCCTCTATTTTTTCGGCGTCCAGCGTGTCCAGGGGCAATTCGGCATAGCCAGCAATCGACCGGATGGATGGGTTTGTGTCCATAGCCGCTCAAGGCTAGCACCTGGCGGCGCCAGCGCATATAACGAGCAGCTATCCAAAAATACTGGCGGTCATGGATTCGCACACAATCAACCCATGACCGCACTTTTTGAAGCCCTGCACCTGCGCAAGCGCTACGGCGAGACCACCGTGGTGGATGACGTGTCGTTTGCCATTGCCCCCGGCGAATGCCTGGGAGTCATCGGTCCCAACGGCGCTGGCAAGACCACCACCATCCGCATGTGCCTGGGCCTCACGGCGCCCGATGGGGGGGCCGTGCATTTCACGCCCACACCTGGCACGCCGCCCCTGCACATGCCACGCGACGCACTGGCCATCAAGGCGCAGCTGGGCGTGGTCACACAGTTCGACACGCTGGACCCGGACTTCACCTGCGCCGAGAACCTGCGTGTGTTTGGCCGCTACTTTGGCCTCAAGGGCGCGGTGATGGGCGAGCGCGTGCCGCAGTTGCTGGAGTTTGCGGCGCTGTCCCACAAGGCCGATGCCAAGCCCGGCGAGCTGTCTGGCGGCATGAAGCGGCGCCTGTCGCTGGCGCGGGCCCTGGTCAACAACCCGCGCCTGCTGCTGCTGGACGAACCCACCACCGGCCTGGACCCGCAGGCGCGCCACCTGATGTGGGAGCGGCTGCAACTGCTGCTGCAGCAAGGCAAGTCCATCCTGCTGACCACCCACTTCATGGACGAGGCCGAGCGCCTGTGCTCGCGCCTGCTGGTGCTGGACCATGGCAAAAAAATCGCCGAAGGCCGCCCGCGCGAGCTGATCGCACAGCACCTGGAGCCCGATGTGGTGGAAGTGTTTGGCGTGGGCGCCAAGGCCCTGGCGGGAGACGCCGCACTGCGCGCACTGGCGGCGCGTGTAGAGATCAGCGGCGAGACGGTGTTCTTCTACACCCAGAACGCCCAGCCGCTGCTGCAGGCCCTGGGCCAGCATGGGCACCTGCGCACCTTGCACCGGCCCGCAAATCTGGAAGACCTGTTCCTCAAACTCACAGGCCGCCAGATCCGCGAGGATGGCTGAGCGCTGGTGACTGCTGGCGTGCCGCCAACTGGCAGCGCCAGCCGAAAACGCTATTAAAACGATAGCTTAAATCGCTTGCCTATCAGGCGGAGAAGGCCATTTTTACTTGAGGTTTATGCCTGCCGGGGCGTGACCTTGCCCGCCGCGAGCTTGGCGTTGCGGCGCGCGGTGTCCACATCTTCGGCACGCGCCAGCGCCACGCCCATGCGGCGCTTGGCAAAACTCTCGGGCTTGCCGAACAGGCGCAGGTCGGTGCCCGGCACACGCAGCGCCTCATCCACGCCGTCGAACACAATGCCCTGGGCCTCCACACCGCCGTAGATGACGGCGCTGGCACCGGGGTTGCGCAGGCTGGTGTCCACCGGCAGGCCCAGAATGGCGCGGGCGTGCAGCTCAAACTCGCTCTGGTGCTGGGTGCACAAGGTGACCAGGCCGGTGTCGTGCGGGCGTGGGCTGACTTCGCTGAACCAGACGTTCTCGCCCTTCACAAACAGCTCCACGCCGAACAGGCCCTGGCCGCCCAGGTTGTCGGTCACGGCCTTGGCGATCTGGCGCGACTTCTCCAGCGCGGCGGGGTGCATGGGGTGGGGCTGCCAGCTTTCCACATAGTCGCCGCTGACCTGCACATGGCCGATGGGGTCGCAGAAGCTGGTGACGATCTGACCGTCCGCCCCCACTGAACGCACGGTGAGCTGCGTGATCTCGTAGTCAAAGTCGATGAAGCCCTCGACGATCACGCGGCCGTGGCTCACGCGGCCGCCGGCCATGGCGTAGTCCCAGGCCTTGGCCACATCGGCCGGGCCGTCGATCTTGCTTTGGCCTTTGCCGGAGCTGCTCATCACGGGCTTGACGATGCAGGGGTAGCCGATGCCTGCATCAATCGCGGCCTGCAACTCTTCGAGCGAATTGCAGAACTTGTACGGGCTGGTCGGCAGGCCCAGCGTTTCGGCCGCCAGCACGCGGATGCCTTCGCGGTCCATGGTCAAACGTGCGGCACGGGCTGTGGGGATCACACGCACGGATCCCGCAGCTTCCAGCTCTTCGAGCATGGGGGTGGCGATGGCTTCGATCTCGGGCACCACCAGGTGGGGCCGTTCGGCTTCGATCAGCGCCTTGAGTTGGGCCGGGTCGCTCATGGTGATGGTGCGCGCGTGGTGCGCCACCTGCTGGCCGGGGGCGTTGTCGTAGCGGTCTACCGCAATGGTTTCCACACCCAGGCGCTGCAGCGCGATCAGCACCTCCTTGCCCAGCTCGCCCGAGCCCAGCAGCATGACTTTGGTGGCATGGGGGGACAAAGGGGTTCCGAGGGTGGTCATGGGCTGCTTTCTGCAAAGGTTGTCAAAGAGAGAGGGAGACGACTGTAATCCAACCCGGCACGGAACCCGCCCCCGTAGCCATGCCCCATGGCGGCCTTCCTGGGCGTGCGGACCACGGCATCAAAGCTGGGAGTGGTTGCACGCCAAATATTTTTTGCATCCACTGCATCCAAACGGCGTTTTCGTGGGTAGTACCTCCAGCAGCGCCTCTTGTTGCTGCTTGCTGTCCTATCAACCCATCAACCAGAAAGAAACGCCATGACCTTCCACACGTCCAAATTCTCCCGCCTGCTCCCCGTGACGGGTGCGGTCGCTGCCTCCGTGCTGCTCAGCGCCTGCGGCTCCATGATGTCGTCGCCCAAGCCGATGTTCTCGCAAGACAGCCTG
The DNA here is from genome assembly GCF_005405905.1 of Acidovorax sp. NB1. Lineage (GTDB taxonomy): Bacteria > Pseudomonadota > Gammaproteobacteria > Burkholderiales > Burkholderiaceae_C > Acidovorax. The sequence continues at coordinate 63,037 of NZ_BJHU01000040.1, forward strand.
CCCGACAGCATCAAGGTGCCTGCTGGCAACAAGGTGGCGATGGAAACCGTGGGCGTGGGCGAGATCACCTACGAATGCCGCGACAAGGCCAACATGCCGGGCCAGACCGAATGGGTGTTTGTGGGCCCCAAGGCCGTGCTGAATGACCGCAGCGGCAAACAAGTGGGCACCTACTACGGCCCACCCGCTACCTGGGAGTCGAACGACGGTTCCAAGCTGACAGCCACCCAGCTGGCCGTGGCGCCATCGGGCACGGGCAACTTGCCCTACCAGCTCGTCAAGGCCAACCCCGCCATGGGCTCCGGCGCCATGACTGGCGTGACCTTCATCCAGCGCGTGGCCTTGAAGGGCGGCGTGGCACCTGCTGCCGCCTGCATCCCCGCCAACAAGGGCGAGCGCCAGATCGTGAAGTACCAGGCCGACTACATCTTCTGGAAGGCCGCGTAAACCACGCGCACGCAATCCCCTGCGCAGCGGGGGCTACCACCGGGGCGGTGACGGGTTTGCGGCTACGATGCGCCCACCTTTCAGCCACTGCCCCGCTGCCCGCACACCGTGCCCGACACCCCTGGCGATTTTGACTACGAAGCCGCTCTGGCCGCCTGCGCGGCCGGCGACCGGCAGGCCATGCACCGCCTGTACCAACAGGAGGGCGCGCGGCTGCTGGGCGTGGCGCTGCGCATCGTGCGCCAGCGCGCACTGGCCGAAGACATCGTGCACGATGCCTGCATCAATATCTGGACGCGTGCCGCCAGCTACGACGCGAGCCGAGGCAGCGCACGTGGGTGGATCTACAGCGTGGTGCGTAACCTGGCCCTGAACGCCGTGCGCGACGGCAGCCGCCACGTGGATGTGGACGACACCACCACCCAAGCCCTGGAGGCCGACATGTCTGTGCAGGCCCACCACGAGGTGGAGGAAACCTTTGAACTCAACGCTAGCCTGGGTCGCCTGCAGAATTGCCTGGAAGCCCTGGACCCGGCGCGCCGCAGCTGCGTGCTGCACGCCTATGTGGACGGCTGCTCGCACGGCGAAATTGCCGAGCGCCTGGGCGCACCGCTCGGCACCGTGAAAGCGTGGATACGGCGCAGCCTGGTATCGCTGCGGGAGTGCATGGCATGACCGACCTGCGCAACACACCGCCTACGCCCTCGCCGGACGACCTGCATGTTCTGGCCGGCGAGTACGTGCTGGGCACCCTGCCTGCTGCCGAGCGCCAGGCCGTGCAGCGACGTCTGGCCGGTGACAAGGCACTGCAACAGGCGGTGGCCGAGTGGGAAGCCCGCCTGCTGCCGCTGACCCAGCTGGTGGAGCCCATTGCACCGCCCGCCGCCTTGTGGGCGCGCATCGATCAATCGCTGCAAGCAGCCAGCCTGCAGCACGCTGCGACACCCGTTGCCGCGCCACTCCGTGCAAAAGCCGAGCGCAAGCCGTCTGTGCGCTGGTGGGACCACCTGGGCCTGTGGCGCGCCCTCGCCGGCTCGGGCTTTGCCATGGCGGCGGTGCTCGCGGCTGTGCTCGTCACGCGCACCGCGCCCGTGGCCGCGCCGCCGCAGTTCATGGTGGTGCTGGTCGCGCCGCAAGACAAGGCCCCGGGTTGGGTCGTGCAGGCCAGCTCCCCCCAGCAGATCAGCCTGATTCCGCTGGGCGTGGCCGAAGTGCCCGCCGACAAGGCCCTGGAGTTCTGGACCAAGGCCGATGGCTGGAGCGGCCCCGTGTCGCTGGGCCTGGTGCAGCCCGGTCAGCCCCTGCAGATCCCGCTGGACAAGCTGCCGCCGCTGCAGCCCAACCAGTTGTTCGAGCTGACGCTGGAGCCGCCGACAGGCTCGCCGATTGGCAAACCCACAGGCCCCATCCAGTTCATCGGCCGCGCCGTCAAGGTGCTGTGACGAACACGGCCTGGGCCCGACTTCAGTACTGTTTGTAGGGCAGGAACTTGCCCGACAGGACCACATTCACGCGGTCTCCATTGGGATTGGCCTCGCGCTGGATGTCCATGCTGAAGTCGATGGCGCTCATGATGCCGTCGCCAAACTCTTCGTGGATCAGTTCCTTGATGGTGGTGCCGTACACGCTCACCACCTCGTACCAGCGGTAGATCAGCGGGTCCGTGGGCACGGGCGTGGGCAGCGAGCCCTTGTAGGGAACCACTTGCAGCCACTTCTGCTCCTCGGCCGTGAGGCCAAAAATCTTGCCGACGATCTTGGCTTGCTCGGGCGTGGCGGTCATCTGGCCCAGGCACAGGGCGGTGGTCCATTCCTTGGACTGGCCGACCTTCTTGGCTATGGCCTCCCACTGCAGGCCCTTGGCGACCTTGGTGCTGATGATCTTTTCGGTAACGTCGTTGCGGTTCATGGTGATGGCTCCTTCGGTTGGATGGGTTTTGGAACGGGGAACAGGAACTTCAGGGTGCAGCCCTCCCTGTCGCCCACAAGGGGCAACACGAAAGGGCTTGGCTGCTCAGGAATTCAGTGGGCTTTGGCGCGTGTCACCAGGAAGTCCACGATGTGGTTGCGCAGCGCGTAGTAGCCGTCCAGGTGGTGCAGGCTGGTGCGCGTGCGCTCGCGCGGTAGCGGGTTGACCACCACCTCGGCGATGCCACCAGGGCGATAGCCCTCGGGCGTCTCGTTGCCGTTGCTCATGAGCAGGATGCGGTCAGCCAGCAAAATGGCCTCGTCCACATCGTGCGTGATCATGAACACCGTCTGCTGCGTCTGGCGCACGATGGTCATCAACTCGTCCTGGATGGTGCCGCGTGTGAGGGCGTCCAGTGCGCCAAAAGGCTCGTCCAGCAGCAGCATCTTGGGCTGGATGGAGAACGCGCGCGCAATGCCCACGCGCTGCTTCATGCCGCCCGATAGCTGAGAAGGCTGCTTGTCGATGGCAGGGCTCAGGCCTACCAGCGCCACAAACCTCTCCACATGCGCATCGACCTGGGCCTTCTTCCAGTCGGGCCAGCGCGACTTCACAGCGAAAGCGATGTTCTGGCGCACCGTGAGCCAGGGCATGAGCGCGTGGCTCTGGAACACCACGCCCCGGTCCAGGCTGGGGCCGGCGACCTCGCGCCCGTCCATGATGACGGTGCCCGAGGTGGCGGTGTCCAGCCCCGCCAGCACGTTAAGGATGGTGGTCTTGCCGCAGCCCGAGTGGCCGATGATGCAGACGAACTCGCCCTTGTCGAGCGTGAACGACACGTCGGCAAACACGGGTTTGGCGGGTACAAAGGCTTTGCTCAGCCGGTCGATCTGGAGGAAGCCTTGGGTCACGGCAAAGGCCTTTCGTTGCGGTGCGTCAGTGGCAAGAGGGGCTGGAACAGCCGGGCGCTGGGCAACATCACTCCACATAGGTCACCACCTTCTGCAGCTGGCCAAACGCCAGGTCGAGCAACATGCCCACCACGCCGATCACCAGGATGGCGAAGATCACGTTGGTGAGCGACAGGTTGTTCCACTCGTTCCACACGAAGTAGCCGATGCCTGTGCCGCCCACCAGCATCTCGGCTGCCACAATCACCAGCCACGCAATGCCCATGCTGATGCGCATGCCCGTGAGGATGGTGGGCGCTGCGGCAGGCAGGATCACCAGGAAGGCCTTGCGCAGCGGGTTCACCTCCAGCGTGGCTGACACGTTGAGCCAGTCGCGCTTGACCGAGGCCACGCCAAACGCCGTGTTCACCAGCATGGGCCACACCGAGCAGATGAAGATCACGAAGATGCCCGAGATGGATGAGTCCTTGATGGTGTAGAGCGCGAGCGGCATCCACGCCAGCGGGCTGATGGGCTTGAGCACCTGGATGAACGGATCGAACGCGCGGCGCAGCAGCGGCGACATGCCGATGATGAAACCGAGCGGGATGGCCACCAGGCAGGCCAGGCCAAAACCCAGCGCCACGCGGCCCAGCGAGTGCGCCAGCTGGATGGCGATGCCCTTGTCGTTGGGACCGTTGTCGTAGAACGGGTTGGACAGGTGGCCCCACACTGTGCTGCCCATGGCGCCCAGCGTGGGGAACCCGCCGCTCTTGGGTGCGCCCGGGTCCTTGCCCATCATCTTGGCGTACTCGATCTGCTCGACCGTCATGCCTGCGGTGCCGCTGCTGGCGCCCGAGGGCGCCGTGGCGATGTACCAGATGCCCAGCAGCGTGAGGAAGATGAGCACGGACAGCAGGCCCGCGCGCAGGTTGAGGTTCTTGGCGGCAGTCATGTCATGCCGCCTTACCGATGGGGAAGCTCTTGGCATATTCGGCCGCCTTGGTGGCATCGAACTCGCGCCCCATGATCTTGAACTTGGGGTACGCGCCGTCGGGCACCTTCTGGTCCAGCGCCTTCATGTGCTTCTTCGCGTCGGTGAGCAAGAACACCTGCTCGGCGATCTGCTGGTAGTTCACATCGCCCTTGACGTAGCCCCAGCGCTGCATCTGCGTGAGCATCCACACCGCCATGCTCTGCCAGGGCATGGGGTCGAAGTCGGCACGGTCGGGCACCGACTGGATCTTGCCCAGCCCATCGGCAAAGCGGCCCGTGAGCACCTGCGTGAGCACGGTCTCGGGCTGGTTGAGGTATTGCGCGGGCGCAATCACCTTGGCGATCAGCTCGCGGTTTTCGGGCTTGCGCGCCATGGCGGCCGACGTGAGCACGGCGCGGTACAACGCGGCAAACGTGTTGGGGTTCTGCTGGATGAATTCCGCACTGGTGCCGAACGCGCAGCAGGGGTGGCCATCCCACAGCTCCTTGGTCAGGATGTGCAAAAAGCCGATCTCCTCATACACTGCGCGCTGGTTGAACGGGTCGGGGCCCAGGTAGCCGTCGATGTTGCCCGCGCGCAAATTGGCCACCATCTCGGGCGGTGGCACCACGCGGATCTGGATGTCGGTATCGGGGTTCAGTCCGTGCTCTGCCACGTAGTAGCGCAGCAAAAAGTTGTGCATGCTGAACTCGAACGGCACAGCAAACTTGAAGCCCTTCCACTGCTTGGGATCGCGCTTGTCCTTGTGCTTGTTGGCCAGCGTGATCGCCTGCCCGTTGGTGTTCTGGATGGTCGCCACCTTCATCGGCACGGCGTTGGAACCCACCCCCATCGAGATCGCCAGCGGCATGGGGCTCAAGAAGTGCGTGGCGTCGTACTCCTTGTTCATCATCTTGTCGCGGATCAGCGCCCAGCCCGCCGTCTTGGTGACTTCGACATTCAGGCCCTGCTTGCTGTAGAAACCCAGCGGGTGGGCCATGATCAGCGGGGTGGCGCAGGTGATCGGGATGAAGCCGATCTTGAGGTTGGTCTTCTCCAGCGCGCCCTGTTTCTCTTGCGCCATGGCCTGCAGGCTGGCCACGGGCAACACGCTGGCAATGGCCGCCATGGCTGTGCCCTTGCCCACGACCTTGATGAAGCGGCGGCGCACCGCGTCTTGCGGAAACAGCGCCTTGACCAGCGTGGCTTCGATGAACTCGTTGCTGTACAGCTCGAACTCGCGGGTCTCGCTGCGCTGGCGCAAGTTGGCTGCAGCAGCATCAGCCGAGGCCTCGGCATGGTGGTCAGCCACCGTGTGGTCGCGGCCACAGCTGCATTTCAGCATCAAGGGGCGGTCGGCATCGTAGGGCGAGAAGAATTCAGACATGGCACACCTCGAAGAAGTTGGTGCCAGGCGTTACGCAAAGCGCGGGCCAGTTTTTGCCGGTGCCGGCCCGCTGTCATGAATTCGTGGGTGTGGTGTCTACAGCGTGTAGGGCCAGCACTACAAATCGGGCATGCAGCGCCCGCAAATCACTCGGCAGGTGCGCCGCGCGCCAGCAGCGCCAGCTCCACGTCGTTGCGCGCGCCGGTCTTTTCGAGGATGCGGGCGCGGTAGGTGCTCACCGTGTTGGGCGCGAGCTTGAGCTGCGCACCAATTTCGCTCACGCTCTGCCCGGCCGTGAGCAGACGGAACACTTGGTGCTCTCGGAATGAAAGCGCATCCACCCCCGCGGGCGCGCCCTGCTGGGCGGCGCGCACCACGCCGGTGCGCTCCACCGCGCCCGCCAGCGCTTGCGCCGTGGCCTCTGTCAGGTAGCGGCCGCCCGCCGCCACCTTGCGCACGGCCGCCACCATGTCGTCGGGGTCGGCGCTTTTGTGCAGATAGCCCGCTGCGCCCATCTGGATACAGCGCACCGCATATTGCCGCTCGGGGTAGGTGCTGAGCATCAGCACCGGCAGCACAGGCCAGGCCTTGCGCAACGCCTGCAGCACTTCGAGGCCATCCATGCCCGGCATGGCGATGTCCAGCAGCACCAGGTCTACGCCCAGCGCACCCGTGGGCCCCTGCAGCGCCGTGACTTGATCCAGCACCTCGCTGCCCTGGGTGGCTTCGGCCACCACGGCGATCTCGGGCGTGCCGTTGGCGGGGTCGCCCAGCACCTGCTTGAGCCCCTCCCGCACGATGCGGTGGTCATCCCCGATCAATACGCGAACCACGGAATTCATGACAGCTCCAGAGGAATCAGCAATTGCAGGCACGAGCCCTGCCCCGGCTCGCTGGTGATGCTCAGCTGGCCACCCAGCTGCCGTGCTCGCTCGCGCATGCCCATCACCCCATAGGCGGTGGGCGCCTCCAGCGCCTGGCGGGTGGCGCCCACGCCGTTGTCGCGCACACGCAGTTGCAGCACATCGTCCTGCACGTCGATGGCAATGTCGATGGCGCTGGCCTGCGCGTGGCGGCCCACATTGCTCAGCATCTCCTGGAAGATGCGGAACACGGCGATGGCGGCGGGCTCGGGCAAGTGCAGGGTGGCGGGTACGTCCATGTGCCACGCCAGCTCCAGCTCGGCAGACTGCACAAACTCCTGCGCCTGCCACTCCAGCGCCGCCCACAGGCCCTGGTGGTCCAGGATGCTGGGGCGCAGGTCGGTGATGATGCGGCCCACGTTGTCCACGGCGTTTTCGATCAGGCGGCTCATGTTCTGGCATTTGCACCGCATCTGGGTGCGCATGTCGCCCGCGGCCTCGGGCGTGCGCTCACCCTGCTCGCCCAGGCGCTTGTGCAGCCAGTTGACATCCATCTTCAGCGCCACCAGCAGGCTGCCCAGCTCATCGTGCACCTCGCGGGCGATGCGGGTGCGTTCGTCCTCCCGCACCTGCTCTGAGTAGGCGGACAGCTCCCGCAGCTGCGCCAGCGCCTGCGACAGCTCCTGGGTGCGCGCGGCCACGCGGCGCTCCAGCTCGTCATTGGCGCGGGCCAGGTCGTCGTGCGCGCGCTGCAGTTCGTCGGCGGCGCGCTTGCGGCTGGTGATGTCCACAAACGCGATCACAGCGCCGTGCACCTGCTCGCCCTCCAGGATGGGGTGGCTGGAATACTCCACGGCAAACGCCGAACCGTCTTGGCGCCAGAACACCTCGGTGTCCACCCGGCAGGGCAGGCCCTGGCGGAAGGCGTTGAAGATGGGGCAGTCGCTGTCGGCGTAAGGGCTGCCGTCAGGGTGGCTGTGGTGGGTGAGCGCGTGCATGTTGCGCCCCATCACCTCTTCGGCCGCAAAGCCCAGCATCTGTGCGCCCGCCCGGTTGATGAACACGCAGTTGCCGGCCAGGTCGATGCCGAACACGCCCTCCCCCGTGGACTCCAGCAGCAGCCCGAGGCGGTTTTGCCAGAGGGCGCTGGCACCGGCAGGCAGGTTCAGGACATGAGTGGGCATGGCGTTGCTCAAGCAATGGGCGTGCCCAGCTGGCGGGACGACCCACCCAGGCAGGCACGCCAGGGGCTGTGCGTCCGCCCGCCAACATCGCACAATAAGCGGATGCAAACCGTTACCCCGTCCTCCGTGGCCTCTGTGGCCCCGCCCCCGCCGTCGGTGTGGCGCCCGCCCAGCCTGTCCGTGCGCTGGTGGCCCGTGTTCATGCGCAACCTGCTGGTTTGGCGCAAGCTGGCCATCCCCAGCCTGGTGGGCAACATTGCCGAACCGCTGATGTGGCTGGTGGCCTTTGGGTACGGCATGGGGGCACTGGTGGGGCAGGTGAATGTGGGCGGCGCAGCGGGCGACACCAAGGTGCCCTACATCCTGTTCCTGGCCAGTGGCTCGATCTGCATGAGCGCGATGAACGCGGCCAGCTTTGAGGCGCTGTACTCGGCCTTCTCGCGCATGCATGTGCAAAAGACCTGGGACGGCATCATGAACGCGCCGGTGAGCCTGGACGACGTGGTGCTGGCCGAGATGCTGTGGGCGGCGTTCAAGGCGCTGTTCACCGTCACGGCCATCCTGGGCGTGATGCTGGCCCTGGGGATCAGCCACAGCCCCAAGCTGCTGGTGGCCTGGCCGGTGCTGCTGTTCGTGGGCATCATGTTCTCCAGCATTGCGCTCATCTTCAATGCGCTGGCCAAGGGGTATGACTTCTTCACTTACTACTTCACGCTGGTGCTCACGCCCATGATGTTTCTCTCGGGCGTGTTCTTCCCGCGCGAGCAGCTGCCGCCCATCGTGCGCGCCATCTCCGACTGGCTGCCGCTGACCAACGCGGTCGAGCTGGTGCGCCCGCTGTTCATGGACCAGTGGCCCGCCCACCCCCTGCGCCATGGCCTGGTGCTGGTGGTGACCACCGTGGTGGCCTTCTGGGTGGCCCTGGCCCTGACACGCAAGCGCTTCAAGGCATGACCACCGTGCTGCTCGGCCCTAGCCATATCGCCATGGTGGCCAAGGGCGTATCGGCCATCGTGGCGTCCCGCGATGCGGCCCTGCGCCCGAGCATCATGCGGGCGGTGGGCAGTCACATCAGCGGCGATGGGCAGGAGGTCACGGTGTACCTGCGACGCAGCCAGTCCGAGCAGTTGCTGCAGGACATTGCGCACACCGGCGAGATTGCCGTGGTCTTCAGCGTTCCGTCCACCCACCAGACGCTGCAGCTCAAGGCCCGCCGGGCCACGCAGCGCCCGGCCCATGACGGCGACTTGCCCGTGTTGCAGGCCTACCTGCAGTCCATGGTGCAGGAGGTGGGCCAGGTCGGCTACGGGCCGCAGTATGTGGGCGCCATGCTGGCAGCGCCGCTGCACGATGTGGTGGCCGTGAGCTTCACGCCCACCAGCGCGTTCGACCAGACACCGGGCCCGCGCGCTGGCGCGGAGTTGTGTTCGCCGCCGACGTCACCCTCACCACCTACGCCGCAGCCATGAGCACCGCAGCGCCGTCCCTGCACAGCATCCGCCCCTGCCTGGAGGGTGCGATTCCCGCCATCATGGCCACCTGCGACCCCGACGGCACGCCCAACGTGGCCTACATCTCGCAGGTGGTCTATGTGGATGCGGCGCATGTAGCGCTGTCGTTCCAGTTCTTCAACAAGACCCGCCAGAACATCCTGCGTAACCCGCGCGCGTCGGTGCTGGTGCTGAACCCGCTCACCGCCCATTTCTACCGCCTGCACCTGCTGTATGAACGCACCGAGGACAGCGGCCCGGTGTTCGAGAGCATGCGCGCACAACTGGCGGGCATTGCGTCGCATGCGGGCATGGCCGAGGTGTTTGAACTCAAGGGGGCCGACATCTACGCCGTGGAGCGCATCGAATCGGTAGCGGGCGAAGGCCTGCCAGCACCCGCGCCGCGCTCCGGGCTCTTGCACACGCTGCGCCTGTGCAGCGAAGGCATCGCGCGCTGCACGGGGCTGGACGAATTGCTGCAAGGCGCGCTGCAGGGCCTGCAGGACAAACTGGGCATCGAGCACGCCATGGTGCTGATGCTGGACGCCAGCGCCCAGCAGCTCTACACGGTGGCCAGCTGCGGCTACGCCACATCAGGGGTGGGCTCCGAGATCCGCCTGGGCCAGGGCGTGATCGGCATGGCCGCGCGCGAGCGCACGCCGGTGCGCATCAGCCACATGACGCACGCCGCCCTGTACAGCCACGCCATCCGCGAGAGCATGGACGCGCATGCCGCGCCCGATGCGCCCCCGCTGCGCGGCATGGACATCCCCTACCCCGGCTTGCCCGAACCGCACAGCCAGGTGGCAGTGCCGCTGATGTCGGCTGGGCGCCTGCTGGGCGTGCTGTTTGCCGAGAGCCCCGAGGACATGCGCTTTGGCTTCGAGGATGAGGACCTGCTGGTGGCCATTGCAGGCCAGCTGGCCGCCGCCATCGACCTGCTGCAGGCCGCGCCCGATGCGCCCGAGCCGCTGCCTACTCCTACAGCAGCACCGCCAGTAAGCGGCAGCGCGCTGCGGGTGCGCCACTTTGCGGCCAACGAGAGCGTGTTCATCAACGACGACTACCTGATCAAGGGCGTGGCGGGCGCCATTGTGTGGAAGCTGCTGCGCGACCACCAGCACACCGGGCGCGTGGACTTCACCAACCGCGAACTGCGGCTGGACCCCGCCCTGCGCCTGCCCGATGTGGCCGACAACCTGGAGGCCCGCCTGCTATTGCTGCAGCGCCGCCTGCAGGAGAACTGCCCACACATCCACATCGAAAAAACAGGGCGCGGGCGCTTTCGGCTGTGCGTGCTGCGCCCTGTAGTGCTGGAAGACGCCTGAGCCTCAGTGCACCAGACCCGGCACCACCGGCAGGCCCAGGCTGCGCATCAGCTTGGTCCACTCGGGCTGCGTGAGGTGCGGCTGCGCCTGCGCCAGCACTGCGGCCAGCACAGGGGCAGGCGCATGTTGCTGCATGTCCGACAGCATGGCCGTGCGCTCGGCGGGTGACATGTAGGGCACCATCCAGCGGGCCACCACCATCATTTCGTGCGGGGGGATCGAGGCCACCAGCGCATCGTGCACGCCCGCCAATTCGGCGTCGGTGTAGCACTGCCAGAGCACGCGGTTGTGGGCAGTCTCTTCCTCGTGCATGTGCTCGAAGTTGTGCGCCACAAACAGCGCCAGCTGGCGGTACAGGGCCAGGGTGGCGGCCGGGCGTGCGGGCTTGGCGCAGGCAATCAGGTGGTTCACCCCGTCAGCCAGGGCCGTGATGGCCTGTTCGTGCTCCACATGTTCACCAGCAATGCTCTGGCTGGAGCCGGGCCGGCGCGCCTCCATGGCGGCGTGCACAAACTGGTTCTCGTGGTGCAGGTGCGCGCGGCACAGGTCCAGCAGCTGCATCACGCGGTCGCAGGTCTGGGCAAACTCCAGGTCGTCGTCCACATCCATGCGGCCCAGGCCCAGCAGCGTGTCGGCCATGAAGGCGCGCAGCGCCTTGTGGATGCTGGCGTACATGTCCATGCGGGGGGCAGCGGGCTGGGCTTGGGTCAGTGCGGCAATTTCGCGGGAGTCAATCTTCATGTGCTTCTTTCATGGCCTCGTGGGGCCTCTCAACACCCTGCTTTTGGGGTGCCGGGCCGGGTGCACCATGCACCCGCTTCCATGAAAAGAAGTCTAGGAACGCGCGACCTTTTTGCCTGTTAAAAACTCCTTAAGCAGACCTTCCGCGAACCTTAAAAACCGCGTTCAGCGCCGCAAATGTGAATTCCTTCACACCCGCGCACGCAGCAGGTCCACCGCTTTTTCCGCAATCATCACCGTGGGCGCGTTGGTGTTGCCACTCACGATGCGCGGCATGATGGACGCGTCCACCACGCGCAGGCCCGAGAGGCCATGCACACGCAGTTCGGCATCCACCACGTCCATGGGCCCGGGGCCCATGCGGCAGGTGCCAACGGGGTGGTAGATGGTGTCGGCGTACTGGCGGATGAACTGCTCGATCTCGGCATCGCTGCGCGCACTGGCCGAGGCCGCCAGCTCCTTGGCGCCGAACTTCGCGAGCGCTGGTTGCGACAGGATGGCGCGGGTCTGCTTGAAGCCACGCACCATGCGCGCCATGTCGTCCGGGTCAGCCAGGAAGTTCGGATCCACCAATGGCAAGGCCATGGGGTCCCGGCTGGCCAGCGTGACCGCGCCCCGGCTCTTGGGCTGCAGCAGGCACACATGGGCCGAGTAGCCGTGGCCGAACACGGTCTTGCGGCCATGGTCCACCAGCTTGCCGATCACAAAGTGCAATTGCAGATCGGGCGCAGCCTCGTACGGATCGCTCTTGATGAAGCCGCCCGCCTCGGCGAAGTTGGTGGTCAACATGCCGGTGCGGTGCTTGCGCCATTCGATGATGCCGCGCACGGTCTGCGCCATGCCCGACAACGAGAGGCCGAACAGGTCCTTGAGCTCAGGGGCGTCCAGCACCTGCACCACATCGGGGTGGTCGTGAAGATGCTGGCCCACGCCGGGCAGGTCGTGCAGCACCGGGATGCCGTGTTGCTGCAAATGCGCGGCAGGCCCCACGCCCGACAGCATCAGCAGTTGCGGCGACAGCAGCGCGCCCGCACTCAGCAGCACCTCGCGCCCGGCGCGGACCTGCTTGATCGCGCCACCCTGGCGATATTCCACACCCACGGCGCGCGTGCCGTCGAACAGGATGCGCGTGGCATGCGCACCGGTAATGACCTGCAGGTTGGGCCGCGCCAGGTGGGGCGTGAGGTAGCCCTTGGCCGCGCTGTGGCGCTCGCCGTTCTTGTGCGTGACCTGGTACAAGCCCACGCCTTCCTGCGTGGCGCCATTGAAGTCGGTGTTGTGCGGGTGCCCGGCCTGCACACCTGCGTCGGTGAAATACTGGCTGAACCGGTTGGGCGCACGCAGATCCGCCACGTTGAAGGGGCCGCCCCGGCCGTGCCAGTCGTTGGCCCCGCGCTCGTTGTTCTCGGCGCGCAGAAAGTACGGCTTCACATCTTCCCAGCCCCAGCCCGGGTTGCCCTGCGCGGCCCAGTGGTCGTAGTCCGCATGCTGGCCCCGGATGTAGACCATGGCGTTGATGGAACTGGAGCCCCCCAGCACCTTGCCACGGGGTTGGTAGCCGCGCCGGTTGTTCAGCGCCGCCTGCGGAGTGGTATTGAAGCCCCAGCCGTTCAGCTCGAACTTGGCCATCACGGCCAGCCCGGCCGGGCAGTGGATGAGCACGCTGTTGTCGGCAGGCCCCGCCTCCAACAGGCACACGCGCACGGCGGGGTTCTCTGTCAGGCGGCCAGCCAGCACGGAGCCTGCCGAGCCGCCGCCGATCACGATGTAGTCGAACATGTTGTGGTGTCTCCTCCGCCATGCTGCGCAGCGGCTTGTTGGTTCAGGTTTGACGCACGATAACCGAACGGTCGTGCGATTCCCCTTACCATTCCGTCCATCCGTTTCACTTTGAAGAGGGCTCTCTATATGACGATTCAGACCGTAGGCATCATCGGCGCAGGCACCATGGGCAACGGCATTGCACAGGCCTGTGCGGTGTCGGGCATCAACGTGGTGATGGTTGATATCTCGGATGCTGCAGTGCAAAAAGGCCTGGCCACCGTGGCCGGCAGCCTGGACCGCCTGATCAAGAAGGAAAAGATCAGCGAAGCCGACAAGGCGGCCGCCCTGGCGCGCATCAAGACCTCCACCAGCTATGACGACCTGAAGACCGCGCAGCTCGTGATCGAGGCCGCCACCGAAAACTACGAACTCAAGCTCAAGATCCTCAAGCAGGTGGATGCCATCGTGGCGCCCGAGGTGCTGATCGCATCGAACACGTCTTCGATCTCCATCACCAAGCTGGCTGCCGCCACCAGCCGCGCCGACAAGTTCATCGGCATGCACTTCTTCAACCCCGTGCCCATGATGGCGCTGGTGGAGATCATTCGCGGCCTGCAGACCAGCGACGCCACCCACGACGCCGTGAAGGCCCTGGCCGAGGCGCTGGGCAAGAGCCCCATCACCGTGAAGAACGCGCCCGGCTTTGTGGTCAACCGCATCCTGGTGCCCATGATCAACGAGGCTTTCTTCGTGTTGGCCGAGGGCCTGGCCACGCCCGAGGACATCGACGCGGGCATGAAGCTGGGTTGCAACCAGCCCATCGGCCCGCTGGCGCTGGCCGACATGATCGGCCTGGATGTGTGCCTGGCGGTGATGGATGTGTACCTGACCGAGTTTGGCGACAGCAAGTACCGCCCCTGCCCACTGCTCAAGGAAATGGTGGCTGCAGGCCGCCTGGGCCGCAAGACGGGCCAGGGCGTGTATTCCTACTAACCCCCCTGAGGCGCTTCGCGCCTTCCCCCCGGAGGGGGACGCCCCCAGCGCATGGAGTGGAAACGACATTTGCATGTCGTGGCGGCCCTTGCGCGGGGGCACTGGTAAGTCGCCGCGCCGGTTTTGGAGGCCGCTTGCCTTAATCGGCTGCGCTGTCTCGATTGAGACGGCGCGCAGCGCTTGAAGCGTTTTCAATCATGGGCCAGGAGACCTGCGCCCATGACAAACATCACCCCCACCACGCCCCCACCCGAGGGCAACATCGACACCCAGGTCATCGGCCATGTGCTGCTGATCGGCATCAACCGCCCGGCCAAGCGCAATGGCTGGACGCCGCCCATGTTCCGCCAGCTGGCCGAGGCCTACACGCGGCTGGACGACGACCCCGCCCTGCGTGTGGGCGTGCTGCATGCGTTTGGCGACCACTTCACCGCCGGGCTTGACCTGCCCGCCGTGAGCGCCTACATGCAGCGCGGCGAGAAAGCCATCCCCGAAGGCCTGGTGGAGCCGCACGACTACGGCCTGCCTGGCTACCGGCGCCGCACCAAGCCCATGGTGGTGGCGGTCAAGGGCATCTGCTTCACCGTGGGCATCGAGCTGATGCTGGGCGCCGACATCGTGGTGGCGGCCGACAACTGCCGCTTCTCGCAGATGGAGGTGCAGCGCGGCATCATGGCCACGGGCGGCGCCACGCTGCGCATGGCTGAGCGGGCGGGCACGGGCAATGCGCTGCTGCACCTGCTCACGGCCGACGAGTTCGGCAGCGCCGAGGCGTACCGGCTGAACTTTGTGCAAAAGGTGGTGCCCGCAGGCCAGGAGCTGCAGGAAGCGCTGCAGATTGCCCAGCGCATCGAGGCCCAAGCCCCACTCGCTGTGGTGGCCACACGCCTCAACGTGCTCAAGGCCATCGAGCAGGGGCAGGCAGCGGCGGTGGCCGAGTTCATCCCCGTACAAAAGCAATTGGCCAACAGCGAAGACGCGGCCGAAGGCGTGCGCGCTTTTATCGAGCGGCGACCGGCGCAGTTCAGCGGGCGCTGAGCGGAGCGCGGCTGCGGGCCCTGCCGGGCGATCCGCCCCTCCAACCCGGCCCATCTTTTCGGGCTGGGTCGGCAGGGGTCTCGCGCGTGGGCGAAGCTAATTTCAAGCAAAAATGGCCGCTTCCGCCCGTCCATCATGCCTAATAAGCTATTAAAAATATAGCAACCATGGCGAAGCCTGGCCCTGCACAGGCGCGCGTCTATCACCGGCCGAGGCTCCGCGCCTCCCCATCCAGTCCATCCGCGCATGCAACAAGGTTTTACAAAATTCAATTGCACACAATTTAATAACCCGCCACAATTCACCCCATGCCCAGCCCCAGCACCCCTATCACTCCCAGCCCCGCCATCCTGCGGCTGGACAACCAGGTCTGCTTTGCGCTGTATTCCGCCTCGCTGGCGATGACCAAGCTGTACAAGCCCCTGCTCGACCGCATCGGCCTGACCTACCCGCAGTACCTCGTGATGCTGGTGCTGTGGGAGCAGGACGGCGTAACGGTGTCCGAGCTGGGCGAGCGCCTGTTTCTCGACTCCGGCACGCTCACGCCGCTGCTCAAGCGCCTGGAGGCCCAGGGCCAGATTGCCCGGCTGCGCGATGTGCAGGACGAGCGCCGCGTGCGCATCACCCTCACGGCCGAGGGTCGTGCGCTGCGCGACCAGGCCGAGGCCATTCCGCAGTGTGTGCTGCAAAGCAGCCAATGCTCGATTGCCGAGCTGACCGCCCTGACCACCGAACTCAAGCAGTTGCGAGATCGGCTCAGCGAGCAACGCTGACGGCCCGCAGACAAACAGCACAAGAACCGATTCCCTCCAACGCCCACCGTGGGCAACAACCGCAAGGAAGACACCATGACCACACTCGAAAAAGTCCTGTACACCGCCAAGTCGCACGTGACCGGTGGCCGCGATGGCGCCGCCAAGACCGATGACGGCCGCCTGGAAGTCAAGCTGTCCTCGCCCGGCACCTCTGGCACCGGCACCAACCCCGAGCAGCTGTTTGCCTCCGGCTACGCAGCCTGCTTCATCGGCGCGATGAAGGCTGTGGGCGGCAAGATCGGCATCCCCGTGCCGCAAGACGTGTCCATCGACGCCGAAGTGGACCTGGGCCCCATCCCGAACGCCTACGGCATCGCCGCCCGCCTGGCCATCAGCCTGCCCGGCCTGGACAAGGCCACGGCCCAGAAGCTGGTGGACGCAGCCCACCAGGTCTGCCCCTACTCCAACGCCACGCGCGGCAACATCGACGTGACCATCACGATCGTCTAAGACCATGGGCCGCCTGCTGATCCCCCGCATCGCGGTGGCCCTGGTGGCCATCGAGCATGTGTACATCCTCGTGCTCGAAATGTTCTTCTGGAACAAGCCGCTGGGCATGAAGACCTTCAACCTGACCCAGGAGTTGGCCGACGCCACCACCACGCTGGCGGCCAACCAGGGGCTGTACAACGGGTTTCTGGCGGCCGGGCTGTTCTGGGGGCTGTTCACCGGCAACCGGGTGTTCAAGATCTTCTTCCTGGCCTGCGTGATCGTGGCCGGGGTGTTTGGCGCCACCACCGCAGCGCCCAAGATCTTCTTCAGCCAGGCGCTGCCCGCAATCATCGCGCTGGGCCTGGTGCTGGCGCTGGACAAAGCTCCCGCCGCACAGCGCAGCCTCTGAGCTATCAAATCCATAGCTGCTACCGCCCTACAGACGGGCGGTAGCAGCTATTTTTGCTTTGAATCCACGCAGGCACTGCCACCTGCAAGCTGGCATTCAGCGACACGCGCGATGATGGGGTTGGAGACAACAACATGAAAATCGCCCTGCTGTCCGACATCCACGCCAACCGCCAGGCCCTGGACGCCTGCCTGACACACGCCCGCGCCCACGGCGCCGAACAATTTGCGCTGCTGGGCGACTTGGTCGGCTACGGCGGCGAGCCCGTGGCGGTGGTGGAGCAAGTGCGCGACCTGGCCGAGCAAGGCGCCTTGTGTGTGCTGGGCAACCACGACGCCATGGCCCTGGCGCCCCCCGCCAACCCGCGCAACCGCAGCGAGCTGGGCGCGCAGTGGACCCACGACCAGCTCGGCAACAGCCATATCGCCTTTTTGCAGTCGCTGCCGCTCACCGCACGGCTCTCCAGCAGCGCGCTGCTGGTGCACGCCAGCGCCGACATGCCCGCACAGTGGCGGTACGTGGAAGACTCCAACGCCGCCGAGCGCAGCATGACCGCCGCCCAGGCCCTGGACCCCGCTATCCGCTACGTGTTCTGCGGCCATGTGCACGAGCAGGTGCTGTATTTCCTCACGCCCACGGCCAAGCTCATGCGCTTTGCGCCCGAGCCCGGCGTGCCAGTGCCCGTGCCGACGCACCGCCAGTGGCTCGCCATCGTGGGCTCGGTGGGCCAGCCGCGCGACGGCGATGCACGCGCCATGTACGCGCTGTTTGACGACACCGCCAAGCAGATCACCTTCTACCGCGTGCCCTACGACCACCTGGCCGCCGCCGCCGCCATCCGCGCCGCGTGCCTCCCTGGCTTCTATGCCGACCGCTTGGAAAAGGGCCAGTGATATGAAGCTGCTGGAGCCCGGCACCGAGATCGACGGCTTCCGCGTGGTGGACTGCATCCACGCCGGCGGCATGGCCCACATCTACGCGGTGGAATACGCCCAGGCCGACCGCAGCCCCGGCTTTGCCATGGCGATGAAGATCCCGCGCATGACGGCGGGCGACGGGGCCGAGAACATCGTGAGCTTCGAGGTGGAGCTGCAGATCCTGCCCGTGCTCAGCGGCCCACATGTGCCGCGTTTTGTGGCGGCGGGCGACCTGGTGCGGCTGCCCTATCTGGTCATGGAGTACATCCCCGGCGAGACGCTGCAGCACTGGCTGGATGCGCCCGGCCGCTGCGACACCGCCACGATAGCCCGCCTGGGCGCTGCCACGGCCCATGCGGCGCACAGCCTGCACCAGCAGAACGTGTGCCACCTGGACCTCAAGCCCGCCAACGTGCTCATCAAAGACGATGGCACCGCCGTGCTGCTGGACTTTGGCCTCTCGTGCCACGCGCATTACCCCGACCTGCTGGCCGAGGAGATGCGCCAGGCCGTGGGCTCGCCCGCCTGGATTGCCCCCGAGCAGGTGGTGGGCGTGCGCGGCGACCCGCGCAGCGACATCTTCGCCATCGGCGTGATGCTGTACGAGCTGGCCACGGGCGAGCTACCCTTTGGCGCGCCCACCACCAGCGGCGGCATGCGCCAGCGCCTGTGGATGACGCCCGCGCCGCCGCGCAAACACCGCGCCGACATCCCGCCCTGGCTGCAGGAGGTCATCCTGCGCTGCCTGGAGCCCGAAGCCGCAAACCGCTACCCCTCGGCCGCGCACCTGGCGTTTGACCTGTCCAACCCCGAGCAGGTGCTCATCACCGAACGCGGCGAACGCACCGAGCGCACGCCGCTGCGCACGCACCTGCGTCGCTGGCTGCGCGCAGCGGGCATGCACTACACGCCCAGCCCCCTGCCCTCGCAGCAGATCGAGGACACCCCCATCCTCATGGTGGCCGTGCCCCATGCCGACGTGACGGACGCCACGCTCTATTCGCTGCGCCAAGCGGTGGCGCGCTCCCTGGGCATCCGCCCCGGCGCACGGCTGGCCTGCGTGACGGTGGTGTCACCCGGCGCCAGCAGCACCAGCGACAGCGAGCGCAGCGAAACCACGCTGCACCGCCAGCACATGGCCCGCCTGCGCCAGTGGGCCCAGGGGCTGGACCTGACCGGCCATGCCGTGAGCTACCACGTGCTCGAAGCCAGCGACGTGGCCCAGGCCCTGGTGCGCTATGCGGCCAGCAACCACGTGAGCATGATGATCCTGGGCGCGGCCACGCACGGATTGCAGACCCAGCGCTTTTTTGCCACCGTGCCCATGCGCGTGGCGCGCGACGCGCCCTGCACCGTCATCCTGGTCAAACAGGCGCTGCCTTTCGAGCAACTGGCCCAGCCCACGGAGGGCTGAGCCCGTTGGCACTCCGGCGCACCGCCACGCCGCGCATCTGTCACCCAGGCGGCGCGCGCCGCTTGAGCGTGCGCCCGCTTTGGTTTAGCGTGGCGGCATGAGCACCACCACCCTCCTCGTGCGCCAGGACCAGCTGGCCACCACCCGCCTGACCACCACCGACGACACCCCGCTGGCCGAAGGCCAGGTCCGCGTGCGGGTCGAGTCGTTTGCCCTCACGGCCAACAACATCACCTACGCCGCGCTGGGCGACATGCTGAACTACTGGCAGTTCTTCCCCACCGGCGAGGCCGGCTGGGGCATCGTGCCCGTGTGGGGCTTTGGCACCGTGGTGCAGTCGCTGCACCCGGCCGTGGCCGTGGGCGAACGGCTGTATGGCTACTGGCCCATGGCCAGCCAGGCTGTGCTGTCGCCAGAGCGCGTCAACCCCACGGGCTTCAGCGACGGCGCCGCCCACCGCGCCGGCCTGCATGCGGTCTACAACCACTACCTGCGCACTAGCACCGACGGGCTGTACCGCGCCGACAACGAGGATGTGCAGGCGCTGCTGCGGCCACTGTTCATCACCTCGTGGCTCATCGACGATTTTCTGGCCGACCAGCAGTTCTTTGGCGCCCGGCGCATGCTGCTGTCCAGCGCGTCGAGCAAAACGGCCTACGGCACGGCCTTCCAGCTCGCGCAGCGGGAGGGCATCGAGGTCATCGGCCTCACGTCGCCTGGCAATGTGGCGTTTTGCGAAAGCCTGGGCTGCTACCACCGCGTGGTCACCTACGACGCACTGGACACCCTCGACGGCGCCACGCCCAGCGTGTACATCGACTTTGCAGGCAGCGTGGGCCTGCGCCAGCGCATCCACGCCCACTTCACCGGCCTGGCCTACAGCTGCTCGGTGGGTGCCAGCCATGTGGGCGATCTGGGCGGCGCCGGTCAGCTGCCCGGCCCGCGCCCAGTGATGTTCTTTGCGCCCGCCCAGGTCAAGAAACGCCATGCCGACTGGGGCGCCCAGGGCCTGAACGACCGCCTGGTGGCGGCCTGGAACCAGTTCAGCACCGCCGTGTCCTCGGGGCCGCAGCCCTGGCTGGTGGTGCAGCACCATGCGGGGCCCCAGGCCACGCAGGCGCTGTTTGCCAGCGTGCTGGCAGGCAGCGGCGACCCACGCGCGGGGCACATTGCCACCCTGCTGCCGGGCTGACGCTGCACCGCGTGGGTGGCGGGGCGGCACCCGCAGGCAGGCGGCGACAATCGGGCATGACCGTATCGCACCCTGACCATCCGCCCGCCGACCAGCACCCCTACGCCCGCCTCACCCCCGACCAGGTGCTGGATGCGCTGGCCAGCGTGGGCCTGTATGGCGACGGCCGCCTCATGGCCCTGTCGTCGTACGAAAACCGGGTGTACCAGGCCACGCTGGAAGACGGCCAGCGCGTGGTGGCCAAGTTCTACCGCCCGGGCCGCTGGAGCGAAGCGCAGATCCTGGAAGAACACGCCTTTGCCGCCGAGTTGATGGCGGCCGAGGTGCCCGCCGTGGGCCCGATGGTGCTGAACGGCACCACCCTGCACCAGCACGAGGGCTTTGCCTTTTCCGTCAGCCCCTGGCGCGGTGGGCGCCAGCCCGAGCTGGACGACTTTGAGGTGCTGGAATGGATCGGCCGCTTTCTGGCCCGCATCCACACCGTGGGCGCCGCCCAGCCCTTTGCGCACCGGCCCACGCTGGACCTGCTGAGTTTTGGCACCGCTTCGCGCGACTGGCTGCTGGACAACAACGTCCTCCCGCTCGACGTGGCGGCCGCTTGGAAGGCGCAGTGCGATATCGCTCTTGAATTGATAGCAAACAACACCCAACAGAAGCGCGGAGAAGGCCATTTTTCTTTGAAAGACGCCACCTCCATCCGCCTGCACGGCGACTGCCACCCCGGCAACATCCTGTGGACCCCGCTGGATGAATGGGGCCGTGGCGGCCCGCACTTTGTGGACCTGGACGACGCGCGCATGGGCCCGGCCGTGCAGGATATGTGGATGCTGCTGTCGGGCGACCGGCGCCAGCGCACCCACCAGCTCGGCGCCTTGATTGACGGCTACGAGCAGTTCCGAAGCTTCGACCGCCGCGAGCTGGCACTCATCGAGCCGCTGCGCACCTTGCGCCTCATCCACTACAGCGCCTGGCTCGCGCGCCGCTGGCAGGACCCGATCTTCCCCGCCAACTTTCCGTGGTTTGGCAGCAGCGACTACTGGCGCGGGCAGGTGGACATGCTGATCGAGCAGATCGAGGCGATGCAGGAAGAACCGCTGGTGGCCTGACGGGGGGGTAGACCACGCGGGGCAGCCCGGCCAGCGCAGGCCCGGGCCATTGCAAACGATTGTCAACCTCTGCGCACAGCAGCCCGATGTGGGGCACCATCAAGGCACTCCCCGCCGCGGGAGTGTTTTGTAGTTGATTTTCACGGCCCCCGGCCCCGAGCCCACCACCATGCGCATCGCAGTCCTTGACGACGACCTTCTCCTGCTGGAGCAGATCAAGGGCACCTTGGAATGCCACCACCATGTGTGCCACACCTTTGCCGACGGCACCAGCCTGCTCAAAGCCCTGCGCAGCGACACCTTCGACCTGCTGATCGTGGACTGGCACCTGCCCGACATGGAGGGCACCGAGGTCGTGCAGACCGTGCGCGAAATGGGTGGCATGCAGTTGCCCATCCTGTTCATCACCCGCCGCAACGACGAACGCGACGTGGTCGAGGCCCTCTCGCGCGGTGCCGACGACTTCATGAGCAAGCCCCTACGCATGGGCGAACTGGTGGCCCGCACCACCGCCCTGCTGCGCCGCGCCTTCCCCGAAAGCATGGGCGCCCGCATGGCCTTCGGGGCGTATTGTTTTGACGCCGATAAGCGCTCCCTGAGCGTGCACGGCCAGCCCATCGAACTCAAGAACCGCGAGTACGAACTCGCCCTGTTCATGTTCCGCAACGCCGGCCGCCTGCTGTCCCGCACCCACCTGCGCGAAGCCGTCTGGGGCGACGGCGCCGAAACCCCCTCACGCTCGCTCGACACCCACATGTCGCGCCTGCGGACCAAGCTGGAGCTGACCGAGGACAACGGCTACACGATCTCGGCGATCTATGGGATGGGGTATCGGCTGGACCCTTTGGGCCCCCCAACGGCCCAGCGGCCGTCAGTGACGCAGCGGTCCAACGCGACCGAAACGCTTTCGGAGTAGACGCCCGTTTGGCCAGTCTCGGTGGCCCAGCTCAGGAAGAAGAGGCTGCGGGCGGCAGCGACTCGCGCCAGCTGCGAATCAGCACATCGTTCACGAACTTCCGGTCCATCCACAGCCACAGGAGGATTGGCACCAGCGTAGGCAGCACCAGAGAGCCCAGCTGGTAGCCGTACACAATGGCCTCCATCTGCCACTGGGACACCCTCAGCAGGCGGATGTCGGCCTGGGCGGCCAGCACCATCTGCATCAGGGCGCTCATCGTCAGGCTGAATGCCTGGAACGGGAGCAGCAGGGCATAGCCCGCCGCCACACGGCCCAGGCGCCCACGCCCACGGGCAGCCAAAACCAGCGCGATAAAGATCGGCAGCCCATAGGCATAGCGCGCTGGGCTGGCATCGACGGTGATCTCCCCACGGCGCCCGTCCGCTGTCGGCACGGAGATCGCCGTGTCCACCTCCATATTGCCCGACGACAGATGCACCTGCCGCACCCACATGGGAGCACTTTGCTCCAGTGCCACGTGCGATAGCACACCCACAGGATAGGAAGTCCAGGCGGACACCTGCGACCACAGGGCCGTCAGAGCCACGATCCACCCGAAGGCAGACAGGACGAAGATCGTCAATGGAGATAGTCGGCGCATGCGCAGTCCGTTCCTTCGCTGTCGGCTCATCGCACGGGCGGCGACAGGTCCAGAGACGCACTCACCAGCGGGCCTGCAGGCTTTGGCGAGGCCGGGGCGTGCGCCGGGGGGGCTGGTGGCGGCGGAGGCCCGGACGAGTTCTGGGACTTGCTGCCTGCCCGCACCCACAGCAGCCAGACAATCAGCACGTCCAGCATGATGAGTGCCTGCCACAGATACTCGTGCGCAAAATTGAACACTTGTGTGTTCCATTGCCCTAGGTAGAAGAGGCTGATCACCCGCACCACGTTGAGCCCTTGCACCGCCAGGAAACCGATCACCAGGCCGACCAGCTTGTGGCGCCAGGATGAGGGGAAAGCCAGCACAGCGGAAAACAGCACGATGCAGGCCTCAATACCGTTGCATCCGGGCTCGATCGAAACACCAAACCCGGTCGCGGTGTTCCACAGCACCTTGCCCGCCGCCGCCGCCGTCTCATCAAACAGCATGACCAACGCCACGCAAGCGCGCGCCAGCAGTTCAGTCCAGGGAAGAACCACATGCTGCTGCACCACGCCCAGCATGTTGATGCCAAAGAAAGAGAGCTGGAGCAGCACAAAGGTCAGGAAAAAACGCAGCATGGGGGTCTTGGAAAACAAAATGGCCTGAAAAAATCCAGACGAAGCGCACATTATCGACAAACAAAAAAAGGCCAGCACGCGATGGCGCGTGCTGGCCGGCCCATCCGGAGCGCTCCGCAGATGTGCAAAGCGCCGACGGGAACTACCAAAAAACGGTCAGCGACGCCGCGCCCGCTGAGCATGGCCCCAAGCCATCAAGCCCAGCAGGGTGGACAGAATGATCAGGCCCCACTCCGACAACGTTGGAATGCTGCTGGCCCCACTTGGCGGGACCGAGACCGTGGTGGTGGCTGTGCTGGTGTCGTTGGCGGGATTCGTATCTCCCGGAGCATCCAGCGTGGCCGTGTTGACCAGCGGACGCGCGCCGGTGTAGGGCGACGCCAACGCAGTCACCAGCGTGAAGGTCCGCGAAGCCCCCGTCGCCAGGGGGCCGATCGCACACCGCACCGTACCGGATGAATTCACGCAGCCGACGGCAGAAACAAAGTTCACCCCAGCAGGCAACACATCAACAACCTGGGCACCATCGCTCGCCAGAGGGCCATTGTTGGTAACGGTCAAGGTGTAGCTGAGCGATGCGCCCGGCGCCAACGGACCTGCAGGCGCCGACTTGGCCAATGCCAGGTCAGTGGCCACGGTGAATCGGCGAGCGGTGGTGTCGTGCGTCACCTGGTTGTTGGCCAGGGTCGTTTCTGTTTCGTCCACCGTCACGCTGGCTTGATTGAACGCCGTACCGCTGGTCGCACCCGCCACTGTGAGCGTTTCTGCACGCATGGCATAAGTCACCGTTGCCGTCTGGCCACTGCTCAGCCCCGGAAACACGCAGCGCAGCGTGCCACTGGTAGCACCCATGGTCGGTTGGGTGCACACGCCCCCCGCATTCACGGTCAATGCGCCCTGATAGCTGAATGTGGCAGTCGGTGCGGAGCCTGGAGCCGGAAAAATGTCGGTCATCACCACATTGGTCCCATAGGAGGGGCCACTGTTGTTGATGGTGATCGTGTAGGTGGTGGGCTGCCCCAGATCCACCGGGTCAGCGCTGTCCACCTTGTTGACCAAGATGTCGAGCTGCGCAGCAGTGACGGGTGTCGTCGTCGTCGCGCTGTTGTTGCTTGTGTTGGACTCTGCGGTGGCAGTGCTCGCAGCGATGCTGTTGACCACATTGCTGCCAGCGGCATTGCCCAGGGGGCGCATGCGGTATGTCGCCGTCTGCTGCGAACCCGAGGTGATGCTGCTCCATGTGCAGGTAAGCGTTCCGCCCACCGTTCCGGCCGTGATGGGCGAACAGGTCCCCCCCCCACTGACGGTCACCATGTCGATGAAGGCAGCGTTGGAGGGCAACGTGTCTACCATCTGCACCGTTTGTGCCGTGGAGGGCCCCGTGTTGCCGATGGTCGCAACAAAAGTGATTGGGGCCCCTGCGGCCACCGTGGCTGGCGTCGCCGTCTTGGCAGCCGTCACATCCACAAGGGCCGTGACCTGGCTGGTCACGCTGCCACTGTTGTTGGATTGATCGGGGTCTCCCACGTCGGTGGATCGCACTGTGGCTGTGTTCGTGCGATTGCCCGTCGCGCCGATGTTGGGGCGCACCACCAAAGTCACGGTCGCTTGTGCACCCACCGTCAACGAGCCCAGGGAGCAGCTCAGGTTTTGCGAGGTCCCGTTGGTCACTCCGCTGGGCGTGCAGGATCCTTGCGAGGCCACGGCCGACTGAAAGCCGCCTGTATTGACCAGGCTGGCCAGCGCATCCGACACCACCACGTTGGTGGCCGTTGCCGGGCCCAGGTTCTCGACAGTGATGACATAGGTCAGGTTCTCCCCCGCCACGACGGTGGTGGGAGAGGCCGTCTTGGAAACCACGCGCAGGTCTGCTTGTGTGGCCGTCGATGTGACACCGACCCCCGCACAATTGTTGGCCGCATTGCTGTCCACGCGTGCGCCCGCCGCCAATGCGACACAAGCGTTGTTGGTGGCGGTACCGGTGCCGGTCAATGTGGCAGAGACAGTGACCGCCGGAGCATCGGTATTGGCACCCAATCCGGTGGAACGGGAGCAGCTCCATGCCCCAGGGCCTGGGAACGGCACTGCGTCGCAAGCCCATCCGCTGGCACTGACGATGGCGCCAAGGGTCACACCCGCTGGTACCTGGTCTGTGATGGTGATGGTCTGGCCCGCAGGGACGGCCAGAGGGCCCGTGTTGCGCGCTGTCAGGGTGTAGTTGAACGGCTGATTGGGCACCACCGGGTTGATGCTGGCCGTCTTGGTCAATCGCATGTCTGCATCGTTGCTGGACGTGACGTTTGCCGAGGCACTGTTGTTGCCGGGCACGGGATCAGACAGTCCGGTGCTGACCCCCGCCGTGTTGGCCAACACCCCGGTGGTGTCCGCTGTAGCGGTCACGGTGATCGCAGGCATGTTGCTGAAGTTGGTCCCCGTGTACTCCGACCTGGTGCAGGTGATGGAGGCATCGCACACCCATCCAGAACCCGTGGCAGAGACAAAGGTCAACCCCGCCCCCAGGGTGTCGGTAACTGTGACGACCTGGCCGACCAGCGACATCCCACCATTCAAGCGGGGCGTCAGCGTGTACACCACATTGGCACCCTGTGCCACGTTGGAGCTGGCGGCTGTTTTGGTGATCGACACATCTGCGCCGGGGTTGGATGCCACGTCCACGGTGACCGTGTTGTTGGTCAGATCCCCATCCGGCATGGCCGCGCTGTCTGGCTTGCGTCCGGCCACCGCGAATGCAGCTGTCACGGTGCCATTCACATTGGAAACAGCAGGCACAGTCAACACCGACGTGGTGGCGCCATTCGCGAGTGAGCCTGAGCGCATACAGCTGACATTGCCACTGCTCAATGGATAGCCGCTTGAGGGGGTGCACGACCACCCACCACCTGAGGGCGCAGCGGTGATGGAGGCCCCCGCAGGCACTGTGAAGGTAATGCTCTGGCTGCCGTCTGCCGCGTCCGGGCCATGGTTGCTTGCCTGCAATGCATAGCTGTAGGCCTGGCCCGCGTTCACGCTGGCGACAGAGGGCACGGCCGACAACGAAAGGTCGGACGCTTGCGTGGCCGTTGTGGCCTGAACGCTGTTGACGTTGTTGCTGGTATTGGGATCCGGCGTGCTGCTGCCGGCCGTGGCGGTATTGGTCCACACCCCGGCCGAGGGCAAGCGGACGCGGACGGTCACCGTTTGATTGGCGTTGAAGGGAATATCACCCAGGGTGCAATTGACGGTGCCTCCGGCTTGATTGCAGGTCCCGGCAGTGGTGTTCACGTCAATAAAGGCAGAACCTGCTGGCAACGTATCTGTCACGGTGACGCCCACCGCACCATTGGGTCCGTTGTTGTCGATACGCAATGTGTAGGTGAAGACGCCACCTGCAGGGCCAGGGTCCGGTGAGTCCGCATGGTTCACCACTAGGTCAGCGGACTGGGCCAAAGCGGCGCCCGCCATCAATCCATTGGCCAGCAGCAGCCAGCAAAAGCGGCGCATGACGCGTACCGCTTGGCTACGGAGTCCCTGCAGGCGCTCTGCCCGTAAGCCTTGGCCGGTCAGCCCGGTATTGTCAAACTCCTGTGTGTGTCTACTGGGTGGATGGGCGCCCACGAAGAGGCGCGACAACGGATTGAACATTGATGATCCTGAAGTGATGAACAACTCAAGTTTTTTTGGCCACGCCGCAACCGCACCAGCCCCTTTCGGGGTGGCAAAAATCGGTATGAGGGAGAACCGCGAAGACGCCCAGCCTTGGTGGCTGAAAGCAGCGCCTGAATCTATCGACGAAACAATCGTTGCGCAGTTAATCAACAATCGTTAACCATTGAAGAAAGCAATGCGTTTCGTTCGCACAACGCGCGACCAGAGAAGCGTGGGATTCATGCAGGAGACGACGCGCATCCACTGATCTTTTGCGCCCAGCCTGGCTCCATCACCCCCCGCGAATCAGGTGCTGCCTTGTGCAGCCCTCCGCACAGCCAAACGCTTGAGCCGGGCCCAGGTCGTGGGCTATGCTCCCCCCTGCTTCTCACCCAGCTGGCCTGCCCATGAAGGATTGGATACGCAACGTTTTGTCGATTCGCCAGACCCGCCGCCCAGCGCCGGTGGGGCGGGTGCCTGCGGTGGGCACGGACATCCAGCGGGGGGCGCTGAAGATGGCGGTCACCCACCAGATCTCTGAAGAGTTGTGGGACTGGCTGGTGCTCTCTGGCTGGCGCAACCTGCCGGTGGAAACCGACCGGCGCCGGGGCATGCGGCTGCCTGGCGAGGCCCTCAAGACCCTGGTGGATGCGGACCCGCAGGAGCGCAACCAGGTGTATGCGCGGCTTCTGGAGCAGGCATTGCCAGACGCGTGACAGGCGCCCCGCGCCAGCTCCCTGGCTGAGCAATCTCCGAAGAAAAACCCCGGGCACCGCATGGCACCCCGGGGTTTCACTTTTTGATAGCAATCAATCGCCTACCCACGCGCGGTGGCGGCCTATTTCGCCCCATAGGGGCGCACGCCAGTCACCCGCCGGGCCTCAGGCCAGCAGCGCGTTGACCCGCTTGACGTAGGCAGCGGGGTCTTCCGGCAGGCCGCCTTCGGCCAGCAGCGCCTGATCGAACAGAATGTGGGCCAGATCGTGGAAATGCACGCTGCCGTCGAGCTTCTTGACCAGCGCGTGTTCGGCATTCACTTCCAGCACAGGCTTGGTCTGCGGCGCCTCTTGCCCCGCTTGCTTGAGCAGGCGGGCGAGCTGGGTGCTCATGCCGTCGTCCTGCACCACCAGGCAGGCGGGCGAATCGACGAGGCGCGTGGTCACGCGCACGTCGTCGGCCTTGTCCTTGAGCGCTTCTTTCAGCTTGGCCAGCACGGGCTTGAAGGCCTCGGCGGCCTCTTCGGCAGCCTTCTTCTCGGCTTCGTCCTGCAGCTTGCCCAAGTCCACAGCACCCTTTGCCACGCTTTGCAGCGGGGTGCCGTCGAAGTCCTGCAGGTAGTTCAGCGCCCACTCGTCCACGCGGTCGGTCATCAAGAGCACTTCAATGCCCTTCTTCTTGAAGACTTCGAGCTGCGGGCTGTTCTTGGCGGCGGCGAGCGTGTCGGCGGTGATGTAGTAAATCGCCTCCTGGCCTTCCTTCATGCGGGCCTTGTAGTCGGCAAAGCCCACGGTCACGGCGTCGCTGGTGGTGGATGCAAAGCGCAGCAGCTTGGCCAGGCGCTCGCGGTTGCCAAAGTCTTCGCCCAGGCCTTCCTTGAGCACCGCGCCAAACTCGGCGTAGAACGCGGTGTACTTGCCTTCCTTGGCCTTGTCGTCGGCGTCCACCACATCGGTAACACCATCGGCGCCCGCAGCGGTGTCGTGCTTGTCGTGTTTGGCCAGGTCTTCGAGCATGCTCAGCACGCGCTTGGTCGAACCTTCGCGGATGGAGCGCACGTCGCGGCTTTCCTGCAGCAGCTCGCGGCTCACGTTGAGCGGCAGGTCGGCCGAGTCGATCACGCCCTTGACGAAGCGCAGGTAGGTGGGCATCAGCGCCTCGGCGTCGTCCATGATGAAGACGCGCTTCACGTACAGCTTCACGCCCGCCTTCTTGTCGCGGTTCCACAGGTCGAACGGGGCCTTGGCGGGGATGTACAGCAGCTGGGTGTACTCGGTGTTGCCTTCCACACGGTTGTGCGCCCAGGTCAGCGGGGCTTCGTGGTCGTGGCTGATGGTCTTGTAGAACTCGGCGTACTGTTCTTCGGTGATGTCTTTCTTGGGGCGGGTCCACAGGGCGCTGGCCTTGTTGATGGTTTCCCACTCGCCGGTCTTGACCATGCCGCCGGGCTGGCGGCCGCCGTTTTCGTCCGATGGATTGATCAGCTCGCCGTCTTTCCATTCTTCCTTTTCCATCAGGATGGGCAGGCTGATGTGGTCGGAGTATTTGGCGATGACCTGCTTGAGCTTCCAGGCGTTGAGGTATTCCTCGGCGTCGTCGCGCAGGTGCAGGATGATGCTGGTGCCGCGTGCAGCGCGGGTGATGGTTTCGACCTCAAAGTCGCCCGTGCCGCCGCTGATCCAGCGCACTCCTTCTTCGGCCTTCAGGCCCGCACGGCGCGATTCGACGGTGATTTGGTCGGCCACGATGAAGCCGGAGTAGAAGCCCACGCCGAACTGGCCGATGAGCTGGGCGTCGGCCTTCTGATCGCCCGAGAGCTTGCCCATGAAGTCCTTGGTGCCGCTCTTGGCGATGGTGCCCAGGTGGTCGATGGCCTCCTGCTGGCTCATGCCGATGCCGTTGTCGGTGATGGTCAGCGTCTTGGCGGCCTTGTCGAAGCTCACGCGCACTTCGAGGTTGGGCGCGTCTTCATACAGGGCGTTGTTGTTCAGGCCTTCAAAGCGCAGCTTGTCGCAGGCGTCCGACGCGTTGGAGACCAGCTCGCGCAGAAAGATTTCCTGGTTGGAGTACAGCGAATGGGTGACCAAGTGCAGCAGCTGGGCGACTTCGGCCTGGAACGACAGGGTTTGTTTGGTGCTCATGGTGTCTTGGAATGGGCTACTTCTTACGGTCTGGAGAAATGTCTTTGGCGCACCTGCGGTGCAAAAGACGTTCGCGCGTGTTCACCTCGGGGCGGGTTGGCCAATTTCAAGGCCAGCCGCACACCAGCGGGCACGGCAGGGGCTGATTGCGCCGCCATGGCCTGGCTGCGCCGATGCGCCACCCGGAGCACCACGATGAGCATTGTTGACAATTTGCGCGCAATTAGCGCTTGTTTCGCTATTTTTAGCCTCCTAAGATGCCGCATCGGTTGCAGGCCCTGTTGGCGACCTGCCCCTTCAGACTTCTGGACAAGCCCCATGCCCACCTCTTTGCAAAAATGGTCCGCCGAGTTCCTCGGCACGTTCTGGCTCACCTTCGGCGGCTGCGGCAGTGCCGTGCTGGCGGCCGCGTTTCCGCAGCTGGGCATCGGGTTTCTGGGCGTGTCCCTGGCTTTTGGCCTGACGGTGCTGACCGGCGCCTACGCACTGGGGCCCATCTCGGGCGGGCATTTCAATCCGGCGGTGTCCGTGGGCCTGGCGCTGGGCGGCCGATTCAAGGTGTCCGAGCTGCCCGGCTATGTGGTCGCGCAGGTGCTGGGCGCCATTGCTGCGGCCGGGGTGCTGTACCTGATCGCCACGGGCAAGCCGGGCGCCGACATTGGCGGGTTTGCCACCAACGGTTACGGCGAGCATTCGCCTGGTGGCTATGGGCTGCTGGCGGCCGTGGTGACCGAGGTCGTGCTCACGGCGGTGTTCCTGATCGTGATCCTGGGCGTGACCTCGCGGCGCGCCGCCGAAGGCGTGG
Organism: Acidovorax sp. NB1; assembly: GCF_005405905.1. Lineage (GTDB taxonomy): Bacteria > Pseudomonadota > Gammaproteobacteria > Burkholderiales > Burkholderiaceae_C > Acidovorax. The sequence continues at coordinate 93,818 of NZ_BJHU01000040.1, forward strand.
GCGGCGTGGGCGGCATGGCCATCGGCCTGTGCCTCGCGCTCATCCACCTGATTTCCATCCCGGTGACCAACACCTCGGTCAATCCTGCGCGCAGCACCGGCCCCGCATTGTTTGGCCCCAGCTATGCGCTGTCGGAGTTATGGGTTTTCTGGGCGGCGCCGATTGCAGGCGCGCTGCTGGGCGCTGCCATTTACCGGGGGCTGTTCGGCGAGGACTGACGCAGCAGGGCATCGGGGCTGGCCGGCCTGCGCCCGCCGCAGGCCAGAGCCCGCTCAGTTTTCGAGTGTGATGCGCTGCACCAGCGTCTGCAGGATGGAGTCGGCCTTGTCGTTGGACACCTGACAGGTGCCTGCCGCCGCATGGCCACCACCGCCAAACTCCAGCATGAGGTTGCCGATGTGCACATGGCTGCTGCGGTCCAGGATGGACTTGCCCGTGGCAAACACCGTGTTCTGCTTCTGCAGCCCCCACATCACATGGATGGAGATGTTGCAGTCCGGGAACAGCGCATAGATCATGAAGCGGTTGGTGGCCCAGATGGTCTCCTCCTCGCGCAGGTCCAGCACCACCAGCTTGCCGATGCGGATGGCACAGCGCTGCAGCTGCTCCTTGGCCTTGGAGGCATGTTCGCGGTAGAGCTGCACGCGCTCCTGCACGTCGGGCAGGGCCAGGATGTCGTCGATGGTGTGGTCGCGGCAATACTGGATCAGGTCCATCATCAGCGCGTAGTTGCTGATGCGGAACTCCCGGAAACGGCCCAGCCCGGTGCGCGAATCCATCATGTAATTCAGCAGCACCCAGCCCTGGGGGTCGAGGATGTCTTCGCGCGAATACTGGGCCGAATCGGCCTGGTCCACGGCGGACATCATGTCGTCGGTGATGCGCGGGAAAGCCGCCTTGCCGCCGTAGTGGTTGTAGACCACGCGGGCGGCCGAGGGTGCATGCGCCTCGATGATGTGGTTCTCAGCCCGGCGGCCCGAGTTGCGCACCGTTTCGGACTCGTGGTGGTCGAACACCAGATGCGCCCCGGGCACATAGGGCAGGTTGGTGGTGATGTCGCGGCTGGTGATGGCGATCTTGCCATCCTGCATGTCCTTGGGATGGACGAAGGTGATTTCGTCGATGAGGTCCAGCTCGTTGAGCAGCACGGCGCAGACCAGGCCGTCAAAGTCGCTGCGGGTCACCAGGCGGTATTTCACATCACTCACAAGTTTCTCCTTGTTACCTATTGCTTCATGATCACATCGTAGCCGTACGCAGGCACCCCAACCTCATCCCGGCGCCATCCACTTCACCAGCTGCCGGGCCACCCCGGCATCACCCAGCAGCGCCAGGTGGCCCAGGCGGTAGAAGACGGCCTGGCGGTCCTTGGCAAACCCCAGCCCCCGGCCTGCATCATCGTGGATGCCCAGGGCGCTGTGCAAGGGCACCAACCCGTCCCCCACCAGCCGCTCGGCCACGGGGCTGCGCCGGGTGGCCAGCGTGGCCGCGACGGCGTAGCAGGCCACCCCGGTGGGCAACGGCAGCGGGGTGCGCGGGTCGGGGCGGCGCCGGAAGCGGTCGCGCCCCTGCCAGTCTGCATCCAGCACATGGCCATACCGCAGGTCGGTGATGCCCGCGCTGCGCAGCTGCGCCAGGCGCGCAAACGGCCGCGAATACGGGGTGCTGCCCAGCAGCACATCCACCCAGCTCCCCGCACGCTCCAGCGGCGCGCCATGGTGGGGCGTGCCCAGAAACACCACCTGGCGCAGCCGGGGCAGCCAGCCACTGGTGCCCCTGGCCTGGGTAGCGGCATGGTGGCAGGCGCTGCGCACCACCAGCCCGCCCATGCTGTGGGCGAGCACGGCCAACTCTGTCACGGGCACAGGCCAGGAGGCGACCAGCGATTCGAGTAGGGCCAACAGCTCGGCGCCGTTGGTCGAGATGTGCTGGCCGGTGTTGTAGCGCAGATACACCGGCGTGTGGCCCAGCACCTGGGCCAGGTGGGTGCCATGGTCGTGGCCGCCGTGCTGCCACTGCAGGTCGTTCATGCACAGCCCATGCACCAGCACCAACAACTTGCCGCTGGCCGCGCCCGAGGCGCCCAAGGCCTGCACATCCAGTGGCAGGCCTTGCTGGTACCAGCCCATCTGCGTGCACAGCGGGTTGTTGTCCTGCTGCAGCCGGTCGCCCATCACGCCATTGAGGGCAGCAATGACCGCTTCGCGCTCCCACAGCACCTCGGTGCCGGGCGTGCTGGCGGTAAAAAAGGGCTCCAGCCGTGCCAGTCCGGCCTGCAGGCCCGCGTCCACCAGCCGGGTCACCCCCCGGATGCTCTGGTACACCAAACCGGTCAGCCCCCCGGTACGGCCCGGCTCCGCCCCACCCGGCAGGCCCAGCGTGCCACGCACCGACTGGTGCACGCCCTCTGCCACGCGGCTGATGCTGGTGGTGGCCTGCGTGGCCAGGCGGGCCACGCCCCGCAGGTCCGAAGCCCGCAGTTGCCGCAGCGGGTTGGTTCCAGAAGCCGGGGCGCTGTTGCGCGTGCGCGGTGGCCGCGAAGAAGGCATGAGAAAGGCTCCGATCCAGAAAAAGAGGAGTGGTACGGAGCCTGGCAGCTCTCAGAAGCGCTCGTTCGGCGACAGGTAGCGCCACTGCCCCACGGGCAGGTGGCCCAGGGTCACGCGGCCGATGCGGATGCGCTTGAGGCCCACCACCTTGAGCCCCACCAGTTCGCACATGCGGCGAATCTGGCGCTTCTTGCCCTCGGTCAGCACAAAACGCAGCTGCTCGGGGTTTTGCCAATCGACCTTGGCCGGCTTGAGTGCCTCGCCGTCCAGGCTCAGGCCATGGCGCAAGCGCTCCAGCAGCTCTTTGGGAAACACCGCCTGCACATTGGTGCTGACCGGGTCACGCTCATCGATTTCCTGCAGCGGCGCGGAGCGCTCGCTGGGATGGCGTGGCGCCGCCTGGCCCGGAGCCTGGTAGACCACGCGCACCAGGTACTCCTTCTCCATCACGGAGTCCTCGCCAATGATCTGCCGGGCCACGCGGCCGTCCTGGGTCAGCACCAAGAGACCCACCGAGTCGATATCGAGCCGCCCGCAGGGCGCCAGGCCCCGCAGCTGGGGCGGCGAGAAGCGGTTGCGGCTTGGGTCATCGCGCCAGTGGGTGCGGGGGTTGATCAGTGCCACGGCAGGCGTGTGGCCGTCTTCGGCCTGGCCGCTCACATAGCCGATGGGCTTGTTCAGCAGGATGGTGACGCGCTGCTCCTGGAAGCCCTGGGCGATCTTGTCCACCTCGATGCGGTCGGCCGCCGTGACCTGCTGGCCCATGGTGGCTACCACGCCGTTGACCTTGACCCAGCCCTGCTCCACCCAGTCGTCGGCCTCGCGCCGCGAACACAGGCCCAGCTCGGCCATGCGCTTGTTCAGGCGCGAGGTGGGCAGGCCGCCCACCATGCCCGTGGCAGGCGCGGGCACCTGGCGCACAGGCGCCACAAACGCGCCCGATGCGACGCGGTAGGTGGACGGTGCAGGCGACCGCGCAGGCCGGGGCGCCCGGGGGGGCGGCGCAGGCCGGGCGGGCGCGGGCTTGGCCGCCAGCGTGGGGCGGCGCAGCACGGGGCGCGGCGCAGCAGGCGAAGAAGGGCCACCGGCATCGGTGGCCGGGGCGGCAGGGCCCGCAGGCGGGCGAGAAGCAGAAGAAGACATTGCGCGTATTTTCGCCTGCGGGCCGCCCTGGGCCCAAATGAAATTCAGCGGGCCCGGCGCAGGCAGCATTGCTGCAACCCCAAAACGGTCGCCTACCCCACCCCTTGCCGCGCCTGCCAGGCCAGAAAATCATCGACTGGCAGGGGCCGGGTGATGTGGTAACCCTGCGCCTCGTCGCACGCCAGGGTGCGCAGCTGCTCCAGGATGCCAGCGGTCTCCACCCCCTCGGCCACCACCGTGAGCCCCAGGTTGTGCGCCAGGTCGATGGTGGAGCGCACGATCATCGCGTCGTCCTCGCCCGTCTCCATGCCCATCACAAACGATTTGTCGATCTTGAGCTCATCCACCGGCAGGCGCTTGAGGTAGGCCAGCGATGAGTAGCCCGTCCCAAAATCGTCGATGGACAGCTTGAAGCCCTGCTCCGACAGCCGGTTGAGCATGGCCTCTGCACGCTGGGGGTCGTCCATGATTGCGCTTTCAGTGATCTCCAGGCAGAAGGCGCTGGCCGCCACCCGGTGGCGCGCCAGGATGTCGGCCAGCCGGTTGCTCAGCTCCGGGTCGAGCAGGTCGCGGGTCGAGAGGTTGACCGAGACCCTGAGCGGCAGGCCCTGCGTGCGCGGGTCGGCCAAGAGCCGCGCCACCTCCTCAAACATCCACAGCGTGAGCTGGCGCACAAACCCTGTCTGCTCGGCAAACGGAATGAATTGCATGGGCGGCACCAGCCCGCGCTGCGGATGCTGCCAGCGCACCAGTGCCTCGGCCGCCAGGCCCGTCTGCCCATGCAGCGGCACCTTGGGCTGCAGGTACAGGCGCAGCTCGTCGTGCTCCACCGCGTGGCGCAGCTCGGTCAGCAGCGACAGGGTCTGCGCGCTGGCCGAGTCGAAGGCCGCGTCGTACTGCAGCGCCCCGCTGAGCTTGCGTTTGGCCGCATACATGGCGATTTCCGATCGGCTGAGCAGGGTGTCGGCATCGTCCGCATCGCCCGGCCAGCAGGCAAAACCGATGCCCGCGCTCAGGTCCACCGTCTGGTCCTCGAAGGCCAGCGGCTCCTCGAACGACTGGTTGATGCGCTGGGCAATCTCGTGGGCGGCAGCGGCGTCTGCGTTCAATAGCAGGATGGCGAACTCGTTGCCCCCCAGGCGCGCCACCATGTCGTCGGGCGAGCGCACCTGCAGGCTCAGGCGCCCGGCCACGGCCTGCAGCAGGCGGTCGCCAAAGGCGTAGCCCAGCACGTCGTTCACATGCTTGAAGCGGTCCAGGTCGAGCGTGAGCACCGCCACCGGCTGGGGGGTGGCCGTGCGGCCCGCGCGGCCCGGGTGATCGGGGTGGCCCGCGAGGGCCCGCACCACGGCCTCGCGGAATCGCTCCCGGTTGGGCAGGCCGGTCAGGCGGTCCCAGTAGGCCAGGCGGCGGATTTCGGTCTGCTGCGCCGCGATGTCCACGCGCATGTGGTCGAAAGAGCGCGCGAGGTTGCCGATCTCGTCCATGCGGCCGGTGTGCTCCAGCGGCGTGTCGTATTCGCCGCGCGACAGGCGCTGCGTGGCGGCCAGCAGCGAGCGCAAGGGCGTGGTCAGCCGCTGCGCCACCAGCCCGGTGCCTGCGGCAAACAGCAGCACGCCCGCCACAGTGATGATTGCCAGCAGCACCTGCAGCTGGCGGTAGGGGGCCACCACCTCGTCCACCGACCGCAGCAGCAGCGAATGCACCTCGCCGCCCACGCTGTCGAGCTTGCTGGCGCGCACCAGCAGCGTGCCCTCGTCCGTCTGCAGCTCGCCCACAGCAGCGCCTTCGCGCAGCAACTGGGCCCGGGCATCGGGGGGGAGCGTGGCCACGGGCACTTTCACCACCCCGTCGGCGCCCTTCACCACCAGCGCCACATGCACCGCCAGCAGCTGCCGAACCTCATCGGCACGCGACTGGTCGATGCGAAAACCCATCAGCACCCAACCAATCACCACAGGCGCGCGCATGGGCACCATCACAAACTGGTAGGGCACGCCGTCCATCACCACGGTCTGGCTGCCCTGGGGCTGGCTGGCCAGCCGCGGCACCACCTGCCGCAGCGTGGCGGGGAACTGATCCATGCCGTCGGTGAGGCTGACGGCGCGCAACTCCAGGTCGGTGCCCAGCAGGGCCGTCACGGCCGCGCCAATGCGACTGCCGTGGTTTTCCAGCACCGACTGGATGGTGTCCTCGTCCCCCGAGTTGACCGCCGAGCGAAAGCCGTAGTCGGCCGCCAGCAGCGCCGAGCCCTGGCGCAGCTGCTCGGCGTTCTGCTCCAGCAGGCGGCGCCAGATGTTTTCGTCCAGGTCCAGCGCCCGCGCAATCTGCGCCCGCGCATTGCGGTCGATAGAGGCCCGCACCACGGTGAAACCAGCCGCCTGCACGATGAGCAGCAGCAGCAGCGACAGTCCCACCAGCCGCAGGATCAGGCTGCGCCGGGCTAGGCGCAGCCGCATCAAGGCTGCAACCCCATCAAACGCACCGAGGCCGTGGCAGTGCCGGTGGCGGGCACTGTCAGCGCCTGCTCCTGCGCGGGGGCCCCCACGGGCAGGCGGGTGTGCCAGATGCGCAGCGTGTAGGCGCCGGTCGGCACGTTATCGATCTGGGCCTTGCCCGTGGCCGCCGCGCTGCGCGCGTAGTACGGGGTGTCCAGCACCAGGATCCAGCCCACCATCTGGTCATGGATGTTGCAGCCCAGCGTGACCACGCCAGCCTTGTCGAAAAGCACAGGGTTGGAGGGCGTGCCGGTGTAGAGCTTGAGTTCGAACTTCTTGGTGGGCGAGAACGAATACACATGGTGCCGCACCGTGTCGCGGTTGGGGAAGCGCACCTCGGTGCCGGTGGTCACCACCAGCACGCCGGGCACGAATTGCCGCTTCTCCTGCGCCATCTCCATGCCCGCCAGCGGCTTGGCCTGCTTGCGCGCGTCGGCCGAGTCCAGAAACACCACGGCATCGGCTAGCGGCTTACCCGCCGCGTCGGCCACCTCCACCTGCACGGAGCCCGCCTGTGCCGCCAGGCCCCAGCCCGCCAGCCCCCACGCACACAGCAGCAGGCGGCCGGCGCGGCGCAGAAAGGGCGTGCCGCCAGGGGTCATGGCTCGATCGCCATGCCCAGCAGCGGCGTGCCCTCGCCCACCGTGCCCAAGGGTCGGGTGGCGCCGGTGGCCAGGTTCACCTGGTGCAGGCGGGTCTGGCTGTCGGCCGCCGTGCGCACCGCGATCAGGGCCATGTTGCCCACGTCGGCAATGTCAAACGCCACATCGGTCAGCGGCCCCAGGCCCAGCGACCCCACGGTGCGCAGCTGCCCGGTGTTGGGCGAGACCACAGGCGTGGTGCCTTCGCGCGAGCCCTGCATGACCAGCACGCCCAGCGCGCGGTCGATGGCGTAGTTGGTGGTGATCTTGCTGTCGTTCGGGTTGTAGGTGTAGGCGGCGCCCGCAATGTCGGGTTTGCGGCGGGCGTTCACATCGCTCCAGGCGTAGCGCAAGGCGGGGTCGGGCTGCACGCCGTCCACGGCCGGGTCGCCATCCACGGCGGCGCCGGTGTCGGGGTGCAGGCGCAGGTTCTGGCCGGTGTTGGAGACCACTCGGATGCGATCGGCCGCCGGGTTGAAGTCAAAGCCAAACACGCTGCCGGTCAGGGGCAGCACCGCAGGCGCGGCCCCCACCGGGCGCAGCGCCCCCGTGGGGATGTCGAGTGTGTACAGCCGCCCCGCCTGCGACAGCGCATACAGCACGCCCTTGGCCACACGGAAGTCGATGCCCACCAGCCGGTCGCCCGCTGGCAGGCCGGTGACCGGGCGCCGCTCCAGGATGCGATCAGGCTGGCCCGCATGGAAGGTGATGAGTTCGTGCGCGCTTGTCACGGCGACCACCGCCTCGCGCAGGCCGGGGTCGGCGGGCGGGGCCGCGCACCCCGCGAGCAGTGCCACAACCACGGCCGCCGGAACGGCCCGCAACGCCAAAGAGCAAAAAGTGGGATGCATGAAAGACCTCGCAACTGTTACAGGTTTATACCTGATCGCTCCCGGGCCGTCGCCCCCCCGGGGGCAAACCCGGAGTGCCCTTCAGGCACATCAAAAACAATAGCTACTACTTCAATACCAATGCGCGGAAACCGCCATTTTTTATCAGAATACACCCCCACGCCCTGTTGCACTTTGGTGCAGCCGCCCCGCAAAAACAGTGCCGCCCATTTGTAACAAGCGGGGCCATGCAATTCGGGCATGCCCCCATCCGCAACGCTCATGACACATTTGGAGATTTCTGCCTACACTGCGTCGAACGTGCGGCCCGCCCTGCCAGGCCCCTGTGGGCACCGATATTGCTTCGGTCCGGCCACACCGGTTTTGTTCGCACCGACCTGATTTCCTCCTGCCGCCCACCGAGACACAAGGACCTCCATGCCTGCCGCCGCCTCCCTCAAATCCTTGTCGATCTCCAGCCGGCTCAGCCTGGGCTTTGGTTGCATGCTGGTGCTCATCATTGCCGTGGCGGCCCTGGGCCAGCTGTCGGTCAGCCAGGTCAACGAACAGATGCACCAGATCACCGGCGTCGGTGCCAACAAGGCCAAGCTGGTCAACGGCATGCTGGAGAGCGTGAGTGCCATCGGTATCCAGAGCCGCTCGGCCGCCATGCTCAACGACATCGACCCCAAGCAGGCCCACGCGCAGATCGAAGCCGTGGGCAAGACCCTCAAGGAATACGCCACCCAGGAGACCGCCCTGGCCGCGCTGCTGACCCCCGACAGCGCCACCCCGGCAGAGACCAAACTGCTGGCCGAGGTGCAGGAGCTGGGCCGCAAGGCGCGCCCCGAACTCGCCAATGCCATCAAGGCCGCCGACGACGGCGACACCGTGAGCGCCACGCTGGCGCTGATGACCCGCGTGGCCCCGGGCGAGACCGCCTGGCGCGCCAAGCTGCGCGAGCTGATCGAGTTGCAGAACGCCCTGAACGCCGAGGCCACAGCCTCTAGCGCACAGACCCAGGGCCACGCCCGCCTGGTAGGCGGCCTGCTGGTGGCGCTGGCCATCGGGCTGGGTGCGCTGATTGCGTGGCGCATCACCACCAGCATCACGGCGCCCATCGGCCGTGCGGTAGTGGTGGCCGAGCGCATCGCGCGCGGCGACCTCACCTCGCAGGTCGAGGTGCGCATCCAAGACGAAACCGGGCGCCTGCTCGAAGCCATTGCCGCCATGCAGGAGCGCCTGCGCACCCTGGTGGGCGAGATCGGCCAGACGGCCGACTCCATCCTGGTGGCCAGCTCCGAGGTCGCCTCGGGCAATCTGGACCTGAGCCAGCGCACCGAGCAGACTTCGCACAACCTGCAAAGCGCTGCCAGCTCGCTGGCGGACCTGACCGGCACGGTGTCGCAAAGCGCCGACTCAGCCCGCCAGGCCAACCAGCTCGCATCCACTGCATCCGACGCCGCCACACGCGGCGGCGAGGTGGTATCGCAGGTGGTGAGCACCATGGACACCATCAGTGCCAGCTCGCGCAAGATCGCAGACATCATCAGCGTGATCGACGGCATCGCCTTCCAGACCAACATCCTCGCGCTCAACGCCGCCGTCGAGGCCGCCCGCGCAGGCGAGCAGGGCCGGGGTTTTGCGGTGGTGGCAGGTGAGGTGCGCAACCTCGCCGGCCGCTCGGCCCAGGCCGCGCGCGAGATCAAGGCGCTGATCGGCGCCAGCGTCGATCAGGTGCAGGAGGGCAGCACCCTGGTGAACCACGCGGGCAAGACCATCGAGGAGCTGGTGCTGTCGGTGCGCCGCGTGTCCGACATCATGGGCGAGATCACCGCCGCCACGCAGGAGCAGAGCCAGCGCATCGGGCATGTGAGCCAGTCGGTGGGCGCGCTGGAAGAAATGACGCAGCAGAACGCCGCGCTGGTGGAAGAAGGCGCGGCCGCCGCCGACAGCCTCAAGGACCAGGCAGGCCGCCTCACGCAGATGGTGGGCACCTTCCGCCTCTCGCGCAACGATGGCGGAAGCGAGGACAGCTGGGGCACCGGCGCCCCGGTGGCCGCCCCCGCCCCCATGCCCGCCCCGGCCTTGCGCAGCGCACCACCGCGCGCACCGGCCCTGAAGCCCCGCAGCAAGCTGCCGTCGTTGCCGCGCTGAGCGCCGCAGGGGTCAGCCCCCTTTAAGCTGGAAGATGCTGGAGCGCAGCGCCGCCAGGTCCAACACCCGCAGGCCGCCGTATTCGATGCGGATCGCGCCCTGCCCCTCCAGCGCAGCAAGCGCCTCGTTCACGCGCTGGCGCGACAGCCCCACCAGGTAGGCCAGTTCCTGCTGCGTGATGCGCAGCACCTCGCCCACACCCGGGTACAGCACGGGGTTGAACAGCGACGCCAGGCTGCGCGCCACACGCACATCGGGGTTGTTCAGCCGGTCGATCTCGCGCGCGGCGATGAACTGGCCCAGGCGCTCGTTGAGCTGGTTCATCACGAAGCGGTTGAAGCCGATGGAATGGTCCAGCAGCCAGTGGAAGGTGTCGATCGGCAGGCCCGCCACCACGCTCTTGCGCAGCGCCTGGATGTTGTAGCGGTAGGGCTCGCGCTTGAGCGCCGTGCCCTCGCCAAACCAGCCGCCGGGCGGCACGCCGGTGAAGGTCATGGTCTGGCCCTGGGCGTTGTCGCTGCTCATCTTGAGCAGGCCCTCGACCACGCCGAACCAGTAGGTCACCGGCCGGCCGATGCGGCACACGTAGTCGCCCGCATTGGCATCGCCCACCAGCAGCGAGGCCACGGCGCGTTCGCGCTCGGCGGGCTGGAGCTGGTCCAGCCAGGGGATACCGTCCAGTTCATCGGCGGTGGGGGGGCGGCGCCGCTGGTGCAGCGACAGGTCCTGGTTGGTGCGGGAGTCCATGGAGGCAGGCCATTGGGATGAAGGTGGGGATGGGTACGGGAAATCCTGATCTGAATTGTCGTCAGAAAGACAAAAAAATGCCAATCTCCGCCGGATGATGGCGCCTCCCCGCGCCCTGGAACCTGTCCAAGGTCTCGGCCGGGTCCATCGAGGAGACATACGCATGAACCAATACCAATCCACCGGAGCGCCCGCAGCAAAGCCCACACACGCCAGCCCAGTCCGTGGTCTGGGGCGGCGCCAGGCCCTGGCCGCCATGGCCGCCCTGCCCTGGATGGGGCTGGCGGGCCGCGCCCATGCGCAGGATGGCGCGCTCAAGATTGCGCAGTCCACCGCCCTCACCGGCCCGCTGGGCGACCTGGGCTCGGCCATGCACCAGGGCGCCAAGGCGGCGTTTGCCGCCATCAATGCGCGCGGCGGCATCCACGGCAAGGCGATTGAACTGACCACGCTGGACGACGGCTATGACGTACCCAAGGCGCTGGCCAATGTGGAGCAGTTCCTGGCGGACCCGTCCACCTTCGCGCTGTTCAACTGCATGGGCACCCCCATGATCGACGCCATGCTGCCCAAGGTGATCGAGAGCGGCATCCCGTTTTTTGCGCCCTTCACCGGCGCACAGCTCAGCCGCACCAAGGCGCGCAGCGTGTTCAACATCCGCGCCAGCTATGCCGACGAGGCCGAGAAACTGGTGCAGCACCTGTCCACCATCGGCATCCAGCGCATTGGTATCGTCTACCAGAACAACGCCTTCGGCAAAGAGGTGTTCAGCGCGGCCAAGCAGTCCATGGACCGCCTCAAGCTGCCGCAGGCGCTTGCCGTGACGGTGGAGAACAACGCCTCGGACGCAGGCAGCGCCGCCACCAAGCTGGCGGGCGGCAACCTGGAGGCCATCGTGATCGGCCTGGCAGGCAAGCCCACACTGGAATTCGTCAAGGCCTTCCGCGCCATCCAGCGCGGTGTGACGCTGTATGCGCTGTCGGTCATGGGCACATCGGCCACCGTGAAGGCGCTGGGCGCAGATGCCACGGGCATGGCGATCTCGCAGGTGGTGCCCCTGCCCTCCAACGTGGTGATGCCCGTGGTGCGCGAGTTCCAGGCGGCCTGGAAGGCCTCGGGCGCAACGGCCGAGCCCTCGCACCTGGCGCTGGAGGGCTACATCAACGCCCGCGTGTTTGCCGAGGCCCTGCAGCGCGCAGGCCGCAACCCCACGCGCTCGGCCTTCATCGACGCGACCTGGAACCTCAAGAAATGGGACCTGGGCGGCTTCGAGATCAACGCCAGCGCCCCGGAGCGCAATGCCTCGCGTTTTGTGGAACTGACACTGGTGGGACGCGATGGGCGCTTTATCCGCTGACCTGGCGAGCACGGGCGCAATGGCTGCGCGGCGCACGGAACGAATGCTATTAGATAAATAGCACAAAAGGCTTACCCATCGCGCGGAGAGGCCGTTTTTTCTTCAAAACCCGGACCCCACCAAAGCCCCAGCGGGCTACTGCGAGGCCAGCCCGTAGCGGTAGCCCTTGAACGACCAGATGGTGCGCCCAGGCTCGATCTTCTCCAGCAACAAACCCGGGCCGGCCGGGTCGCCCTCGTGCAGCACCTGGCCGTTGACGATGGCCATGCGGTACGCCGGGTTGCCCGAGTAGGTGACGCCCGAAATCTTGAGTGACGGCAGCTGTGCGCGCACGGCCTCGGGCAGGTCGCCCTGGGCGAACACTGTGCCGGTGGCCGTGGCGGGCGCGGGTGCAGCGGCCGCCGGTTCGGGCAACCGCGCCGGGGCGGCGTCACGAGCAAGATCCCGCGCAGGGTCACGGGAGGGCTCGGACCGAGAGCGCGCAGACGGCTCGGTGCCCCGGGGGGCAGGCGCGGGCGGCGCTGCTTTCTCGCGCGGCGAAGGGGCTGCGCTGCGTTTTTCGGCTGCGCGGGGTTCGGGTGCAGGGGCCACCAGCGCAGGTGCGGGGGCTGGCACCGCTGCGGGCGCGGGCGCGGGCACAGGGGCGGCAGGGGCGGCCAGTGCAGGCACCGGCGCAGGGGTGGGCGCTGGGGCGGCGGCCACCACCACGGCGGGCGCCGGGGCCGGGCGCTGCATCACCCACCAGGTGCCCGCCACGGCCACGGCAGCCACCGCCACACCGGTGCTGGCCATGAGCCAGGGCGACGCGGCGGGCCGCTCGGCCACAGGCGCCGCGCCGGGCACCGGCACCGCTTGTGAATGCAGCCCGGGCACTCCGCCCCGCCCCCGTTCGGCTTCCGCGCGCCGCAGCGCATCAAGGATGTAGGACATGGGGATCAGGCTCCTGTGCGCAAGCGGGGTTCGCTCACGCCGTTGACGCGGTTGAGCAGCATGAGGGTCAGCGGACCGGCGCGTCCGTCGGGCGTGACGCCCTGGGCCAGCTGAAAGCGCTGGATACGCGCCTGGCGCGCCGCAGGTGTGGCGGCCCGTGTGCGCGCGCTTGCGCCCGGGCCTCCGGCAGCGGGCGTGGCCAGTTGTTTGTCGAGCCAGGCGGCACCGGCCGTGCTCTCGGCAATGTCGCCCTTGTCGGGCATGCCGATCGGGGCGCGCCACAGGGTGGCGATGTCGCCGCGCCACACCTGGGCCAGCTCGGCCACCGGCACCTGCAGCGTGCGGCCCGCGCCTTCGAGCGTGGCGGTGTCGCCGTCCAGGCTGCGCAGCACGGCCGACACGGCGCTGTCGCCATCGTCCGAGGGGAACAGCGTGAGCAACACCGGCCGGTCAATCTGGCGCACCAGATTCAGGCCAGCGCGGCGGTTGCGGTAGCAGCGCAGCCCCTCGCGCGGCAGCGTGGCGCAGGCGTCGGTGCCCTCGGGCACGCTGGCGCCCCAGCGGGTGGCCAGGGCCTGCCAGGCCGGGCCATCACTCGCGGGCAACGCCGCCAGGAACTGCTGCAGGTCGGACAAGGGCGCTGCCACCACCGGCGCTGCCAACGGGGCAGACGCGGCCGATGCAGCGGCCGTCGCCATGCCAGGCGCCGAGGCGGCGCTGGCTGCTGCCATCGGGGGCTGTGCACGCGCACCCGCTACCCCGGCCACGCTCGCTGGTGATAGGGGTGCCGTGGCCGCCACCGGGGCGCCCGCGCTGCGGGCCGCCAGCAGAGGCCAGCCCCCCAGCGCCCAACCCCCAGCCGCCACCAGGGCAGCACCCGCCACAGCGCCCAGGCCCGCCACGGCCCAGCGGGGCAGCAAGGGGCGCGCCTGGCGTGCCGCTGCGGCCGATGCCGGGGCATCGAACACCTCGCGCGCGGCCCGGTTGACGATGGAGGCGCTCACCTCGCGCACCCCGGCAGCGTAGGCGCCCAGCAGCGCCCGGTCGCACAGCAGGTTGATGCGCCGGGGCACGCCGCGCGACAGCGCATGCACGCGTGCCATGGCGCGCTGGCTGAAAGGCATCGGCCCCTGCAGGCCCGCCACGGCCAGGCGGTGGGCGATGTATTGCTGGGTCTCGCGCGCGCTCAGCGCATCGAGGTGAAAACGCGCAATCACGCGCTGCGCGAGCTGCTCCAGCGCGGGGCTGGCCACCATGGTGCGCAGCTCGGGCTGGCCGATGAGGATGATCTGCAGCAGCTTGCGCTCGCTGGTCTCCAGGTTGGTGAGCAGGCGCAGTTGCTCCAGCACATTGGCCGAGAGGTTCTGCGCCTCGTCGATGATCAGCACGGTGTTGCGCCCGGCCCCATGCGCAGCCAGCAGCGAGGCATTGAGCGGGTCGATGTAGTCCTTCACCGTCTCCACACCGCCCGGCACCATGGGCTGGTGCGGCACGCCGAATTCGTCGCAGATGGAGCGCAGCAGCTCCCGCACGGTGAGCTTGGGGTTGAAGATGTAGGCCACGTTGCAGTGCGCCGGGATCTGCTCCAGAAAGCAGCGGCACACCGTGGTCTTGCCCGCGCCGACCTCGCCCGTCAGCAGCACAAAACCGCCGCCTGCATCCAGCCCGTACAGCAGGTGCGCCAGGGCCTCGCGGTGGCGCTCGCTCATGAACAGGTAGCGGGGGTCCGGGGCGATGGAAAACGGGGGATGCTGGAGACCGAAAAACGGGGCGTACATGCCCCGGAGGATACCGCCCGCCCGCAGGCAGGGTTTTACCCACCAAGGAGTTACCCCTAAATTGTCGTCGGCAAGACAAGACGGCGTCAAAGTGGGTCCTAGCATTCCCCCATCGCGCAAACACAAGCCTGCGCCCCCGGCTGTCACCGGGCCGACACCTTCTCACTTTCAGGAAGCTGCAATGTTGACCACGTTCCCGCAACTGCTGCTCAAGCACGCCGCCGAGCGCCCCACGGCCCCGGCCCTGCGCGAAAAAGAATATGGCATCTGGCAAACCCACAGCTGGGCCGACCTGGTGCGCCTGGTGGAGCAGGTGGCTGCCGGGCTGCACCAGGCCGGATTGCAGCGCGGCGAGCACATGGTGGTGATTGGCGCCAACCGCCCCCGCCTGTACGCCACCATGCTGGCCGCCCAGTCGCTGGGCGCCATCCCCGTGCCGCTGTACCAGGACGCGGTGGCGGCCGAATGCATCTTCCCGCTCAACAACGCCGAGGTGCGCTTTTGCCTGGTGGAAGACCAGGAGCAGGTGGACAAGATGCTCGAAATCCGCGAGCAGTGCCCGCAGATCTCCAACATCTTCTTTGACGACCCGCGCGGCCTGCGCAACTACCAGGAGCAGGGCCTGGCATCGCTGGATTCGCTGATCGAGGCTGGTGCCGCCTATGTCGCCAAGCACCCGCAGTGGTTCAAGGCCGAAGTGGCCAAGGCCCAACCCGGCGACGTGGCCGCGATGTTCTTCACCTCGGGCACCACGGGCAACCCCAAGGGCGTGGTGCACACGCACAGCACGCTGCTGGACCGCGCCAGCGCGGGGGCAGAGTTCGACAAGCTCACCAGCAGCGAAGAAGTGCTGGCCTACCTGCCACCCGCCTGGATCGGCCAGAACATCTTCAGCTACGCGCAGTGGCTGGCCTGCGGGTACGTGGTCAACTGCCCCGAGTCCGCCAGCACCGTGACCATCGACCTGAAAGAAGTGGGCCCCACCTACTACTTTGCGCCGCCCCGCATTTTTGAAGGCCTGCTGACCAGCGTGATGATCCGCATGGAAGACGCAGGTGCCATCAAGCGCAAGATGTTCGAGGCCTGCATGGCAGTGGCCAAGCGAGTGGGCCCGGCCCTGATGGACGGCGAGCCTGTGGGCACCCTGGACCGCATCAAGTACGCGCTGGGCAACCTGCTGGTGTACGGCCCGCTGCGCAACAACCTGGGGTTCAGCCGCGTGCGCGTGGCCTACACAGCGGGCGAGGCCATCGGGCCCGACCTGTTCACCTTCTACCGCTCCATCGGCATCAACCTCAAGCAGCTGTACGGCTCCACCGAGACCGCCGTGTTCGTCTGCCTGCAGCCCGACAACCAGGCCCGCGCCGACACAGTGGGCGTGCCCATTCGCGGCGTGCAGATCAAGGTGGCCGACAACGGCGAGATCCTGGTCAAGTCGGCCGGGCTGCTCAAAGAGTATTACAAGAACCCCGCTGCCACGGCCGAGGTGCTGACGGCCGATGGCTGGTACCACACCAGCGATGCGGGCTTTCTGGACGCGCACGGCCACCTCAAGATCATCGACCGCGTCAAGGACGTGGGCCGCATCCTGGGCGGCGCCAACGACGGCGCCATGTTTGCGCCCAAGTACGTGGAGAACAAACTCAAGTTCTTCCCGCACATCAAGGAAGTCGTGGCCCTGGGCGACAAGCGCGAAAAGGTCTGCGTGATGGTCAACATCGACTTCGACGCCGTTGGCAACTGGGCCGAGCGCCGCAACCTGCCCTACGCAGGCTACACCGACCTGGCGCAAAAGCCCGAGGTGTATGAGCTGATCCGCGAGTGCATCGAGAAGGTGAACGCCGACCTGGCCACCGACACCATGCTCGCGGGCAGCCAGGTGAGCCGTTTCCTGGTGCTGCACAAGGAACTGGACGCCGACGACGGCGAACTCACCCGCACCAACAAGGTCCGCCGGGGTTTCATCGCCGACAAGTACGGCGTGCTGGTGGACGCGCTGTATGCGGGCCGCACCGAGCAATACATCGAAACCCAGGTGAAGTTCGAGGACGGCCGCACGGGCAGCGTGAGCGCCACCCTGAAGCTGTCGGACACCAAGACCTACGCGCCCGTGAAGGCAGCCGCATGAAGCCCGCGCTCTACCCGCTGGAGAAGCCCCCCACCATGACCACCAAGAAGATCGGCGACGTCATCCTCGACGTCAAGAACATCAGCCTCCGGTTTGGCGGGGTGAAGGCACTCACCGATATCTCTTTCAATGTGAAAGAGCACGAGATCCGCGCCATCATCGGTCCCAACGGCGCAGGCAAGAGCTCCATGCTCAACTGCATCAACGGCGTGTACACACCGTCCGAAGGCTCCATCACCTTCCGGGGCAAGACCTTTGACCACATGAACTCGCGCCAGGTGGCCGAGATGGGCGTGGCCCGCACGTTCCAGAACCTGGCGCTGTTCAAGGGCATGAGCGTGATCGACAACATCATGACCGGCCGCAACCTCAAGATCAAAAGCAACCTGCTGATGCAGGCGCTGCGCATCGGCCCGGCCGAGCGCGAGGAGATCCGCCACCGCGAATACGTCGAGCACATCATCGACTTCCTCGAAATCCAGGCCTACCGCAAGACCCCCGTGGGCCAGCTGCCCTACGGCCTGCAAAAGCGCGTGGACCTGGGCCGCGCCCTGGCCATGGAACCGCAGGTGCTGCTGCTGGACGAGCCGATGGCTGGCATGAACGTGGAAGAGAAGCAGGACATGTGCCGCTTCATCCTGGACGTGAATGACGAGTTCGGCACGACCATCGTGCTCATCGAGCATGACATGGGCGTGGTGATGGACATCAGCGACCGCGTGGTGGTGCTGGACTACGGCAAGAAGATCGGCGACGGCAGCCCCGACGAAGTGCGCAGCAACGAAGACGTGATCAGTGCCTACCTCGGCACCTCGCACTGATCAGGAGACGACAACATGGCATTCTTTCTCGAAACACTGATCGGCGGCCTCATGGCCGGCATGCTGTATTCACTGGTAGCGCTGGGTTTTGTGCTGATCTACAAAGCCTCGGGCGTGTTCAACTTTGCGCAGGGCGCGATGGTGCTGTTCGCAGCGCTGGCGATGGCCCGCTTTGCCGAGTGGATCCCCAAGTGGACGGGCATCAGCAGCCCCATCGTGGCCAACCTGGCGGCCTTTGTGATTGCAGGCGCCATCATGTTTGTGGTGGCCTGGCTGATTGAAAAACTGGTACTGCGCCACCTCGTGAACCAGGAAGGCGCCACGCTGCTCATGGCCACGCTGGGCATCACCTACTTCATGGAAGGCCTGGGCCAGACGCTGTTTGGCAGCGATATCTACAAGATCGACGTGGGCATGCCCAAGGAGCCCATCTTCGCGCTGGAGTCCATGTTCCAGGGCGGCATCCTGATCAACAAGGAAGACGTGATCGCCGCAGCCATCGCCGCCGCACTGGTGGCGCTGCTGTCGGTGTTCTTCCAGAAGACATCCACCGGCCGCGCCCTGCGCGCCGTGGCCGACGACCACCAGGCGGCGCAATCCATCGGCATCCCGCTCAACCGCATCTGGGTGATCGTGTGGTGCGTGGCGGGTGTCGTGGCCCTGGTGGCCGGGATGATCTGGGGCAGCAAGCTGGGCGTGCAGTTCTCGCTGACCACCGTGGCGCTGCGCGCACTGCCGGTGGTGATCCTGGGCGGCCTCACCTCGGTGCCCGGCGCCATCATCGGTGGGCTGATCATCGGTGTGGGTGAAAAGCTCTCCGAGGTGTACCTGGGCCCGTTCGTGGGTGGGGGCATAGAGATCTGGTTTGCGTATGTGCTGGCGTTGGTTTTTCTCTTGTTCAGACCGCAAGGTTTGTTCGGGGAGAAGATCATCGATCGCGTGTAACCCATAAAAACAACAGGAGACTTCCATGCTCTACCGCGAAAACGGCCAGTTCAAGACGAGCTACCGCGCCGACCAGCAGATCTTCCCGATTGCGCAGGACCGCATTGCCATCGGCATCATCCTGGCCATCGCCTTCATCGCCGTGCCCATGCTGGCCAGCGACTACATCTTCCGCGCCATCCTGATTCCGTTCGTCATCATGGCGTTGGCGGCACTGGGGGTGAACATCCTGGTGGGCTATTGCGGGCAGATCTCGCTGGGCTCGGGCGCCTTCATGGCCGTGGGCGCCTACGGCGCCTACAACTTCTTCGTGCGCTTTCCGGGCATGCCGCTGATTCCGGCTTTGATCCTGGGCGGGCTGTGCGCCACGTTCTTCGGCATCCTGTTCGGGCTGCCCAGCCTGCGCGTCAAGGGGCTGTACCTGGCGGTGGCCACGCTGGCTGCGCAGTTCTTCAGCGACTGGATGTTCCTGCGCATCAAGTGGTTCACCAACAACTCCGATTCGGGCTCGGTGTCGGTCAACAACCTGCAGGTGCTGGGCATGCCCATCGAAAGCGCCACCAGCAAATACCTGTTCTGCCTGGCGTTGCTGGTCATCGTGGCCCTGCTGGCCAAGAACCTGGTGCGCGGCGCCATTGGCCGCGAGTGGATGGCCATCCGCGACATGGACGTGGCCGCGGCCGTGATCGGCATCCGCCCCATGTACGCCAAGCTCAGCGCGTTTGCCGTCAGCTCGTTCATCGTGGGCATGGCCGGTGCACTGTGGGCCTTTGTGCACCTGGGCGCGTGGGAGCCAGCCGCCTTCTCGGTGGAGATTTCGTTCCGCCTGCTGTTCATGGTGATCATCGGCGGGCTGGGCTCGATCATGGGCGGCTTCTTCGGCGCGGCCTTCATCGTGGTGTTGCCCATCGTGCTCAACCAGTTCCTGCCCGCCTTCATGGGACTCTTTGGCATCGAGGTGTCCACGGCGGGCGTGTCGCATGCCGAACTGATGATCTTCGGTGCGCTGATCGTGTGGTTCCTGATCGTCGAGCCCCATGGCTTGGCCAAGCTCTGGTCCACCGCCAAGCAGAAGCTGCGCCTGTGGCCCTTCCCCCATTGACCGGGCGGCATTGCAGGAAACCCCTTACTCGCAATTCCCGATTCGCCCCCGTCGCATTGCCGCGTTAACTGTCCATCCGTCCTGTTTTTTCCGTGCTTCAACACATTCATTCAAAGGAGACATCCATGAAGCTTTCGAAAATCGTGATCGCCGCTGCGGTGGTTGCTGCCGGTGCCTCGTCCATCGCGACGAACGCCTTCGCACAAGCCAAGGAGCAGTTCTTCCCGCTGCTGTCGTACCGCACGGGTCCGTACGCACCCAACGGTGTGCCATGGGCCAACGGCAAGCAGGACTACATCAAGATGATCAACGCCCGCGACGGCGGCATCAACGGTGTGAAGCTGACTTTTGAAGAATGCGAAACGGGCTACGCCACCGACCGGGGCGTGGAATGCTACGAACGCCTGAAGAGCCGCCCCGGCGTCTCTTTGTTCGACCCCCAGGCCACCGGCATCACCTTTGCGCTGACCGAAAAGGCCCCCGTGGACAAGATCCCGCTGATGACGCTGGGTTACGGCCTGTCGGTGGCGCAGGACGGCCAGGCGTTCAAGTGGAACTTCCCCTTCATGGGCAGCTACTGGACCGGTGCCGACATCCTGATCCAGCACATCGGCAAGGCCAATGGCGGCCTGGACAAGCTCAAGGGCAAGAAGATCGCGCTGGTGTACCACGACAGCCCGTTCGGCAAGGAGCCCATCCCGCTGCTGCAGGAGCGCGCCAAGATGCACGGCTTTGAGCTGCAGATGCTGCCCGTGACCGCGCCCGGCGTGGAACAAAAGGCCACCTGGCTGCAAGTGCGCCAGAGCCGCCCTGACTACGTGCTGCTGTGGGGCTGGGGCGTGATGAACTCCACCGCCCTGAAGGAAGCCCAGGCCACGGGCTACCCCCGCGACAAGATGTACGGTGTGTGGTGGGCCGGTGCCGAACCCGATGTGCGCGACGTGGGCGAAGGCGCCAAGGGCTACAACGCGCTGGCACTGAACACCTCGGGCCAGCAGCCCAAGGTGATCCAGGACATCCTGAAGAACGTGCACGACAAGGGCCAGGGCACGGGTCCCAAGGACGAAGTGGGCTCGGTGCTGTACACGCGCGGCGTGATCATCCAGATGCTGGCCGTCGAGTCGGTGCGCCGCGCGCAGGAGCGCTTTGGCAAGGGCAAGGTCATGACCGGCGAGCAAGTGCGCTGGGGCATGGAAAACCTGGCCCTGGACCAGAAGAAGCTGGACGCGCTGGGCTTTGGCGGCGTGATGCGTCCGCTGTCCACCAGCTGCGCCGACCACATGGGCTCCACCTGGGCGCGCGTGCACACCTGGGACGGCGGCAAGTGGAACTTCTCGTCCGACTGGTACCAGGCCGATGAGCAGATCCTGAAGCCCATGGTCAAGGCCGGTGCGGACAAGTACTTGGCCGACAAGAAGATGACGCGCCGCGACGCAGCGGATTGCCAGTCTTGATTCGGACCATCCCCCTGAGGCGCTGACGCGCCTTCCCCCTTCTCTCGAATCGCTGCGCGATTCGGGAAGGGGGACGCCACCAGCGCGGCGGGGCGGCCCTTGCGCGGTGGCACTGGTCTGGGCCGCGACAGTCTCCAGGGCCAGTGAGTTAGCGGCTGCCTTTGTGGCAGCCGCCAATCGAAAGGATTGCGATGTACTGCAGCCCTTCCGATTGGCACAGCGAAGGAAGACCATGGACTCCAACAGCAACATCGTTCTCAACGTCAACGGCATCGAAGTCATCTACAACCACGTGATCCTGGTGCTCAAGGGCGTCTCGCTGCAGGTGCGCGAGGGCAGCATCGTGGCCATCCTGGGGGGCAACGGGGCGGGCAAGACGACGACCTTGCGCGCCATCTCCAACCTGCTGCAGGGCGAGCGGGGCGAGGTGACCAAGGGCAGCATCGAGCTGCGCGGCGAACGCATCGAGAATCTCTCGCCCGCCGACCTGGTGCAGCGCGGCGTGGTGCAGGTGATGGAGGGGCGGCATTGCTTTGCCCACCTGACCATCGAAGAGAACCTGATGACGGGCAGCTACACCCGCACCAGCAAGGCCGAGATCGCGGCCAATCTGGAGAAGGTCTACAACTACTTCCCACGCCTCAAGACGCGCCGCACCTCGCAGGCCGCCTACACATCGGGCGGCGAGCAGCAGATGTGCGCCATTGGCCGCGCGCTCATGGCCAACCCGAGCATGGTGCTGCTCGATGAACCCTCCATGGGCCTGGCGCCACAGATCGTGGAAGAAGTGTTCAACATCGTGAAGGACCTGAACACCAAGGAAAAGGTCACCTTCTTGCTGGCCGAGCAGAACACCAACATGGCGCTGAAGTATTCGGACTACGGCTACATCATGGAAAGCGGCCGCGTGGTGATGGACGGCGCCGCCAGCGACCTGGCCAACAACGAGGACGTGAAGGAGTTCTACCTGGGCGTGGGCGGCGGCGAGCGCAAGAGCTTCAAGGATGTGAAGAGCTACAAGCGGCGCAAGCGCTGGTTGGCCTGACAAGCCCCCGGAGGCGCTGGCGCGCCTTCCCCCTCAGGGGGACGCACCCGGTGGCCTGACAGAGCCAGTTCCACGGGTGCGCTGAGACGGAGCTGTGGCGGTTTTGGCGATAGCGCTACCCAGATACCTACAAACACAAGATCACTCCTATTTTGATAGCTACTCGCGCTTGATGGACAGGCGCAAAGGGCTTATTTCATTCATAACCACCGCATAGGAACCCATGGCATGAGCACGTTTTACGACGCCCTGGAAACCCGCAATCCTTCAGAGCGCGAGGCCGCCCTGCTGGCCGCGCTGCCCGCCCAGGTGGCACATGCCCAGAAGGCATCCCCCGCATTTGCCGGCATCCTGGCCGGGGTGGACGCATCGGCCGTCACCAGCCGCGCCGCGCTGGCGCAGTTGCCCGTCACCCGCAAGTACGAACTTCTGGAGCGCCAGCAGGCAGGCCGCGCCACCAATGTGTTTGGCGGCTTCAGCGCGCTGGGCTTTGGCCCCGGCATGACGCGCGTGTTTGCCAGCCCCGGCACCATCTACGAGCCCGAGGGCACACGGCCCGATTACTGGCGCATGGCGCGCGCCATCCATGCGGCGGGTTTTCGCAGCGGCGAGCTGATCCACAACAGTTTCAGCTACCACTTTGTGCCCGCAGGCTCAATGATGGAAACCGGCGCCCACGCACTGGGCTGCACCGTGTTCCCCGGCGGCACGGGCCAGACCGAGCAGCAGGTGCAGGCCATGTCCGAGCTGAAACCGGCGGGCTACATCGGCACGCCCAGCTTTCTGAAAATCATTGTCGAAAAGGCCGCCGAGCTGGGCGTGCCCCTGCCCACCGTCACCAAGGCCCTGGTGTCGGGCGAGGCCTTCCCGCCCAGCCTGCGTGACTGGTTTGCCGAACGCGGCATCGCGGGCTACCAGTGCTACGCCACGGCCGACCTGGGCCTGATTGCCTATGAAACCTCGGCGCGCGAGGGCCTGGTGCTGGACGAAGGCGTGATCGTCGAGATCGTGCGCCCCGGCACCGGCGACCCGGTGCCCGAGGGCGAGGTGGGCGAGCTGGTGGTGACCACGCTCAACCCCGACTACCCGCTCATCCGCTTTGGCACAGGCGACCTGTCGGCCGTGCTGCCAGGCCCCTGCCCCACGGGCCGCACCAACACCCGCATCAAGGGCTGGATGGGACGGGCCGACCAGACCACCAAGGTGCGCGGCATGTTTGTGCACCCCGGGCAGATCGCCACCATTGCGCGGCGGTTTCCGCAGGTGCTGCGCGCCCGGCTGGTGGTCAGCGGCGAGATGGCCAACGACCAGATGGTGCTGCAGGTCGAGACCACCGAGACCGCCGAAGGCCTGGCCCACCAGCTCGGCGATGCCATCCGCGAAGTGACCAAGCTGCGCGGCGATGTGCAGATGGTGGCGCCGGGCACGCTGCCCAACGACGGCAAGGTGATTGAGGACGCACGGAGCTATCGGTAACCCCCTGAGTCGCCTGTGGCCTGGCCAAGCCAGTTCCACGGTGGCTCTGGCGTTGGTGGGCACCGGTTTCAAGGGCCCGCCGTAGGTTTTCGCGCCGGGGAAGGCGGGCTTGCGCCAGCGCAAGACATGCCCATTTGGCGCACCGGGGAACCGCAGTGTTTACCCTAACAATCGCTACGCTATTCATAGCAAACAAGGCAATACAGGCAGGCGCAACAGGCCCATTGCGCTTAAAAACCATGTCGCCAGTGTGCTACGTACTATCCGCAATGTTTCCGCAAATACCCCTCGCTATCATGGCCCGTCATTTACAGGAGAGACCATGAAAAAGATGCTGAAACTCGCACTGATCGCTGCCGCCGCAGCTGCCGCCTTTGGCGCCAGTGCCCAAGAGTTCCCCGCCAAGGACAAGACGGTCACCATCGTGGTGCCCTTCGCCGCCGGCGGCCCCACCGACCGCGTGGCCCGTGACCTGGCCGAAGCCCTGCGCAAGCCCCTGGGCGCCACTGTGGTGGTAGACAACACCGCCGGTGCAGGCAGCTCCATAGGCGCCGCCCGCGTGGCCCGCGCCACCCCCGACGGCTACACGCTGCTGCTCAACCACATCGGCATGTCCACCATGCCCGCGCTGTACCGCAAGCTGTCGTTCAGCGTGCCCAACGACTTTGAATACCTGGGCATGGTCAACGAAGTGCCCATGACGCTGATCGCGCGCCCCAGCATGCCCGCCAACAACTTCAAGGAGCTGACGGCCTGGATCCAGCAGAACAAGGGCAAGATCAACCTGGGCAACGCGGGCCTGGGCGCCGCGTCGCACCTGTGCGGCCTGATGTTCCAGAGCGCCATGCAGGTGGACATGACCGCCGTGCCTTACAAGGGCACCGCCCCCGCCATCACCGACCTGATCGGCGGCCAGATCGACCTGCTGTGCGACCAGACCACCAACACCACCTCGCAGATTGAAGGCAAGAAGGTCAAGGCCTACGCTGTGACCACCGCCAAGCGCCTGACCACGCCCGCCCTGAAGGACCTGCCCACGCTGGCGGAGTCGGGCCTGAAGGACTTCAACGTGAGCATCTGGCACGGCCTGTACGCGCCCAAGGGCACGCCTGCCGATGTCACCAAGAAGATCAATGAAGCCCTCAAGACCGCACTGAAGGACCCCGAGTTCATCAAGAAGCAGGAAGCCCTGGGCGCCGTGGTGGTGACCGACAAGCGCGTGGATGGCGCCGAGCACAAGAAGTTTGTGGCTGCCGAAATCGACAAATGGGGTGCCGTTATCAAGGCCGCAGGCACCTACGCCGACTGATCCGGCAGCATCGCTGCCAGCCTGGGCGGTGCGGCATCGCATCACCCAACCACCAAGCCACCGCGCCGCCCGGCCCGGTGGCTTTTTTTGCTTTTCCGGATCCCCTGACGGCAACTCGACGGCCCCGCATACAGCGGCACGTCGGGCGAGCCGTGCCACCTTCGGGTAATCCCATCTGCCCGGGCCGCACACACCCGCGTAGAACAGAGGGCAGACGCGCCGAACAAGCCCAGACGGCGCGGCGCAAGCTTCCATTGGTTTCAACGAGGAATGGCTTCCATGGCACAACCGCATGACTTCCGCATCCCCGCGCGCTCCAGCGCGCAGATCCAGGCCCGCGCCCAGGCGCGCAGCCGCCGCAAGGCCATGGCCCTGGCCTTCACCCTGAGTGCGCTGGGCGCACTGGCCGTGGCCGCAGCCGGTGCGCTGCTGGCCCCCAGCACGGCCCATGCCCAGGCGGCAGCGCCAGCGGGTGCAGGCTGGCCCACCAAGCCCGTGCGCATCGTCGTGCCGTTTGCGCCCGGTGGCACCACCGACATCCTCGCGCGCGCCATGGCGCCTGAGCTGTCCAAAGCGTTTGGCCAGCAGTTCATCGTGGACAACCGCGCAGGCGCCGGTGGCAACGTGGGTGCCGAGATGGTGGCCAAGTCACCCGGCGACGGCTACACGCTGCTCATGGGCACCGTGGGCACCCACGGCATCAACCGCGCGCTGTACGCCAAGCTGCCCTACGACCCCATCAAGGACTTTGTGCCCATCACCCTGGTGGCCGCCGTGCCCAACGTGATGGTGATGAACACCGACAAGGCCAAGGCCCAGGGCATTCACAACGTGCAGGACTTCATCCGCGTGGCCAAGGCCAGCCCCGGCAAGATGAACATGGCGTCGAGCGGCAACGGCACGTCGATCCACCTGGCGGGCGAGCTGTTCAAGAGCATGACGGGCACCTTCATGCTGCACCTGCCGTACCGGGGCTCGGGCCCGGCCCTGATGGACATGGTGGCGGGCAATGCGGACGTGATGTTCGACAACCTGCCCTCGTCCATGGCGCAGATCAAGGCGGGCAAGCTGGTTGCGCTGGCCGTGACCAGCGCCGAGCGCTCAGGTGCCCTGCCCGATGTGCCCACGGTCGAGCAAGCGGGCGGGCCCACACTCAAGGGCTACGAGGCCAGCTCCTGGTTCGGCCTGCTGGCCCCGGCAGGTACGCCGCCTGACATCGTGAACCGCATCCAGCAAGAGGTTGCCAAGTCGCTGGCCACACCAGCGATGAAGGAGCGGCTGCTGGCCCAGGGCGCGATCCCCGGTGGCAACACCCCAGCCGACTTCGCCAAGCACATCGACAACGAACACAAGAAATGGGCGCAGGTGGTGAAAACCTCGGGCGCCAAAGTGGACTGATGCGGACACGGGGCACGGACCCCGTCGGTGTGTGCAGTCAGCCCTCTGGCAGCGCGGAGGGCCCCAGGCGCTTTGCGCCGGTGGCAAACGATGCCCGCTGGATGCGGCCGTTCACCACCTCATACACACACAACATCTCCACCGTGCCCTGGCCCTCGGGGAAGTTGCGGGTGATCAACTCCGAATCCACCACCATGGCGCCCACCACGGTGCGCGACAGCAGGCGCGCATGCAGGTCGGGCTCGGCAAACCGGGTCAGAAACCGCTCGCGCATCTGCGCGTGGCCCTGGGCCAGGCGCTCTCCGTGCAGCACATATTGTTCGGCATCGGGGGCATAGGTCGCCAGCAGCGCGTCGATGTCCTTGGCGTTGTAGGCGTCCAGCTGCGCCTGTACAACGGCAAGCGGTGGCAAGACCGAGGCCACGGCTACACGCCCCAGACCACGTCCACCTGCTCGGCGGCGCTGCGGCGCAGCATCTCGATGAGGGGCGCCACGCGCTGACGCAGGCGCACAGCCTCGGCGCGCTCCTGCTCTGTGGCCTCCTCGTCCGCTTCGTTCACCGGTGGCCGGGCTTCTTCTGCGGCCACGGCGGCCTCCAGCGCGGCAATGGCACCCGGGATCTGCGCTGCCGTCACGATGCCACTCGCCCCGGGGGTCTTGCCCATGATGGTCACGATCTGCCGCCCCTGGGGCTCCAGCATGATCAGATCGGCGGCGGCGCGGGACTTGAATTTGTAAAGCATGGGATGGAAAAGCCTTCTCGGGTCAGGTCAACACAACAGGGCACGCGACGGCACGCCCCATGGGCAGATTGTGCGCCGGGCGGGCCGGGGATGGCGCCCAAAGCCCCGCACGGGAACCCCCCATTGACAGTATTTTGTTTAGGTCTAAACTATTTTGACATGAACATCCTCTGCATTGGCGGCGGGCCCGCCGGTCTCTATTTCGCCCTGCTGATGAAGCAGCAAAACCCCGCGCACCGCATCACGGTGGTCGAACGCAACCGACCGTTCGACACCTTCGGCTGGGGCGTGGTGCTGTCGGACCAGACGCTGGCCAACCTGCAGGCGGCGGACGCCCCCACGGCCGCGCTCATCGGCGATGCGTTCAACCACTGGGACGACATCGAGGTGTTCTTCAAGGGCCGCAGCGTGCGCTCCACGGGCCATGGCTTTTGCGGCATCGGCCGCAAGCGGCTGCTCAACATCCTGCAGGACCGGTGCCTGGCGCTGGGCGTGGAGCTGGTGTTCGAGACCGACGTGGCCGACGACCAGGCGCTCGCCGCGCAGTACGGTGCTGACTTGGTGATCGCCAGCGACGGCCTCAACAGCCGCATCCGCACCCGCTACGCGGCCACCTACCAGCCCGACATCGACCTGCGCCAGTGCCGCTTCGTGTGGCTGGGCACCAAGAAGAAGTTCGACGCTTTCACCTTCGCGTTCGAACAGACCGAGCATGGCTGGTTCCAGGCGCACGCCTACCAGTTCGACGCCGACACCTCCACCTTCATCGTCGAGACGCCCGAGGCCGTGTGGAAAGCCCACGGCCTGGACCAGATGGAGCAGCCCGAGGCGATCGCCTTCTGCGAGAAGCTGTTCGCCAAGTACCTGGACGGCAACGCGCTCATCAGCAACGCCACGCACCTGCGCGGCTCGGCCAACTGGATCCGCTTTCCGCGCGTGATCTGCAACACCTGGGTGCACCGCGAAGCGATTGGCGGCAAGCAGGTGCCTATCGTGCTGATGGGCGATGCCGCGCATACGGCCCATTTCTCCATCGGCAGCGGCACCAAGCTGGCGCTCGAAGACGCCATCGATCTCGCCAACGAATTCGCCACCGGCCTGCCCATCGACGAGGTGCTGCAGCACTACGAGGCACGCCGCAGTGTGGAGGTGCTCAAGATCCAGAACGCCGCACGCAATTCCACCGAGTGGTTCGAAAACGTGGGCCGCTATACAGGCATGCCCATCGAGCAGTTCGCGTATTCGCTGCTCACGCGCAGCCAGCGCATCAGCCACGAGAACCTGCGGCTTCGCGATGCGGCGTGGCTCGAAGGCTATGAGGCCTGGCTGGCGGGCGGCAAGGCGGCCGTACCGCCCATGCTCACGCCTTTCACACTGAAAGGCCTCACGCTCAAGAACCGCATCGTCGTCTCGCCCATGGCCACCTACAGCGCGGTCGAAGGCGTGCCACAGGACTTCCACCTCGTGCACCTCGGCGCCCGCGCGCTGGGCGGCGCCGCCCTGGTGATGGTGGAGATGACAAGCCCCACGCCCGAGGGCCGCATCACCCCCGCCTGCCCCGGCCTGTGGAACGATGCGCAGCAAGCCGCCTTCGCGCGCATCGTCAACTTCGTGCACGCCAGCAGCACGGCCAAGGTCGGTCTGCAGCTGGGCCACAGCGGGCCCAAGGGCTCCACGCGCGTCGGCTGGGAGGGTACGGACGAACCGCTGGAGACGGGTAACTGGCCGCTGCTGGCTGCCAGCCCCATCGCCTACGGCGCGCAGAACCAGACCCCTGCGGCCATGGACCGTGCCGATATGGACCGCGTGACCGCCGCATTTGTGGACAGCGCCCGCCGCGCCGTGGCCTGCGGCTTTGACTGGCTGGAGCTGCACTGCGCGCACGGCTACCTGCTGGCCAGCTTCATCAGCCCCGCCACCAACCAGCGCACGGACGAATACGGCGGCAGCCTGGACAACCGCTGCCGCTACCCGCTCGAAGTGTTCACCGCGCTGCGCGCCGTATGGCCCGCCGACAAGCCGCTGAGCGTGCGCATCTCGGCCCACGACTGGCTGCCAGACGGCCAGGGCAACACGGCCGACGACGCGATTGCCATCGCACGGCTTTTCAAGGCGGCGGGCGCGGACCTGATCGATGTGTCGTCCGGCCAGACCACGCGCAACTCCCGCCCGGTGTACGGCCGCATGTACCAGACGCCGTTTGCCGACCGCATCCGCAACGAAGTGGGCATTGCCACCATGGCCGTGGGTGCCATCACCGAGGCCGACCACGCCAACAGCATCGTCGCGGCCGGGCGCGCGGACCTGTGCGCCATCGCCCGCCCCCATCTGGCCGATCCGGCCTGGACGCTGCACGCCTCCGCACAATTGAGCCAAGTGGCCGCAGCGCACACCGACTGGCCTGTGCAATACCACAGCGGCCGCGACCAGATGCTGCGAGAGATCGCCAAGCAAAAGCAGATGGCCGCGCTGACTGCCCCGGCGCAGGAATCCAGCAAACCCGCAGCCATCGAGTAACCCCCCATGGACCTCGAAGCCCGCCTGCACGGCGCCGCCCCCAGCGAACACCCCGAGGCCCTGCGCCTGTGGCTGCGCCTGCTCACCTGCACCCAGCTCATCGAAAAGCAGGTGCGCAGCCACCTGCGCGCGCAGTTCGACACCACCTTGCCGCGTTTTGACCTGATGGCGCAGCTGGAGCGTGCACCGGACGGCATGAAGATGAAGGAGCTCTCGCGCCGGATGATGGTGACGAGCGGCAACATCACCGGCATCACCGACCAGCTCGTTGCCGAAGGGCTGGTCGAGCGCATGGACGTGGAAGGTGACCGCCGTGCGTACCTGGTGCGCCTCACGCCTCAAGGCCGCGAGCAGTTCAACACCATGGCACGCCAGCACGAGCAGTGGATCGTCGAGGCCTTCACCACGCTGGGCGAGCGCGACATCGCCACCTTGTACCGCCTGCTGGGCAAGGTCAAAGAACACACACAAAACAACTCTTTGGAGACAGCCGAATGAAGCACTACATCGGGGCGAGCAACCCCATGCGCGAGCAGTTCAACCCGCAGGCCAGCTACGTGGCCGAGCACTTTGCCTGGAGCTTTGCCGATGGCGTGGGCACCGTCACGCTCAACCGACCGGACCGCAAGAACCCGCTGACTTTCCAGAGCTACGCCGAGCTGCGCGACTTTTTCTACGCGCTGCGCTTTGCCACCGACGTGAAGGCCATCGTCGTCACCGGCGCGGGCGGCAACTTTTGCTCGGGCGGCGATGTGCACGAGATCATCGGCCCGCTGACCACCATGACCATGCCCGAACTGCTGGAGTTCACGCGCATGACGGGTGATCTGGTGAAAGCCATGCGCGCCTGCCCGCAGCCCGTGCTGGGCGCCATCGACGGCATTTGCGCCGGTGCGGGCGCGATGATGGCGCTGGCCTGCGACATGCGCTACGGCACCCAGGCCACCAAGACCGCCTTCTTGTTCACCCGCGTGGGCCTGGCAGGCGCCGACATGGGCGCCTGCGCGCTGCTACCCCGCATGATCGGCCAGGGCCGCGCCAGCGAGTTGCTGTTCACCGGCCGCGCCATGACCGCGCACGAAGGACTGGCCTGGGGCTTCTTCAACGACCTGTATGAAAGCGCCGACCTGCTGGCCAACGTGCAAGCCACAGCGCGCGCGCTGGCCGACGGCCCCACCTTCGCCCACGGCATGACCAAGACCATGCTCAGCCAGGAGTGGAGCATGACCATCGAACAGGCCATCGAAGCCGAAGCCCAGGCGCAGGCCATCTGCATGCAGACCGAAGACTTCCGGCGCGCCTACGAGGCGTTTGCAGCCAAGCAGAAACCGGTGTTCCAGGGGGACTAAGAACATGCACATCGCCACGCCCCCCGCCCCTTGCCCGCCCTCCACGGCGCACCTGGCCCTGCCCTTTTTTGATGACGCCCACCGCGCGCTGGCCGAGGGCTTGGTGCCCTGGGCTGCCGCGCAAGCGGTCGATGAAACCGACGACCGCGCCGCTTGCCGCGACTGGGTGCAGCGCCTGGGCGCGGGCGGCTGGCTGCGCTACTGCGTGCCTGCGGCCCACGGCGGCGCGCTGCCCGCACTGGACTCGCGCGCGCTGGTGCTGCTGCGCGAGACCCTGGCCTACCACTCGCCGCTGGCGGACTTTGCGTTTGCGATGCAGGGCCTGGGCAGCGGTGCGATCACCCTGGCGGGCAGCCCCGCGCAGCAGGCGCACTACCTGCAGGGCGTGGCGCGCGGCGAGCTGATTGCGGCGTTTGCGCTGAGCGAGCCTGAGGCGGGTTCGGATGTGGGCGCTATGCAAACAATAGCTAGCAGCGCTGACCCATCAGGCGATAGCGGTCAAAAAGGCTCATATTCCCTGACAGGTACCAAGACCTGGATCAGCAACGGTGGCATTGCCGACTTCTACTGCGTGTTCGCCAAGACCGACCCCAGCGGCGGCACGCGCGGCATCAGCGCCTTCATCGTCGACGCGAACACGCCGGGCTTGGACACCTCGCACCACATCCACGTGATGGCGCCCCACCCGCTGGCCACGCTGCAGTTCACCGATTGCAACGTGCCTGCCACAGCGCTGCTGGGCGAAGAAAACGGCGGCTTCAAGCTGGCCATGCGCACGCTCGACATCTTCCGCGCGTCGGTCGCCGCCGCAGCCCTGGGCATGGCGCGCCGCGCGCTGGCCGAGGCGGTGCACCACGCCCGCCAGCGCCGCATGTTCGGTCAGACGCTCGCAGACTTCCAGCTCACGCAGGCCAAGATCGGCGAAATGGCCGCACTGGTGGACAGCGCCGCGCTGCTCACCTACCGCGCGGCCTGGCTGCGCGACACCGGCCAGGCGCGCGTCACCGCAGAAGCAGCCATGGCCAAGATGACCGCCACCGAAAACGCCCAGCGCGTGATCGACATGGCGCTGCAACTGCACGGCGGGCGCGGGGTGGAGGTGGGCAGCAAGGTCGAATCGCTGTACCGCGACATCCGCTCGCTGCGCATTTACGAAGGCGCCACCGAGGTGCAGCAGCTCATCATCGGCAAGGCCGTTCTGCAGGAGTGATGCCATGAAAGCCTCTTCCAAACCCTCCGCACAGCCCGACCATTTTGTGCACGACCGCCTGCCGCCGCCCGAGGCCTGGCCCACCCTGCGCTACGACCTGCCCGAGCTGCAGATCGCAGACCAGGCGAACCTGGTGCAGGCCCTCTTCGACCAGGCCGAGCGCGCGGGCCACAGCGACCGCCCCTTGTTGCGCGGCCCGCACCGTACATACACCTACCGCGACGCCCGCGCCGAGGCCGCACGCATTGCCGAGGTGCTGACGCAGGACCATGGCCTGGTGCCCGGCAACCGCGTGCTGCTGCGCGGCGGCAACACGGTGGAGATGGCGCTGGCCTGGCTGGGCACGGTCTACGCCGGGCTGGTGGCGGTGGCGACCATGCCGCTGCTGCGGGCGGTGGAGCTGGGCAGCATCATCGACCGCGCCCAGCCCACGCTGGCGCTGTGCGACGGCCGCCTGCTGACGGAGCTGCAGACGGCACAAACACAGCACCCGGTGCTGACCACCATCGTGCCCTTCCACACCGCGCCCGATGCTGCCGACCTGCTGCAGCGCGCACAGGGCAAGCCCGGCGCCACGCCGCCCTGCCCCACCTCCGCAGACGACATCGCGCTGATGGCCTTCACCTCCGGCACCACAGGTGCCCCCAAGGCCGCCGTGCACACCCACCGCGATGTGCTGGCAGGCTGCGAGGCCTGGCCACGCCACGTGCTGCGCGCCACGCCCGACGACATCGTGGCGGGCTCGCCACCCCTGGCATTCACCTTTGGCCTCGGTGGCTTGCTCGTGTTCCCCATGTGGGCGGGTGCCAGCGTGTACTTCCCCGACCAGCCCTACACGCCCGAAACCATGGTGCGCCTGATGCGCGAAGCGGGCGTCACCATCTGCTACACCGCCCCCACGTTCTACCGGCAGATGGCGCCGTTCGCCAAGCAGATCGGCCTGCCGCAGCTGCGCACCAGCGTGAGTGCGGGCGAAGGCCTGCCCGACGCCACGCGCCAGCTCTGGCGGGACGCCACTGGCCTGGACATGACGGACGGCATCGGCGCCACCGAGATGTTCCACATCTTCATCTCGTCAGCGGGCGGCGAGAGCCGGGCGGGGGCGGTGGGCAAGGTCGTGCCCGGCTACATCGCCAAGGTGGTGGACGATGACGGCCACGAGGTGCCGCGCGGCACCGTGGGCAAACTGGCCGTGATCGGCCCCACGGGCTGCAAGTACCTCGACGACCCGCGCCAGGCCAACTACGTGAAGGGCGGCTGGAACTACCCCGGCGACGCGTTCACGCAGGACGCGGACGGCTACTTCTTCTACCAGGCGCGCGATGACGACATGATCATCACCGCCGGCTACAACGTGGGCGGCCCCGAGGTGGAAGACGCCCTGCTGCGCCACCCCGCCGTGGCCGAGTGCGGCGTGATCGGCGTGCCCGACGAAGAGCGCGGCATGGTGGTCAAGGCCATCTGCGTCTTGAAGCCCGGCCATACCGGCGACGCCGCCATGGTCAAGACCCTGCAGGACCATGTGAAGGCCACCATCGCCCCGTTCAAATACCCACGCGTAGTGGAGTTTGTAGCGGCACTGCCCCGCACCGAAACCGGCAAGCTGCAGCGCTTCAAGCTGCGCCAGGGTGCGGGCGCCTCGCCATCGCCCTCCCCTACAAAAACAACGACATGACGATGAAAAACACCCTTTTGCAGCCCGAAGGCTGGGTCACCCCCAAGGGCTACGCCAACGGCGTGGCCGCACGCGGCACGATGGTCTTTACCGGCGGCCAGATCGGCTGGAACGCGCAGCAGCAGTTCGAGAGCGACGATTTCATCGCCCAGACCAAGCAAACGCTGCTGAACGTGCGCGCGGTGCTGGAGGCTGGCGGCGCAGGCCCCGAACACCTGGTGCGGCTGACCTGGTACGTGACCGACCGCAACGAGTACAACAGCCGCCTGAAGGAACTGGGCGCGGTCTACCGCGAGGTGCTGGGCAAGAACTTCCCGGCCATGGCCTGCGTGCAGGTGGCGGGGTTGATGGAAGAACGGGCGAAGGTGGAGATCGAGGCGACGGCAGTGGTGCCGGATGCGGAGTGAGCAGTATCTGCGCAACGAGAATCAGAAGGAAATCACTGCCTTGCGCCTGACCACCTTGTGCTGAACGCTATCATTTTTGATTAAATATTCCGAGAACCTCGTTGGGGCAGAGCACGCGGCCCCAACTACCCGGCCCGCACGCCCAGCCCCGCCGTTCGCCGCGCCACCCACCACCCCTGCAGTGTTTTGCCGTACAGGATGAACGCCAGCGCCGCAGCAATCAACGGCAATGCCGCATACACCCACCCCGTGAGCAGTTCCCCACCCAGGGCCACCCCCACCAGCAGGGCCACCGCAGGGTTCACAAACGAGTAACTCCCCGCCAGCGCCGCTGAGGTGTTCTGCAGCAGCCACAGGTACGCGTTGAGCGCGACCAAGGTGCCAAACACCAGCAGATACACCCACGCCGCCCACGACTTGGCGCTGACCTGGCCCAAGGCGCTCAAAGGCTCGAACCACAGCGCCACCACCAGCCCCATGGCGCCCCCCGCAAACCACTGCGCGGCCGAGGCCATGGCGGGCGCGGGCAGCGACAGCCTGCGCGATGCATACGAGCCGATGCTCCAGCATAGCGGTGCACCAAAGGCCAGCAGCGCGCCAAGCCAGGTGGCAGAAAAGTCGCCCTCCAGCGCCAGCAGCAGCGCGCCTGCAACGCCCAGTGCCAGTCCGATCCAGCTGGTGAATGGCACACGCTCGCCGCCCCAGCGCGACCACAGGGCCAGCCACATGGGCATGGTGGTGACCACCGTGGCCATCAGACCCGAGCCAATGCCCAGCTTTTGCGCAAAGCCCATCAGGTTCATGGCCAGGAACACCATGCAGCCCCCCACCACCGCCGAGTTGCGCCATTGCACCCACGTCGGCAATGCATGGCCTTGCCACAGTGCAATGAGCAGCATCACACCACCCGCACACAGGAAGCGGATGGCGTTCATGAGCAGGGGCGGCATGGTTTGCACCGCAATGCCAATCGCAAAATAGGTGGTGCCCCAGACGATGTAGACCAGCAGCAGCGCCAGGGCCACCGCCCAGCTGCGCTGTGATTGGGCTTGCGCGTTGAAAATTGCCGGCATATTCTCCACCTGACCGAATAATTTATGGAAACCGCAAGGTTTTCGGAATTTTTACCAAAAACAAGCGGCTATGCAAGCAAATATTCAGACAGATGACATGGACGCCAGAATTATTTCGGCACTGGGCGCGGATGGCCGACGTTCGTACGCCGATGTAGGCGCCGAGGTGGGACTGTCCACCGCCGCCGTGCACGAACGTGTGAAGAAGCTGCTGGACAAGGGCGTGATCCGCCGGTTTTCGATCAGCGTGGACCCGGAGCGCGTCGGGCTGAACTTCACCGCGTTTGTGGCGATCCGCAACGATGGCGGCGCGCACTGCCGTGACATTGCGCCGCGCCTGCGCGCTATCCCCCAGGTGGAAGAGTTGCACAGCGTGGCTGGCGAGCACGACTTCCTGGCCAAGATCCGCACCACGCACGCGCGCGGGCTGGAGGACGTGCTCTACCAGATCAAGGCGATTCCCGGCGTGGCGCGCACCACGAGCACCGTGGTCCTGAACACCGAATTCGAGGACCGGCCGCTGGACCTGGGGTGGATCAATGGCTACAAGGGCAGCTGACGCGGGGCGCTTGTCCCGGCCGCGCCGCGCGCCTGTCTACGCCGCCACCGGGATGAGGTCTGCAGCAGGAGCACCAACCGCCGGAACCTGCACCAGACGCTGCACCAGCGCCATGTAGTAGCCCAGCGGCGGCGTGACCAGCCCTGGCACCTTGGCATGGTCGTCATAGCGGCGCAGGCGGATGGCCTCTTGCGCAAACGGCTGGGCTGCAAACTGCATCGCCTCTTTGGGCGTGAAGGGCCCGCCCTGCAGCACCAGGCTGTGCTGCGATGCGGGTGACAGCGTCTCCCAGTACCCCGGCTCCATGGTGCACAGGTAGCGCTTGGCATCCACGTGCAGGCGGATGGGCTCCAGCACCGCGTCGGGCATCAGGCTCCGCAAGAACGGGATGGCCATGTACTGGTGCAGGTCGTCCTGCTCGGCCGTGTCGCCCCCGGGTGCCAGCAGGTGGCCCAGGTCGTGCAGCAAAGCCGCTGCGACCGTCGCGGGGGTTTCGCCGGATTTCTCGGCCCACTGCGCGCACTGCAAGGCATGCTCCAGCTGGCTGACCGCCTCGCGGCCATATTGATTCACGCCCCGGGTGGCGAGCAGGTGGGCGATGTCTTCAAGACTCAATGCCATGGAATCTTCCTAAAAACTTGGAGCGGCTAACAACACTCAGCGAAGCGGTTCTGGCTAGGCGCTGCGTCGCAGGCAGTACGCGTAGTACGACAAGACGCAGCAACAACGCCAGAAGAGTTTTGTTTGCCGCGCTCAGACCAAGGCCTTGCGAATACGCGCTGACACCAGGTCGATGACACTCACCGTGACCACGATGATGAGCATCACAGCGCAGGTCTCGGCGTACTGGAACCCGCGAATGATCTCCCACAGCACCACGCCAATGCCGCCTGCGCCCACCATGCCCACGACCGAGGCCGAGCGTACGTTGGCCTCAAAGCGGTACAGCGTGTACGAAATCCACAGCGGCATCACCTGCGGGATCACGCCGTAGATGATCTCGTGCAGCGCACTGGCGCCGGTGGAGCGGATGCCCTCCACGGGCTGCGGGTCAATCGCCTCCACGGCTTCGGAGAACAGCTTGGCCAAGGTGCCCGAGGTGTGGATCCACAGCGCCAGCACCCCGGCAAACGGCCCCAGCCCGACAGCCACCACAAACAGCATGGCAAACACCATTTCGTTGATGGCGCGGCACGCATCCAGCACACGGCGCACTGGCTGGTAGACCCACCAGGGCACGATGTTGGACGAGGCCAGCAGTGCCAGCGGCACGGCGGTGACCACCGCCAGCGCCGTGCCCCACAGCGCGATCTGCAGCGTGACCAGCATCTCCTGCACATAGATCTGCCACTGCGCAAAATTGGGCGGAAAGAACTCCGCCGCATAGCTGACCATGTTGCCCGAGTCGTTCCACAGATCGAGCGGGCGCATGTCGGCGCCCTTCCAGGACGCCGCCAACAACACCAGCAGGATGCCCCACGACAGGTACCAGGCCAGGCTGCGCTTGGGCGACGAGGTGCCGGCCAGTGGGGCCAGCGAGGGATTCAAAGCAGAGGACATGGAGACACCCGGGTCGCAACAAGAAACCTACGGATTACTTCAACGACGCCAGCTGCTGGTCGATCTCGGCCAGGCGGGTCTTCTTGTCAGAATCAGCCAGCGTCGCGTCGGCCTCGATCTTGTTGCGCTTACCGAACAGGTCCAGCTGGCGGATGGGGGTGAGCTGTGCGTTCGTTGATGGCTTGAAGCCCGAGAGCTTGGAGATCTTCATCACGATCTCCTTCTCGCGCGCATCGGTCTTGGCGTAGTTGTAGAAGAAGTCGCGGATCTTGGTCTTGGTGGCCTCGGGCAAGTCCTTGCGCATCACCAGCGGGTCCAGCGGAATCAGGGGCGAGGTCCAGACGATCTTGATGTCCTTGAACTTCTCGGGCTGGCGCTCCTTGATCTTTTCCAGGTTCTCGCTGTTGTTGGTGGCCACATCCACCTGCTTGTTGGCCACGGCC
Source organism: Acidovorax sp. NB1 (assembly GCF_005405905.1). GTDB lineage: Bacteria > Pseudomonadota > Gammaproteobacteria > Burkholderiales > Burkholderiaceae_C > Acidovorax. Next base: position 131,663 of record NZ_BJHU01000040.1, read on the forward strand.
AGCGCGTTGGTCTCGTGGTTGGCACTGCGCGTGATCTTGAAGTGCGTCTTCGCGTCGATCTTGTTCTGTGCAAAGGCGTAGTAGCCGGGCACCAAGAACCCCAAGGTGGAGTTGGGGTCGCCGTTGCCAAAGCTCAGCGACTTGCCGTTCTTGAGCACGTCATCCAGGGTGGCCAGGGGGCTGTCCTTGTGCACGATGAGGTGCGAGTAGTAGCCCTGTGTGCCGTCTGCGTTCACCATCTGCGCGAAGACTTCGCCATTGGCGCGGTCCACGGCTTCCATGGCCGACTTGTTGCCCAGCCAAGCCACCTGCATCTTGTTGAAGCGCATGGCTTCGATGAGGCCTGCGTAGTCGGATGCAAAGAAGGCGTTGATCTTCAGACCGGTCTGCTTGGCCATGTCATCCAGCAGGGGCTGCCAGTCGGCCTTGAGGTTTTGCGAGGCCTCGGTCGAGATCATGCCGAAGTTGATGTCCTGGGCCAACGCGCCCGTGGTCAAACCCAGCCCGATCGTCAGGGCGGCACACAGTTTCTTGAACATGTTGAAAACTCCAGAGAAAGGAATTGAAAAGAAACAAAAGACCGTTCAGGCGGCCTGGACCATGGCGGGCGCCCACTGCGGGACGGGTGTTGGGGCATGCACGGGTGCTGGTGGGGCACCCGCAGCATCCGACAGAATTTCGTCGGCGTGCACGCCATACAGGCTGCGCAGCAGTGCGGGCGTGAGGGCCGCCGATGGGCCGTCGTACACCACCTGGCCGTGGTGCAACGCCACCACGCGGGGGCAGTATTTGATGGCCACATCCACCTGATGCAGCGACACGATGACGGTGCAGCGGTCCTCGCGGTTGATGCGGGCTAGGATGTCCATGACCTTGCGCGAGGACTCCGGGTCGAGCGACGCGATGGGCTCATCGGCCAGCACCACCTTGGCGCCCTGCACCAGCGTGCGGGCAATGGCCGCGCGCTGCTGCTGCCCGCCGGACAGGGTGGAAGCACGTTGTGCATGGCATTCGGCAATGCCCACGCGGTGGAGCGCTTCCAGCGCCAGCGCGCGCTCCTGCGGCTTGAACATGCGCAGCCAGCCGCGCCACCAGGGCGTGCGGTGCAGCAGGCCCACCAGCACGTTCATCAACACCGGCAAGCGGTCCACCAGGTTGAACTGCTGGAACACAAAGCCCACCTGCGAACGCACCCTACGGATGTCGCTGTGGATGCGCCCCGCCTGCTGCACGCAGCGGCCATCCACCTCGATCAGCGAATCGCTGGACGCATCGGCCACCACCAAGCCCGCCACATGGCGCAGCAGGGTGGACTTGCCCGAGCCCGAGGCACCAATCAGCGCCACCATCTCGCCGCGCTGCACGGTGAGGTTGATGTCGCGCAGGGCGTGTTTGCCGTTGGCGAAATGCTTGTTCAGTTGGTGGATGTGCAGTGCGGCAGTCATGGCAGCCTCCTTGGTGGGTTAATTCCGTTTCCAAATCATTCGTGTCTAGGCGCAAAGCCGCAGACAGTGCTGTAGCACGGCAAGGCGGAGCAACAACGACACGGATGATTTGGAAACGGAATAAGTCGTCTAGACAACCGGAGTGTGGTGGTCGGGCGTGACAGTGCTTTGACAGTTGGGAGAAGTTTGGATGTCAGAGAGCGGTCTTGAGGCCTGCTACAGCACGCGCTGCCCTTCGCGCCACACCCCACGCACCACGGCCTGGCGGCCGCCATCGGGCAGCTCGGCCATGTGCACCTGCACCAGGTCGGCGCGCAGGCCGGGCGCGAGCGCGCCCCGGTCCAGCATGCCCGCCGCCTTGGCCGGGTTGCGGGTGACGGTGGCCACGGCCTGCGGCAGGGGCAGGATGTCGTCCTGCACCAGCCGCATCACCGCGCTCAGCAGGCTGCCGGGCACGTAGTCCGACGAAAGGATGTCCAGCAAGCCCCTGCGCGCCAGATCAGCCGCCGCCACATTGCCCGAGTGCGAGCCACCGCGCACCACGTTGGGACCGCCCATCACGGTGAGCAGCCCGCGCTCGTGCGCAGCCTGGGCTGCAGCCAGCGTGGTCGGGAACTCCGACATCGCAGCCCCTTCGGCGTGGGCCTGCTCCACATGCGCCACCGTTGTGTCGTCGTGGCTGGCCAGCGAGATGCCGTGCGTGCGGCAGTAATCCACGAAGTACGCGCGGTGCGGCTCGGCGTACTGCGCCTGCAGCGTGGCGGCGTGCGCCACCTGACGCTCGAACTTCTCGGCGCTCCAGCCCTTCTTGCCGGTGTAGTAGGTGCGGGCCTGCTCGATGTTCTCCCACTGGCGCTGGCCCGGGGTGTGGTCCATCAGCGAGATCAGCGACAGGCGCGAATGGCCGTGGAAGGGCTCGAACAGGTCGATGGTGTTGGGCGCAGGCAGCTCGCAGCGCACATGCAGGTGGTGGTCGGCACGCAGAAGGTTGCGTTCGGTGCAGGTGTCGATGGTGTCGAGCACGCGGTTCCAGGCGCTGCCGCGCAGGCTGTCCACATCGGCCTCGCCCACGCCCAGCGCGTCCAGCACCGTGGTGATGCCTGCGGCCGCAATCTCGGCGTCGTGGGCCAGCAGTGCGGGCATCTCGGCCCATTGCACCTTGGGTCGCGGCATCAGGTGGCGCTCGAAATTGTCGGTGTGGATTTCCACCAGGCCCGGCAACAGGTAGTCGCCCCCCAGGTCAATACCTTGCAGGGCTGCAGTGCCCCCGCTGTCCAGCGACGCAATGCGCCCGCCCTCCATGTGCAGGCTGCCCTGTACCACTTCCCCCGGCAGCACCATGCGGGCGTTCTTGAACACAGTCGCAGTCATGCCGATGCCCCCCGGAAGTCGCCCACATTCACGCGGCGCGTGGCCACGGCGGCGCCCACCTGCGCGTCATGAAAAATGCCCACCAGGGCCGCGCCGCGCGCCACGGCATCGCGGATCATGGCGATCACCGTCTCGGTGTTGGCCGCATCGAGGGATGCGGTGGGCTCGTCCAGCAACAGCAGCGGTTTGGGCTTGATCATGTTGCGGGCGATGTTGATGCGCTGCTGCTCCCCACCCGAGAACGTGGCGGGCGGCAGGTGCCACAGCCGTTCGGGGATGCGCAGGCGGGTCAGCCACTGGCGGGCAGCCTCGCGGGCGGCCTCGATGCCCGCAGGGTCGTCGCCCGCGTCTTCGGACAGTGGCTCGGCCACCACATCCAGGGCCGACACGCGCGGGATGACCCGCAGGAACTGGCTCACATAGCCCACGGTGTCGCGCCGCAGCTGCACCAGCGCACGCGGCGTGGCCTGCGTCACGTCCACCACGGTGCCATCGGCCGAGCGCACGGTGATGCGGCCGGCATTGGCCCGGTAGTTGGCATAGATCATCTTGAGCAGCGTGCTCTTGCCCATGCCTGAGGGGCCGTCAAGCACCACGCACTCGCCCGGCTGCACGGCCAGGTCCACCTGGGCGAGCACGGGCAGTTCGATACCGTTCTGGTGGTGCAGGGTGAAGCGCTTGGCCACCCCTTGCATCTGGAGGATGGGCGCAATGGAAGGTGGGTTCATGGCTGCAGTACCGAAGAAACGAGGAGCTGGGTGTAGGGGTGTTGCGGGTCGTCGAGCACCTGGTCGGTCAGGCCCGCTTCGACCACGCGGCCCCGCTGCATGACCACCATGCGGTGCGCCAGCAGGCGCGCCACCGCCAGGTCGTGCGTGACCACAATGGCCGCCAACTGCATCTGCCGCGTGAGCTGGCGCAGCAGGTCCAGCAGGCGCGCTTGCACCGACACATCGAGGCCCGAGGTGGGTTCGTCCATAAACACCAGGCGGGGCTGGGTGACGAGGTTGCGGGCAATCTGCAGGCGTTGGCGCATACCGCCCGAAAACGTGCGTGGTGCATCGTCGATGCGCGCCGCGTCGATCTCCACGCGCTGCAGCCATTCCGTGGCCGTGGCGCGCAGGCGGCCATAGTGGCGCTCGCCCAGACCCATCAAGCGCTCGCCCACATTGGCACCGGCGGACACGTCCATGCGCAGACCGTCCGCCGCGTTCTGGTGCACAAAGCCCCAGTCGGTGCGGGCCAGCAGGCGCTGCTGGGCCTCGCTCATGGCATAGATGTCCTGCAGCTCGCCGCTGCGCTGGCGGAACTGCACCGTGCCTTCGTCCGGGGCGCTGCGCGCCGCAATGGCGTTGAGCAGGGTGGACTTGCCGGAGCCCGACTCGCCCACCAAGGCCAGCACCTCGCCGGGCCACAGGTCGAAGGACGCGCCTTGCAGCGCCACACGGTCGCCGTAGCGCTTGCTGACATTGCGCACGCTCAGCAGCGGCGCAGCAGGTTCAGAGTGGTTCATGTGAGGGTTTCAATCACAAAGCTCAGGCCATGCTGCGGAAAGCCCAAGGATTCATAGAAGGCATGCGCGCCCTTGCGGCGGGCGTTGGACGAGAGCGCGAGCTTGTAGCAGCCCGCGTCGCGCGCCTGCTGCATGGCGTGGGCCATCATCTGGCGGCCAATGCCTCGGCCCTGCTGGTCCTGTGCCACAACCACGTCTTCGACGATGGCCGAGGGCGTGCCCCGGTGCGCCAGGTTGTGCATGACGAGCAGCGCGTAGGTGCCCACCACAACGCCGTGCTGCGCGGTATCGCAGGCCACCCACAGGCGGTAGCTGGGGTAGCGGGCGAACTGGGACCATACGGCCTCGGCTTCTTCCAGGGTCAGCACGTCGGCCGGGCTGTCTTCAATGGCAGCATACAGCGCCAGCACGCTCCCCAGGTCGGACTGCAGGGCTTCGCGGATGTGCATGGTGCTCATGCGGCGCCGCCTTCCACCCGCGCAGTTTCGGCCTGCTGCGCCTGGCGCTCCTGGCAATAGTCCGAGTCCGAGCACACATGCATGCGCCCGCCCTGGTCGTCGGTGATGACCTCGTCGAGAAAGCTGTCGGTGGCGCCACACAGCGCGCAAGCAGCATCCCAGCGCTGCACCTCGAACGGGTGGTCTTCAAAACCAAGGCTCTCCACCGGCGTATAGGGCGGCACGGCATAGATGCGCTTTTCGCGGCCCGCGCCAAACAGCTGCAGCGCGGGGTTCATGTGCATCTTGGGGTTGTCGAACTTGGGGATGGGCGATGGCGCCATCACGTACCGGCCGTTGACCAGCACCGGGTAGTCGTAGGTGGTGGCGATGTGGCCGTAGCGTGCGATGTCTTCGTAGAGCTTGACGTGCATGAGCCCGTACTCGGCCAGGCCGTGCAGCGTGCGCGTTTCGGTCTCGCGCGGCTCCAGGCGCTGCATGGGCTCGGGCACCGGCACCTGGTAGACGATGACCTGGCCTTCGGCCAGCGGCGTTTCGGGAATGCGGTGGCGCGTCTGGATCAGCGTGGCCACGCGCGTGCGGGTAGTGGTCGCCACCGCCGTGGTGCGCTCGAAGAAGCGACGGATGTTGACCGCGTTGACCGTGTCGTCCGAGCCCTGGTCGATGACCTTGAGGCAGTCCTGCGGGCCGATGATGGACGCGGTGACCTGGATGCCGCCCGTGCCCCAGCCATAGGGCAACGGCATCTCGCGCGAGCCAAACGGCACCTGGTAGCCAGGAATGGCCACGGCCTTGAGGATGGCGCGGCGGATCATGCGCTTGGTGCGCTCGTCCAGGTAGGCAAAGTTGAAGTGGCCGTCCACCGGTGCGGCGTCGGCGGGCAGGCCCATCACGGCCGGTTCCATGGGTGCGTTCATGCGGCGTCTCCGTGTTCGGTGTTGGCGGGGTTTGCAGCGGCGCGCATCTTGCGCACCAGCTCCAGCTCGGACTGGAAGTCCACGTAGTGCGGCAGCTTCAGGTGCTGCACAAAGCCCGAGGCTTCGAGGCTGTCGCTGTGGCCCAGCACAAATTCCTGCATCTGCGCGGGGGACTCCACCTGCTCGCCCAATTCATCAGCACGCAGGGCGCGGTCCACCAGGCTCATCGCCATGGCCTTGCGCTCGCTGTGGCCAAACGCCAGGCCGTAGCCGCGTGTGAACTGCGGGGGCTGGCTCTTGCTGCCGGCAAACTGGTTCACCATCTCGCATTCGGTGATCTCGATATCGCCAATGTCGATGGCAAAGCCCAGCTCTTCGGGCACGATCTCCACCGCCACCGTGCCCAGGCGCACTTCGCCCACAAACGGGTGCGAGTGCGAATAGCCGCGCTGCGTGGAATACGCCATGGCGAGCAAGAAGCCCTCGTCCCCGCGCGCCAGGTTTTGCAGGCGGGTGGCGCGGTTGGCAGGGAAGCGCAGTGGCTCACGGGTCAGGTCTGTGGGCGCGGGGTCGCCCGGGGGCACGGGGCGGGTTTCGATCAAGCCTTCCTGGTTGAGCAGGTCCACTACGCGCGGCGTGGGGCCGGGTGGCACCGCAGCTGCCGCAGCGGCAGGCGGCGCCACCGGGCCTTCGGCCAGCAGCTTGAAGTCGAGCAGGCGCTGCGTGTAGTCGTAGGTGGGGCCCAACACCTGGCCGCCCGGCAGGTCCTTGAAGGTGGCGGAGATGCGCCGGTCCAGTGCCATGCGGCTGGTGTCCAGCGGGCAGGTGGTGCCCAGGCGCGGCAGCGTGGCGCGGTAGGCGCGCAGCAAGAAGATGGCTTCCACCAGGTCACCCGCAGCCTGCTTGATGGCGAGGGCCGCGAGCTCGGGGTCGTACACCGAGCCCTCGGTCATCACCCGGTCCACAGCCAGCTTGAGCTGCTGGCGGATCTGCGCCACCGAGAGTTCGGGGCGTGCGGCATCACCCCGGCGCTGGCGCGCCAACAACTGGTAGCTGTTGAGAATGGCGGCTTCTCCGCCCTTGACGGCTACGTACATGCTCAGGCCTCCTGAAGGGCGGGGGCAACGCGCGCCGCCCGCGTGGTGCGGGGCAGGCCCACGATGTGGTCCGCAGCAGCCAGCAGCAGGTCCACACCGCGCGGAAACGCTGCGTGGTTGGCAGCCCACTGGGTCTCGAAGTCGTCGGGCAATCCATCCACCAGCAAGGCCGTCATCTCCTGAATACCAGGCCCGCGCAATTCCCACGCATCGATGGCGTCAGCGGTGGTGGCTTCTGCACGCGATAGATCGACCACACAAGTCGCTGATTGGTCCGGGTAGATGTCAGTGCCCAAGGCCAAGCTGCTCAGCGCGGGCAAGGCATCGCCCTGCGCTACCCACACAAAGCGGGCCTGCGTCGGATCGGTCACCAAGGTGCAGCCCGTGTGAAAGCGCAACCAGGCACCGGCATCACTGGCAGCCAGCCTGGGCGAGAGCCACAGCGTGCAGTCGCTGTCGAGCAGCGCCAGCAGCACGGCCGCCGATGCGGCATGACCCACAGCAGGAGTCTGTGCGTCGTGCTCCACCGCCACCGTGCGGCCAGGGTGCGACAGCGCCTGCAGTACCTCGCGGAACACCGCCTGGCTGCCAAAGGCTTCGTTCGAGAATCCGGCACCCAGGGATGCCAACGGGGTCACTGGGGTCATCGGGGTCGCGCTCATTCGGTGTCCTCGTCGTTGTCGGTGCCGCTCTCGCGCGCCACGGTAAAGAAGTCCACCTTGGTGCTGGCAGCCCGCGCCTGGCGCTCGGCCTGGGTGTTGCGCAGGTGGGCACGGATGGGGTCGAGCAGTTGTGCGTCCAGCGCTGGTTGCTGAACAGGGTCTTGCAGCAGCGCATCGGCCAAGGCCGCCAGCTGCACTTGGCGGTGCGATCGGCCCAGCACGTAGGCCACGCCCACAGTGGCCTCGGCAGCGTTAGATGCGTCGGCCACGCGCAAGGCGCAGCGGGTAACGGTGACCTCGCCCAGGTTGAAGCGCTCGCCCGTGCCCCCGGCGCGGCCCTGCACCATCATCAGACCTGTCTCGGGCGCACGCAGCCAGCGCGCGGGGCGCGTGGCATGCTCGTGCAAGGCAGATTCGAGCAGCCCCAGCGGCGCCCGGGCCAGCAGCGCCATCCACTGCGCGCGGCCCAGGGGGCGGTCCGGCCCCGGGTTGTCAAAGGCTTGAAACATGGAAGTGGTACCCTGAAAGTTGTATAGACAAATTGAACAACTGGCGCCAGCTTAAAGAGCGCGCATGTAGGTTTCATGACAGCCAGCACCACCTCTCTCACGACCCCGTTACAGGTCCCGCATGCCCCACCACTGCGCCCTGCGCGCGACAGCTTCTGGACGCGCATTGCCGCCGAACTGGCTGAGGCCATTGGCAGCGGTGTGTACCCGCCGGGACAGCGCCTGCCCTCGGAGCACGCACTGGCCGAGCAGTTCGGCGTGAACCGCCACACCATCCGCCGCTCGCTCGCCAGCCTGTGCAGCCAGGGGCTGGTGCGCATCACGCAGGGCAGCGGCACCTATGTGGAAGACTTTGCAGTGGACCTGGTGCTGGGTAAGCGCACGCGCCACCAGCAGGGCCTGGCACAGGCCGGTCTGCGCGGCAGCCTGGTGGTGCTGCAGGCCCAGACCACGCGCGCCACGGCGGCGCTGGCCAAGGCGCTGCAAGTGCCCGCGCGCAGCCCGCTGCTGGCGCTGCGCGTTCGGGGCGACGCCGAGGGCCAGCCCTTGCACATCAGCGAGCGCTACTTTCCCCTGCCCCGCTTCGAAAACCTGGCGGCCGTGGTGCGCGAAACGGGCTCCATCACCGCAGGCTTCACTGCCCACGGCGTTGCTGACTACACGCGCCGCGAAAGCCGCATCACCGCCGAGCTGCCGAGCGCCGAAGTGGCCGCCCAGTTGCGCCAGCCCACCTCACGCCCCGTGCTGCAGGTAGAGAGCCTGAACGTGGACCTGACAGGCACACCCATCGAATGGGCCCGCGCCTGGTTTGCGGGCGACCGCGTGAAACTGACCATTGACCACGATGAACACACCTGACATGCCACCCACCCACCACCGCTATGCCGTGTACTTCGCCCCCAACCCGGGCAGCCTGGGCTGGCTGGCCGGCAGCCACTGGCTGGGGCGCTGCGCTGCGTTGCTGCAGCCGCTGCAGCAGCTCGCCATTGACGGCGTGGCGGCCGACGCACTGCACCGCATGACCGCAGCGCCCCGTCGCTACGGCTGGCACGCCACGCTCAAGGCGCCGTTTGCGCTCGCGCCCGGCACCGACTGGATCACGCTGCACCAGGCCGTGCAGGAGGTGGCGCGCGGGCTGCAACCCTTTGTGCTGCCGCCGCTGCAGGTACAACGCATCGACGACTTTCTGGCGCTGGTGCCCCCGGCGTTGCACCCCGCCAATGCACAGATCCAGGAGACCGCCGCCACCTGCGTGACGGCGCTTCAGTCCTTGGCCGCGCCCCTGTCCGACGCCGACCTGGCCCGGCGCCGCGCAGCGGGGCTCACCGCACGACAGGACGCACTGCTGCAGCAATGGGGCTACCCGTTTGTGCTGGACGAATTCCGCTTTCACATGTCGCTCACCGGCAGCCTGGCGCAGGTAGACGCACCCACGCAGTCGCTGGTGTTCGAGGCCGCACAGGAATTTTTCTCGGACCTGCCCATCCTCAAGTTCAACAGCCTCGCCTTGTTCGCAGAGCCCACGCCCGGCGCAGACTTTGTGCTGCTGGACCACCTGGAGATGGGCGCATGACCGCCGGTCGGCTGGTCTACTGCATGGGCCCCTCGGGTGCGGGCAAGGACAGCCTGCTGCACTGGCTGCGCGCGCACCTGCCCCAGCCTTGCCCCGTGCACTGGGCGCAGCGCACCATCAGCCGTGCCGCCACGTCCGGTGGCGAAGCGCATGACAGCGTTTCGCCCCAAGCGTTTGTTGCGCTGTGCAGCGAACACGCCTTTGCCCTGCACTGGCAGGCCAACGGCCTGGGTTATGGCGTGCGGCATGCGCAACTGGCGCCGCTGGCGCGGGGCCACTGGGTACTGCTCAATGGCTCCCGCGCCTACCTGCCTGAGGCCCTGGCGCGGTTCCCGGACCTGGTGGCCATACACATCACCGCCAGCCCCCAGGTGCTGCGCGAGCGCCTGCTGTCGCGCGGCCGCGAGACCCGCGAAGAGGTGGAGGCCCGGGTGCAGCGCGCGCTGGCCTACACCCCACCCCCGGGAGCCGCCAGCCTGGAGGTGCACAACGACGGCGCGCTGGGCGATGCGGGCCAGCGGCTGCTGAACGCGCTGGAAAATTTGCCGGGCTGGCCCCGGCGCAGTGGCAAACTTTCGCCCATCGCACCCATCCTTTCCAGCACGCCATGACCACCATCACGATCTATCACAACCCCAAGTGCGGCACGTCCCGCAACACCCTCGCCATGATCCGTAACAGCGGTACGGAGCCCGAGGTCATCGAATACCTGAAAACCCCGCCCGACCGCGCCACGCTGGTGGCGCTGATTGCAGCGACCGGCGAACCGGTGATCAACGCCGTGCGCACCAAGGAAGCGATCTTCACCGAGCTGCAGCTGGACGCACCAGGCGTCACCGACGCGCAGCTCATCGACGCAATGCTGCAGCACCCCATCCTCATCAACCGCCCCATCGTCGTCACGCCCCTGGGCACTCGGCTATGCCGCCCGTCCGAGAAGGTGCTGGACATCCTGCCTGCGCCGCAGCAAGGTGGGTTCACCAAGGAAGATGGCGAAGTCATCATCGACGCGCAGGGCCAGCGTGTCTGAGGCGGTTACACACCCCCAGGCCGTAGCGCACCGCGCGGCATGAACGCCGCCTCGCAACGCTGGACCGTGGCGCGCCTGGGCACGGCCCAGACCCTGGCCTGGGCCTCGTCCTACTACCTGCCCGCCATGCTGGCCGCGCCCATGGCGCGCGACCTGGGCGTGGCCACGCCCACGGTGTTCGCGGCATTTTCGGTGGCACTCATCGTGTCGGCACTGCTCGGGCCCTTCGCTGGCCGCGCCATCGACCGCCATGGCGGCCGCCCGGTGCTGGTGTGCACCAACCTGTTGTTTGCCGCCAGCCTGGCGGGCATGGCGCTGGCGCAAGGCCCTGTGGGTCTGTTTGCCGCGTGGGTGTTGATGGGCGTGGCCATGGGTTCGGGCCTGTACGAGGCTGCGTTTGCCACGCTGGTGCGGCTGTACGGCCAGGGCGCACGCGGCGCCATCACCGGCATCACGCTGATTGCGGGGTTTGCCAGCACCGTGGGCTGGCCTCTGTCGGCCTGGATGGAGACGCAGTGGGGATGGCGCGGCGCGTGCGCGGGCTGGGCGGCGCTGCACTTGCTGGTGGGCGTGCCGCTCAACGGCTGGCTGCCACGCGCCGACACAGCAAAGAAGCCGCCCCCACCTTCGGCAGATGAACCTGTGGCGGCCACCTCGGCACCGGCTGCATCCGCCCCGCCCACTGCCGCCCACCCGTTGCGCACCACCGTGCTGCTGTCGTTTGTGTTTGCCGTCACCTGGTTCACCAGTACCGCCATGGCGGCCCACCTGCCGCGACTGCTTCAGGCCAGCGGTACGTCGCTGCAGGCGGCTGTGGCCCTGGCCGCGCTGGTGGGCCCGGCACAGGTGGCAGCGCGCCTGCTGGAGTTTGGCTTGCTGCGCCGCCTGCACCCGCTGCTGTCGGCCCAGCTGGCCGCCGCCGCACATCCCGTGGGCGCTGGCCTGCTGATGGCGCTGGGCGGGCCTGCTGCGGCAGTATTTACCGTGCTGCATGGCGCGGGCAACGGCATCCTGACCATTGCCAAGGGCACGCTGCCGCTGGTGCTGTTTGGCCCCGCAGGCTACGGCGCGCGCCAGGGCCTGATGATGGTGCCCGCCCGTGTGGCGCAGGCGTTTGCACCCGTGCTGTTTGGCATGGCGCTGGACCGCGCTGGCGCCGATGCCCTGTGGCTCACCACACTGCTGGGCCTGGCTGCGCTGGGGGCGCTGTGGCTGCTACGGCCTATGGCGCGGGCCTGAGCGATCTATCGATTGATCGGTCAGCCGCGCGGCACCACAAACGCCTTGCGCGCCGCCAGCGCTGCGGGGCGCGAATGGCAACCCTCCAGGTGGTCATTCACCAGCCCCATGGCCTGCATGAAGGCGTAGACCGTGGTCGGGCCTACAAAACTCCAGCCCCGCTTTTTCAGGTCCTTGGACATGGCAACCGACGCGGGCGACGTGGACAGGGTGCGCGCCACTTCGCGCGTGATGCGCTCGGGCCGGTCTGTGGCGGCGGGCTCGTAGCGCCAGGCGTAATGCGCCAGCGAGCCGAACTCGCGCCGCAGCTCCAGCACGCGGCGCGCGTTGTTGATGGTGGACTCGATCTTGCCCCGGTGGCGCACGATGGCCGCGTCCTGCACCAGGCGCTCGACCTCGGCCGGGCCAAAGGCTGCGACCTGCTCGGCGTCGAAGTTGGCAAACACCGCGCGAAAACCCTCGCGCTTGTTCAGGATCGTGAGCCAGCTCAGGCCGGACTGAAAACCCTCCAGGCAGATCTTCTCGAACAGTCGGCGGTCGTCCGCCACCGGAAAGCCCCACTCGGTATCGTGGTAGTGGCGGTACAGCGGCGTGGCCTGGCACCAGGTGCAACGCGGGCAACCGGATTCGTCGGCGAACAGGCCGTCGGCCAGTGCGGTTGGGCGAGCAGGGTCTTGAGCAGTCGAAGGGGTCATGCGCGGCATTCTAGAAACCACCACAGCCAAGCTGCTGACAGGGCGAGCACAAAGGGCCCGATCTGCCCATAAACTGCGCTGCATGCGCGAGCCACTTTCCCGCCTGCGGGCCACTTTCAGCCTGATGCTTTGCCTGGTGCTGTGCGGCTGCGCCAGCACCACCGGCCCCTCCAACGCGTGGGGCTACTACTGGCAATCGCTGCGCGGGCACATGCAGATCATGCATGCCGCAGAACCCATTGACGATTGGGTGGCGCGCAAAGACATCTCGCCCGCCCTGCGCGAGCGGCTGCAGCTGGCACAACGTGCGCGGGCCTTTGCGGTCACAGAACTCGGCCTGCCCGACAACGCTAGTTACCGCCGCTATGCCGACCTGAAGCGCCCCGCCGCCGTGTGGAATGTGGTCGCCGCGCCGCCCTATTCGCTGACGCTGCACACGTGGTGCTTTCCGGTCACGGGCTGCATTGGCTACCGGGGTTATTTCACCGAGGCGGCAGCGCAGGCCGAGGCGGCCGAGCTGGCCGCGCAGGGCCTGGAGGTGGAGGTGTACGGCGTGCCCGCCTACTCCACGCTGGGCTACATGAACTGGGCGGGCGGCGACCCGCTGCTGTCCACCTTCATCGCCTGGCCCGAGGGCGACTTTGTGCGCCTGCTGTTCCACGAGCTGGCGCACCAGGTGGTGTACGCAAAGAACGACACCTTGTTCAACGAGTCCTTTGCCACGGCGGTGGAGCGCATCGGCGTGGCGCAGTGGCTGGCCACGCAATCCACCCCCGCCGCGCGCGAGGCCTACGCCACCAACGAGGCGCGGCGCGGCGCCTTCCGCGCCCTGACCCGCGCCACACGCGCCCAACTTGCCGCCATTTATGAGCAAAAAGAGGCCTCTGCGCGCGATGAGCAATCTCTTTTAGCTATCAAAAATGAAGCAATGCAGCGTTTCCGCGCAGACTACGCCGCGCTGCGCGAGCGCTGGCTGAGTCCGCCCGGCGGGGGGGCGCCCCAGGCCACCAACGCCCAGGTAGCAGGCTACGACCGCTGGGTGGCCCAGGCCAACAACGCCAGCTTCGCGGCCCAGGCCGCCTACGACGAACTGGTGCCTGCATTCGAAGCCCTGTTCGAGCGCGAGGGCCGCAGCTGGCCCCGGTTTTATGATGCCGTACGCCAATTGACGCAGCAGCCCCAGCCACAACGCCACGAGGCCTTGCGCGCACTGCTGCCATCCCAGACAACGCCCTCATAAGGAGACGCCCCATGCCAGACATCCACATCCACCGCGACCACCACCTGGGTTTCAAGGAAGCCCGCAAAGTGGCCTTCTCCTGGGCCGAAAAAGCCGAAGAGAAATTCGACATGGAATGCACCTACGAAGAGGGTGACACCGAAGACTTGCTGACCTTCACCCGCACAGGCGTCAAGGGCACGCTGCTGGTGGATGCCCACCAGTTCGAGATGAAAGCGCAGCTGGGCTTTTTGCTGGGCGCGTTCAAGGACCGCATCGAGGCCGAGATTGGCGAACAGCTGGACGCATTGCTCAATGCACCGCACCCCGGTGCCAAGAAGCCTGCGGCCGACAAGAAGAAAGCAGCGGCAGACACGGATGCTGGCAAGCCAGCCCCCAAGGCACCAGCCAAACCGGCCGCCAAGGCCAAGAAGGCCTAGCCACCCAGGCCACCGCCATGACATCCCCTGCAAACGAAGCCACCGCCCACAGCCCGGCGTTTGACACCCTCTCCACGCTGCTGCACACCCGCTACAGCTGCCGCGCCTTTCTGCCCGAGCCGTTGCCGCGCAGCACCATCGAGGCCATCCTGGCCACCGCGCAGCGCACGGCATCGTGGTGCAACGCGCAGCCCTGGCAGCTCACCATAGCCAGCGGCGCCACGCTGGAGCGTCTGCGCAGCGAAATGCAGTCGCACATGACCACCGCAGCCCCCGCCCCCGACCTGCCCTGGCCCCGCGAATACCGGGGTGTGTACCAGGAACGGCGGCGCGAATGCGGCTGGGGCCTGTACGAAGCCCTGGGCATTGCCAAAGGCGACCGCGAAGCTTCGGCGCGCCAGGCGGCGCAGAATATCACCATGTTTGGCGCACCGCATGTGGCCATCATCACCAGCGACGAGGCCCTGGGCGTGTACGGCGCGGTGGACTGCGGCGCGTATGTGAGCAACTTCATGCTGGCCGCGCACAGCCTGGGCGTGGGCTCCATCGCACAGGCTGCGCTCGCGTCCTACCCCGGCGTGCTGCGCGAGGTGCTGGGCATTGGTGACGACCGCAGCATCGTCTGTGGCATCTCGTTCGGGATGGCAGACCCAGCGCACCCGGCCAATCACTTCCGCACCACGCGCGCCGACCCGGCCAGCAGTGTGGTGTGGAAGGACTGAGACGCCGAGAGGCGGGACCTGACGAGCGTCAGGCCACAACGCGCAGCATGGGACTGCGTGTATGCAGCAACCCAAACAGGTTCTTGGGGTCTGACAGCTGAGGGATGAGTTCGATGGGCTGGCCCATGCCCAGTTCGGCCGCCGCGTCGCGCAAGAAACGCAGCGCAGAAAAATCCTCGAGCGCAAACCCCACGGAGTCGAACACCGTCACCGCCGCATCGCTCGCGCGCCCGCCGTGCTGGCCCGCCAGCACCTCCCACAGCTCGGTCACTGCAAAGTCAGGCGGCAGTTGCTGGATGTCGCCTTCGATGCGCGTCTGTGGCGCGTATTCCACAAACACCTGGGCCCGGCGCAGCACGTCCGCATGCAGCTCGGTCTTTCCGGGGCAGTCGCCACCCACCGCGTTGATGTGCATGCCGGGGGCGAGCATATCGGGCGTGAGGATGGTGGCGTTGGTCTTGTCGGCCGTCACCGTGGTCACAATGTCGGCGCCACGCACGGCCTCGGCCGTGCTGGTGCAGGCCACGGTGCGCAGGCCCGTCATGCCTTGCAGGTTGGCCCGCAGCTTGGCCGTCGCAGCCGGATCGGTGTCGAACAGGCGCAGGGTGTCGATGCCCAGCAAATGGTGAAAGGCGAGCGCCTGGAACTCGCTCTGTGCACCGTTGCCAATCAGCGCCATGGTGCGGGCACCGGGGCGGGCCAAGACCCGTGCGGCCACGGCCGACATGGCGGCGGTGCGCAGCGCGGTGGTGAGGGTGAGTTCGCTCAGCAGCAGCGGCGCGCCCGTGGCCACATCGGCCAGCACGCCAAACGCCATCACCGTGGACAACCCCCAGCGCGTGTTCTTAGGGTGGCCGTTGACGTACTTGAACGCATAGGTCTGGTCGTCTGCAATCGGCATGAGTTCGATCACACCGTCGCGAGAGTGGCTCGCCACCCGTGCCGATTTGTCGAACATGCCCCACCGCAGGAAGTCAGCCTGGATGTAATCGGCGATACCGCGCAGGCAGGGCTCGACGCCCTTGTGCTGCACCAAAGCGATCACATCGGGGGCGCTGAGGTACAGGGTGGAAAAGTGCGGGGGGGTAGCCATGGTGTTTGTCTCCAGATACGACTGAATGTGTCTCCAGGCAGTGTCCCGAAGCGCCAAAACAATAGGAATCGCCCAAACTGCCGCTTATTGCAGGGCGGTTTGCCGGTATGCCAGCCAAAATTGCCACTTTGCTCAAAAGCCCAGGGCTGCGCCCGGCGCCACCCGCGCGCTATCCTCTGCCGCTTGATTTGCACCGCACCATGACGTCCCCAGAAATCCTCATCAGCGAAGTCGGCCCGCGCGACGGCCTGCAGTCCGTCAAAGCCACCATGCCCACCGCCCACAAGCTGCGCTGGATCGACGCGCTGGTGGCTGCGGGCCTGCGCGAGATTGAAGTCGGTTCGTTCGTACCCGCCCGCCTGCTGCCCCAGATGGCCGATGTGGCCGAGGTGGTGCGCCACGCCCTCACCCACCCCGGCGTCACCGTGATGGCGCTGGCGCCGAACCTGCGCGGCGCCGAGGCCGCCCTCGCGGCAGGCGTGCACAAGGTCACCTTGCCGGTGTCGGCCAGCGCCGCCCATTCGCTGGCCAATGTGCGCAAGACACGCGAGGCCATGGTCGAAGAGGTGCGGGCCGTGGCACAGCTGCGCGACGCGCAGGCGCCCGGCGTGCTGGTGGAGGTGGGGCTGTCCACCGCCTTTGGCTGCACGCTGCAGGGCGTGGTGCCCGAGGACGATGTGATCTGGCTCGCGGCCCTGTGTGCCGAGGCGGGTGCAGACGAGGTAGGCCTGTCGGACACCACCGGCATGGCCAACCCGGCCCAGGTGCGCCGCCTGTTCACACGCCTGCGCGCCGAGCTGGGCGTCAAGGCCGGGGCGGCCCACATGCACAACACCCGGGGCCTGGGCCTGGCCAACTGCCTGGCGGCCTACGACGTGGGGGTGCGGACCTTTGATGCGTCGCTGGGCGGCCTGGGCGGCTGCCCCTATGCGCCCGGCGCCTCGGGCAATGTGGTGACCGAAGACCTGGTGTTCATGTTCGAGGCCATGGGCATCACCACAGGAGTGGACCTGGAGCGCCTGATGGCCGCACGCGCGCCGCTGCAGACCGGACTGCCGGGCGAGCCGGTCTACGGCATGACGCCGGAGGCGGGGCTACCCAAAGGGTGGACCCAGGGTTGATGCCTCTGCAGCCCCAATAAAAAAGGCGACCAAAAGGTCGCCTTTTTTATTGGGAGAGAACCGCCGTATCAGCTCAGCGAGGTGATCAGGTCCACATACTGCTGCTTGGCTTCATCGGCGCCCGTACCCTTGAGCTTTTCCCAGGCGTCCCACTTGGCGCGGCCCACCATGTCGGAGAAGCTGGGCTTCTTCTCGGTGTTGTCGCCTGCGGTGGCTTGCTTGTACAGCGCATAGATCTTGAGCAGCGTGGCGTTGTCGGGACGCTCGCTCAGGTTCTTGGAATTGGCCACAGCGGCGTCGAAGGTGGCGTTGAGGTCGGCCATGTCAGTGTGCTCCTTGGAATGTTTGGGGGGAGGGAAAAAACGGTGTCGGCAAGGGTTTGCTGCGTTGTATCTTACGGGCTGAGCATGGCCCGGGGCCGCTCAATCCATAGAGGCAAGCCCCCAAAAATCAAACAATAGGTGTACATCTGATGGTGACCCGCATTCCAGCCCCCAGCAAAGCCGCGCCCGGCAATGGCCAGAACCCCTTGCGCAAGGTGCGCGACCAGGCCCCCGAGGTGGCACGCAAGGCCGCCCAGGCCTTGCCCCCCGCAGCCCGCAAGGCCGCCACCGTGGTCCAGAAAAACGTGCGCCGCGCTGCCACCGGCATGCTGGGCCTGTCGGGCGAGCGCATGAGCAAGGTGGATACCGCCTGGCTGCGCATGGATTCGAGCAGCAACCTGATGATGATCAATGGCGTGTGGACCCTCTCGCCTGGCATCACCTGGGAGGCGCTGTGCGAACGCGTGCAGCAGCGCCTGCTGCAGTACCCGCGCTTTCGCCAGCGGGTGGTGGAAGACGCGGCGGGCGCTACCTGGGTGGAGGACAAGGGCTTCGACATCGCCGCCCATGTGCTGCGCGAGAAGCTGCCCCACCAAAAGGGCCAGAGCATGCAGCGCGCGCTGCAGGACCGTGTGGGCGAACTCGCCATGCAGCCGCTCGATACACGCCGCCCGCTGTGGCAGATGCACCTGATCGAAGACTTTGTGGGCGACGACGGCGCGAAAGGCAGCGCACTCATCGTGCGCATCCACCACTGCATTGCTGACGGCATCGCCCTCATCTCGGTGACCATGTCGCTGGTAGATGGTGGTTCGGAGCCCCCCAAGCGCAAGGCGCGGGCCGACAAGGAAGCCGCCACCGCCGAAGACTGGATTGCGGACACGCTGATCAAACCCTTCACCGGCCTCACCGTGAAGGCGCTGGACCTGGCAGGCGACAGCGCGGCCAAGTCGTTGCAAATGCTGGGTGACCCAGAGAAAGCCATGCAGCATGGGCTCTCGGGCACGGCCGACATGGCCCGCGTGGCCTACCAGCTGGTGAGCGATGCGGCCGCGCTGGCGCTGATGCCCGACGACTCGCCCACCCGCCTCAAGGGCCGGCCCGGCAGCGCCAAACGCGTGGCCTGGTGCCCGCCGATTCCGCTCGAAGAAGTCAAGGCCATCGGTAAGGCGCTCAACTGCTCCATCAACGATGTGCTGCTGTCGTGTGTGGCGGGCGCCATCGGCGGCTACCTGCGCAGCCAGGGCGACGACCCCACGGGCCAGGAGATCCGCGCCATGATCCCCGTGAACCTGCGCCCCATGGAAGAGGCGTGGAAGCTGGGCAACCGCTTTGGCCTGGTGCCCCTGGTGCTGCCGATTGGCGTGGCCAACCCCATCGAGCGCGTGTACGAAGTGCGCCGGCGCATGAACGCGCTCAAGGGCAGCACCCAGCCCATCCTGGCGTTTGCCATGCTGGCGGTGGCGGGGCTGATGATCAAGCCCGCGCAGGACGCACTGCTCAACCTGTTTGGCCGCAAGACCACGGCCGTGATGACCAACGTGCCCGGCCCCAAGGAACAGCTCACGCTGTGCGGATCGCGCGTCACGCAGTGCATGTTCTGGGTGCCGCAGTCGGGCGACATTGGCCTGGGTGTGTCCATCCTCAGCTACGGCGGCGGCGTGCAGTTTGGCGTGATCACCGACACCACCTTGTGCCCTGAGCCCCAACTGATCATCGACGCCTTTGCGCCCGAGTTTGACCAACTGTCACTGCTCACGCTGATGCTCCCGTGGGGTGAATAACCGCCTCTGCGCCGTGGCCCCGAGCGCTCTGGTGGATTGAGCACTGTTGTCGATGAAGAAAACATCCAGCAGGCTCGAATAGTGCGCGCCACGCGGGAGCGCAAGGGCAATGCGCTGGGCCACTGGCTGGACTGCAACAGCAAGCTCCGTCAGCGCGCGTTGTGCCAGCGTGCAATGCCTACGCATTGCGAGGAGACGGCTCTGGTACCAAGGCTCCCACAAGACGGGACACGGCGGCGACCACCGCCTTGACGGGTTCGCCCATCTGCACCCGCACGATGGCGCCCTCCACCACCAGCGTGAGCGCCTGCGCATCTTGCGCACGGTGGGCCGGCGCAGGCAGCAAGTCCGCCAGCAACGCCGTCATGTCGCGCTTGTGGCGCTGCGCAATCTCCAGCACCTCGGGCATGGTATCTGCCAGCTCGCTCACGCTGTTGATGAAGGCGCAGCCCCGAAAGTGCTCGCTGCCCAACCATTCCGCCAGGGCGGGCGCCAATGCCCGCGTGCGGTCCGTGCCTGCAGGCAGCGCGTGCGCATGGCGCTGCAACGCATCGGCAAACCAGGCCATCCAGCCTGTGTGCCGGTACTCCAGGTACGCGCAGATCAGATCGTTCTTGCTCGGGAAATGCCGGTAGAAGGTCACCTTGGTCACGCCGGACTCCGCGATCACGCGGTCGATGCCGGTGGCGCGGATGCCATCCCGGTAGAACAGCGCATGGGCCGTGTGCAGCAGGCGGTCTCGGGCGGGCAGGTCTTGCCAGCCAGGGGGGAGTGGATCAAAGGTCATCAACCAATTGTAGACAAGTCTGTCTACATGTTGCTATGATTGCGAGTAGACAGACCTGTCTACATCAACCCTTGACCCCGGAGGACTCCATGGAAACACGCCCACCTTTGCCCCCGTTCACACAACACACCGCCATCCAGAAGGTGCGCCTGGCCGAAGACGGCTGGAACTCGCGCGACCCCGCCCGCGTGGCCCTGGCCTACACCGAAGACACACGCTGGCGCAACCGCGCCGAGTTTCCTGTGGGCCGCGACGCCGCCCGGCAGCTGCTGGAGCGCAAGTGGGCGCGCGAACTGGACTACCGCCTCATCAAGGAGCTGTGGGCATTCAGCGGCCACCGCATCGCCGTGCGGTTTGCCTACGAATGGCATGACGACGCAGGCCAGTGGTACCGCAGCTACGGCAACGAGAACTGGGAGTTCAACGACGATGGCCTGATGGCCGTGCGCCACGCGAGCATCAACGACCGCCCCATCCAGGCCGCAGACCGGCTGTTCTTCTGGCCCCTGGGGCGCCGGCCGGACGACCATCCAGGGCTGAGCGAACTGGGGCTTTAAAAGCCAGCCGCCCGCCGGGGGGCGGCTGGCGATCAGGGCTGCGGCGTCACCTGCGCCGCCGCCAGTTCCCACAAGGCCTCTGCCACTGGCGACATCTCGGCGCGCTGGCGGTACAGACGGATCTGCACAGGCACGTTCCAGTCGGCGCCCCCCGCCGCCACCAGGGTACCAGCGCGCAGTTCGTGGGCAATCAGGCTTTCTGGCAGCCAGGCCACGCCCCGCCCTTCCTGGGCCATGGTCTTGAGCAGCACCGCGTGGTGCGCGGTGAACACCACGGCCACCGGGCCATCAGCGCCTTCGGTAAACACCCTGCGCATGCGTGCCCGCATGATGCGGCCCAGGCCCGAGGCCTCGCTGTAGGCCAGCACCGGCACCGAGGCCTGCTGACCCAGGGCATGCAACGGCTGGCCCGCTGCGCCGCCCGGCTGCGGGGCACTGACCGGCAGCAACAGGTCGTCCGCCAGGCGGCACAGGGGGTACTGCGCCTCGTCCAGGCGCCCCGGCACTTCCGCGTGGCCATGGCACAGCACAAACTGCACGCGGCGCTGCAACATCAGGTCTTCACAAGCCTGGGAGCTGTCAGACATCGTCTGGATAGGGCCGATCTGCAGCCGCGCCTCCATGCCCACCAGCCAGCGAGGGAAGAAGGTGAGCGACAGCACATGCGTGGCCGCAAAGCGCAGGCTGGCGGCGGCCAGGTCGTGTGCGGCGCGGGCCTTGATGCGCGCGGCCTCCAGGTTGGCCAGGATGGTTTCCAGCAGCGGCAGAAAGCGCTGCCCAGCGGGCGTGAGTGCCGCCGGGTGCGCACTGCGATCAAACAGCTCCACGCCCACCCAGTCCTCCAGCGCGCGGATATGGCGGCTGAAGGCGGGCTGGGCAATGGCACGGGCCTCGGCGGCGCGCGAGAAATTGCCGGTTTCCGCGAGCGCCAGAAAGTCCTCCAGCCACTCCAGATCCAGCGGTCGGTTGCCCGGTCCCATGGGTTGCTTCCTGCCTTGCGATAGTTGTATGCGATTCGAGTATTGGACCGCTGGCGCGGGGTCGGAAATGATCCACCCCATCGTTCACCAGCTTTCCAACACGGAGACAAAAAAGCATGCCTGCCATCTCGAATTATCGCGGGATCATCCCCGCCATCTCGTGCCCCTTCACCCCCGACCACCGCATCGACGAGCCCGCGCTGCGCAAGCTCGCATCCTGGCTGGCGAGCCACGAGGGTGTGGTGGCCATCATGACCAACGGCCACACCGGCGAGGTGTTCTCCCTCACGCCGGCCGAGCGCGCCGAGGTCACCCGCATCGTGGCCGACGAGCTCAAGGGGCGCATGCCCGTCATCTCGTCCATCGTCTGCGAAGGCCTGAAGGATGCGGCCGACCATGCCCGCGCAGCCGTCGAAGCGGGCGCTGTCGCGCTGGATGTGATGCCACCGCACCACTGGCTGCGCTTTGGCTTCACGCCCGGCCATGCGCTGCAGTACTTCGAGGCCATCCACGAGGCCGCCCCCAACGCCGACCTGGTCTGCCACGTCTACCCTGCCTGGACACGCGCCTCGTACTCGTCGCAGCTGCTGGCGGACCTGGCCCGGCTGCCCTATCTGCAGGCTTTCAA
The DNA here is from genome assembly GCF_005405905.1 of Acidovorax sp. NB1. GTDB lineage: Bacteria > Pseudomonadota > Gammaproteobacteria > Burkholderiales > Burkholderiaceae_C > Acidovorax. The sequence goes on from NZ_BJHU01000040.1 coordinate 153,826, forward strand.
GGTGGGCCAGCGCGACATGAACAAGTACGCCCGCGACATCCAGGCGATCCGCGAGGCGGATGCATCGAAGGCCATCCTGACCTGCCACGACGAGTACCTGCTGGCCTCGATGGTGCAGGGCGTGGACGGCGCACTGGTGGGCTTTGCCACCTTCATTCCGCAGCTCATCATCGACCTGTGGAACGCCGTCAAGGCCGGTGACCTGAAGAAGGCCATGGCCGTGCAGGCCGTCATCACGCCCCTGAAGGACGCCGTGTACGGCGGCGGCGAGCCCACGGGCGAGGCCCACGCCCGCATGAAGGGCGGCATGTACCTGGCCGGTGTTCTGGACGACGCCACGGTGCGCCCGCCCACCGAGGCGCCCAACGCGAAGGAAGTCGAGGCCCTGCGCGCGGCCGTGAAGCAGGCGGGTTTGCTCAGACGCTGAGCGACTGCGAAGCGCGGGGGATTTTGAGTCCCCCGCGTCGGGATGGCAAACAAGAAAACCGACAAGGAGACAAGACACCATGCAACGCAAAACCTTCCTTCGCACCGCCTTCGGCGCCGCCATGCTCGCCATGGCGGCCAGCGCCTTGGCACAGGCTTACCCCACCAAGCCGGTGCGGGTGATCATCCCCTTTCCGCCGGGCGGCACGTTGGACACCGTGGGCCGCCAGCTCGCGCAAAAGCTCGGCGAGCAGATGGGCCAGAACTTCATCGTCGAGAACGAGCCCGGCGGCAACGGCGTGATCGGCGGCGACGTGGTGGCCAAGGCGCCGGCCGATGGCTATACGCTGCTGTTCAACGCGTCCACCTTCACCACCGCGCCCATGACCATGAAGTCCGTGCCCTACGGCGTGGTCAAGGACTTCACGCCCGTGGCGCTGGTGGCCAAGGCCCCGCTGTCGGTGGCCATCAACAAGAACCTGCCGGTCACCGACATCAAGTCGCTGATGGCCTACGCCAAGGCAAACCCGGGCAAGATGACCTTCGCCGTGGGCTCCATCGGCTCGGCCGGACACCTGTCCACCGAGCTGCTCAAGCGCGCGGGCCAGCTCGACTACCTGATCGTGCCGTACAAGGGCACGGCGCCGGCCTTCCAGGACCTGATCGGCGGGCAGATCGACGGCTTCATTGACCCCATCCTCGGCTCGCTGCAGTACCACAAGAGCGGCATGCTGCGCGTGGTGGCTGTTACCTCCGCCCAGCGTGCGGCAAGCCTGCCGGATGTGCCCACGGTGGGCGAGACGATTCCGGGCTACGAGTTCTACAGCTGGTACGGCCTGTGGGGCCCGGCCAAACTGCCGGCGGACATCACGCAGCGGCTGAACACCGAGGTGAACAAGGCCCTGGCCGAAATGACGCCCAAGCTGCGCGAACAAGGCCTGCTGACCACCCCGGGCAGCGTGGAGGACTTCGCCAAGTTCCAGCGCAGCGACATGGAGCGGTCCCAGAAGATCGTCACCGAGGGCAACATCCGTGTCGAGTAACGTCCGCCACGCTGTGGTCACTGGCGCCAGCAGCGGCATAGGCCGCAGCATCGCCGAGTCGCTGCTGGCGGACGGCTGGCGCGTCACGGGCCTCGACGTGGCCCAGGCGACGGTCGTTCACCCATCGTTTGCCCATACGTCCGTCAATCTGGCCGATGGCGCAGACATCGCCCGCGTGGCCGCTGCGCTGCCCGGTGTGGACGCGCTGGTCCATGCGGCCGGCGTGCTGCGCGTGGGACCGCTGGGCCAGCTCGACCATGCGGGCGGCGAGCTGATGTGGCGCCTGCACGTGGACGCCGCCACCCGCCTGGCCGACGCCATCGTGCCTGCGATGGCAGAGCGCGGCAGCGGCCGCGTGGTTTTCATCGGCAGCCGCGTGGCCCAGGGCATGGCCGGACGCGGGCAGTACGCCGCAACCAAGGCCGCGCTGATCGCGCTGGCGCGCAGCTGGGCGGCCGAGGTGGCCGCACAGGGCGTGACGGTGAACGTGGTCTCGCCTGCGGCCACCGCCACCGGCATGCTGATCGACCCCGCGCGCCAGGGCAGCGCGCCGCGCCTGCCGCCCATCGGCCGCCTGATCGAGCCGGCCGAGATCGCCGCGCTGGTGGGCTTTCTTCTCTCCGCCCCTGCCGCCGCCATCACGGGGCAGGACATCGCGATCTGCGGGGGCTCGTCGCTCGCCCGCTGATCCACTTTTTTCTCATCTATGGATGCATCCCATTGAACCGTTCACGCTGAGCCTGTCGAAGCGCCGCGCAGGGCTTCGACAGGCTCAGCCCGGACGGTGGGTTCAAGTTCAAAGATTCCGAATCAACCGCCAACCACTACGACACCATGAAGATCGTCAACATCCTCGAATCGACCCGCCCGATCAAGTCGGACATCCGCAACGCCTACATCGACTTCTCGAAGATGACGCTCAGCCTCGTGGCCGTGGTCACCGACGTGATCCGCGATGGAAAGCCCGTGATCGGCTACGGCTTCAACTCCAACGGCCGCTACGGCCAGGGCGCGCTGATGCGCGACCGCTTCATCCCACGCGTGCTGGAGGCCGAACCCGCCAGCCTGCTGGATGAGACCGGCGAGAACCTGGACCCACACAAGGTCTGGGCCCGCATGATGATCAACGAGAAGCCCGGCGGCCACGGCGAGCGCTCGGTGGCCGTGGGCACCATCGATATGGCGGTGTGGGACGCCACGGCCAAGATCGCGGGCAAGCCGCTGTTCCAGCTGCTGGCCGAGCGCTACGGCAACGGCACGCCCAACCCGCGCGTGTTCGTCTACGCGGCCGGCGGCTACTACTACCCCGGCAAGGGGCTCGAAGCGCTGCAGCGCGAAATGGAAAGCTACCTGGCGCGCGGCTATTCGGTGGTCAAGATGAAGATCGGCGGCGCCACGCTGGCCGAAGACTGCGAGCGCATCGAGTCGGTGCTGAAGATCCTCGGCCCCGGCCAGCAACTGGCGGTGGACGCCAACGGCCGGTTCGACCTGCCCACCGCCATCGAGTACGGCAAGGCCCTGTCGCAGTACCCGCTGTTCTGGTACGAAGAAGCCGGCGACCCGCTGGACTATGAGCTGCAGGCCAAGCTGGGCGAGGTCTACAAGGGCCCGATGGCCACGGGCGAGAACCTGTTCTCGATGCAGGACGCGCGCAACCTGATCCGCCACGGCGGCATGCACAAGGACCGTGACTGGCTGCAGTTCGACTGCGCGCTGAGCTACGGCCTGGTGGAGTACCTGCGCACGCTCGACATGCTCAAGGAACACGGCTGGTCACCCAGCCGCTGCATCCCCCACGGCGGCCACCAGATGTCGCTGGCGATTGCTGCTGGCCTGGGCCTGGGCGGCAACGAGAGCTACCCCGACCTGTTCCAGCCCTACGGCGGGTTCCCCGATGGCGTGAAGGTGGACAACGGCTACGTCACGCTGCCGCCGCTGCCGGGCATCGGCTTCGAGGGCAAGTCGGACCTGATCGCAGAGATGCGCGCACTGGCTTCTTGAGAAGCCCGACGGCCAGAACCCGCACGGGTGGCGGGCCCTGGCCACCGTCCGTCACTCAGGTCGCAGAGCAGCTAAAGCTCTCGGCCTTGGCTGGATCGCCCGAGCCGTTGTAGCGTGGGAACTTCGGAAACTCGCACACCGGGCGCTGGGCTGTGGGTGTGCGGGTGCCGGGCGCAAACTGCGTGGCCACCAGCTTGTCGGGTGCGTTGCCCTTCTCCACCCAGGCGTCCAACGCGGCCAGCAGGTCGATGGACAGCGGGTCGGTGCCCGGGCCGTCCAGGTTGTGGCCGACCGAGGGCGAGGTGAGCATGCGGGCAAAACCCTGCACCTTGCTGGCGCCCAGGCGCTGCTTCACCGAATCAAAGTATTCCGCCGTGCGGTACAGCGACACGCAGGTGTCCGACAGGCCGTACCAGATCAGCAGCTTGCCGCCCTTGTCGGCAAAGGCCGAGACATCCGGGTCGGTGCCGTCGATCATCTGCGCCAGGCGCAGGTACTGCGCGGCGTACAGCGTGGGGTCGTGGCGCAGGATGTCGGCGGTAGGGTTGCCCTCGACCACGCGTGCCGCCTCGGTCACGGCCATGTGGTTAAAGGACTCGCGCGCCTCAAAGCGGGGGCCGAACATGTACGACTCCCAGTCGGAGGTGGCCGCACCGCCCCGGCCGTAGCGAGGATAGCCCACCGCACCACGCGACAGGGTCACGGGCGTCTTGTGGTCGGAGTAGATGAGGCGGATGGTCTCGATCTGCCCGGCCGTAAGGCAGGTGTCGCTGTCGGCGCCCTTGCACAGCAACTCAGTGGGCACATAGTTGCAGGCCTCGACGTTGCCGATGATGCCGTCCTTGAGGCCGTCGAGCCCGTCGCACGCGGCCGTTTCGGCCTTGGCATACAACGCCACCTTGGCAGGGCTGAGCCAGTTTTCGCGGTTCTTGAAGATGTGCTGGATCACGTTGGGGCCCAGGTTGACCTGGTGCGCCTGCTGGCTGATGGCGGGCTCCATGGCCACCACGCCGTCGTAGTCCTGCGGGTACTTTTGGGTGGAGATCAGGCCCGAGCGCCCGCCGTTGGAATGGCCCATGTGGTAGCGCCGCAGGGGCCGCTTGCCGTAGAACTCAGTGGCAATCGCCGTGCCCACCTCCAGCACGAAATGGTTGGCATCAAACGCGTGGTTGCGCAGCGCCACGTCGCTCTTGGCCCACTCGAAACCCCGGCTTTGGTGGCCCGAGTCGGAACTGATCTTGACGTACGGGTTAGCCGATGGACCCACAAGCTGCTGGTACCACGGGTCGTCGGTGGGGATGAAGCCATCGAGCCCGCCGCCGCCAATGGTCAGCGTCTTGCCGTTCCACTGCGCCAGCGTGGGCAGCTCCACGGCCCAGTTGATTGTGGAGTCGGGCGAGGACACGATCTGGCCACGCACGATGCAGACATCGAGCAGCGTGCCCTCGGCCTTGCGCAACTCGGTGCGGGTGACCTTGGCGCCATGGGGCAAGGTGGCAGAGGTGTAGGCGGAGCAGGCCTCGGCCAGCGGCTTGCTGGCCAGGGGCGCGGGGGCATCGTTGCCACCGCCGCAGGCGGTCAGCGCCAGGGCGGCGATGGTGCCCAGGCCGGTCAGGGTGCGGGTGGCCCATCGCCCGGCGGGACGCACGGCGCGGTGGGTGGACGCCAGGGCGGCGCGGGTGGGTGTCGGGAACATGCGGGAGTCTCCTGTGGTGGTGTTTTTCTCAGGAGCCCGGGCTTCGCGGCAAGGTCTGCGCCGCAGCCCCTTGGCTCCGGTGCGGACGATAGAAAAAGAAGGCGCCGCTGCAGCCTCTGCAAATGCAGAGGGAGCGGGAAACTACCGAGCCCCCGACCGAGGGCTTTCCATGGGCTGCTACGCGTTGCGCAGCGCCGCCACCAGCTCCAGCTTGTTGCGCACACCCAGCACCGCATAGGCGGTGCGCAGGTAGGTGCGCACCGTGGCGGGCGTGAGGCCCAGCGCGCCAGCAATGTCTTTGTGCGACTGCCCTTGGGCATAGAGCATGGCGGCGCTCAGCTCGCGCGGGGCCAGGGGCTGCTTGTGGCGGCCCGATGCCATGCTCAGCGCCACCAGGGGGCCGCAGGGCTCCAGCCGCAGGCGGCAGGCTTTGCCCACGGCCAGGGTGCAGGGTGCGTTGGGCAGGGCCTGCACCACGGCCGGGGGCAAGCGGGAGCCCGTCCACTCCGGGCAGGCCGCGCGCAGGGCCTGGCTGATGCGCAGGCCTGCAAACAGCAGCTCCCCCGTGGGCTGGGCGAGGGCAAAACTGTCCCAGGGGCGGCGGGGCGAATCGTGTTGCAGCCGCTGCAGACGGTGGTGCCAGTGCTGCAACAGGTGCAGCACAAACTCGCCAAACAGCACGGTTTCGGCGTCGGTGAACTCGGTGCGTGTCTGCGGACGGTAGACCGAGACAAAAAACATCAGCCCGCTGTGGGGCAATTCGGCCGTGAGGGCCATGCAGTGGTACAGGCCATGCCGCTCGGCAAACGCCACCACCTGCGGGTCTTCGGGCAGCGCGCCCACCACGTCGCGCTCACGGATCACCTCGCCCAGGCGGCGCATGGACTGCTGCGCAAAATCGTCCACCGCCGACAGGGCATTCCATTCGTCGGCAAAACCCCGGGCCAGGCCGATGCTGCCGTGCAGCCAGTTGCGCGGTGCGCCCTGGGCCACTGGCGCATCCACGCCCTGTCCGGCACCGCCATCCACCTCGCTGCCGGGCTCGCCCGCCGACACCTCGCCCCACCAGGCCGAATCAAAAGGCACCAGTTCGCGCAGCGTCTGCAGCGCCTGGTGCAGCAGGTCTTGGGGTGGGGTCTGCTGCGCCTGTTCGGACAACCGCAGCAGGCTGCGGCTGAGCGCGCGCAGAGGGGCGGCTGATGCCGCCTGGGCGGCATGGGGTGCCTGGGCTGCCAAGGCCATGGTGTCTCCTGGTTTTTGGGGCGATGGTAGCCGCCACGCCGCAGCCACCCGCCCCATGCGCCCAGCGGCTCCAGGAGATGATTACTATGATTTCAGGAGCTAAAAACCCTTGATGGAAGAGCGGAAAAGACCATTTTTATACAGATTTTTAGCCCTTCAGCCCGCCAAACCGTCCACCGCCTGGAACATCGACTGCCGTGCCTGGCTGACGATCTGGCCCTTCCACACATCGGTGTCGGTGTAGAAGGCCGCCAGCATTTGCGCCTTGATCTGCGCTGCCTTGTCGGCGGGCGTGTCGGGATGCAGGTTGAGCCACTGTTCAGCGCGGATGGCATTCATCACGTCGAGCACGGGCACGGTGCCGTACTCCATCGCAATGCCCGTGCTCTCGGCGTGCGGGCACTCGTCGTAGATCGCGTTCCACATCAAGCCCGTGAGGAAGGCCGAGGTCGAGGAACCGTCGTAGATCGAGGTCACCGGCGTGGCACCACCGCCATCCCACCAGGCGCGGGCACGTGCCACCGAAGCGGCATCGTCCTTGCCGGCATAGATGCGCTCGCCGTGGCCGCTGGGGCCCAGGCCCGTGTGCAAATCGATCCAGGCGATCTGCGACGCAGCTGCACCGTGCTGGCGCAGCACCTGGCGCAGCGTGCGGTTGCTCCAGGTGGGCTCGGTGCCACCAAAGAAGATGCCTTGCGGAAACTCGTGCTGGCCCTGCGAGATGGCAGCCTGCCAGGCGGCCTCGCCCTTGGTATCGATGTAGTGCTGCACAGCGGCCAGGTTCTCGGGGCCGGGCGGCCATTGCTCGGGCAGCAGCAGGGGCTGCACCTCGCGGTAGGCGGTGTTCACGGGCAGGGGTTGGCTGAAGTCCTGGAAGTTGCGGTTCAGGTCCACGTTCTCGTGCGTGAAGCGGCGCACGTGCGAGAAGCCGTAGGGATTGAGCGCGTGGATGTAGAGCGTGGCCACACCGGCATCGCGGGCCTTGGCGCGCCACTCGGCATCGTGCAGCGCAAACACCTGCACGCCGCTACCGCAGTAGCCCTCGACGCCATGGCAGGCGCTGCTCACGATGAGCAGCTTTTTCGCATCCGCCGGGCCGTCGCGCACCACGTCCATGGCCAGGTCTTCACCATCGCGGCCCTTGAGCGGGTGGGCGTGCGATTCGATGGACAGGCCGGCGGCGGCTGCGGCCTCCAGAAATTTTGTGCGCGCCTGGGCATAGCTGGGCGAGAAGGCTTCGACGATTCCGGTCATGGGTGGGGCTTTCGGGAGTCAGTGGGGACACAAAAAGAAAACCCGGGCACGCGCGCTGCGTGCGCCGGGTGGAGGGGGATCAACGCCGCTCAAAGCGGAGTCGAGGCAGCTTCAGGCGGCTTTGGCGGGCTGGGCCAGCCACTCTTCGGCCAGCTTGACCCAGTAGGTCGCGCCCAGCGGGATCAGATCGTCGTTGAAGTCGTAGCTGGGGTTGTGCAGCATGCAGGGGCCGCCGCCGTGGCCCATCTCGCGGTGGGCGCCGTCGCCGTTGGCGATGAAGCAGTACGCACCGGGCTTGGCCTGCAGCATGTAGGCAAAGTCTTCGGCGCCCATGGTGGGCTCCTGGGCCACCACATGCTCTTCACCCACGATGCTGGCCATGACCTTGCGGGCAAATTCGGCCTCGGCGGGCGAGTTGACGGTGGGCGGGTAGTTGCGCACGAACTCGAATTCGCAGGTGGCATCGTGCGCAGCGCAGTGGTGCTCGGCGATCTGGCGCATGCGCTTTTCAATAAGGTCTGTCACTTCGGTGGTGAAGGTGCGCACCGTGCCCTGCAGCTCGACGCTGTCGGGCACCACATTGGTGGCCTCGCCCGCGTGGATCATGGTGACCGAGATCACGCCCGCATCCACCGGCTTCTTGTTGCGGCTGATGATGGTCTGAAACGACTGCACCATGCCGCAGGCGATTGGCACCGGGTCGATGCCGGTGTGCGGCAGCGCCGCATGGCCGCCCTTGCCACGCAGGGTGATCTTGAACTCGCTGGTCGATGCCATCACCGGGCCGGGGCTCACGGCAAAGGTGCCCACGGGCATGCCGGGCCAGTTGTGCATGCCGTACACGGCCTCCATGGGGAACTGCTCGAACAGACCGTCCTCGATCATCACGCGCGCACCGCCACCGCCCTCTTCGGCCGGCTGGAAGATCAGGTACACGGTGCCGTCGAAGTTGCGATGCTTGGCAAAGTGCTGCGCGGCTGCCAGCAGCATGGCCACGTGGCCGTCGTGGCCGCAGGCGTGCATCTTGCCCTGGTGTTTGCTCGCGTGGGCAAAGGTGTTGAACTCCTGCATGGGCAGGGCGTCCATGTCGGCGCGCAGGCCAATCGCGCGGCCATTGGCGCCGCCGTCACGCCCCTTGACGATGCCCACCACGCCCGTCTTGCCCAGGCCCCGGTGGATGGGAATGCCCCACTCGGTGAGCTTTTGCGCCACCACGTCGGCGGTGCGCACCTCTTCGAAGCACAGCTCGGGGTGGGCGTGAATGTCCCGGCGCACCGCTGCAATACTGGCCGCCTGGGTGACGATGGAGTCAATAACGTTCATGATATGTGTCCTTACGATCTCACAGTCTAGCCCGGGAGCAACACACGTGCCAACCCGGGTTATTCGCTAGCCACCCATGATTTCTGCCCACGCCCTCGAACTTGCGCAAACCCTGGTGCGCATGAACACCGTCAGCCACAACTCCAATCTGGAGCTGATCCACTTCATCCGCGACCACCTGGCCAAGCTGGGCGTGAAAAGCCGCCTGACCTTCAACGAGGACAAGACCAAGGCCAACCTGTTCGCCACGCTGGGCGAGGGCAAGCCGGCGGGCATCATCCTCTCGGGCCACACCGACACGGTGCCGTGGGACGGGCAGGACTGGACCATGGACCCGCTGAGCGCGCTGGTGCAGGACGGCAAGCTCTACGGGCGCGGCAGCGCCGACATGAAGGCCTTCATCGGCATCGCCGTGTCGCAGGCCGAGCAGTTCCTGAACAGCGATGCGCCGTTTGCCCTCCACTACGCGTTCAGCTACGAGGAAGAGATCGGCTGCTTTGGGGTGAAGGAACTCATCGCCGACCTGCGCGATGCCAACATCACGCCCCTGGCCTGCATCGTGGGCGAGCCCACCAGCATGATTCCTGCCATCGCGCACAAGGGCGTGTACCGCTACAAGTGCTGCGTGCGTGGCAAGGAGGCGCATTCGTCCCTCACCCCCCATTCGGTCAACGCCATCGAGATGGCCGCCCGTGTGGTGGGCCGGGTGCGCGACATGGCAGAAGACTTTGAAAAGAACGAGCCCCGCTTCGAGGGCTTTGACGTGCCGTTCTCCACCAGCAGCGTGGGCCAGTTCCACGGCGGCATTGCCGACAACGTGGTGCCGCGCGACGCCGAGTTCCGCTACGAGTTCCGCGACCTGCCCACGGCCAACGCGGCGCAGATGCAGTCCGAAGTGGTGGCCTACGCCCAGTCGCTGGAGCCCGCCATGAAGAAGGTGGCGCCGGCAGCGGGCTTCGCGTTCGAGACCATCTGCGAGATCCCGAGCTTTCTGGGCAGCAAGGACGACCCGGTGACGCGCCTGGCGCAAGAGCTGTCGGGCGAAAAAGGCACCACGCTGGTGGCCTTTGGCACCGAGGCGGGCCTGTTCAAGAACGCGGGCATCTCCACCGTGGTGTGCGGCCCCGGCAGCATCCAGCAGGCGCACCAGCCCGACGAGTACGTGAGCCTGGAGCAGCTCGCGCGCTGCGAGGCGTTCATGCAGGGGCTGGCGCGCACCAAGTCGTTCGGCTGACGCGCGGCAAGCGGCGAGCAGGTCAGGGCAACGCAAGGCGCGCAAGGATTGCACTGCGCGCGGCCCAGACCAGTGCCACCGTGGAACTGGCTTTGCCAGGCCACCGGTGGCGTCCCCCTCCGGGGGAAGACGCGAAGCGGCTCAGGGGGAAATCAGGTTCTTACCCGGCCGTCCCCGGTCAGCATCGACATTTCCACAAACTTCGACGCCGCATGGCTGGTGGCGCTGAACGACACCGGAAAACCCGAGATCACCTGGTTGCCGATGGCCTCGGTGCCCGTGATGAAGCTCTCGCGCGTGATCTTGCCGCCCGCCTGGGCCTGGCGCAGGCCCTCGGCAAACACACGGGCGGCCACGTAGCCCTCCATGCTGGAGTAGTTGGCCTGCACCTTGTCGCCACCCTTCTTGATGGCCTCCAGAAACTCGCGCGTGATCTGGCGCGAAGGCTGGTAGGGCGAAGGCACGACCTGCGACACCACCACCCCGGCGCCGTCCTTGCCCAGCTCGTCGGCCAGGGCCTGGGTACCGACGAAGGACACGTTGTAGAACGTGCCGCCAAACCCTGCCTTGCGCGCTGCGCGCACGAACGCGGCGGCCGATGCATAGGCCGTGATCTGCACGATGGCGTCGGGCATGGCGGGCACCAGCTTGTCGATGGCGGCCTTCACGTCCACCGAATTGCGCTCCACCGTGGCCGTGGCCACCGGGGTGAGCTTGAGTTCGGTGAGGGCCTTCGTCACCCCGTCCAGACCCGCCTTGCCATAGGCATCGTTCTGGTAGAAGACCGCGATCTTCTTGAGCCCCAGGTTGGTGAGCTGGCGCACGATGAGCGCGGTTTCGTCGTAGTACGAGGCACGCACATGGAAGATGAGCCGGTTGAACGGCTGGCGCAGCGCCTCCGCTCCCGTGAAAGGCCCAAAAAACGGCACCTTGGCCTGGTTGAACAGCGGCATCGCCGCCAGGCTGGTGGGCGTGCCGATGTAGCCAAACAGCGCAAACACCTCGTCGGCGATCAGTTTCCTGGTGTTCTCGGCGCAGCGGTCGGGCTCGTAGCCGTCGTCCAGCGTGCGGATCTCGACCATGCGTTTGCCTACGCCGCCCTGGGCGTTGAGCTGGTCGAAAAACAGCTTGGCGCCCTGGTTGAACTGCACGCCCAGCTGGGCGGCCGGGCCGGTGAAGGCGGCCGACTGGCCCAGCACGATGCGGCCCTCGCCCTGCGCCCGGGCCAGGCCGAACCCACCCAGCGCCACGGCGCCCATGCCCACCGAAAACTGCCTGCGACCCAATACTGTCTGGTTCATGGTGAAATCTCTGCTCTTCTAAGAAGTTGGGGGGCATGCCCCTCTGCGCTGCCGGTAGGCAGCCTCCTTGGAACTGCGGCAACTTATGCATGCCCGTTCCAACCCTGAGTGCCAGTTTAACGATCAAGCCCCCGAATGCCCACGCCTTCTGCCGCCAATCCCACTCAAGCCACACCGATTCAGGTGCGCGGCGCCTGCCCGCACGACTGCCCCGACACCTGCGCCCTGCTCACCACCGTGGACGAGCAGGGCGTGGCCACCCGCGTGCAGGGCAACCCCAACCACCGCCACACCGACGGCGCACTGTGCGCCAAGGTGAGCAAATACACCGAGCGCACTTACCACCCCGAGCGCGTACTCACCCCGCTCAAGCGCACCGGCCCCAAGGGCAGCGGGCAGTTCGCCCCCGTGAGCTGGGACGAGGCGTTGAGCGATATCGCCCAGCGCCTGCAGGCCATCGCCGCCCGCGCGCCCGAGGCCATCCTGCCCTACAGCTACGCGGGCACCATGGGCATGGTGCAGGGCGAAAGCATGGACCGGCGCTTCTTCCACAAGCTGGGCGCTTCGCAGCTGGACCGCACCATCTGCGCATCGGCCGGGGCCGAGGCGCTGATCCAGACCCTGGGCGGCAAGGTGGGCATGAAGGTGGAGTTTTTTGCCGAATCGCAGCTCATCCTCATCTGGGGCAGCAACTCCATCGGCAGCAACCTGCACTTCTGGCGCTATGCGCAGCAGGCCAAGCGCAATGGCGCCAAGCTGGTGTGCATCGACCCGCGCAAGAGCGAGACGGCCGACAAGTGCCACGAGCACATTCAGCTACGCCCCGGCACCGATGCCGCGCTGGCCCTGGCGCTGATGCACGAGCTGATCGCGAATGACTGGCTGGACCACGACTACATAGCCCGCCACACCCTCGGTTGGGACCAGCTGCGCGAGCGCGCACTGCAGTGGCCGCCCGAGCGCGCGGCCGAGGTCTGCGGCATTCCGGTCGAACAGATTCGCCAGCTCGCCCGCGACTACGGCACCACCCAACCCGCCGCTATCCGCCTGAACTACGGCATGCAGCGGGTGCGTGGCGGCGGCAATGCGGTGCGCGCCGTGGCCTGCCTGCCTGCGCTCACGGGCGCCTGGCGCCACCGCGCGGGCGGCGTTCTGCTGTCCAGCTCGGGCCAGTTCCCGGCGCAGCGTGGCGTACTACAAATGCCCGAACTGATGCCTGCCAAAACACCGCGCACCATCAACATGTCCACCATTGGCGACGACCTGCTGCGCGAGGCCTCGCCCGCGTTCGGGCCCCAGGTGGAGGCCATCGTGGTCTACAACAGCAACCCCGTGGCCGTGGCGCCCGACTCCGGCAAGGTGGTGCAGGGCTTTGCGCGCGAGGATCTGTTCACCGTGGTGCTGGAACACTTCCGCACCGACACGGCCGACTACGCCGACTACATCCTGCCCGCCACCACGCAGCTGGAGCACTGGGACGTGCACCTGAGCTACGGCCACACCGACGTGCTGCTCAACCGCCCCGCCATTGCACCGCAAGGCCAGGCGCGCAGCAATGCGCAGATCTTCCGCGACCTGGCGGCGCACATGGGTTTCACCGAGCCCGGCTTTGCCGACAGCGACGAGGCCCTGTGCCGCCAGGCGTTTGGCGACGCCGTGGACTACGCGCTGCTGGAGTCACAAGGCTTTGCCACGCTGGTCATTCCTGATGCGCCGTTTGCCGAAGGCCGCTTCCCCACACCATCTGGCCGCTGCGAGTTCTACAGCGCCCGCCTGGCCGCGCAGGGCCTGGACGGCCTGCCCGACCACCTGCCCAACTACGAGCTGCAGGGCACGGATGCACGCTACCCGCTGGCGATGATCTCGCCGCCTGCGCGCAACTTCCTCAACTCCACCTTCGTCAACGTGCAGAGCCTGCGCAACATCGAAGGCCGCCCGGTGCTGGAGATCCACCCCGACGACGCCGACGCGCGTGGCATCACCAACGACGCCGTGGTGCGCGTGTTCAACGACCGGGGCAGCTACCTGTGCCACGCCACCGTGTCACGCCGCGCGCGGCCCGGGGTTGTGAACGGCCTGGGCATCTGGTGGCGCAAGATGGGGCTGGAGGGCACCAACGTGAACGAGGTGACCAGCCAGGCGCTGACGGACCTGGGGCGCGCGCCCACGTTTTATGACTGCCTGGTACAGGTGGAGGCCAGCGCTACCGGGGCGGCGCTCCCTGCCTGAGCAGCTGCGGCGCCTGCAGCAGCGGCATGAAAGCTATTATTTTTATAGCTCAAAACCCTTTACCAACGCGCGCAGACGGCCTTTTTTCCTGAGAATCAGCCCTGCTCACCGCCATTGCTGGCCCAAAAACTCCGCCACCTGGTTCTCCAGCGTGGCGTGGTAGGCCACCCGGTCAAAGCCCTCGGGGTTGGCGGCGGCGTCACCCGCGTCTGACACCAGGGGCCAGACGGACTGGGCCATGAAGGCAAAGTGCCCGGCGCCCGCCACGGTGCTGGTGTCCGCCCGGGGCAGGTGGGCCGCCACATGCTGGCCGTGGTACTTGCCCTGCAGCACCACGTCGCGCTCGGCCATGACCACCTTCATGGGCACGGTGATGGCGGCCAGGCTCTGGGGGGTCAACACCACGGCCATGGGCGCGAGGGCCACCACGGCGCGGATGCGGGGGTCGGCCACCGAGACCAGCGGGCCGTCCTGCGCGCCACCTGCTGAAGACGCCGGGGCCACGGGGCTGCTGGCGCTGCTGGCGCTGCTGGCGCTGCTGGCAGTGCTGGTGCTGTTGGCGCTCGGGGCCGAAGTGAGCTTGCCCAGGCTGCAGAAGCCCGGGTCGTCCGACACGCTGCGGCAATGCTGCACGGCACGGGCTGGTTCGGCCTGTGCACCGGCCAGGGCGAGCACGGTGTAGCCGCCGGCCGAATGCCCCACGGCGGCGATGCGCTCGGCCGGAATGCGGGGGCCCCATTCGGCGTGGGCCAGCAATGCATCCAGCACGCGGCTCACCTGGCGGGGGCGTTCGCTGAAGTAGCGGCCCGAGGTGATCATCGACCGGTCTTCCCAGTTGTCGCCCGGGTGGCGCAGCGCCGCCACCAGATAACCGTCGGCCGCCAGGCGCGTGGCCAGGTTGTGGTGGCCCAGTTCATGGCCGCCCGTGCCGTGCGAGATCAGGACCAGGCCCTTGAGGGGCGCAGTGGCCACCGGAGCCCCCGGCGTGACCACGGGCCGCCAGGGGCCCATGGGCTGGGTGCGTGCCACGGCAGGCGTGGGGTAGAACAGCGCCACGGTCACCGGCTGGGCGCCGGGGACCACCAGGGTGCGCAGGCCCGCATGCTGTGCCGAGGCCGGCGTCGCCCAGGCCAGCAGCGCCATGAAAGCTGCCAGCAGCGGGGCACGGGCCTTGCGCCATGCAGAGCGGAGGGCCAGGAGGAGGATGAGGGTCACAGTGCGCCTTTCGTCAGATACCACCCAGGCGGATGGCTTGACGGCACTGTAGGCGGCGCAAGGGGCGGGCTCCACTGCCCTGCGACGAAACGCGGCTGTGCGGCGCCAAATGCACTACGAAAGGGGCGAGCGCATGCCCGCCCCGGCCGCCCTGACCGCGCGGCAACCGTTTACAGCGCGGCTTCGAGGATGCGGCGGCTCACGGCGGGCGTGATCTCGCGCTGCTCGCCCAGGGTCACCATGCCATGCGCTTCGAGCTGCGCCACCACGGTGTCCACCACCTCGCCGCCCAGGCCGTAGCCCGACAGGCGCGTGGGGATGCCCATGCTTTCAAAGAAGTCGCGCGTGCGCTCGATGGCGGCGGTGATGCGTTCGTCATCCGTGCCGGTGGTGATGCCCCACACACGCTCGCCGTACTGCAGCAGCTTGACGCGCTTGGCCACGCGGCGCTCGTTCAGCAGAGCGGGCAGCACGATGGCCAGCGTGCGCGCGTGGTCGATGCCGTGCAGGGCCGTCAGCTCGTGGCCGATCATGTGCGTGGCCCAGTCCTGCGGCACGCCCGCGCCAATCAGGCCGTTCAGCGCCATGGTCGCGGCCCACATCAGGTTGGCACGGTCGTCGTACACGGGCTCGGTGGCGGTGAGCAGGCGCGGGCCCACCTCGATCAGTGTTTGCAAAATGCCTTCAGCGAAACGGTCCTGCACGGGTGCGTTCACGGGGTAGGTCAGGTACTGCTCCACCGTGTGCACAAACGCGTCCACCACGCCGTTGGCGAGCTGCTGGGGCGGCAGGGTGTAGGTCTTGGTGGGGTCGAGCACCGAGAACACCGGGTAGGTGTGCACGCTGCCAAACGCCAGCTTGGCGCCCTTGGCGCGGTGGGTGATGACCCCGCCGTTGTTCATCTCCGAACCCGTGGCGGGCAGCGTGAGCACCGAGCCAAACGGCATGGCCGCCTTAACGTTGCGGCCGTGCTTTTCAAGGATGGCCCAGGGGTCATCTCCCTCGAAGCGCACGGCGGCGGCGATGAACTTGGTGGCGTCGATCACCGAGCCGCCGCCCACGGCCAGCAAGAAGTCAAAACCGCCTTCGCGGATCTGCGCCACGGCCTTCATGGAGGTTTCGTAGCTCGGGTTGGGCTCGATGCCGCTGAAGGTGGCGTGCTGGCGCTCGCCCAGCGCGGCGCGCACCTCGGCCAGCGTGCCGGTCTTTTCGGCGCTGGCGCCGCCCACCAGGATCAGCACCTTGGCGGCAGCGGGCACCAGCTTGCCCAGGTCGGCAACGCGGCCCTGGCCGAAGGCGATGTGGGTGGGGTTGTGGAAGTCGAAATTCAGCATGGGGGTCTTTCTGGGGAAGGCAAGCGCATGCGCCATTGGGGGTGGCATTGTGCGGCGCGCGTGCGCGCGGGGCCGGTCACGTGGGCGATAGCCCTGCCGCCGCCACGCGCATCCCGGGCCCGTCAGCGAAAACCGGCGATCTGGTGCACGGTGTCTGCCAGCCGCTGCGGTTGCGAGAAATACGCCGAGTGGCTGGCCTCGATGGACGACACCGTGGCGCAGGGCGAGGCCGCGACCATCTTGCGCTGCAGGTCGATGGTCACGGCCCGGTCCTGCGTCAGCTCGATGTAGTGCCGGGGCACGCTGCCATAGCGCGGCGGCGTGAGCCGGAGCCGGGTGAGCGCGGGCAGCGAGGGCTCGGGCGTGAGCAGGGCCTGCGCCAGCGCCACGTCGGCGTCCGAGCAGTCGGCATACAGCGCGGGGCGGTAGGCCTCGGGCGCCAGCTGGTCGGTCAGCGTGCTGCGGCTGACATGGATGTGACGCGCCACCAGCGAGGCCTTGTCCTGGCGAAAGAAGTCGCTCACCCGCTCGCCGTGGCGCAGCATGTAGGCCGCCAGATAGGTCACGCCCACCAGCTTGTGCGGCCGCAACTCGGCCACCGTGGACGCCACAATGCCGCCCCGGCTGTGCGCCACGATGAGCGCGGGGCCGTCCAGCGCATCAAGCACCCGGCACACATGCGCGGCCATGGCCGAGAGCGTGGTACGGCCGCGCGCCAGCCGCCAGTGGCGGCCATGGGCAGGCAGGTCGGGCACATGCACCTGGTGCCCCTGGGCCTGCAGAAACGGAACCACTTTGTGCCAGCACCAGGCGCCGTGCCAGCTGCCGTGCAAAAGAACGATATTCATGAAAATGCCTTTGGGTCTTGGGGAGAGCGGCCGGGCGCCAGGTGGCGCCATCCGCCGGGCGAGCGGTGGCAGAGCGCCCCACTCCGGCCGGAGCGTAAAACCGCCCCACCCCAGGCACTCGCTGGATCCGGACACCCGATTGCGCGTGCGCGGCACGCCCTGCCCTCGCCACCCCCAAGCGGGTCAGGGG
This sequence comes from Acidovorax sp. NB1, assembly GCF_005405905.1. GTDB lineage: Bacteria > Pseudomonadota > Gammaproteobacteria > Burkholderiales > Burkholderiaceae_C > Acidovorax. The sequence goes on from NZ_BJHU01000040.1 coordinate 171,162, forward strand.
CCCGCCGCGCCCTGCCCGAAGCCCGAAAGATGCGGCGCTTGTTCCATCAGCGCCTGCAGCCGCTCGGCCATGAAATCGCGCAGCGCACGCACCAGCGGCGTGATCTGGTGGCGGCTGGGGGCCACCAGGTACAGCGGCACGGCCTCGGTCGTCCAGCCCGGGCACAGCGGCACCAGGCGCCCGGTGGCCAGGTCATGGGCCACGTCGAAGTACGACTTGTAGGCAATGCCCCGCCCGGCCACGGCCCAGCGGCGCACCACGTCGCCGTCGTTGGCCACGTTGCGGCTGCGCACGCGCACCACCACCTCGTCGCCCGCCGCATCCCAGAAGCGCCAGCGGTCGTGCACCTCCTCGCCCAGCATGAAACACAGGCCGTTGTGCCCGGCCAGGGCGTGTGGCCTGTCGGGTGCGCCGTGGGCCTGCACATAGGCGGGCGCGGCGCACAACACGCGCCGGTGCCCGGCCACCAGCGGCAGCGCAACCAGGCCCGAATCCCGCGGTTTGCCGTAGCGGAAGGCGGCGTCCACCGGCTCGCTGTAGACGTTGGCCACGCGGTCGGCCAGCTGCAGGCGGAGGTCGATGCCGGGGTGCTCGGCCTGGAACGCATCGAGCCAGGGCAGCAGCACATTGCGCCCCAGGTCAGACGGCGCCGCCAGCTGCAGCGTGCCGCGAAAGCCACCGGCGCGCCCGCCTGCCAGCTGGCCTTGCACCTGCTGCAGCGCAGCCAGTGCGGGGCGGCAATGCTCCAGGAACAGCGTGCCCTCTTGCGTAAGCCGCAGGCTGCGCGTGGAGCGCACGAACAGCGCCACGCCCAGCTCGGCCTCCAGCCGCTTGAGCGCGGCACTGGCCGCCGCCGGGCTCAGGTCCAGCGCGCGGGCGGTGGCCGAGAGGCTGCCGCTGTCCACGGTGCGCACAAAGATGTCGAGGTCTTGCAGGCTTTTCATGGGTGGCTCCGGTACGGAAGCCCTCATTTTCAAACAAATGTTGAAGATGGATTCAACCACCGACCCATTTAAAAACAATTCCTCAAAACCCATCATCGAGGCATTCTTTTGTTTGACCCAGGATCTCCCATGAAAGCCATCGGCTACACCCACCCCGGCCCCATCGACCGCGCGGATTCCCTGCTCGATATCACCCTGCCCGACCCGGTGGCCACCGGCCACGATCTGCTGGTGGAAGTGCACGCCGTTTCCGTCAACCCCGTGGACACGAAGGTGCGCAAAAGCAGCGCGCGCAGCGGCGACGGCCCGGACTACAAAGTGCTGGGCTGGGACGCCAGCGGCATCGTGCGCGCCGTGGGGCCCGAGGTGACGCTGTTCCAGCCCGGCGACCGCGTCTGGTACGCAGGCTCCATCGCCCGCCCCGGCACCAACAGCGAACTGCACCTGGTGGACGAGCGCATCGTGGGCCACGCGCCACAATCGCTGGACTTTGCCGAGGCCGCCGCATTGCCGCTGACCGCCATCACCGCGTGGGAACTGCTGTTTGACCGTCTGGGCGTGGCCCCTGGCAAGCAACCCACACACAAGACCCTGCTCATCATCGGTGCGAGCGGCGGCGTGGGCTCCATCCTCACGCAGCTGGCGGCACGGCTGACCAGCCTCACGGTGATTGGCACCGCATCGCGCCCCGAAACGCAGCAGTGGGTGCGCGACCTGGGCGCCCACAACGTCATCGACCACAGCCAACCACTCACGCAAGAGCTGGCGCGCATCGGCCACCCCACGGTGGACATCATCGTGAGCCTGACGCAGACCGACGCGCACTTCGACCAGATCGTGGAGGCCATCGCGCCCCAGGGCCAGTTCGCGCTGATCGACGACCCGGTGTCGCTCGACGTGACGAAGTTCAAGCGCAAGTCGGTGTCGCTGCACTGGGAGCTGATGTTCACCCGCGCGCTGTTTGGCACCGCCGACATGATCGGCCAGCACCGGCTGCTGACCGAGGTGGCGCAACTGGTGGATGCGGGACTGGTCCGCACCACGCTGGACCAGCGCTTTGGCACCATCAATGCCGAGAACTTGAAGCGCGCGCATGCACTCATCGAGAGCGGCAAGGCGCGGGGCAAGCTGGTGCTGGAGGGGTGGAACTGAAGGACGTTGGGGCCACTGCGCAGGACAGCCTCTGAGGCTGTGCTGGATTGTGTATCCAGGTGAAAAATACTGTGTTTATTAACAGTATTTCAGATATAAACCCGGCACAACAACCCCAGGAGCCCCTCCCATGCTGGACCACATGACTTTCCGCGTCACCGACATCGCCCGCACCAAGGCGTTCTACACCGCCGCCCTCGCGCCTTTGGGCTACAGCCTGTGTTTTGAAGGCAACTATGGCTCGAACATGCTGGGTTTTGCCTACCCCGCGCCGTCCGAGCCCGACGGCAAAAAGGCCGATGTGTGGTTCATTGACGGCCCCTCGCCCTACGGCGGCCCACCCGCCACCACGGGCTGCCATCTGGCGTGGCGCGCCCAGAACCGGGCTCAGGTGGATGCTTTCTACGCCGCCGCGATCGCAGCAGGCGGTAAGGACAACGGCGCCCCGGGGCTCCGGCCCGACTACCACGCGCACTACTACGGCGCCTTCGTCATCGACCCCGAGGGCAACAACGTGGAAGCGGTGTGCCATCTGCCGGAGTAAGAAACACCGCAGCACACCCCACAGAGGGCGCGCCGCCAAGCGAGTGCACCCGTGGAACTGGCTTTGCCAGGCCAGCGGGTGCGCCCCCCCTGGGGGGGAAGCGGCGCAGCCGCTCAGGGGGTCAGTCGAGTTTGACGCCCGCTGCCTGGATGATCTCGCCCCAGCGCTTGGACTCGGCCCGCGCCATGGCGCGGAACTGCTCGGGCGTGCCGGGCAGGGCTTCCATGCCGAAGTCGTTCATGCGCTTGACCACAGCGGGGTTGAGCAGGGCCTTGTTCAGGTCCGCGTTCAAACGCGTGGTGATGGCGGCGGGCAGACCGGCGGGCGCCAGGATGCCCTGGAACGCGAACACCTCGGTGTTGGGCACACCGGCTTCTGCCAGCGTGGGCACGTCGGGCAACGCGGCCACGCGTTTGGCCGAGCCGATGGCCAGCGCACGCACCTTGCCCGAGGTGATCACGGGCAGGCCTGCGGCCAGGTCCAGGAACATGCAGGGCACCTGCCCACCCATCACATCCTGCAGCGCAGGCGCGGCGCCGCGGTAGGGGATGTGGGTGAGGAAGGTCTTGGTGCGGTTCTTGAACATCTCCATCGCCAGGTGGTGCGGCGAGCCGTTGCCGGGCGATGCGTAGTTGAGCTTGCCGGGGTTGGCGCGCGCGTAGGCGAGGAATTCCTTCACCGTCTTGGCTTCAAACGACGGGTGCACCACCAGCGCCAGCGGAAAGCGGCTGATGCCGCCCACGTAGGTGAAGTCCTTTTCGGGGTTGAACGGCAGCTTGGTGAACAGGTGCTCGTTGTAGGCCAGGATGGCGTTGTCGGCCGACATGAAGGTGTTGCCGTCGGGCTTGGCCGTGGCCACGGCCTGGCCGCCGATGTTGGTGGAGGCGCCGGGGCGGTTGTCCACAATGATCTGCTGGCCCAGCGTCTGGCGCATGGCCTCGGCCACGGTGCGGGCCAGCACGTCGGTGCCGCCGCCAGCGGGGTACGGAACGACCCAGCGCAGGGGCTGGTCGGGCCAATTGGCAGACTGGGCAGCGGCCCAGGGCGCGGCGGTGGTGGCGCCTGCAGCGGCCAGGGCGGTCAAGAGGGTACGGCGTTGCATGAAACTGTCTCCTTGTTGATACTATAAATTTAATAGCTACCAGCGCTTTCCTATCAGGCGGTAGCACCATTTTTTCTTATATTTCTGGCTGTACGCATGGCATGGGAAACCAGCGCACGCCAAGGCCAGCGCCACCGTGGAACTGGCTCTGCCAGGCCACGGGTGGCGTCCCTCTGAGGGGCTGAGGGCCGCGGCTCCAAGCCTGCCTGCGCAGGCTTGGACGGCACCGAAGAGCTGCCGCCTCTGCGCGGCCAGCACCGAGACGCCGAAGGCGGCTCAGGGGGCTGCAATAGCTTGGTCGATGGCGCCGAAGATGCTCGCGCCATCCTTGCCCTTGACCTCGATGCGGATCGTGTCGCCGAACTTCATGAACTCGGTGCTCGGCTTGCCATCTTGAATCGTCTCGATGCAGCGCTTTTCGGCAATGCAGCTGTAGCCTTTGGGCCACTCGGTGCGGCCGTTGGCATCAGTCACGCCCTTGTTGCTCACGGTGCCGCTGCCGATGATGGAGCCCGCGCGCAGGTTGCGCGTCTTGGCCACATGGGCGATGAGCTGGCCGAAGTGGAAGGTCATCTCGGGGCCGGCATCGCACATGCCGACCTTGCGGCCGTTCCAGGTGGACTGCACGGTGAGGTTCACGCGGCCATGGTCCCAGGCGTCGCCCAGCTCGTCCAGCGTCACGGCCACGGGGCCGAAGGCGGTGGCGGGCTTGGACTGGAAGAAGCCGAAGCCCTTGGCCAGCTCGGCCGGGATCAGGTTGCGCAGGCTCACGTCGTTGGCAATCATCACCAGGCGGATGCCGTCCAGCGCCTGGTCGGCGTTGGTGCCCATCTTCACGTCGCCGGTCACCACGGCGATCTCGGCCTCGAAGTCAATGCCCATGGCTTCGCTGGGCACCACCACATCATCGCAGGGGCCGATGAAGTCGTCGCTGCCGCCCTGGTACATCAGGGGGTCGGTATAAAAGCTTTCGGGCACTTCGGAGTTGCGCGCTTTTCGCACCAGTTCCACGTGGTTGATGTAGGCCGAGCCGTCGGCCCACTGGTAGGCGCGGGGCAACGGGGCCATGCACTGGGCGGGGTCGAAGGGGAACGCGTGGCGCGCGCGGCCGCTGTTGAGTTGGTCGTACAGGTCCTGCAGCTGGGGCGAGATGAAGCCCCAGTCGTCCAGCGCTTGCTGCAGCTTGCTGGCGATGCCGGTCGCATAATGGGCTGTGCCCAGGTCGCGGGAGACGACAACCAGTTGGCCGTCGCGCGAGCCGTCTTTGTAGGTAGCGAGTTTCATGGTGGCAGGACCTTTGTCTCAGTGGGTGGATGGGCACCGCTAGCGAAAATTACGCTTGGGTAAATTGATTTAACTAAACAAAACTCGCAAATTTTAGTGCACATGGACAAAGAACGTGCAGGAATTCAATCGGTCGAGGTGGGTTTTGCCCTGCTGGAGGGGCTGACACGCTCGCGCGGACCGCTGATGCTCAAGGATGTGGCCGCCTCGGCGGGCATGAGCGCGGCCAAGGCGCACCGGTATCTGGTGAGCTTTCAGCGCCTGGGCCTGGTCACGCAAGACCCACGCACCGCGCGCTATGACCTGGGGCCCGCCGCACTCAAGCTGGGCCTGGCGTCGCTGGCGCGGCTGGATGCCGTGCGCCTGGCGCGCGAGCGCATGCCGGAGCTGATGGAGAGCATCGGCCACACCCTGGCGCTGGCCGTGTGGGGCAACCATGGCCCGACCATCGTGCACTGGGAGGAATCGCCCCAGGCCGTCACCGCCAACCTGCGCCTGGGCGATGTGATGCCGCTGCTGTCGTCGGCCACGGGGCGGTGTTTTGCGGCCTTCATGCCGCCCGACCTGGTGGCGCCGCTGATCAAGGAAGAACTGGCCCGCGCCGTGAAAATGCGACGCACCGACCTGCCCGCCACCCAGGTCGAGGTGAATGCCTTGCTGGCCGAGGTGCGCGAGCGCGGCGCCGCCCGCGTGGTCGATACCCTGCTGCCCGGCATCGTGGCTTTTTGCGCGCCCGTGTTCGATTCGGACGGCCACCTGGAGCTGGGCATCACCACGCTGGGCTCGATTGCCACCTTCGACCCCGAGTGGGACGGCGCCATCGACGCCCCACTGCGCACCGCCGCTGGCCAGCTTTCGCGCGATCTGGGCGCGGGCAGCGCCTGACCCGCGCGCGCACCGTACCGCATGCCCCGCCGCGCGCTGGTTGCCATCACCGCCCTGGTGCTTGCCCTGCACTGGCTGGTGCTGAGTGGCGTGCCGCTGGCCTGGGACAGCCCGGCGCAGCCCACGGGCCAGGTGTTCAGCACCCGCAGCATTGCCGCCGCCCCGCCGCCCGCGTTGCCTGCTACGGCGCTAGCACCGGTTGCCCAGGCCGCCCCGCCAGCCCCCCCCCTACCCGCCGCCCGAAAAAAGCCCCCGGCCCGCACCACGCCCTCACCCAACACTTCCACCGCCCCTGCGGCGACGCCCGCAGCCCCACAGCCGCCAGCAGACGCCACAACCACAGCTACCGAAGTGGGCACTGACACAGCGGCAGCCCCGCCCACTGAAACCCTTGCCCCCCCCGCCGAGGTAGCGGCAGCAGCCCCCGAAGCCCCGGCCTCAGCCGCCACGCGCCCCGCCCCCCCAGCCGAAAGCACCACCGGGGTGGACATCACCCCGCCGGGTGCTGGCACGGGCCAGACGCCCCAGCAGGCGCCGCCCCCCGCCCGCCTGCCACCGCCCACGCGGCTGGCGTTTGACGTGAGCGGGCAGGCCAAAAAGTTCGCTTACAGCGCCCGCGCCGAGCTGCTGTGGCAACACGATGGCAGCCGCTACGAGGCACGGCAGGAGATCAGCGCCTTCCTGGTGGGCACCCGCGCGCAGCGCAGCGTGGGCGCCATCACGGCGCAGGGGCTGATGCCCGACAAGTTCTCCGACAAATCCCGCAGCGAACAGGCCGCCCACTTCGACTACGCCCAGGGCCGCGTCACCTTCAGCGCCAACACCCCACAGGCCCCCGCCAGCCCCGGTGTGCAAGACCGCCTGAGCGTGTTCATCCAGCTGGGCGCCCTGCTGGCCGCCGACCCCGGGCGTTTTGTGCCCGGCACCCAGATCGCGCTCACCACCGTCAGCGCCCGCAGCGCCGACCGCTGGACCTTCACCATCGAAGGCCCTGAAACGCTGGACCTGCCCTTGGGCGCCACCCCCACGCTCAAACTGCAGCGCCTGCCCCGCAAGGACTACGACCAGAAGGCCGAGCTGTGGGTGGCGCCCTCGCTGGGCTACCTGCCCGTGCGCATCAAGCTCACGCAGGCCAATGGCGACTTTGCCGACCTGCAGCTGCGCAACAGCGGCGCACCCTGACCCCAGACGGAACAGCGCCCCAGGCCGAGTGTTGCGCCCATACGCCACCGGGGCAAAAAAGCCCCACCAGCCCGGCGCACTGCGTTTTTCGTGAAATACTGGCTGCAACAGGGTTGATGCGGTGCGGCGAGTGTTCTGGTTGGCAGGCCTTCTCAAGGCCCGACAAGACACCACCCCACCGTCGGGATACCCCGCAAGCCGCCCCCGGGGCTTGAACTCTGCGTGACTGCTGTCATCTGAATTTCAAATCAACCAGGGGAACACGATGCACATGCTCTACGACTCAGAATCCTTCGTGGTAGTCCACATGCTGCCCGACGCCGTGGAGAAAAAGAGCGCCCAGGCACTCAACGACACCGCCCCCGCCGCCCCCCAGCTCGCCCGCCACGGCTTTGAAATCGTGGACAAGCGCTCGGGCAAAGAGGTCTACCTCGACGGTTCCTGGGCCGAGATGTTCCAGGAGCAGATCCTGGCTTGGCAACGCGACACCCCCACACAGGAAGAAGTGGAAGATGCACTGGACCGCTACGCGGGGCTGGCGCAGAACCCTGTGGTGGTTCATTGATTCCCCCCTGAGGCGCTACGCGCCTTCCCCCCAGGGGGACGACGACTTCGCTGCGGGGCGGCCCTTGCTTGTCGTCCCTCGCGATGGCGTAGTGACAGTTTCGAAGGCGCCCCGCCCAGTCTAAGCCCCGGAGCCAGCTGCCGCTGGCGGGTAGATCCGCCGGTACATCGGGTCCACTAGCATCAGCACCGCAATCAAGCGGCAGACCTGGAAAGCGGTGACCACCGGCACCCCCAGCTGCAGCACCTTGGCGGTGATGGCCATTTCGGTGATGCCGCCCGGGGACGTGCCCAGCAGCAGCGTGACCCAGGGCAGGCCCGTGGCCCAGGCCAGCGCCCCGGCAAACAGGGCGCACACCCCCATCAGCCCCAGCGTGCCCACTGCCACCGTGGCCAGCCAGCGCGGCGCGGTGTGCAAGAACTCCCGGCGAAAACGCACGCCCAGGCTCACGCCAATCACCAGCTGCGCCGCATTCACCAGCCCCTGTGGCACGGCCGACAGGCCCAGGCCCGCCATGGTGAGCCCCATGGACACCAGCATCGCCCCCATGAACCAGGGGTTGGCGCGGCCTAGCCGGTCCATCACCACCGCGCCGGCGCCCGTCATCAGTGCCATCAATGCCAGACCAGGCCAGTGCACCACACGCAGCGTAGGCGGCAGGATGTCGAGGCCATGCAGGCCGCTCCACTGCAGCGCAAACGGAATCGTCACCGTGACGATGAGCAGGCGCAGGCTGTGGCTGGCGGCCACCAGGTCGGTGCGCGCGTTTTCGCGCTCAGAGAGCAGGGTCATCTCGGACGCCGCCCCAATCGCCCCCGCAAAGTAGCTGGTGGCGCGCAGCATGGGCGCGGGCACACCGTGCATGCGCGGGGCGTGCACGCGGTACAGCCAGGCGCCAAACAACCAGCCCAGGAACAGCGCCCAAACGATGCCCAGCACGATGGCCCACCACAGGCCCCCGATCAGCGCCACCACCTCGGGCGTGAAGTACAGGCCCAGCGCCGCGCCAATGGTCCACTGTCCGGCGTTGCGCAGCGGGCCCCAGCTTTCGGTGGGCCCGCCTGCAATCGACACCAGCGAGGTGGCCAGCAGGGGGCCGATCATCCATGGCAGCGGGGTCTGGAGCGCCACACAGGCGGCAGCCGCCGCCCAGGCCAGGGCGAGCGTGGCGAGGACACGGGCAACAAAAGGAAAACGCATACGGGCAGAGCGGCGGGCCGGGGAAGGAAGGCGGGGAGAAAACCGGGGCGCAGCCAGACGGAGCAACAGCCTCAGCCACCAAGGCCTGCCGCACGCGCCTGTGCTGCGACGTTCGAGCCACCAAGTATCGCGCCGCCACTGCCACGCCACTCCCACCAGGCCCTGCCCAGGCAGCATGGCAGCCATCGCCAGGAGGAAACCGCTGCGGCGACTACCTCTCAGGCGACCATTTCAAGCAAAAACAGGCCTTTGCGCGCATCCACCTTGCCCTAATAGCTATGTTTTTTAGGAGCAACTACCGCGCACCGCGCCGCGAAGCCATCTCCTGCCCCATGGCCGCCAGGGTGGCAGGCGCCAGCAGCGCCAGCGCTGCGGGGTAGGCCGTGCCCTCTTCCGCCGCTATGTGGTCTGCATAGCGCTGGGCAAACCGGTCGAGCGCCGCGTCGTCCCCGGGCGTGAACGGGGCCGCAGCCGCATCAGTCGCATCAACCAGCGCCAGCAAGGGCACACGCGCCGCCGCCCAGTCGGCCGTCATGGCCAGATGGTCCTGCTGCAGCTGCTGCACCAGCGTTTGCACGTCGGACGACGCCTGGGCCAGCAGCAGCGGGAACACATGCAGTTCTTCGTCTTCATGGTGCAGCGGCGCGGCAATGTCGAAATAGCGCAGCACATCGCGCGCGGCCTGGCGGGCGTCTTCGTCGGCGCCGTGCTGGCGCACATGGGCGCGCAGCCGCGCGAGCAGGGCCAGGGTGCGCTGAACGCGCTCGTGGCAGGCCTCCAGCATGGCAAAGGGCTGCTCAAACCCCACGGCCGGGGCGCTGAAGCCCGGCAGGTGGCGGGCCGTTGGGCCCGAGGGGGTGGCGGACACCGTCTCAGCCCAGACGCACAGGCTGGCCCTGGCGGTTGAACGGGATGTAGGCGCCATGTGCGCCGCCCTTGATTGCGTCCACCATCCGCTGCAAGGGCGCCTCGGCATCGGCGCTGGTGGGTGCCTGGTTCAGGGTGCCGGACAGCGCCGCCGCGAACACCATGGCCCAGTCGTGGCCCGGGGCGGTGAACTGGCGCGCCTCTTCCACCAGCGCGCTGAACGACGCCAGCTCCTGCGGCGTCTTGTCCACACACATCAGCGGCACCAGGGCACCGCCCTGCCCGGCCTCAAAACGCGCACGCTGGGCAGGGGTGGCGTCGTCGGGCAACTCGGCAGCGGCAAACACAAACAGCAGGCGCTGGGGCTCGGGCTGCTGGCGCGCGGCCTGCAGCAGGTCGTCAAAGCTGGCAATTTCCATCACAAGGTTCCGTCATCAAAAAAGCAGGTCAAAAGCCGGGCACCACGCCCCGGTTGGCGTCCAGCGTGCTCACATAAGCACTGGGCATGGGCCGCGCACGCACGGCCTTGCGCGACAACACGGTGCCGATGCTCACGAAACACAGGGCCAGCTCGGACGGCGCCAGCTGGAACAGTGCCCGCAGGCTGTCGGCCTTGAGCGCCTTGCCGCTGGTGAGCGCCGAGCCATAACCCAGCGCCGTGGCCATGAGCAGCATGTTCTGCACGGCACAACCGGCGGACACAGTGCGCTCGGCCAGGTCGATGTCGGCATCGCCGCGTTCTGCATCCACCACGGCCAACAACAGCACGGGCGAGCGGTAGGCCTTTTCGCGCGCCTGCTCGGCCTGCTCGGGGGTGGCGGCAGGGTCGCGCTCCCGCAGGGCCTGGGCAAACACATCGGCCAGTGGCGTGCGCGATGCCTCGGGCACCAGCACAAACCGCCAGGGCACCAGCTGGCCATGGTCGGGCGCGTGCGCGGCTGCACTCAGGATCTGCGCCAGCTCGGCCGCCCCTGGCCCTGGCGCGCCCAGGCGCTTGGGCAGGATGGTCTGGCGCGACTGGATCAGCGCCGCCGCCATGCCCGCCACGTCGTCGGACACGGGCGCGCGCACGGCAGCGGATATCGATTTGGGTGAAGGGCTCAAAGGCCAGGGGATGACAGCCATGACAAAAATCCTTCTCAGCCCGGGCGGCCATCGGCCCGCAGGCAGCCATACCAACGGCCCAGGCGCACGCCCCAGGCCCCCATGGTGCCAGCCCAGAGGCCCGCAGCCAACAGCAGCAGCCAGGGCAACGCGCCCACCGGCATGCCCGGCACCGCCGCCACAATGCGCAGCAGCGTGGCCGCCTGCAGCAGCCAGAAGAGTGTCCAGGCAATGCGGTCAGCCACCAGCACGCGGCCACTGTGGCCGCAGGACACGCGTGTGACCATGGCCAGCATCAGCGACGCGAGGCAGCCCATCGTGAGCGCATGCAAAGCGCCCCACCCCAGTGCGCCCATGCCCAGCCCCCAGGCCAGCCACTGCGACGCGCCCCCCAGCAGGAAGGCCAGGCCCAGCCACAAGAAGCCGATGTGCAGCATGGCCAGCAGCCGGTTCTTGAGGCTTTGCACCAGCCCCCACACCCAGGCCAGCCACACCAGCACGCCCCCTACCACCAGTTGCAGCGCACCGAACACCAGCCCCCAGGCCGGGCCTGCGGCGCTCGCCGGCACACCCGCCCATTCCAGCCAGGTCGCCAGCACCTGCAGCCCCGCCGCAGCAAGCATGAGCCACAGCACCCAGAACGGCCGCCAGGCTTGCACCATGGGCATGGCACTGGAGGTGAAAAACGGAATCATGCGGTGCGCCACCGTGACGTAGACCACCACCACAAAGCCCCACAGCCCGGTGAACACCCAGGCCCGCGCGAGGGCCGGAGCACCCAGCGCCAGGCTGAGCCCGAGCCCGGCCACGCTGATGCCTCCCAGCACACAGGCGCTCGCAATCACGCGCGCGTGGAGCTGGTCCTGCGCCTGGCTCAGCCGCACCCGGCCCCAGAACTGCAGCGCCATCGCCACCAGCCCGCCCCAGGCCAGCGCCAGCCCGGCCAGCGCGACCACCACATGCAGGTGGGCCCCGGCCAGCCACAGCAGCCAGCCCGCCGCCTGGGCCAACAGGGGGTTGCGCAGTGCCTGCGGCGGCAGTGGATCAACCCCCAGCCACTTGGGGCCTGCGGTGAACAGAAAACCCGAAAAGAACAGCGGAATGAAGCCGAACACCATCACGGCCGCATGCACCAGCGTGGGTGGCAGCGCCCAGGCCAGGCCCAGCCACCCGGTGGAGCGGTCCACCATCACCAGCGCCCACCACATCCCCGAAGCCACCAGCACCACCATGGCCAGCAAAAAGCCCAGGCGGTGCGGCGCCAGCATCACATAACGCCAGCGCCAGTGCCGGTCCATCTGCGCCAGCGCCTCGGCCTTGGGCTTGCCCGAGACAAGCCCCAAGGGAATGGTAGGGCGGGCAGGCGTCACCCGCAGCTCCCCAAGTGCCCGCATTGCGTGCAGTAGTCGCAGCCGTCCTTGCGGATGACCGCGTGGGCGCCGCACTCGCTGCATTTCTTGCCCGCCATGGCCTGGGGCACGGCCACGGGCGGTGGTGCGGGCTCGTCCAGCGGCAGCAGTTGCTGCACCGGGTCGGCCACGCGGCGGGCCAGGATGTTCTGGATCGCATAGGCCATGGCCGCCACCTCGGAGTCGTGCCACATGGGCACCAGCGTGCCATCGTCCTTGCGGTGCTGGCCCAGGCGCACAGGGCCCCGGTCCCAAGCCACCTTGCGCATGTCGGACAGCGCGCGCTCCAGGAAGCCGCCACGCGCCGCGAGCGACAGCATGCGCATGCTGGAGGTGATCCACTGCTGCGACTCACCACTCTGGCCCACGGGCATGAAGAACTCGATGGCGCGGTCCACCGTGCGGCCACCCACACCCGTAGGCACGGGCAGGAAAGACACGATGAGGTACAGGGTCTTGTGGCCTTCCTGCGTCCAGTATTCAAGCTTTTCGGCCACGGCCGAGAGGCCCCCTTGCGGGCGACTCTCGATCACCGTGCGCATCGGGTCCACCGGCGGTGCTGCAGGCGCAGGCTTGGCCACCGCAGCGGGCTCAGGCGCAGGCGCTGCATGGGTTTCGAGCACCGAGCCCAGGATGCTGTTGGGCCGGTAGGTGGCCAGGCCCTTGAGCCGCGCGCGCCAGGCCTGCAGGTACAGGTCCTTGAAGTCCTCGTAGGGGTAGTCCGCCGGGATGTTCACGGTCTTGGAGATGGCCGTGTCCACAAAGGGCTGCACGGCCTCCATCATCGCGATATGGTCCTGCGCAGACATGGCCAGGGCCGAGACAAAGTAGTCGGGTAGCGCATTCACATCGCCTCCCAGCTCGCGGTACAGGCGCCAGGCATGGTCTTCCACCGCGTATTCGGTGGTGCTGCCGTCCGACTCGCGCTTCTTGCGCTTGTACATCCACGAGAACGGCGGCTCGATGCCGTTGGACGCGTTGTCGGCAAACGCCAGGCTCACCGTGCCCGTGGGCGCAATGGACAGCAGGTGGCTGTTGCGGATGCCGTGCGTGCGGATGGCCGCCTGCAGCGACTCCGGCAGGCGGCTGGCAAAGGTACCTTCGGCCAGATAGCCCTTGGCGTCGAACTTGGGGAACACGCCTTTCTCGCGCGCCAGGTCCACCGACGCGGCGTATGCGGCATCGCGCATGCACTCGGCAATGCGCGCCGCCATGGTGCGACCCTCGGGCAGGTCATAGCGCAAGCACAGCATGGCCAGCGTGTTGCCCATGCCGGTAAAACCCACGCCAATGCGCCGCTTGGCCATGGCCTCGTCGCGCTGCTGCGGCAGCGGCCAGAAGGTCACATCGAGCACATTGTCGAGCGCACGCACCTGCAGGGCCACGGCCTCGCTGAACGCCTCAAAGTCAAACGCCGCCACACCGCCGAAGCCAAAGGGGTAGCGCACGAAGCGGGTGAGGATGATGGGGCCGAGGTCGCAGCAGCCGTAGGAGGGAAGTGGCTGCTCACCGCACGGGTTGGTCGCAGCGATGTCCTCGCAGTAATGCAGGTTGTTGTCTTCGTTGATGCGGCCCAGGAACAGGATGCCCGGCTCGGCAAAGTCGTAGGCCGACTTCATGATCGTGTCCCACAACTGCCGCGCCTGCACGGTGGCATAGACCCACTGGCCGTCGGTACGCTGGCGGGCGCCCTGTGCCAGCAGCGCGGCGCCCGGGGCGGCCTTGTGCACCAGCTCCCACGGTGCATCGTTCTGCACGGCCTCGATGAACGCGTCCGACACGCCCACCGACACATTGAAGTTGTTCCAGCGGCCCGGCGTGCGCTTGGCGGTGATGAATTCCTGCACGTCGGGGTGGTCGATGCGCAGCACGCCCATCTGCGCGCCCCGGCGCGCGCCCGCGCTCTCTACCGTGGAGCATGACTGGTCGAACACGTTCATGTAGCTGCAGGGCCCCGAGGCCATGGAGGCCGTGCCCTTCACGTACGCGCCCTTGGGGCGGATGCGCGAGAAGTCGTAGCCCACGCCGCCGCCACGCCGCATGGTCTCGGCGGCTTCGCGCAGCGCCTCGTAGATGCCCGGAAAGCCCTCGTCGTCCACGCCCTGGATGCAGTCGCCCACGGGCTGCACAAAGCAGTTGATCAGCGTGGCCTGGATGTCAGTGCCCGCCGCGCTCATGATGCGGCCCGCACCGATGGCGCCTGCCTTCAGGTTGGCCAGGAACAGGGCTTCGTACTTTTCACGCAGGTCCGGCTTTTCGACCGAGGCCAGGGCCCGCGCCACGCGCTGGTACAGCTCGTCGGCCGTGGTCTCGCCGGGTTTGAGGTACTTTTCGCGCAGCACATCCAGACTGATGGGCTGCAGGGAGGACAGGGCACGGAGGGGGGGCTGAGGTTCGCGTTTCATGGGGGCCGATGATTTGGGTTTCACACTGAAACGGGGTTGCGTTCCGTCAAGGAGCGCTCATTCGACTCCGAATGCCGCGCCGTGGCAAGTCGTCGGCCCATCACTCGTCCACCAGCACCTGTCCGTCGTGCTCCACATAGGGCTGGTAAGGGCCTGTGCCGCTGTTGTCCGCACGCGAGGCAGGCACAAAACCACCGGTGCTCACGTCGAACACATGGACCTCGCCCTCCTCGATCACGTAGTGCCAGCCATGCAGGCTGATCTGGCCCGACTGCACCCGGCTGCGCACCATGGGGTACTCCATGAGGCGCTCCAGCTGCAGCACCACCGCGCGCTGTTCGGTGCGGCGCAGCACCTCGGGGCCCGGCGACATGGGCAACAGGGCCTCGCGCCCCAGGTCCAGCCAGTGGTTGAGGTTGGGAGCCTCGGGCGACACCTCGCTGTACATCGCCTTGATGGCCCCACAGTGGCTGTGGCCGCACACCACGATGCGGCGCACCTGCAGGTTGAGTACCGCAAACTCGATGGCCGCCGTGGTGCCATGGTGGCCGTGCGACCCGTCATACGGCGGGATGAAGGCCCCCACATTGCGCACCAGGAACAGCTCGCCCGGTCCCGCCCCGGTCAGCAGGTAGGGCACCAGGCGCGAGTCGGAGCAGCCAATGAACAAAGTGGTGGGGTGCTGCCCCTCGTCCACCAGCGTCTGGAACTGCTCGCGGTACTGGGGAAAGGCGTCGTCATGAAAACGGCGCAAGCGGTCCAGCAGCTCATCAGGCATGGTGGTAGGGCCCACAGACAAACATGCCGCTACTGCACCAGCGGCGATTCGGCCGCATCCAGCGCCACCCCTTCGACCACCGCAGCACCTGCCAGCAGTTGCAGGTACTGGCGCAGGGTATTCACCCAGGCCTGCTGGCGCAGGGTGAGCGCGATGGCCTGGCGCACGTCCTCGAACGCGGGCTGTTGCCCCGCTTCACGCGCTACCACTTCCACCACATGCAGGCCAAAGCGGCTGTGCACCAGGCGCGCCAGCACGCCGATCTCGGCGCTGCCAAACACCTCGCGGGCGAACTCGGGGGCGCAGTCGGCGCGGGTGAGCCAGCCCAGGTCACCCCCTTGCTGGCCGCTGGGGCAGTTGGACCACTGGGCGGCGGCCTCGGCAAACTTCGCACCACCGTCGTCGGCGCAGCGCAGCTCGATCAGCAAGGCCTCGGCGCGCAGGCGCAACTGCTTCACATCCACACCCGGCGTCACGGCAAACAGCACATGCCGCAGTTGCGCACGCTCGCCCTGGGCATGCGCTGCAGGGTGGGCCTCGTGGTAGCGGCGGCAGGCCTCTTCCGACGGATCGGGAATGGGCAGCTCACGGTCCAGCAGTTGCTCGATGGCGTTGGAAGCCTCGGTGCTGATGACGCCCTCGGTACCCGGCACATCGTCGGCCGACAGCAACCCCGCCTGCTGGGCCGCCTGGCGCAGCAGCTCGGTGCAGGCGCGTTGGCGCAGGGCCTCTTCGTCCAGAACTTCGTGCGGTGCGTTGAGGGCCACGCCGTTGATGCGTGCGATTGCAGCCACTACCCCCGGCCCGCTTGCTACGGATGCTGGCATCGCCTGCACGGGGGCATCGGCCATCGTTGCTACCAGGGCCTCGTAGGCCGCAGTCTGCGTGGGGGTCAGTGTGCTGGCAGGGGCTGCTGCCGCGCTGCTATCGGTGGAGCCGCATCCGCAGCTCCCGGTTCCACATCCGCTCATGGTGTGCTCCTTGGGGATCGGTAGGTCTCAGGCACGGCGGTCTTGCGACTGCATGTGGCCTGCGGGCAGGTTCAAGCGGCGCGCACGCACCACCTGGTAAGGGCGCAGCACATAGGCCAGCGTGCCAAAACCGCTCCACACGTGCACTAGGCGGGTGAACGGGAAGACGAGGAAGATGCTCATGCCAAGGAACATGTGGGCCTTGAAGATCCAACCGGCTTCGGCCAGCAACTCCACACCGCCGCTGCGGAAGGTCACCACGCGTTGGCCCCACTCGGCCAGCTTCATCATCATGGAGCCGTCCAGATGCTGCGCCGACAGCGGGATGGTGGCCAGGCCCAGCGCCAGTTGCAGCCACAGCAGCACCAGGATCAGGATGTCACTGGTCTTGGACGTGGCGCGGATGCGCGGGTCCGACAGGCGGCGGTGCAACAGGATGGACAGGCCAATGAAGCCCAGCGTACCTGCCAGGCCACCCGACACCATGGCCATGACCTGCTTGGCACCCGCGCTGATGAAGTGCTCATACAAGAAGTGCGGCGTGAGCATGCCCACGGTGTGGCCGAAGAACAGGAACAGCACGCCGATGTGGAACAGGTTGCTGCCCCAGCGCAGGCTGCCGGTGCGCAGCAGCTGCGATGAATCGCTTTTCCAGGTGTACTGATCGCGGTCAAACCGCGCCCAGCTGCCGATGAAAAAAACGGCCAAGCAGATGTAGGGATAGATGCCGAACAACAGGGTGTCGAGCCAGGTGGTAGTCATGCTGAGACTCCTTCGGATGCCCGCTCGGCGCGGGGAGTACGAACAAAATGCATAGGTTGCGGCTGGTCAGGCTTGGACTGGCCCTGGGTGCTGCAACCCCCAAACGCTTCGGGCTCGGCCCACACCTCGTCCATCTCGGGCTCGGGGGTGAGCGCCACCGACTGCACACGCTGGCCCGAGACTTCGAGCACGGCCGCAATCACGCTGGCGTAAGGGCTGTTGCGCGCCACCAGCGCGCTGAACAGCGCGTTGAGGATGTGGGCCATTTCGCCCAGGAACTCCTTGGCGACTTCGGGGGGCTGGGTGGAGGCGAACTCCAGCACCACGGGCAAGTGGTCAGGCAGCTCGTCGGCCTGGAATTGCAAGCCGGCCTTTTCGTAGGTCTGCATCAGGTCGATGAGCGCCGGGCCGCGGTCGCGCGAGTCGCCGTGCACATGCTCGAACAGGTGCAGCGAGGTCTGGCGGCCCCGGTCAAAGTTGTCCACATAGCGGGCTTCGGCTTCGAGCGGATCGAGTGCCGCGAGGTGCTGGCACACGGCCTTCAGCTCCTCCATGCGCTCGGCGGGGAGGGCCTGCTCGGCCTGCAGCGCATCGACGAGCTGCTGCATCACGCTGCGCAGCTGCGCATCGGGGTAGCTCAGCAAGTAGCCCAGGGCGCGCAGGGTCAAGCGCACAGAGGTCGGGTTCTTCTTGAACATGGTGATTCCTTCCTGTGTGCGATCAGACCGTGGCCTTGATCGGGATGGTGCGAGGCTTCTTGCCGCCGAACATGCTGACCTCACTGGCGCCATCGGAGCAGCCGTTGCCGAACGAGAAACCGCAACCGCCCCGGATGTCGAACGCGTTCTCGGCGTACTCGCGGTGGGCTGACGGGATCACGAAGCGGTCTTCGTAATTGGCGATCGCCATCACCTGGTACATCTCCTCCACCTCGGCCATCGACAGGCCAGCCTGCTTGAGCACCGACAGGTTCTGGCGCTGCTCTACGTGCTTGTCACGCTGGTAAGTGCGCATGGCCAGCATGCGCTCCAGCGCGCGCACCACAGGGCCGGTGTCACCGGCGGTGAGCAGGTTGGCCAGGTACTGCACGGGGATGCGCAGCTGCGACACATCCGGAATCTCGCCATTCGCGCCCACATGGCCCGCGTTGGCGGCGGCCGTGATGGGCGAGAGTGGTGGCACATACCAGACCATGGGCAGCGTGCGGTACTCGGGGTGCAGCGGCAGCGCCACCTTCCAGTCCACGGCCATCTTGTAGACGGGGCTGTTGCGGGCAGCGTCCATCCAGCTGTCCGGGATGCCGTCGATGCGCGCTTGCTTGATGACGTCCGGATCGTTGGGGTTCAAGAAGATGTCGAGCTGCGCCTGGTACAGGTCGCGGTCGCGCTCCACACTGGCGGCTTCCTGGATGCGGTCCGCGTCGTACAGCAGAACGCCCAGGTACCGGATGCGACCCACGCAGGTTTCCGAGCACACGGTCGGCTGGCCTGCCTCAATGCGGGGGTAGCAGAAGATGCACTTCTCGGCCTTGCCCGACTGCCAGTTGTAGTAGATCTTCTTGTAGGGGCAGCCGCTGACGCACATGCGCCAGCCACGGCACTTGTCCTGGTCGATCAGCACAATGCCATCTTCCTCGCGCTTGTAGATCGAGCCCGAGGGGCACGATGCCACGCACGCCGGGTTCAGGCAGTGCTCGCACAGGCGCGGCAGGTACATCATGAAGGTGTTCTCGAACTGGCCGTAGATGTCCTTTTGCACATCGTCGAAGTTCTTGTCCTTGCTGCGGCGGCTGAATTCACCGCCCAGGATTTCCTCCCAGTTCGGACCCCACTCGATCTTCTCCATGCGCTTGCCCGTGATCAGGCTGCGCGGGCGCGCGGTGGGTGCAGCCTTGCTTTCAGGCGCCGACTGCAGGTGGTCGTAGTCGAACGTGAAGGGCTCGTAGTAGTCGTCGATCTGCGGCAGGTTGGGGTTGGCGAAGATGCGCATGAGCAGCTTCCACTTGCCGCCCTGGCGGGGGGCGATGGAGCCGTCAGGGCTGCGTACCCAGCCACCGTTCCAGCGGTCCTGGTTTTCCCATTCCTTGGGGTAACCAATGCCAGGCTTGGTTTCGACGTTGTTGAACCAGGCGTATTCCACGCCGGGGCGGCTGGTCCAGACGTTCTTGCAGGTGACGGAACAGGTGTGGCAGCCGATGCACTTGTCCAGGTTCAGCACCATGCCGATTTGTGCGCGAATTTTCATCGTGTTTCTCCTTGTCTTCGGCTTCAGGCATGCGCACCGCTGTGGGCCGATGCGGGGGCTTCATCGTCGAGCCAGTCCACGCGGTCCATCTTGCGCACCAGCACGAACTCGTCGCGGTTGGTGCCGATGGTTCCGTAGTAGTTGAAGCCGTAGCTGTACTGTGCGTAGCCGCCAATCATGTGGGTAGGCTTGAGCACGATGCGCGTGACCGAGTTGTGGATGCCGCCACGGGTGCCGGTGATCTCGGAGCCGGGGGTGTTGATGATCTTCTCTTGCGAGTGGTACATCATCACCATGCCGGGGTTCACGCGCTGGCTCACCACCGCGCGCGCCGCAATGGCACCGTTGGCGTTGAAGAGTTCGACCCAGTCGTTGTCCACGATGCCTGCGACCTTGGCGTCGTCTTCACTCAGCCACACCACCGAGCCACCCCGGTTCAGCGTGAGCATCATCAGGTTGTCGCTGTACGTGCTGTGGATGCCCCACTTCTGGTGCGGCGTGATGAAGTTCAGCTGGATCTCACGGTTGCCATTGGGCTTCTTGCCTTCAACTTCATGCAGCGTCTTCAGGTGCACCGGTGGGCGGTAGCTCACGAAGCCTTCGCCGAAGTCGCGCATCCACGGATGGTCCTGGTAGAACTGCTGGCGGCCCGTGAGGGTGCGCCATGGGATGTACTCGTGCACATTGGTGTAGCCCGCGTTGTAGCTGACCTTCTCGCTTTCCAGGCCCGACCAGGTGGGCGAGCTGATGATCTTGCGCGGCTGCGCCTGGATGTCGCGGAAGCGGATCTTCTCGTCCTCGCGGTGCAGCGCCAGGTGCACGTGGTCACGGCCGGTCTGCTTGCCCAGGGCTTCCCAGGCCTTGCAGGCCACGTGGCCGTTGGTCTCAGGCGCCAGCATCATCACCACTTCGGTAGCGTCGATGTCGGTCACGATGCGGGGCATGCCTTGCGTCACGCCCTCTTCCTTCACGCGGCCGTTCAGGTCGCCCAGCTGGCCGACTTCGGTCTGCGTGTTCCAGCCAATGCCCTTGCCGCCGTTGCCGGCCTTGTCCATCAAGGGGCCCAGGGCGGTGAAGCGTTTGTACAGGTTAGGGTAGTCGCGCTCGACCACCGTGACCTGGGGCGCGGTCTTGCCGGGGATGAGTTCGCACTCGCCCTTCTTCCAGTCGCGCACGCCATAGGGCTGCGCCATTTCGCCGGGGGTGTCGTGCATGATGGGAGTGAGCACCACGTCCTTCTCGACGCCCAGATGGCCCACGCTGACCTCGCTCACGGCCTTGGCGAAACCCTTGTAGATCTCCCAGTCGCTCTTGGCCTGCCAGGCAGGGTCCACCGCGGTGGACAGCGGGTGGATAAAGGGGTGCATGTCGCTGGTATTGAGGTCGTTCTTCTCATACCAGGTGGCCGTGGGCAGCACGATGTCGGAGTACAGGCAGGTCGTGCTCATGCGGAAGTCGAGCGTGACCAGCAGGTCCAGCTTACCTTCGGGTGCCTTGGCGTGCCACTGCACTTCTTCGGGCTTGGCTTCGTCCTGGCCCAGGTCCTTGCCCTGTACACCATGGGTGGTGCCCAGCAGGTGCTTGAGGAAGTATTCATGCCCCTTGCCCGACGAGCCCAGGATGTTGGAGCGCCACACGAACATGTTGCGCGGCCAGTTGTCGGGATGGTCCGGGTCTTCGCAGCTCATCTGCAGGCTGCCTTCCTTGAGGGACTTCACCACATAGTCCTTGGCGTCCATGCCCTTCGCAGCGGCATCCTTGGCCACCTGCAGCGGGCTGGTCTTGAGCTGGGGCGCCGAAGGCAGCCAGCCCATGCGCTCGGCGCGCACGTTGTAGTCGATCTGCGCGCCGTGGTAGGCGCTGGCATCGGCCAGGGGCGAGAGGATTTCTTCCATACCCAGCTTTTCGTAGCGCCACTGGTCGGTGTGCGCGTAGAAGAAGCTGGTGCTGTTCATCTGGCGCGGTGGGCGGATCCAGTCCAGCGCAAAGGCCAGCGCCGTCCAGCCGGTCTGGGGCCGCAGCTTTTCCTGGCCTACATAGTGCGCCCAGCCGCCGCCGCTCTGGCCAATACAGCCGCACAGCATCAGCATGTTGATGATGCCCCGGTAGTTCATGTCGCAGTGGTACCAGTGGTTCATCGCCGCGCCGATGATGACCATGGACTTGCCATGCGTCTTGTGCGCGTTGTCGGCGAACTGGCGGGCCACGGTGATGATCTGATCGCGCGGCACGCCGGTGATCTTCTCTTGCCACGCAGGGGTGTAGGGGCGGTCGGCGTCATAGCTGCCGCCAGGCTCTTCACCAGGCAGGCCCCGGTCGATGCCGTAGTTGGCGGCCAGCAGGTCGAACACCGTAGCCACCATCACCTTGCCTTGTGCCTCGTGGCCCGCCAGCTCCAGGTGCGTCACCGGCACAGGGCGCACCATCACATCGCTGCCTTGTTCGTTGGCCGTGAAGTTGGGCGACTGCACACCGCCGAAGTACGGGAAGGCCACCTTGGCCACTTCATGCGCCTGTGCGCCGTCTTCGATCACCGACAGCTTGAGCTTGACGGTGTTGCCCGTGCGGGCTTCCTTGTTCTCCAGGTTCCACAGGCCCTGGTCGGCGCGGCCGTCGGCCCCCCAGCGAAAGCCGATGGAGCCATTGGGCAGCGTGACCTGGCCCAGCTCGTCGTAGCCCACGGTCTTCCAGTCGGGGTTGTTGGACTGGTCGAGCTGGCCAGGGAAGTCGCTGGCGCGCACATAGCGGTCAGGCACCATCACCGTGCGGCCATCGGGCAGCGTCTTTTCCTTGAGCACCACCAACAGCGGCAGATCGGTGTAGCGGCGGGCGTAGTCATCAAAGTACGCGCTGCGGCCCTTGCCACCATCCTTGAAGTAAAACTCTTTCAGGATCACGTGGCCCATGGCCATGGCCACGGCGGCGTCGGTGCCCTGCTTGGGATGCATCCACAAATCGCCCAGCTTGGCCACTTCGGAATAGTCGGGCGTGATGGACACAACCTTGGTGCCCTTGTAGCGCACTTCGGTCAAGAAGTGCGCGTCGGGCGTGCGGGTCTGGGGCACGTTGGAGCCCCAGGCAATGATGTACGAGCTGTTGTACCAGTCGGCCGACTCGGGCACGTCAGTCTGCTCGCCCCAAGTCTGCGGGCTGCTGGGAGGCAGGTCGCAGTACCAGTCGTAAAAGCTCATGCACACGCCGCCGATCAGGCTCAGGTAACGTGAGCCAGCGGCGTACGAAATCATCGACATGGCCGGAATCGGCGAGAAGCCGATGATGCGGTCGGGGCCGTGTTTCTTGATCGTGTACACATTGGCTGCAGCGATCATCTGGTTCACTTCATCCCAGGTGCTGCGCACGAAGCCGCCCAGCCCGCGCTGCTTCTGCCATTCGCTGCGCGAGGCGTCGTTCTCGACGATGCTGGCCCAAGCATCGACCGGACTCTTGGCCAGTGCGATGGCGGCACGCCAGTGCTTGAGCAGGCGGCCGCGCACCATGGGGTACTTCACGCGGTTGGCGCTGTACAGGTACCAGCTGTAGCTGGCGCCGCGTGCGCAGCCACGGGGTTCGTGGTTGGGCAGATCGGGGCGGGTGCGGGGGTAGTCGGTCTGCTGGGTTTCCCAGGTCACGATGCCGCCCTTGACGTAGATCTTCCACGAGCAGGAGCCCGTGCAGTTCACGCCGTGGGTGGAGCGCACGATCTTGTCGTGCGCCCAGCGGTCGCGGTAGGCGTCCTCCCAGGTGCGGTCTTCGCCGTTGGTTTCGCCATGGCCTTGGGCGAAGGTCTCGCGGGGCTGCGAGAAGTACGTGAGGCGATCGAGGAAATGGCTCATCGGGGACTCCTTTTCTTGTCTGTTCTGTGCGGTTCTGTGGGGCGGCTCAGCAAGGCATCTCGGCGTTCTTGCGGCCGTAGTACCACCAGGTGATCACGATGCAGACGATGTAGAACGCGAAGAACGTCCACAGCGCGGCATGGGGGCTGCCAGTGAGGGCGATGGAGCTGCCGTAGCTCTTGGGGATGAAGAAGCCACCGTAGGCCGCCATGGCGGCGGTGAAGCCCAGCGTGGCGGCGCCCAGGGTGTTGCCTTCCTTGTTGGCACTGGCGACGGCGGCGGTGTCGTTCTTGTCCACGCCGCGCATGGCTTCGGTCAGGAAGATCACGGGGATCATGCGGAAGGTGGAGCCGTTGCCGATGCCGGTGGTGAGGAACAGCACCAGGAAGCACACGAAGAAGCCGGCGAACTGGCCCTCGTTGCCTGCGGACGGCAGGAACACCGTGACGCCCATCACGGCGATGGCCATGACGATGAAGTTCCACAGCGTGACGCGTGCACCGCCGAGCTTGTCGGCCAGCCAGCCGCCAAAGGGCCGGATCACCGCGCCCACCAGCGGGCCCAGCCAGGCATAGGCCAGGGGGTTGATGCTGGGGAACTGGCTCTTGATGAGCAGCGGAAAGCCTGCGGCGTAACCGATGAACGAGCCGAAGGTGCCGAGGTACAGCACACACATCAGCCAGTTGTGCTTGCGCTTGAAGATGGCGGCCTGCGCGGCAAACGAGGCACGCGCGTCGGCGATGTCGTTCATGCCGAACCAGGCGGCCAGTGCGGTGATGGCGATCCATGGCACCCAGATGAAGGCAGCGTTCTGCGTCCACACCTGCAGGGTCTGGCCGTTCTTGACGATGGTCTGGCCCTCGCCACCAAAGATGCCGAAGATGCCGGCCGTGACGACCAGCGGGCTCAGGAACTGCACCACGGACACGCCCAGGTTGCCCAGGCCCGCATTCACACCCAGCGCCGAGCCTTTGCGCTCCTTCGGAAAGAAGAAGCTGATGTTGGCCATGCTGGAGCTGAAGTTGCCGCCACCCAGGCCACACAGCAGCGCCAGAATGAGCATGGTGGGGTAGGCGGTGGTGTTGTCCTGCACCGCAAAGCCGATGCCGATCGCAGGGATCAGCAGCGAGGCCGTGGAGATCGCCGTCCAGCGGCGGCCACCGACCAGCGGCACCATGAACGAATAGAAGATGCGCAGCGTGGCGCCCGAGAGCGCAGGCGCCGCCGCCAGCCAGAACAGCTGGTTGGTCGAGTACTTGAACCCGAGGCCCGGCAGGCTCACGGCGACGACGCTCCAGACCTGCCAGATGGCGAAGGCCAGAAACAGCGCGGGCACCGAGATCCACAGGTTGAGCTTGGCGACGGCTTCGCCTTCGCGCTCCCAGAAATTCTTGTCCTCTGGCGTCCAGAGGGTGAGCAGGCGCCCCTGGCGCCCGCTGGTGGTGGTGGCAGACATGGTGAGGTTTCCTAGAAAAAATCAGCGGGCAGCGGGCTGTGCAGCGGCGTCCGGCGAGCCCATGAGGCGGGTGCGGCGCACTTCGGTGAAGTACATCCAGATGAGCGAGACCCAGACCACGCCGTACATCAGCATGAAGGCGCTGGAGCGCACGCCCGTGAGGTCCATGAGTGCACCGAACAGGATGGGCAGAATGAAGCCGCCCATGCCACCGGCCAGGCCCACGATGCCGCTGATGGCGCCGATGTTCTTGGGGTAGTCGTCGCTGATGTACTTGAAGACGCTGGCCTTGCCGAAGGCCCAGGCAATGCCCAGCAGGAACATGAGGCCGGTGAACATGTACACGTTCAGGCCGATGTGGAAGGTCTGTGGGCCGTTGACGGTGAGGATGGTGAAGTCGGTCTGCGGATAGCTCAGCAGGAACAGGCAGATCCAGCTCACCCACATCACCCACCAGGTCACGCTGTGGGCGCCGTACTTGTCAGACAGCATGCCGCCAATGGCGCGCAGCACACCGCCGGGCAGCGAGAAGCAGGCGGCCAGCAGCGCGGCCACACGGATATCGAGGCCGTATTCGCCCACGTAGTACTGCACCATCCACAGCGACAGCGCCACGTAGCCACCGAACACGATGCTGTAGTACTGGCAGTACTTGAGCACCTTGGGGTCCTTGAGCGCCTTGAGCTGGTCGGAGAACTTGACGTTGCTGGCCACCAGGTGGGCCGGATCGCTGTAGCTGAACAGCCAGAACAGCACCAGCGTGCCGAGCATGATGGCGGCGTACACCTGCGGCACCATGGTCCAGCCGAAGGCCACCAGCAGCACCGGGGCCACGAACTTGTTGACGGCAGCGCCCGAGTTGCCCGCGCCATACACGCCCATGGCCGTGCCCTGGCGGTGCTTGGGAAACCAGCGCGCCACATAGGGCGTGCCCACCGAGAACGAGCCGCCCGCCAGGCCGACGAACAGACCGATGGTGAGGAAGTGCCAGTACTCGGTGGCGTAGCCCATCATCCAGATGGCAGGCACGGTGGTGGCCATGACAGCGGCCATCACGATGCGGCCACCGAAGCGGTCGGTCCAGATGCCCAGCGGCACCCGCACCAGCGAGCCCGTGAGCACAGGCATGGACATGAGCAACCCGAACTGCGTGGAGTTCAGGTTGAGCATCTTCTTGATCGGAATGCCGATCACGCCAAACATCATCCAGACCATGAAGCAGACGGTGAAGGCGAAGGTGCTGACGATGAGCACCGACCAGGCCTGGCGGGTGCGCTGTGGGCTGTCGCCCGGGGGCAATGTGGTGTGTGCCATTGCGCGGTTCCTCTTCTTCTCTTGGGTATGGCGCTATGGTCGGTTTTCAGCGCTGCGCTGAACATCCTTCACAAGCACAGCCCGGCCACGGCAGAAGGAGTAGTCCCCCGACGCAGCAAGGGGCGGGGGCATCGTTCGAAAGAACTAGGGATGCCCTGCCCGCACAGGAAGCAAGGCAGCGCGCAAGGCGAGGGGCGCAGGCGCGGACGCAGGCCTGCGCACTGGCAAGCGGCGTGGATTGAATAAAAAACGGCCCTTCCGCGCTATGGGCGGACCTCAATAGCTATCTATTTAATAGCATCAAAAGAACGCAGTACGAGCGCTGGCATGCAGCGCTGCGCGCCCTACTCCGCGCGCTGGCGGTCGGAGGCGTAGACCGCCGCCTGTACGCGCGAGCTGAGGCCGAGCTTGCGCAGGATGTGCTGCACATGGATCTTCACCGTGGTCTCGGCGATGTCCAGCGTGCGGGCGATTTCCTTGTTGCTGGCGCCGCGTGCAATCTCGCGCAGCACGTCTTCCTCACGCGGGGACAGCTGCGCCACGGCGACTGATGCGTCGGGTAGGGGCGGCGTCTGCGCCACTGGGAGCGGCGCAGACATGGCCGCAGCAGGCTGCGGCTCGGGCGCGCCCTGCGACTGGAAGGCGGCCACCAGCTTGCCCATCAGCTCCGGGCTGACCACGGGCTCGCCCCGGGCGGCGCGGCGGATGGCCTCGGCCAGCAGGTCGCCTTCGATGGTCTTGAGCAGGTAGCCCTGCGCGCCATTGCGCAGCGCAGCGGCCAGGTCATGCCCGTCTTCGCTCACGGTGAGCATGAGCACGCGCGAGGCGGGTGCCACCTCGCGCAGGCCCCGGATGGCGTCCACGCCCATCACGCCGGGCAGGTGGTTGTCGAGCAGGATCACCTGGGGCGCAAGCTGCGGCGCCAGGCGCAGGGCCTCGGCGGCATCGCCCGCCTCGCCCACCACCAGCAGGCCCGGATCTTGCCCCAGCAGGGCGATCAGGCCCCGGCGGAACAGGGTGTGGTCGTCCACCACCAGCAGCGTCACCGGGGGCTGCTGCGCCGTGGCCTGCGGGGGCGCGGCCAGGGGTGCGGGGGCGGTAGAAAAGGTCATGGGGCGTAAAGGGGGAAAGTTTCAGGCGGCGGGCGTGGCCAGCTCGGTGACCACCAGCGGCGGGGGAGAAGCCTGAGGGGCCGGGGCCTGTGGCATCCAGGCGGCAGGTGGCATCGGTGGCGGCTCGGCCGCAGGGTCGGCAGCGCCGCTGGGCAGCTCGATGCACACGCGTGTGCCCTGGCCCGGGGTGGACTCAACCTGCAGCACGGCACCCACGCGGTGGGCACGCTCGCGCATGATGCCCAGGCCCACATGCAGCGAGTCGGGCGGCACGGCCGCGATGTCAAAGCCCTGGCCGTTGTCCTGCACCTCGAAGCGCCAGCGGGGATGGCGGTGTACGAGCAGGTCCACGCGCGTCGCGGCGGCGTGCTTGCGCACATTCGACAGCGCTTCCTGCACCATGTGCAGCACCTGGATCTGCACGTCCTGCGCCAGTGGCAGGCCATGGCCCACCATGCCCAGCGTGGTGACGATGCCGGTCTGGTGCTCGAACTTGGACAGCGTGGCGCGCAGGGCGGATTCGATGTCTTCCTCGCTGGTGCGGGTGCGGAAATGCACCAGCAGCTCGCGCACATCGGCATAACACTCGCGCACGCCCACATCCAGCTCGCTGATGCTGCGGTCGCGCTTGGTCTCGTCGCCGCGCGCCACCGCGTCGCGCAGCAGCTGGGTCTGGATCTTGAGGAAGGCCAGGGACTGGGCAATGGAATCGTGCAGCTCGCGCGCGAGCAGGCTGCGCTCTTCGGCCACGGCCGCCTCGCGCTCCAGCGCGGTGGCGCGCAGGCCCTCCATGGCGCTGGCCAGGTGGCGCGTCAGGGCTTCGAGCAGCTCGCGCACCTCGTCGGTCATCTCGACCGGCGTGCGGAAGAACAGGTTCACCTCGCCCAGCAGGCGCTGCTGCATCTGCACGGGGATGGTGACCATGGTCTCGAACCCCGCGTCGCGGCAATGCGGCAAAGCCACGGCGGTGGACGGCGTGATGGGGATG
This sequence comes from Acidovorax sp. NB1, assembly GCF_005405905.1. Lineage (GTDB taxonomy): Bacteria > Pseudomonadota > Gammaproteobacteria > Burkholderiales > Burkholderiaceae_C > Acidovorax. The sequence continues at coordinate 199,263 of NZ_BJHU01000040.1, forward strand.
ACCCGGGTGCGCGCCTGCGCCTGTGGCTGGCCACACAGGCAGCTGCCGGTGTGCAGGCAATGTTCGCCCTCGGCCATGGCCTCGGGCAGCCCGTCACCCGCCAGCAGCACATAACGCTCGTTGGCCTCGTTGGACCAGCGCACGGCGGCAGCATCGGCGCCCGCCACGCGGCGGATCTGCTGCACAAAACCCTGGGCCAGCAGCTCCAGGCTGCCCGCCGTGCTGGCCAGAGCGCTCACCTCGTACAGGGCGGCCAGGCGCTGGTTCTGCACCGCAATGCTGGTCGTCTTCTCGCGCACCTTGTGCTCCAGCTCATCGTGCGAGGTCTGCAGCGCGTGCGCCATCAGGTTGAAGCCCGCCGAGAGCTGGCCAAACTCGTCGTCGGTGTCCACCGGCAGGCGCGTGCCCAGCTCGCCCTGGCGCAGCCGGGCCTGGGCCTGCTGCAGGCGTGCCACGGGGTTGATAACGAGCAGGTAACTCACGGCCATGAAGGTCACGGCCGCCACGATGGCCAGCGCCATCATGAACAGCTGGAACAGGTGCAGCGCGGCCGTCCAGCCCGCAATCTGCACCTCGATGGCATCCACAAACCCATCCACCTGCAACACAAAGGCGTCCGCCTGCGCCAGGGTCAGCGCACGGTCGGGGGGCAGCGGGGCCACCCAGCCGCTGCGCGCCTGCGCCCACTGGGTGCGGATGGATTCAAAGCGGGCGCGGGTCTCGTCGCTCCAAGGAACGAAGAGCGGGCGCGAGGGGTCGCCCGTGCGCAGCAGCTCCAGGCTGGCGTCGAACAGGCGGGCGCGTTCCAGCACCGCCTCGGCGGGCTCGGTCTGCAGCACCAGCACCATGCGCAGCATGTTCATGCGCAGGCGGCCCGCCTCGTTGACGGCGGCAGCGCCGCCTTCGAGCTTCCAGGTCACCCACAGCGTGAGGCTGATGGACGCCAGCGCCACCAGCAAAAAGCCCGCGCCCAGGGCCAGGAGCTTGGTGGTGAGCGTGGGCTTGGACCGCATGGGGCGCAGTGTAGGCAGGGAGGGCGCGGAGTTTCTTGACTTGCGTCAAGTCCGCGCCGCGTAGCATCGGAGCATGCAAAGACCCCTTCCTTCTTTCTTGCGCACCCGGTGGGCCCAGGGCACACACGCCGCCGCCCTGGGCTGCGCCCTGCTGGTGCTGGCGGGTTGCGCGGGCCCACAGGCATCCGGCCCGGTCCCGCCCGCCGCCACGCAGGCCGCGCCCTGGGCCGAGCGCCTGCACCCCCTGCTGCCCGCCGATGTGCTGCTGCTGGGCGAGCAGCATGACGCGCCCGACCACCAGCGCCTGCAGCGCGAGGCCGTGGTGTGGCTGGCGGCACGCGGCCAGCTGGCGGCCCTGGTGATGGAGATGGCCGAGAGCGGGCACAGCACCCAGTCTCTGCCGCCGGGCGCCACCGAAGCCCAGGCCCAGGCCGCCCTGCAGTGGAACGATGCCGCCTGGCCCTGGAAAGCCTACGGCCCGGTGGTGATGGCCGCCGTGGCGGCGGGGGTGCCCGTGCTGGGCGGCAACCTGCCCCGCACCCAGATGCGCGCCGCCATGCAGGAGCCCGCCTGGGACCGGCACCTGCCCCCCGCCGCATTAGCGCGCCAGATCACCGCCCTGCGTGACGGCCACTGCGGCCTGCTGCCCGAATCACAGCTCGCGCCGATGGCACGCATCCAGATCGCCCGCGACGCGAGCATGGCCCGCACCGCCCAGCAGGCGCTGCGACCCGACCAGACCGTGCTGCTGGTGGCCGGGGGCGGCCATGTGCTGCGCAGCATCGGCGTGCCCACACACTGGCCGGACAATTTGAGGTCAAAAGTGGCCCTTGCGCGCGCCCAGCAAGCCCAATCAGCTATCAAGACAGAAGCATCACAAGCTGCAGGCACGGGCGCCATCGCCCCGGCCGATGCCGACGCGGTGATTGACACCCCGGCCCTGCCGCCCCGCGATGCCTGCGCCGAGCTGCGCGAGCAGTGGCGCGCGGCGCCACGCGGCCAGCGCTGAGCGTCTGTTCAAAGCCTACGGCACGGCAGGCGCAGGCGTTGGCAGCGCGGGTGGCGTGGGCTGCGCCCGCAGCAGCGCGGCAAAGCCCTCGGCGGGCACTGGGCGGCTGCACAGGTAGCCCTGGTAGGTGTCGCAACCGCGCTCGCGCAAGAAGGCCAGCTGGCCCGGGGTCTCCACCCCCTCGGCCAGCACCGACAGCCCCATGCTGTGCCCCATGGCGATGATGGCGGCGCTGATGGCCATGTCGTCCTCGCTCTGGGGGATGTCGCGGATGAAGCCCTGGTCGATCTTCAGCACGTCGATGGGAAAGCGCTTGAGCTGCGCCAGCGACGAGTAGCCCGTGCCGAAATCATCCACTGCAATACGCACCCCCAGCTCACGCAGGCGCTCCAGCACCTGGCGGGCCTCCTCGGTGCGCTCGGCCAGCGCGGTTTCGGTGATCTCCAGCTCCAGCAGCCGGGGCGGAAAGCCAGAGTCCGCCAGCGCCCCCGACGTGCAGCCCGCCAGGTCCGTGAGGTGGAACTGGCGCGGCGACACGTTCACGGCCAGCATCAGCTCAGGCAGGCCCGCATCGCGCCACTCCTGGCCCTGGCGGCAGACCTCGCGCAGCACCCACTCGCCCAGCGGGCCGATCACACCCGAGGTCTCGGCCACCGGGATGAAACGCGCGGGCGAGATCAGCCCCTCTTGCGGGTCATTCCAGCGCACCAGCGCCTCGGCGCCCACGATGCGGCCGGTGGCAATGTCCACCTGCGGCTGGTAGTACATCTGCAGATGGCCCTGCATCAGCGCCAGCCGCAGGCGCGACTCCAGCTCCAGCCGCTCGCGCGCGGCCTGGGTCATGGCCTCGTGGAAGAAGCACCAAGCGCCCCGCCCCCGCGCCTTGGCGCCATACACGGCCGCGTGGGCGCCCTGCAACAGCAGCTCGGTGGTGTGGGCATGGTCGGGGAACATGCAGATGCCCACGCTGACCCCGGCCACCACCTCCAGCCCGTCGGGCGAGCGCCAGGGCTCGGCCACGGCCCGGATCAGGTGGCGGGCCATGGCGGCCGCGCCGTCGGCATGGCGCAGGTTGCGCGCCACCACGGCCAGCTCGTCGCCCGCCATGCGGCCCAGCACATCGCCCGGGCGCAGGGCCGACTGCACCTGCCGCGCGATGTGCTTGAGCACCTCGTCGCCGATGGTGTGGCCGTAGCTGTCGTTCACGTCCTTGAAGCGGTCCAGGTTGAGCAGCAGCACGGCGATGTTCTCGCCGCTGGCGCGCGCCTCCTGCACGGCCAGCTCCAGCTGGTGCCCGAACCAGGTGCGGTTGGACAGGCCGGTGAGCGCGTCGTTGTGGGCCAGGAACTCCAGGCGCCGCTGCTGGGCTTTTTCTGCGGAGATGTCGGTGAACATGCACACGTAGTGCGTGATCTCGCCCGCCGGGTCGCGCACAGCCGACAGGGACATGTGTTCGGGGAAGATCTCGCCGTTCTTGCGGCGGTTCCAGATCTCGCCCTGCCAGTGGCCGGTGTCGAGCAGCGCCGCCCACATGGCCTCATAAAAAGCCTGGTCGTGGCGGCCCGACTTGAAGACGCGCGGGGTTTTGCCCAGCAGCTCGTCCTCGGTGTAGCCCAGCAGCCGCGTGAAGGCAGCATTGACCGACAGGATGCGGCTGTGGGCATCGGTCACCACCACGCCCTCCATGGTGTTGTCCACCACGGTGGCGGCCAGCCTCTGACGGGCCTCGCTGCGCTGCAGCGCGGCGCGCGCGGCCTTGATCTCGTCCAGGTCCTGCACCACACACACCAGGTGGGCGGGCTCGTCGCTTTCCACCGGCACCAGGGTCACGGTGCACAACACGGGCACGGTGCGGCCATCGTCCAGGCGCTGGCACTGGCGTTCGCCCACGTAGTGGTCGATCTCGCCCGCCATCAGGCGCTCCAGCTGGCGCACGGCCCAGTCGCGGTCCTGGGCAATCATCACGTCGCGGAAGTTGAGGGTGAGCACCTGCGCCAGCGTGCCCCCCAGCATGTCGCTCAGGCGGTGGTTGGCCCACAGAAACTGCCCGTCCGGCGCCACACGCGCAATGCCGGCGGGGGCATGGCGCACGATCTGTGTCAGCTCGCGCGCCATGGCCATGCGCACTTTTTCGGCACGGCGCATGCGCCGCAGCAGCCACCAGGTGAGGCCACTGGTCAGCGCCACATAGCCCCAACCCTTCCAGGTCTGGAAACGGGTCAGCAAGTCGGGGTCGGTCACCCAATGGGCCAGCAGCGCATCGCCCACGAACACCCAGGCCACACCCAGCACCAGGTACAGCAGCATGCCCCGCCAGGGGACCAGTGGTGGGGCATGCCCCTCTTCGCCCATTGAACTCCTCGTGTCACACGGTTCCACGGCGCCGGGCCCTTGCTGCGACAATTGCACAGCTATGACGACCAACGCCTACATCCTTACCCTGTCCTGCCCCGACCGCCTGGGGCTGGTGCACGCTGTGTCCGGCTTTCTGCTGGAACACGGCGGCAACATCGAAGAAGCCGCGCAGTACAACGACCACGCCACCGGCCTGTTCTTCATGCGGGTGCAGTTTGCCTGCGACCAGCATGACCACGCCACCCTCAAGGCGCGCCTGACGGCCTTTGCCGAGCCCCACCAGATGCGCTGGACGCTGCACGCCACGGCCGCGCCCATGAAAACCGTGCTCATGGTCAGCAAAGAGGGCCATTGCCTCAACGACCTGCTGTTCCGCTGGAAAAGTGGCCTGCTGCCCATCGACATCCGCGCCATCATCAGCAACCACCGCGACTTCTACCAGCTCGCGGCCAGCTACAACGTGCCGTTCCACCACATCCCGCTCACCGGCACGACCAAGGCCCAGGCCGAGGCCAAGCAGTTCGAGATTATCGAGGCCGAAGGGGCCGAACTGGTGGTGCTGGCGCGTTACATGCAGATACTTTCTCTTGACCTATGTCAAAAGTTGGCCGGACGGGCGATCAACATCCACCACAGCTTCCTGCCAAGCTTCAAGGGCGCCAAGCCCTACTACCAGGCCCATGACCGGGGCGTGAAGCTGATCGGCGCCACCGCCCACTATGTGACGGCCGATCTGGACGAAGGCCCCATCATCGAGCAGGACGTGGCCCGCGCGGACCACACCGACACGGTGGAAGACCTCACCGCCCGAGGCCGTGACACCGAAAGCCAGGTGCTGGCCCGCGCCGTGAAGTGGCACAGCGAGCATCGCGTGATCCTGAACGGACACAAGACGGTCATCTTCCGCTAGCCAAGCTTTCCCATGGCCACGGCAGCCCCGTCCTCCTTCCTCAGCAGCGCCGCCCGGCGCATTCCGCCCATCCAGTGCCTGCTGACGTTTGAGGCCCTGGCCCGACTGCGCAGCGTGACGCAGACAGCCGATGAGCTGTGTGTGACGCCCAGCGCCGTGAGCCACCGGGTCAAGCAGCTGGAGCAGATCCTGGGCGCACAGCTGTTTGGCCGGGCGGATTTTTCGCTCACCACCGAGGGCAGCGCCTACCTGGCCCATGTGCGCGAGGGGCTCACCGCGCTGCAGCGCTTTCCGGGCCAGGCCGTCGCGCCCGGGCGGCGGCGGCTCAAGCTGGCCGTGACGCCCACGTTTGCGCGCACCATCCTCATCCCGCGCCTGCGCCAGTTCACCGAGGCGTATCCCGAGATCGACCTGGCGCTGCAGGTGTCCATCCCTCTGCTGGATGTGGTGGCCGAAGACGCCGATCTGATGGTGCGCTTTGGCCCCGGCCACTATGCCGACGTGGAGCATGTGGAGCTGGCCCGCGACGTGGTCACGCCCCTGGCCTCACCCGCCTTCGTGCGCGAGCACGGCCCGTTTGACCGCCCCGAGGACCTGGAAGGGGTGCAGCTCTTGCGCAGCCCGCTGGAGCCCTGGCGCACCTGGTTTGCCCCCACCGGCCTGGACTGGGCCGAACCCAGCGAGGGCTCGCAGTTCAACGACATCGGCCTGATGTGCGACGCCGCCGCCGCTGGCATGGGCGTGGCCCTGGTGCGCCTGAAGCTCGGCGCCCCCTGGCTGGAAAACGGCACCCTGGTGCGTCTGTTTGCCCACGACGCCCCCAGCCCCCACGCCCACTACCTGTGCTGGCGCACCGGCACCATGGACCGGTGGGAATGCGCGGCCTTTGCTGAGTGGCTGCGCAAGACCATGGCATAGCAGAAGCATCCCCCTGAGCCGCCTTTGGCGCCTTCCCCCTTCTCTCGGCTGCGCCGGGAAGGGGGACGCAGCCCTCGCTGCGGGGCGGCCCTTGCTCGGTGGCCCTCGCCCAAGCCGCGCCCTCCTCTACCAGGTGCAGGCAAAAATTTACCTCTAGCGCCTGTCCCACAAGCACTAGCAGCTATCAATTGATGAGCGCCCAGGTGTTTTTCACAATTCCCTGCAGAAAAGCTCAAGCCCAGGCACCCAGCCATCCCCTACAGTGGCGGCCATGAACACTGCCGCCGCCCCCACCGCAGCCCTGTCCGAACGCGCCGCACGCCAGGCCGAAGTGGTCCAGGCCCTGAGCCGCGCCGTGCCTGCACACGCCCTGCTCTGGCACAGCGAAGACACCACGCCGTATGAATGCGACGGCCTCACCGCCTACCGCCAGCGCCCGCTGGTGGTGTGCCTGCCCGAGACGTATGAAGAAGTGCAGGCCGTGCTGCGCGTGTGCCACCAGCTGCAGGTGCCCGTGGTGGCGCGCGGTGCGGGCACAGGCCTGTCGGGCGGCGCCATGCCCCACGCCCTGGGCGTGACGCTCTCACTGGCCAAGTTCAACCGCATCCTCGACATCAACCCCGAAAGCCGCACGGCCGTCGTGCAGTGCGGCGTGCGCAACCTCGCCATCAGCGAGGCTGCGGCACCCTACAACCTCTACTACGCCCCCGACCCCAGCAGCCAGATCGCCTGCACCATCGGCGGCAACGTGGCCGAGAACTCCGGCGGCGTGCACTGCCTGAAATACGGCCTCACCGTGCACAACGTGCTCAAGGTGAAGGGCTTCACAGTGGAAGGCGAGCCCGTCGAATTCGGCAGCGAGGCGCTGGACGCCCCCGGCTACGACCTGCTGGCCGCTGTGATCGGCAGCGAGGGCATGCTGGCAGTGACCACCGAAGTGACGGTGCGCCTAATCCCCAAGCCCCAGCTGGCGCGCTGCATCATGGCCAGCTTTGACGACGTGCGCAAAGCGGGCGACGCCGTGGCCGCTGTGATCGCGGCCGGCATCATCCCCGCAGGCCTGGAGATGATGGACAAGCCCATGACCGCCGCCGTGGAAGATTTTGTGCACGCAGGCTACGACCTCACGGCAGAAGCCATCCTGCTGTGCGAAAGCGACGGCACCCCCGAGGAAGTGGAAGAAGAAATTGGCCGCATGAGCGAGGTGCTGCGCGCTGCGGGCGCCACCGCCATCAGCGTGAGCCGCGACGAGGCCGAGCGCCTGCGCTTCTGGAGTGGCCGCAAGAACGCCTTCCCCGCCAGCGGCCGCATCAGCCCCGACTACATGTGCATGGACTCCACCATCCCGCGCAAGCGCCTGGCCGACATCCTGCTCGCCATCCAGGAGATGGAAAAGAAATACCAGCTGCGCTGCGCCAACGTGTTCCACGCGGGCGACGGCAACCTGCACCCGCTGATCCTGTTCGATGCGAACGACGCCGACCAGCTGCACCGCTGCGAACTGTTTGGCGCCGACATCCTGGAGACCAGCGTGGCCATGGGCGGCACTGTGACGGGCGAACATGGCGTGGGTGTGGAGAAGCTCAACAGCATGTGCGTGCAGTTCTCTGCGGCAGAGAGCGCGCAGATGTTCGGGCTCAAGCACGCGTTTGATCCCGCAGGGTTGCTGAACCCGGGCAAGGTGATTCCGACGCTGAACCGGTGTGCGGAATACGGGAAGATGCTGGTGCGCGGGGGGCAGATCAAGCACCCCGATCTGCCGCGTTTCTGACCGCCATGAAGGCGCTGCAAGGGCTGGCCTTTCTTCTGCTCATGCAGTCAGGGGGCGAGGCACTGTCTCACTTTTTAAAGCTCCCGGTGCCTGGGCCGGTCGTCGGCATGGTGCTGCTCTTGCTTGCGCTGCGCTGGCAGCCGGTGCAGGATGCCGTGGCCCCAGCGGCGGGCTTCTTGCTCCAGCACCTGTCGCTGCTGTTTGTGCCGGTGGGCGTGGGGGTGATGACCCACCTGGCGTTGCTGAGCACCTATGGCCTGCAGCTGGTGGCGGTGATCGTGCTGTCCACCTGGATTGGCATGGCGGTGACGGCGCAGGTGTTGCGTCTTCTGCAACCCAAGGAGAACCATGGCGAACTTCGTTGAGCTGTGGGTGTACCTGGCCTCGGCCCCGCTGTTCGGGCTGACGGCCACACTGGCGGTGTATGTGCTGGCACAGGCACTGTCGGTGCGCTCCGGCCACGCCCCCTGGGCCAATCCGGTGATGGTGTCGGTGGCCATTCTGGCCAGTGTGATGCTGGCCACGGGCACGGCCTACCCCACGTACTTTGCAGGCGCGCAGTTCATCCACTTCTTGCTCGGTCCTGCGGTGGTGGCGCTGGGTTGGCCCCTGTGGCAGCGCCGTGCGGCCCTGCGCTCGCGGTGGGGCCGGCTGGTGCTGGCCTCGCTGGCGGGTGGCAGCGCGGCGGCTGCCAGCGCCGTCGGCCTGGGCTGCGCACTGGGCCTGCCCGGTGATGTCCTGATGTCGCTGGCCCCCAAATCCGTCACCGCCCCGGTCGCGATGGGCATTGCCGCGCAGATTGGCGGCGTGCCCGCCCTGGCCGCCGTGTTCGCGGCACTGACGGGCATGGTGGGAGCGCTGTCTGCACGCTGGTTGTTTGGGTTGATGCGCCTGCCCACCGACGCACAAGGCATGGCGCTGCGAGGCTTTGCGCTGGGCACGGCGTCGCACGGCATTGGGGCGGCACATGCGCTGCAGGTGCATGCAGAGGCCGGGGCGTATGCAGGGCTGGCGCTGGGGCTGCAGGTGGTGTTGGCCGCGGTGCTGATGCCGCTCGTGTTCCGGTTGTTGTAAGGGGTGTGGCGGGGGCATCGCCTCCCGTCCCGCGCTACGCAGCGTTCAGTGGCCCTCACCCGCCCCACAAAGCCCGCCCCATGGCTCCCACGTGCGACACGCCGAACAGCAGCAGCCCGATGAGCCCGCCCACCACGGTGCCATTGATGCGGATGTACTGCAGGTCCTTGCCGATGTTCAGCTCAATCAGCTGCGTCATCTCCTCGGCATCCCACCGCCGCACCGTATCCTCAATGTGCTGCGCAATAAACGCCGATACATCCGGCGCCAGCCCCTCCACCCACCGCTCCAGCCGGTCATTGAATGACTGCCTGAGCGCCGCATCCCCCGCCAGCGACTCGCCCAACCACAACCCCAGCTTGCCCACCTGCCGCGCGAGCACCGAGTCGGCGTCGGCCAAATCGCGCTGCAACGCACCACGCAGATCCAGCCACAAGGTCTGCACATAGCCGCCCACGGTGGCATTGGTCTGCAGCCAGGTGCGGATCTCCTCGCCCTTGCGCGCCCATTCCGGGTCGCTGCGCAGGCGCTCGATAAAGCGCTGCACAGCAGCATCGAACTGGGCGCGCAAGGCGTGCTGCGGGTTGGCGGCCACATCGGCCATCAGGCTCTCCAGCGCGCGGGCCAGCAGGGCCGAGCCCTTGTCACCCAGCCAGTCGCTGGGCAGCAACTTCTCGGTGCGCGGGTGGTCCTTCTTGAGCCAGGCCACGATGGACTGCGCGACCCAGGTGCGGGTCTGCTCGTTCTGCAACAGCTCGATGAGCTTGGACAGCACGTCATCCAGCAACGCCTGGTGGCGGCCGTTGTGCGTGAGGGTGTCGAGCACCGCCGCCAGCGCACGCGACATGTCCACCTGCCCAATCAGAGCACGCGCAGCCTTCTGGATGAAACGCTCCACCTGCGCGTCCTGCACCGTGTCCAGCGCGGCCGATGCCAGGCGCGTGGCCTGGTGGCCGAGCAGCGCGGCGTTGCCGGGTGAAGTGAGCCACTGCGCCAGCCGCTCGGCCGGGTCGTGCCGGCGGATCAGCGACACCAGCGAGGGCACATCCAGGAACTTGTCGCGCACAAAGGTGGCCAGGTTGCGGCCGATGCGCGCCTGGTTGCGCGCGATGACCGCCGTGTGCGGAATGGGCAGGCCCAGCGGGCGGCGGAACAGCGCCACCACCGTAAACCAATCAGCCAGCGCGCCCACCATGGCGGCCTCGGCCATGGCTTTCACGCTGTTGAGCCACAGGCCGCGCTCGACCACGCTGGTGGCAATGAACACGGCCGTCACCAGCAACAACAACCCCAGCGCCTGCCGCTTGGCGCGCCGCAGGGCGAGGGTCGCACTATCTGCTTCGGCGTTCATCCGGGTTGGCCCGCCGACTGCGACGGGAACCCGTCAGGCAGCCGCCGCAATCTGGTCCAGCGCCTTCGACAGATGGCCTACCGTGCGGTCCACGTTGTGCCACTTCTCCAGGCCAAACAGGCCGATGCGGAAGGTCTTGAAGTCCGGGCCTTCGTCGCATTGCAGCGGCACGCCCGCAGCGGTCTGCAGGCCCACTTCGAGGAACTTCTTGCCATTCTGGATGCCCGGGTCGGTGGTGTAGCTCACCACCACGCCTGGCGCCCTCCAGCCCTCGGCCGCCACGCTGGGGAAGCCGCGCGATTCGAGCAGCGCACGCACCTTGGCGCCCAGTTCGATCTGCTCCTCGCGCACCTTGGCAAAGCCATATTCGCGCGTCTCTGCCATCACCTCGGACAGGCGCACCAGTGCGTCGGTGGGCATGGTGGTGTGGTACGCGTGCTGGCCCTTTTCGTAACCCTCGGCAATCTGCATCCACTTTTTGAGGTCGCACGAGAAGCTGCTGCTCGTGGTGCCCTCGATGGCCTGGCGTGCACGTTCGCTGAGCATCACCATGGCGCAGCAGGGCGATCCGCTCCAGCCCTTTTGCGGTGCGCTGATGAGCACGTCCACGCCGGTGGCCTGCATGTCTACCCACATCGCACCCGAGGCAATGCAGTCGAGCACGAACAGCGCACCCACCTCATGGGCAGCAGCCGTCAGCGTGCGGATGTAGTCGTCCGAAAGGATGATGCCGCTGGCAGTCTCCACATGGGGGGCGAATACCACCTTGGGTTTCTCGGCGCGGATGGTGGCCGCGACTTCTTCAGCAGGGCACGGTGCCCAAGGCGCCTGCGGGCCATCACCCTGGCGACGCGCCTTGCACACCACAGCACCACCGCCCAGGCCGGTGTCGGCATCGAAGATCTGGCTCCAACGGTAGCTGAACCAGCCGTTGCGCACGATGAGCACCTTCTGCTTGTTGGCAAACTGGCGCGCCACGGCCTCCATGCCGAAGGTACCGCTGCCGGGCACCAGCACGGCAGTATGGGCGTGGTAGACCTCTTTCAGCGTCACCAGGATGCCCTGCATCACCCCAGTGAAGCGCTTGGACATGTGGTTGAGGGCGCGATCGGTGTAGACCACCGAAAATTCGAGCAGGCCATCAGGGTCGATATCGGGCAAAAGGCCGGGCATGGGCAATCTCTCCGTTGAACAAATCAGCGGGCCAGCTTATCACCACGTATCGACGAACCGGTGCCCAAGCGGCGCCACCTGGGCCGATGCCAGCCCCCGCGCCAGCCAGGCGCGCGTGTCGGCCGGGTCAATCACCGCATCGATCTCCAGCGTGGCCCCCATGTGCATGGCCTCCCCGTTGGCGTACGATTTGGCGAGCAGCTTGGCAAACAGCGCATCGCGCTCCGCGCCTTCTGGCAGCGCCTCGAGCTCCTTGCGAAAGCCCAGGCGCACGGCACCTTCGAGCCCCATGGCGCCGAACTCGCCCGTGGGCCACGCCACGGTGAACACGGGCGCATGGAAGCCCCCAGCCGTCATGCCCATGGCGCCCAGGCCGTAGCCCTTGCGCAGCACCACGCTGAAGGTGGGCACGCGCAGGCTGGCGGCGGTGACGAACAGGCGGCTCACGTGGCGCACCTGGGCTGTGGCCTCCACCTCGGGGCCGACCATGAAGCCGGGGGTGTCCACCAGGCTCACGATGGGCAGGCCGTGCGCGTTGCACAGCTGCATGAAGCGCGCCCCCTTGTCGGCCGCATCGGCGTCGATGGCACCGCCCAGGTGTTGCGGGTTGTTGGCCAGCAGGCCCACGGGGCGGCCCTCGATGCGCGCCAGTGCGGTATGGATGCCCGCACCAAAGCCGGTGCGCAGCAGCAGCAAGCTGCCCTCGTCCACCAAGCCGGCCATCGCCGTCCGGGTGTCGTACACGCGCAGCCGGTTCTCGGGGACCACGGCGCGCAGTAGGCGCTGGTCGGGCGCGGACCACTGCGATGTGCGGCCCTGGAAGAACGACAGGTAGTGGCGCGCGGCCTGCACCGCCCCGGCCTCGTCATCGACCAGCACGTCGATCACGCCGTTGGCATGCTGCACGCGGCTCGGGCCGATCTGTTCGGGCTTGAACACGCCCAGGCCACCGCCTTCGATCATGGCCGGGCCGCCCATGCCGATGTTGCTGGCGCGTGTGGCAATGATCACGTCGCTGCAGCCCAGCAGGGCGGCGTTGCCCGCAAAGCAGCGTCCCGCAGCGATGCCGATCACCGGCACCTGGCCTGACAGCGCGGCGTAGCTGGCGAAGGTGTGCACGTGCAGGCCGGCCACGATGGGCATGTCGGTGTCGCCCGGCCGGCCCCCCCCACCTTCCGCAAACAGCACCACGGGTAGCTTCTGTGCCAGGGCGATGCCGAGCATGCGGTCGGTCTTGGCGTGGTTGCGGGCGCCCTGCGTGCCTGCGAGCACGGTGGCGTCGTAGGACATGACCACGGCGCGGGATTTCTCGTCGCCAAACAGTGCACCGTTGATGCCGCCAATGCCTGTGACCATGCCGTCGGCGGGCGTGTTGGCAATCAGGTCCTCCTTGCTGCGGCGGCGCGCCTGCGCGGCGATGGCCAGGGCGCCGTATTCGATGAAGCTGCCGTCGTCGCACAGGTCGGCAATGTTCTCGCGCGCGGTGCGGCCGCCTTGCGCGTGGCGCTTGGCGATGGCCTCGGGCCGCGCGGCATCGAGCGTGAAGGCGTGGCGGTCGATCACGCGCTGCAGGTCGGGGCGGATGTGGTCGGGGTCATGCGCAACGCTGCCCTGCACCTCCACATCCGCAGCATCTTCGATCGCCTCCAGCACCAGCAGCGGCTGGCCCTGCGCAAGGTAGCCGCCCGCCACCGCCAGCAGTGCACCCACGCGGCCCGCGTGCGGGGCCAGCAGCACATGTTCCATCTTCATGGCTTCGAGCACGGCAAGCTCGGCGCCCGCAGCCACCACCTCGCCCTCGGCCACGCTGAGCTGCACCAGGCGCGCGGGCATGGGGGCCAGCACGGCGCCTGGGGGTGGTGGGGCTGCAGATTTCAAGGATTTTTGGCCTTCTCCGCTCTCTGTATATGCCTCAATAGCTATATTTTTAATAGCATTCAGCAATTGAGGCAGCACCGACTCCAGCCAGCGTGTGTGCACCTGCTGGTTTTCCATCTCGGGCCGCGCGGCCAGCGCCTGCAGCAGTGCGAGGTTGGTGGCCACACCGTCAATGCGGCACTCGGCCAGTGCGCGCTGCGAGCGGCGTAGTGCGTCGGCAAAACGCGGGCTGCGCGTGTGCACGATGAGCTTGGCCAGCAGCGTGTCGTAGTGCGGCGAGGGCGCGGCACCTGCCACGCCGTGTGTGTCCACACGCACGCCCGGGCCTGTGGGCAGGTCGAAGCGGCTGAGCGTGCCGCTGCCGGGGGTGGCGTTGCCCAGCGCATCGAGCGTTTCAGCATTGATGCGCCACTGCACGGCATAGCCCAACACAGCGGGCGGCGCGGCGGGGTCGAGGCCGATGTCCTGCAGCCTGCGGCCCGCCGCCAGCGCGATCTGCGCCTGCACCAGGTCCACGCCAGTGACTTCTTCGGTGATGGTGTGCTCGACCTGCAAGCGCGGGTTGCATTCGATGAACACAAAAGGCAGGTCGGCGCTGGCCAGGTCCACCAAAAACTCGAAGGTGCCCAGGCCCTGGTAGTCCACGGCACGCGCCATGGACAGCGCGGCAGTGGTGATGCGCTCGCGCAATGCGCCCGGCAGCGAGGGGCTGGGCGCGATCTCCACCACTTTCTGAAAGCGCCGCTGCAGCGTGCATTCGCGCTCGCCCAGAGCAATCACCTCGCGCCCGTCGCCCAGCACCTGCACTTCGATGTGGCGTGCATTGCCCATCAGGCGCTCCACGTACACGCCGTCCACCCCAAACGCGGCCTGCGCCTCGCTGCGGCAGCGGGCGTAGGCAGCAGGCAGTTCATCGGCCGACAACACGGCACGCATGCCACGCCCGCCGCCACCACCAATGGCCTTGATCACGATGCCTGCGCTGCCTTGCTGCGCAAAGAAGGCCTGCGCTTCTTCCAGCGACACGGCCGCCTGGGTGCCGGGCATGAGGGGCACACCCTGCTGCAGCGCCAGCGCGCGGGCGCGGGCCTTGTCGCCAAACAGCGCCAGCTGGTCCGGCGTGGGGCCGATGAAGCACAGGCTGGCTTGTGCGCAGGCCTCGGCAAAGTCGGCCCGCTCGCTCAGGAAGCCGTAGCCGGGGTGCACGGCGTCGCACCCCTCGGCCTGCGCGATGGCGATGATGCGCGCACCATCCAGGTAGGCGGCCGGGCCGGTGGCGCCCAGCGCCACGGCACTGTCAGCAGCGCGCACATGGGGGCTGGTGGCGTCGTCGCCGGCATACACGGCCACGCTGGCAATGCCCAGGTCGTGCAGGGCGCGCACGGTGCGCAAGGCGATTTCGCCCCGATTGGCAACCAGTACTTTGGTGAACAGAACAGAAGATGGCATGGGGCAGTCGCTCTATTTTTTATAGCCGCCAGCGCATATTCATCCAGCGCCAACAGCCAATTTCTCATCCAATCAGGCAATATCCCGAAGCAGGCGGCGCAGCACCTTGCCTGCGCCCGTGGCGGGCAGCGCGTCGATAAAGCGCACCTCGCGCGGGGCCTTGTAGGGCGCCATGTTGTCGCGGCACCAGGCCACGAGCGCAGCGGTGTCCACTTCCTGGCCCGGCTTCTTGACGATGAAGGCGCGCACCACCTCGCCCTTTTCCGCATCGGGCACGCCGATCACGGCGGCCTGGGCCACGGCGGGGTGTTTGATGAGCAGGGTCTCGACCTCTTCGGGGAACACGCTGTAGCCCGAGACCTTGATCATTTCCTTGAAGCGGCCGATGAAGGTGAGGTAGCCGTCCGCATCGATCTTGCCCATGTCGCCGGTGTAGACCCAGCCGTCACGCAGCGTCTTGGCCGTGGCCTCGGGCTTGTTCCAGTAGCCCTTGAAGTTGCCGGGGCCGTGGATGGTGATCTCGCCCACCTCGCCAGCGGCCAGAGGCGCGCCGGTGTCGGGATCCACGATGCGGATCTGGTTGCCCGGCACGGGCTTGCCCTGCGTGCCCCAGCGGATCGCGTCCACGGGCATGGCGGTGTCCACGGTGTGGGTTTCGGACAGGCCATAGGCCGCCTCGTGCGCAATGCAGTTCGGCGCGAACTGCTGCCACTGCTGCGCCAGCGCCTCAGTGAAGGTGATGCCAAAGCTGGTGACCGGGTTGCGGCGCAGCGCGCTCCAGTCCATGTCGCGTGCGCCGGGCACTTGCATCAGGGCGCCGTTCATGGGCGCGATGCTGTACCACCAGGTCACGCGGTGGCGCTCCAGCGCCTGGGCCACGCCCAGCGGGTCAAAGCGGTACAGCAGCACAGCCGTGGCGCCGGTGTACACGGGCAGGTTCACGCCCATCACCATACCGGCGATGTGGTACAGCGGCGCCACCGCCAGCAGGGTTTCGTGTGGCGTCATGCCATTGCAGTCGGCCGACGCTGCGGTCTTGAAGGTGGCGTTGCCGTAGCTCAGCATCGCGCCCTTCGGTAATCCAGTGGTGCCCGAGGTGTAGGTCATGAGCGAGACGTCGTCCATCGCCAGTGCCACGGGCGCAGGCCGCGCGCCGGTGCGCGTAGCGGCCAGGAAGTCTTCGCAGCCCGCATGCACCGGGCCCATGGCGGTGCGCATGGTCAGCAGTTCTGCGGGCACGTCGATGCTGGGCGCCCCCTCGGGCAGCAGCTCCGCATAGCGCACCACAAACACATGCTGCAGCGCTGTCTTGGCGCGCACCTTGTCCACCACGGGCAGCAGCACGTCGGCCGCGACGATCACGCGCGCCTGCAGGTCGGTGAGCTGGTATTCCAGCTCGTGCTCCTTGTTCAGCGGACCGCAGGGGCAGACGATGGCGCCGATCTTCTGGATGCCGTAGTGCGCCATCACGTACTGCGGGCAGTTGTTCATGAACAGCGCGACGGGCTCGCCCTTTTGCACCCCCAGCGCCTGCAGGCGCGCGGCGAATGCGTCGCTGGCTGCGTCGAGCTGCGCCCAGGTGAGGGGCTGGCCGTACCAGAGGTAGGCGACGCGGTCGGGCGTTTCGCGCGCGTGGCGGCGCAGGTGTTCGTGCAGCGGCAGGGGCGTTGCGGTGGCAGGCATGGTGTTGTTGTCTCCAAGGTGTCTGGAATTGCTGGTTCCCGGGGGCGTCAGAACCTGTTCTAAGGGTTTGCGATAGGCGCCCTCACCTGCCAGCGTCTTGCCAATATATACCGACCAGTAGAACAATGCTACCCATGGGTATAACCAAAGCGACATCAAACACCCCACCCACCACACAGGGCGCGCTGCCCGTGACGGCGCGCGGCCGCCAGAAGGCCAGCACGCTCAGCACGGACGAGAAACGCGAGCGCATCCTCCAGGCGGCCGAGGCTCTGTTCGACCGGCAGGGCTACGCCAACACGACGATGGAGCAGATCGTGCAGCAGTTGGGTGTGACCAAGCCCTACGTCTACTACTACTTCCACAACAAGCAGGAAATCTTCGAGACGCTGTGCTGGCGCCCGTCCGTGGCCTGCTTCACGGCCATGGACTTCCCCGAGGACGACCTGCGCCCCGCGCACACCAAGGTCGCTGAAGGCATGGAGCGGCTGATCCGCGCCACCATCGAGCACCACCCGGCCGCCTTCTTTCCGTACCGCGAACCGCAGGTCTTCCGCCCCGAATACCTGGCCATGCAGAAGAAGCTGGCCAGCCACTTCTACGACCGCATGTGTGCGCTGATGGAAGAGGCCCGCAGCGAGGGCACGCTGGACTTCAAGGAGACCCGCCTCACGGCCCTGGCCGCCTGCAGCCTGCCGGGTTTTCTCTACCACTGGTACCGGCCCGACGGGCGCCTGTCGCCCGCCGAGGTGGTGCGCGAACTGTCTCAACTGGCCTGGCGCGTACTGGGCCTGCGCGCCCCGAGTGAGGCAGCAGACGGGCCCGCCGCGCCCAAGGCGGCGGGCCGTGCCAGCGCGCGCCGCAAGCCTGCCGCCAGCGGATAACCCTAAGCCGCGAGACGGCGCCCTGCCCCCTTTTTTGCACCATCCCACCCATCGAGGAGATCCGAGCATGAGCCCCAACTTTCGCACCCTCACGGCAGCCGCCGCCCTGTGCGCCGCCAGCACCGCCAACGCGCAGGAAACCTTCAAGGTCGCCTACATCGACCCGCTGTCGGGCCCCTTTGCCAATGTGGGCGAGCTGATGCTCACGCACACGCAGTACGCCATCGAGGACATCAATGCCAAGGGCGGCGTGCTCAAGGGCACCAAGCTGCAGTTGCTGCAATTCGACAGCAAGCTCTCGGCGCAGGAGAGCCAGAGCGCGTTGCAGGCCGCCATTGACCAGGGGGCCAAGGCCATCGTGACGGGCGGCTCGGGTTCGTCCGTGGTCACGGCGCTGGTGCAGGCGGCGGCGCGCCACAACCAGCGCAACCCGGGCAAGGAGATCCTGGTGCTGAACCACTCCTCCATCGACCCCGAGTTGACGGGCAAGGCCTGCAACTTTTGGCACTTCCAGTTCGAGGCCAACACGGCCATGAAGATGAAGGCCATTGCCAACTACATCAAGAAGCAGCCGGACATCAAAAAGGTGTACCTGCTGAACCAAGACTATGCCCACGGCAAGCAATGGGCGCACTATGGCCGCGAGATGGTGGGCCTGGCTCGGCCCGACATCCAGTTTGTGGGCGAGGCGCTGCACCCCATCGGCCGGGTGAAGGACTTCGCGCCCTACCTGGCCAAGGTCAAGAGCAGCGAGGCCGATTCGGTCATCAGCGGCAACTGGGGGCAGGACATGACGCTGCTGCTGAAAGCGGCGGGCGATGCGGGCTACAACCTGCGCTACTTCAACCACAGCGCGGGCTCCATCCCGGGCACGGTGCTGGCGGTGTCACAGGCCAAGCAAGGCCAGCTGACCTGGGTGGCCGAATGGCATCCCGGCCAGGCCGACACTCCCAAGGTGGATGCGCTGGCCAAGGCCTACAAGGCCAAGACGGGCAAGGACTTCCTCGCGCCACGCATCGAGATGACGCCGCGCTTCCTGGCTGCGGCCGTCAACAAGGCCCAGTCCACCGACCCGGTGAAGGTGGCACGCGCGCTGGAAGACCTGACGCTGGAATCGGTGGTGGGCCCCGTGCGCATGCGCGGCGAAGACCACCAGCTGCTGCTGCCGCAGGTGGTCAACACCATTGCACCGGTGGACGGCAAGGTGGTGAAGGTGGGCTGGGAAGGTACGAACTACGGCTTCCGCACCGATGCGGCCTACACCGGCAACGAACTGGCGCAAGGCACCGACTGCAAGATGACCCGACCTTGATGTAACGGCGCCCAATCGCGCTCTTACCCCCACGGCGGCGACCACTGCGGGCCGCCGCTACCATGGCCGGTCATCGCATTCATTGACCCGACCCACAAGGACCGCGCCCATGCCCGACTTTCGCAGCGACACCGTCACCCAGCCCACGCCCGCCATGCGCGAGGCCATGTTCAAGGCCCCGCTGGGCGACGATGTGTTTGCCGACGACCCTTCAGTGAACGCACTGCAGGACCATGCGGCCGAGCTGCTGGGTTTTGAGGCTGCGCTGTTCGCGCCTTCGGGCACGCAGACCAACCTGATCGCGCTGTGGGGCCACTGCCAGCGCGGCGACGAGGCCATCGTGGGCCAGAGCTGGCACACCTACCGCTGGGAAGCGGGCGGCATGGCGGTGCTGGGCTCCATCCAGCCCCAGCCGGTGGAAACGCAGCCTGACGGCACCTTGCGCATCGCCGACATTGCTGCGGCCATCAAGCCCGATGACCCGCACTTTGCGCGCACCCGGCTGGTGGTGCTGGAGAACACGACCGGCGGCCAGGTGCTGCCGCCTGCCTACATCGCCGAGGTGGCCCAACTGGCCCGCAGCCGGGGGCTGGCGATGCACCTGGACGGCGCGCGGCTGTTCAATGCCGCCACGGCCAATGCGGCCCGCCATGGCACGGATGTGTATGACGAGGCGCGCAGCCTGTGCAGCCATTTCGATTCGGTGTCGCTGTGCCTGAGCAAAGGCCTGGGCGCGCCCGTGGGTTCGCTGGTGCTGGGCTCGCGCGACTTCATCCGGCAGGCGCGGCGCACGCGCAAGATCCTGGGTGGTGGCATGCGCCAGGCCGGGGTGCTGGCGGCAGCAGGGCACCACGCGCTGCAACACCAGGTGCGGCGCCTCGCCGACGACCACGCCAACCTGGACCGGCTGGCCCAGGGCCTGAGCGAGGCTGGCCGCAGCCACCCCGTGCTGCAGGGCAAGATCACCGTGCTGCCATGGCAGACCAACATCCTCTTCACCGATCTGCATGCAGAGGTGGCGCCCGCATTCACCACCTGGCTGGCGCAGCACGGCGTGCGCGTGACCAGTAGCCTGTATGGCGGCGCCACCCGGCTGCGCTGGGTGACGCACCTGGATGTGAGCGAGGCGGATGTGACGGCAGCGCTGGACTGCGTGGGGCGCTTCCAGTTGCCAGGCTGATACCCCGCAGGGTGTCAGGCTGCGGGATAGGCACGTCCACCAAACACCCCGGTGCCCACGCGCACCAGCGTGCTGCCTGCCTGGATGGCGGCCTCCAGGTCGGCCGTCATGCCCAGGGACAGGGTGTTGAACTGCGCAAGGCCTAGTTCCCGGAGCGAAACAATCTGGTCAAAAAGTGCCTTTGCGCGCGCGTGGATTGCCAGTTGCGCTTCAAATTCAGGAGCATGGTCGGGAATGCACATGAGCCCCCGCACGACCATGCGTGGCAGTTTTGCGACAGCCCGCACCAACTCCAGCGCATCGGCGGGCGCCACGCCCGACTTGGTGGGACCGCCGTCGATGTTGACCTGGACACATATATGTAGCGGCGGCAGGTGGTCCGGGCGCTGGGCAGAGAGGCGCTCGGCAATCTTGAGGCGGTCCACCGTGTGCACCCAGTCGAAGTGCTCGGCCACGGGGCGCGTCTTGTTGCTCTGGATGGGACCGATGCAGTGCCACTGCAGCGCTGTGTCGGGCAAGGCCGCCCGCACGGCGGCGATCTTCTCCACGCCTTCCTGGATGTAGTTTTCGCCAAAGGCACGCTGGCCAGCGGCCACCGCCTCCAGCACGGCATCGGCGCCAAAGGTCTTGGAAACGGCCAGCAGGCCGACGCTGGCCGGATCGCGCCCGGCGGCCTGGCACGCCTGCGCCATCCTGCCCAGAACCTGTTGGAGGTTGTTAGCAATCGTGGTCATAATGTTTGGCAAGCGTACCAAACGATAGAGGGACCCCGTGGACATTACCCAACTGCTCGCGTTCAGCGTCAAGA
This sequence comes from Acidovorax sp. NB1, assembly GCF_005405905.1. Classification (GTDB taxonomy): domain Bacteria; phylum Pseudomonadota; class Gammaproteobacteria; order Burkholderiales; family Burkholderiaceae_C; genus Acidovorax. The sequence goes on from NZ_BJHU01000040.1 coordinate 220,031, forward strand.
ACAAGGCCTCCGACCTGCACCTCTCCGCGGGTCTGCCGCCCATGATCCGGGTCCACGGCGACGTGCGGCGCATCAACGTGGATGCGCTGGACCACAAGACCGTCCACGCCATGGTGTACGACATCATGAGCGACTCGCAGCGCAAGACCTATGAAGAGTTTCTGGAGGTGGACTTTTCTTTCGAGATCGAAGGCCTGGCCCGTTTCCGCGTCAACGCCTTCAACCAGAACCGGGGCGCGGCCGCCGTGTTCCGGACGATTCCGAGCAAGATCCTGACGCTGGAGCAGCTCAACGCCCCCAAGATCTTTGGCGACCTGGCGCTCAAGCCACGGGGCCTGGTGCTGGTGACCGGTCCCACGGGCTCAGGCAAGTCCACCACGCTGGCTGCCATGGTCAATTACCTCAACGAATCCGAGTACGGCCACATCCTCACGGTGGAAGACCCGATCGAATTCGTGCACGAGTCCAAGAAGTGCCTGATCAACCAGCGCGAAGTCGGCCCGATGACGCTATCGTTCGCGGCGGCCCTGAAGTCTGCGCTGCGCGAAGACCCGGACGCGATCCTGGTGGGCGAAATGCGCGACCTGGAAACCATCCGCCTGGCCATGACGGCCGCTGAAACGGGCCACTTGGTGTTCGGCACGCTGCACACGTCGAGCGCGGCCAAGACCATCGACCGGATCATCGACGTGTTCCCGGCCGAAGAAAAGGAAATGGTCCGCGCGATGTTGTCCGAATCGCTGCAGGCCGTGATCTCGCAGACGCTGTGCAAGACCAAGGACGGCTCGGGCCGCGTGGCCGCACACGAGATCATGCTGGGCACCAGCGCCATCCGCAACCTGATCCGCGAAGCGAAGGTGGCGCAGATGTATTCCACCATCCAGACCAGCAACAGCGTGGGCATGCAGACGCTGGACCAGAACCTCACAGACCTGGTGCGGCGCAACGTCATCAGCCCCGCCGAAGCCCGCGCCAAGGCCAAGATCCCCGAAAACTTCCCTGGCTGATCGACGACGACCATCCATGTACCTTGCGGCCCCACCAATGGCCGCATACCGGAGCACTGTATGAAAGGCATTCTGAGCCTTCTGAAAATGAAAACCCGCAGTGGCAAGACGGGCGAGGACCACACGGATTCCGTGCTGTTCTCCACCGCATTCGCGGGCCAGGGCGTGGACGACTCGATGCTGGTGCCTTGGGAGGCCCGGGCCGTCGAGGTGGGCGCCAAGCGCCTGCCCACCAGCCGGGGCGGCAAGCTGCTGCAAGGCCTGTGGGCCAAGGACAAATACATGGCGCACCTGGACAAGGACGCCGTGGAGCGCATGGAGCGCTTTTTCGAGTTTGCCGCCATCCCCTCCAACCGCGATGTGATCCGCCAGGACGAGTACGGCAACTTCATGGTGGTGCTGCTCACCGGCACCATCGCGGTGGACCGCGTGCAGCCCTGGGGCGAACAGCTGCGCCTGGCCGAGACCCGGCCCGGGGACATCCTGGGCGAGATGTCGCTGCTCGACAGCGGCATCCGCTTTTCGGCCTGCACCACACTCACCGATTGCGAGATCGCCGTGCTCTCGGCCGAGGCCATGGACGACATGATGAGCAAGGACCCGCAGCTTGCCGCCAGCCTGATTGCGCTGCTGGCCCGCAAGCTGTCGCTGCGCCTGCGGGTGGTGAGCGCGCGCCTGAGCGACAACCAGAAGTGATGCAGGTGATGCAGCAACCCAAGACCCAGACCCATGACCGTCCGACAGACGACGACCACCCCCGGGAGAAATTCTGATGGAACGCGATCAGGCCAGTAAATTCATCAACGACCTGCTCAAGCTGATGGTGAGTCGCAATGGCAGCGACTTGTTCATCACGGCAGAGTTTCCCCCGGCCATCAAGGTCGATGGCAAGGTGACCAAGGTGTCGCCCCAGCCGCTCACGCCCACCCACACGCTCACGCTGGCGCGCGCCATCATGAGCGACAAGCAGGTGGCGGACTTCGAACGCACGAAGGAGTGCAACTTCGCCATCTCGCCCGCCGGCATCGGGCGCTTCCGTGTCAACGCCTTCATCCAGCAGGGCAAGGTCGGCATGGTGCTGCGGACGATTCCGCTCACGCTGCCCACCATTGACGGCCTGGGCGTGCCCCAGGTGCTCAAGGAGGTGACGATGACCAAGCGCGGCCTGTGCATCCTGGTGGGTGCCACGGGCTCGGGCAAATCGACCACTTTGGCCGCCATGGTGGACTGGCGCAACGAAAATTCGTTTGGCCACATCATCACGGTGGAAGACCCGGTGGAATTCGTGCACCCGCACAAGAACTGCGTGGTGACGCAGCGCGAAGTGGGGCTGGACACCGACAGCTGGGAGGCCGCGCTCAAGAACACGCTGCGCCAGGCCCCGGACGTCATCCTGATGGGCGAAATCCGCGACCGCGAGACCATGGAGCACGCTGTGGCGTTTGCCGAAACCGGCCACCTGTGCCTGGCCACGCTGCACGCCAACAGTGCCAACCAGGCGCTGGACCGGATCATCAACTTCTTCCCCGAAGAGCGTCGCCCGCAGCTCTTGATGGACCTGTCGCTCAACCTGCGCGCCATGGTGTCGCAGCGCCTGATCCCCAAGCAGGACGGCAAGGGCCGTGCGGCCGCCGTGGAGATCATGCTCAACACGCCGCTGATCTCGGACCTGGTCTTCAAGGGCGATGTCCACGAGATCAAGGAGATCATGAAGAAGAGCCGCAACCTGGGCATGCAGACCTTCGACCAGGCGCTGTTCGACCTGTACGAGGCCAATGTGATCAGCTACGAAGACGCGCTGCGCAACGCTGACTCGCTCAACGACCTGCGCCTGCAGATCAAGCTCAACAGCCAGCGCGCCAAGTCCCCCGACCTGGCCCAGGGCACCGAGCACTTTGCGATTGTTTGACCTGGGCCGTTCCGGTTTCAGGCCATTGATCGCTCCTGCTTCGCCCGCCCTCTTGGGCGGGTTTTCATTTCCACGCATCCATTCACACATCCACGCCATGCCAAGCACCAACCCTCGCAACTACGACGCCACCCCTTCCCGCAAGGTCGCCTTCCTGGGCCTGGGCGTGATGGGCTACCCCATGGCGGGCCACCTCGCGCTGGCGGGGCATGAGGTCACCGTCTACAACCGCACCGCTATCAAATCAATAGCATGGTGCGCTGAATACGCAGGCGCAAAGGCACCAAAACATGCTGCAACACCGCGCGAGGCAGCGGCTAGCGCCGACATCGTGTTCTGCTGCGTGGGCAATGACGATGACCTGCGCTCCGTCACGCTGGGGGCCGATGGCGCCTTTGCGGGCATGCAGCCTGGTGCGATTTTTGTGGACCACACCACGGCCTCGGCCGAGGTGGCGCGCGAGCTGTATGCCGCCGCCCAGGCGCTGGGATTGCAGTTTGTGGATGCCCCCGTATCAGGCGGTCAGGCGGGCGCGCAGAACGGGCAGCTCACGGTGATGTGTGGTGGCGATGCGGCGGCCTTCGATGCGGCGCAGCCCGTGGCCATGGCGTTCTCGCGCGCCTTCACGCTGCTGGGCGCCAGCGGCTCGGGCCAGCTGGCCAAGATGGTCAACCAGATCTGCATCGCGGGGCTGGTGCAGGGCCTGTCCGAAGCCGTGGCCTTTGGCCAGAACGCAGGCCTGGACATGAAGCAGGTGCTGGAGGTGATCGGTAAGGGCGCGGCCCAGAGCTGGCAGATGGACAACCGGGGCAAGACCATGGTGGACGGCAAGTTCGACTTCGGCTTTGCCGTGGACTGGATGCGCAAGGACCTGGGCCTGGTACTGGATGAGGCCAAGCGCAACGGCTCGCGCGTGCCGGTGACCGCACTGGTGGACCAGTTTTATGCCGATGTGCAGCAGATGGGCGGCAACCGCTGGGACACGTCGAGCCTGATCAAGCGGTTGAAATAAAGCACCCCCTGAGGCACTTTGCGCCTTCCCCCTCTCTCGCCTCGCTGCGCGATGCGGGAGGGGGACGCTCCCGGCGCACACAAGCTAAGCGCCGCTTGCGCGGGGGCACTGGGATGGGCCGCGCCAGTTTTTTGACGCAGCGCGCTACGCGTAGAGCCCAAGAAAAAAATCCCGGGCCACGCAACGCAGCCCGGGACTTTGACCCGACATCAGATGTCAGATGCAGTCGCTCTCAGCCTCCAGCGGGCTGGCTGTCCGTCGTCACCGGTGCGGGCGGCGGCGCGATGCGGCGCAGCTCTTCTTCCGACACGATCTCGAACACGCGCACCACCTTGCGCACATCGCTCACGCCGCGCGCGATCTCGGTGGCACGGTTGGCTTCGCGCTGCGAAACCCGGCCCATCAGGTACACGATGTTGCGCTCGGTCACGACCTTGAAGGAGTTGGCCGAGATGTCCTGCGCGTCCACCAGGCTGGCGCGCACCTTGCCGGTGATGAAGGTGTCGCTGGAGCGCTGGCCCAGCGTGGTGTTCGGCATCACGGCCAGGTCGTTGACCACCGAGCGGGTGTTCTCCACCTGCGAGACGATCTGCTCCACGGCCTGGCGGTCCTGGGCGTTGGGCACCTCGCCGGTCAGCAGCGCCTGGCGGTTGTAGCTGGTCACGTTGACGTGGACACGGTCGCCCAGGGTCTCGCGGATGCGGTTGGCCGCACGCAGCTCGATGCCCTCGTCTTCGATCTGGGTGCCGGTGGTGCGGCGGTCCACGGCCATCACACCGCCCACCACGGCGCCTCCGACGATCAACGGGGCGCAGGCCGACAGGCCTGCAGCCAGCGCGGCGGCAGCCAGCACCGTGCATACGGTGCGGCGGGTACGGATCAGGGTTGGGTTGTTCATCACGGAATCTCCTGTTCACCAAGTAACTGGGCATCGACGCCGTCGCACAGGCAGTGCAGCGCCAGGGCATGGACTTCACGCACGCGCGCCGCGCGGTCGTGGGGCACGCTGATCAGCACGTCGGTCTCGCGCAGCAACGGTGCCAGCTTGCCGCCGGTGCGGCCGGTCAGCACCACCACAGTCATGTCGCGCTCGTGGGCGGCTTCGGTGGCGGCCAGCAGGTTGGCGTCGTTGCCCGTGACCGACAGGGCCAGCAGCACATCGCCCGCCTGGCCCAGCGCCCGCACCTGGCGGGCAAACTGCTGCGCGGTGGCGTCGTTGCTGCCGCCTGCAGCGGCCGTGGTCAACAAGGTGCTGTCGGCCGTCAGCGCCAGCGCGGCCAACTCGGGCCGTTCGCGTTCAAAACCGGCCACGCAGAAGGCGGCAAACTGCTGCGCCTCGGCGGCCGAGGGGCCGTTGCCACAGGCCAGCACCTTGCCGCCGCTGGTCACGCAGGCTAGAACAGCCTGCACGGCGGCAGCGATGGGGTGGCTGAGGGCTTGCGCGGCCTGGTACTTCAGGTCGGCGCTGTCGATGAAATGCTGTTGGATGCGTTGCTCAAGCATGAGGGCCCGATGATACCCGCCGCGTGTTACAGCTTTTGTAGCAAACCGTAGCTCCCTGCCTGGCTTTGGCGCACAAAACCCTGTGCGGCCGCCGGGCCGGGAGCCCCACTACTGCGCATCAAACGCGGCCTGGAGCCACGACACCAAGACGCCTTCAACCAGCACCACGTCAAACCGGCAAGGCGGCGGCGATGGCAGGCGCATCAGGTACTGCCGGGCCGCAAACACGATGCGCTGCTGCTTGGTGGCGCTGATGCTGGCGCCCGCCCCGCCAAAGGCCTGGCTGCTGCGGCTGCGGACTTCCACAAACACGAGCGTGCCATCGCGCGCCCGCATCACTAGGTCAATCTCGCCCCCACCGCGCCCGGGCGTCCGATAATTGCGCACCACGAGTTGCAGGCCAGCCGCCTGCAGATGGGCCAGGGCCTGGTCTTCGGCGGCATTGCCGCGATCCCGCGTAGTGGCGGCCGGGGTGGTCGCAGCGGCTTGGGCGACCCGGCCTGGTGCGCTGTCAGCTTGTCTTTTTTCAAGGAATTTCATTGAGCGCCTCTTTCGCTTCAGCCCTGGGCGCCGCACGCGATGCAGCGGCTGCGCAGCATTATCCAGAGGGTGCCCTGTATGTCGTGGCTACGCCCATCGGCAACCTGGCCGACATCACGCTGCGCGCGCTGCATGTGCTGCAGCTGGCAGACACCGTGGCCTGCGAGGACACGCGCCACACCCAGACCCTGCTGCGCGCCTATGGCATCGACAAGGGCGCAGCCCAGCTGCTGGCCGTACACCAACACAACGAGGCCGAAGCCGCACAGGCCGTGGTGCAGCGGCTGCAACAAGGCCAACGCGTGGCCTATGTGAGCGACGCGGGCACCCCCGGCGTGAGCGACCCCGGCGCCCGCCTGGTGGCTGCTGTACAGGCCGCCGGCCTGCGCGCCCTGCCCCTGCCCGGCGCCAGCAGCATCACCACGGCCCTCAGTGCGGCCGGTGCCGTGGCCCACAGCGCCGAACATGGCGGGTTTGTGTTCGCCGGTTTTCTGCCCGTGAAGAACGCCGAACGTGCCACAGTGATCCAGCAGCAACTGGCCAGCGAGCCGCGCTGCGTGGTGCTGCTCGAAGCGCCCCACCGCATCGGCGAACTGGCCCAGGCCCTGGCCGTGCTGGGCACGCGCCCGGTGACGCTGGCGCGCGAGCTGACCAAGCAGTTTGAAGAAATCACCACCCAGCCCGCCCAGGCCCTGACCGCCTGGCTGGATGGCTCACCCCAGCGCTCGCGCGGCGAATTTGTGGTGCTGCTGCACCCCGTGCCCTTGGCGGGCAACGATGGTGAAAGCCTCCGGGTGCTGCGCCTGCTGCTGGCCGAGCTGCCGCTCAAAAGCGCTGTGCGCCTGGCGGCCGATATCACCGGCGCGTCGCGCAATGTGCTGTACGACACCGCCCTGGCCTGGAAACGCGACGGATCGCAAGGCACCGACTCCGACGCGGCCGACTGACCCCACCACCGACTTCGGCGGTGACAGCGTCAAAAAACCTTAGTCAAAATGGCCGCTTCCGCGCGACCATCATGCCTTAATAGCTATATATTTAATAGCAATCGACCTGCAAGCGACCTGGCCACTGAAGCCCGCTCGCAAGAGCGTCAACCCGACACCGCCAGGCCCGCCGCCACGCCACCAAACAAATCGCCCTCGACCTGCGGCGTGTCCGGGAAGGCCGCCCGCAGCGCCTGCCGCAGCGGCCGCAGTGCCGACGAGCCCCCGGTGAGGTAGATCGCCTCCAGCCCCTGCCCCGCCAGCCCTGCACTGCGCACACAGTCCTGCGCGCAGGCCACCACCTGCGCCAGCGGCTGTTCCAGGAACTGCGCCAGCCCCTGCGACGTGACCGCCGCTGCCAGGTCCGCCTCGATCCAGTCCAGCGGCATGGGCGCGTCGGCGTCCGACTGCGAGGCCGCGATCTTGGCCTGCTCCACCGTGTTGGCCAGGCGGTGCCCCAGGCGCTCGTTCAGCACCCGCATCAGCCGCCCATGCAGGCGCGCGTCGGCATAGTCGGTGCGCAGGTTCTGCGCGTCGCGCAAGGCCCGGGGGGCATACAGCCACTGGATCAGGTGCCAGGTGGACAGGTCAAAAAACACCCGGCTCGGCACCTCGCGCCCCGTGGGCCCGGTGTGGCGAAAGCCCAGCAAGGGCATGAGCAGGTCCAGGCTCAGGCGGCGGTCAAAGTCCGTACCGCCGATGTGCACGCCCGTGGTGGCCAGCACGTCCGCGCTGCGGTCTGCGCGGGCCATGCGCTCGGGCCCCAGGCGCACCACGGTGAAGTCCGACGTGCCCCCGCCAATGTCCACCACCAGCACCAGCGACTCGTGGGCGATGCGCTGCTCGTAGTCCAGCGCCGCCGCGATGGGCTCGAACTGGAACGACACGTTCTCGAAACCCGCGCCCAGCGCGGCCTGGCGCAACGCGTCTTCGGCCTGCTGGTCGCGCGCGGCGTCACCATCCACAAAATGCACGGGCCGCCCCATCACCACGCGCGCAGGCAAGCCGCCCAGCTCGTCGCGGGCCTTGGCCGCCAGCATGCGCAAAAAGAGGCTGATGATGTCCTGGTAGCTCACCAGCTGGTTGTGCACGGCCGTCTTGTCCTGCAGCAGCGCGCTGCCCAGCAGGCTCTTGAGTGAACGCATCAGGCGCCCCTCGGTGCCCGCCAGGTACTGCCCCACGGCATCGCGCCCGAAATGCGTGCGGTGGTCCTCGCCATTGAAGAAGAGCGCCGTCGGCAAAGTGTGCGCAGCCCCTTCCAGCGCAATCATCCGCGCATGCCCCGCGCCCTGGCGCACAGCCATGGCCGAGTTGGAAGTACCAAAGTCGATACCGAGGGTGGTGTCGTGCAGAAGGGGCATGGGAAACGTGGGGGAGAGACAGGAAAGAGAACAGGGTGCTGCGGAACATGTAGCCCATGCCGCATCCGCTACGCAGGCGATACCAGCCTCGAAACAGAAGAGGCCAGAGACATGGAGCCATCGCCAGCACCGCTGGATGCGGCAATGCGCAGAATGGAAAAAGCCCTTGATTCTTTCAAATCAAGGGCTTTTATATGGTGGCCTGGGGCGGAATCGAACCACCGACACAAGGATTTTCAATCCTCTGCTCTACCGACTGAGCTACCGGGCCTGAGCCTCAAATTATAGCCAGAAAAATGGCGGCTTCCGGTAATTTGAAGAAATTAATTGCGTTTGCCCCGGCCCAGGTCCACGCCCAGCTGGCGCAGCTTGCGGTAGAGGTGGGTGCGCTCCAGGCCGGTCTTCTCGGCCACGCGGGTCATGGAGCCGCCTTCGCGGGCCAGGTGGAACTCGAAGTAGGCCTTCTCGAAACCATCGCGCGCTTCGCGCAGCGGGCGGTCCAGGTCGAAGCCCTGGTGGGCATGGGGGCCAGCGTCCACACCGGCCATGGCGGTTGCAACGACGGGCAGCTGTGCAAAGGTGGGGTCGGCTGGCGCGGCTGCGGGCGCCTGCGCGGCAGCCACTGGTGCGGCCTGGTGGGCGGTGTTGCGGGCCAGGCCCTGCTCCACCGCTTTCAGCAGTTTTTGCAGGGTGATGGGTTTTTCGAGGAACGAGAACGCGCCGATGCGGGTGGCCTCTACGGCGGTGTCGATGGTGGCATGGCCACTCATCATGATCACGGGCATGGTGAGCACGCCTGCGGTCGCCCATTCCTTGAGCAGCGAGACACCGTCCGTGTCGGGCATCCAGATGTCCAACAGCACCAGGTCGTAGCTGTTGCCTGCCCGGGCGGTTCTGGCCTGGGTCGCATTTTCTGCGAGGTCTACGCTGTGACCTTCGTCGTTCAGGATTTCCGACAACAGATCACGAATGCCGAGCTCATCGTCGACCACCAGAATGTTTGCCATGTGTGTTGAAACGCCTTGGGGAGGGACTGCAAAGCGGTGTTGTTATCACGCCACCGCCGGTACAGGGGCGAATGATAACGACACTTGGGCCCCGCGCACCACGCTGTCTTCGGTGCGGTTGGACAGGTCGATGCGAGCGCCATGTTCATCAGCGATCTTTTTGACCACCGCCAGACCAAGGCCGGTGCCCCGGGGCTTGGTGGTGACATAGGGCTCGAAGGCGCGCTGCAAGATGTGGGTCGGAAAGCCCCCGCCGCTGTCCGACACCGTGAGCCGCACGCGCCGCGAAGACTCGCTCCAGCGGGTGCTGATGCGCACGGGTGGCAGCGCAGGTTCGGTGGCTTCTGTACGTGCTTGTTCGGTCGCGTCCTGCGCGTTTTGCAGCAGGTTGTGCACCACTTGGCGCAGCTGCTGCGCGTCACCCGCAATCCAGGGGCAGCGCGGGTCCAGCTCGGCTTCTACAGGGACGGTGGCGTTTTCTTCGCCATACAGATGGAGCACGTCGGCCAGCAGGGCATTGAGGTCCAGCGGGTGCAGTTCTGCGGCGGGCAGGCGGGCGTAGTCGCGGAACTCGTTGACCAGCCGTTTCATCGCATCGACCTGGTCCACGATGGTCTTGACGGACTTGGCGAGGATGGCCTGCTCGGGGCCAGGCAGCTTGCCCGTCAGCTTCATTTCGAGCCGCTCGGCCGACAGCTGAATGGGGGTGAGCGGATTCTTGATTTCGTGCGCCAGGCGCCGTGCAACCTCGCCCCAGGCCTGCGCACGCTGCGCAGAAACGATTTCCGAAATGTCGTCAAAAACCAACAGTCGGGCCGAATCGGGCAGCTCCGCGCCCCGGGCCACGAGGCTGGTGGCGTGTTGCCCGGCCCCACCCGCCGAGGCGTGCAGCTCGAATGGCTGCTGCCAATGGTCCAGGCCATGGCGCTCGTGGTCGCCCAGAAAAGCGTCGAAATGCCGCTGAACCGAGGCCGCGAATTCAGCGAGGCCCGGCACCTCCGACAGCGGGCGCCCCTCGAAGGCCGCCATGGGCGCACGCAGGATGCGGGTGGCCCCCGGGTTGGAGGAGTGGATCAGCCCCTGGGCATCGAGCACGATGACCCCGGCCGTGAGGTTGTCCAGAATGGTCTGCAGGTTGGCGCGGGCGGCATCCACCTCGCCCATGCTCAGCTCCACCGCCTGGCGCGCATCTGCCAGCTGCTGGGTCATGAGCGCAAACGAGCGCGTGAGCCCCCCCAGCTCGTCCTTGCTCTGCAGGGCGGCCTTGGGGCTGAGGTTGCCAGCGGCCACCTCGCGCACCCCTTCGGCCAGCACCAGCAGGGGCCGCACCAGCTGGTTGCCCAGCAGCACGGCCAGCAACACAGCGCCAAACACCGCCAGGAACAGGCTCAGCGTAAGCGTGCCCACATACATGCGTCGCAAGCCGCCGCGCGCCAGAGCGCGCTCCTGGTACTCGCGGTTGGCCTCCTGCACCGCAATCGCGTTGGCCACCAGCGCGGGCGGCAGGGGCAGCGTGGCCTGCAGGTAGCGCGGCTCCACCAGCAGCCCCACGCTGGGGCTGGCCACCAGTGCCAGCACTTTCACACGCGCGTTCTGTGCGGCTGCCGGGTCGGCAATGTCGTCCAGCCCTTCGATCTGGGCGGTGGCCCGCTGCTGGCGCACGGTGCGCAGCAGCGGTGCCCCCGGTCGCTCGGGGTTGAGGCTGAAACGCGACTGCCCGGCACTGGCCACGGCCTGGCCTGCGGCGTTCCAGAGCACTACATCGGTGGCGCCGAGCTGGTCGCGGATGCGCTCCAGTACGAGCCCCGCAGTGGCATCGGGCACCTGGGCCAGCTGGGTGCTGGCGTTGCGGGTCTTGGCCGCCATGTCGGCGGCGAGCGAATCCAGCGACACCCGGGCCAGGCTGACCCCGGCCGAGAGCGCTCCTTCCACCTTCACGTCAAACCAGCTTTCGATCGACCGCGTGACGAACTGATAGGAGACCACATAGATCAGCAGGCCCGGCATCAGCCCCACCACTGCAAAGATCGCCGCCAGCTTCACCAGCAGCCGGCTGCCAAAGCGCCCCTTGCGCAGGCGCGTGCCCAGCCGCACGGCCACCCAGACCAGCACGCCCAGCAGCAGCAGCGCCACAAACACGTTCACGCCAAACAGCCAGGCGTAGTTGCGCTCGTACAGGGCCCGGTTGTTGGTGGCCAGGGTCAGCAGGAACATCAGCACCATGCCGATGGCCGACATGATGGCGGCCCCCACCCCCACGGCCCAACGCACGGCACGCGACTGGCGTGCGCTGGCGTGGGTGGAAGGCGGAGCGCCCACGGGAGCGTTGTTGGTGTTCACTTGGCCTGCTCTGCAGCCAGGCGCTGGCTGCGGGACACCAGCAGGTTCCAGCCTGAGCGCCCCACGGCGCCGATCTGGAAGGGACGGGGCAGCTGCGACATGTCGAGACGGAACCGGAAGTTGACCGTGTGCACGGCATCCGCCTCGATCACATCGCGTTCTGCAATCTTCCAGCGGGAAAATCGCTGAATGGAAGCCATTGCGTCGTCGTAGCTGTCGAAGTTCTGGCCCAGGACCACGCCCAGGCCACTGTTGGTGAAAGGCACGGCGGAGATATTGAGGCGCCAACGGCGGGTCAACGGCTGGTAGCTCAAGCGAAAGTAGCGCGTGGTTTCGGCCACCAGGCGGTCGGACCAGTACCAGCGGTCGCGCAGCACCTGGGCATCGGCCACAAAGAACATCGGGATGCCTTTGTAGAGCGCATCCTCGGCCAGCTCAGGCAGGTCGAACTGCAGGTTGGCGCCCAGGTAGAGCCCGTCCTCGGCCCGCTCCAGGCGCAGTTCGCCCACTTCTGCATTGGCGGCATGGGCCACCTGGGCGGCGACAGCATGAGAAGTCGCAAGCCCGCCCATGAGACACAACAACCAAAAAATCCCGCAAATCAGCAGCCAATGGACCCCAGCGGGCCCATTACGGCGATTTTTGCAACAGTGCGTAAAAAAATCCGTCGTGGTCACCGTTCAGATTGTCCGGGACAGCCCCGCCCTTGTCCGCGTTGCCGGGAATTAAATGGCCTGGCGACGGCAGCAATTGCGCATCGGTGTTGTGCGCAAGAAACGTTTGCACCTGGGCGTCCCCTTCGGCACGGAACACCGAACAGGTGCAGTACAGCAGGCGCCCCCCGGGGCGCAGCAGGGGCCACAGTGCCTTCAGCAACTGCGCCTGCAGAGTGGCGAGCTGGGCAATATCGCTCTCCCGGCGCAGCCAGCGCACGTCGGGGTGGCGGCGCACAATGCCCGATGCGGTGCAGGGCGCATCCAGCAGGATGGCGTCGAACAGCGCCCCGCCACAGCGCGCCTGCCACCAGTCCTGCGGGCGGGCGGCATCGGCCACCAGGACCTGCGCATTGAGCCCCAGGCGCTGCAGGGTGTCGCCAATGCGGGCGCTGCGGGTGGCGTCGATCTCCAGCGCCGTCACCTGCAAGGGGGCACCAGCCGGGGCCATTTCCAGCAGGTGGGCGGTTTTGCCACCCGGCGCGGCGCAGGCATCCAGCACCCGCAGGGGCTCCGCCAAGTTCAGCCCTTGCAGCAGCAGCGGCGCCGCCATCTGGGCGGCAGCGTCCTGCACCGACGCCCAGCCTTCAGCAAAGCCGGGCAACGCGGGCACGGGCACAGGGTGCTGCAGGGCCAGGCCCGTTTCGCCGGCGGGAATTGCTATTAAATTAATAGCTTCAAGTGCTTGCTGATAGCGCGGTAGCGTGCATTTTTGCTGATTAATTCTCAGCGTCATGGGCGCATGGGCGTTGTTGGCCCGCAGGATCTGCTCCCAATGCTGGGGATGGTCTTTGCGCAGCCGCTGAATCCACCAGGCGGGGTGGTTCCAGCGCGCGACTGGGTCGCTGTCGGTCGCAGCCACCAGCGCGTCCCGCTCACGCAGAAAGCGGCGCAGGCAGCCATTGATGAACGAGGCCTGGGCCCGGGTGGCCGGGTGGTGCTTGGCCGCTTCTACCGCCTGGTTGACCAGGGTGAAGGCTTCGTAGGACGCCTCGTTCGGGTTCCAGCCCAGCGCCAGGGCCGTGCACAGCAAGGCATCGGCGGCGGGCGGCGGGGTGCGGGCGGCCAGTTGGCGGCGCAGGGCCTCGGCCCGGCCCAGCTGCCGCAGCACCTGGAACAGCAGGGCCTGCACCCCGGGGCGCAGGCCCGCATCCACGGCGGCCAGAGCCGCTGTGCCCGATTGGCCAGCGCGAATGGACTGCAACGCCCCTGCAACAGCAGCCAACTGCTGCCACAGCGCGACGGACCCAGTAGCGGCACCCGCCGGTGCACCCGGCTGCGAGCCCGCCCCACCGGTGCGGGGACGCGGAGGACGGGAGGGGTTGCTGCCGCCGGGACGGCCCGTGCGGTGGGAGGGAGGAGGATTCATCGTGGTCCTGAAAACGGCTTCGTCGGCCGCGCTACAGCGCGCGCGCCGCCTTGAAGCCAAACACCCAGGCCAGGAGGCTGGCCGGGAATTGCGCGATGGCAGCGTTGTAGTGCTGCACCGCGTCATTGAACACCTGGATGGCCTGTGTGTTCTGGAACTGGTGTTCGTCCCAGCGGATCTGCCAGATCGACAGGGCCGTGACTGCGGGCTCCGGCGGCGCGTCCGGAGCCAGGCCACCGCCCTCGGGTGCCTGGGGGGCGGGCTGCGCCAGGGCCGCCTGCCAGCTTGCCTGCAGCACATCGCGTGCGGCGGCCAGGGCCGCTACGGCGTCTGGCTGCAGCGGGCGGGCGCGCGCCACCGCCAGCGAAGCACTCAGCTGGATGGTGGCGCCTTGCAGCGCCGCCAGTTCCTGCTCCCTGGCGCCTGCCAGCAGGCGCCCTGGCTGCACGGCGATGGCCGCATCCCACTCACCCAGCAGCGCCACCAGGCGCACCATGTGGGCGTCGAAGCTGCCAAACGACTGCACCACCGCCGAGCGCAGCCGCATCAGGCGGTTGTAGGCCCCGAGGGCCCAGAACAGGAGGACGGCAAAAACGATCCAGAAAAGGGGCGATGACCACAACATGCACAGTTGCTGGCGGCACATGTCTTGTGCGCTCCAGCCCGGGAAAAAGGGAAAAAAGAAAAAGCCAGGGCGTTCCATGAAAAACGCCCCCGGCCTGCCAGGGGACAGGGCGGGAGCGTTTCAGTGACAGCCGAAAGGCTTAGTCGGCTGCTGCGTCGGTTGCGGTGACGCTGCTGCCGTCGGCCTCGGAGGCGTCGGACTGGGCTGCCATTTCAGCCGCTTCGGCTTCGGCAATGGCGCGGCGCTCGGCGTCGTCCATGGCGTCCTTGGCCTTGCGTGCCTGGTGGTAAGCCAAGCCGGTACCGGCGGGGATCAAACGGCCCACGATCACGTTTTCCTTCAGGCCACGCAACTCGTCGCGCTTGCCCATGATGGCAGCCTCGGTGAGCACGCGGGTCGTTTCCTGGAAGGAAGCGGCCGAGATGAACGAGTCGGTGGACAGCGATGCCTTCGTGATACCCAGCAGCAGGTTGCTGTAGGTCGCAGGAATCTTGCCTTCGGACTGCAGTGCCTCGTTGGTGTTGAGGATCTCGGAGCGCTCGACCTGTTCGCCGGCGATGTAGTTCGACTCGCCGACGTTCTCGACCACGACACGGCGCAGCATCTGGCGAACGATCACCTCGATGTGCTTGTCGTTGATCTTCACGCCTTGCAAGCGGTACACGTCCTGCACTTCATCGACGATGTAGCGCGACAGCTCTTCGATACCCAGCAAACGCAGGATGTCTTGTGGGTCGGCGGGGCCGTCCACAATCGATTCGCCCTTGTTCACCACCTGGCCTTCGTGCACCAGGATGTTCTTTTCCTTGGGCACGAGCTCTTCGAACACGCGGCCTTCGGGGTCGGTGATCTGCAAGCGGACCTTGCCCTTGGTTTCCTTGCCGAACGACACGGTACCGGTCATTTCGGCCAGCGTGCCCTTGTCCTTCGGCGTACGGGCTTCGAACAGCTCGGCCACGCGGGGCAGACCGCCGGTAATGTCGCGGGTCTTCTGGCCTTCGACCGGAATACGCGCCAGCACTTCGCCAGGGCCCACGTCCTGGCCGTCACGCACCTGGATCAGCGCGCCGACCTGGAAGCCGATGGTCACCGAGTGGTCGGTGCCAGGGATCTTCACTTCGTTGCCTTGCGCATCGATCAGCTTCACCTGAGGACGAACGACCTTGGCAGCGCCGCGGCGCTTGGGGTCGATCACCACCAGCGTGGACAGGCCCGTCACTTCATCGACCTGCTTGGCCACCGTCAGGCCTTCTTCGACGTTCTCGAACTTGGTCTGACCGGCGAACTCGGTGATGATGGGGCGCGTCAGCGGATCCCAGTTGGCGAGGATGGTGCCAGCCTTGATGGTCTGGTCAGCCTTCACCGTCAGCGTCGCGCCGTAAGGCACCTTGTGGCGTTCGCGCTCGCGGCCGTGCTCGTCCTGGATGATGATTTCACCCGAACGTGCAATCACCACCAACTCGCCCTTGGTGTTGCTCACGTAGCGCATCGTGGCGTTGAAGCCGATCACGCCGTTGGACTTGGCTTCCACGCTCGATGCGATGGCAGCACGCGAAGCGGCACCACCGATGTGGAACGTACGCATGGTCAGCTGCGTGCCGGGTTCGCCAATGGACTGGGCAGCGATCACACCCACGGCTTCGCCGAGGTTGATCAAGCCGCCACGGCCCAAGTCGCGGCCATAGCACTTGGCGCACAGGCCGTAGCGGGTTTCGCAGGTCAGTGCGGTGCGCACCTTCACTTCGTCCACGCCAGCGGCTTCCAGCTCTTCGATGATGTCTTCTTCCAGCATCACGCCAGCAGGCACCAGCACGGCACGGGTTTCGGGGTGCAGCACGTCTTCGGCAGCGGTGCGGCCCAGGATACGGTCGCGCAGCGATTCGATCACTTCACCGCCTTCAACAATGGCGCGCATCAGCGAACCATTGGAAGTGCCGCAATCCTCTTCGGTCACGACCAGATCCTGCGTCACGTCCACCAGACGGCGCGTCAGGTAGCCGGAGTTGGCGGTCTTCAGCGCCGTGTCGGCCAGACCCTTACGGGCACCGTGGGTGGAGATGAAGTACTCCAACACGTTCAGGCCTTCGCGGAAGTTCGCGGTAATAGGCGTTTCGATGATCGAGCCGTCTGGCTTGGCCATCAGGCCCCGCATACCGGCCACCTGGCGGATCTGGGCGGCAGAGCCGCGGGCACCGGAGTCGGCCATCATGTAGATGGAGTTGAAAGACTCCTGGTCCACTTCCTTGCCGTGGCGGTCAATGACCTTCTGCTTGGACAGCTGGGCCATCATCACCTTGGACACTTCGTCGCCGGCCTTGCCCCAGATGTCCACCACCTTGTTGTAGCGCTCGCCAGAGGTCACCAGACCGGAGACGTACTGCTGTTCGATCTCTTTGACTTCCTTCTCGGAGCGCTCGATGATGCCGGCCTTTTGGGGCGGCACCAGCATGTCGTCGATGGCAATCGAGATACCAGCGCGCGTGGCCAGACGGAAGCCGTTCTGCAGCAGCTTGTCGGCGAACACCACCGTCTCCTTCAGACCGCACTTGCGGAAGGACACGTTGATCAGGCGCGAGATTTCCTTCTTCTTGAGCGCCTTGTTCATGTTGGAGAACGGCAGGCCCTTGGGCAGGATCTCGGACAGCAGCGCGCGGCCCACGGTGGTTTCCACCAGCGAGGTCGAAGGCTCGAACTCACCGGTTTCCTTGTTCTTGCTCCACTCGGTCATGCGCACCGTGATCTTGGCAGCCAGTTCGACCTGGCCTGCGTCCAGAGCACGCTGCACTTCACCGGTGTCAGCGAACACCAGGCCTTCGCCCTTGCCGTTGATGCGATCGCGGGTGGCGTAGTACAGACCCAGCACCACGTCCTGCGAAGGCACGATGGAGGGTTCGCCCGACGCGGGGAACAGCACGTTGTTGGAGGCCAGCATCAGCGTGCGAGCTTCCATCTGTGCTTCCACCGACAGCGGGACGTGGACAGCCATCTGGTCACCGTCGAAGTCGGCGTTGAAGGCCGCGCAAACGAGGGGGTGCAGCTGGATGGCCTTACCTTCGATCAGGATGGGCTCAAAGGCCTGGATACCCAAACGGTGCAGCGTAGGCGCACGGTTCAGCATCACGGGGTGCTCTTTGATGACCTCTTCCAAGATGTCCCACACCACGGGGGTGCCGGATTCGACTTCCTTCTTGGCGGCCTTGATCGTCGTCGCGATGCCCATGGCTTCGAGGCGCGAGAAGATGAAAGGCTTGAACAGCTCCAGCGCCATCAGCTTGGGCAGACCGCACTGGTGCAGCTTGAGCGTTGGGCCCACGGTAATCACGGAACGACCGGAGTAGTCCACGCGCTTGCCCAGCAAGTTCTGACGGAAGCGACCCGACTTGCCCTTGATCATGTCGGCCAGCGACTTCAGGGCACGCTTGTTGGCGCCCGTCATGGCCTTGCCACGGCGGCCGTTGTCCAGCAGCGAGTCCACAGCCTCTTGCAGCATCCGCTTTTCGTTGCGGGCAATGATTTCAGGGGCCTTCAGCTCCAGCAGGCGGCGCAGACGCGAGTTGCGGTTGATGACGCGGCGGTACAGGTCGTTCAGGTCGGAGGTCGCGAAGCGGCCGCCGTCCAGCGGCACCAGCGGACGCAGGTCCGGGGGCAGCACGGGCAGCACTTCGAGCACCATCCACTCGGGCTTGATACCGGACTTCTTGAACGCTTCCAGCACCTTCAGGCGCTTGGCGTTCTTCTTGACCTTGACTTCAGAGCCTGTCAAGTCGCCGCGCAGACGCTCGATCGACAGGTCGATGTCGATGGATTCGAGCAGGTCCTTGATGCCTTCGGCGCCCATCTTGGCGATGAATTCGTCGCCGTATTCCTTGCGCTTGGCGTCGTAGTCGTCCTCGGACATGATGCTGAACTTCTTCAGCGGGGTCATGCCGGGGTCGGTCACCACGTAGGCTTCAAAGTACAGCACGCGTTCGATGTCGCGCAGCGTCATGTCGAGCACCAGGCCCAGACGCGAAGGCAGGGACTTCAAGAACCAGATGTGGGCGCAGGGGGCGGCCAGGTCGATGTGGCCCATGCGCTCGCGGCGCACCTTGGTCTGCGTGACTTCAACGCCGCACTTCTCGCAGATCACGCCGCGGTGCTTAAGGCGCTTGTACTTGCCGCACAGGCATTCGTAGTCCTTGATGGGACCAAAAATCTTGGCGCAGAACAGGCCGTCGCGTTCGGGCTTGAACGTGCGGTAGTTGATGGTTTCAGGCTTCTTCACTTCGCCGAAAGACCACGAACGGATCTTTTCGGGCGAAGCCATGCCGATGCGGATGGCATCGAAGTGCTCATCCGGCGTGAATTGCTTGAACAGGTCGAGTAGCGATTTCATAGTGACTCTTTCCTTTTCTGCTTAGGAGCGTTCCAGCTCGATGTCCAGGCCCAGCGAACGGATTTCCTTGACCAGCACGTTGAACGATTCCGGCATGCCGGCTTCGATGGCGTGTTCGCCCTTGACGATGGATTCGTACACCTTGGTACGGCCCACCACGTCGTCGGACTTCACTGTCAGCATTTCCTGCAGCACGTAGGCGGCGCCGTAAGCCTCCAGCGCCCACACTTCCATTTCCCCGAAACGCTGGCCACCGAACTGCGCCTTGCCGCCCAGAGGCTGCTGCGTGACGAGCGAGTACGGACCCGTGGAACGGGCATGCATCTTGTCGTCCACCAAGTGGTGCAGCTTCAGGTAGTGCATGTAGCCGATGGTCGTGGGGCGCTCAAAGCGCTCGCCGGTGCGGCCGTCGAACAGGTATGCCTGGGTGCGCGTAGACGTGAGGCCCTTGCGCTCGGCGATGTCGTCCGGATAGGCGATCTTGAGCATGTCCTTGATTTCTTCTTCCGAAGCACCATCGAACACGGGGGTCGCATAAGGCACGCCGTTCGTGAGGTTGGCTGCCATGGCCATGAGGTCGTCATCGCTGAGTTGCGACAGGTCCTCGGTACGACCACGGGAGTTGTAGACCTCTTCCATGAACTTGCGCAGCTCGGCCGCCTTGGCCTGCTCGCGCAGCATGTCGCCAATGCGTTGGCCAATGCCCTTGCCAGCCCAACCCAGGTGGACTTCCAGCACCTGGCCGATGTTCATCCGCGAAGGCACGCCCAGCGGGTTCAGAACGATGTCGGCAGGCGTACCGTCAGCCATGTAGGGCATGTCTTCGACCGGAACGATCTTGGACACCACACCCTTGTTGCCGTGGCGGCCGGCCATCTTGTCACCAGGCTGCAGACGGCGCTTGACGGCCAGGTAGACCTTGACCATCTTGAGCACGCCAGCGGGCAACTCGTCGCCTTGCGTGAGCTTCTTGCGCTTTTCTTCGAAAGCCAGGTCGAAGCTGTGGCGGGTTTGCTCCAGCGCGTTCTTGATGGATTCGAGCTGGGTTGCCACTTCGTCTTCCGCAGGGCGGATGTCGAACCAGTGGAATTTCTCGACGGAGGCCAGGTAAGCCTTGTCGAGCTTCGTGCCCTTGGCCAGCTTTTGCGGGCCGCCGTTGGCCACGCGGCCGGTCAGCAGCTTCTCGATACGGTCGAAGGCATCGGCCTCCACGATGCGCAGCTGGTCGTTCAAGTCCAGGCGGAAGCGCTTGAGTTCATCGTCGATGATCTGCTGGGCGCGCTTGTCGCGCTGGATGCCTTCGCGGGTGAACACCTGCACGTCGATCACGGTGCCCGACGAGCCCTGGTCCACGCGCAGCGAGGTGTCCTTCACGTCGGAAGCCTTCTCGCCGAAGATGGCGCGCAAGAGCTTCTCTTCAGGGGTGAGTGTGGTCTCGCCCTTGGGCGTGACCTTGCCAACCAGCGTATCGCCGGGCTGCACTTCGGCACCCACGTAGATGATGCCGGACTCGTCCAGGCGGTTCAGTTGCTGCTCCGACAGGTTCGGAATGTCGCGCGTGATTTCTTCCGCGCCCAGCTTCGTGTCGCGGGCCATCACGACCAGCTCTTCGATGTGGATCGAGGTGTAGCGGTCTTCCGCCACCACGCGTTCGGAGATCAGGATCGAGTCTTCGAAGTTGTAGCCGTTCCAGGGCATGAAGGCGATCAGCATGTTCTGGCCGATGGCGATTTCGCCAAAGTCCGTCGATGCGCCGTCGGCGATCACGTCACCCTTGACCAGCATGTCACCCTTCTGGACGATGGGGCGCTGGTGGATGTTGGTGTTCTGGTTGGAACGCTGGTACTTGATGAGGTTGTAGATGTCCACACCCACTTCACCGGCCACGGCTTCGGCGTCGTTCACGCGCACCACAATGCGGGTGGCGTCCACGTAGTCCACCACGCCGCCGCGGGTAGCGGTCACCACAGTGCCCGAGTCCACGGCAGCCACGCGCTCGATGCCCGTGCCCACCAGGGGCTTTTCAGGACGCAGCACAGGCACGGCCTGGCGCGACATGTTGGCGCCCATCAATGCGCGGTTCGCATCGTCGTGCTCCAGGAACGGAACCAGGGACGCAGCCACCGACACGATCTGCGCGGGCGACACGTCCATGTACTGCACACGGTCAGCGCCACACAGGATGGATTCACCCTTTTCACGGGCAGACACCAGCTCACCCGTCAGGCGGCCATCCTTGTCCAGGGTGGCATTGGCCTGCGCGATCACGTACTTGCCTTCTTCGATGGCCGACAGGTAATCGATCTCATTGGTGACCTTGCCATCCACCACACGGCGGTAGGGGGTTTCAATGAAGCCGTACTCGTTCAGGCGGGCATAGAGAGCCAGCGAGTTGATCAGACCGATGTTCGGACCTTCAGGCGTTTCGATAGGACAGACGCGGCCATAGTGGGTCACGTGCACGTCGCGCACTTCGAAGCCTGCGCGTTCGCGGGTCAGACCGCCCGGGCCCAGTGCGGACACACGGCGCTTGTGCGTGATTTCGGCCAGCGGGTTGGTCTGGTCCATGAACTGCGACAGCTGGGATGCGCCGAAGAATTCCTTCAGGGCTGCCGAGATCGGCTTGCTGTTGATCAGGTCATGGGGCATCAGCGGCTCTTGCTCGGCCTGGCCCAGACGCTCCTTCACGGCCTTTTCGATACGTGCCAGGCCGGTGCGGTACTGGTTTTCGGCCAGTTCGCCCACGCAACGCACGCGACGGTTGCCCAGGTGATCGATGTCATCAACTTCGCCATTGCCGTTGCGCAGGTCCACCAGGATCTTGACCACGGCCAGGATGTCTTCGTTGGACAGCACCATGGGGCCGGTGGATTCGTCGCGGCCGATCTTGGCGTTGAACTTCATGCGGCCCACGCGCGACAGGTCGTACGTATCGGGGTTGTAGAACAGGCGCTGGAACAGAGCCTGCACAGCGTCTTCCGTTGGCGGCTCGCCGGGGCGCATCATGCGGTAGATGGCAACGCGTGCTGCGAACTCGTCCACCGTTTCGTCAATGCGCAGGGTCTGCGACATGTACGCACCCTGATCGAGTTCATTGGTGTAGATGCATTGCACATCCTGCACGCCGGCGCTGCGCAGCTTCTTGAGCAACGCTTCGGTCAGCTCGTCGTTGGCCTTGGCGATGATTTCACCGGTATCGGCGTCCACAATGTTGCGGGCCACCACACGGCCGATCAGGAAGTCTTCGGGCACGCTGATGTGGGTCGTGCCAGACTGTTCCAGTTCGCGGGTGTGGCGCGCGGTGACGCGCTTGTCCTTGGCCACGACAACCTTGCCGGACTTGTCGGTGATGTCGAAACGGGCCACTTCGCCGCGCAGGCGCTCGGAGACGAACTCCATCTGCGCGCCACTGTCCATCAGGCGGAAGTTGTCGTTGACAAAGAAGTTCGCCAGGATCGATTCGGGGTTCAGGCCGATGGCCTTGAGCAGGATCGTGACCGGCATCTTGCGGCGGCGGTCCACGCGGAAGTACAGGATGTCCTTCGGGTCGAATTCGAAGTCCAGCCAAGAGCCGCGGTAAGGAATGATGCGCGCCGAGAACAGCAGCTTGCCCGAGCTGTGCGTCTTGCCCTTGTCGTGTTCGAAGAACACGCCTGGCGAGCGGTGCAGCTGAGACACGATCACGCGCTCGGTACCGTTGATGATGAACGAGCCCTTGTCGGTCATCAAAGGCACTTCGCCCATGTAGACCTCTTGCTCCTTTACTTCCTTGACCACCTTGGATTGGCTGGTCGAGGACTCGCGGTCATAAATGATGAGCTGAACCTTGGCGCGCACGGCCGAGGCGAAAGTCAGACCACGGGTCTGGCACTCGCGCACGTCGAAGGCTGGCTTGGCCAGGTTGTACTCAATGAACTTCATCTCCACAAAACCGTTGTGGGAGACGATAGGGAAGGCAGCGTCGAATGCAGCCTGAAGGCCTTCGATGGTTCTTTTCTGGGGTGCTTTATCAGCCTGCAGGAAAGCGGTGTATGCGTCCTTCTGCATCTGCAGCAGATAAGGAACTTCGAGCACGCTATCGCGGGTGCCGAAACTTTTGCGAATTCGCTTGCGTTCGGTGTAGGAATAGGCCATGAGATCTCCGGGCAAAGACATGAGTCCTGGGTCTTCGACGACTGACCCACAAGAAGCGTTGTCCTTGCGGGCTTGGCGGTTGGCCACTACCAACCATGGCGGACGGTGATGCGTTGCACATCACCCGGACCAAGGCGTCTTCTGCTGTCGGGGTTGACAGAAGACACTCGAAAGCCCCGTGGGACACGGGGCTTGCGGGTGCTCTCTGAAAGCACCAAAGGCTGGAGGCCCTTTGAGGAGCACTCCAGCCCTTGAGTGAGACCGAATTACTTGAGTTCGGCCTTGGCGCCAGCTTCCACCAGCTTCTTGACGGCAGCTTCGGCGTCAGCCTTGGCAATGCCTTCCTTGACGTTCTTGGGAGCGCCGTCCACCAAGTCCTTGGCTTCCTTGAGGCCCAGACCGGTGATTTCGCGCACTGCCTTGATGACGGACACCTTGTTGGCGCCGGCTTCGGTCAGCACAACGTTGAATTCCGTCTTTTCTTCAGCAGCAGCAGCACCAGCGCCACCACCGGCAGCAGCAGGAGCAGCCATGGCTGCAGCGCTCACGCCAAACTTCTCTTCAATAGCCTTCACCAGGTCATTGAGTTCCAGAACCGTCATGCTGTCCAGCGCGGTCAGAAATGCGTCTTTATCGAATGCCATTTTGATTTCCTAACAATTTTGTTGGTTAACTGCCGAGCGTTCAAGCTGCGACAGGTTCGGCGGCCGGTGCGGCAGCGCCTTCGCCTTTTTTCGCCGCCAGTGCGCCCAGCACAACGGCCGTACGCGACATGGGGGACATAAGCAAGCCACAAATCTGTGCCAGCAGAACTTCCTTGGAAGGAATGTTGGCCAGTTGCTTAACGCCGTTGACATCCAGGGCTTTACCACCGAAAGCGCCACCACGAATCACCAGCTTGTCGTTGGTCTTCGAGAAATCGGCCACCACCTTCGCGGCAGCCACAGCGTCTTCGGAGAAGCCATAGATCAGAGGACCGGTCATCTGGTCTGCCACCACGTCAAACTGGCTGCCAGCCACAGCACGGCGGGCCAGGGTGTTCTTCAGAACACTCAGGCTCACACCCTTGCTGCGGGCTTCAACGCGCAGTTTGGTCATGTCGGCGACCGTGATGCCACGGTATTCCGCGATCACAAGCGTTTGAGCTTTAGCGGCGAGGCTGGTCACTTCACTGATGACCGCTTCTTTCTCACTGCGATTAAGACTCAAGGTCTACTCCTTAAATTGCACACTCGGGTTTTCACCCTCATGCGCGCTCTTGTTGCAGCGACCAACTGTTTCGGAACGGATTCCATCTGCAGCGGGATCGCCATCTGCGTTGGCCCCGAAGGGATTAAGTGCAAACAGGTTGCGCACCAACGGTCTTGGATGGCCTGGAAATACCTGTTACAGCATCCCCAGCCCACCACATCAGGCCCTTAACAGGCCCGAAGATTTCTTATCGCAATTACGCTGCGATGGATTGCGTATCCACTCGGACGCCAACGCCCATCGTGGAGGACACAGCGACCTTGCGCAGGTACAGACCCTTGCTGGTTGCAGGCTTGGCCTTGTTCAGGGCTTCGATCAGTGCAGCCAGGTTGCCTTGCAGCTTGTCGTTGTCGAACGAGCGGCGACCGATCGTGCTGTGCACGATACCGGCCTTGTCAACGCGGAACTGCACTTGACCTGCCTTGGCGTTCTTCACGGCCGTAGCGACGTCTGGGGTCACGGTGCCTACCTTGGGGTTAGGCATCAGGCCACGTGGACCCAGGATCTGACCCAGCGTACCCACGACGCGCATGGCGTCAGGAGCAGCGATCACCACGTCGAAAGGCATGTCACCAGCCTTGACCATGGCGGCCAGGTCGTCCATGCCCACGACATCGGCGCCAGCAGCCTTGGCTTCGTCAGCCTTGGCACCCTGGGCGAACACCGCCACGCGGGTCGTCTTGCCGGTGCCATTGGGCAGCACCACGGCGCCGCGAACCACCTGGTCAGACTTCTTGGCATCGATGCCAAGCTGAACGGCCACGTCGATGGATTCGTCAAACTTGGCCGTAGCGGCTTCCTTCACGATCACGACTGCGTCGGCGAATGCGTACAGCTTGGTGCTGTCAACCTTGCCTTGCAGCGCTTTTTGCTTCTTGGTCAGCTTGGCCATCTTACAAACCCTCCACCGTCACGCCCATGGAGCGTGCAGAGCCGGCCAGCGTGCGCACAGCGGCGTCCACATTGGCAGCGTTCATGTCCTTCATCTTGGTCTTGGCGATCTCTTCGAGCTGTTCGCGCGTGATCTTGCCGACCTTGATCTTCAGTGCGTT
This sequence comes from Acidovorax sp. NB1, assembly GCF_005405905.1. Classification (GTDB taxonomy): domain Bacteria; phylum Pseudomonadota; class Gammaproteobacteria; order Burkholderiales; family Burkholderiaceae_C; genus Acidovorax. Next base: position 245,215 of record NZ_BJHU01000040.1, read on the forward strand.
CGAAGAACCCTTTTCGAGCTTGATAGCCTTCTTGATCAGAGTCGTCGCTGGCGGCGTCTTGATGATGAAGGTGAAGCTCTTGTCTGCAAAAGCCGTGATGACCACGGGCAGTGGCAGGCCTGGCTCAACGCCTTGGGTCTGGGCATTGAATGCCTTGCAGAACTCCATGATGTTGAGGCCACGCTGGCCCAGTGCGGGACCGATGGGTGGGGATGGATTGGCCTTACCAGCTGGAACTTGCAGCTTGATAAAACCGACGATTTTCTTCGCCATGTTTTACTCCTTGCGGGTCATAACGCCTGCGTCGCACCATGCAACAACAGGCTCCCCGGGGTTAACGACTCACTGTCACGATGTCCGCACCGAGTCGAAAAGTGCAGCATCCAATTTTTTTCGAACGCTAGAAGTCGTGAAGAACAAGACCTCGTCTTGCCGACATTTAGGTTTTTTCGACTTGGCCGAACTCCAACTCGACCGGCGTGGATCGACCAAAGATCATCACAGAGACGCGTACACGGCTCTTTTCGTAATTGACCTCTTCGACCGAACCATTGAAGTCCGTGAAAGGACCTTCCTTGACGCGAACCAGCTCGCCCACCATGAATTCGATCTTGTGGCGGGGCTTGTCGGTACCTTCCTGCATCTGGCTGACGATCTTCTGCACCTCGTCTTCCGAGATGGGGGCGGGACGGTTCTTTGCACCACCCACAAACCCGGTCACCTTATTGGTGTGCTTCACCAAGTGCCAGGTGTCGTCGTCCATGATCATCTCAACGAACACATAGCCAGGAAACAAACGACGCTCCGTCGTCTTGCGCTGGCCGTTCTTCATTTCAACAACTTCTTCAGTCGGCACAAGAATGCGACCAAATTTATCTGACATGCCCGAGCGACTGATCCGCTCTTGGATGTTGCGCTCCACCGCCTTCTCCATGCCCGAATAGGCATGAACGATGTACCAGCGCAGATCGGGATTTGCCGAAGCAGAAGCGCCTGCAGGAGCCTCTGCTCCCGTGATTTCCGCAGCGGTCGTCATGATTTTCTCCAACCCAAAATCAAGTCGTACAAAACCCATTCCAGAGTTTTGTCAGTGAACCACAGGAACAGGGCCATGATCACCACAAAGGCAAACACATACGCCGTCATCTGCAGAGTTTCCTTGCGCGTCGGCCAAACGACCTTTTTCACCTCGCGCCATGCGTCTTTCGCAAATGCAACGAACTGGCGACCCGATTCCGACACCAGAAACACGCCAGCAGCCGCGACCAAACCCACAATCAGCGCGGCCCATTGCACCACCGCACCTTGTTTGCCCAGCAAATAAAAGCCCGCCACCGATGCAATGACCAGAGCCACCACCGCTGCGAGCTTGGCCTTGTCTGCGCCTGTATTGACAGTTTCAACCTGTGATGTGGCCATCTTTGAGTGTTTCCTGCTTCCGATTCACGGCATCACTTAAGACACCGAAGCCCGCCAGGGTCTGGCGGGCTTGTTTTGGGCCACTTTCAAGTGGCAGGGGCAGTAGGAATCGAACCTACAACCTTCGGTTTTGGAGACCGACGCTCTGCCAATTGAGCTATACCCCTGTATATCTGCTAATTAAGCAATGATCTTGGCCACGACGCCAGCGCCGACCGTACGGCCACCTTCGCGGATAGCGAAACGCAGACCTTCTTCCATGGCAATGGGGTTGATCAGCTTCACAGTGATCGACACGTTGTCACCAGGCATGACCATTTCCTTGTCGGCTGGCAGCTCGATGGCGCCAGTCACG